>NZ_JBEZAN010000002.1:946141-948967 GCF_040646595.1 Streptomyces sp. NPDC045470
CACTGCGGAATCGTACCGAGCCTGCGAGACGGGAATTCAGCAAGCGTTCGCCAAGGGCCTTGAGGAAAGTCCCCCCGGAGCACCGCGCGGCCGGCTCACGTCCTGCGGGTTATTCGTGCCTCCCCGCCATCACGGCTGTCACGGCTGTCACGGCTGTCATAGCTGTCACGGCTGTCACGGCTTCGGCAGCACGCACCCAGCCCGCCCCAGGTCCAGCTTGTTGCCGGTCCCGAAGCACTTGGGGACGGTGTAGATCTGCTGGGCGTAGTTGATGCCCTTGCGTACGGTGACCTTGCCGTTCTCGTCGATCTCGCACGGGTTGTTCATCGTGCAGCGGCCGCCGTTCTCGTTGCCCGTGTTGTTGATCGCGGTGACCTTGCCGGTGGCGTTGTCGATGACCGGTGAGCCGGACGTACCGCCGATCGTCTTGCAGGCCGGGGTGTAGCGGACCGAGTCCTTCATCACATATCCGCCCTCCTTCAACTGCGGGACGAACCCGTCGATGTTGCAGGAGTACGTCTTCTTCCAGTAGCCGGACACGACGGTGATGCCGGCGCCCTTGACCGGGTGGCTGGTGGCGATGTCCAGCGCCTTGATGCCGTAACGCTGCTTTATCTGGGCGTAGGTGGAGGAGAGTTCGTAGAAGGACACGTCGGTGTCGGTCATCGTGCCGTAGACGACCTTGGTGGCGCGTACGGTGCCGAGGTTGCCGGCCGAGGCGTTCAGCACGGTGAAGCTGCGGCTGGAGGGCTGGTCGACGACGACCTCGCCCGGCTCGGGCATGCCGCTCTCCAGGCAGTGGCCGTTGGACATGACCAGTGCCGGGTCGTTGTCGGTCGAGGTGGGCATCCGGACGATCGAACCCGAGCAGTTGCTGAGCGCGACCGTACCCGCGAAGTTCACGGCCTTGGGCTTGGCCTGCGCCGCGGCCTGGGCGGTCTGCACCGGCTGGAGCTGCGGCACCACCGCGGTCCGGGCCGCACCCCGGTCCGCCGCGTCCGCCGTCGTGGCGGCGCCGGCCGTGCCGGTGGCGCCGATGAGCGCCGTGGCGCTCAGGACGGCCGTGGCCAGGGCGCCGACGAGAGGTCTGTTCATGTGGGGGTCCTCTCACACTGGTGAGTCCGGCGTGGCGCCGGACTTGTCGTGCGCATTGTTGGTGCGGCACAGGCCGCTGGCAAGAATCTTCCGGAAACCCGCGCGAAATTGGCGTGTTTGTGTCAACGCAAAGCATTGACCGAGCCATGCCAAGGCAAAACACTGGCGCCGTCGCCAGCCTCACACCCCCACGGAGGTCACTCCATGCGACCACGGTTACGCGGCAGACGGACCACCGTCCTCACCGCGCTCGTCTCCCTCGCGCTGGCCGCACCCCTCGCCGCCCGCGCGGAGGACTCCCCTCGTCAGCCCACTCCCACCAGGACCGCCGCGGCCGGCACCACGGCGGCCGACACCGGCACACCCCGCCAGTACGAGATCACCGGCCTCGCCACCGCGGCCCAGCGCAGCGCCCTCGCCTCGACGGGCGTGTCCATCGACGAGGTGCACGGCCGCACCGTCGTCATCACCGCGGACACCGCGCAGGCCGCCCTCGTACGCAAGCTCGGCCACCGGCTGCGGGCGCTGCCCGCGCCCCCTTCGGGCACCGGCGACCGCATCAAGGACTTCCCCTCCGGCTACGGCAAGTACCACAACAACGCCGAGGCCACCGCCGAGATCAACGCGCTCGTCGCCAAGTACCCGGCCCTGCTCGGCAAGCGCGTCATCGGCAAGACCTACGAAGGCCGCGACATCCTCGCCCTCAAGCTCAGCAAGAACGTCGCCCAGGACGAGAACGAACCCGAGGTCCTCTTCACCGCGCACCAGCACGCGCGCGAACACCTCACCGTCGAGATGGCCCTCTACCTGCTCAACGACTACACGTCCAAGTACGGCAGCGACCCGCGCGTCACCAAGATGCTCGACTCCCGCGAGATCTGGATCATCCCGGACGTGAACCCGGACGGCGGCGCCTACGACATCGCCACCGGCTCCTTCCGCAGCTGGCGCAAGAACCGCCAGCCCAACAGCGGCTCCGCGAACGTCGGCACCGACCTGAACCGCAACTGGGACTTCAAGTGGGGCTGCTGCGGCGGCTCCTCGGGCAGCACCGGCTCCGAGACCTACCGCGGCCGGGCCCCCGCCTCCGCACCGGAGGTCAAGGTCGTCGCCGACTTCGTCCGCAGCCGGATCGTCAGCGGCGTCCAGCAGATCAAGACCGCCATCGACTTCCACACGTACAGCGAACTGGTCCTGTGGCCGTACGGCTACACCTACAACGACACCGCCCCCGGCATGACCCAGGACGACCGCGACGCCTTCGCCGCCGTCGGCAAGTCCATGGCCGCCAGCAACGGCTACACCCCCGAGCAGTCCAGCGACCTCTACATCACCGACGGCTCCATCGACGACTGGCTCTGGGGCGACCAGAAGATCTTCGGCTACACCTTCGAGATGTACCCCTCCTCGGCGGGCCAGGGCGGCTTCTACCCCCGCGACTCCGTCATCGCCCGCGAAACCTCCCGCAACCGCGACGCGGTCCTGCAACTCCTGGAGAACAGCGACTGCATGTACCGCTCGATCGGCAAGGAGGCCCAGTACTGCAAGACGGGGTGAGGCGATCCTCCTAGGAGTTGTCTTCAAATGTCAGGCCCACATCAGGAGCGATGCGAGGGTGACGGCTGCCTGGTAGGACTCGGCGGTCTTGTCGTAGCGGGTGGCGATGCCGCGCCATTGTTTCAAGCGGTTGAAGCAGCGTTCGACCACGTTGCGCCGTTTGTAGAGCTGCTG
>NZ_JBEZAN010000003.1:0-211532 GCF_040646595.1 Streptomyces sp. NPDC045470
CACCCGCTACGACAAGACCGCCGAGTCCTACCAGGCAGCCGTCACCCTCGCATCGCTCCTGATGTGGGCCTGACATTTGAAGACAACT
This sequence comes from Streptomyces sp. NPDC045470, assembly GCF_040646595.1. Taxonomy (NCBI): domain Bacteria; kingdom Bacillati; phylum Actinomycetota; class Actinomycetes; order Kitasatosporales; family Streptomycetaceae; genus Streptomyces; species Streptomyces sp. NPDC045470. Next base: position 89 of record NZ_JBEZAN010000003.1, read on the forward strand.
CCTAGGACTCGTTGTAGTGCGGCCAACCGGTTCCGTCGCCGCGAGCGTGCCCGGTTATCGCCCCCGAAAGGGTGTGGGTCTGCTCGGGGGTGGTCCAGCAGAAGCGGCACGATTGTCTCAGCTGGGGAGGACAATCAGGTAGAGCTCGTAGTCGTCGCCGCGCTCCGCGGCCAAGGCCAGCAGACGACGGGCGACGTCGGTGTCTCTCCCTCCTGTGCGGTTGCCAGGAGCTGTCAGGCTCGCGCGACGGGCAGATCGATCTGCGGTGCGGTCTTCTGCTCAACCACTTCGAGGAAGCTGGCGATCTTCTGCGGGCGTTGGTGCGGATCGCGGTGTCGCGGGCGCGCTGGAGGAGGGCCGCACGGCAGCCGAGGCGAGGCGGTGTCACCGATCCGGCGGCCGGGCCCGGACCGCTCACCAGACCTGCGAGGGGCCCGTCATTCGGGAGCAGGCGCAAGCACCCTGCGCATCCTGGCCGTATCCCACCGGCTGCTTCCCGTCCATCCGTACAGTCGACCTGTGAACCGTCCGGCTCGCGGCCGGCGCGCTACCGGGGCAGCTTTCATGGACCTCGTCGGACCGCCCGGTGTAGTTCGGTGGCCAGTTGCTGCCAGGTTGCGGAGCAGTCCTGGGCGAGCTGGGCCATGGAGAGCAGCCGGTGAGAAGGCATGGAGTCGGCGAACTGCTGTAGCTCCTCGGCGTCGAGAGTGAGGATGCCGAGCCAGTGGAGCAGAAGGCGACCCTTCTCGGTCATTCGCACGGAGGGGTCCTGGCGCAGGCTGCTCAGCAACTGCCGCTGGGGTTGCTGAGCTTCTGCGGGCTGCGGCGCCGCGCCAGCGGTGGCTTCCCCGGACGGTACGGGAGCGCCTTTCTTCCTTGCCGTGTCCTTACGTTCCTGGCCGGGCCCGTCTGCATCCGCCTTTGCTTCACTGCGGAGCTTCGCGCGTATGTTGTGTGCGGTGCCTACGGAGACCCCCGCCTCCTGTGCCACCGCCCGCAGTGGCGCTTCCGGACGTTCCCGCATGATGTCCACGGCCTTCTTCCGCCCGGGCGCTCCGTCCACGGGGCGCCTGCGGCCGTCGCGCCCCACTCTCCTGTTCAACTGCGAGGATTTTTCAGTTGAACGGCGACGGATACCCGCGACGGTCGGAGGGCTGAGGCCCGCCACTGCGGCGATCGCGCGATCCGACCAGTCGGGGTATATCCGAACTATTCTCTCGGTGGCCGCTTCCCGCTCATCGGCCGACAACGGAAGCCCGTGGGCTACGTTCGCTTGCACGGACTGCACGAACGACTCCGCGTCGCTTCCCTCGAAATACTGGACCGGAATGGTGTCATCGCCGCGCAGCATCGCAGCCTTGACCCGGTGTATGCCGTCCAGGACACGCAGGGTCGAACGCTGAACCAGGATCGGCGGCAGCCCCTCCTTGACTTCCGCCAGGCGCAGGACGTGTTCCGGGTCCGTTCCGCTCGTCCTGGGCGTGTCCGTAAGTATCAGCGAAGCGACAGGAACGGTCTCGATACGGCCGTGCCCGCTGGTCCTTGAAGGTCGTGCCGACAATTGACTGTCATAGTCTCGGCCTTCCGGACGGACTGACCCGACAGCAGCCTCTTCAACAGGAATGTCCACCCGCGCACCTCGCTCTCACTCGACCGCCACTCGTCCATCACGCAAGCAAGCGCCCATATGCCCATCGCACCGACAGCCGCGCAACTCGACCTACTTTTACCTCGATCAGAAAACGGATCCAAATCGCAGAAAGGTGCCGTTCGGCCCTAGAACTTCGAGCAAGGAACGACAGTGCGCAGGACGGCTGAAGGTTAATCAGCCAGCAGCACCTTTCCGATCCTCAAGACGTGCCCTTAGACCGTTTCCTAGGTGGTGAGGCGGACGAGTCGTTTGTAGCAACACAGGGCGGAGGCGAGGCCGAGGAAGGTCAGGTAGTTGCGGGGGTTGCGCTCGTAGCGGGGCTGAGGCGGCGGTAGCCTGACAACCAGGACAAGGTGTACTCGATCACCCACCGGCGGCGTCCCAATCGTTCGCTGGACTCGATTCCCTTTCGGGCGATGCGCACGCCGATGTGCTTTCCCCAAAGCCATCTCCGCAGGTGGGTCAAGTCGTACGCCTTGTCCGCATGTAGTCGCTGAGCCTTGAAGTACCGGCCGCGACAGGGGTCGTGTTGCATTGGTGGCCCTCGACCATGGGCTTCAGCCCATCGCTGTCGTGGACGTTGCCAGCCGAGATGCCAACGCCGAGGGGCAGCCCGTTCGCGTCCGACAAGATGTGCATCTTGGAACCCGGCTTGCTCCGGTCCACGGGGCTCGAACCTGTGTGTTCGCCCCCCTTTTTGCCCGGACGTGAGCGGTGTCGAGGACGACGCGGGTGACGTCGACGAGGTTGGCGTCACCGAGCCAGTGCAGCACCGCCTGGTGCAGCCGGCCCCAAACACCGGCTCTGGACCAGGTCAGGAACCGGTGGTGCGGCCCAGGCGTTCGGCCTGTCGAGGTCGAAGAGCTACGACCTCGGTCGCCGCGGGGAATTCCCCTACCGCGTGCTGTCGATAGGCGGCACCGCCCGCGTCGTCACCGCCTCGCCCCTCCGGGTACTCGATAGCGGCGAGCCGGAGTACAACAGAATCTCTAGTGCGATCCCCAATCCATCTCGACCAACTGCACGATGACGCTCCGCCAGAGCAAGCCGACCGGGGCACTTACATGTCACGAGCGATCACAACCCAATCACTAACCCCACGGACGCACTCGCGTCACAGCGCTCTGACCTGGACTTACGCGCTCACCCTGGACCTGCTGGACGACCCTGGACGGTTTCTACGACATGTGCCATGTGGTACCGCGAGGCCCACCAGCTAGCATCACAGACCTCTCACCAAGGTCCGGAGCATGTGCGGACCAACTCAGTCTCTTACCAGGCGTTTCCAGCCTTTGCCGAAGGTCGGAAGCGAAGTAGGGCGTGTACCACCAGCAGACGAAGAAACTGCGGGCAGTTTCGCCGTCCCACACCCGACCCAGGTCGTGTCACGCAGCGTACTCACCAAGAAGTCTCCGCTAGGTCTGATCGCCCGCGTCCCCGACCCTCACGGCCAGTCCTCTCTGGGGAGAATCTGGGGAGTATGGAGGCCGCTGGGGAGCGGCTGGGGAGAATCGGCTGCGTAACGCGGCACGACGCTGAAAGGCGCCGAAAGATCGATCTGCGCAGGTCAGAGGCCCGAAGAGCCACATACCCGCAGGTCAGCCCGGTCCGGTAGGCGACTTCATGACGTACGTACCGAGATCGTCTGCCTTGATGATTTTCGGAAGCGACCCTCTTTCATGTAGAGCCCACGACATTACGGTTTCGCAGCCGAGCACGCGCCCGCTTACCGACGCGTGATGGTCGGCAAGCGGGTGCAAGGAACTCATGAGCGGTCGACAGTCGCGCCCATCATCTCGCGACTGAGGCAGTCATCTCCCTGTCGGGAGCCGCTTTCGCCTCACTGACGCCCCCAGACCCAGATCGAGCCCCCTCGCGGCCGACACGGAGCGTAACCAGTTTGCACCTGACGCCCCATCAGGAAAGTCAGCATCGAGTCAGCATCAGTACGACCACAGGCGGCCTGAGATGATCGAACTTGCACATCTACCCCGACCCGCCACACCTCCTGTGACCTGCAGAAACGCAGGTCACAGGAGGTGTGACTGACATCACGCGCGCCTGAGTCGGGCGATCCCCCGCGTCGCCCGACTCAGGCGGCTCTTCCGGGTCCTGGCCGCGTCGGGGCGGACATCCGGAGACCTGCTGAGTATATTGGCTCTCAGCCAGTCAACGCAGGAGTTAACAGCATGTCCCCCCGCAGCCCCTCGGTCAATGAAGAGTTGCGGCGGCGTTCCCGGGAGCGTCTGTTGCAGGCGACCGTCGAGCTGGTGGACGAGCGCGGGTACGAGGCGACGACGCTCGGGGACATCGCCTGCCGTGCCGGGTCGGCGCGTGGGCTGATCTCGTACTACTTCCCGGGCAAACGGCAGCTTCTGCAGTCGGCCGTGCACCGGCTGATGCACCACTCGTTGCAGGCGGCGCTCGACCGTGAGCCGGTGCCGGCGGGCGAGGACGCGGGCCGTGAGCGGCTGGCGCGGGCGATCGACGCGATTCTGGGGCTGGCGCAGGAGCGTCCGCTGCTGATGCGTACGCACATGGCCGGGATTCTGACGGCGGAAGGTTTCATCCAGTGCCCCGAACAGCAGCGGCTGGCGTTTCTGCTGCGTGACACGGTGGAGCGGTACGGCACCGAGGACGCGGACACGGACTACCGGCTGTTGCGGGCGTTGTTGATGGGGTCGGTGGTGGCAGTGTTGTTGCCGGGGGCACCGATGCCCGCCGCGCGGCTTCGGGCGGAGCTGTTCCAGCGGTACGGCCTGGACTGGGAGCTGGGGACCCCGCCCAGCGAAGGGCCGGAACCGCCGCTGGAGGGTCCGCCTCCACTTCAGGGCCCGCCGCCGGCGCTGGCTCCGCCGTCGGCACAGGGCCCGCCACCAGTGCTGGGCCCGCCACCAGTACAGGAGTCGCTGCCAGTACAGGAGCCGCCGGTACAGGACCCGCCGCCGGTGCTGGGGCGGGAAGGTGCTGCTGCGGAGGGGTAGGCGCAGGGGCAGGGAGAGGGCTCCAGGGCGCTGCGGAAATCGCTTGATCGGGTGAATGCCGATTTGGGTGCGAGGTTCACCCTGGAGAGTTACGGGGTGCTGTCGCCGTTCCGTGGGGCAACTCCGGCGGCACACCTCCCGCGTACCCCGCACCGGTGCGACTCTGGAAGTACTCCGCGGGAAGGGGCCTTCCGTGCTTCGTGTCGCAGTGATCGGTTCGGGACCCAGTGGCGTCTACACCGCTCAGGCGCTGGTCGGGCAGGAGGCCGTACCGGATGTCGAGGTGTACGTGCTCGACCGGCTGCCGTGCCCGTACGGGCTGGTCCGCTACGGGGTCGCGCCCGACCACGAGAAGATCAAATCGCTGCAGCACAACCTCCGTACGGTGCTGGAGCACCCGCGCGTGCACTTCCTCGGCAATGTCGACGTGGGGGCCGACGGCCTCGGGCCGCGGGAGCTGCGGCGCATGTTCCACGCGGTGGTGTACTGCGTGGGAGCCGCCACCGACCGCCACCTCGGCATCCCGGGTGAGGACCTGCCCGGCAGCCACTCCGCCACCGCCTTCGTCTCCTGGTACAGCGCGCATCCGGACGCGGCGGACGGCCGCTTCCCGCTGACCGCGCGGTCAGCGGTGGTGATCGGCGTCGGCAATGTCGCGGTGGACGTGGCCCGGATCCTCGCCCGCGGGGCCGACGAGCTGGCGCGTACGGACGTGCCGCAGGCGGCGCTCGGCGCGCTCGCGGAGAGCCGGGTGGAGGACGTGTGGATGGTGGGGCGGCGGGGGCCGTCGCAGGCCAAGTTCACCACCAAGGAACTGCGCGAACTGGGTGCGCTGCCGGGCGCCGACGTGCTCGTGGACCCCGGGGAACTGGCATTGGACCCGGCGTACGGCGACCCTTCGGGGCTGCCCGCGGTGAACCGCCGCAATGTGGAGGTGCTGCGCGGCTGGGCCGAGGGGAAGGGGGCGCAGGGAGCGGAGGGGGGAAGTGAGGAAGTGGCCGGCGGGCGGCGGCGGGTTCGGTTGCGGTTCTTCCTACGGCCGGTCGAAGTGGTCGGAGACGCGGACGCGGGGGTGCGGGGGGTGCGGTTCGAGCGGACGGTTCCGGACGGGCTGGGCGGGGTCACGGGGACCGGGCAGTACGAGGAGATCGCGGCGCAGCTGGTCCTGCGCTCGGTCGGGTACAAGGGGACGCCGCAGCCGGGGCTGCCGTTCGACGCGGCCACCGGGACCGTGCCGCACGTGGAGGGCCGGGTGCTGCGGGAGGGTGTGCCGTGTCCCGGCGAGTACGTGGCGGGGTGGATCAAGCGGGGGCCGACCGGGGTGATCGGCACGAACCGGCCGTGTGCGAAGCAGACCGCGGCCGCGTTGCTGGCGGACGCGGACGAGCTGGCGCGCGAGCCGCTGCCGGAGGATCCGGTGGCCGCGTTGCTGCGCAGCGGGCAGCGGCCGGTCCGCTGGCCGGGCTGGCTGGGCATCGAGGCGGCGGAAACCGCGCTCGGCCGGGGGCTGGGACGGACCACCGTGAAGATCGCCGACTGGCCCGAGCTGCTGGCGGCAGCCAGGTGTGGGGGCGGTGAGGGAGAAAGGGGCGGGAAAGGAGGTGGGGGCGGGGACGGGGGTGAAAGTGCGGGTGGGGGGTGTTGAGCCGGGACGTCGGGAAGGGCCGGCGCGCCCGGGTGCCGCTACGCCCTGTCGGCCGGGGCGTCGAGGCGTTCGTCCTGGAGTTCCGCCGCCTTCAGGACGCGTTCGATCAGGCCGGGGAAGAGTTCGTCCAGGTCGGCGCGGCGCAGCACGTTCATCTTGGCGGTGCCGCGGTAGATCTGGCTGATGACGCCGTGCTCGCGCAGTACGCGGTAGTGGTGCGTACAGGTGGACTTGCTGACGGGCAGCTCGATGACCGTGCAGGACAGTTCGCCCTCGGCGGCGGCCAGGCGGCGGACGATCCGCAGCCGCATCGGGTCGGCGAGCGCGTGCAGTACGTCTTCGAGACGGATCGCCGAACGGTCCGGGTGGTCCAGGACGCGGGCACCGGGCCGGTCGGCGGATGTCGTCGTGGTGGTCGTCATGGCGGCTCCTGGAAGTCGGCTCCGGGCGGTCGGTTCCTGCCGGGGATCATCATTGTACGAGGAACGTCGTATTTTGACATCCTCGCAGGACGCGGGGCGGACGGCCGGGCCGTGGCCGGTCGGATCCGCCGGCGCGGGCGGGCTGACGTGACCTCAGCCGCCGGTGGCCGACATGCATCCGGCCCGCCGGGGCACCCGTGGCGAAAGAGTGAACCGGCGGAGTCCGGCGGGCCGTGGGAGCCGTGCCGGGGACGAGTGAGGTACCTGTGAGGTACGCGTGAGGCACGGGTGACGTACGCGTTGAACAACGGCTGACCACGATCGCCGGACCGCGACCCGGTCGCCGGTTCGCGCCGGAGGGGCGATGACGAACAGGACCGGCTCGTGATCCGCGCATGGCGGCCCCTTGCGCGCCGGGAGCGAGGACTGCCGTCCCGGGGACAGGGCCCCCGGGAACAGGACCTGCCGCGCCGGGAGCGGGGGCTGTCGCGCCGGGGGCAGGATTGCGTCGATACGAAACGGCGGCTTCCGCGTGCCGAGCGGCGGCCGCCTGGGCCGAAGACGGGGCGCTCGGGGCCGGGGCGGCGTCCGGCGGACGTCGGCCGAGCGGCCGGCGGTTCGCGGGAGCGCGCGCCCGGTCTGCCGGCACGCACCGGCCGGGCCCTCCTGGCGCAGTGGCACCGGGTCGCCGGACCGACCTGGACGGCGCTGTGCCGTCGCCGACTGGCCGCGGTACCGCTGACGGCGGCCTCCGTGGTCCTCGTGATCGTCTTTCACGCACTCACCCTGACGGACGCCGGAGAACGGCTGGTCTGGTCGCTCGGCGGTGTACGGGCGGACGTCCCGGTCCGGCTGGTGCTGCTGCGACTGCCGCTGTCGCTGTTCGCGCCCGCGCCGGGGCTCCCGTGGTGGGGAGCGCTCCTGCAAGTGGCCGTGATCTTCGGAGTGGCCGAGTGCGTCCTCGGGACACTGCGCACCCTGGCCGTGTCCCTGGTCGTCACCGCCGCGGCGACGTTCTTCGCGCGCTTCCTGCTCACCCTCGGCCCGGACCATCCCCTGGCGGTCCCGCCGGCCGAGGCGACGCTGGCCGACACCGGCCCGTCCGCGGCCGTACTGGGGCTGCTGATCTGCACCGGCTGGGCCTGCCGGGCTCCCGTACTGAGCGTGGGTACGGTGGTGACCTTCTCGCTGGAGTGCGTGCTGACCGCCACCCTCTCCAGCCGTGCCCACCTGGGTGGCATCGCGGCCGCCCTGTTGTGCGCCGCGGTGGCCTGCCGGGCTCCGGCCCGCGCCGCTCCCCTGCCTCCCGCGCATGTCACCACCGGCCAGGACGCCGTGGGGTGATTCCGGCCCGTACGCCCCGGTACGCGTTGCGGGTGTCGGGTATCGGCCCGTGAGCGTGCGCTCACGGGCCCGCCAGCCAGTCGGTGTACCAGGCGCGAAACCCGGGGCTGACCGGTACGAAGCCGCCCCAGTCCGGATCGATCTGCCAGACCTCGCCCGCGTACGGGCTGTTCAGGACGAGCCGGACGAAGATGCCGCAGCCCTGTTCGGCAGCATGAGGGTGCCCCCGGTCAGTGCACCGGCCCGCGCCCCGATCCGGCCGGGCAGAGGGGCGGCGAGCGGGAACGGTTCGGCGAGCCGGCCCGGCAGCCGGTCCTCCGCCCACTCGTCGTCCGCGGCCCACTCCTCGTCGGCCTCCGGGCGAGGGACGGTCAACGGCATCAGGCCGTGTCCGGGCCCGGCCGGGCCGTCGCCCACGTCGGCGACGAAGGACCGGTACTCCACCGGCAGCGCGATGCCGTGGGATTCCTCGAACGCCCGGATCTCCGCCTCCGGGAGCCGTGGCGCCAGGGCATAGCCGTGCGTGCACGCACCGAGACGCCCCCGCTCCGGGTCCCGTGCTGCCATCTCCCGTATCCGCGCGCGGACACCGTCCTGGTGCCAGTTCCCCATCCGGCGACCGTAGCGATGACCTCCGCGCCCGGCCCATCCGGCCCACCGCCGGCATGTCCGGTCGTCGTGACGCCGGAAGGATAGACTCGAACGCGTGAGCGAATTGCCCCCTGATCTGCCGCGCCTCCGCACCCTGGAGACGTGGCTGCGCCTGCAGCTCGCCACCGTCCGGGCCCGCATCCAGCACCTCGAACAGGCGGAGCGCGACCGCCCCGCACCGGTGCGGCCTCCCCGGCCCGACTGGCTGCTGGAGACCGAGCGCCTCGGAGGCCGCAACGGGCGGCCCGTCCGTGTCCATGTCGGCGGGTGCGGCCAGGCACGCGGCCGGGCCATCAGCCGTGCGCAGGCGGCCGACGCCCTGAGCCGGGGCGTGGAGGCGTGTTACGGCTGCCGCCCGGACACCGAGCTGGGCATGCTGGGCTGACGGCACTGGAGGGCGAGCCGCGGGCGGAGTCACGGGCGCGCACGCAGGGTGGCGATCAGCGGTACGGCGGGCTGGACGAGGATGCCGGTCCGGTGGGGCACTTCCTCCGATGGGAGCTCCAGGTGGAAGCGCTGCGCCAGAGTGGCCAGCAGCAGCGCCGCCTCCACCTGCGCGAACCGCGCGCCGATGCAGCCACGGGGACCGCCGCCGAACGGGAACCAGGCGTGGTCGGGGATGACGTCGGGGGCGTCGGCGTCCCAGCGTTCGGGGCGGAACACCGCCGGGTCGGGGAACCAGCGCGGATCGCGGTGGGCCGTCCACTGGCTGCACCACACCGCCGTACCGGCCGGGACGGCGGTGCCGCCCAGCACGGCGCCCTCCCGGGCCACGGCGGGAATCACCCAGGACGGCGGGTAGATCCGCAGGGCCTCCTTGACGATCTGCCGGGTCCAGGTGAGCCGTTCGTAGTCGTCGACGGTGGGTGGGCGCCCGCCGAGGACCCGGTCCAGTTCGTCGTCCAGCCGGGCCCGCGCTTCCGGCGACCGCGACAGCAGGTACCAGGTCCAGGTCAGCGCGGTGGAGGTCGTCTCGTGACCGGCCGCCCAGAGCGTCACGGCTTCGTCGCGGACCTCCTTGGCGGTGAGCGGACGGCCCTCCTCGTCCCGGGCTTCGAGGAGCCGGGCCAGCAGGTCGTCGCCTCCGCCCTCGTCGCATGCGCCCGCGCTGCCGGTACCGTCGGCGGCGGCCGGTCCGTCGCGCCGCGCGATGATCAGTCGGTGCACCTCGGCGTCGATGACGGCGAGGGCGCGGAGCAGTCGCCTCCGGGAGGGCGTACGCACCCGGTCCGGCAGGAGGAGCCCGACGCCGCGCAGCTCGCGGGCCATCACCTGCTCGGCCACCGCCATCGCCGCGCCGACCGCCCGGGCACGGTCACCGAGGTCGTTGCCGAACAGCGTACGGATGACGACGCGCTGGCTGAGGACCACCATCTCCCGGTGTACGTCGACGCGGCCGCCGTCCTGCCACCGGTCGGCCGCCGCGAGCGCGCTGTCGACCATGACCCGGGCGTACTGGCGCACTTGACGCGGGCGGACGGCCGGCTGGACCAGGGCCCGCTTGCGGCGCCACTCGGCACCCGTACTGCGTATGACGCTCTCGCCGGTGATCTGCTGGAACGACCAGCCGACTTCCAGGAGGCCGTAGCTGTGCTCCCGGGAGGCCAGGAATTCGGCGATGTGCTGCGGGTGGGAGAGGAACAGGCTGCGCCGTGGCCCCAGGGACCACGTCACGGCGTCCCCGTACTCGTCCCGCAGCCGGGTCATGAAAGCAAGCGGGTCCTTGCCGAAGGCGAGGAGGTTCCCGAGCCACGGCAGGCCGCGGGGGCCGGGGACGGGACGGAGCGGGACGGTCTGCGCGGGCACGGCTCCTCCAAGTGGGGTGCGGGGACGGGTCCCGGCGGCCTCCCGCCGGGGCCGCCCGGTGTCCGGTCTCACTGTCCAAGGTCCCAGATCGCCGCCTGCTGCCGCTTCACCTCGTCGATACGGTCCGCCGGAAGGAAATTGCGGAAGAGACCGGATTCCTCCTCCGCGACCCGCACGAAGAGTTCGACGATCTCCTCGGGGTCCTGCTGGCTCTCGCCGGTCATCTCGTGGTAATCGTCGGCGAGCCGGACCTCGACGCCCAGGTCCGTGGTGAAGTGCTCGGCGCTGAAGGATTTCTCCCGGTCGAACCAGACGCGCAGCGCGTCACCCATCCGGTCGTTGAAGCCGGTCTGGTACGGGCCCGGGTTGATGGTGCACACCTGGACACCCAGCGGTTTGAGTTCATCGTGCATCGCCTGGGCGATCGACTCGATGGCGTACTTGGACGCGCAGTACGGACCGAGATACGGATTGGTCGTCAGGCCGGCGATGGACGACAGCCAGACGATGCGGCCGCTGCCACGTCCGGCCATCTGCCGGGCGAATCCCTGGGCCAGGGCGAGAGGGCCGAAGACATTCACCTCGAAGACCTGCCGGACCAGTTCCAGGGGGATTTCGGACAGCGGGCCCATTTCCCCGACGGCGGCGTTGTTGAACAGCACGTCCACGTCCCAGGTGTGCGCCTGGCGGCGATGGAGTGCGCTGGTGACGTCCAAATTCTCCACCCGGAGCGGGATTTCGCGCCGGTCCGCTTCCCGGGTCAGCTCGGTCATCTGCGGGCGGTTCTCGGCCGCCGCGATGACGTGGTGTCCGCGTTCGGCGAGGCGCAGGGCGGCGGCACGGCCGAAGCCGGAGCCCGCGCCGGTGACGAGAATGCGTTTGCCGGCTGTCACGGCAGCTCCTTTCCGCGGGCGGTGACCGGCTTTCGACGCGGTAATCTCACCCGTTCGACGACATGCGCAGACAGTAGCCGAATGACTACCCTTTGCATATGAACCGAGGGGGCTGCCGGGGCCACCGATCCGTGGGACGGACCGGTGCCCTGGTGCTGATCGCCGTACTGATCGCCCTGTGCGGCGCGGCGCCCGCGGCCCTCGAACCGGGTGCCGGGCCTGCCGAGGCCGCCGCCATGTCGGCCGAGCCGGCGGCCGACGACAGCCTTCCTCAGGCCGCCGCGTCCCGGGCGCCCCGGGCCGGACGTACCGGCCGCTTCCCCGAGGCCCGGGCCCTCGCACGATCTCTTCCGTGCCACGCCGGACGTCTCGCCAGGCTCCTCGCCCGCTGGGCGGATCTGCGGTCGGACGTACGTGACGCCGCCGGCGACCGCGCGCACCACACCGTCCTGCGCTGCTGACCGGGACCGCGCTGCCGCACGTACGCGGAGCGCTCCCGCACCAGCACAGCAGCGATCAGCAGGAGAGGTGTGTCCATCATGTCCATCGACCCCCAGCGCGCGCTGGAAGGCTATCTGCGGGCTCTGAGCTACGACCCGTACGAAGCCGAACCGAAATCCGAACCGAAATCCGAGCCGAAGTCCGAGTCGGGCTCCGGGGCCGAGTCCGCTCCGCGCAAGACCCCCGTCCCCGCTCCCGCGACGGAGCCGGCGCCCGCTGCCACGGCCGGGCCCGGTCTTCTGGGGCGGCTGCTGTCCCTGCGCCGCGGCCCGGCGACCGCCGAGGGGACACGCCGGGCCTGAGCCACGCCGGTGTCCGCGGCTGAACCACACCGGTGCCCGCGGCCAACCGCAGCGGTGCTCTTGGCCGGCCTCCCTCCCGCCGCCCCTCTCACCGGGTCTCCTCCCGGCGCGAGGGGCGGCCGGTACGCCCTTCCGGGTGGCGGCGGCCTCCCCCGTGCCGTGGGCACCGGCGATCCGGCCGCCGCCGGTGCCAGGCTGTCGGTGGCCGGTCGGCGGCCGCGCGCCGGCCCGGTGTGCGCGCCGCGCGGTACGGGACGGCGTGCCCGCGTCGGTCTCCGGCGTGGGCCGGGCGGAGGTTCATGGTCATCGAGGCTGGGCAGGACGCGCGCACGGAGGGCGGCGCGGCGCTCCGCGACGACGCGGCGCCCCGCAACACGGTGGGCCGCGCGGTGCGCCGTTGGCTGACCACCACCGATCACAAGGTGATCGGAAATCTCTATCTCGTGACCGCCTTCGGCTTCTTTCTGCTGGCGGGCGCACTGGCGATGGTGATGCGCGCCGAACTGGCCCGCCCCGGGATGCAGATCGTCAGCAACGAGCAGTACAACCAGCTCTTCACCATCCACGGCACGATCATGATGCTGCTGTTCGCGACGCCCATGTTCGCCGGGTTCGCGAACGCGGTGATGCCGGTCCAGATCGGCGCCCCCGACGTGGCCTTCCCGCGGCTGAACGCCCTGACCTACTGGCTGTTCCTCTTCGGCGGCCTGATCGTGGTCTCGGGATTCCTCACCCCGGGGGGCGCCGCGTCGTTCGGATGGTTCGCCTACGCGCCGCTCAACAGCGCCGTCCGCAGTCCGGGCGCGGGCGGCGACCTGTGGACCATGGGCCTGGTGGTGTCGGGGCTCAGCACCACGCTGGGCGCGGTGAACTTCATCGCCACCATCATGTGCCTGCGCGCCCCCGGCATGACCATGTTCCGGATGCCGATCTTCACCTGGAACGTGCTGTTCACCTCGATCCTGGCGCTGCTGGCCTTCCCCGTGCTGACCGCCGCGCTGCTCGCCCTGGAGGCGGACCGGAAGTTCGGCGCGCACCTCTACGACCCCGCCTTCGGCGGCGCGGTCCTGTGGCAGCACCTGTTCTGGTTCTTCGGGCATCCGGAGGTCTACATCGTCGCCCTGCCGTTCTTCGGCGTGATCACGGAGATCGTCCCGGTCTTCAGCCGTAAACCGGTGTTCGGGTACCTCGGCATGGTGGGCGCGACCATCGCCATCACCATGCTCTCGGCGACCGTGTGGGCCCATCACATGTTCGCCACGGGTGCGGTGCTGCTGCCGTTCTTCTCCCTGATGTCCTTTCTGATCGCGGCGCCGACCGGGGTGAAGTTCTTCAACTGGATCGGCACCATGTGGCGGGGCAGTGTCTCGTTCGAGACGCCGATGCTGTGGGCGGGCGGTTTCCTGGTCACCTTTCTGCTCGGCGGGCTGAGCGGCGTGCTGATCGCGTCACCGCCGCTGGACTTCCACGTCACCGACTCGTACTTCATCGTGGCGCATCTGCATTACGTGCTGTTCGGGACGGTGGTCTTCGCGATGTTCGGCGGTTTCTACTTCTGGTGGCCGAAGCTGACCGGCCGGATGCTCGACGAGCGGCTGGGGAGAATCCACTTCTGGTCGCTGTTCACCGGTTTCCAGCTGACGTTCCTGGTGCAGCACTGGCTGGGTTCGGAAGGCATGCCCCGGCGTTACGCCGACTACCTGGCCGCCGACGGATTCACCGTACTGAATTCCCTCTCCTCGGCCGGTGCGTTCCTGCTGGGGATCTCCACGCTGCCGTTCCTGTACAACGTGTGGCGTACGGCGCGGTGGGCGCCGAAGGTGCTGGTGGACGATCCGTGGGGGTGGGGCAGATCGCTGGAGTGGGCGACGTCCTGCCCGCCGCCCCGGCACAACTTCCACGCGCTGCCCCGAGTACGGTCCGACTCCCCCGCCTTCGACCTGCACCATCCCGAGGTGCTGCGGCTGCCCGCTCCGCAGCGCGGCGCGGACGAACCGACTCCCGATCCGCACCGGGAGCGTCATCCGTGAAGGCCGAGGCGCTTCTCTTCGCCGGTGTGGCGGGGTTCTTCTTCGTGGCCGGGCTCGGTTACGCGCTGTGGTCGCGGGAGCCCGCCGGTACGGCGGCGCTGGCCGTCTCGTGTCTGATGGCGCTGGTCGTGTGCGGGTTCTGCACGGTCAACCACCGCAGGCGCGGACCGCGGCCGGAGGACCGCAAGGAGGCGGAGGTGCGCGAGCGGACCGGCGGGATCGGGTTCTTCCCGCCGCGCAGCGGCTACCCGCCGCTGACCGGCCTGGCGGTGGCGTTGACCGCGCTGGGGGTCGTCTTCGGCCTGTGGCTGTTCGTCATCGGGGTGGGTCTGCTGGTGGCGGGGGTGGTCGGCATGGTGCTGGAGTTCGCCGCGCGGCCGTGAGGGAGGCCGTACGGGAAGGCCGTCAGCCGCGGTCCGGGCTCCGGTCCGAGCCCTGTCCCCGACCACGATCCGGGTTCTCGTCCGAGCCCTGCCCGGGACCACGCTCCGAGTTCCCGTCCGGGCTCCGGTCCGGACTCCACCCCGGTGCGGCCGTCCGCTCGGCGATGCGGGCCCGCTGTTCGGGAGTGACCGGCAGTTCGACCCGGTCATGGTGGTACCAGTTGCTCAGCGCCAGCCGGATCCGCTGCCGGCGCGCGGGGCGGGCGGTGCCCGCAGGCGGCAGGAGCGGCTCGGGCAGGTCGCGCACGAGCAGCCGGTACCGGCGGTCGGCGGACAGGCGGCGGCGCCCCTCACCGAGTCCGCCGCACACGTCCTGCGTCACCTCACCTGTCTCCTCCCCTTCCGCCAGCGCGTCGCGGTCCTCGCTCTGGAGGGCGAGGCAGATCCGCTTGGTGAGCCAGAAGGCGAGGACCGGGGCCGCCACGACGGCGATACGGAAGAACCAGGTCAGGGCGTTCACCGAGACACGGAAGCCGAAGGCGGTGACGTCGTTGCCACCGGCGGCGAGGAGCACGGCGTAGCAGACGAGGCCGGCGACTCCGAGGCCGGTGCGGGTGGGCCGGTTCCGCGGCCGGTCGCACAGGTGGTGTTCCCGGCTGTCCCGGGTCAGCCAGGCTTCGCAGAACGGATACAGGTACAGGACGAGGAAGAGCAGGCCGGGCAGGATCACCGCGGGGACCAGGACGCTCCACAGGACCGTATGGCCCAGGAGGTCGCTCTCCCACGGCGGCATGAGCCGCAGCGCGCCTTCCAGGAAGCCGACGTACCAGTCGGGCTGCGCGTCGGTGGCGACCTGGTCCGCACGGTACGGCCCGTACTCCCACACGGGGTTGATCTGGGCCAGTGCGCCGAGGAGCGTCAGAACGCCCGCGGTCATGAAGAAGAGGCCCGCGGACTTCGCGGTGAAGTGCGGGTACATCGGGCGGCCGACGACGTTGCGATTGGTCCGGCCGCGCTCGTTCCACTGGGTGTGCTTGAGGTGGACGACCAGGATCAGATGTGCCGTGATCAGCGCGACCAGCACGCCCGGGACGAGCAGGATGTGCAGCCCGTACAGCCGGTTGACGAGGTCCGTGCCGGGGAACGGGCCGCCCCACAGGAAGAAGCTCAGATACGTGCCGGCGAGCGGGATCGACAGCACGATGGTGTGCGCGGTGCGCAGGCCGGTGCCGGACAGTGAGTCGTCGGGCAGCGAGTAACCGGCGAAGCCCTCCAGCATCGCCAGCATGAACAGCGTCACTCCGATGATCCAGTTGACTTCCCTGGGCCTGCGGAAGGCGCCGGTGAAGAAGACGCGGAGCAGGTGGACGCCGATGGCGGCGACGAAGACCAGCGCGGCCCAGTGGTGGATCTGCCGGATCAGCAGTCCGCCCCGCACGTCGAAGCTGATGCGCAGCGTGGAGGAGTAAGCCTGCGACATGGGCAGTCCGGACAGCGGGGTGTGCCGGCCGTGGTAGACGGTCTGCGCGGTCACCGGGTCGAAGAACAGGGTCAGGTACGTGCCGGTGAGGACGAGGACGAGGAAGCCGTAGAGCGCGAGTTCGCCGAGCAGGAACGACCAGTGGTCGGGGAACGCCTTGCGCAGCAGGGCTCTGGCAGCCTCGGCGGTCGGCAGGCGGCGGTCGAGTGCCTCGAAACCGGTGCGTGCCAAGGCACCGCTGCGAGGCGGTGCGGGTGGCTTCCGCCGAGGAAACGCCATGGGGCGTGGCCTCAGCCGTTGCCGAACGAGCCGCTCTTCCCCTCGTTCCACGGCGGCGGTTCGTCGGAGTCGCCGGGGCGCGTCCCGTACTCGCCCATGTCCTTGACCCCGGCAGCCGGTGCCGCGTCATGGCTCTCCCGGGACACCCCGTCGGTCTCCCGTGCCGAAGTGCCGTGCCGGGCCGCCGTCCTGGCATGCCGGGGCCGTGCGTGGGCGCGCGGCGGGCGGTCCTTGTTGCGCGCGCGGCGCCGGTAGCCGTACACGACGGCACCGATGAGCAGGAGGACGACGACGATGCCCGCGATGAGGGGGCCGATGCCGATGGCCAGGTGGGAGGCGGCCGTCGGCGCTTCGACCGGCAGGGGGGCGGCCATCAGGGGAGCATCGAGAGACATGGGGGCTGCTTACCCGTTGGCCCCGGTTTGCCATCAAAGGCGCCCCCAAACGAGTGGGGGCGCCGGTGGACACGGGCGGGTACGGGCGGCCTGCCCGTACCCGCCCGTCCCGCGCCCTACCGTTCTCCGGCGTGCGCCTTGCGGACGGCCGCGAGGTCGATCTTGTGCATCTGCAACATCGCCTCGGTGGCCCGCTTCGCCTTCGCCGGGTCGGAGTCGGTCAGCAGCCGCAGGAGTTCCGTGGGGAAGACCTGCCAGGACACGCCGTACCTGTCCTTCAGCCAGCCGCACTGCCCTTCTTCGCCGTCATCCGTGAGCCGGTCCCAGTAATAGTCAACCTCTTCCTGGTCGGCGCAGCGGACCTGGAACGAGACGGCTTCGCTGAACGTGAACTCCGGTCCGCCGTTGAGGCCCATGAACTTCTGGCCGTTGAGGACGAACTCGACCGCCATCACCTCGCCGGGCGTTCCGGGTCCCGCCTCGTTGTAACGGACGATGTCGCCGAGCTGGGAGTTCTTGAAGATGGACAGGTAATGGTGTGCCGCCTCCTCGGCCTGGCCGTCGAACCACAGACAGGTCGTGAAACCGTCGATCGCCATGGTGTGCCTCCCGTCGTGTGGGCTCGTGTATACCCGTACGGCGGAGGCCGCGCCATAACCAAACCGGTGTTCGAACCGGAGTGCACGGTGATTTACGGAGGTGCGCCCACGCCGCGTACACCATCGTGCCTACGGTCCGGCGTGGCCGCACCCCGCGCCCGCGGGCGTGCGCGGTGCTCTCAGTCGGTGGAGAGGGCTTCGAGGAGGTCGCCCGCCTTCGAGTCGGGCAGGGCGCGGGCGACGTCGGCCAGCGCGACCATGCCGACCAGGCGGTGGCCGTCGATCACGGGCAGACGCCGGACCTTGTGCCGGGTCATGGTCGCGAGGATCTCCTCCGCGCCGTCGTCGGCACCGATCGTCACGGCCTCGCCCTGGGCCAGTTCGCCGGCCTTGGTCCGCGCGGGGTCCTTGCCCTGGCCCAGCACCTTGACGACGATGTCCCGGTCCGTCAGGACACCCTTGAGCCGGTCGTCCGTACCGCAGATCGGAACCGCTCCGACGCCGAGGCCGGTGAGCTTGCGGGCCGCGTCGAGGACGCTCTCCTCGGCGCCGACGCACTCGGCTCCGGGAGTCATGATGTCGCGTGCAGCAGGCATGGTTCCGCCTTTCTTCGTTGGGATGTGCCGGTGCGTGACCGCGGCCGGACGCCGCTCGTGGAGCGGAGTGAGCGCCCGGTTCCGGCCGCCAGCACACGCGTGCCCCTTTGTTCGGATCGCTAACGTCGCCTGCGCGGGATCGGGCCGGATGTCGTCCCGCGCCGCCGCTCAGGCCACGGCGCGTCGAGGGACAGCGAGCGGTAGGTCTCCAGGGCGTCCAGACCGAGCGGGACGTCCTCCTCGCCGAGTCCGGTGTGCCCGGTGTGCCCGCGAGCTGGGCGACGGTCGGCGAGGTTTTCGCCGCGGTCGCGCAGATGGCGGGCCAGGCGGTGGGCCACCGGTGGCCAGGCGGCGATCACCCGCCGTCGGACGCCGGTGCGGCGCGCCCCGTCGGACAGTCCGGTCAGGAGCCGGAGGTCCTCGGCGGCGTCCGGGGCAGCGGGGCGGCGTGTGCGGCGTGCGGGTGCGGTGGTGGCCACGGCGGCCCTCTTGCGCACGCTGTGGTGCGTTCGGGCGGCTCGCGAGGGCACGCGGCGGATGACGTCGAACGTGTGGTCCCGCGCGGGCGCCTGTGGTGCCGGAGCACTGATGCCGGATGCCTGTCCACGGGGAGGTGTTCCGCACCTCCTGGCACGCGGGCCCCGCGGAACCCACCCTCCGGCCGCCCCGGCTTCCGGATGTGCGCGCGGTGGTCCGTTGCTCTACTGGGAGGTCAGGCCGCCGCGGTCCGCGCGGCCGTCGCCGGACCGGAGGGACCGATCGTGGCCGAGGCGTCGCCGGGGAGCGGAGCGGAGCGTTCCGAGCGGGTCGGCGCGCTCGTCGTCGGGTCCGGCTTCGGCGGTTCGGTGGCGGCGTACCGGCTGGCGGAGGCGGGTCTGTCCGTCGTCGTCCTGGAGCGCGGCCGGGCGTATCCGCCGGGGAGTTTTCCCCGGACCCCGGCGGAACTGGGGCGGGCCCTGTGGGACCCGAGCGAGGGGCTGTACGGCCTGTTCGACGTCTGGCGGTTCGGGGGCTGCGACTCCCTCGTCTCCAGCGGGCTCGGCGGCGGTTCGCTGATCTACGCCAACGTGCTGCTCCGCAAGGAGGCGCACTGGTTCGTACAGCGGGAGGAACTGCCCGGAGGCGGCCACGAGTGCTGGCCGCTGACCCGCGCGGACCTCGACCCGCACTACGACGCGGTCGAGTCGGTGCTGCGCCCGGTCCCGTACCCGGTGGACACCGAGCCGTACGCCCGTACGCCGAAGACGCGGGCCCTGCGGGAGGCGGCCGGTCGGGTGGGGCTGCCGTGGTCGCCGGCGCCGCTCGCGGTCAGCTTCGCACCGCGCCCCGGCGCGCCGCCCGGCCCCGGCCTGCCGCTGGCGGACGAGCCGTACGGCAATCTCCACGGCGTGCCGCGCGGCACCTGCCGGCTCACCGGTGAGTGCGACCTGGGCTGCAACAACGGCGCGAAGAACACCCTCGACCACACGTACCTGTCCGCCGCGCGTCACCACGGCGCCGAGCTGCGGACCGGGCACCAGGCCGTGACCGTGGAGCCGCTGGAGGGCGGCGGTTACCGCGTGGGTTACGTCGTGCACGACGTGGACGGCGGGCCGCCGGTACGCACCGCCGATCTGCCGCGTCGGCACATCGACTGCGACCGCCTCGTGCTGGCGGCGGGCACGTACGGCACCGTCCACCTCCTGCTGGCCAACCGGGCGCGGCTGCCCGGCCTGGGCCCGGCGCTGGGCACCCGGTTCTGCGGCAACGGCGACCTGCTGACCTTCCTGTACGGCAGGCGGGGCACACCGGTGCCGCCCCCGGACCGGGGCCCGGTGATCACCGGCGTGGTGGGCGAGGCGGACGGCGGTCCGGGGCGCGGGCACATCGTCCAGGACGGCGGCTATCCGGGCTTCCTGAACTGGCTCGCGGAGGGCGTGCGGCTGGTCGGAGGTGCCGGGCGGCTGGCCGCGTTCGCCGCCGGCCTGGCGCGGGACCACGTCCTCGGTGCGGCGGACAGCAACCTCTCCGGCGAGATCGCCGCCCTGCTCGGCCCCGGCGGAGGCTTCCCCGGGGTGCTGCCGCTGCTGGGCGTGGGCCGGGACGTACCCGACGGGGTGATGGGACTGCGGGACGGCCGGCTGGACATCCGGTGGACGACCGCCACGAGCCAGGCGTACTACGAGGGCGTCCGCACCACGATGCGGCGGCTCGCCGACGCGATGGGGACGGGGTTCCTGGACAACCCCGTCTGGTGGTGGCGGCGGGTCGTCACCGTCCACCCGGTGGGCGGCGCGCCCATCGGCGACCGGCCGGAGGAGGCCGTCTGCGACCCGTACGGCGAGGTGTTCGGGCACCCGCGCCTGTACGTGGCGGACGCCGCGGCGCTGCCCGGACCGGTCGGGGTGAACCCGTCGCTGACCGTCGCGGCGCTGGCGGACCGGATGAGCACCCGGCTCCTGGAGGACCGGCCGTCCCGGCGGGCGCACCGCCCGGCTCCGGCGCCGGCCACGGCCCTGACGTTCGCCGAGGTGATGCGCGGCGCGCTGGCCGACGGGCCGGGGCTGGTGCTGCGCCTGACCGTCACCGTCGACGACGTGGACGCCTTCATCGACTCGCCGGACCACCGGGCCGCCGTGCGCGGCGCGGTGGACTGCGATCCGCTGGGCGGCCGGCTGCCGGTACGGGAGGGCTGGTTCAACCTGTTCGTACCGGACGGGCGGCCCGGACGCCGGCGGATGCTCTACCACCTGCACCTGGACGGGCCGCGGGGCCGCCCGCTGACCCTCACCGGCCGCAAGGAGGTGGGCGACGACCCCGGGCCCGACCTGTGGGCGGACACGACCACCCTGGCGGTCGAGATCCGTCACGGGCGGCAGGCACCGGATGCGGAGACCGGGCAGCCGCCGCTCTGTTCCGGCGTGGTGCGCGTGGGCCGGCTGGCCTTCGTCCGGCAACTGGCCTCCATGCGCGCGACGGGTCCCGCTCCGCTCGCCGCGCTCGCCCGGTTCGGGGAGTTCTTCGCCGGGGAGCTGTGGGGGGTGTACGGGCCGGGGCGGTGACGTGTCCGAGCCGCGGGGGCGTGCCCCGCGTGTGCGGGTCACCGCGCGTGCGCGTCCAGGAAGGCGGTCAGGTACGGGAAGATGTCGCGTGCGCTGTCCTTGCCCATGAACACGTCCTGGTGGCCGTAGCCCGGGAAGACGTGCAGCCGGGACACGCCGGGTGCACGGGCGGCGAGTTCGCGCTGGCAGGCGGGGTTGGAGTCGGCCATGACACGGTTGTGCTCGCCGGTGGTCAGCAGGAGCGGGGTGGTCAGGCCGGCCGCCGCCTCCAGGTAGTCGTCGGGCAGGTCGCGGTACGCCGGATCGCCGGGCCGGTACTTGACGGCCCTGCCCGCCCGGACGATCGCCCGGATGTGCCGGTAGTAGTGCACCCCCGTGGCGCCGAACAGGTCCGCCACGCGCTCGTGGGTGACCGGTGACATCAGGGCGTGGTCGTACAGCGCGGGCCGCCCGGAGCCCCACATCGCGCTCACCATGTGGCAGGCGGGCTCCCGGCATTCGGGGTGGAAGAGCGACACCAGGCGGGCGATCATACGGCCGCGGGTGAACCGGGCGTCCTGCGGCCAGGCGGGGTTGAGGTAGGGCAGGCCGAGCACGTACTCGGTCAGTCCGGGGACCACGAGGAGCTTGCAGCGGGACCACCGGGGCGGCCGCAGGACGAGGGCGGAGCTGTTGACGACCGCGCTGGTCACGCCGGTGACCAGGCCGGCGGCCAGGCTCATGGCGAAGGTGACCCCGCCCAGGCAGTGCGCGATCACGTGCAGCCGGGCCGCCGGGCCGATGTGCCGCCGGATCTCGGCGAACGCGGCGGGGAAGTCGTGCAGGGCGACGTCGTCGAGGGTGAAGCGGTGCGCGGCCAGGTCGTACGGGAAGCGGTTGCTCATCCGGTGGTCGAGGGCCCAGACGTCCGGGTAGCCGTGGTCGAGCAGGTAGGTGGTGAGGTCCTCGTGCTCGGGCATGACGAACATGTCGCTCGACGTGGTCAGGCCGTGCACGAGCAGGACCGCGTCGGCCGGTGCGGTACCGGCGGCCCGCGGGCGGCGGTAGCGGGTCAGGGTCAGGCCCAGCCCGTCGCCCGCGGCGAACGGGTGGACGGTGACCTCGGCGTCCCGGACGCCTTCACTGGTGAACAGGGGGATGCGGCGGCGCTGCATACGGCACTGGCCCTCCTCGGCCCCCGTCGCTCGGCCCCGGGACCGAGCATCGCTACGAATTGCCCGGATAGTTCCTATAGACCAAAATATTCCATTGGGGCGACCTCCGCCGTTCACCCGTCCACCCACCGCACGCAATCCGAACGAAACCGGCCCGCCCGATGCCCGACAGTCCCGTACCGCTCCACGGCAACCGCGCACTCGTCGGCCGCACGGAGGTCGTACGGCTCCTCGGCGCGGAGGCGGAGCGGGCCGCCGCCGGCGAGTTCCGGCTCGTCGAGCTGACCGGGGACCCGGGGGCGGGCAAGACCAGACTCCTCGGCGAGACCGCCGGCGCCGCGCTCCGGCACGGGCTGACCGTGCTGCGCGGCCGCGGCACCGAGTACGAGAACGACGTCCCCCTCTCGCTGGCCGTGGACGCCCTGGACGACGAGGTGGAATCCAGGGCCGAGCAGGTACGCGCGGCCCTGGACCCGGAGAGCGCGCGGCTGCTCGCCGACGTCTTCCCCGCCCTGTCGGCGGACCGGCCGGGCCCGGACCCGGCGGCGGCCCCGAGCACCGGTCTCAACCGCTACCGCGTGCACCGCGCCGTACGTCTCCTGCTGGAAGCCCTGGCAGCTCCCGGCGGCCTCGCCGTCCTGCTGGACGACGTGCACTGGGCCGACGAAGGCTCGGTGGAACTCCTCTCCCACCTCGCCCGGCACCCGCCGCGCGGCCCCCTCCTGCTCGCCGTCACCTACCGCACCCGCCAGGCGGGGCCCCGGCTCACCGCCGCCCTCGCCGACGCCGCGCCGGAGCTGCGTACCCGGATCGAGGTCGCGCCGCTCACGCTCCGGGAGACCGGTGAATTCCTCGGCCCTGCTGTGGGTGCCCGGCGCCGCCGCGCGCTGTACGAGGCCAGCGGCGGCAACCCGCTGTACCTGGAAGCGCTGGCCCGCTCCGCTCCGTCCACCGCCGCCCCCACGGGCGACGCCGTCGAGAGCACTGCCCCGGACGACGACGGCCTGCTGCCGAACGCGGTACGCGAAGCGCTGGCCGCCGAACTGGCCGCGCTCCCCGACGACGTGCGGCTGGCCGCCCAGGCCGCCGCCACGCTCGGCGACGAGTTCGAGCCGGGCATGGTGGCCGTCGCCGCGCCGACGACCGAGGCGGAGGCCCTGGCGGCCCTCGACGAACTGGCCGTACGGGACGTGGTCCGCTGCGCGCCCGCCCCCGGGCGGTTCCGCTTCCGCCACCCCGTCGTCCGGCACCTCGCGTACGCCTCCTCCGGCGCGGGCTGGCGGGTCGCCGCGCACGCGCGCGTCGCCGCCGCACTGGACGAGCGCGACGCGCCCACCGTCACCCGCGCCCGCCACATCGCCCGCTCGGCGCGCTTCGGGGACCTGCTGTCCGTCGGCGTGCTCGTCGAAGCTGCCCGCGCGACCGCGTACCAGTCCCCCGCGACCGCCGCCCAGTGGCTGCGGACCGCCTTGGACCTGCTCCCCGAGAAACCCGGCAGCACGGCGACCGGGCCCGCGCCCGACCGGCTCTCCCTGCTCGTCGAGCTGGCCCGGCTCCAGGGCGTCGGCGGGCGGCTCGTCCAGGGCCGCGACACCGCGCTGGAGGTACTGCGGCTGCTGCCGCCGGACGCCTGGGCGCAGCGGGCCCGCGCCGCCCGGTTCTGCGCCATTTTGGAACGGCTGCTCAACCGGCAGGCGGAGGGCCGCGCCCTGCTCCGCTCCGAGCTGGGCCGGGTGCCGCCGGAGCACGCGGTGGACGCCGTCCCCCTGCACCTCCAACTGATCGGCGACAGCCTCATCCGCGCCGACTTCACGGGGGCCGCGGAGCAGTTGGACCGGCTGACCGCCGTACTGTCCCGGCCCGGCGGCGGCGCCGGGACGGCCGGTGACCCGCCCGACGACTGGATGCCGCTGGTGACGCTCCGGCTCGGCTGCGCCTACGGCGCGGGCGACCTGGACGCCGCGCACGCCCTCGCCGCCAAGGCCGAGCGGCTGACGGAGGACGCCACCGACGCCGAGCTGGCCCCGTGGCTGGAGTCGCTGGCCTTCCTGTGCTGGGTCGACGCGATGATGGGTCGGCTGCCGCAGGCCGCCCGCACGGTCGAACGGAGCCTGGCCATCGCCAACGCCACCGGGCAGAGCTACCTCTCCCCGTGGATCCTGACCGCTCAGGCGTTCACGTACGGCCGGACGGGACGCCTCGCGGAGGCCGTCGACCGGGCCGAGGACGCGGTGGACGCCGCGCGGCTGCTCGGCTCCGACGAGTGCGTGGCCCTGGCGCTGGCCGTCAAGTCGCTCATGGTCCGCTGGACGGGCGACGCCGCCGCCGCGCTGGCCCTCGCCGACGAGGCGATCCGGCACGCGGACGGCCGCCGGGAGTGGTGGGCGCGGCTCGGCGCCGTCGGCCGCGGGCTGGCCCTGGTGGGGTTGCAGGAGGTGGACGCGGGGGCGGCGCAGGTGCTGGACGCGTGCGACGAGTTCGTCACGCCGCTGCTGGAGCGGAGCTGCCTGCTGGTGTGCTGCGAGGCGATGGCCGACGCGGAGGCGGAGCGCGGCCGGCCCGGTGCGGCGGCGGGCTGGGCGGACCGGGCCGCGGCGGTGCCGGGCGGCGGCGCGGGATCGGGGCACGCGGTGCTGGCGCGGGCCCACGCGGAGCAGGAGAGCGACCCGGCCGCGGCGGCCCGTGGCGCGGTGCGGGCGGCGGAGCTGTTCGAGGGGACGGGTGAGCGGCTGTCCGCGGCGCGGGCCTGGCTGCGGGCCGGTACCGCGCACGCCGGCTGCGGGGAGAAGGCCGCCGCGCGTACGGAGCTGGCGCGGGCGGCGGAGGTGTTCGGCGCGTGCGGAGCGCTCGGGCTGCACGCCAGGGCCGTACGGGAGCAGCGGCGGCTGGGCGTACGGGCCGGACGGGCGGCGGCGCAGACCGACGGGCGGCTGTCGCGGCGGGAGGCGGAGGTGGCCGAGCTGGTCCGGCAGGGCTTCAGCAACCAGCGGATCGCGGAGCGGCTGTTCCTGAGCCCCCGGACGGTCGAGACGCACGTGGCCCACGTCTTCGCGAAGCTCGGGGTCTCGTCGCGAGCGGCGGTGGCGGGGAGGCTGGCGGAGGTGCGGGGGCCGGAGAGCTGAGGGGGGCGGCGCCGGAGGGATGAGGGGCGGGGGCCTGAGGGGGCGGGGTGAGGCCGGGCCGGGGCAGGGGCACGGGGCAGGAGCCTTGAGGGATGAGGACGGGGCCTTCGGGGGCTCAGTAGCGGGTCTTCCCGGCTCCGTACCGGTTCAGTAGTCGGGCACGTGTTTTCCCCGATGTGGGGAGGGGCCGCCGGGGCGCACGGTGAGGGAGTCAACCTTCCCACCGTTCGGAAACGAGTCCCCGAAATGCCTGAGCTGATCGAAACCCCCACCCCGGCGGCCGCCGCCACCGAGCCGGCCGTCCTCACCGAACCGGCTCCCCCGGCCACCGCCTCCCCGGCGGCTCCGCCGGTCCCGCCACCCCCGGAGACCCCGGTGGTTCCGGAGACCGCTCCGACCCCTGAGGCCCCGGAGGTCCCGCAACCCCCGGCAGCCCCCGAGGTCCCGCCGCTGGAACCGTTCCTGGACCCGTTGCGGATTCCGCCGGTCCTGCGGCCGGAGACGGACCCGGAGACCGGCCGCGCCGAGCTGACCGTCACGACCCGCCCCGTCCGCATTCAGTTGCACTCGCAACTTCCCCCGTCGCTGATGTGGGCCTACGAGGGTCAGGTCCCCGGGCCGACCGTCGAGGTGCGGCGCGGCACCCGGCTGCGGGTGTCCTGGGCCAACGGGCTCAGCGGCCCGTACCCCCTGATCAAGGTGGAGACGCGGGTGCCGGCGAACATCGTGCGCCCCGGTTACGACCCGGCGGCCGACACCTTCGACCGCAAGGTGGCCGCGCTGCCCCCGTGGACCGTGGTGCACCTGCACGGCGCGCGGACCAGCGGCGTCAACGACGGCTGGACCGACAACGCCGTGCCGCCGGGCGAGACCCAGCTCTCCGAGTACGTCAACGACCAGGCGTCCTGCACCCTCTGGTACCACGACCACGCCATGAACATCACCGCGCTGAACGTGATGACGGGCCTGGCCGGCATGTACTGGATCCGGGACGACGAGGAGACGGCACTCGGCCTGCCGGACGGCGCCCGCGAGATCCCCCTCGTACTGTGCGACCGCAACGTGGACACCGACTGGAAGGGCCGCCCGACCGGTGTGCTGATGCACAAGGTCCTGCGGGACGACCAGGACGTGCCGCGGCCGTTCTTCGGCCCGTACAACGTCGTCAACGGCGTCGTGCAACCGCACCTGGACGTGGCCGCGCGCTGGTACCGCCTCCGGATGGTCAACGGCTCCAACGCGCGGTTCTTCACCCTGCGTCTGTGCCACGAGGACGGCACGCCGGTAGACCCGGAACTGGTCGCCCGCGCCTTCCACCAGATCGGTACGGACAGCGGGCTGCTGCCCGAGCCGGAACCGCTGCCGGAGCAGGGTCTGACCCTGGCCCCCGCTGAACGCGCCGACATCCTGGCCGACTTCTCCGTCCTGCGGGGGATGCGCGTCCACTGGACCGACACCGCCACCAACCCGCCGGGCCCGGCGCCCTCGCCCGAGGTGCTGCAGTTCCGGGTCGCGGACGAGGCGGTGGACGACCCGTTCACGCTGCCGGGCCGCATCAGCCCGTCCTACGTACGGCTGAGCCACGCCACGGCCCCCGACCACGAGCACCGGTGGATCGTGCTGACCCCGCCCGCCGTGACCGGGATGCCGATGATGTGGGAGATGGAGACCGTCGAGGACGCCTCGTCGGTGGAGATCCCCAGTGACGGCATCGTGCAGGTGCAGCGGCCGGGACAACCGCTGCTGACGCTGCGCCGGGTCGCCGAGATGTTCAACGACACCACCACGATCATGGCGCGCGAAGGCGGCTGGGAGCAGTGGAACGTACTGAACCTGGGCGGCCCCGTGCACCCCTTCCACATCCACCTGATCCGCTTCCAGGAGACCCGGCGCCAGAACTACGACGGCCGCGGCTTCCAGCGGCTGACCAACGGCGACGGCACGGTACGCGGTCACGGCACCGTCACCCCCGTCACCTTCACCGGGGACCTGCCCATCGAGGGCGCCGACCTCGGCTGGAAGGACACCGTACGGGTCGGCGACACCAGGCCGGCGCCCGCCGGGTCCGGCCAGCTGGTGTCCGTACTGGGCCAGTTCGACGGCGGCTCGGGGCGCTACATGTACCACTGCCACATCCTCGAACACGAGGACGAATCGATGATGCGGCCGTTCACGGTGATGCCCGGTCCGGTGATGGACATGCACCCCGGCATGCACGGGGGCGGCGGCCACGGAGGCTCGGGGGGCCACGGAGGTCACACGTCATGACATATCCGCTTCCCACCCCGCAGAACCCCGCCCGCACCGCCCCGAAGGAGCGAACCACCATGATCACCTCGACGGACACCCCCGGCACACCGCACCTCCGGCACCGCGACGGACGCCGGGTCCGCCCCACCGGCGGCCAGACCCGCGTCCTGCCGGTGGAGAGCCCCGCGCAGCTCTGTGAACGGCTGCCCCTCACCTACCACGCGGCGCACACCGTCATGACGGCCCGGCACGACGCCGTGCGGGTCCTCGACGGCCGGGACGACCGGCTGCTCGTCATCGTCGGGCCGTGCTCCGTGCACGACCGGGCGGCCGCCCTCGACTACGCGTCCCGGCTGCGGGACGCGGCGGCCGGACTGGCGGACGACCTGCTCGTCGTGATGCGGGTCTACGTCGAGAAGCCGCGCACCTGCCTCGGCTGGCCCGGCCTGGTCGGCGACCCCGGCCTGGACGGCGGCGCCGACCTCGGCCGCGGCCTGGCCGAGGCCCGGTCCCTGATGCTCGACATCGCCGAGTCGGGGCTGCCGGTGGGCTGCGAATGGGTCAACCCGGCCACCCCGGCGTATCTGTCCGACGTCGTCGCCTGGGGCTCCGTCGGGGCCCGTACGGCGGCGAGCCAGGTGCACCGCGACCTGGCCAGCGGCCTGCCGATGCCGGTCGGCGTCAAGAACGGCACGGACGGCTCGGTGCAGGTCGCGGTCGACGCCGTACGGGCCGCGGCCGCACCGCACACCTTCCTCGGCGCGTCCGGCGCCGGGCCGGTGTCCGTGCTGCGCACCAGCGGCAACCCGGACTGCCACGTCGTCCTGCGCGGCGGCGCGGACGGCCCCAACTACGGTGCGGCACACGTGCACCGGGCCGCGGAACTGCTGGCCGAGGCCGGGCTGCCGGTCCGCGTCGTCGTGGACGCCAGTCACGGCAACAGCGGCAAGCAGCACGAGCGGCAGCGGGTGGTCGCCGACGACCTCGCGGTGCGGATCGCCGACGGTGACACCACCGTGCGCGGCCTGCTCCTGGAGAGCTTCCTCGTACCCGGCCGCCAGGACGCCGGAGCCGGCCGTGAGCTGGTCTTCGGACAGAGCGTCACCGACGCGTGCATCGGCTGGAGCGGCACCGCCCAGCTGCTGCGGGAACTGGCCGGCGCGGCACGCGCCCGCCGCGCCTCCTGCCCCCGCCCCCGCCGGGCGGCGGACCCCGATTCCGCCGTCCTCGGCACCACCCCCTTCATGGAGAGGACCTGACCGTGTTCACCCCGCTCCGCTACCCCAGTACCGACCGCCACCCGCCGGACGGCGGCGCCGGCGACCGGTCCCCCGGCCGGCCGGCCACGCGGCCCTTCGACCTCGGTGACGTCGCCCGCTTCAGCAGCCCGCTGACCCGGATGCTGCTCGCCAGCGACGGACTGACCACCACCCTGCTGGAATCCGCGCTCGCCACGCCCCTGCGGCTGCGTGTCCTGCACCAGGGCACCGCGCCCGCCGCCGCGCAGGACGCGCTGGCCCGCCGCTGCCTGAGCCTGGGCCGGGACGAACAGGTCCTGGTACGCCGCTCCGCGCTGGCCGACGCCGCGCTGACGCCCGTCTCGCTCAACACCGTCGTCGGGCTGGTCCCCGACGACCCGGCGCTGGCCGCGTGCCTGACCAGCGGCCGTACGCCGATCGGTTACGGCCTGCGGGCCGCCGGCGCGATGCGCACCCGGCGGCTGGTGGAGGTCGGCGTGGCCGGGTGGGAACAGGACGGCCGGGTCCGGCCCGCCGTGTTCAAGGCGTACGTGGTCCTCGACGGTGACCGGCCCTGGCTGTTCATCCGCGAACTGTTCAACCCGCGACTGGTGCCCGCCGGTACGGAGTACGACGGGCACGGGGGCCCGGCGCCGGGCAGCGGTCCGGCGCCGGTCCGGCCGCACCCGGTCGTCGTCCCGTCGCCGCCGGCCCGGCAGCGGCTGGCGGGCCGTCCCCGGCCCCTCACCGAGGAGATCGGTCGCTCCGGGTCCGCCGTACCGGACCCGCATCCGGCGCTGGCCCCGACGGCGGGCGGCGAGGCGTTCCTGCTGCACCTCGGGCGCCACGCGACCGGAGCGCTGACCACGGTGGCCTCCGGGCTGGCCCACTACGTGGCCGGTGTGCCCGTCACCGTCGTCACCGGCGGGCACCCGCCTCCGGGCGTGCTGCCGCGCGAGGCACGGTGGGTCGCCGAGGAGTACCGCGCGACGGCCCGTTCCCACCCCTGGCTGGGCGACTTCCCGCAGCTCATGTCGTTCCTGGACGCCTGCCCCCCGGCCATCGCCGGGCAGGTCCGGTGGACGGCCGACGGTGACCGGGTGCCGCCGCCCGGCGCCGTGGTCGGGCTGCGTCCGCGACCGGGTTGTCATCCCCGTGCGGTCGCCGCGCGGTGTGCGGCGCTCAATCCGGGCCGGGTGCCCGGGCGACTGCTGCTGGCGGTACGGCTCGCGCCGGACCGGATCGTGGCCGAGCTGCCCGCGCTGATCGAGGCCGTGGCCTCCACCGGCACCCCGGTGACGTGGGTCTGCGCGCCCCGGCCCGGCGGGGCCACGGCGGCGGCCGAGGTCGACACGTTCTTCGACACCCATTACTCGGTGGGCAGCCGGCCCGGCGGTCTGCTGCTCGACGAGAACGGCCGTACACCGGCCGAGGTGCTGCGGACGGTGCACACCGCCGCTGCCGCCTGGCAGCCGGTGCCCTGACCGGCCCGGGTCTCCCCCTTCCCCCTCCCCTCCTCCCACCTGCAAGGAAAGCGAGCCTCTCATGTCCGGCCGACGCCACACCGACATCGCTCTCATCGACGAACAGGGCCCTCTCGCCCGCCGCGCGCTGCGCGCCGCGGTCACGGACCGGGCCGCCGAGCTGGCCGCGCTGGGGCTGCGCCCCGGCGACCGGGCGGTGCTCTGCCGCCCCAACGGCCGCCGGTGGATCACCGACTACCTCGCGCTGGCGGAGCTGGGCGCCGTGGGGGTACCGCTGAACGCCGCTTCGGCGCCGGACGAGCTCCGGCACGCGGCCACCGACAGCGGCGCCGCGCTCCTCCTGACCGCCGAAGGGCCCGGCCCACCGCCACCGCCGCCCGACTCCGGGTCACCGCCCCGCTCCCCCACCGCCGAATTCACCACCGACCTCACCGGTATCGCGACCATCGCCTATACCTCCGGCACCACGGGACGCCCGAAAGGAGCGCTCCAGACCCGGCGCGCGGTGCGGCTCGGCGGGGAGAACATCGCCCGGCGGCTCGCGCTGGGGCCCGGTGACACGGTGCTCAGTCCGCTGCCGCTGGCCCACACGTACGGCACCAACGTCCTGAACGCCGCGCTGTCCGCCGGGGCCGCCCTCGTCCTCGTCACCCGCTTCACCGAGGAGGCGGTGGCCGAGGCGCTGCGCCGCCACCGCCCCACCGTGCTGGCCGGGGTACCGACGATGTACCGGCGGCTGCTGGCCCACGCGGGGCTGCCGCTGGAGTCGGTGCGCTGTTCGCTCTCCGCGGGCCAGCCCGCCGGTGAACGGCTCGCCCGCGCCTGGCAGGAGCGGTCCGGTGCCGTCTTCGCCGAGGGCTGGGGCATGACCGAACTGGCCGGCCTGGCCTCGCTCACCCCCGCCGACGACCCCGGCCACCCGGGCACCGCGGGCCCGCCCGTGCCGGGCGCCGGGGTCCGTACGGGCGAGGACGGTGAACTGCTGGTACGCGGGCCGTTCGTCACTCCGGGCTACCTCGGCTCCCCCGAGGCCACCGCCCACGTCCTGATGCCCGGCGGCGAACTGCGCACCGGGGACGTCGGACGGATGACGGACGACGGCGACGTGACCGTCCTGGACCGCCTCAAGGACGTGATCCTGTGCGGCGGTTACACGGTCTACCCGGCCGAGGTGGAACGGGTGCTCGCCACCCACCCGTCCGTGGCCGCGGTCGCCGTCACCGCCATGCCGGACGCGGTTCGCGGCGAGGCCCCGCAGGCATGGATAGCGACCGCCGAGGGCGAAGCCGCCGACGAGGCGGCGCTCCTCGCCCACTGCCGGGCCCACCTGGCCCCGTACAAGATCCCCCGCCGTACGACGTTCCTGCCCGAACTCCCCACCACCGCGGGCGGCAAGGTCGCGCGCGGCCGGCTGCCCCGCTAGGAGGCCGTCATGAACACCACCGCTGCACCGCACGTCCTCGTCGTGGGCGCGGGCCCGGTCGGGCTGGCCACGGCCCTGCTGCTGCGGGCCCGCGGTCCGGCCGTCACCGTCCTGGAGGCGGCGGCCGAGCACGCGCCGCGGCCCGGCAGCCGGGCGATCTTCCTGCACCGGCAGTCGCTGGCCACGCTGGCCGCCGCCGATCCGGCGCTCGGCGCCGCGCTGGTCGGCAACGGGCTGGTCTGGGGCGCGCGATGTACGACATTCGAGGGCCGGGAGGTCCATCGCCGTACGTACACCCCGCCTCCGGCGGACCGCGCGCCGTTCTCCAGTCTTCCGCAGCCGGTCATGGAGGAACTGCTGCGCGCCGCCTGCCGCCGCGCCGGTGCCGACATCCGCTGGGAGAGTCCGGTCACCCGGCTCGCTTCCTCGCCCGAGGGCGTGGTGGTGCGCACACCGGAGTCCGAGCACCGTGTCCCGTACGCGGTCGGCTGCGACGGGGCCAGGTCGGCTGTGCGCCGGGCCGTCGGCGTACGGCTGCGCGGCCCCCGCTCCCCGCACGCGTTCCTGGTGGTCGACGTCGCCGACGACCCCGCTCGTCCGCTGCCGTGCGAGCGGGCGTTCCACTACCGCGACCCGCGGATGGCCGGGCGCAACGTGCTGACCGTGCCGTTCCGCGGCGGCCTGCGCGTGGACGTCCAGTGCCGTCCGGACGACGACCCGGAGGCGTTGTCCGAGGCCGCGGCGGACTGGCTGCCCGGCCTGCTGCCGGACGGGCACGCCTGCGCGGTCACCTGGTCCTCGCACTACCGCTTCCAGCAGGTCGTCGCCGACGATCTCACCGACATGCACGGCCGGGTGCTGCTCGCCGGGGAGGCGGGGCACCTCTTCGCCCCCTTCGGGGCACGGGGCCTGAATTCGGGCATCGCCGACGCGGCCGCGGCCGCCGACGCGATCGCCACCGGCGACGTGGCCGGCTTCGCGGCCGCCCGCCACCGGGCCGCCCTGCTCAACCGTCAGGCGGCCGGGCGCGCCCTGGGCCACCTCACCGCGCCCGCTCCCTGGCAGCGCGCCGCGCAGCGGCTGGCGGCCGCCGCGGCGCCCCGGTGCGCCCGCGCCGGGCGCTGGCTGGACTCCGCCCCGTACGGCCCGCGGGACGCCGGTGTCCCCGGGAGCCGCTACTGAGTGCCCGCGTCGCGCGTTCCTCTCCCGTGCGGCGCGGACGGCTCACTCCGTCATACCTCACCGGCCTCATACGGCTCAGCCGTCACCTCTGCTCCCGAACCGCCTTGCGCAGGGCCCCGATTGCTGCATCCTGGTCACTCACGACGGTGGCCACGAGGGGGCGCGGTGCAGTCCCGACGTGATCTGATGATCCGGGAGTTCGTCGGTCGGCGGCTCGTCCGGGCGCGCGGTGAACACACCCAACACCCGGCCCTGTTGCTGCTCGGGCCCCGCGGCAGCGGCAAGACCACGCTGGCGGGGCGGCTGGAGACCTGGGGCCGCCGGGCACCGATGGCCGCCCTGGACCTCTCGGCGCTCGACGACGGGGTGCACCACCCCGTCGACGTCCTGGCCCGCATCGCCTTCCAGCTCAACGCCCGCCGGCCGGACTTCCCGCCGCTGGCCCTGCCGTCCTTCGCCGTCCTGCTGATGGCGCTGTCCGCCGAGGCCGACCCGGAGAGCCGGGACGCCGCGCTCGGCCAGATGCGCGAGGCGCTGCGGACGGGCCGTGCGGAGGACCATTCGCTGGCGGTGCTGCGGGATCTGGTGGCCTCGGTCGGTGTGCCGATGGGGCTGCCCGGCTGGTCGGCGGCGGTCGTGCCGCTGATACAGGGGTGGCAGCGGGCCCGGGTGTGGTGGGGCGTGCACCGGAGGGTCGGCCGGGTACCGCGCGGCGGCTCCCGGCCCCAGGTCCCGGCGGACGCCCTCGTCGAGCTGAACCAGCACTTCCGGCACGGCACGGCGGCCCAGCGGGAGCGCGCCGAGTCGGTGCTGCTCCAGGCGTTCCTCGCCGATCTCCAGGGCGCGTACACCCGACACGGCGGCGACCGCGCCCGCACCCTGCGCTGCCTGGTGCTGCTGGACAACGCCGACAGCGAGCTGGGCGACGCGTTCCTCCAGGCCCTGGTCGAGGCGCGGGCCACCGCGGGGCCGGAGCACCGGGACCCGCTGGTGGTCGTGGCGAGCGCGCGCCGCGCGCCGGACGTGCTGCGGCAATTGGAGCAAGGGCCCCGGCCGCTCGGCAGCTACCTGTCGTGCTGGCAGCCGCCGGAACAGGAGGACGGACCGGAGTCGTTCGTGCCGCGGACCGTCGCCCGGCCCGGCGGCGGCGCCCGGCTGGAGGTGGCGCAGTTGCGTCCGCTGGACCGCGCCGAGGTGCAGGAGCAGGCCGGTCCGTACGTGAAGCGGATGCCGCAGGCGGCGCTGGCGGGCATCACGCATCCGGTCGCCTGGCTGGGCCGTACGGTCCACGAGCTGACGCGCGGCCACCCGGCCGCGACCGGTGCGGTGCTGGCCGCGCTGGAGGACTTCGCGCCGGACGTGCCCTGCGGGCAGCGGCTGCGCAGGGTGCTGGCGCCCGAAGGCCCGCACTCCGTCGCGGACGAGCTGCTGGAACTGCTCCTCCAGGACCTGCCGCGGGAGCTGGCCGACGGCGCGCTGCCCCGCGCGGCCGCCGCCGTCACCCTCGGGCAGGCCGCGAGCGCCGCCGACCTGTGGCGGCAGGCCGACGCCCCGCCGCGGCTCCTGCGCGGCCTGGCCCACGACGACCGGCACGCCGAACGGATCATCTTCGACGGACAGCCGCACAGCGCGCTCCCGGCCATGGTCCGCACCCTGCTGCTGGGCCGGCTGTCGCTGGCCACGGCGCCTGCCGACGCCCGTGTGCCGTGGGTCCGTACGCACGAGATCCTGCGGGACGCGGCCGAGTCGGGGCGGGCCGGGGCCTACCACCGGCTGGCGGCCGGTGACGTCCAGGGGGCCGCGGCCTATCTGCACGAGCGCTTCCTCGACGTGTGCGGGGGCGGTGGCTCGGCGCAGGCGTGGTGCGCGGAACTGTCCTTCATCCAGCGCGCGCCGCGCCGCTGGGAGGCGGACACGCTGGAACGCTCGGCGGGCGCGGAGTTCCAGCACCGGCTCGCGCGGGCGCAGAGCCCGCCCGAGCAGTTGACGGTCACCCGCCTGCTGGTCGCCGGGTGGATCACCACCCACCCGGCGTCCGATCCCTGCGCGTCGCTGTGGTCCGACCCGTTGGGCGACCCGGTGGCCGAGCTGTACCCGAAGATTGCCGATGCACTGCAGACCCTGAGCGGCCGGCTGGGCGACGAGACGGACCACGACGTGCTGTGGCAGCGGGCGGCCGCCTACGAGAGGAAGCCCTGGTGACCGTCGGATGAGTGGCGAGGACCAGCTCACGGCCCCGCGGCCGCAGCCCCGCAGATGGCTGCGGGCCGCCGTCGCCGTGGCCGTCGCGGGCGCCCTGGGCGTGGGCGGGTACTGGGTGTACGACAGGGTGTTCGAGCGATGTGCGGACGGGGTGCGGGAGCAGGGGCCGCGGAACGAGTGCGTGGGCGTCAGCGACGGCTCGTACGTGTTCGACGCCTCGCTGCGGGACATCTCCCGGCAGATCCTCGCCGAGAACCGGCGGGTGGCGGCGTCCGGCAAACCCTGGGTGTCGGTGGCCTACCTCCAGCCGATGACGACGGGCACCGGGGACCGGGGGCGCGACAGCATACGCCGGGAGCTGGAGGGGGCCTACCTGGCCCAGCGCGAGCTGAACGACCCGCGGCGTGGCGGGCGCGGCGACTCGCCGCAGATCAAGCTGCTGCTGGCGAACAGCGGTGCCGGGTCGGCGCAGTGGGAGCCGCTGGTGGACCAGCTCAAGGAGATGAAGGACGGGGGCCAGCACCTGGTCGCCGTGGCGGGTCTCGGGCAGAGCCGCCGGACCACCCAGCAGGCGGTGGACGCCCTGCGGGAGGCCAGGATTCCCATGATGGGCTCGACGGTGACCGCCGATGCCATGAACCGGCCGGGGCAGACCGGCTTCTGGCGGGTGGCGGCGACCAACTCCGACCAGGCGTCGGCCGCGGTCCGCCAC
Organism: Streptomyces sp. NPDC045470; assembly: GCF_040646595.1. Classification (NCBI taxonomy): domain Bacteria; kingdom Bacillati; phylum Actinomycetota; class Actinomycetes; order Kitasatosporales; family Streptomycetaceae; genus Streptomyces; species Streptomyces sp. NPDC045470. The sequence continues at coordinate 35,858 of NZ_JBEZAN010000003.1, forward strand.
CTGCGGACCCTGCAGAACCGCCCCGGACAGCAGCGCCCGTACCGCGTGACGACCATCAGGGACCGCAGCGAACAGGACACCTACAGCACCTCCCTGTACCGGAGTTTCAGCGCGGCCGCCGCACGCCACGGCCTGAAGGTCACCGACCTGGGCCTGGCCTACAGTTCGGCCGACCCGGCCACCGCCAACGCCTTCTCCTCGCTCGCCGACCGGGTGTGCGCCGACCCGCCGGACGCCGTGTACTTCGCGGGCCGGGGGCGGGCGCTGCGCGTCTTCATCGAGGCGATGGCCGCCGCCGGCCGGCGCTGCCCGACCACGGTGGTCACGGCGGACGACGTGGTGGGCGTCTTCGACGTGCCGGAGAGCTACGAGTCGCGCCAGGCGTTCCGGAAGGTGTGGCAGCGCAGCCGGGTCACCGTGCATCACACCGTGCTGGCCCACCCCGACCAGTGGACGGACGCGTACCCCGGCTCCGTCAACCCGCTGCCGCAGTTCCGCGACGCCTACCGGAAGGACATCCGCCGGCTGGACACCGAACTGGCCGACGGGCAGGCGATGATGGGCCACGACACCCTGCTCACCCTGGGGGTGGCGATCCGCGAGGGCGCCGGCCGGCAGGGCAGCAGCCCGGTCACCACCGGCAGCACCCGCCAGATGCTGCTCCAGATCAGCGGCAGCAAGCCGGTGTACGGCGTGAGCGGGCCGATCCGCTTCGACGACCACGGCGATCCGGTGGGCAAGCCGCTCGCGCTGGTGGAACTGAAGCCGGACGGCTCGTACGACTTCCGGAAGGTGGTGTGGCCGTAGGGCGGCTCTCCTACGGCCCGCAGGGCGGCGTTCACGCGGCTCGCGCTGTCCGCGGTGCGCCCGCCCGGGCCCGCAGTCTGCTGCCGTAGCGGCGCAGGAGCAGGACGGCGGTGGTGGCGAGGCCGGTGAGCAGGCCGAGCCAGATGCCGAGGGCGTGCAGTCCCGCGGCGAAGCCCAGGAGCCAGGCGGCGGGCAGGCCCACGGCCCAGTAGCCGACGAGGGTGATGCGGAAGCCGCTCTTGGTGTCGTCCAGCCCGCGCAGGAGACCGACGCCGATGTTCTGGGCGCAGTCGAAGAATTGCAGGACCATGACGACCAGCAGCAGGTGGGTGGCGATGGTGACGGCTTCGGTGTCCCGGGCGCGGCCGGTGTCGAAGAACGGGGCGAGGACCGGTCCGGGCAGCGTGACGTAGACGACCGCGACGACGGCCATGACGGCGCCCGCGCAGGCCAGTGCGGAGTTCTTGATGCGCAGCGCGGTGTCGGTGCGGCCGAGGGCGAGTTCGCGGCTGACGTTGACGGACGCGGCGTGGGAGAGGCCGACGGCGACCTGGAAGACGATGTAGACGAGCTGGTTGACGGCGGTGTGCGCGGCCAGTGCGGCGCTGCCGAACGAGCCGGCCATCAGGGCGGTGACGGAGAAGAACCCGGCCTCGGACCCGTAGGTCGCGGCGATCGGCACTCCGAGCCGGACGATGCGGACGGCCGCGGCGCGGTCGGCCCCGGCGATGTTCAGGCTCAGGTGGGGGCCGAGCACCGGGTCGCGTTTCGCGGCGGCGTACAGCGCCAGGAAGGAGAGGAAGTACACGAGGGTGGTGGCCACGCCCACGCCGGGCAGGCCCAGCTCGGGCAGCCCCCAGGTGCCGTGGATCAGCCCCCAGTTGAGCGCGGCGTTGACGGCGACGGAGGCGACGGTGATGCGCAGCAGCGCCTGCGGCCGCCGCATCCCCACGGTGAACTGGCGGACGGCCTGGAACCACAGACACGGCAGCAGGCCCGGCGCGAGGGCGAGCAGCATCGTCCGCGCCCGGTCGACGACGTCCGCCTCCTGGCCGAGCCGGGTCAGCGCCTGGCCGATGAGCAGCATGAGGACGGCGCCCGCCAGTCCGGCGAGGGTCGCCACGGCCAGCCCGGCGCGGACGGTCGTACGGATTTCTTGGTCCCCCGCGCTCGGGCCCGTGTCCGCCGGCCCGGCCCCCGCGGCTTCGGCCCGCGCGGTCTCGGCGCGCGCCGAAGCCGCGGCGATGCCGTTGCCGACGGAGGTGACGAGGCCGACGCCCATGGTGCGTAGCTGGTTGAAGACGACGATGGCCAGCCCGCCCGCCGCGAGGTCGGTCGTGCCGAGCGTCCCCATCATCACGGTGTCGGTGGTCGTCAGGGCGACCTGGGCGAGCTGGGTCAGGACGAGGGGGACGGCGAGGGCGGCCAGGGCGCGGCTGTCGCGGAGGAGCGTGGTCACCCGCATGGGTCGGCTCATGTCCTGCGGAGTTTGGTGAGCGTCTCGTCGATTTCGCGTTCCAGGTCGCGGTCGAGGAGGGCGCGGGCGTGCATCCAGTCGTCGTCGAAGACGGTGTCCAGGTACTTCTCGCCGCCGTCGTTGACCAGAGCGACCATAGTGGTGCCGGGCGGGGCGGCGGGGAGCCGGGACAGGGCCTCGTGGACGACACCGCCCGCGGAGCCGCCGATCAGCAGGCCGGTCGCGCGGGCGACGGCGCGGGCAGTGGCGAATGCCTCGATGTCGCCGGCCTTCACGCCGTCGTCGATCAGTCCGAAGTCGACGAGCGCGCCGATCTCGGCGCCTTCGGGCGTGCCGGTACCGGACTGGTAGTAGTCGTGGGCCGGTCCGCCGAAGGCGATGGAGCCCTTGGGTTCGACGCCGACCGTCCGGCAGCCGGGGACGAGGGCGCGCAGTTCGCGGGCGGTGCCGCAGAGGGCGCCGCCGGTGCCCACCGCGCCGATCAGGACGTCGATCCTCCCGTCGAGGGCCTGGTGGAGCTCGTGGGCGACGGGGAAGTAACCGATGCCGTTGCTGGGGTTGTTGTGCTGTTCGGTGAAGACGGTGTTGTGCTGTCCGCGGGCGATCTCCGCGGCCAGTTCCTCCCGGGCGGCGGTGGCCAGCTCGTCGGTGCCGTCGTCGGCGACGTGGACGAGTTCGGCGCCCAGGGCCCGCATGGCGCGCAGTTTGTCGGTGCAGGCGTGGTGGTCGACGACGGCGGTGAAGGTGTAGCCGCGCTCGGCGGCGATCACCGCGAGGCCGAGGCCGGTGTTGCCGGAGGTGGACTCGACGATGCGGCCGCCGGGCCGCAGTTCGCCGCGTGCCTCGGCGTCGAGGACCATCTGGCGGGCCATCCGGATCTTGGCGGTGCCGGTCGGGTTGAACATCTCCAGTTTGAGCAGCAGGCGGCTGCCCGTCTCGGTGCGGCACAGCTCGTACAGCGGGGTGCGGCCGATGAGGTCGGATATGCGGGAGACCACGGCGGGGCGCGCGAGGGCCTCTTTCACTGGGCGGCTCCTGGGCGGGGAAGGGCTGGTCACGAAGGGGGGCGCGACGACGGGCCGAGGCGCGTTCCTCAGCGCGCGGGGCGTCGGTCGAGACGCCAGCGCGGCCGGGGGTCCAGGCGGTCCACGACGACCTTGGGCGGCAGCGGCAGATCGTGGAACGGGGACTCGTTCGAATCCATCTGGTACCCGGCGGTGTTCGGGTAGACCAGCAGGTCGCCGACGCGCGGCCGGGCGGGGAACGGGACCTTGCGCCAGGTGAGCAGGTCCGACTCCAGGCACGTCGCGCCGCCGACGCACGCGGGGTGCACCGCGTCGCCGCGGGCCCGTCCGTCCGGGGTGACCAGGTACGGGTCGGGCAGGTACTCGCTGTTGAACCACTGCTCGGAGAGGCTGAGGCTGGTGCCGTCGACCGTGAGGACGCGGTAGCCGTCACGTTCCTTGACGCCCTGGACGCAGAAGACCGACGCGCCGGCGCCGTCGAGCAGGGCCCGGCCGGGTTCCGCCATCAGCAGCGTGGCGGTCTCCTTGAGCCGGTCTGCCAGGCGGGTACGGCCACCCGCGGGGACGGCGGCGAGGACGGCGCGCAGGGCGTCGGCCCCGGCGACGGGCGAGTGGTACGGATAGAAGCCGTCGGCCTCGAACGTCTTGTGCGCGTGGTAGTGCGCGGGGCGCTGCGCGGCGAGGAACGCCTGCCAGTGGCGGGCGCTGCTGTAGTCGACGGCGAAGCCGCCGCCGATGCTGATCCGGTCGGCCCGCAGGCCCAGTTCCCGCGCGCGCAGGCACCGGTCGAGAAGCTCCCCGGCGAGGTCGGCGCGCGGCTGGACGGCGTATCCGGACAGGTGGAAGCTGAAGCCTTCCATCCGTACGGCGTCCCCGGCGCGTACGCACCGGTCGAGTGCGGTGTCCAGCTCGGCGGCCGTCATGCCGAAGCGGCTGTGCGGCTGCGCGGGCGGCAGGCGGCGCAGCAGCAGGCGGGCGGGGCGTGCGGTGCCGGTCAGGGCGAGCGTGACGAGGAGGTCGAGTTCGTCCAGGGCGTCGACGGCGACCAGGCAGCCCTGGAGTGCGGCCAGGCGCAGCAGTGCGTCGCTCTTGGCCGGCCCGGTGACGACGATGTGCTCGCCGCGTACACCGTGGCCGAGGGCTTCGCGCAGTTCGGGGACGCTCGCCACGTCCACGCCCGCGCCGTGCGCGGCGCAGCGTTCCGCCCAGACGGCGGCCTTGTTGGCCTTCTTCGCGTAGTACACGCGCCCGGCCACCCCGGCGCCGTCGAGGGCGGCGCGGAAGGCGGTGAGGTTGGCGTCGAAGCGGTGCGGGAGCAGGAAGTGGAAGGGGCCGCCGAAGGCGTAGGACAGTTCGTGCAGCAGACCGCTGTCCATGATCCGGTCGGTTCCGGGGTCGGGGTGGGCGGGCAGCGTCGGTACGTCGGCTGGGCGCAGTCCGGTCACCGCCACAGTGCCACCTGCGTTCCCAGCCCCTGGTCGAGGGCGAGTCGGGCGAAGCGGTGGCCGAGGGCGATGTCGGTGACGACCAGTCCGCTGTTGTAGGCGAAGACGCGTTCCCGCGCCGTGCCGCGGCCGGTGGCGGTACCGGCCAGTACGGCCGGGAACTCGGCGTCCACGGCGGGCAACCGGCCCGCCGCGTCCGCCATGTCGGTGCCGGTGACCTTCATCTGCGCCTCGCTGGTCGCCACGACCCGGTCGGCGCGGTGCAGGGTGGACGGCGCCAGTCCGTGTCCCACGAGGACGGACAGCGCGCCGGGCCGGAGCCAGTCGGCCTCGACGGCCGCCGTGGTGTGGCCGCCCGCGGTCGCCACGACGACGTCGGCGTCGCCCGCCGCGGCCCGCAGGTCGGTGACGCGTTCCACGTCCCGGTCCGGGAAGTGGGCGCGCAGTTCTTCGCGTACCGCCGCGATGCCCTCGGGGTGGCTGCCGTACAGCATCAGGCGTTCCAGGTCCGGCAGGGTCGTCAGCAGGAACGGGAGGGTCAGGCGGCCTTGCGTGCCGGTGCCGACGACCAGGGCGCCGCGGGCGCCGGGCGGGGCGCACTCGCGGGCCAGCAGGGCGGAGACGGCCGGGGTGCGCAGCGAGCCGATGCGGCCGCAGTCCATCAGGGCGACGGGCAGGCCGGTGATGTCGTCGTAGAGCGTCAGCGTCGTGTAGTAGTGCTGGCTCCCGCGGTCCTTGTCCAGGCCGTGCTTGTACGAGGTCTTGACGGCGACGACGTCGCGGGAACCGTCCCGGCCGAGCATCGCGTAGGCGACGGAGTGTCCGTCGTCGGGTTTGACGGTGAGTTTGCGCGGGTTGTCGGAGCCGCCCGCGGCGAGGGTGCGGTAGGCGCCTTCGACGGTGGCCACGACATCGGCGAGCGCGATGCCGAGGCCGGCCAGGTCGCTGGTGGTCAGGATGCGCAGGGTGCGGTCGCCGGCGGATATGGAGCGGGAGCAGGCGGCCACGGTGCTGTCGGTCATGTCCGTCCTCGGGGAGCTGCGGGCTGTCATCCGGTGCGGTTGGTCATCCGGTGTGGGCTTCGACGGCGGCCTGACCGTAACCGTGCTCCGACGCCTCGGCCAGGGGGCGCGTACGGCGCGCGGGGACACGGACGGAGGCACGCTTGAGCCAGCGGTCGGTGCCGTCGTAGCGGGCCCGGAAAGGCACCCGGCCGTGTACGACCAGGTCGTTGTCGACGACGAGCACCTCGCCCGGTGCGAGGCGCACGGCGCCGGATACGCGGGCGAGTTCGTGCTCCAGGCGCTCGTAGGCGGCGCGATGGGCGGGCGGCGCGTCGTCCAGGGGGGTGTAGGCGGGGTCGAAGCGCAGGGTCAGGCCGTCGTCCGATCGGAAGAGGGTGGGGACGGCGGGCGGCGGGCCGCCGTCGAAGTTCTTGGCCTCGGTGTACGCGTCGTCAGGCAGGATCGGCAGCAGCGGGCGGCTCAGCAGCTCGATGTCGGCCGCGTCGAGCCGTACGTTGCGGATGCCGGCCGCCGTGGTGGCGATGCGGTCGTGGTTGCGCATGCAACTGAGCATGAGCAGGTGGGCGCGGCCGGGGTGGAAGGCGTCCTCGGTGTGCGGGCTGAGCAGCACGGTGCTGCTGGCGCCGGTCTGCTCGGCCTCGTGGCCGGGGGCGGGGACGATGTTGTGCACGAAGCGGCCGTCCTGCTGGCCTTCCCAGGCGAGGGGGTTGCCCATGGCGGTGGCGAGCAGCAGCAGGACGACGTCGTGCACGGCGCCGCTGTCGCCGGCGGCGGCCCAGCCCGCCGGGGTGGGGCCGAGTTCGAGGTCGTCGACGTGCAGGCCGCGCAGTACGAACAGGCCGTCGTCGGTGTCGACCGGCCGCAGTTGGTGCCGGACCGTGCCGGGCAGTACGGCGGCGGACTCCGCGACGCGGGCGAGGAGATACGGGGAGGCGGCGGAGGTGCCGGCCGCGGCGAGGATCTTCTCGGCGGTGCGGCGCAGTTCCGTGGCGTCGGCGGGGTCGAGCTGGCGGACGGGGGCGGCTCCCGTGGTCATGTCGAGGCAGTCCGTTTCCGTTGAGGGTGGGAATCGGGTCCGGTGCGGCGTCGCGCGGGCAGGGCGCGGCGCGCTCGACGGGCCGGGCAGGGGCGGCCATGGCTGCCGTTCCGTGTCCGGGGTCCAGCGGACAGTAACGACGCTACCGATCCAACTTAGGTAAGGCAAACCTCACTTCTTTTGCCGTACTCGCCCACCTTCCAGCAACTCCCGCCCGTTAAGGCCCAGTTGACGACCCCCAAAAGGCGCACTCGGCGGCGAGCGCCCTTGCGCACTCGGATCTCATTAGGGTAGGCAACCCTAAGTGACCGAACGAACAGAGCGAGGCGGCGTGGACTTCACCAGAAGGCAACTGCTCGCGGCCGGCGGGGGCTTGGGCGCGTCCGCGCTGCTCTCGGCGTGCGGCGGCGACGGCGCGGCACCCGCCGCCGGCGGCTCCCCGCGGCAGGGCGGCACCCTGCGCATCGGCGCCCTGGGCCGTCCCTCGGCGATCACCCGCGACCCGCACGGCACCCAGGGCAACGAGAGCGACTACCTCGTCATCGCCCTCGTGTACGACACGCTGACGGCGCCGGGCGACAAGGACAACACCGTCGGCCGCCTCGCCTCCGCCTTCACCCCCTCGAAGGACCTCAGGACCTGGCGGTTCACCGTCGCCGAGGGCGCCGCCTTCCACGACGGGACCCCCGTCACCGCCGACGACGTGGTCTGGTCGCTGCGCCGCCTGCGCGGCACCCCGTCCGGGGCGGCCCGGCTGCCCGGCGTCACGGCGGACCACATCACCGCCGACGGCAAGCGCACCGTCGTCCTCGTCTCCGACTACCCCAACGCCGAACTCCCCCTGCTCACCCGGCTGTCGACCTTCGTCCTCAAGAAGGGCACCGCCGGCAAGGACATACCCGAGGCCCCCGGGACCGGCCCCTTCAAGCTGGACTGGTACCGCGACGGCAACGCCCGGCTGGTGCGCAACGCGGACTGGCACGGCGGCGCGGTCCACCTCGACGCCGTCGAGGTCACCATGTTCCAGAGCCCGCAGGCGATGTCCAACGCGATGCTGTCCGGGCAGATCGACGTGGCGTCCAACGTCGGCGCCGTCGCCGCCCGTACGGCCAAGGCGCGCCGGGACATCCGGATCGTCCGGCGCCCGGACGACATGGCCATGCCCATCGTGATGCGCACCTCCAGCGGCCCGTTCGCCGATCCGAAGGTACGCGAGGCGATGAAGCTGCTGGTGGACCGCGAGGCGATGGTCGCCCAGGTGCTGTCCGGGTACGGGACGGTCGCCAACGACATCCTCGGTACGGGCGATCCCGCCTACGCCAAGGACATCCCGCAGCGCAAGCGCGACCTGGCCAGGGCCGAACGGCTGCTGACCGACGCCGGGTTCGACTTCTCCCGTACGTATCAGCTCGTCACCACCGAGGACGTCGCCGGACTCGCCGAGTCCGCCACCCTCTTCGCCTCCCAGGCCCGCGAGGCCGGCGTCAGGATCGAGGTCGTCAAGCAGGAGTCCGGCGCCTTCTACCAGAAGACCTGGCTCAAGGGCGACTTCTACACCAACTACTGGGGCACCAACGACTCGGTGGTGTTCTTCGCGTCCAAGACCCTGACCACCGGGGCCGGCCAGAACGAGGCGGACTGGTCCGACACGGCGTTCGACGCCGCGTACCGCAAGGTCATGGCCACCGCCGACCGCGCCGCCCGCGCCGCCGCCCTGCGCGATCTCCAGCGCATCGAGCACGAGCGGTCCGGCTATCTGCTGTGGGGCATGGCGGACGGCATCGACCTGGCCGCGCCGAAGGTGCACGGTCTGCCGAAGCTGCCCGGCTACGGGCGCGTCCAGCTCGAAAACGTCTGGCTCGCCCCGTGACGGAGACCGGCACCCGGCCCGCCGAGGCCGCCGTCCGGCCCGTGCCGAAGCCCGCCGCGCGGCGTGCCGGTGCCCTGGCCGCACGGGCGGCGGCCGTCCTGGCCAAGCGCGTCCTGATGCTGGTGGTGCTGCTCGCGCTCGTCTTCGCCGCGATCGAGCTGCTGCCGGGCGACGCGGCCACGGCCACGTCGGAGCGCGGCGAGGGCGCGGCGGGCGTCGCCGCGCGCCGCCGCCTGCTCGGCCTGGACCGGCCGGTGTGGGAGCGCTTCTGGGACTGGATCACCGCGCTGCCCACCGGCGACCTGGGCACCTCGGCCCGCGGCGAACGCGTCGGCGACCTCCTCGCGGCGCCGCTGCCCAACACCGTGCTGCTGGGCGGCACCGCCTTCGTCCTGACCGTCCTCGGCGCACTGGCCCTGGGGGCCTGGGCCGCCGCGCGCCCGAAGGGCCTGGTGGACCGGGCCGTGGACCTCACCTCCACCGCCGCCTTCGCGCTGCCCGAATTCGTGGTCGCCGTCGGCCTGTTGCTCGTCCTGTCGCTCTGGACGGGCTGGCTGCCCGCCGCCACCGTCATCGGCGCCGACGGCGCCCCCGCCACTTGGACCATGCTGGTGATGCCGGTGCTGGCGCTGACCGTGCCGCAGACCGGCTGGAACACCCGTATCGTCCGCGGCGCCCTCGCCGACCAGGCCGCCACCCCGCACGTCGAGGCGGCCCGCCTGGACGGGCTGACCACCCGCCAGGTGCTGCTCCGGCACGCGCTGCCGGGCGCCTGGCCCGCCATCGCCACCGGCGTCGCCACCTCCACCGGCATGCTGCTCGGCGGTACGGTCGTCGTCGAGACGCTCTTCAACCACCCCGGCATCGGCACGGTGCTGGCCGGGGCCGTCGCCGACCGCGACACCCCGGTCATCGCGGCCGTCGTCGCCTGCTCGGCCGCGCTGATCACCGTCGTCCTGCTGCTGGCCGACCTGGTACGCGCCCGTACTCTGGGAGCCCGCTCGTGACCGCCGCCGAGGTGCACGCCCGGCCGCGCCGGCCGGGCCGGCTGGAGCCCCGCGTCCTGGCCCCCGTCGTCCCCGCCGTGCTGCTCGTCCTGGTGGCCCTGGCGGGTCCGCTGCTCGCCGCGCACCCGGTCGACAAGCCGGTCACCGCGCCGTACGGCGAGGCGGGCGCGGGCGGCGCCGCGCTGGGCGGGGACCAGCTCGGCCGGGACGTGCTCAGCCGCCTGCTGAACGGCGGGAGCGCGCTGATCGGCAGCGCGCTCGTGGTGGCCGTGGTGGTCACTTTCCTGGCGACCCTGCTGGGGTGTTTCGCCGTCCTCAGCCCGCGGCTGGGGAGGCTGGTCGAACGCGCGGCGGACACCGCGATCCTCCTTCCGCCGGTGCTGGGCATCATGCTGCTCGCGCTGGCCTGGCCGGGCGGCGGCCGCCTCGCGATCACCGTGGCCGCCGTCCTTCTGGGGACTCCGTACGCGGTACGGATCGTCGCCGGTGCGGCGGCGCCGGTCGCCGCCACCGGGTTCGTCGAGGCCGCCGTCGCGAGCGGCGAGCACCCGGGGCACCTGGCGCTGCGGGAGATCCTGCCCAACCTGCGCGCCACCGTCCTCGCCCTGTTCGGCCTGCGCTTCGTCGACGCGGTGTACGTCATCTCCATGGCCGGCTTCCTCCAGCTCGGCCCCCGGCCGCCGGAGGCCGACTGGGCCCTGATGATCCGGGAGAACGGCCCCGGCATCCTCCTCAACCCGTGGGCGGTGGTAGCCCCCGGCCTCGCCATCGGCCTGCTCGCCATCAGCGTCAACCTCGCCGCCAGCGCCCTGGCACCCGCCACCGCGCGCAGGGCCGCCCTGCGCTGAGAGCCTGTGTCACACCCCCGGCCGCCCGCGCTCGCGCGCCCGCTCCCCAGGACTCCGCCGTGACCGACTCCCCGCCGCCCGTCACCGTCACCGGCCTCGAAATCGGCCTCGCCACCGGGCCGGTGCTCCTGCGCCGCACCGGCCTCCGCCTGCGCGGCGGCCGCATCACCGCCCTCACCGGGCCGTCCGGCTCCGGCAAGACGACGCTGCTGCGTGCCGTGATCGGCGAACTGCCGCAGGGCGCACGCGTCCTCTCCGGCAGCGTCGAGGTGCTGGGGCAGGACGTACTGACGCTCGCGCCCGGAGCGCTGCGCACCCTGCGCCGCCGGCACGTCGCCTATGTGGGCCAGGACCCGGGGTCCGCCCTCAACCCGCGGATGACGGCCCGCCGTCTGATCACCGAACTGGCCGCCGACCCCTCGCCCGAGGCCGTCGAACGGGTCATGGCCGAGTGCCGTCTGCCGCCCCCGCTCGCCCATCACCGCCCCGGAGCCCTGTCCGGCGGGCAGCAGCGACGGCTCGCGCTGGCCCGCGCGCTCGCCCGGCGTCCCGAAGTGCTGCTGCTGGACGAACCCACCGCCGGACTCGACGCGGACCTGCGCGACGACATCACCGCGCTCCTGCGCCGGCTCGCCGCCGAACACGGCCTCGCCGTCATCATGGCCAGCCACGATCCGCACGTCGTCGGGGCCTGCGCCGACTCGGTCGTCACCCTGGACGCCGGAGCCGGGGCCGTTCCGTACGCATCCGCCCCTACGGCGCTGCCCGCTCCGGGCCGTCCGGCGCGCCGCTCCGGTGCCGCCTCCGGGGTGGCTCCGGCGTCGGCTTCCGCTTCGGCTTCCGCGTCGGGGACGGCTTCCGCCTCGGTGTCCGCACCGCTGTCCGTTTCGGGTTCGGCCTCGGCCGAGGGGACCGCGGCCGCCCCCGGGGGCCTGCGCGCCGACAACCTGCACGTCGCCTTCACCCACCGCGGCCACACCCATCACGCCCTGGAAGGCGCCGGCCTCCACATACCCATCGGCTCCGCCACCGGCATCACCGGTCCCTCCGGGTGCGGCAAGACGACCCTCCTGCGGACGCTCGCCGGCCTCCAGGTCCCGCAGACCGGCACCCTGACCTGGAACGGCCACCCGCTGCCCGCGAACGCCCGCAAGCGCAGCCGCGACCAGCAACGGCGCATCCAGTTCGTCCCGCAGAACCCCCTGGGCGCCCTCAACCCCTCGCGCACCGTCGGTGCCACGCTCACCCGCCCGCTCCGGCTCCACCGTGTCGTCGCCGCCCGGGACCTGTCCGAACGGGTCGGCAGCCTCCTCGAAGCCGTCGGCCTCCCCCGCGACATCGCCCGCCGCTACCCGCACGAACTGTCGGGCGGGCAACGCCAACGCGCCTCCATAGCCCGCGCCCTCGCCACCGAACCCGACCTCCTCCTGTGCGACGAGGTCACCTCCGCCCTCGACCCGGCGACCGCCACCGCGGTCCTGGACCTGCTCACCCGGCTGCGCGCCGAACGCCGGCTGACGCTCGTCCTCGTCAGCCACCAGCTGGACCTCGTGGCCGACTGCACCGACACCGTCCACCACCTGCGGGCCGGGCGCATCGTCCGGCCCGCGGTCCGCCGCCAAGGCGCCGCCTCGGCCTGACAAGCCGGTCAGGGAGGGCTGTTCGGCCCGGTGAAGGGGCTGTTCGGCCCGTCCCGGGGCGCCCGCCGACGGCGGATCCTGAGGACATGGGACCCGCCGGTCCCGGAGGCCCGCCCGGTACCGCCGCGGGCTCCGGTACCGCGCAGGAAGGGGAGGTGGCGCGGTGAGGACGACGAACGCACGGCTCGGTGCACTGCCCGCGGAACACCGTGAGCGGCTGATGGCGCGGGCGCGGGAAGTCTCCTTCCCGGCCGGGACACGGATCTTCGAGGAGGACCGGAAGGCCGACCGCTTCTGGATCCTGCGTACCGGAGCGGTCCAGCTCGACCTGCGGGTACCGGGCCGCCGGCCCGCCGTCGTCGAGACCCTGCACCCGGGCGACCTGCTGGGCTGGTCGTGGCTGTTCCCGCCGTACTGCTGGCACCTGGGCGCGGAGACGCTGAGCCCGGTGCGGGCCTGGGAGTTCGACGCGCGGGAGATACGGGCGCTGTGCGAGGAGGACCCCGCGCTCGGGCACGCGCTGGTGCTCCGGTACTCCCAGGTGATCGGGGACCGGCTGCGGTGCGCGCGGACCCGGCTGCTCGACCTCTTCGGGCCGTACGGGAGCGGCGCGCACTGACCACCTGTGTCCGGGCCCTGGCCGGGCGCCCGGGGCCCGGGCACAGGTTTCCGGCCGTCGGGGCCGGCGGATCCTCCTCACGCCGCCGGCCCCGGCTCCGGGCCCGGTGGACGGGTGTGTGGTGCACGGGCCCGTGATGCACAACCCTGGGGGAAGGAGCCCGCGCTGAAGGAGTCCGTGATGCAGGAGCCCGTGACGCCAGGGAACAACAACCCCCGCACCGTCGGCGACGTGATGACCCACACCGTGATCAGTATCGGCCGTACCGCCCCCTTCAAGGAGATCGTCCGCACGATGGAGCAGTGGAAGGTCAGCGCCCTGCCCGTCGTCGAAGGGGAGGGCCGGGTGGTCGGTGTGGTGTCCGAGGCCGATCTGCTGCCCAAGGAGGAGTTCCGCGACCACACCCCCTCGCGCATCGAGCAGATGCGCGTCCTGGACGCCCTGATCAAGTCCGGGGGCGTCACGGCCGACGAGCTGATGACGGCCCCCGCCGTCACCGTGCACGCGGACGCCAGCCTCGCGCAGGCCGCCCGCACCATGGCCTGGTACCGGATCAAACGGATGCCGGTGGTGGACGCCCTCGGCAGGCTCGAAGGGGTCGTCAGCCGCAGCGACCTCCTGAAGGTCTTCCTCCGCGAGGACGAGGACATCGCCGAGGAGGTGCGGCGGACGGTCGTCGGGCAGCTCTTCGCGTCCCGGCGACAGCAGTTGACCGTCGAGGTGTCCCAGGGCATCGTCACCCTCGCCGGGGCCATCGCCGACACCTCGCTCATACCGGTGGCGGCGCGGCTCGCCCGGGCCGTCGAAGGGGTGGTCGACGTCGACATGCGGCTCAGGGGCGACAGCGGCGCCTGAAGCGCGGGGCGGGGCGGGCGGTGACGTCCGACCGCCTGTCTTGCCCCCTCGTCCTCTCGGCCCCGTGACACCGCGACGCCGTGACACCGCGGAACGGCTGACCACGGCCCCGCCTCCGGTCAACGCGCGACCGCTCCCCTCATCACTTCGCGGCGTGCCGCGCCGCCGTGCGCTTCGCATCTCCGCGCGTGTCGGTAATGCGGGCGTAGGCCGACGCGCACGCGGGGTGTCCGCCGTGCGCAGAGAGATCGAGGTGGGCGAATCATGCATCGAGGCGAGCGACTTCCCGGTCGCCGTATCGCACTGGCCGGTGCCCTTGCCGCCGGGGCGCTGGCCCTTGCGGCCTGCGGGAGCGACGACGACGGCGGGCCGCGGACGGCGAGCGGTTCCGCCGCGGCGTCCCCCGGCGGTTCTCCGGAGGCGGCCGCGCACAACGACGCGGACGTACGGTTCGTGCAGCGGATGATCCCGCACCACCGGCAGGCCGTGGAGATGACGGAACCGGCCGGTGCCCGCGCCTCCGACCAGGAGGTCAAGGACCTGGCCGCGGCGATCTCCAAGGAGCAGACCGCCGAGATCGCCACCATGCGCGGGTGGCTGCGGTCCTGGGGTGAGCCGGAGGCGGCCGCGACGGGCTCCGGTGATCCGGGGTCGCCCTCCGCCGAGCACAGCCCGCACGGCATGGACCACGGGCAGCTCGGGCGGGACGAGACGGACATGGACGGGATGGTGTCCGACCAGGACATGGCCGCCCTGAAGGACGCCGAGGGCGCCGCCTTCGACCGGAAGTTCACCGAGCTGATGATCAGCCATCACGAGGGCGCGATCCAGATGGCGCGCACCGAGCGCAAACTGGGCCGGGACGCGGGCGCGAAACGGCTCGCCGACTCCGTCGTACGGAGCCAGTCGGCGCAGGTGGCCCAGCTCAAGGCGGTCCGCGACCGGCTCTCGCCCCGCTGACCCGCCCCGCCACGGCGGCGGCACACGGCCCGGCCTCCCCTGCCGTCCCCCCGAGGGGAGGCCGCCCGGGCCGTGTGGCGTGCGCCACGACGCACCACACCCCAGGCCCTCCCTGCACAAGCAAGCGCGCCGCGCCAGACACTTTTCAGACATCACACGTTGTTCATCAGCAGGACACCTTCATACGGCAACCAATTGTTAGCTTACCGAGAAGTAGTAATCGCCTACATCAGTAGGGAGACACACTTCATGACCACCGAATTCCTTGCCGCAGAGGTGAATTCCCCGACGAACGACTTCTGCTCCTATGTCGAATCCGTCCTCGGCGTCCTGGCGGAAACTCCGGACCGCCCCGTGGTCACCACGGCGGACGGCCGCGAGGTCACCGCCGGGGAATTCCGCGGCAGCGTGTACCGGATCGCCCGGGAACTGTCCGGCTGGGGCATCGGGCGCGGCAGCACCGTGTCGCTGCTCTCCGGGAACCGGCCGGAGGCCCTCATCACGCGATACGCCGCCAATCTGCTCGGCGCCCGGGCCGTCTTCCTGTACCAGGGCATGGCCCCCGAGACGCTCGCCCACATCACGGAGAGCGTGGACACCGCGCTGCTGCTGATCGACCCGGACCTGCCGGACGCCGCCGAAAGCCTGCTGACCCGCGCCCGGCCTCCGTACGTCCTCTCCTTCGGCCCCGGCCCGCACGGCCAGGACCTGCTGGCGCGCGCCGCACGGCACGAACCCTCCCCGGTGCGGAGCGCGGCTCGCCCCGAGGACGACTGGTGCATACGCCACACCGGCGGCACCACCGGCGTCCCGAAGGGCGTGCGCATGGCGCACGGCCCCTACCGGGACATGCTCGCCTTCGGCTCCGCCGGCGCGGGCGAGCCGCCCCGCTTCCTGGCCTGCACCACCCTCGCGCACGTGGCCGGCAACATCGCCGACGCCACCCTCCTGGCCGGCGGCTCCGTGGTGCTCCAGCACTCCTTCGTCCCCGGCGAGGTGCTCGCCGCCGTCGAGCGCGAGCGCATCACCCACCTGTGGCTGCTGCCCCCGCTGCTCTACCGCCTGCTCGACCACCCCGCCCTGGCCGGTACCGATCTGTCCAGCATCCAGCGGATCACCTACGGCGGCTGCGCCGCCTCGCCGGCACGGCTGCGGCAGGCGCACGAGACCTTCGGGACGGTCCTGTTCGGTGGCTACGGCCAGTCCGAGGCGGGCCACATCACCGTCATCGGCCCGGACGAGCACCGGGACCTGTCCCCGGAGGGGCAGGCCACGGTGGGCCGGGTGGTCCCGGGCGTCGAGGTCTCCCTCCACGACGAGCGGGGCGCGCCCGTCCCCGTCGGGTCGGTGGGCGAGATCCGGGTCCGTTCCGGCCAGACCATGACCGGCTACTGGAAGCAGCCCGGCCTCACCGCCGAGGTGCTGCGCGACGGGTGGGTGCACACCGGCGACCTGGGCTACCTCGACCACCAGGGCTATCTGTACCTCGTCGACCGGCTCAAGGACATGATCATCGTGGTGGGCGGTCACGTCTACACCGGCGAGCTGGAGGACCTGCTGCTCACCCACCCGGCCGTCGCCCACTGCGCGGCGTTCGGCGTGCGCCGCGCGGACGCCGGCGAGGAGGTGCACGTCGCGGTCGTCCCCGCACCGGAACGCCCGCTGGACCCGGACCAGTTGCGGGACTTCGTCACCCGCCACAAGGGCGAGATGTACGCGCCCACCGGGCTGCACCTGGTCACCGAGATCCCGCTGACGCCGGTCGGCAAGCCCGACAAGAAGCGCATCCGGGCCGTACTCGGCGCGTGAACGGGCCGCGCGCGGGCCCGCACCGGTCCCGGCCGCCGCCCATCGGAAGGCCGGGGCCGGGTGTTCCGGCGACTTTCCTGACGTTCCCTCAGCGATTCGGTTCCGCGAAGAAATCGAGGATCGCGGAATTCACCGGGCCGGGCTTCTCCAGATAACCGAAATGACCGCACCCGGATATCTGGGTGTAGCGGCAGCCGGGAATGCACGCGGCCACTTCCTCGGCCAGCCGCGGGCGGACGACCCGGTCGTCCGAGAATCCGACGACCAGACACGGACACCGGATGTGCCGGTACGCGGCCCGCCGGTCCTCGATCACCTGAAGCCCGAGCTGCCCGCGCATTCCGGCGGAACTCGCCGTCGCCGTCATTTCGAACACGTCCAGCCAGCCGCGCAGCCGGTCCGGATCACCGAGCGTCTCCCCCGACAGGTACTGCAACGCCTGGACGTAGGCCGCGTACCGGGGCGGAAGCGCGACCCCGCTGTCGCACAGGTCGATCTCGGCCGCCGCCATGGCGCGGACCAGTGTGTCCGCCCGGCCGATGGTCGCCATCAGCACGGCCCTGCGGACCAGCTCCGGCCGGACCACGAGCAGTTCCTGCACGACGACCGAGCCCAGCGAGAAGCCGACCACACGGCAGGGCCCCGAGCTGACGTGGGTGAGGAGACCGGCGAGGTCGGCCGCCAGGTCGTCGAGGGTGAAGGGCTCCCCGGACGCACCGTCCGGCGACAGGCCCCGGTGGTCGAACGTGATCACCCGGTACCCGGCCGCGGTCAGGGCGGGCACCTGGTGGGCACGCCACACCCGTCCCGGCGCGCCGGTCCCGGTGACCATCACGACCGGCTCCCCGGCGCCGTACTCCTCGTACCCGAGACTGATCCCGTTGGTCCGCACCACCGGCATGGCCCGCCCCCTTCGTCCGCCTCATGGCGTGCCCCTCCATCAGAGCAGCTCCGGCCCGGCTTGTACGGGTGTCCGACCGACCGCGCACCGGCCCCGCGGGCGCGGCCGCCCGCTCCCGCCCTCATCGCGCCACTCCGTGGCCGCCCGACCCCTTGTGCCGTGCCGCGCGAGCGTTTCCCATGTCAGCAGACACGAAAAAGCCGTCCTGCTGACCGTCGCCGGTCGAGAGAGGCTGTCGTATGCGGAGTGTGGGAGTGGAAGAAGAGCTTCTCCTGGTGGACCCGTACTCAGGAAAGCCACGAGCTGCTTCCGGGACCGTACTGGCCACGTCTCCGGAGGATTCCACCCTGGACAAGGAACTGCACCGCGAGCAGCTGGAGATCGCGACCCGGCCCCGGCTGCTGATGGAGGACCTAGCCGCGGAGGTCGCGCACTGGCGCGGCGAGGCGGCGCGCCAGGCCCGCCGGGCCGGTACGGAACTGGTGGCCCTGGCCACCTCGCCGCTGCCCGTCGTACCGTCCCTCAACGTCGACGAGCGCTACCAGCGGCTGGCGGAGGAGTTCGGCAGCACCGCGCTGGAACAGCTCGCCTGCGGCTGCCACATCCATGTGTCCGTCGAGTCGGACGACGAGGGCGTGGCCGTGCTGGACCGTATCCGTCCGTGGCTGCCGACGCTGCTCGCGCTGAGCGCCAACTCGCCCTTCTGGCAGGGCGAGGACACCCGGTACAGCAGCTACCGGAGCCGGGTGTGGGGCCGCTGGCCGTCGTCCGGACCGGTGGAGCTCTTCGGCTGCGCGGAGAACTACCACCGGCGGGTGCGGGAGATGCTCGCCACGGCGACCCTGCTCGACGAGGGCATGATCTACTTCGACGCCCGGCTGTCGCGGCACTACCCCACCGTCGAGATCAGGGTGGCCGACGTCTGTCTGCAGTCCGACGACACGGTGCTGATCGCCGCCCTGACCCGCGGGCTGGTGGAGACCGCCGCCCGCGCGTGGCGCGCGGGGGAACCGCCGGACCCGGCCGGGGTCGGCCTGTTGCGGCTGGCAGCCTGGCGGGCCGGCCGGTCCGGACTGTCCGGCCGCCTCGTCCATCCGCTCACCTGGACCCCGGCCCCCGCCGAGGCCGTGGTACGCGCCCTGCTCGACCACGTCGGCGAGGCGCTGGAGGACAACGGCGACCTGGGGCTCGCCAAGGAGGGCCTGGACACCCTGATGGGCCGCGGCAACGGGGCGCACATCCAGCGGGAGCGGCTGCGCCGTACGGGCAGCCTGCGGGCGGTCGTCGAGGAGTGTGTGCGGCGTACGACGCTGTGACGGCCGGGCGGCCGCGTGTCAAGGCCCGGCCTGCGGTCGGGCTTCGGTGCCGCGCGGGGCCTGTGGTGCCTCTTCGGTGGCCTTCGGTCCGTTCTTCGGTCACCCCGTGGTCGTACCGTGAAGACCGCCGCCCGGCCTCCGCCGGAGAATCGGGGTGGCCGGTTCCCGCCCCGCCGGGACCGGCGACCATCGATCGACGGAGGCGAGATGCTGACCGGTAGCGACCGGCTGGACCCCGGTACCGCGGAGGGCGCGGACTGGGTGGGCGCGCACATCTTCTACGACACCGGCCAGGACGCGCTGCTGACCGACGGTGTCCGCCCGCTGGTCGCACGGCTGACGGCCGACGGTCTCGTCCAGCGGTGGTTCTTCCTGCGGTACTGGGAAGGCGGGCCGCACGTCCGGCTGCGCTTCCTCCCGGCCCGTACCGCCGACCGCGCCGAGATCGAGCGGCTGACCGCCGGGCACCTCCGCGCGTATCTGGAGGGCGCCCCGTCCCCGGACGTCGTGGACCGTACGCGCTTCGCCCAGGTCTCCGAGGGGCTGGCCGGGCTGGAGGGCCGGTCCGACCAGGAGCAGCAGGAGGAGGTGCGGCCCAACAACACCCTGGAGCTGCGGCCGTACGAGCGGGAGAACTCCGACTTCGGGTACCGCGCCGCCATCGCCGCCGTGGAGCGGCACTTCCACGAGTCCAGCGAGCTGGCCCTGTCCGTCGTCGGTACCGGCGCGACCGTCGAACAGCGCGCGATGCTCGCCTTCGACCTGGTCGTGGGAGTGTTCGCGCTCCTCGACGAGGTCCGCGACCGGTGGTCCCGCAACGGCGGCCCGCCCCTGCCCTTCGGCAGCGGCCCCGAGGCCGAGGACGTCGAGCCGCGGTACCGCGCCCAGCAGGCGCAGCTCCAGGAGCGGGCCCGGCGCGTCTGGCGGCTGGCAGCCGCGCCCGAGGAGTCGCTCACCGGCGCGGGCGCGGACCCCCGCGCGTACTGGATGGCGTCCCTGCGCCGGCTGCGGGACGCGCTCCACGTGCTGGAGGACGCGGGGAACTTCACCAACGAGTGGACGGACTCGCCGCTCGTGGGGCCGCTCGAACTGGCCGAAACCGCACACCCCGCCACGAGCCTGGTGCTGCTGCGCAGCGGCCACCTGGTCAACAACCGGCTCGGGCTGACCCTGTGGCAGGAGAGTCAGGCGCGGTTCCTCGTCGGCCGGGTGCTCGCCGAACTGCCCGAGGCGCTGACCGCCTCATGAGCGGGGCAGCCGCCACGTGGCACAGCGTCCATGTCCACCACCACGACGAGAGCACCGAACCCGCGCTCGTCCTGGACGCCGTCCGCCCGGCGTTCGAGGCCGTCCGGGCGTCGGTCGACGGCGCCTGGTTCGGCCGTCACTGGCTGCGCGGCCCGCACCTGCGCCTGAACTTCCGTACCACGGCCGAGGCGTGGGCCTCGCGGGTACGCCCGCGGGTCGTCGCCGCGCTGGAGACGTACGTCCGTGACCACCCCTCCACGGCCCGGCTGGACGAGGCCGCGCTCGCGCCGGTGCACGAGCGGCTGGCGGAACTGGAGATGGAGACCGGCCCCCGGCATCCCTGGGTGCCGGACAACACCGTGCTCGAACAGCCCTACGACCACCGGCTGCCGGTGCTGGGGTCGATGCGAGGCAGCGAGGTGCTGGCCGACTTCCTGAGCGACACGAACGACCTGGCGTTCGCGATGTACGAGCACCTGCGGGACGGCGGCGCCCTGCCGGTGCTGGCACTGGACCTGATGTGGACCACCGCGTCGGTGGCCGCCGTACCGTTCGACGAGGGCAGCGCGCCGATCGCACGCGGGTTCCTGTCCCTGCGGTCCCACGCCGACGCGTTCCTGTCCCGCACCCACGACCCGGCCGGCTACCGGGCCGCTTTCGACGAGCGGTACCGACGGCAGGCCGACGCGCTGACCACCCGGCTGCGTACGGTGGAGTCCGTCCTGTCCGCGGAGCCCGGCTCCCCCGCGGCCGCGGACGCGGGCGCCACCGTGCCGTTCGTCCGGGAGTGGGCCGAGGCCGTACGCCGGTGCCAGCGCGTCGCGTACCCGCTGCTGGAGTCCGGCGAGCTGACGCTCAGCGGCGCCGGCCGGGCCCCGCGACTGCCGACCCGGCAGCTCAGCGACTTCCACCGGCTCCTGCAGACCGGCCACGGCCACGACGGCTTCCTCCGGGACGACCACTGGTTCGCCTCCTTCCGGCTGGTGGTCAACTACCTCTACCTCCACCTCAACCGCCTCGGACTGAAACCCGTGGACCGCGGCCTGCTGTGCCACCTCGCGGCGAACACGGTCGAAGCGGTGCACGGCGTCACCGCGGAGGACGCCTTCCGCCGCCACGTCGTCTCCTCCTCCCCCACCGAGGCCACCCCCGAGTGGTCCCGGCTGAGCAAGGAGTGGGCCGACGGGCGGGCCGCGGGCGCGGGGCCCGTGGAGTGACGTCCCGTTCCGGGTGGGCAGTACCGCGGGGGTTGTACATCCGCCGCCGTTACCGCGGTCGGTGGAGCGCGGATGTCAGCTTCTGGTTGCGGCGGTCTGCACTCGTGGGCTGACGCCGGGGGCCGCTCCGGCGGATAGCTTCTTCCCGTACCGCGCCGGGGCGAACGGGGAGCACCATCGCCAGGGTCGCCGCTGCGCCGTACGGCCATGAGGGGGTACGCCGAGGCGTCCGGCGACGTACGCGCCGCGCGTGTCGGGCGGTGCCCCCGGAACTCGAAGGGGGAAAAAAGGAATGCGACCCAATGCCGTGACGAGGACCTTGGTCAGTGTCACCGCCGCCGTGGGGATCTTCGCCGGCGGCCTGGCGGGGGCGGGCACGAGCTTCGCCGCCTCCGCGCCGGCCGCGCAGCCCGCGGTGACGGCCGAGGCCGTCGCGCCGCTCGCGGTGAACAACCTCGGGCTGAGCGCCGCGCAGGCCAAGAAGGTCCAGGGCTGGCTGAAGAAGCACTGGCAGTACCGCGGGAAGATCGACGGGGCGCTGGGCACCGGGAGCTGGCAGGCGTTCCAGCGCTGCCTCAAGAAGTACTGGAAGTACCAGGGCAAGATCGACGGGAAGCCCGGTGTCAATACGGTGAAGGCGCTGCAACGCCTGCTGAAGGACAGCTGGGGGTACACCGGCAAGATCGACGGGGACCCCGGGGCGAAGACCAAAGCCGCGTTCAAGCGGTTCGCCAACGCCCTCTAGAACCCCGGCTCCGGGGGTGAACGGCGACTGACGCCGTCGGGTGGCGCGCCGGCCGGGTGCGCCGCCCGATCGGAGGTGCGGGGCTGGTGCTCACCGACCCAGCGAGGCCGCCGGTCGAGCGGAGCCACCGATCCAGCGGGGCCGCCGGTCAAGCCGAGCCGCCGGTCCGCCGTCAGCCGAGCAGGCGGACCGGTGAACCCGCCAGGTACGCCTGGATGTCCTCGACCGCCTGGCCGTAGTACGTACGGTAGTTGTCCCAGGTCACGTAGCCGAGGTGGGGCGTGGCCAGCAGCCGGGGCGCGGTCCGTACCGGGTGGTCGGCGGGCAGCGGCTCGGTGTCGAAGACGTCGATGCCCGCGCCGGCGAACCGGCCCTCGTGCAGCGCGGCGAGCAGGGCGTCCTGGTCGACGATGGCCGCCCGGGACGTGTTCACCAGGTACGCGGTCGGCTTGAGCAGCGCCAGCTCGGGCGCGCCGAGCAGGCCCCGGGTACGGTCGCCCAGCGCCAGGTGGACCGAGACGAAGTCGCTGGTGGCGAGGAGTTCCTCCTTGCTCGCCGCGCGGCCGACGCCGACCTCGGCGGTCCGCTCCGCGGTGAGGTTCTGGCTCCAGGCCACCACGTCCATGCCGAAGGCCGTACCGATCCGGGCCACCCGGCTGCCGATCTTGCCCAGTCCGAGCAGCCCGAGACGCCGGCCGTGCAGGTCGGCGCCGACCGTGGACTGCCACGGGCCGCCCCGGCGCAGCGCGTCGCTCTCGGCCATCACGCCGCGTGCGAGGCCCAGGAGCAGCGCCCAGGTCAGCTCGACGGGCGGGGTGGCGGCGCTCTGTGTGCCGCACACGGTCACCCCGTGCTCCGCCGCCGCGGCGAAGTCGATCACTGAGTTGCGCATGCCGGAGGCGACCAGGAGCCGGAGCCGGGGCAGCCGGGCGAACAGGGAGGCCGGGAAGGACACCCGTTCGCGCAGGGTGACGACGATGTCGAACCCGGCCAGTTCCGCCGCCAGTTCGTCCTCGGTGGCGAAGTGCCGGGTGAAGGAGACGACGTCCACGCGGTCCCGGACGGGGCTCCAGTCGGCGGCCGTCGTGGCGATGTCCTGGAAGTCGTCGAGCACGGCACAGCGCAGGGGCATGGCAATCGTCTCCGTAGGTGCGGTACGTGATGGCGGACCCCGGGGAGCCCGGGGAACACGTGG
Organism: Streptomyces sp. NPDC045470; assembly: GCF_040646595.1. Classification (NCBI taxonomy): domain Bacteria; kingdom Bacillati; phylum Actinomycetota; class Actinomycetes; order Kitasatosporales; family Streptomycetaceae; genus Streptomyces; species Streptomyces sp. NPDC045470. The sequence continues at coordinate 58,903 of NZ_JBEZAN010000003.1, forward strand.
CAGGATGATCACATTACGGCGGCCGGAAGCGCTTGTGCACGGGGGTCGTTCGGGCCGGCGGACGCGGGAGCCGAGGCGGCCCCGTACGGCTCCAGCGGCCTGGCGGCCCGGCGCGGTCCGTCCTCCGTGTGTGGCGGTGCCCGGCCGGATCCGACCGCACCGGACTCCGGAACCGGGAGGAGGAGTGCATGAACGACATCTCAGGTTTCAGCGGCGTCCCGTCGACCACCCTCGCCGATCTCTTGGGGCGCGGGCAGGTCATGGACGCCGGTATCCGCCCGCTGTGGTCCCCGGTCCCGCGCGTCGCCGGGCCGGCGTTCACCGTGCGGTGCCCTCCGGGTGACAACCTCATGCTGCACGCGGCGGTCCACCGCGCGGAGCCGGGCTCGGTCCTCGTCGTCGAGTCGGGCGACATGGACCACGCGCTGACGGGCGGAAACGTGTGCGCGGTGGCGCAGCGCCGTGGTGTCGCGGCGATCGTGGCCGACGGGCTGACCCGTGACCTCGCCGAGGTACGGGAGGCGGGCTTCCCCGTGTACGCGCGCGGCGTCATCCCCGTGCCCGGCACCAAGGCGGCCGTCGCGCCGCTCAACGGCCCGGTGCGCTGCGGCGGGGTGACCGTTCGGGCCGGTGACATCGTGGTGGCCGACGAGGAGGGCGTCGTGGTCACCCCCGCGGCCCGCCGGGACGAGGTGCTCCTGACCGCGGAGAAGAAGCTGGCCAAGGAGGCCGCCGAGACCCTCGACCAGTGGGAAGCGGCCCACCGGGCCCGTATCGACACGATCCTGCGGAGCAGGGCTTCACGGGCTGAGCGGCCCCTGCGGGGCACCGGCCCACCGGGTCGGCACCCCGGCCCTCACCCTTCGCCGCGGGCCGTCCAGCGGACCGGCACCGCCACCGGCAGCGTGACGGCGTAGTAACGGTGCCAGGCGATCTCGTCGGCGGGTACCGCCAGGCGCAGGTCCGCGGTCCGCTCCAGCAGCACGCGCAGGGTCTCCGCGGCCTGCATCCGGGCGACCGGCCCGCCCGGGCAGCGGTGCCGCCCGTCGCTGAACCGCAGGTGGGGTCCGGGCGGCCGGTCGATGTCCAGGCGCTGCGGGTCGGGGAAGACCCGCGGGTCGTGGTTGGCCGCGTCGGTGGACACCAGGACGAGGTCGCCTTTGCGTACCAGGACGTCGTCGAGCAGCACGTCCTCGCGGGCGTTGCGGGGCAGCGCGTCGCCGAGGAAGACCGTCCAGCGCAGCAGTTCGTCGACCGCCTGCGGCAGCAGCGCGGGGTCCGCCCGCAGCCGGGCCAGCACCTCCGGGTGGCTCATCAGCCCTACGCTCGCGGCGCCGAGGAAGGTGGCCGGGTTGCCGAACTGGGAGATGAGGAGGAAGACGAAGAGGTCGGCGACCTCCTCCTCGTCGAGCACGCCGGACGCGTCGCTGAGGGCGAGGAGCCGGCCCAGCAGACCGGTGCCGTCCGCGCGCAGGCCGGGCAGCCGCTCCAGCATCCATTGCTGGGCCAGCGCCCAACTGTCCGGTACCGCGGGGAGGCTCTGCGGACCCGTACGGAAGATCGTGAAGAGCGTGGTGTTGTCCGGGCAGCCCTCCGGGTCCAGGCCCAGCAGTTCCATGGTCAGCGCGCGGGAGAGCGGCATGATGAACCCGTCGACCAGGTCGCCCGGCTGCTCCCCGGCCAGGAACGTGCCGAGCAGGCCGGCGGCGATCTCCCGGACGCGTTCCGGCGTCAGGTGCTGCTGGTGCGGGCCCACGCCCCGGAAGAGTTCCTGGAGGAGGCCGGCCTTCTCGGAGTGGGTACGGATGTCGGTGATCGAGAGCGGCGGGACGAGGGGGTCCTGCCGGGGCATCCACGGGTCGGAGGTCAGGGTGAGGCTGAAGCGGCGGTCCCGCAGGACCGAGCGCACCTGCTCGTGGCCGGTGACCAGCCAGGCGTCGGTGCCGGTGTTGGTGCGTACGCGCAGGATCGGCCGGTGGGCCACCGACTCGGCCAGTTCGGGTGCGAGCCGGTCGCCCCGGAAGCAGAAGGGGTAGCGAGGGAGTCCTCCGTCGTCAGGCATGGGGCTGCTCCTTGTCTCGGCCTGGCGGGAGGGGCGGGAGCCGCCCGTCCCGTCCAGTGGCCGCCTCACGGGGTGTCAGGTCTGTCCGGGACCGATCGCGGCGGGCTCCGAGTGCGGGCCGGGCGGCAGGGCGGCCAGGTGCAGCGCGTCGTCCACGGACTTGGCGTGCCGGACGAGCTGCCGGTCGGCGTCGGAGAGGAACCCTTCGTCGCGGGCGTGGTCCAGCATCCTGGTGAGCGGGCCGAAGAAGCCGCCGTCGTCCAGCAGCACGATGCGCTTGTGGTGCAGGCGCAACTGGGCCCACGCGGTGATCTCGAAAAGCTCCTCCAGCGTGCCGTAGCCGCCCGGGAGGGCGAGGAAGGCGTCGCTCTGGGAGTGCATCAGGGCCTTGCGTTCATGCATCGAGCCGACGATCCGCAGCTCGGTCAGGTCGCGCCGCCCGTACTCCCGGTCCATCAGGGCCTGCGGGATCACCCCGGTGATGCGGCCGCCCGCCGCGAGGACCGCGTCGGACAGCGCGCCCATCACGCCGACGCCACCGGCACCGTAGACGATGCGGATACCGCGCCGGGCGCACGCCTGCCCGAGTCTCGTGGCGAGTTGGACGTGTGTGGGACGCACGCCCGCGCTCGCGCCGCAGAACACGCACAGGCTCCGCAACGCGTGCCCGGCCGGTGGGCGGACCGGCTGGGCGTCGCCCGGCCGGGGTGTGTCCGACCGTGCGGAGGGCCCGTGGCCGCGTTCGGTGTCCGGTGTCATGAAGGGGTCCTCGTCTCTCCTTCGGTACGGGCCGCCCGCGGCGGTCCCGCCGCCGCGTGCGACGGCAGCAGGCCGGCCAGGCGCGTGGCGGGGTCGACGAGCAGGTCCCGCTCGGCCGGTCCGGTACCGGCCGCGGCCACTTCGACGCCCAGGAAGTCGGCGATGTAGCGCAGGAAGTCGCGGGCTTCGGGCGGGAGCTGGTCGTAGCGGGTCAGGCCGCGCGTGCTGCGGCGCCAGCCGGGCAGCCAGCAGTACAGCGGGCGGCAGCGCTCCAGGTACGCGTTGTCGGGTACGAACTCGCCGTACCCGCCGTCCGGCAGGACGTACCCCACGCACACGCCGATGCGGTCGAAGCCGTCCAGGATGTCGAGCTTGGTCACCACCACGCTCGTGTAGCGGTTGAGGCCGGCCGCCCACCGTGCGTGCGCGAGGTCCAGCCAGCCGCAGCGCCGGGAGCGGCCCGTGGTGGTGCCGAACTCCTCCCCGGTCCGACGCAGCCGGTCACCGAGTTCGCCGGCGTCCTCGGTGACGAACGGGCCGTTGCCGACCATGGTCTGGTACGCCTTCAGCACGCCGACCCGGTGGCCGACGAGCGAACCGTCCAGACCGGTGCCGCTGGTGACGGAGTAGAAGGCGGTGGGCGAAGTCGTCACGTACGGGTACGTGCCGTGCTCCAGGTCGAGCACCGGTCCCTGGGCCCCCTCCAGCAGGACCGAATAGCCCGCGTCGGCCGCCGCGCCGAGCAGCGCGACGGTGTCCGCCGCCACGGACAGCAGCGGATCACGGTACGTCTCCAGCCAGGCCAGGTCGGCATCGGCGTGGCCGGACGGCAGGCCGAAGAAGCGCACGTTCTGCTCGATCCGGCGCCGCAGCAGGTCGGGATCCCGCAGGTCGCGCACCCGGATGCCGATGCGGTTGGCCTTGCTGACGTTGGCCGGGCCGATGCCGCGCCGGGTCGTGCCGATCACGTCCGAGCAGCGTCCGCCGCCGCTCTCCTGCCGGCCGTCGACGAGCCGGTGCAGCGGCAGGACGAGATGGGCCCGGTCGCTGACCACCAGCCGCCGGCGCAGCTCCGGTGCGTACGCGGCGGACGACGCGATCTCGCCGGCCAGGGTCCGCGGGTTGACCAGGACCCCGTTGGCGATGACGGCGAGCACGCCGGGGTGGCGCACACCGGAGGGCAGCAGATGGTTCTTGAGCGTGTGCACCTCGTCCGCGGCGTTCGTGAAGACCGTGGTGTGCCCGGCGTTGTCACCGCCCTGCACCCGGACGACGATCTGGTGGGCCGGGGCCAGCCGGTCCGTCATGGCCCCCTTGCCGCCGTCGCCCTGCTGGAGGTCTCCCACCCAGGTGATGTGCTGCCGGTGCGGTGGCGGTCCTGCCGTGCGCGTCAGCGGGGCGAGCAGCGCGCCGCGCCGTGCCTCCCGCGACGCGCCGAGCGCGGGCCACAGCGCCCGCGGATCACGGGACGGTGCCCGGCCGTTCGCGTCGTCGGGCGGCCGGGCAGGGCGGCCGACGGACGGCGGGCCGGGGCACGGTGACACCGGTGTCTCCTCATCAGGCATGCGGGGCCTCCACGGGGCGGTACGGGGGCAGCGGTACGAGGGGCGGAGGTGGGGTCGCGGCGGGTTCGGCGGAACCGGCGCGGTGTCGGGTGCGGATCCCGTTACGCGACGTGCTCCGAAGCCGGTTGCCGTACGCCGTGCCGGCGCCCGGCCGAGCACGGACGGACATGCCGAGGACGGACGTGCCGAGCACGGACGGACGTGACCGGACCGGCCCTGGACGCGCGGTGCCCGGGTGTTCGGCCGACGGCGTGCGGGCCGGGGAGTCGGCGGCCGGTTCCCGAAGGCCCGACGCCGGTCCGTCCTCCCGCACATGAACACGCCCGCCACGATTTCTTCGCATCCGGGACTGCTCGCAAACCCTTCGTCCGGGTCACGCCTCCCCGGCCGAGGGGCGCATCGCGGTACGGGCGGTGGTACACCGCTCACGACGAGGCTCACGTTTGCTCACCGGAACGTTCCACATCATCCGCAAGAGTGAACAGCGGCATCGGATTGCTGGGTAACTGCCTAGTGCACCCGCTTTTTTCGGGTGGCATGGAGGACACGCCGGAACGGGCTCCCGGCCCCGGTGCGGCCCGGCCACGGGGACCCGGCGGTCCACCGTCGGCGTGACCGTCCGGATGCGGCCCGCGCGGTGCCGCACCGCCGCCTCCGTCTCCTCTCCCACCGCCTTCAGCCGACCCGGGCCACCCGGTTCCGCCCGGAACCCGGCGCCCCGGCCGTCCGGGCGCTCCGACCGTGGCACTCCGACCGTTCCGAGGTATTGACCATGCTGCGACCCTCCCAGGTGCCCGGCCGGCCGGACCGGCACGCGCCGTGGAACGACACGGCCACGCCGTACCCTCGCGACCGCTGCCTGCACGAACTGTTCGAGGAGCGGGCGCGGGCCGCCCCCGGGGCGCCCGCCGTCCGGCACGGCGACCGTACCCTGACCTTCGGCGAGCTCAGCCGGCACTCCGACGCCCTCGCCCGGCGGCTGCTGTCCGCCGGTGTCCGTCCCGGCAGCACGGTCGGTGTGCTCGGCGGCCGGTGCCCCGAGGCGCTGGTGGCGTTCCTCGCCGTCGTCAAGTGCGGTGCCGCGTACGTGCCGTTGGACGACGCGTACCCGCCCGCGCGGTTGCGCGCCATGGCCGAGGAGGCGGACGTACGGGTGGCCGTCGCGCTGCCGGGCAGCACGAGCCGGGTGCGCAGGCTGCGGGCCTGTGTGGACGGCGGTCTCGCCGCGCCGGACCCGGGAGCGGACGCGCCGGCCGGCGTTCCCGCTCCACCGGCCGGAGACTCCGCCCCACCGGCCGGCGACCCCGCCCCTCCAGGCGTGACCGTCGCCCCGGAGGACTGCGCCTACGTCATGTTCACCTCCGGCTCGACCGGCCGCCCGAAGCCGGTGGCCGTCCCGCACCGCGGCGTCGTGCGGCTGGCCGCCTCCGGCCCCTGGCTGGCTCCCCCGGTGCCCGGCGAGCGGGTGCTGCACGCCTACAGTTGCTCCTCGGACGCCTCGACGATCGAGATCTGGACGGCGCTGCTGTCCGGCGCCTGCCTCGTCGTCGCCGAGCGGGAGCAGTTGCTGTCCGTGGACGCGCTGGAGCGGCTGCTGCGCGAGGAGGACGTGGCGGTGGCCTTCCTGACCGCGGGGGTGCTGCACCATGTGGCGCGCACCCGGCCGGAGGCGCTGCGGAGCCTGCGGTTCGTCTCGGCGGGCGGCGAGGCGCTCGATCCGCGGCTGTGCCGCCGCGTGCTGTCCGCCTGCCCGGGGATCACCCTCGTCAACTTCTACGGGCCCACCGAGAACAGCGTCGTCTCCAGCGCGTACGTCGTACGGGACCTGCCCGCCGACGCTGCCTCCGTGCCCATCGGGCGCCCCTTTCCCAACTCGACCTGCCACGTGCTCCGCGACGACGGCACCCCCGCCGGGCCGGGCGAGGAGGGCGAGCTGCTCGTCGGGGGCGACGGCATCGCCATCGGGTACCTCAACGACCCGGAGCTGACCGCCGAACGCTTCCTCGACGACCCGTTCGGCCCCCGTCCCGGCGGGCGCCTGTACCGCACGGGTGACCGCGCCCGGTGGCGGCCGGACGGCACGCTGGAGTACCGGGGGCGCCGCGACCGGCAGGTCAAGCTGCGCGGATTCCGGGTGGAACTGGACGAGGTCGAGGCGCGGCTGCGCGCGCACGAGGCGGTCGCGGAGGCCGTCGTGGAGATCGACGGGGAGGGGACGCGCGCCCAGCCGGTGGCCTTCGTGACGCCGGCCCGCCCCGGCGCGGCGGTCCCGGCCGACCAGGTGCGCGCCTACCTGGGGTCCTGGCTGCCCGCGCCCGCCGTACCGGGGCGCATCCACGTCCTGGACCGCTTCCCGGTCACCGGCGCGGGCAAGGTCGACCGGCGTGCCCTCCTCGCACCGGCGGCGCCTGCCCGGCAAACGCGTGCAACAGGAAACGGCGACACGAACGCAAACGGGCAACTGCCCCTCAAAGGGCTGGATTCCGAGGCTTCCGGAGGCCCAGCGGACGGAGTCGGCTCCGGCTTGCTGACCGTGCTCGCCGGCGTCTGGGAACACGTCCTGCGCGTCCGGCCGGCTCCCGACGACGACTTCTTCGCCCTCGGCGGCGACTCGCTGCTCATCGCCGAGGTGACCACCAGGACCATGACCGCGCTGCGCATGGACGCGGCCCACGGCACCTTCCTCGTGCGCAGCCTGCTGCGGGCACCGACGCTCGGCGCGTACGCGACGGCGGTGGACCGGGCGCTGCGGGACAGCCGGGCCGGCCGCCGGTCCGGCTCCGCGCCCGCGTCGGAGGCGGACTTCCTGAAGGAGGCGCGGCTCGGGCTGCGGTTGCCGCCGGTGCAGGGCCCCGTCCCCCGCCCACGTGACCCGGCGCGCGTCCTGGTCACCGGTGCCACCGGCTACATAGGAGCGTTCCTGCTCGACCGGCTCGCGCGGGTCACGGGCGCCGAACTGCTGTGCCCCGTACGGGCCCGGGACGCGGCGCACGCGCGGCGCCGGGTGTGTTCCAACGCCGCCCGGTACGGCCTGGACCTGTCCCCGTACGAGCAGCGGCTGACCTGCTTCCCGGCCGACCTGACCGTCCCGCGCCTGGGACTGTCGGAAGAGCGGTTCGGGCAGCTCGGCGAGACCGCCGACCTGATCCTCCACGCCGGGGCGCACGTCAGCTTCCTGCACCCGTACGCCGCGCTGCGTGCGGCCAACGTCGGCGGCACCCGGGAACTGGTCCGGCTGGCCGCCGGGCGGCGCGTCCCGCTGCACTTCCTGTCCACCGTCGCGGTGCTGGCCGGTTTCGGCACCGCCGGGGTGCGGGAGGTGGACGAGGACACCCTGCCGGCCCACGCCGACCATCTGTCGATGGGGTACGCGGAGAGCAAGTGGGTGGCCGAGCGGCTGCTCGCGGAGGCGGCGGAGGCGGGGCTGCCGGTGGCGGTGCACCGCCCGTACGAGGTCACCGGCGAGGAGCACACCGGCATCTGCAACACCGAGACGGCCATCAGCTCGCTGTTCCGCGTCATCGCGGAGACGGGTGTGGCGCCGGCCGTGCCGCTGCCGCTGGACTTCGTGCCGGTCGACCATGTGGCCGCCGCCGTGGTGCACCTGGCGACCCACGAACCGGCCGACGGCCGCACCTACCACCTCACCAACCCCCGGCCGGCCCGGCTGGCCGACATGGTGGACCGGATGCGGGCGGCGGGCTACGACATCCGGGAACTGCCGTACGACGCCTGGGTGGCGGAGCTGGTGCGGCATGTCGCGAGAAATCCCGGCAGCCCTACGGCTCCGTTCGTCTCGCTCTGTGTGGACCGCAGCAACAAGTCCGACATCAGCGTGAAGGAGATGTACCTCGATGACGTCTTCCCACGGCTCGGACGCGCCAACACCGAACGGGGCCTGCGGGACAGCGGACTGCGCTGCCCGCCCACCGACGCCGCCCTCCTCGACCGCTACCTCGCCTTCTTCCGCTCCAGCGGCTTCCTGCCCCCACCGCTCCCCCGCGCCGGCGGCTGAGCCGGCCGGCGGTCTCCGCGGAAGCCTGCCGGACGACGTCCTGGCCCGCGACTGGGTGTCCCCGGCGCTGGCGGACCTCTGGTCGGCCGAGCGCAAGGTGGTGCTGGAGCGGCAACTGTGGCTGGCGGTGCTGCGGGCGCAGGCGGCGGAGGGGGTGGCGGTACCGCCCGGTGTGACCGCTGCGTACGCGCGGGTGGTGGACCGGGTGGATCTGGCCTCCATCACGGAGCGGGAGCGCCGGACGCGGCACGACCTCAAGGCCCGGGTGGAGGAGTTCAACGCGCTCGCCGGACATCAGCACATCCACAAGGGCCTGACGTCCTGCGACATCACCGACAACATCACGCAGGTACGGGTACGGCTGTCGCTGGAGCACCTGTCCGGCCGGGCCGGGGCCGTCGCGGAGCTGCTGCGCCGCCGGGGCCGTGCCGCTCCGGTCGCGCACGGCCTGCGCCGGGCCGCCGTGCGGCTGCGGACACTGGCCGACGGGTACCCGCTGCGGGGCGTCAAGGGCCCGGTCGGCACCGCCCAGGACATGCTCGACCTGCTCGGCGGCGACCGCGCCGCGCTGGACCGCGTCGAACGGCGTGTCGCGCGGCACCTCGGCTTCTCCCGTGTCATCGGCTGCGTCGGGCAGGTCTATCCGCGCTCCCTGGACCACGAGGTGCTGACGGCCCTGCCCGGCCTGTCCGCGGCGGCCGCGCTGGGCGGGGACCCGCGCGCCCGGCCCTGGAACCGGGCCGGCGAACTGGCGGTACTGCTGCGCGGATACACCGTCATGGCGGCGGGGGTGGCCGGTGAGCAGTGGCACGAGGGCGACGTGTCCTGCTCGGTCGTGCGGCGGGTGGCCCTGCCCGGGGCGTTCTTCGCCGCGGACGGGGTGCTGAGCGTCCTCGAAAGCTGGTGCCGCGGCGGTGGAGCGGGCGACGGCGGAGCGGGCGACGGTTCGGAGAAGCCGGGCCCGGCGCCCGGGGAGCTGTAGGCACCCCGGGCGCGCGGTGGGGCGGCCCGGCCGGTGGCCGCCGGGCTTACAGCGGCCGTGCGCCCGCCAGGAGTTCGAAGGTGCGGCGCTGCACGTCGGCCGGGTAGTTGTCGGCGAAGGCCGTGCTGTTCAGTTCGTCCTCGCGGACGCAGTCGAAGACGACGGTCGGGCCGGTGCCGGTGGCCCGCTCCTTCTCGTGGTAGCAGACCATCAGGTGCATGATCGCGGTGTCGGGCAGTACGTGGATACCGTCGGTGGGGTGCGAGCGGGTCGCGAAGCCCCACAGCACGTCACGGACGTCCGTCGGGTCGATGTCGTTGTCCAGGACCATGATCCGGGTGACCCACCAGCCGCCGTGCGGGAAGGCGTCGACGGCCTCGCCGACCGCCCGGCACAGCTCCTGCGACGACGTGAACGAGGTGCGCTCGCGCCAGTCCGGGTCGACGGTGACGGCCAGCACGTGCACGGCGGTCTCCGGGATCATCCAGGCGGCGGCCACCGGGATGCCGGCCTCGCGCAGGTAGTGGGTCCAGCGGGCCGAGTGGGTCAGGCCGATCAGGGTGTGGTCCTCGTCCACCGGCTTGCCCGCGCACACCACCGGCATGACGGGGTCGTCGCGGTGGGTGACCGCGGTGACGTGGTAGGCGGGCAGCGACCAGTTCCCCTCGGGGACGTAGCCGGCGAACTCCCCCATCGGTCCCTCCGGCAGCAGTTCGTCGTGGTCGATGTACCCCTCGATGACGATCTCGGCGGTGGCGGGCACTTCGAGGTCGACGGTCTTGCACCGTACGACCTCGACCGGCTCGCCGAAGTAGGACCCCAGGTAGGCCGCTTCGTCGACGTGCTCGGGCAGCGACATGGTCGACACGAGCGGGACGGCCGGCTCGGCGCCCAGGACCAGCGCGAAGGGCGTCCGTTCGCCGCGCGCCCGCCACATGTCGTCGATGACGCCGATGTGCTGCGGCGAGCCGGTGAAGGCGACGATGCGGCGCGCGTCGTGCAGCATGGCACGCGCGATGCCCCAGTTGGTCCACTTGCGGTCCGGGCTGCGCAGCACGAACGTGCCGACGGTGTTGGCGTACCGGCCGCCGTCGCCCTGGTGGAGCAGCGGGAACGGCAGCCGGGTCAGGTCGATCTCGGAGCCGAGCAGAACGTTCTCCTGGCACGGGCCGGAGTCCAGGGTGACGGGCGGTACGGGGGGTGCCGACTGTGCGGCGACCAGGCCGTCCATCAGCTTCCGTGGCGGCGTGTCCGGGTGCAGGCCCAGGGCGAGCGCGAGCCGCGCGTAGGGCGCTCCCGGGCGGCTGCTCAGGGCGGCGGGCGCGGTGAGGACCCGGAAGCCGGGCCGGCAGCCGCGGATACGGGAGAGCAGTTGGGCCGGGGCCCGGTGCTCGGTGGCGTAGCGGGCGATCGCGCCGATCTCCAGTACGGGGTCCACCTCGTCGTCGATCACCCGCAGGTCGTCGAGTTCGGCCAGGGCTTCCAGGTAGTCGCGGAGGCTGGTGAGGTGCTTCATGGGCGGCTGCTCATCCTTTGTCGGTGGGGCGGGGCAGGGCAGGGCGGTGCGGGCCGGGAAGGACAGGAGGGGCGGTGGTCAGGGGAGGCCGGGGGCGGGCACCGCGGCCGCGCGGTGCTCCGCCGCGGCGCCGGCCTGCCGGCGGGCCGCGAACATCCCGTCCCAGCGGTACGCCTTGGGCGTGTCGATGCCGAACTGGTCGAGCACCCGGGTCACGGTGTGGTCCACGATGTCGTCGACCGTCGCCGGGTGCTGGTAGAAGGCGGGCACCGGCGGCAGCATCACCGCGCCCATCCGGGCCAGCGTGAGCATGTTCTCCAGGTGGATCTCGCTCAGCGGCGCCTCCCGCGGCACCAGCACCAGCTTGCGGCGCTCCTTGAGGGTGACGTCGGCGGCGCGGGCGATCAGACCGTCGGCGTAGCCCATGCGGATCGCGGCCAGCGACTTCATGCTGCACGGGGCGATCACCATGCCGTCCACACGGAACGAGCCGGAGGAGATCGCCGCGCCCTGGTCCTCCGGGCTGTGCACGACATCGGCGAGCGCGCCGACCTCGCGCACGCTCATCGAGGTCTCCCACTCGATGGTGCTGCGCGCCCACCGGCTGATCACCAGGTGGGTCTCCACGCCGCCGTGCGCGCGCAGCCGCTCCAGCAGCCGTACGCCGAGCACGGCGCCGGTCGCCCCCGTGATGCCGACCACGAGCCGCGCCGGGGCGGCGCTGCCGCCGCCGATCATGTCTGCCCTGTCTGCGGTGCCTGCGGTGTCTGCCATGTGTGCCATGTGTGCCTCACGTCCGGGTACGGGTGGTGCGTCGTGCGGGTGCCGGGGCCGGCCCTGGGCGCAGGGCCGGCCCGGCGTGCCGTGCGGTGTCATCGCAGGTGCGTGGTGAGCCACTGGTGAACGGCGAGCGCGGTCGTCTCCGCGTGCTCGTCGAGCATCGAGAAGTGGTCGCCGGCCACCTCCACGCGGGCGTGTTCCAGCAGCCAGGCGGGCCTGCGGCCGTCTCCGAGCAGTTGGTCCACGGGGGTCCGCGCGGCCACGAAGAGGGTCGGTGTCGTCACCGGGCCCGGCCGCCAGCCGTCCAGCAGCTCCGCGTACCAGGCCATCGCGGTGAGCTGGTCGCCGTCCAGCGGCAGTTGGGGGAACCGGTCGAGCAGCAGGCGCGAGATCCCGGCCATCCGGTGGCACAGGGACTCGCCGGTCGGGTCCGCGCCGCCGGTCGAGCCGGGCGAGTCGAGCAGGACCAGTGCGGCCGGCGGGGCGCCCGCCGCCTCCAGGCGCCGTACGACCTCGTGGGCCGGCCAGGCCCCGGAGGAGTACGCGGCGAGGGCGAACTGCCGTCCCGCGAACCGCCGGAGCAGGGCGTCGGCCTGTGCTGCCGCTGCGTGCGCCAGGGTCTGCGGCAGCGCGTCACCGGTCCCGTAGCCGGGCTGCCCGGCGGTCCACACCTCGCGCCGGCCGCGGAGTGCGGCGGCGAACTTGACGTACTGGTACGGGCCCGTGGGGGCGATCAGGGACGGCAGGCAGACCAGCGCGGGCCGCTCCGCGCCGTCCGCCAGCCGCAGGATCTCCGGCTCGTGGCCGGTCTCGGCGGAGGTGAACCGCGGCCGGAGCCGGGCCGCCGCGGTCAGCAGTTCACTGCCCTGCTGGAGGTTGCCGGCACGCGAGGCCGCCTGGAAGAGGGCGCTGACGGAATGCGCGGCGGAAGCCGCTTCCCGGGCGGCGGCCGGCGGTTCGGCGGGGGCGGGCGCGGTGACGGGCGCGGGCGCGGTGGCCGGGTCCTCCGCCGCCGGTTCCGGCCGCAGCCCGGCGACCAGCGCGTCCACGCGGTCGGCCGAGGCGGTGAGGAAGTGGGCGCACAACTGGTCCACGGACTCGGCGTCGAACAGCAGCGTGGAGGAGACCTCGCCGAGATCCTCGCGGAGTGCGTTGGTCAGTTGCAGGACGAGGATCGAGTCCATGCCGTACGTGCTGAGCGGCTGGGCGGCGTCGATGCGCTCCGCGGGCACCCCGAGGGTCTCGGCGGCCTTGTCGCGGAGGTAGGCGGCCAGGGCCGCGGCGCGGTCGGCCTCGGTGGGGGCAGCAGGGGCGGGGGCCGGCGCGGCGGGGAGGGCCGGCTCTGTACGGACGGGTTCCGTACGGACGAACTCGGGCTCGGGCACGGCCCGGTCCACCGTACGAGCCACCTCCGTCACCTCCGTCACCTCAGTCACCGGAGCCACCGGAGCCACCGGAGCCACCGGAGCCACCGACCGACGATCACCCCCCACCACCCGCTGCCGGGCGATCCCGTCGCTCTCCGCGGCGATGATCTGCTGTCCCAGCTCCCGGGCCTGCGGCAGGACGAAGACGACCTCCGGGAAACCCTCGCTGTGGAGCACGTCGCGCCAGCTCTCGGGCGACAGCGCGGGCGATCCGGGGATGCGCAGCGGGGCGTCCTCGAACAGCCACCAGCCTTCCAGCAGGCCGAACGTGAGGTGGCTGAAGACGTCGAACGCCACCAGTTCGTTCAGCAGGAGCCAGCCGCCGTCGCGCAGGGCGGCCTTGGCGTTGCGCAGGGTGTTGCGGGTGTCGCGGGTGGCGTGCAGCACGTTGGCGGCGACGACCAGGTCGTAGCTGCCGGCGTCGATGCCCTGTCCGGACAGCGGCTGTTCGGCGTCGAAGCGGGTGCAGGAGAGGTAGGGCGCGTCGGGTCCGTAGGCGGTCCGTGCGTGGTTGAGGAACGCCTTGGACAGGTCGGTGTAGGTGTAGGTCTCGATGTGGTCCCGGTACGGGCGCAGCGCGGCGAACAGGCCCACGCTCGTACCGCCGGTGCCCGCGCCGATCTCCAGGATGCGCAGGCGCGCGCCCGGGTCCTGGCGCAGCCGTTGCGCGACGATGTCCACGGCGGCGCCGGCCAGTGCGCGGTTGTAGGTGTCGGCGACCCGGTTGTCGCGGTAGCAGCCCTCGACCAGTTCGACGGAGCCGCGCGGGAAGAGGATGTCGGTGGGGCGGGTCCGGCCGGTCAGGATGTCGGGCAGGGCCCGCAGGGTGGCGTCGACCAGTTCCAGTTCGGCCTTCTTGTCGGGGTCGGCGGACCAGGCGGCGCGGCGGTCGTCCCACTCGCGGAAGAGCGTGGCGAGCGGCGGGGCGGTGTCGGGCAGGACGCGCAGGGCGTGTTCGAGCCAGGTCGTGTAGCGGTCGAGGAGGCCGGCCTGCCGGCCGATCCGGCGGGCGTCGTCGCGGGTGATCTCGCCGGGGGCCGGGGTGTCCGGGCCGACGGCGCCGAGCGCTTCGAGGTGGCCGCGGAGCATACGGCCGAGCATCGGGTCGCGTGCGGTGCGCCGCCAGTCGGCCACCGCGCGCAGGTTCGCGGCGTCTCCCGCCAGGTCGTCCGCCGCGCCGACGGTCACGCGGGCCGCCGGGGACCGTCCGTAGACCGTGGTGCGGAGGGTGGGGTCGACGGCTTCCAGGGCGTCGGGCCGGGTCAGCTTGGTGAAGCTGATCTGCGGCTGCGGGCCGCCGAGGAGGGTGCCGAGCGCGTCCATGGCCTCGGGCGGTTCGATCGAGGCGAAGCCCCAGCCGGTCATGCGCCGCCGGTGGTAGTCGGAGGACGCGCTGCCCAGGCTGCCCCACCAGCCCCAGTTCAGCACCTTGACCGGGCAGGTCCACTGCCGGGACAGCTGGTGGGCGTAGGCGTCGGCGAAGGTACAGCCGGCCGCGTAGTTGCCCTGACCCGCCGCGGTCGTGAAGGACTGGACCGAGGAGAAGAACACCGCGAAGTCCAGGGGCTCGCCGTCGAACACCTCGGCCATGGCCGCGCTGACGCCGACCTTGGCGGCCAGGCTCGTCCGCAGGGCGGTCTCGTCCATCTTGGCGAAGCTCTGGTCACGCAGGACGAGGGCCGCCTGCACGACGCCGTGGATGTGCGGGTGCCGGGCCTTGATCTCGGCGTGGGCCCGGCGCAGCGCCGCCGGGTCGGCGGCGTCGGCGGAGAGGTACCGCACGTCGCCGCGGCCGCTGACGGTCCGCAGTTTGGCGTCCACCGACGCGTCGTGCGGGCTGCGGCCGATCCAGATGACGTGGGCGCCGTACCGTTCGACCAGGTGCTGGGTCCACGCGGTGCCCACGCCCCCGGCGCCGCCGATCACGACGTACACACCGCCTTCGCGGTACGGGGCGGCCGGCGCGGGACCGGCGTCGCACGGGGCCCAGCGGCGGACGAGCCACTGGCCGGCGCGCCGTGCCCAGGTGTCGCCCTGGGAGTGGGCCGGGAGCGCCGCGACGGCGGCGAGCCAGGTGTCCGGCGCCTCCTCCGGGGCGCCGGAGGGTTCGTCGAGGTCGACGCGCCGGACCGTCCAGTTGGTGTACTCGCGGCCGAGCGAGCCGAACAGGCCGTGCAGGCCCGCGTGGGCCGGGCGGATGTCCTCGGCCGTGTGGGTGGCCAGGCCGCGCCGGGTGACGAGGGTGATGCCGAGCGGGCGGGCGTCGTGGTCGGTGCGGAGCAGGGCCTTGATCATGCGGAAGGCCGCGACGACGCCGTCCTCCTGGGCGGCCACCACGGCGGCCGCGTCGGTGAGTGCGGGCGCGGTGCCGGGGGCGAGCCACAGGAGGTGGTCGACGGGCCCGGCGGCGGCGAGGAACGCGGTGACCTCGTCGAGCGGCGCGGACGGGGCCAGCGGCCAGGCCGTGGCGCGCGGGTGCCGGACGGCGACCGCGGCACGCTCGGCGGCCGTACCGCCGACGACCAGGACCCGGTCGGTGCGGGACGGGACGGCCGCCTGCTCACCGCCGTCCGTCCCGGTGCCCGGCAGCGGCTCCCACACGGGCGCGAACAGGGACGGCAGCGGCTCCTTCACCCGGCGCGAGGTGTAGCCGGTCATCCGGACGCACACCGCCCCGTCGGTGTCGAGCAGGTCGATGTCGAGCTTGCTGAGGGCGCTCGCCGCGCCGTCGTCGGCGACGCGGACGACGGCCCACATGGAGTCCGTGCAGGGCGCGAAGAGTTCCAGCCGCTCCAGTGCGAACGGCACCACCGTCTCGCGGGACGCCTCTCCCCCGGCCAGTTGCAGGGCGATCGACGCCTGTACGGCCGAGTCCATCAGCGCCGGGTGCAGGACGTACGGCGTGGCGGGCCGGTCGGCGGTGTCGGGCATGCGCAGTTCGGCGAGGACCACGCCGTCGCCCGCGTACGCCGCGCGGACCGCGCGCAGCGACGGGCCGTGGGTGATGCCCATCGCCACCAGCGCCGCGCTGATGCGCTCGGGGGTCACCGGCGTCGGGCAGAGCGCGCGGAGCGCGGCGAGGTCGGTACGGGGCGGGCGCGGTGTGTCGGAGCGGCTGACGCGCCCTTCGGAGCAGACGGCGGGGTCGGCGGTCCCGGAGGTGACGCGGAAGGAGACGGTGTGCTCGTCCACCGGGCTGACGAGGACTTCGACCTGGGTGGGCGTGCCGTCGGCGACGAGCGGCTGGACCCAGGTGATGTCCCGTATGCGCAGCGGTGTGGTGGCGTCGGCGCCCAGGGCGTGCCGGGCCGTCTCGCGGGCCATCTCCAGGTGGGCGACGCCCGGCAGGATCCGTCGGCCGCCCACCGAGTGGTCGCGGAGGATCGGTTCCTCGCCGGTCAGGACCGTTACGGTGCGCACCGCGCCGGCCGTGCCGGGCACGGGCGACGGCGCGACGGCGGTGAGGGAACGCGGCGCGGGCGCTGCGGGCCGTGCAACGGCCGGTCGTGCCGGCGCGGGCCGGAACGCTTCGGTCCGGGCGGGCGGTGTGTCCGTCGCCCAGTGGCTCTCCTTGGCGAACGGGTACGTCGGCAGGGGCACGCGCAGGTAGGCGCCGGGGGTGAACAGCGCACCGTGGTCGAGGTCGTGGCCCCGTACGTAGCGCTCGGCGAGGGACTTCAGGCCGGCCAGGGTATCCGCGCCCGTACGGTCCGACGCGCCCTCGGTGCTGCTGCCGAGGCTCGCCGTGCCGCCGTCGGAAGCACCCGGGCCGCCCGTGAACGCGTGCGGCCCGTCGAGCCCTTCGTCCAGGATCCGCAGCAGTTCGGCACCGTCCCGTACGACACAGGCGAAGCGGTGCGCGAAGTGCTCCCGGCCGACGACGAGCGTGTGGGCGAGGTCGCCGCAGTCCGGCGACGGCTCGCGGCGGCAGTGCGCCGCCAGGCGCGTCACCTGCTCGGCCAGTTGCTCACGGGAGTGCGCGGACAGCACCACGAGGTGGCCCGGGGTCCGCGGGCGGGGCCGGGAGCGCGGCACCGGCGGTGCCTCCTCGACGAGGACGTGGGCGTTGGTGCCGCTGGCGCCGAAGGAGCTGACGGCGCCGAGGCGCGGGACGCCGGGCAGCGCCTGCCACGCGTGGGTGCGGGTGCTGAGGTAGAAGGGGCTGCCGTCCAGCGGTACGGCCTCGTTCGCCTTCTCGAAGTGGAGCGAGGCGGGGATCTGCCGGTGCCGCAGCGCGAGCAGGACCTTCAGTACGCCGGCCACGCCCGCCGCGAACTGGGTGTGCCCGAGGTTGGTCTTGAGCGAACCGAGCGCGCAGTAACCGGTCTTGTCGGTGCTCGCCCGGAACGCCCGGGTCAGCGCGCCGAACTCGATGGGGTCACCGAGCTTGGTGCCGGTGCCGTGCGCCTCGACGAGCTGGATGTGCCCGGCGTCGACACCGAAGCTGTCGCACACCTCGCGCAGCAGGCTCTCCTGCGAGACGGAACTCGGGGCGGTGATGCCGTTGGTCGCGCCGTCGTGGTTGGTGCCGCAGCCGCGGATCACGCCGTGCACGTGGTCACCGTCGGCGAGCGCGTCGTCGAGCCGCTTGAGGACCAGCACCCCGACGCCCTCGCCCGGCACGAAGCCGTCCGCGCGGTGGTCGAAGGTGTGGCAGCGCCCGGTCGGCGAGAGCATGTTGGCGCGCCCGGCCAGCTCGTACAGACGCGGTGTGGACTGGACGAAGACGCCGCCCGCCAGAGCCATTTCCGTCTCACCGGACCAGAGGTCCTTGCAGGCGAGGTCGAGGGCGACGAGCGAGCTGGAGCACGACGTGTCGACGGCGACGGCCGGGCCCTTGAGGTTGAGGAAGTACGAGACCCGGCTGGGGATGAAGGAGGCGGTGTTGCCCCAGAACGCCTGGGCGGGGGCGTCGGCGCCGATCAGCTCGGCGTAGTCGCCGTTCCAGCAGCCGACGTAGACGCCGCAGCGGCGTTCGCTCAGCTGCCGGCCCGCGTAGCCGGCGTCCTCCAGGGCCTTCCACGACTCCTCCAGCAGGAGCCGCTGCTGCGGGTCCATGGTGGCGGCCTCGACGCCCGAGATGTTGAAGAACAGCGGGTCGAACGCGTCGATACGGTCGAGGAAGCCGCCCCGGGTGCAGCGGCGCGCCGCGTCGGCGGGGTCGGGGCCGGACAGGTCCCAGCGGGTGGCCTCGGTGACGAGTTCGTCGCCGTCGACCAGGTGCTCCCAGAGGTCGTCCAGCGTGTCGGAGCCGGCGAAGCGTCCGCTCATGCCGACGACGGCGATGGGCGGCCGGGGGCCGGCGGACGCGGAACGGCCGGGCCGGGGCCGCGTCCCGGCGGCGGGTGCGGGGACGGATGCGGGCTCGGTGACGGGTACAGGAGCGGTGGCGGCCTGTTCCGGCGTGTCGGTGAACGTGATGGCGTCCCGGTGGTCGGTCAGCAGATGCGCGGTGAGGCGGTCGGCCGAGCTGTGGTCGTAGATGACGCTCGTCGACAGGTCGAGGGCGAGCGCTTCGTTGAGTTCGTGGACGAGACGGACACCGAGGATGGAGTCGACGCCGTAGTCGGCGAAGGCGAGCGCGCCGTCGATCTCGTCCTCGCCCATGGCGAGGGCCCGCGCCAGCTTGTCCCGCACCACGCGGGCGACCCGCTCGTCCAGGCGCTCCAAGGGTTCCAGGTGCCTGGAGGGTTCCACCGGCACCGAGGGTTCAGCGGTCACCGGCTCGGTGGCCGACGGCGGCCCGTCGGACCGTCCGCCTCCCGCGGCCTCCTCGCGCACCGGGTCGAGATCCGCGATCCAGTAACGGTCGCGCGTGAACGGGTACGTCGGCAGCGCGATCCGCCGGGGGGTCTCCGCCCCGTGCAGTACGCGCCAGTCGAGCGGCACCCCGCCGGTCCAGAGCGCGGCCAGCCGGTCCAGCTTCCCGGCCCGTACCCAGCGTTCGACCAGCAGTTCCTGGAGGTCGTCGTCGGCAGCCAGCTCCGCGAAGGCGCCTTGTGCGCTCCCGGCGGTGCCCCGGTGGACGCCCGGCACCGTGTCCGCGCCGTCGAGGTGGGCGAGCAGGGCGCTGCGCAGGTCCCGTGCCGAGGCCGCGACCACCGCGAGGCGTTCGGTCATGGCCTCGCGCCCCGTCTGGAGGGTGAAGGCGAGGGCGGCCGGGTCGGTGTCCGTACCGCTGTCGCTGCCGAGGTGGGCCGCCAGGCGTTCGGCGGAGCGGCGCAGGTGCTCGGGGGTACGGGCCGACAGCACGAAGAGCTGGTCGCGGCCGGCCGCCGTGCTCGGCGCGGGACCGGCGCCGTACCGCTCGCCGAACTCCTCCAGGATGACGTGGGCGTTCGAGCCGCCCGCGCCGAACGAGGAGACCGCGGCGATCCGCGGGCCCCCGTCCGTCTCCCACGGTGTCAGCTCGCGCTGTACGAAGAACGGTGTCTTCTCGAAGGCGATGTTCGGGTTGGGTTCTTCGGCGTGCAGGCTCGGGACGAGCTGCCGGTGCTGGAGCTGGAGCACGGCCTTGGTGAGCCCGGCGATGCCCGCCGCGGCCTCCAGGTGGCCGATCGCCGACTTCACCGAGCCGATCGCGCAGAACTGCCGGTCCGCCGTGTCCTGTTCGAAGGCACTGGTCAGGCCCTTGATCTCGATCGGGTCGCCCAGTTCCGTACCGGTGCCGTGCGCCTCGACGCAGCTCACGTCGCGCGCCGCGACACCGGCGCGCGCCAGGGCGTCGCGCAGCAGTTCCGCCTGGGCCCGGGGACTGGGCACCGTGTAGCCGTTGGACCGTCCGCCGTGGTTGATGCTGGTGCCCCGGACGACCGCGCGGATGTGATCGCCGTCGGCGAGGGCGCGCGAGAGCGGCTTGAGCAGGACACAGCCGACGCCTTCGCCCGGGACGAAGCCGTCGCCGCCGCTGCCGAAGCTGCGGCAGCGGGCGTCCGTGGACAGCATCGTGGAGCGGCAGAGTTCGACGTAGTCGAGCGGGTGGAGGTACAGGTTCACGCCACCGGCGACGGCCATCTCGCAGGCGCCCCGGTAGAGGTGTTCGCACGCCTCGTGGACCGCGGTGAGCGAGGCCGAGCACATCGTGTCGATGGTCAGGCTCGGCCCGCACAGGTCCAGGACGTACGACGTACGGGCGCTGAGCGAGGCGAAGGACAGCGCGGGGACGACGGTCTCCCCCGAGGGGAGGCGCCCGGCGCCGTGCCGTCCGTGGCCGGTCTTGGTGACTCCGGCGAACACGCCGACGCGCTTGCCGTGCCGGCGCGCGATCTCCTCGCGGGAGTACCCGGCGTCCTCGAACACCTGCCACGCCGCCTGGAGGAACAGCCGCTCCTGCGGGTCCATGGCGTAGGCGTCCCGCGGCGCGATCCGGAAGTGCAGCGGGTCGAACGCGGCGAAGTCGTCCAGGAAGCCGCCCCACTTGCTGTAGCTGCGTCCGGTGGCGACCGCCTTCTCACGGTCCGGCTCGAAGAAGCCGTCCAGCGGCCAGCGGTCGGCGGGTATCTCGCCGACGCAGTCCCGCCCGGCCTTCAGGTTCTCCCAGAACGCGGCGGGGTCGGCGGCCTGCGGGTAGCGGCCGCTGAGACCGATGATCGCGATGGGTTCGCGCTCCGCGGGGGCGGCGTACGGCGCGGGGGCGGCGGAGCGGAGCGCGGGAGCGGCGTTCGGCGCGGGTGTACGGTCCGCCGCCGCACCGGAGGGCGGCGCCGGGGCAGCCGTCGCCGGCTCACCGGTCCAGGCACGCGCCGCCTCCGGGTGCTCGGCCGCCAGGTGACCGGCGATCGCGCGCAGGGTCGGGAACTCGTAGAAGAGCGTCGTCGGTACGTCCGCGAACACGGCGGCCAGCTCCTTGTTCAACTGGACGATCAGGATCGAGTCGAGGCCCGCCGCGCCCAGTTCCCCGTCGGCGTCCACGGCCCGCGCGGGGAGTTTGGTGACCCGGGCGAAGAGCGCGACCAGCAGGCGCAGGGTTTCGCGCGCGAGGCGCCCGTCCGCCGGGGCCGCTGCCGCTCCGGCCGCCCGTACCGGCGCCTGCGCGGCGGCGGTACGGCCCGAAGCCTCCGGCACCCGTGCCGCGTCACCGTGGTACACCCACACCTGCTCCGCGCCCAGCCGCCAGGCGCGGGTGAGCGCCGCGAGCCCGTCGGCCGTCTCCATCGGCGCCAGGCCACGGCTGCGCCACAGCCGGGCGAGCGCGCCCGCGTCGACGGTCATCCCGCCGTCCTTCCACAGCGGCCAGGCGACCGAGAGGGTGCGGCCGGCCCGCTCCCCCACCGCGACCCGCGCGTTGCGGAGCGCGGCGAACGCGTCGAGGAAGGCGTTGGCCGTGGCGTAGTCCGCCTGGCCCGGGTTGCCGGTGATCGCGGCGCCCGAGGAGAAGGTGAGGAAGAAGTCGAGCGGGTCGTGCCGGGTGGCCCGGTCGAGATGGACCAGACCGTCGGTCTTCGGCGCGAGCACCTCCGCCCAGTCCTCGGCCGTCTTGCCGGTGAGCGAGGCGTCGCGCAGGACGCCGGCGGCGTGCACGACCCCGGAGAGTTCACCGGCGTGCTCCCGGACCCGGACGAGGAGGTGGCGTACCTCCTCCCAGCGCGAGACGTCCGCGCACTCGTAGCGGGCGACGGCACCCGTGGCGCGCAGTTCGCCCAGGAGCGCTTCGATACGGGCGTCCTGCGGCGACCTGCCGACGAGGACCAGCACCGGACGTTCGACGTCCCGTGCGATGCGGCGGGCCACGGCCGCGCCGATACCGCCCGCGCCGCCGGTGATCAGGTATCCGCCGCCCGCGCGCCACGGCAGGTCCGCGGCGTCCGCCGGGGGCGCTGCCGGGTGCCAGGCACGTACGGAACGCTCGGCGCCCTCGTGGCGAATCAGGTCGGCGTCCGTGTCGCGGGCGTCCGCCACGACGGCGGCGGCCACGGCGTCCTCCGTTCGGGCGCCCTGGAAGGCGATCAACTGGGCTGTCAGAGAGGCACATTCGAGTGAGGCGGTGCGGAGCAGCCCGGCGAGAGCCAGGGTGACCGCCTCGTCGCCGTCCGCCGGTGTCACGACCTGGACGAGGGTGGTGCTGCCGCCGGGCGCGTCGGCGGCGACGTCCCGGACCCTCTCGAAGACCTGCTGTGACACGTCCCTGAAGCGGCTGTCCAAGCGCTGCTTGGCCGACTCGACGGTCAAGCAGCGCACACCGGGCACGCTGCGCTCGACCGCTCCGCGCGCGGAGGTGAGCGCGCCGCACAGGATCACGACGCGGTGGTCGGCGGTGCTGCCGGCGTCGGTGCTCGGCGGCACGGGCCGTGGGGTCCACCGCGGCGTCAGCAGTGTCGTACCGATCGCCGGACTGTGGTCGGCCGCGCTTTCGGATGCGGCCTCGGGTGCGTCCTCGGGTGCGTCCTCGGCGCGCGTGCCGGGAATCCAGTAGCGCCCGCGGGCGAACGGGTACGTGGGCAGGTGGGCCCGCTTCGGTACGCGCGGCCCGTACAGCGCGCGCCAGTCGACGGCCGCCCCCTCGGTCCAGCGCGCCAGCACCTGACTGCGGGCCGCCTCGCCCTCCGGCCGTTCTCCGCCGGTGACGAACGCGCGCAGCTTGCCGATGAGTTCCGCGCGCGAGCGGACCACCCAGCCCACCCGCTCGGCCATCGCCTGGCGTCCCGCCTGGAGGGTCCAGGCGACCGAACGGAGGGCGGCCGGCTCGGGGCCTTCGAGGTACGCGAGGAGGTTTCCCGCCGCCTCGGTCAGCTGCTGCGGCGTCCGTGCCGAGAGGGGCACGATCACGTCAGTGTTATCGGTGGTGTCGGTGGCGTCCACTGTCTCGCTGGCCTCCGGGGCCTCGGTACCGGCATCGTCCTGCACGTATTCCTCCACCACGACATGGCAGTTGGCGCCGCCGAAGCCGAAGCTGCTCACGCCCGCGCGCCGGGGCGCGGACCGGCCGTCCGCCGTGCGCGGGCGCGGCCACGGCTCGTTCTCGCGCACGATCCGGAACGGGCCGCCGTCGAGTTCGATGTACGGGTTGATCTCGCGGCAGTGCAGCGTCGCCGGAAGGACGCCGTGCCGCAGGGCGAGGACGACCTTCAGGAGCCCCGCGATGCCGGCGGCCGCCTCCAGGTGCCCGATGTTCGTCTTGACCGACCCGAGTCCGCAGGCGGCCCGGCCGGTGGCGCCGAGCCGGCGGAACGCGGTGTGCAAGGCCCGTACCTCGACGGGGTCGCCCAGTGCGGTGCCCGTGCCGTGCGCCTCGATGTAGCCGACCGTGTCGGGGTCGGTGCCGCGCATCGCCGTGGTGACCAGTTCGGCCTGGGCGTCGGCGTTCGGCGCGGTCAGCGAGTTGGCCCGGCCGCCGTGGTTCTCCGCGCTGCCGCGCAGCACGGCGAGGATCGCGTCCCCGTCCCGTTCGGCCGCGGCCAGCGGCTTGAGCACCACGGCACCGACGCCCTCGCCGCGCACGTACCCGTCCGCGTCGCTCGCGAAGGTCTTGCACCGGCCGTCCGGGCTCAGCATCCCGGCGCGGTGCGCGCTGACGAAGGTGTCCACGCTGAGCAGCAGGTTGACGCCGCCGGCCACGGCCGCCTCGCACGCGCCCGACCGGATGGCCTCGACGGCCCGGTGGACGGCGACCAGCGAGCTGGAGCAGGCGGTGTCGACCGGCTCGCTGGGACCGCGCAGGTCCAGCACGTACGAGATGCGGTTGGCGAGCATCGAGTGCGCGTTGCCGGTCGAGGTGAACGCGTCCGGCTCCACCCCGTACGTCGTGAGCAGCGTCGCGTAGTCGGTACCCGAGACACCGAGGAACAGGCCGGTGTTCCGGGGCAGGTCGGCGGGCGTGTACCCGCTGTCCTCCAGCGCGCTCCAGACCGTTTCGAGGGCGAGGCGGTGCTGCGGGTCCATCAGCTCCGCCTCGCGCGGGTAGACGCGGAAGAACTCCGCGTCGAAGGCGTCCACGTCGTCCAGGACACCGGCGTGCCGGGGGAAGTCGGCGGCCTCGGCGACGCGCCGGTACGTCGCGTCGTAGCGGTCCAGGGGGAAGGCGGTGACCGAGTCCCGGCCCGCGACGAGGTTGGCCCAGTAGGTGTCGAGGTCGGGCGCGCCGGGGAAGCGGCCCGCGGCGCCGACGACGGCGATGGGCTGTGCCGGGTCCGCCGGTGGCGCGGGGGCGGGGGCCGGTACGGCCGCGGGGGCCGGTGCGGTGCGTGCGGAGGCCGTCGGCTCAGGGGTGGCGGTGGCCGCCGGGGCGGCCCCCGCGCCCGCGCTCCCCGACCGCTCGTACGCGGCCCGCACGGGCTCCCCGTACTCCGCGACGAGGTGCCGGGCCAGCGCGTCGAAGGTGTTCACGTCGAAGAACGCGGCGGGCGTCACCTCGGCGCCGAACCGTTCCCCGATGAGCCGGGCGAAGGTGACGAAGGAGATCGAGTCGAAGCCGAAGGCGTCGAAGCCGGTGTGGGCGTCGAGTTCGGCGGGCTCGTACTTGAGGATGCCGGACGCCAGGGTCCGCAGCTCGGCGACGGCGAACGCGGTGAGGCCGTCGCCGGGGGCCACGGGTTGCGGGCGCGCGACGCGCTGCCGCTCGCGTGGTTCGTGCGGCACGTCGTCACGTACGCCGTCGTCGTCGCACCCGACTCCCCCGCACTCCGCAAGCACCTCGCCGCTGCCGTCCAGCAGCCGGACGGTGCCCTGGAACGGCCGGTCACCGGCGGACGCGGGGTCCGGCACGAGGACGACGTGCGCCACCTCGCCGTCATCCGCCGCGCCGAAGACGCGCACTTCCGCGATCCGGTGCGGCCGTGTCTCCCGCCAGTGCGGCAGGCCGCGGTGCTTCGCGTCCAGCCGCAGGCCCTGGGCGACGGCCGCGAGGACGTGCGGGGCGATGGTGACGTTGCGCCGTACGGTGTCGCGCCGCAGTTCCGGCACGGTGACGTCCAGGACGAGCCGTCCGTCGGGCAGCCAGTACGCGCCCGCGACCCCGGAGAGCAGCGCCGGGTGGACGATTCCGCCCTCGGCGAGCTCCGCCCGGACCTCGTCGGCCCCGAGCGCGCGGACCGCGCTGTCGCGCAGGCCGGCGGGGGACGTACCGCGCTCGGAGCGCCGGGCGTTCGGGCCCGCCTCGTGCGCGTCGTACACCTCGAAGGCGGCGACGAGCGTACGGGGGCCCGACGCGCCCTGCGCGAACACCGCGCCGGTCGCCGCGCCTTCGCCCGCGGGCTCGATCACCGTCGTGACCAGCCGCTCGGTGGTGTCCCAGGCGACCGGGGCGGGCAGCCGCAGGCCGCGCACCACGGGGTCGGCCGTGAAACCGGAGACCTTCGCCGCGGCGAGCGCCAGGTCGACGGCGAAGGTGGGGACGACGCGGGGTTCCTTGTCCTGCTGGTAGCCGTAGTCGCCGAGGTCGTCCAGGTGCACGTCGAGGCCGTACCGCAGGCCGTCGAGGTCGGACTCGTTGCGGCCGAGGAACGGGTGGAGCTTGTCGCGCAGGGCGAGCGGCGCGAGGACGGACGGCGCGCCGTCCTCCTGCGGCACCCAGCACCGCACCCGCTCGAACGGGTAGGCGGGCAGCGGGACCCGCCGCAGCCGGCGCGGTCCGGTCAGCCGGGCCCAGTCGACGCTCTTGCCGCTGGTCCAGGTCACGGCCAGTTCGCGGGCCTCAGCGGCACGCGGATCGTCGCTCGCCAGGGCCGCGTCGAGGTCGTCCTCCCCCGCGAGCCGGCGTTCGACGGCCCGCAGGGCTTCTTGGACGTCCTTGGCGAAGAAGGCCCAGCGGCGGGGCAGTTCGTTCTTGCCGACGCGCAAGGTGTGGGCGATCGACGGCAGGTCGGCCGGGTCGGCCTGTTCCAGATACGTGCGGAAGCGGACGAGGGACGACTCCAGCGCGGTGTCGGTCATCGCGGAGAAGACGAAGAGTTCGTCGCGGCCGTCGGTGGCGGCGTACGGGCGCGCGGCGGCGTCCGGGACGTACTCCTCGATGATGATGTGCGAGTTCATGCCGCCCGCGCCGATGGAGGTGAGCCCGGCGCGCCGCGGGTGGACGACGGTGCGTCCGCCGTCCTCGGTGACCGCCGGTTCCCAGGGGGCGAGTTCGCGCTGTACGCGGAAGGGCGTGCCGGAGAAGTCGATGTCGGGATTGAGTTCCGCGCTGTGCAGGGACGGGACGAGGGTGCGCTTGTCAAGCTGGAGGAGGACCTTCGCCAGGCCGACCATGCCGGCCGCGTGCAGCAGATGCCCCATGTTGGACTTGACCGAGCCGAGGGCGCAGAACCCGGAGTCCTCCGTGTGCTTGCGGAAGGCGGTGGTCAGCGCCTTGACCTCGATGGGGTCGCCGAGCGACGTCCCCGAGCCGTGCCCTTCGACGTAGCTGACCGTGCGGGCGTCGATCCCCGCGTCCTGGACCGCCTTGTCGATCGCGCGGGCCTGGGCGTGCGGGCTGGGGACGGTGAAGCCGTTGCGGGCGCCCGCGTTGGACAGGGCGGTGCCCTTGATGACGCCGTACACGTGGTCGCCGTCGCGTTCGGCGTCGACGAGCGGTTTGAGGACGACGGCGCCGACGCCCTCGCCGAGGATCGTGCCGTCCGCGCCGAGCCCGAAGCTGCGGATCACGTCGGAGGTGGCGGTGGTGAAGTGCTCGTGCGAGGAGGTGACGAGGTTGTAGGGGTGCAGGAGCAGGTTGACGCCGCCGGCCACGGCCATCCGGCACTCGCCGGCGCGCAGCATCTGGACGGCCTGGTGCACGCAGGTGGACGAGCCGGAGCACATCGTGTCGAGGAAGATCGACGGGCCGGTGAACCCGTAGAAGTACGACAGCATGTTGGGCAGCGTCCCGGTGTAGCTGCCGCTGGCGGGTGAGCCGCGCAGCAGGCTGTTCTGGAAGCCGTGCAGCCCGTAGTGGTTGCTCATGGCGCCGACGAGCACGCCCACGTCGCCGTCGTACTGCCGTTGGAGGGTCTCGCGGGAGTACCCGGCGTCCTCCAGGGCTTCCACGCCGGTCTGGAGGAAGAGGCGCACCTCCGGGGACATCAGTTCCGCGTCGCGCTTGGAGATGCGGAAGTAGCGCGGGTCGAACCGGTCGATGTCGCGGAGGAAGGTGCCGGTGCGGATGGCGCTCTTGCCGGGGACGCCGCGGTCGGGGCTGTAGATCGCGTCGTGGTCCCAGCGGTCGCGCGGGACCTCTTCGAAGGTGTGGCGGCCTTCTTCGAGGAGCGTCCACAGCTCGTCGAGCGTGTCCGCGCCCGGGTAGGTGCCCGAGATGCCGATGACGGCGATGTCGTGGCGGTCGTGGCGGTCGTCGCGGTCATCACCGTCGTCGCGGGCGTCGCGCGCGGGTGCGGCGGGCCGGGCGGGGCCGGTACGGGCCGGTGCGGTACGCGCTCGGGCCGTACGGGCGAACCGTGCTCGCGGGGCGGGCGGTTCGCCGGCCGGTGTCGCTTGCGTGTCGTCGCCGCCCTCCGGCCCCTCCGCCGCTCCCAGTACGGCCAGCAGCTTGTCGCGGTGCGTTCCGGCGAAGTACTCGGCGACCCCTTCGATCGTGAGGTACTCGAAGAAGATCGTTTTCGGTAGCTGGCCGAAGAGCGCTTCGAGGCGCGCGGTCATCTCCAGGATGCTGAGCGAGTCGATCCCGTACTCGACGAGGTTGACCGACGCGTCCATCGCGGCCGGATCGTGGTGCAGCACCTCGCCCAGGTGGTGCTTGAGCAGGTCGGCCGCACGCTCCAGAAGTTCACCGTCGCCCAGCTCAGGAGCGGTCGCGGGCTCACCGGACGTGCCGGACCCCCCGGACGAGCCGGACGTGCCCGGCACCGCACCGGCGGCGGGCAGGCGGCGCTCAAGGCCGACGGTGGCGTCCGCCCCGAAGGCCACGACGACATGGCCGGGGGCGTCGTCGTCCAGGACGCGGCCCAGGACACGCAGCCCGTCCTCGGTCGGCAGGGGTTCCCAGCCGCGTTCCGCCCGCATCGTCGCGCGCGTCACGGCGTCGGCCGTCATGCCACCGTCGGCCCACAGGGGCCAGCTCACGGCGGCGGTGCGACCGGAGCGTTCCCCGACGCCGACGAGGGCCTGGCGGTGCTGCGCGAAGGCGTCCAGGAAGGCGTTGGCCGCGGCGTAGTCGGCCTGCCCGGAGTTCCCGTACACGCCTGCCACGGAGGAGAAGACGACGAAGAAGTCGAGCGCGAGGTCACGGGTCGCGGCGTCGAGGTGCAGCGCGCCGCGTACCTTGGGCGCCGTCACCAGGGGGACGTCGGCGGTGTCCTTGTGCAGCAGGTACCCGTCGCGCAGGACGCCCGCGGCGTGCACGACGCCGTCGAGCCGGCCGTGCTCGCCGGTGATGGTGCGGACGGCGCGCTCCACGTCGTCCTTGCGGGCGATGTCGGCGGCCACGTAGTGCGCGTCCACACCGGCTTCGCGGAGCGCGGCGAGAGTGGCGCCGCCCGTTTCCGGGAGTTCCGTCCTGCCGCTCAGGACGACGGTGACGCCGGGGCAGCGCGCGAAGTACCGCGCCAGGTGCTGTCCGAGCCCGCCGAGGCCGCCCGTCACCCAGTAGACGCCGCCTTCCTTCAGCGGCGGCACGCGCGGCCCGTCGCCGAGCGCGACGTCCACGGGACGCCACTCCTGGCGGGTGGCGGCACCGTCCTCGGGGCGCCGGAGTTCGCAGGCGTCGTACGGGTCGGCACCCTCCTCGGCGAGGAGTCGGGCGATCCGCTCGGGCGTGGCGGTGTCGAGTCCGGCGACGCGTACCAGGCGCCCGCCGACGAGCGGATTCTCCAGAGCGGCGGTCCGGAAGAGGCCGGTGAGCGGCGCGTGGAAGTGCCGGGGCACCCGGTCGTCCACGAGGACGACGAAGCGGTGGGCCCGGTCCGGCCTGGCGCCGAGCACGTCCCGCAGCCGTCCGACGAGGAGCCCGAGCACGGCGTCCACGCCGTCGGCGACCCGGTCGGCGGTGACGGCGGGCAGCGCGGTCACGGGGATTCCGGCGGCGTCCGCGGCCGCGGCGGCGTGGCCGGCGGCCCGTCCCGCGAGGAAGCCGTGCACCGTGGTGGTGCCGGGCCCGTCCGTGGCGGGCGGCGCGTCCACCCAGCGGCAGGTGCCCGCGACGACACGCGGCGCGGCGCTGCCGGCGGCCGGGGCGCCGGGCTGCGCGGACGCGTCTTCGGCCGGCGCGGCGCGCTGCACCAGTCCCCGCAGGCGTGCGCCGACGACGCCCTCGGCGTCGCACAGGTCGATGTCGAAGGTGTCGGTGCCGCCGCTGTCGCCGCTGCGCCGTACCCAGGCCCAGGTGCCGGAGGTGCAGGGCCGGTGGATGTCCACCTGGTCCAGCGTGAAGGGCAGCGCCGGCCCTGCGGCCGGGCCGGACGCGGTGTGCGCCATCAGGACCAGGGTGGCCTGGAGGGCAGCGTCCAGGACGCTGGGCGGCAGGACGTGTCCGGTGCCCTCGTCGCCGGAGCGCGGCTGTTCGATCCGGACGAGGAGTTCCGAGTCGCCCAGCCGGAGTTCGGTCATGCCGCGCATCGCGGGGCCGTACTGGAGTCCCTGCTCACGCAGTGCGGCGTACGCGTCGGCGGGCTCGTGCGGGGTCGGGCAGGCCGCGCGCAGCGCGTCGAGGTCGAGGGCCGGCGGCTCCTCGGGGGCGTCCGTCTCGGCGGTGCCCCAGCAGTGGACGACGGCCGTCGGATCGAGTGCCGAGGGACCTGTGTACACCGTGAGCGAGACGGCGCCGTCGTCGTCCTCCCCGGGGAAGAGTCCCACCTGCACCTCGGCGGGGGCGTCGGCCACGATCAGCGGCCGCAGCCACGCGATGTCGCGCAGGCGGACGGCCGGGCTCGGGCCGTCGCCGTGTCCCACGGCCGCCACCACCGCGGCACGGAGCATCTCCACGTACGCGGCGGCGGGCAGCACGCGGGCGCCGCGTACCTGGTGGGAGGCGAGGAAGGGCTCGTCGCCCGTGAAGGCGGAGGTGTAGCGCTGTTCGGAGAGGCTGGAGGTGTTGCGGTGGAGGAGCGGGTGCAGCGCTGTGCCCGTCCCGGGGTCCGGCGCGCTGCCCGCCGTGGGGGCGCGGAACCAGTGGCGTTCGCGGGCGAACGGGTAGACGGGCAGCCGTACGCGGCGCGGGCGGGCGTTCTCGTCCTGCGTGGCGTACTTCGCCGCCCAGTCCTCGTCGGGGCCGCCTTCGGCCCAGCGCGTCGCGGCCTCCAGGAGCCCGGCCGCGTCGTCGGCCGCCGTCCCGGCGCCGGTGTGCACGGCGGAGTCCGCGAGTGTGCCGTCCAGGAAGGCGCCGAGGGACGCGGCCAGTTCGGCGCGGTCGCTCACGAGGAACGCGACGCGTGCGGCCATCGGTTCGCGGCCGGTCTGGAGGGTGTACGCGATGTCGGCGAGCCGCTGTACGGGCCGCAGCCCGGCGGTGGGGCCGTCCCCGTCCTCCGACGCGCGCAGATGGCCGAGGAGGGCGCTGGCGACGGCGCGCAGCCGGTCGGGGGTCTTCGCGGAGAGTGGTACGAGGTGCGGGCCGCCGGGCTCGGCGGCCGGCGCGTCGTCGGCCGCCGGCCGGTGCTCCTCCAGCACCACGTGCGCGTTGGTGCCGCCGAAGCCGAAGGAGCTGACGCCCGCGCGGCGCGGCGCCGCGCTGCCGTCGGGCGCGGGCGGCGGCGCGTCCCAGTGCTGGGTGTCGCGCACGATGCGGAACGGGCTGCCGTCGAGCTTGACCAGCTTGTTCTGCCGCGTGAAGTTGACCGTCGCGGGCAGCGTCCGGCAGGCGAGGGCGCCGATCACCTTGACCATCCCGGCGACGCCCGCGGCGCCTTCGAGGTGCCCGATGTTGGTCTTGACCGACCCGATGCCGCAGCTCTCCGGCCGCGGCTCGGTGCCGTACGCGGTGTGCAGGGCGCGGAACGCCCGCTTGAGCGCGACCACTTCGATCGGGTCGCCGACCGGGGTGCCCGGCCCGTGCGCCTCGATGTACGTCACCGAGTCGGGGCGGATGCCGGCGCTCGTGTAGAGCCCTTCGACCAGGTCCGCCTGCGCGGCCGGGTTGGTGACGGTCAGGGAGCTGGTCCGCCCGCCGTGGTTGGTGGCGATGCCCTTGATCACGGCGTGCACCTGGTCGCCGTCCGCCACCGCCCGCGCGAGGGGCTTCAGCACGAGGACCGCGCCGCCCTCGCCCCGTACGTACCCGTCGGCGTCCTGGTCGAAGGCGCGCGAGCGGCCGGTGCGCGAGAGCATGCCGGCCTGGCTGAAGGCGACGAAGTGCTTCGGCGACCAGACCAGGTTGACGCCGCCGGCCAGTGCGAGGCCGCACTCGCCGTTGCGCAGCGCGGAGACCGCTTCGTAGACCGAGACCAGCGAGCTGGAGCACGCGGTGTCGTTGGTGATGCTCGGGCCCTGGAAGTCGAAGAAGTACGAGACGCGGTTGGCGATGACGGAATACGCGGTACCGGTGGGGAAGTACACGTCGGTGGGCGCCTTTTCGCGCTCCATGAGTTCCGCGTAGTCGGCGTGGCAGACGCCCATGAAGACACCGGTCCGGGTGCCCGCGAAGGCGCTCGCCCGGTATCCGGCGTCCTCGATCGCCTGCCAGGAGAGTTCCAGCGCGAACCGCTGCTGCGGGTCCATGCTCTCGGCTTCCCGCGGCGAGATGCTGAAGAACGACGCGTCGAAGCGGTCGGCGTGCTCGATGAAGCCGCCCCAGACGCTGCTCGTGCGGTCGGTGCCGCTCTTCGGCTCGCCGAAATAGCGCTCTTTGGACCAGCGTTCGGGCGGCACCTCGGATATCAGCGACCGGCCCTCGACGAGATGGCCGAACAGCTCCGGCAGGTTCTCGGAGCCGGGAAAGCGGAGGGCGAGGCCGATGACCGCCACGTCGTCCGGGTGCGGGGCCTGCGGATCGCTCATCGGGTTCCTCCGGCGCTCAGCCGCGCCCGGCGGTGGTCCACGGTCGTACGCAAGATGAGCCCGGCTTCGGATGGGTTACCCATATACCTTTCCCGGTCGAGGACGAACTGCTGGTGGAGGACCGCGGTCGAGAGCAGGTAGACGAACGCCTGGTCCTCTTTGGTGCTGATCTGCTCGTCAGGGGTGGTCATGATCTTGTTGACGAGTTTTCTCGCGAAGACGGGATCGACCCAGTCGAGCTTGGCCAGCTCCGCGTCGGAGAGCAGCAGGTCCAGATAGTCGGGACGCTGCTTCTTGAACACGGCGGCACCCGGCGCGCGATAGGGCTGTTTGGGGCGGGTCAGGCTCGATTCCGGCAGTTCACCGCGGAACGCCTTCTTGAGGATCGCCTTCTCCTCGAATCCGTCGTCGAAGCGCAGGTTCACCGAGGCGGCCGCTCGGACGACGGCGGGATCGAGGAACGGACAGCGGTTCTCGACGCTGTGGGCCAGACTCATGCGCTCCCCCTGCGTCGAAAGGAGATAGCCGGCCAGCAGCGTCTTGTATTCGAGCCACTGCGCCTTCTGCACCGGCGACAGGGCCGCGAATCCGGGGTCCGCGCGCACCATGGCGAGGAGATCCGCGAACGGTTCGTCGCGTTCCTTCAGGAGCCGTACGGCGAAACGGCCGTTCTGGTAGCGGAGTTCGTGGGAGAACAGCCCCGGCAGGCTTTCGGTGGCGAACTGGCGGAACAGGCCCGTGAGATGGGTGCGGTGCGCGGGGCCGAAATGCTCCAGCTCCGGGTAGAGGCCCGCGAGCCTGCGCTGCCTCTCGTCCTCGTCCAGGTCGTCCCAGGACGCGCGCAGCAGCGTCTCACGGAACAGCGAATACCCCAGGAACGCCTCGTCGGCCCCCTCGCCGCTGAGGACCGCCTTGATCCCGGCGTCCCGTACGTGGCGCGACAGCAGGTACATCGGCACGAAGGCGGTACGGAAGGCGGGGACCTCGGCGTGGTACACCGCCGACTCGAACCCCTCGGCGATGTCCGCGCCGGAGACGGAGATGGCGGAGTGCCGGGTCCCGAGGTGGCCGGCCACCACCCGCTGGCTGTCCGACTCGTCGAACGACGCCTCCTCGAACTGGACGGAGAAGGTGCGCACCTGGTGCGGCGAGAGATCGGTGGCCAGCTTGGTGACGATGGAGGAGTCGAGGCCGCCGCTGAGGTAGACGCCGACCTCGACGTCGCTGCGCAGGCGCAGTTCGACGCTGGTGCGCAGCGCCTCCCGGACGTGGGCGGCCGCCTCGGCCTCCGTCCCGGTGAACGCCGGTGCGTCGACCCGCAGTTCCTCGTACGTGCGCAGGCTGCGGCGGTCCCCGCGTACGGTCAGCACGCCGCCGACCGGTAGCTGGCGGATGCCCTGGAACGGGGTGCGGTCGGGCAGCGGGGTCCACAGGGCGTAGACGGAGGCCAGCTCGCGCGGGTCGAGGGTGAATCCGAAGCCCGGGAACGCGCGGAACGCCTTCATCTCCGACGCGAAGAGGAAGGCGTCGCCGTGGTCGGTGTAGAACAGCGGGCGCTTGCCGTACCGGTCGCGGGCGAGGACCAGGTCGCCGGAGTGCGCGTCACGGATCGCGAGCGCGAAGGCGCCGTTGAAGCGCGGCAGGCACGCCTCGCCCCACTGGATCCACGCCTGGAGCACCACTTCGGTGTCGGAGTCGGTGCGGAACGGCCGGCCGAGCCGGCGCAGCTCCTCGCGCAGTTCGATGTGGTTGTACAGTTCACCGTTGAAGCAGATCCAGTACCGTTCGCCGGGGTCCGCCATGGGCTGCGCGCCGGTGGCGAGCCCGACGATCGACAGGCGTACCGCGCCCATCGTGACGCCGTCGTCGAGGTAGTACCCCGCCTCGTCCGGCCCCCGGTGCCGGATGTGCGCCAGCATCGAGGTGATGACCCCGGGCGCCTCGTCGGCCGGGAGCGCCGGGGCGATGAAGCCGGCTAGTCCGCACACGGTGCGCCTCCTTGTCCGGCACCCGCTCGGGCGCGTTTTTCGGCCATCTCCGCGACGAAGGCGTCGAGGTCCGCGAGCGAGACGAAGACGTTCGCGAGGAGATCGTCGTCGGAGATCCGCAGGGCGAACTCGTCCTCGATGAAGGACATGAGCTGGATGTAGCCGAAGGAGTCGATGACTCCCGCCTTGAAGAGGTCCGTCTCGGGCGTCACCTCACCGCCGAACTCGACGAGGAAGCGCTCCTCGATGAATTGCTGGATCTTCTGTGTTCTGTCCATGCCTCAGGTCCTGGGTTCGTGGGGGCCGGGGAAGTCGTGGGGGTCGGGGAGTGCGGGCGGGGTGGCGGCCCGGATCTTTTCCACCATGCGCAGCAGTGACTTTCCGCCGATCTCTTCGCATTCCGTTTCCGGGTCGACGGAAAGGAGGTGGCGGACACTGTCCGTCCAGCGCACCGGTTCGACCAGTTGTGCGCTCAGCGTGGCAGCGACGGCGCCCTTTTCGTACGGCCGCCCGGTGACATTGGCGATGACGTCCGGGTCCGGGTCGGCGAAGGTGAATTTCCGGAGGTATTCCTCGAATTCGGCGCGGGCGGACGCCATGTAACGGGAATGGAAGGGCGCGCTGACCCGGAGCGGCGCGAAGCGGATCTTCCTGCGCTCCAGCGCTGCGTGGAGGGTGCCCAGCGGTCCGGCGGGACCGGCCACGACGATCTGCTCGTCGGTGTTGTACCCCGCCACGTCGATGCCGTCGATGCCGTCCTGCGCGAGGATCTCGTCCAGCCGGGAGGCGGTCGTGTGCAGGACGGCGGTCATTCCGCCGCCGCTCGCCGCGGCCATGAGTTCGCCGCGCTTCTTGACGAGTCCGAGGCCCGTCTCGAAATCGAATACGCCGGCCGCCAGAAGGGCGTTGTATTCGCCGAGGCTGTGCCCGAGGTAGCAGTCGGCCGGCCGGTCCTCGCGCCGTGTGCGTTCGAAGGTGTGCAGCGCGTTGACGGTGTAGAGGGCGGGCTGGGTGTACCGCGTCTGCGAAAGCAGTCCGTCCGGGTCGTCGCGGCACAGCGCGACGAGATCGTATTCCAGGAGGTCGCAGGCGAACCGGGTGAGACCGGGATACCGTCCGAAGACGTCCGCACCCATACCGCGGAACTGCGCCCCCTGACCGGGGAAGAGGATCGCTGAGCGCACGGCACCCCTCAGGCGGTCGCGGGCCGACGGGCGGCCGGGGAGCCGGTGCGGTCCGCGCCGGGGTGCGCCGGGCGGCGCCCGGCGCTGCTGTCGTGGCCTTCTGTGAGCATGTCGTCCCTGTTCGCGAGGTGGTTGCTTCGGTCCGGTGCGACGCGCCCGCCCGGGTCCGGCGACGGGTGGTCGGCCGGACCGTCGGGCGGTCGGCGCCATCGTGTGCCACCCCCCTTGCGGCCCCTTGGTCCGGCCGCTGGCGGACGCCTGCCGGCCATCCCGCCGCGGCTTTCCGCTTCCTTGTCGTTCCGCTTGCCGAACGATTGCCCGTGGCTGGTTGCCGATCTTTGAACGCCTCGCCACATATGCCATGATCACTTTCCGGATGGATCCGGTTACGGTCCGGCACGTCCCCCTGCACAGCCGCCGGCGTGAGAACGATTGGGACCGACATGTGCACACCCCACACCCCGCCCCCCACACCCCTGCCGGAGCCTCCGGGCACCGCCGGGCCCCGGCCCGCCCCCGAGCCCGTACTGCGCGTCCTGGGCCCGATGTCCGCCCGGCTCGGCGGTGCCGACCTCCCCCTCGGCCCGCCACGGCGGCGGGCCCTGCTCGCCCTGCTGCTCGTCCGCCTCGGCAGAGTCGTCCCCACCGAACTGCTCGTCGAGGAGCTCTGGTGCGAGGGGCCGCCGCGGCACCCCGTCGCCACCCTCCAGAGCCACCTCTCCCACCTGCGCCGGGTGCTCGCCCCGGCAGCCGGCCAGGGCACCTCGTCCGTCCTGCGCTACCAGGCTCCCGGATATGTGCTCCAGCTCGCCCCGGAGCAGGTCGACGCGTTCCGCTTCGAGCAGATGGTCGCCGACGGACGGCAGCTCCTGGACCGGCGCGACCCGCGCGGCGCCCGCGACCGGCTCACCGAGGCCCTGGAGCTGTGGCGCGGCGCGCCCTACACGGAGTTCGGGGCCCAGCCGCCGCTCTCCGACGAGACCGCCCGCCTGGAGCAGGTCCGGCTCACCGCGCTGGAGTCCTGCGCGGAGGCCCGGCTCGCGCTCGGGGCCGCCGAGGAGGTGGCGGCCGAACTGGGCCTGGAGGTACGCCGCAACCCGGCCCGTGAACGCCTCGTCGGGCATCTGATGACGGCGCTGTCCCGCCTGGGACGGCAGGCCGAGGCGCTGGAGGTGTACGAGCGGACGCGCTGCCACCTGGTGGAGGAGTTCGGCGTGGACACCGCCGCCGAACTCCAGCGGGTGCACACCGCCATCCTCCGGCAGGAACTGGACGACGGCGGTCCGGCGGCCCGCCTCGCGGCCGCTCCGGCCCCCGACGGCCCGGCCGGCTCCCCCGACTCCCCCGGCCGTCCGGGAAGCGCGTCGCGGGGAGCGGACTTCCCGTCGCAGCACGCCGCGGCGGACGCGGCCGCGCGGCCGCAGGAAGCCGCCGCGCCGGCCCGGGCCGCGCGGCCCCGTCGCTCCGCGCGGAACGCGGACCGAGGCGCGGCGGTGCAGGGACCGGCCAGAGGCACACGGGTGACAGGGCCACGGCGCCTGCACGGCGTCGCCCGCCCGCCCGCCCGGCCGGCGCCCGCCCCGGACGACTGCCCGGGCTCCGGGCCCGAAGGGGCGGCGGCGCCCTGGCCGTTCACCGGCCGGGACCAGGAGCTGCACCGCCTGACGACGGCATCGGCCGGCGCGACCACCGGCCACGGGTACCTGGCCTGCGTACTCGGCGCCGCCGGGGTCGGCAAGACGCGGCTGCTGATGGAGCTGGCCCCGGCGCTGGAAACCGCCGGGGACGCGCTCGACGTGGTCTGGAGCCACTGCTTCCCCGGTGAGGGCGTACCGCCGTACTGGCTGTGGACCCAGGTGCTGCGCCATCTGTCGGCCACCCGGCCGGACGCCTTCCGCACCGCCACCGCGCCCTTCGACACGCTGCTCGCCCCGGTGATGCCCGAGCGGTCGGCCGGGCCCGGCGGGCAGGGACACGAGAACGACTGGGCCCAGGCGCGGTTCCTGACCCACGACGCGGTGTGCGAAGTGCTGCTCGCGCTGGCCGCCGAGCGGCCGCTGGTCCTGCTCCTGGAGGACCTGCACTGGGCCGACGCCGCCTCCCTCGACCTGCTGCGGCTGCTCGGCACCCGCCGCCACGGGCACCGGATCAGCATCGTGCTCACCGCCCGGGACTTCGAGGCGGACTCCGACGCCACGATCCGCCGGGTGCTGGCCGACGTCCTGCGGGGCCCCAGGACCGAGACCCTGCGGCTCGGCGGGCTGTCCCGCAGTGCCGTCGCGTCCCTGGTGGAGGCGCAGGCCGGGCGCGGGGTCGGCGCGGACGTCGTGGACGCGCTGCACGAGCGCAGCAAGGGCAACCCGTACTTCGTCATGCAGTTGCTGTCGCTGCTCGGCGACGCGCGGCGCCTGCACGACGCGGACGCCACCGACGTGCTGCGGGCGCAGGTGCCGACCGGGGTGCGGGAGGCGCTGCGCCAGCGGTTCGCCGCGCTGCCGGAGCCCGCCCTGCGGGTGCTGCGGCTGTGTGCCGTCATCGGCACCGAGATCGACACGGACCTGCTGCACCGCACCGCCACCGAGGACGAACCGGTGGCGTCCTCCCTGACGGCGGCGATACGGGCGGGTCTGCTCGGCGAGGACCCGCACCACCCCGGGCGGCTGCACTTCGTGCACGCGCTGGTCCGCGAGACGCTGCTCGACGTGCTCGCGCGCGACGAACGCCACCGGCTGCACGCCCGGGTGGCCGAATCGCTGTGCACCCGCGGCGGCGCCCAGGTGGGTGACGAGGAGTTCGAGCGCCTGGCCCACCACACCTGGCACGCGCAGGACGCGCTGCCCGCCCGGCAGGCCCTCCCCCGGCTGTTGCGCGCCGCCGAGCAGGCCGAGCAGCACCTGGCGTACGAGAAGGTCGAGACGTGGCTGCGCCGGGCCGTGCACCTCGCGGGCCTGCTGCCCCGTGACGACGCGTCCGCCCGCGCGCTGGAGCAGCGGCTGTACATCCAGCTTGGGCAGTTGCTCGCCATGGTCCGCGGGTACGGTGACGCCGAGGCGGAAGCGGCGCTGACCCGTGGCCGCGCCCTCGGGGCGGTCACCCGGGCGCCCGAGGACCCTTCGGTGCTGTGGGCGCTGTGCTCGGCGTTCCTGGTCACCGGCCGGTACGACGAGTCACGGCAGTTCTCCCGGCTGCTGCGGGACATCGGCAGTCGTACGCGCCATCCGGTGGCCCTGCTGGGCGCGGCGTACGGCAAGGGCGTCGCGCTGCACGTACGCGGCCGGCTGCCGGAGGCACTCGCGGAACTGGAGCGCGGTGTCGGGCTGGCGGATCGTTTCGCCCGGGAGGGCCGCGCCCTGGCCCGTACGTTCCAGCACGACCCGCGGGTCTCCTGCCGGTCCTACGACGCCTTCACCCACTGGATCCTGGGCGACCGGGACACCGCCCGCGCCCGCCGGAGCCAGTTGCAGGGCCTGACGGCGTACGAGAGCAGGCCCTCCGACCGGTCCTTCGCCCTGTACGTGGACGCGGTCCTCGCCGCCTGGGAAGGCGACGCCGAGACCGCGCGGGCCTCCTCCGCCGAAGGGGCACGGCTGGCCGGGGAGCACGGGCTGCTGTACTGGAAGGCGATGCTGCGCCTGACCGAGGGCTGGTCCCTGGCCCACCTGGGCCACGACGACGAGGGCGTCACCCAGATGCGGGACAGCCTCGCCGAACTCCGGCCCTCCCGCTCCCACTTGCGGCTCCCCCTGCACCTCGGCCTGCTCGCCCAGGCCCAGCACCACGCCGGCCGCCGCGACGACGCCACGGCCACCCTCCGCAAGATGCTCGCCGTCATCGAGCACCGCCGCGAGCACGTCTACCTCCACCACGCCCTGCCCACCACCGCCCTGCTGCACGACCTCCTGGGCCGGCACGTGACCGACGTCGCCCTCTCGGGCTGAGAGCCTGTGCCACGGCCGGCCGGCCCGCTTCCTTCGGGACGCGCGGCCGGTCAGCCGGACGCGGTGACCACGCGCGTACGCATCCACGGCCCGCCCCACCACATCCGCCAGCCCGCCGAGCGGACACCGAGCCCGCTGACCGGCAACGCCCCCAGGACGTCGCGGTAGAAGGGCACGGAGCCGCCGATGTCGACGATCACCAGCCGCCCGCCGGGACGCAGGACGCGCACCGCCTCGGCCACCGCCCGGCGCCGCCCTTCGGCGCCCTTGATGTTGTGGATGGCCAGGCTGGACAGCACGACGTCGAACTCGCCGTCACCGAAGGGCAGGTCCCGCAGGTCGCCGGTGCGCAGCTCCACCCGGTCCTGGACACTCTCGGCCCGCGCGTTGCGTTCCGTGGCGCTCTCCGCGTTGCCCGTCTGGTCGACGCCGCGCCACAGGTCCACCCCCACCGCCCGGCCTTGCGGCACCCGGCGGGCGCCCGCCAGCAGCACGGCGCCGCGCCCGCACCCGAGGTCCAGGAGCCGCTCGTTCCCGCGCAGCTCCAGCCCGTCCAGCAGGTCCTCCCAGACGGCGAACTTGCCCCGCCGGGTGGCGTGCACGTACAGCGCGAAGGCGACCGCCATCACGAGCGCACACAGGAACGGCAGCCAGGCCACCCCGATCCCGGGCCCCGACAGCGTGCCGAACCCCGCCAACGTCGACCCCACCGCTCCGCAGCCGAGGCCGAACAACGCGTACGGGGCATCGACGCCGTACGCTCCCTGCCGCCGCCCGCGTCCTCCACCGGTCCCACTCGGCACGATCCGGCCCCTCCAGAAAAATCACGATCAGTTCCGGCGTCATCGTACGAGTCACCCTCACACCCGGCTTGAGCCGCTTACCCCCGGGAGGTTCCCCGCCCGGGGACGAGGCCCGCGCGTCCGGTTCCGGCAGTGGACGCCAACCGTCCGTTCCGGGCCAATACGGCGTACATTTTCCGCGACTTCAGGACATCTGAGCCCATTGGGGGTTGTGAGGCGGCCGCGGTCCATGACACTCATGTGCTCGGGAGTGCTCCGTGAGCCGCCGCCCCCTGAAGCCCGAGCGCCGGCGCGCCGAGCGCGCGCCGACGGCGGCAACGCGTCGGCCGCTCCCTGCCGTTGCGCATCGCCGGGCGCACCGCCGCCCGGCAACGGCTGCCCGAGAAATCTCCCGGAACGTACCCGAACCCACTCGGACGAGGAGACATCATGCGCGCATCCAGACGCTGGAAGACGACGGTCTGCGGCGTGATAGCCGTCACCGGCATCGCCCTCGGCACGGGCACGGCCCATGCCGTGCCGATCGGCCAGACCATGAACGGCAAGATGACCTACTACAACGACAAGGGCTACGGCGCCTGCGGCACGCCCATCGACGCCACCTCGCAGGACCTGGTCGCCGTCTCGGCCTCCTACTGGACCTCGCCCAACCCGAACAACGACCCGCTCTGTGCCGGTATCAAGGTGCAGGTCTCGTACAACGGCAGGACCATCACCGTGCCGGTCAAGGACAAGTGCCCGTCCTGCGCCCCGACCCACATCGACCTCAGCCAGGCGGCCTTCCGCAAGCTGGTGCCCGCGGGCACCGACATGGTCCCGCAGGTCAGCTGGAAGTTCGTCCGCTGAACCGGCCGCGGCCGGCCGTCCTGATGTGACGGCGACGGCCGCGGCGGAGCGGGTCCGACGGGCACCGGTGCGCTCTCGCGCCGCCGCACCCGCCCTCGGGCCCGCTCGCGTTCCCGTGACCCCGCAAATACTTGCGTCGTTTGCGCTAGCGTTGCGTACATGACGCGACGACTTGCGCAGGTGGCGAAGAAGGTCGGCGTCTCCGAGGCGACCGTCAGCCGGGTGCTGAACGGCAGGCCCGGTGTCTCGGAGGCCACCCGGCAGGCGGTACTCACGGCACTGGACGTGCTCGGTTACGAGCGGCCGACCCAACTGCGCGGCGAGCGCGGCAAGCTCATCGGGCTGGTGCTGCCGGAGCTGTCGAACCCGATCTTCCCCGCCTTCGCCGAGGTCGTCGGGGGCGCGCTCGCCCAGCGCGGACTGACCCCTGTCCTCTGCGCCCAGACACC
Source organism: Streptomyces sp. NPDC045470 (assembly GCF_040646595.1). NCBI lineage: Bacteria > Bacillati > Actinomycetota > Actinomycetes > Kitasatosporales > Streptomycetaceae > Streptomyces > Streptomyces sp. NPDC045470. Next base: position 100,075 of record NZ_JBEZAN010000003.1, read on the forward strand.
GGGTGGCATCCAGGAGACGGACTACGTCGACCTCCTGCTCCAGCAGCAGGTCTCCGGCGTGGTGTTCGCGGGCGGGCTGTACGCCCAGGCGGACGCGCCGCACGACCACTACCGGCTGCTGCACGCCAGGAGCCTGCCCGTGGTGCTGGTCAACGCGCCGATCCCGGGCCTCGACTTCCCCTGCGTCTCCACCGACGACGCGGTCGCGGTGGAGCAGGCGTGGCGCCACCTCACCTCGCTCGGGCACGAACGGATCGGCCTGGCGCTCGGCCCGTCCGACCACGTGCCCTCGCGGCGCAAGCTCGCCGCCGGGCAGGCGGTGGCCCGGGCCGCGGGCGGCGCCGGGCTGCCGCCGGAGCACGTGGTGCGCGGGATGTACTCGATGGAGGGCGGCCACGCGGCGGCCTCCCGACTGCTGGACGCCGGGGTGACCGGCATCGTCTGCGCCAGCGACATCATCGCACTGGGCGCGGTGCGGGCCGCGCGCCGGCGCGGGCTGCGGGTGCCGCAGGACGTGTCGGTGGTGGGGTACGACGACTCGCCGCTGATGACTGTGACGGAGCCGCCGCTGTCGACCGTCCGGCAGCCGATCGACGCGCTGGGCCGTACCGCGGTCCAACTGCTGACGGCGCAGATCGACGGCCGGGAGGTGGTCCGCGACGAGATCCTGTTCGAACCGGAGCTGGTCGTACGGGGATCGACGGGGCCGCGCGCCACGCGGTAGCCCGCACGGCCGCCGGAAAGCCGCCGAAAGTGCCGGAAGCCCCGGCAGCGTCGGCTTCGAGCTGCCCAAGACGCTGTCGATAATTTGCAGATTACGCGCGCGATATTGCGCTCCCCTGACCCCAATGCTTGAGTGAGCGCCAGTGCCCGCCGCCTCGCTCGCTGCCTCGCTCACGCTCAGAGGGGTCCACCGATGTCATCCACGAGAAAACGCGGACGCACGCTCGCCTGCCTCACCGTCGCGTCCCTGACCGCGCTCACCGCCTGCGGCACCAGCAGCAGCGACAGCGCCGAGGACGCCCCGGGCGGCACGGTGCGGCTCACCGTCAACGGGCAGCCGCCCACGACGCAGGCGTTCGAGCGCGCGCTCTTCGACAAGCATGTGCAGCAGTTCGAGAAGGCCAACCCCGGCATCGACATCGTGCCGCACGAAGGCTTCATGGACCCGAAGACCTTCAACGCCAAGCTGGCGGGCGGCAAACTCGAAGACGTCTTCTACGTATACTTCAACGACGCCCGCGGCCTGCTGGCGAAGCATCAGGCGGCCGACCTCACCGACCACGTCAAGGACATGCCGCACCGCGCGGACGTCCAGGACGAGCTGATGAAGGTGTTCCAGGACGAGAAGGGCCGCCAGTACGGCCTGCCGACCGCCAACTACTCGATGGGGCTGCTCTACAACCGCACCCTGTTCAAGAAGGCCGGGCTCGACCCGGACAAGCCGCCGCGGACGTGGGCGGACGTCCGGACCGCGGCGCAGCGCATCGCCGCGCTCGGCGACAACACCGCCGGTTACGCCGACTTCTCCAAGAACAACCAGGGCGGCTGGCACTTCACCGCCGAGCTGTACTCCCGGGGCGGCCGGATCGCCACCGAGCAGGACGGCCGCTGGAGGGCCGCCTTCAACTCGGCGGCCGGCCGGGCCACCCTCCAGGCTCTGCACGACATGCGCTGGAAGGACAACTCGATGGGCAGCAAACAGTTGCTCCAGGCCGAGGACGTCCAGCGCATGATGGGCAGCGGCAAACTCGGGATGTACATCGCCGCGGCCGACAACATCACCGTCATCGCCAAGCAGTTCGGCGGCAGGTACCAGGACTACGGGCTCGCGCCCGTACCCGACGGCAGGGCCACCCTGATCGGCGGCGAGGGGTACATGATCAATCCCAAGGCGTCCCCGAAGAAGATCGCGGCCGGGATCAAGTGGCTGCAATGGAAGTACCTCGACCCGGACCTCGTCGAGCAGAACATCCGGGACAACCTCGCCGCGAAGCTGCCCGTCGGACTGCCCATGCCGCCCACCCCCGACATCTGGAAGGGTTCCGTCCGCGACCGGGTGGAGGCGGCCAAGCGCAGGTACGCCAACATCCCCGTAGGCAATTACCAGCCCTTCATGGACGCGGCGCCCCGCGTCACCGGTGTCCTCGAACCCCCGGAGGCACAACGGGTCTACGCCGTGCTCGACAACGCGATGCAGGCGGTCCTCACCGACAAGGACGCCGACATCGACGCGCTGCTCGCCACCGCGCAGAAGAAGGCCGACCAGATCTACAGCGCGCTCCGATGACCACCGCGCCCCTGCTGAAGAAGCCGTCGTCCCGGTCACCGGCCACTGCGACGCACGGGCGGCGCGCCGCCCGCCTGCGCCGCTCGGTGCGCGAGCACCTGACCGCGTACGGGTTCCTGTGCGCCGCCGTGGTGGTCTTCGCGCTGTTCTCGTGGTGGCCGATCGTCCGCAACGTGCTCCTGGCCTTCCAGGACGTCAACTTCGCCACCGGCAGCACCTGGACGGGTCTGAGCAACTTCGAGAAGCTCTTCGCCGACCCCCTGCTGGCCACGGCGTGGCGCAACACCGCGGTGTTCACCGCGTACGCGCTGGTGCTGGGCTTCTTCGTGCCGTTCCTGACCGCGGTGCTGCTGAACGAGTTCCGGCACGCCCGCGCGTACTTCCGCGTGCTGGTCTACCTGCCGGTGATGCTGCCCCCGGTGGTCGTGGCGCTGATGTGGAAGTGGTTCTACGACCCGGGCCCGGGGCTGCTCAACGAGGTCCTGCGCACCCTCCACCTGCCGACCTCCGCCTGGCTCGACTCCTCGTCCACCTCACTGGTCTCCCTGGTGATCGTCTCCACCTGGGCCAACATGGGCACCGCCACGCTGATCTATCTCGCCGCGCTCCAGACCATCCCGGGCGAGCTGTACGAGGCCGCCGAGCTGGACGGCGCCGGCCTCTGGCAGCGGCTGCGCCACGTCACCGTTCCGCAGACCCGGTTCGTGCTGCTGGTCCTCCTGCTGCTCCAGATCGTCGCGACGATGCAGGTGTTCACCGAGCCGTACGTGATGACCGGCGGCGGGCCCGACGACTCCACGGTCACCGTGATGTTCCTCGTCTACCGCTATGCCTTTGTCTACAACGACTTCGGTACCGCGAGCGCGCTCAGCCTGCTGCTGCTCCTCGTCCTCGCCGCGTTCTCCGCCCTCTATCTGCGCCTGACCCGCACCAAGGAGGGCTGATGGCCGCCTCGACCCGTACGCTCGTCCGTCCCGCCGTCCTGCGCACCCGCAAGGGGAAGCTGGTCTACTGGTCGGTGCTGGCCGTGGCTCTGGCGCTGTTCACCGTCGCGTTCCTGGTGCCGCTGTACTGGGCCGTGACGGGCGCGATGAAAACGTCGGCCGAACTGGCGCAGAACCCGCCCACCTACGTCCCCGCCGAGTGGCACCCGGAGAACTACGGGCGTGCCTGGCGGGAGATGGACCTGACCCGCTACTTCCTGAACACGGTGCTGCTGGCGGGCGGCGCCTGGCTGGTCCAGCTCGCGGTGCAGGTACCGGCGGCGTACGCGCTGTCCAAGCTGCGGCCCCGGTTCGGGAACGTGGTCCTGGGGCTGATGCTGGTCACCTTGATGATGCCCGCGACCGCGCTGCTGGTGCCCGTCTACCTCACGGTCGTCGACGTCCCGCTGTTCCACCGCAACCTGATCGACAGTCCGAGCGCGGTCTGGCTGCCCGCCGCCGCCAACGCCTTCAGCATCTACCTCCTGAAGAACTTCTTCGACCGCGTGCCGGACGAGCTGCTGGACGCCGCCCGCATCGACGGTGCCGGGCCGCTGGGCACCATGTGGCGGATCGTGCTGCCGCTGTCCCGGCCGATCCTCGCCGTGGTGTCGATCCTGTCGGTCGTCGCCGCGTGGAAGGACTTCCTCTGGCCCCTGCTGGTCCTGCCGGACCCGGCGAAGCAGCCGCTGAGCGTCTTCCTCCAGCGCGTCGCCCAGGACACCCCGCTCAACAGCCTGGTGGCGGGCCTGGTCCTGGCCTCGCTGCCGCTGATCGCGCTGTTCCTGGCCTTCCAGCGGCAGATCGTCGCCGGTCTCGGCGCGGGCGGCCTCAAGGGCTGACCGCACCGCGCCGTCCCCCGCTCCCCCGTACACCTCGCACCGCGTACGAAAGGACTCCCCTTGTCCCGCACGGACTGGTGGCGCACCGCCGCCATCTACCAGGTGTACGTCCGCTCCTTCGCCGACGGGAACGGCGACGGCACCGGTGACCTGGCCGGGGTCCGCGCCCGGCTGCCGTACCTGGCGGAACTCGGCGTGGACGCCCTGTGGTTCACCCCCTGGTACCTCTCCCCCCTCGCCGACGGCGGCTACGACGTCACCGACTACCGCACCGTCGACCCGGCCTTCGGCACCCTCGCCGAGGCGGAGAAACTGCTGGCCGAGGCGCACGGGCTGGGCCTGCGCACCATCGTGGACATCGTGCCGAACCACGTCTCCGACCAGCACCCGTGGTTCCGGGCGGCGCTCGCCGCCGGCCCCGGATCGCCGGAACAGGACCTGTTCCACTTCCGGCCGCCCTCCACCGAGCCGCCGAACGACTGGGTGAGCGAGTTCGGCGGCGTGCCCTGGACGCGTACGGAGCACGGGCAGTGGTACTTGCACCTGTTCAGCCCCGGGCAGCCGGACCTCGACTGGAGCCACCCGGAGGTCCGCCGCGAGCACGAGGACGTGCTGCGGTTCTGGTTCGAGCGCGGCGCGGACGGCGTACGCATCGACTCCGCCGCGCTGCTCGCCAAGGCCGACGGCCTGCCCGACATGCCCCGTGACGGCGGCCCGCACCCCTTCCACGACCGGCCGGAACTGCACGGCATCTACCGCTCCTGGCGGCGGCTGGCCGACGCGTACGGAGCCGTGCTGATCGGGGAGATCTGGCTGCCCGACCCCGAGCGGTTCGCCCGCTACCTGCGCCCCGACGAGCTGCACACCGCCTTCAACTTCGACTTCCTGGCCCGCCCCTGGGACGCGGCCGAACTGCGCGCCTCCATCGACCTCACGCTGGCCGCGCACGCCCCCGTCGGCGCCCCCGCCACCTGGCTGCTGGCCAACCACGACGTGACCCGTACGGTCACCCGCTACGGGCGTGCCGAGGACACCGGATTCGCCTTCGCGCGCAAACGCTTCGGAGTCCCCACCGACCTCGCCCTGGGCACCCGCAGGGCCCGCGCCGCCGCGCTGCTCACCCTGGCGCTGCCCGGGTCCGTCTACCTCTACCAGGGAGAGGAACTGGGCCTGCCGGAGGCCGAGATCCCGCGCGAGCTGATCCAGGACCCGATGTACGCCCGGTCCGGCGGGACCGCCCCGGGCCGGGACGGCTGCCGGGTGCCGCTGCCCTGGCACGCGGACGGCGACGGCCCGTCCTGGCTGCCCCGCCCCGACGGCTGGGAGCGGTACGCCGCCGAACGGCAGGCCGCCGATCCGGTCTCGATGCTCTCGCTGTACCGCACCGCGCTGCGGCTGCGCGTCGCCTTCCGGGACGCGGGCCCGCTGCGCTGGCTGCCCACGGACGCGCCGCAGGTGCTCTCCTTCGCGCGCGACGTGCCGGGCGGCGGCAGCGTGCTGTGCCTGGTCAACCTCGGCACGGCCGCCATGGCGCTGCCCCCGCACTCCGAACTTCTGTTGGCATCGGGCCCGCTGACTCCAGTGGGCGCGCTGCCGCAGGACACGGCGGTCTGGCTGCGGGCCTGACCCGGGCACGGCCGCCGCCCTCTCCCCACAGAAGGGAAAGTCATGGGCTCCACACAACACACCACTCCATCACGCAGAAGGGCCTGGCGGCCCGTACTGGCCGCCGTGCTCAGCACCGGCCTGCTGGCGACCGGCTGGCAGGCGTTCGCCGCCGAAGCCGCCACCGGACCGGCCGGCTCGGGCGCAGGCCCGCTGGCGGCGCGCCTCGGTGGCGACGGGGCAGCCCGCGCCCACGACGGCGACCCGGACACCTACGCGAAGGGCAGCGCCGCCCGCTGGGTACAGGCCGACCTCGGCGCGACCCGCCGCCTGGACCGGGTCGAGCTCACACTGCCCGGCAAGGCCCAGCAGGTCCAGCTCCAGGGCTCCGCCAACGGCCGCGACTTCGTCGAGCTGTCCGACTCCCGGTCCCGCCAGGGCCACGTCACCCTGCGCCTGGACGGCGCGCCGGTGCGGTACGTCCGGGTGGCCGGAGCGCAGCGGGTCGGCGAACTCGCGTTGTTCCCCGCGGCGTCGGGCGACACGGCGCCCCCCGAGGCGCCGCGCGACGTCCGGCTGGACGGCGCGACGCTGCGCTGGGAGCGGGCTCCGGGCGCGTCCGGGTACGACGTCTACGCCGACGGCCGGCTGCGTGCCGGACTGCCTGCCACGGCGACGCACTGGGAGGACACCACCGCGCCCGGCGGCACGCCGCACCGGACCGCCTACACCGTGCGGGCCCGGGACGCGGCAGGCAACCAGTCCCCCGACGGGCCTACGGTCACCCGGACCGTCGCGGCGGGCCAGGGCTCGTCACGCGCGGCCTTCAGGCCGTCGCTCGCGAAGCCCGCACCGCAGCCCCGGCGGGCCGGGGCCGGAGCCGCGACCGGCGCGACCATGCCGTACACCACCGTCGAGGCCGAGTCCGGCGCCACCGGCGGCGGCGCGCAGGTGGTCGGCCCGAACCGCAGGATCGGCGACCTGGCGGGCGAGGCGTCGGGGCGCAGGGCCGTGACCCTGAAGCAGACCGGCCAGTACGTGGAGTTCACCACCCCGGTGGAGACCAGCACCCTGGTCACCCGCTTCTCCATACCGGACGCACCGGGCGGCGGCGGCACGAACGCGAAGCTCAACGTCTATGTGAACGGCCAGAAGGCCAAGCCCTTCGACCTGACGTCGAAGTACGCCTGGTTGTACGGCCCGGAGGCGGCCCCGGTGAACGACCCGGGCGCGGGCCCGGCCCGGCACATCTACGACGAGGCGCATCTCGACCTCGGCCGCACCGTTCCGGCGGGCAGCAAGGTCCGGCTCCAGAAGGACGCCGACAACCCTTCCACGTACGCGATCGACTTCGTCGACTTCGAGAAGGTGGCCGCGGCGCCCAACCCGGACCGGCAGGCGTTCGTGGAACCGGCCGGTTTCGGTCACCAGGACGTGCAGAACGCGCTGGACCGGGCCCGGATGGACACCACCGGCAGGATCAAGGGCGTCTATCTGCCGCCGGGCGACTACCAGACGTCGAGCAAGTTCCAGGTCTACCTGAAGCCGGTGAAGGTGCTCGGCGCCGGGCCGTGGTTCACCCGCTTCCACGCCCCGGCCGGCCAGCAGAACACCGACGTGGGCTTCCGCGCCGCCGACGGCGCCGACGGCTCGACGTTCGCCGGCTTCGCCTACTTCGGCAACTACACCTCGCGCATCGACGGCCCCGGCAAGGTCTTCGACTTCCAGAACATCTCCGGCATCACCATCGAGAACATCTGGGCCGAGCACATGGTCTGCCTCTACTGGGGCGCCAACACCGACCGGATGACGATCCGGAACAACCGGATCCGCAACACCTTCGCCGACGGTCTGAACATGACCAACGGCTCCAGCGACAACCTGGTGACCAACAACGAGGCGCGGGCCACCGGCGACGACTCCTTCGCGCTGTTCTCCGCGCTCGACTCGGGCGGCGGCGAACAGACGCACAACGTCTACGAGAACCTCACCTCCAAGCTCACCTGGCGGGCCGCCGGCCTGGCCGTGTACGGCGGGCAGCTCAACACCTTCCGCAACGTCCGCGTCGTGGACACCCTGGTCTACGCCGGCGTGACCATCTCGTCGCTGGACTTCGGCATCCCGATGAACGGCTTCGGGCCCGGACAGACCACGTTCGAGAACCTCGGCATCGAGCGCGCGGGCGGCCACTTCTGGAACGGCCAGACCTTCCCCGGCATCTGGCTCTACTCGGCGTCGAAGCCCTTCCGGGCGATCCGGGTGAAGGGCGCCGCGATCACCGACCCGACGTACCACGGCATCATGTTCCAGACCAACTACGTCGGCCAGCAGCCGCAGCACCCGGTCCAGGACACCGAGCTGTCCGACGTGACCGTCTCCGGGGCGAAGAAGAGCGGTGACGAGTACAACGACCGGTCCGGCTTCGGTGTCTGGGCCAACGAAGCGGCCGGCGGACCGGCCGTGGGCCAGGCGGCCTTCCACCGTCTGACCCTCCGCGACAACGCGGAGAACATCCGCAACACCACCTCCACCTTCAAAATCAACATCGACTGACGCGCCCTTCCCGCCCGGGGTACCGCGCCCCTCCCCGAACGGCCACACCTCGCCCCGCTCTCCCCACGCGTCCGGAAGCCGCCCACCGACTTGTCGGGTTCGTTGTCGGGGTGAACAGCCGGCCGCTTGCATGTTCCCGTCCACAACAGTGACGGCTGCGAACCGTGCGGCAGAGGGCGGAAGGAGTCGCCTCGCGTGAGTGCGGGACAGGGGACGGGAGACCGGTACGGGAAAGACCGGAGGTCCCGGGCGGGTTACGCGGGCCGCGTGGAGCGGCCGGTGCGCGTAAAGGTTTCGCCAGTGCGGCGGCGCTGCTGGGCGCCGCCGCACTGGCGATTTCGGCGGTGCCCGCCGGAGCGGCGCCCTGCCCCGGCGAGGTGGTGCCGGGGCAGCGCAGCGCCACGCCCGCTGGTGGAGGGCGCCCGGGAAGCGGCCAAGGGCACGGGCAGCGCGGCCGACGCGGCACGCGGGCACCTCGTGGCGAAGGAGAGCCGGTACCACATCGGCGATCCGGGACGCGACCTGCGGCCCGTAGGGACCGTGGCGGCCGGCGGCCGGGCGCCGGCCGCCCGCCTCCGGCAGGGGGACGGTCAATCCGGCCCCGACCTGGATAAATAATACGCTGATTCGATCTCCACCCTAAATAGAGTGAACACCTTCCGTTCTTCGCGACAAACGGCGCCGCATCGGGTTGATTGGTGGTCGGCGGCCCACCAGCCGTGGTGGCGGGCACCGGGTGTCCCCGCCAGGCCGCCTGTCCTTTTTCTCAATGTACGAGGAGCAACATTCCATGTCGCGTGCCATCAAGACTGCCGTCGCCGCCGCGGGAACCTGCGCCATCATCCTGGGCGGCGCGAGCCTCGCGACTGCCGACTCCGGGGCCCAGGGCGCGGCGCTGAACTCGCCGGGCGTGGTCTCCGGCAACACCGTTCAGGTTCCGGTCCACGTGCCGGTCAACGTCTGCGGCAACAGCATCAACATCGTCGGTCTGCTCAACCCGACCTTCGGCAACACCTGCGTCAACGACTGACGTTGACCACCTGACGCGCCACCGCCCCCGGGCGGGCCGGCGTGCGATGCCCGGTGCGGGGCGGCTGTACGGCCGTCCCGCACCTTCGTCGTGTGCGCGTGGGTCCGTACGGTCAAGCGCTGGTGGCATCGCGCGGCAGGCGCAGGCGCCCGGCCACCACATCGCGGGCCACCTCGGTGATGGGGCGTTCGGTGGCGAAGGCGTGGGCGCGCAGCCGCGCCAGGGCGCTGGCCAGCGGCACCCGGAGGTGGACGCTGAGGATCCCGGTGGCCTGGTGGACTTCCGAACGGTGCAGGTCCGCAGGGTTCAGGAACCGCGGACCGGCGTGCCGGCCGCCGAGCAGGAACAGGGTCAGCGCGTCCGCGAGCGTCAGCGCGCCGGCGGCGCTCTCCGGCGCGAGCCGGTGGGGCGTGCGCCGGTGGCAGGTCAGAGCGCCGACCCGCAGCGCACCGAGCCGCAGGGGGAAGGCGAAGACCGCCCGGATACCCAGTTCCCGTGCCTGTGCGGCGAACATCGGCCACCGGGAGCCGCAGCGGGACAGGTCGGCGACCAGGCACAGGGCGCCGTCGCGGGCCGCGTCCAGGCCAGGTCCCTCGCCCAGGGTGAACTGGAGATCGTCCAGACGTGCTCCGTCGGGGTCGCTGTGCCACAGCAGTTGCGAGCCGTCGAAGTGCAGCGAGATCGCCGTACCGTCCACGTCCAGCAGGACGGCGCACTGGGCACACCACAGACGGGACGGCCCCGGTCCACCGGGCTGCAGCTTCTCGATCAGGTTCGCGACGGTCTGTCCCGACATGCCTCCCCCACCCACCCGCGCCGGACCGGACCGGGCCCGCCGCTGTCACGCCAATGTATTGCAGCCCCGGACCGCCAGGTGGGCCGAACGCGGTCTCACGGCACCATGTCCGCACCCCGAAGGCCCGGGAAGGCGTCGGAAGTTGCCCAGCCGCGCAGTAAGGCGTCGATCGTCGACCGGAAAGCGGTCTCGGCTGCGGCGCCTTCGAGGGCGCCGGCGAGTTCGAGGGACACCAGCCCGTGCAGGGCGGCCCACAACGAGACCGCGATCTGTGTGGTGCCGCCCGCGAGGACACGGTCCACCACGACGCGGTCGATCGCCGCGACCAGCGGCCGCACCGGGTCGCGGTCGCCGACCCGGTCCGACGGGACGAAGGACTGCGCGCCGCCGACCTCGGCAGCGACACCGCGTCCGCCTACTGCGCACGGGACGCGCGCCGCGTTCCGGTCGAGGACACGGCGCGGAACTTCTCCTTCAGCGCCGCCGCCAGCCTCCGTGTCCAACAAACGATCGAGGACTCCCCCTCCCCTTCCCTCGCCCCGCTGCTGAAGCGGTCCCGGACACCCGCGACGCTGATGATCGCGGAGTGCACCTCACAGGTTCGGCAGTGGGAGACCGGCGTCCTCGCGGCCGACCCCGCCATCCGGCGCACCCAGTACCTGCCCGGCGTCGGCCACCACATGTGGAACGGTCTGGACGACAACGACCGGCGAGCGGCAGCCGTCATCACCGCGTTCCTCGACGACCGGCCCGCACCGCTGCCCGACTACCCGGCCCGGGCCGGCATCCCCGCCTTCCTCCGCGACCACAGGCGAGCGGCCGGGCACCTGTTCCGGCCCGCCCGCCCGGAGTCCCGCCGTCAGGTCTTCTGCCCGGAAGCGGCGAACGTGCGGATCATCTCCTCGATGTCGTGCAGGGCCAGCACATGGTCCACCGCGCCGGCCTCCAGCGCGGCCCGGGGCATGCCGGGGTAGTCGGCGGATTCCGGGTCCTGGACCACGACGGTACCGCCGCCGTCCTTGACGGCCCGGGCGCCCGCCGCGCCGTCGCGTCCGGTCCCACTGAGCACGAAGGCCCAGGCACGGTCCTCGTAGGTCTCGGCGACCGAGGTGAACAGCCGGTCCGCGGCGGGCCTGACCCGGTTCACCCGTTCCGTGTCGGACAGGGTCAGGATGCCGCCGGGACCGATGAGCAGATGCCGGTCGGGCGGCGCCAGGTAGACCCGCCCGGCCGCGGCCCGTTCACCGTCCCGGGCCATGGCGACCGGCACCCGCGTACGCCGCTGGAGGATCGTGTCGAGCAGCGTGCGGTGGCGCGGGCTCAGGTGCTGGACGACCAGGGTCGGCACCGGTGGCCCCGTGGTGAAGGAGCCGAACAGCTCCAGCAGCGCGAACACGCCTCCGGCCGAGGCGGCGACGGCCACCACGGCACAACTCTCGCCGATGCACCGTGCCGCTGCCATACGGCGAGCCTAGCCCCGGGCGGTCACGACGACGCCCCGCACACCCCGGCTCACTTCCCCGGCGGCGGCAGCAGCGTCGGGTTCTCGCCATCGAGTATCTGCTGGGCCCGGTGCCTGATGTGGTCCCGGTATTCCGGGTGGGTCAGGACGTAGAAGCGCTCCTCCCGGATGGCCCGCACCACCTCGTCGCCGATGGTGCGCGGGGGGACGCCGAAATCCTCGAAGGCTTTCCGGGCCGCGTCGGGCGACCAGTTGCCCGGGACCGGGCCCGCGTCGGAGTAGCGGGGCGGCCGGTTGCGCTGGGAGCGGTAGATGTCCGTGTCGACCAGGCCGGGGCACAGTACGGACACGCGTGGCTTGCGCCCGCTCTCGACGAGTTCCAGGTGCAGCGTCTCCGAGAGGGAGACGACGGCGGTCTTCGTCGCCCCGTACAGCGAGCCGCCCGGGAGGAGACCGGCCATCGAGGCGGTGTTGACGATGTGCGCCTCCTCGTTCTGCTCGATCATGACGGGCAGGAACGTGCGGATGCCGTGCACGACGCCCATCAGGTTCACGCCGAGAATCCAGGCCCAGTCGTCGAGGGTGCTCTCCCAGCTCGGCTTGCTGCCCGTGTGGACACCCGCGTTGTTGCACAGCACATGTACGGCGCCGTAGGCGCGCAGGGCGGATTCGGCGAGCGCGGTGACCTCGTCCGCCTCGGCCACGTCGGTGACGACGGCGTGCACGTCGGCGCCGCCGTCCCGCAGTCCCGCCGCTGTGGCCTGGAGCGCCGCCTCCTCCACGTCGCCCAGCACCACCCGCATGCCCTCGTGGGCGAACGCCTCGGCCATGCCCCGCCCGATACCGCTCGCGGCACCGGTGACCACGGCGGTCCTGTCCCTCAGATCGTCCATGTCCGCTCCGATCACGGCAGGCTGTCCGGAGCTGGGCGGGGCCCGCTCCCCTGACCGTACCGGCAGCGGGCCCGTCTCAGTCGAGCGTGCGCCGTACGCACTCGGTGACCACGCCCCGCAGACTGCCCGCGCTGCGCAGCAACTCCCGCTGTACGCGAGCGCCGTTGCCCGTCTTCAGCAGGGTGGCCAGTGCCTCCTGCGCGGGCACGAGGTCGCCGCTGTCCTCCAGGGCGTCGCGTACATGGTCGAACAGGGCCCGTACGACGGCCTCGGCCGGGGCCGGACGCATCGTGACGGGGTGGATGAGTTCGCCCTCCAGCCCTGAGCGGGCGGCGCGCCACGTGGCCAGGCGCAGCAGCGCGACGGTGTGGCGGCCGGGCGGGACGCCGTCGTGCCACTGGCGTACCGACGTCTCCACCAGGCCACGGATCAAGGTGGCCAGCAGCACGGTGGTGGACGGGTCCAGGCACACGTCGGCGACGCGGGTCTCGACGGTGGGGTACGTACGGGACAGGCGCGCGTCGAAGTAGACCATGCCCTCGTCCTTCAGCACGCCGCTGGCGGTCATGTCGCCGACCTGCTCGTGGTAGCGGTCGGCGGTGCCGAACACCTCGACCGGGCCGGCCGACGGCCAGCGTCCCCACACCCGGTTGCGGTAACTGCCGTACCCGCTGTCCCCGCCCTGCCAGAACGGTGAGTTCGCGCTCATCGCCAGCAGCACGGACAGCCAGGGCCGCATCCGGTCCAGTACGGCCACGCCCTCCTCGTCGGAGTCCACGGAGACGTGGATGTGGCAGCCGCAGGTCAGCTGTTCCTGGGCGGTGAGGCCGAAGTTCTCCGCGAGCCACTGGTGGCGTTCGCCGCTGCCGATGGTCGGGCTCACCTCCAGCGGCGAGGTGGCCAGGGCGGCCACCGACGCCCGCAGCCCCTCGGCGTGGCGTGCCGCCTCCGCCCGCCAGCGCCGTATCTCCTTGGCCAGGTCGCCCATGTCCGTCTGCGGCCGGGTGGCGAACTCCAGCTGCTGCCGGTGCAGCTCGCTCTCGAAGACCTCCTCGTTGCCCAGCGGGTCACGCGACGCTGCCGCGAGGACCGCCGCCGAGAGCGCCCGCGGCTCGCCGGTCCGCGCGTCCACCAGCAGCAGTTCCTCCTCCACACCCACACTGCGCACGTCGTCCACCCTTCCTCCGTTTCCGGAACCGCTCGCGTACCCCGGCCCCGGCCGCTCACGCCCGGTGACTCCCCGGACCCCGGTGAACCGGCCGGGGCCCCGGCGCCGGTCAGCCTACGGCCGGGGCCCCTTCGGCCACGTCGTACGCGGGCGGGGGCGTACCCGAACGGCGGCGCGCCGGACGGGCGGCGTCCTGCTCGTACGCGCCGGATCCCGCCACCCGGATCGGCAGGGACGGCGGCGCGCCTGGCTGAAAGACGCCTGCCGGCCAGGGGACGGGTTCCTCCGTCGGCCTCCGGGTGGGACAGTCGGCGCCGCGACGTGCTCCAGAGGTCCCTGCGACGTCCCACAACCGGAACGCCATGCCGTTTCCGGACATTCTCTGAATAACGGCGTGGCGATGTTGAGATAGGTGTACTCGGTCTGGGCGCGGGGTGCTGTGGTGCGGGTCGAGGAGCAGTCATGTATTGCAGCCGGTGTGGTGCTCAGGTAATTCAGGGACCGGATGGCGGGTGGTCGTGCAACTGTGGAGCGTCCGGATGACCGAGGGCGAGCCGAGGCCGGGTGGCGTGGACACCGGGGACGCGGGCAAGCGGTGGCCGGAATACTTCACCACCGCACCGTGCCCACGCTGCCAGACGGCCAACGACGGACTGAACGGCCGCTTCGCCTGCGACGCCTGCGGCCACGCGTACACCTTCCACGTACCGCCGTGACCGGCGGACCGGTTGCGGTGGGTGCGGCGGGGAAGCCCGTTGCAACACGGCGGACGCCGGGTAGGAGGTGTATGTGGAATGTGTGGTGGTGTTACTGCTCGGCTCGGTGCTCGTCGGCGGGCTCGTGCTCTTCGTCATAGAGGCCGGCGTACGGCGCACGCGGTCCATGGCCGCCCGTGACGACCAGGAGATCAGCGAGCTGCACCGGCGTTACGGCGACGGCCGGTGGTGACGGCCGGTGCCGGCCGCCGAGGGTGACGGCCGACGGCGGCAGCGGGAGCGCGACCTGAGCGCCTCTCAGGGCCGGTCGCCTTCCTGCTGCCGCCTCGTGGCCGGGTGGCCGGACCGGCCGGGTCGGCCGATGGTCCGGTCCGGTTCAGCCGGGTGTCCGGATCAGCCGGTCACCGGCGCCGGGTAGGTCGGGTACTCCACCCCGGAGACGTACTGGACGACGCGGATGACCTGGCAGGAGTAGCCGAACTCGTTGTCGTACCAGAGGTAGAGGATCGCGTTGTCGCCGTCGACCTTGGTCGCACCGGCGTCGACGATCGAGGCGTGGCGCGAGCCGATGAAGTCGTTCGAGACCGCGTCGGGGGCGCTGGTGAAGTCGATCTGACGCCGCAGCGGCGAGGTCAGCGACACGTCGCGGAGGTGTTCGAGGACCTCCTCGCGGCTGGTCTCCCGGGCGAGCTGGAGGTTGAGGATGGCGATCGAGACGTCCGGCACCGGGACGCGGATCGAGCTGCCGGTGATCTTCGCCTGGAGGTCGGGCAGCGCCTTGGCGACGGCGGAGGCGGCGCCGGTCTCGGTGATGACCATGTTGAGCGGCGCCGAGCGGCCGCGGCGGTCGGCCTTGTGGTAATTGTCCAGCAGGTTCTGGTCGTTGGTGAACGAGTGGACGGTCTCGACGTGACCGCGCAGCACACCGTACTCGTCGTCCATCGCCTTCAGCGGCGGGACGATGGCGTTGGTGGTGCAGGACGCGCAGGACAGGATCTGCTCGTCCGGCTTGATCGTGTCGTGGTTGACGCCGTGCACGATGTTGGGGACGTCGCCCTTGCCCGGCGCGGTCAGGACGACCTTGTCGACGCCGGGGCGCAGGTGCTTCGACAGTCCCTCGCGGTCGCGCCACTTGCCCGTGTTGTCGATGAGGATGGCGTCCTTGATGCCGTACGCCGTGTAGTCCACCTCCGACGGGTCGTCGGCGTAGATCACCTTGATCACGTTGCCGTTGGCGACGATGGTGCTGTTCGCCTCGTCGACGGTGATGGTGCCCTGGAACTGGCCGTGGATGGAGTCGCGGCGCAGCAGCGAGGCCCGCTTGACGATGTCCTGCTCCCCGCCCCTGCGGACGACGACGGCACGCAGCCGCAGGCCGTTGCCGGAGCCGGCCTTCTCGATGAGCAGCCGGGCGACGAGCCGGCCGATGCGGCCGAAGCCGTAGAGGACGACGTCGCGCCCCTTCCGGCACTCGATCTTGTCGGCGCCCATCGCACCCGCGACGGCCTCGGCGGTGAACTCCTCCACCGACAGGCCGCGGTCGTCGGCCTTGTACGTCTCGGCGAGCCGGCCGATGTCGATCTGGGAAGGACCGAGGTCGAGAGCGGTGAGGGCCTGCAGGAACGGGAACGTCTCGGTGATCGAGAGCTCCTCGCCGGCTATCTGGCGCGCGAATCGGTGCGTCTTCAGGATGCTGACCACCGACTTGTTCACCAGGGAGCGGCTGTGGAGCAGGACCGTGACGTCCCGCTCCCGGTGCAGCTTCCCGATGATCGGGATCATCGACTCCGCGATCTCCTCGCGGTTCTTCCAGTTTGTGAACGAGTCCTCGTTGACAGTCACAGGTCCATCTTTCGAGCTAGGCGGTGCTCAGATGCTAACCCCAGCGCTCTTTCGTTGTGCACGGGGTGCCGTAGTGACTGATGACACGGTCGACTGACTGACATGCCCATGACAACAGCGACCGGAGGCGGCGCGCCCTGCCGGGCCGGGCGCCCGTCGTACGGGCATCCGGTCCGGCAGGGCGCGCCGCACGCGTCAGGAGCGGTGGTACGGGTTCGGGACGTGGATGTCGGCACCGAGCTCGCGGGCCGCGTTACGGGCGAAGTACGGGTCGCGCAGCAGCTCACGGCCGATGAGGGCGGCGTCCGCCCGGCCGTCCACGATGATCTTCTCGGCCTGCTGGGCCTCGGTGATCAGACCGACCGCACCGACCGGCAGCCCGGTCTCCTTCTTGACCCGCTCGGCGAAGGGCACCTGGTAGTCGGGGCCCACCGCGATCTTCGCGCCGG
The DNA here is from genome assembly GCF_040646595.1 of Streptomyces sp. NPDC045470. NCBI lineage: Bacteria > Bacillati > Actinomycetota > Actinomycetes > Kitasatosporales > Streptomycetaceae > Streptomyces > Streptomyces sp. NPDC045470. The sequence goes on from NZ_JBEZAN010000003.1 coordinate 116,704, forward strand.
GGGCGTTGCCGCCGGTGGAGGTGTCCAGCAGGTCCACGCCGTGCGCCTTCAGGTCGGCGGCGAAGCGTACGGTGTCGTCGGCGGTCCAGCCCTCGCGCTCGTCGTCCGCGTTCTCCGACAGCCAGTCCGTCGCCGAGATCCGGAAGAACACCGGCAGGCCCTCGGGCCACACGGCCCGCACCGCGTCCACGACCTCCAGCGCGAACCGGGTGCGGTTCTCGTACGAGCCGCCGTACTCGTCGGTGCGCCGGTTGGTGTAGGGCGAGAGGAACTCGTTGATCAGGTAGCCGTGCGCGCCGTGGATCTCCGCCACCTCGAAGCCCGCCTCCAGGGCCCGCCGCGCGGTCGCCGCGAACTGCCCGACGATCTCCTGGATCTCCTCGGCCGACAGTTCCGCCGGCTCGGCGGACGTCTCGTCGAACGCCAGCGGGCTCGGGCCCACCGGCCGCCATCCGTGCCCCTCACCGGGAGCGATCGCGGCGCCGCGGTCCACCCACGTACGCTCGGTGGAGGCCTTGCGCCCCGCGTGGGCGATCTGGATGCCGGGGACGGAGCCGTGCGCCTTCAGGAAGTCGGTGATGCGGCGGAACGCGGCGGTCTGCCGGTCGTTCCAGAGCCCCAGGTCGTACGGGCTGATGCGCCCCTCGGGGCTCACCGCCGTCGCCTCGGTCAGGATCAGCCCCGTACCGCCGACGGCGCGCGAGGCCAGGTGCTGGAAGTGCCAGTCGTTGGGCACACCCTGCTCCGGACCGTCCGGCGCCGCCGAGTACATGCACATGGGAGCCATCCATATGCGGTTGGGGATGGTCAGCGACCGGAGGGTGAGGGGCTCGAACAGTGCGCTCACGACGGACTCCCGCGTTCGGTGATGCTTCGGCTTGACGCTTCGTACGATAGCCCTCGTAGTACGGGGGCTGTCAAACTACGACGGTTCTCGTACTTGTGGCGGGGGTGCGAGGGGGCGCGTCGGCGCACGCGAACGGGGCCGGCCCCGATGGGTCCGGCCCCGCACGTCGTTCCACGCCGCTGTACCGTCCGGCTCGCGGCGTACCCCCGTACCGCCGCGACCGGCCGGTCGGCCCGGAGCTCCGCACTGGGCCGACCGGCTCACGATAAGCGCCCCGGGGCGTCTCGTTCGAGCGATTTTTGACGCCCTCCGGATGCGCTGCGCCGCGTCCGCCGGCGCCGGCGACGCCCCTGAGCGCCGCACCCGCGCCGAGGCGCCGGAGAGGGCAGGCCCAAGGAGGCGTCCGGAGGGATCGTATGAAGAACCGATGCACTTGCAGTGTTTCGATCCGCAAAAGCGGGAAACACCAGAGTCGAAGCGTTTTGATCTTATTTGTGAACGAGGTGAGCTGCCATGGGAATCATCGCGTGGGTCCTGATCGGGTTGCTGGCGGGTGCGATCGCGAAGGCACTGATGCCGGGTAAGGACCCCGGTGGATGCCTCGTCACCATGCTGATCGGCATCGTCGGTGGTCTGCTGGGCGGCTGGCTCGGCAAGGTGATCTTCGGGGTGGAGTCGATCAACGGCTTCTTCCACCTCTCGACGTGGATCGCGGCCATCATCGGTTCGGTGATCGTCCTGGTGATCTACCGCGTGACCATCGGCCGTAACCAACGGCACTGACGCGGCACGACCGAACGGCGGCGACGGGCCGGCCCCCTGGCGACAGGGGGCCGGCCCTTCCCGTGTGCCGGGACGGCCGCTCCGCACCGGCCGAGAACGGCGGGCACATACGTTCTGACCTGCGCGGATGGGGCGCCGGAGGGCCGTTGTCAGTGGTCGGGTGCAGACTGAGCGGTATCTGAGACAACGGCGTCCCGGAGGTGTTCGGCATGGCATCCGGCAAGACTTCGAACAAGACAGACGTCCTCCTCGCGGTGGGCACGCGCAAGGGGCTGTTCATCGGTCGGCGGCGGCACGGCGACTGGGAGCTGAGCGGGCCGCACTTCGCCGCGCAGGCGGTGTATGCGATCGGCATCGACACCCGCCGCCCGGCACCCCGGGTGCTGGCCGGGGCGGACAGCACCCACTGGGGCCCCTCGGTCTTCCACTCCGACGACCTCGGCGAGACCTGGCGGGAACCGTCCCGCCCGCCCGTCAAGTACCCGCCGGACACGGAGACTTCCCTGGAACGGGTGTGGCAGCTCCATCCGGCGGGCCCGGCCGCGCCCGACGTGGTGTACGCCGGGACGGAGCCCGGCGGACTGTTCCGGTCGGCGGACGGGGGTGAGACGTTCGAGCTGGTCCGCCCCCTGTGGGACCACCCCTCCCGGGAGCGGTGGGTGCCCGGCGGTGGCGGGCTGGCGGTGCACACGGTGATCACGGACCCGCGGGACGCAGACGCGGTGACGGTCGCGGTCTCCGCCGCCGGCGTGTTCCGTACGAAGGACGGCGGCCGGAGCTGGGCTCCGTCGAACAGCGGTGTGAAGGCGGTGTTCCTGCCCGACCCGGACCCGGAGTTCGGACAGTGCGTACACAAGATCGCGCAGGACCCGGTGGACCGGGACCGGCTCTATCTGCAGAACCACTGGGGCGTCTACCGGAGCGACGACGCGGGCGCGAAGTGGACGGACATCGGCGGCGGACTGCCCTCCGACTTCGGGTTCGCGACGGCGGCCCACCCGCGCCGGGCCGACGTGGCGTACGTCTTCCCCATCACCGCGGACATCGACCGCGTCCCCGCGGAACACCGCTGCCGGGTGTACCGCACCGAGGACGCCGGTGCGAGCTGGCAGGCGCTCAGCGACGGTCTGCCCCAAGAGGATCACTACGGCACGGTGCTCAGGGACGCGCTGTGCGTCGACGACACCGACCCCGCCGGCGTCTACTTCGGCAACCGCAACGGGGAGGTCTTCGCCAGCGCGGACGACGGCGACAGCTGGCAGCAGCTCGCCTCGCACCTGCCGGACGTGCTGTGCGTACGGGCAGCCGCCGTCGGCTGAGCGGGGCGGCGGATCCGGCCGTCGGTTGAAGAGGATCACCCTGCGGCCAGTAGGGTGACGGTCGTGGCTGCACGACCTCTTCATGAAATCGTCGAACCCGGCTGGGCCAAGGCACTTGAGCCGGTCGCCGGACAGATCGCCAGGATGGGCGAGTTCCTGCGGGCGGAGATCGCCGCGGGGCGTACGTACCTCCCGGCGGGCAGCAATGTGCTGCGCGCCTTCCAACAACCCTTCGACGACGTCCGGGTGCTCATCGTCGGGCAGGACCCGTATCCGACGCCCGGCCACGCGGTGGGCCTGAGTTTCTCCGTCGCGCCGGACGTCCGCCCGCTGCCCGGGAGCCTGGAGAACATCTACCGCGAGATGGCCTCCGACCTCGGGCTGCCGCGGCCGTCCAACGGCGACCTGACGCCGTGGACACGGCAGGGCGTCCTGCTGCTCAACAGGGCGCTGACGACGGCGCCGCGCAAACCGGCGGCGCACCGCGGCAAGGGCTGGGAGGAGGTCACGGAGCAGGCCATCCGGGCCCTGGTCGCGCGGGGCCGTCCGATGGTGTCGGTGCTGTGGGGCCGTGACGCGCGCAATCTGCGACCGCTCCTCGGCGACCTGCCCTCGGTGGAGTCCGCGCACCCCTCCCCCATGTCGGCGGACCGGGGGTTCTTCGGCTCGCGCCCGTTCAGCCGGACCAACGACCTGCTGGTGCGGCAGGGCGCGCAGCCGGTGGACTGGAGACTGCCCTGACCCTGCGGGATAGTGTGCCCGCATGACGAACGCGAACATCCCTGCGGGTTGGTACGCCGACCCGCAGGGCACGCCCGACCGGCTGCGCTGGTGGGACGGGTCCCGGTGGACCGAGCACACGCACGAGGGCCGGCCGGCCCAGGCGCAGACACCGGCCCCGCAGCAGGCGGCCCAGCAGCAGCAAGCACAGCAGCCGTCGTACGTGAAGGCCGGGCAGCAGAGCGCCCCTCAGCAGCAGGGCGGACAGCCGTATGGCCAGCAGGGCCCCGGACCGGGGTACGCGCCCCAGCAGCAGAGCGCCGTCCAGCCGATGCCGCAGCAGTACGCGCCGCAGGCCGGGCAGCAGGTACCGGCCGGGCAGCAGGCCGGAGCCGGTCAGCCGATGCACGGCGGGCCGGTGCCGGGAGCGCAGCCGGGCTACGGGCAGCCGGGTGGCAATCCGGGGCAGGTGCAGTACCAGGTGCAGCAGCAGGCCGGTGTCGCCCCCACCGCCCAGGGCGGCGGCACGCTGTTCACCGAACCGGTGCTGGTGGTGAACCAGAAGGCCAAGCTGATCGAGGTGACGAACGAGTACAGCGTCTTCGACCAGCACGGCAACACCCTCGGCACGGTCGTCCAGGTCGGTCAGAGCACCGCGAAGAAGGTGCTGCGGATCGTCTCCAGCCTCGACCAGTACATGACCCACCGGCTGGAGATCCGGGACGCCTACGGTCAGCCCCAGTTGGCGCTGACCCGCCCCGCGAAGTTCATCAAGTCGAAGGTGCTGGTGGAGCGGCCCGACGGGCAGCCCGTCGGCGAGATCGTGCAGCAGAACGCCATCGGAAAGATCAACTTTGCGATGATGGCGGGCGGACAGCAGATCGGCGCCATCAAGGCGGAGAACTGGCGCGCCTGGAACTTCGCCATCGTCGACCACACCGACACCGAGGTCGCCCGGATCACCAAGACCTGGGAGGGCCTGGCCAAGACGATGTTCACCACCGCGGACAACTACGTTTTGCAGGTCCACGCCCAGCTCCCCGAGCCGCTGCGGAGCCTGGTCGTCGCCACGGCGCTGACCGTGGACACCGCCCTCAAGCAGGACGCGCGCGGATTTGGCTGAGCCCCGGAGCGGTGCGGCAGGCCCGGCGCCCGGTCACGTCCTCGGCGTGGACTCGGGCGGCTCCGGGCTGCGGATCGCCGTCGCCCGCGCGGACGAGGGGGACGCGCGGCCGCTCGCCTCGTACACCTCCCAGGAGCCGATCGGCACCGGCCCGAACGGCATGGACGCCCACCAGTTGCTCAAGCAGCTCGTGCCGGCCGCGCAGGACCTGATGCGGGACACGGGTGCCCGGCGCCTCGACGCCGTGTGCGTCGGCGCCGCGGGCATGGCGTCGCTCGGCACGGAGCTGCGCGCCGAGCTGCCCGGGGCCCTGGCGGAGGCGTTCGGCGTGCGGCGGCTCGCGCTGGCCGCCGACGCCGTGACCGCGTACGCCGGGGCGCTCGGCCAGACGCCGGGCGCCGTCGTCGCCGTGGGCACCGGCGTCATCGCGACGGGTACGGACCTCACCGCGGCCGGCGGCTGGCGCCGCGCCGACGGCTGGGGGCACCTGTTGGGCGACTGCGGCAGCGGCGCCTGGATCGGCAGGGCCGGGCTGGAGGCGGCGCTGCGCGCGTATGACGGGCGTACGGGCGGTTCGGCCGCGCTGCTGGCCCGTATGGAGGCGCTGTGGGGCCCTGCGGCCGAGCTGCCCGGCATGCTGTACCCGCGTGCTGACCGGACGGCCGTCCTGGCGTCGTTCGCGCCCGAGGTCGCCGCCTGCGCCGGGCACGACCCCGTGGCGGCGGACATCTTGAACACGGCCGCGCGGCACCTGGCGGAGGCGGCGGCTGCCGTCTGCCCCACCGCGGACGGCAGCGTGGTGGCCTTCACCGGAGGCCTTCTGCATCTGGGCGAGCCTCTGCTGGCGCCGCTGCGCACGGCGTTCGACGAGCTGCTGCCGCACGCCCGGCGGGTCGAGGCGCAGGGCGATCCGCTGGGCGGGGCGCTGCGCGTCGCCGCGGCGCTGGCCACCGGACGGCTGCTGCTGCCCACGGACGGGAAGCTGCTGCGGATCTCGCGGTAGGGGCGGTGACGGGACGCGGCAGGAAACGGCGCCGTGGCGCGGGCGCCGGGACGGCCGTGAATTCCGGAAGTTGATGAATTCCGGAAGTTGTCGCGGATGTCCGGCGAATCGTTCCGTCGGCGGACGGCCCGGAGCGCGCGCGGGACAGCGCCCGGCGGGTCGCGTCCCGGCCCTCGCCCCCGGAGCCCCGGCAGGCTCGCACCGACGCTCGATTCGGGCTCTGACCTGCCCATACGGCGCGCGGGACAATTCGGGACGGATACCTCCCGGCCGAGCCCTCCCGCCGCGCGGGGGACCCCCGAGGCGTTAACATGCGACGCCATGAGTTCCCCCACTGGGCCCGCACCCGGCTCGCCCCGTTTTGACGAAGTTTCTCCGAGCTCGGGCGCCGCACCTGGCCTGCCTGTACGAATGCCGCGTCCCCGGCAGTCCGGTCGCCACCGTCGGCCGGAACCCGTCGCCGCGCCCGAGGGCGCGCCCTCCCTGGTCCTCGCCGTTCCCGGCACCCCCTCCGCCGCCACGCGCAGCCTGGCGGCGGAGGTGACCAGCATCGCCCGCTCCGAGCTGCCCGGCCTCGACGCCCGGATCGGCTTCGTGGACGGCGGCGACGCCGAGTACCCGGCGCTGGAGGCCGTGCTCGCGCAGGCCGCCGGTGAGCACAAGGCGCGTACCGGCGACGGCTCGCAGCCCGAGCGGCAGGGCCCGCCCGCGGTGGTCGTACCGCTGCTGGCCGGACCGGACAGCGCGCTGCTCCGCCGGATACGCCAGGCCGTCATGAACAGCGGCTCGGCCGCCGAACTGACCGACGTGCTCGGCCCGCACCCGCTGCTCGCCGAGGCGCTGCACGTCCGCCTCTCCGAAGCGGGTCTGGCCCGCGCCGACCGGGCGCGCCTGTTCACGGTCGCGACGGCCGCCGACGGCATCGTCCTCGCCACGGTCGGCGGCGAGGAGGCGGTCCAGGCCGCCGGGATCACCGGCATGCTGCTCTCCGCCCGCCTGGCCGTGCCGGTGCTGGCCGCCGCGCTGGACGAGGAGGGTGCCATCTCCCGGACGGCGGAGGAGCTGCGCTCCTCGGGCTCGCAGCAACTGGCCCTGGCCCCGTACCTGATCGGCCCCGAGATCGCCGACGGCCTGGTGGGGGCGGCGGCCGCGGAGGCGGGCTGCGCGGCGGCGGAGCCCCTGGGCGCGTACGGGACGGTCGGCCGCCTGGTGCTGTCGAACTACGCGTCGGCGCTGGGCATCACGCTGCAGGCGGCGGGACAGCACGCACCGGCGCGGTAATTGCGCGATCCCGCGCTCCTGAAGCCATGTGGCCGCACGGCCTGTCCGTACGACTTCCGTACGGACAGGCCGTGCGGCAGTTCAGGCGAAGACCACGCAGGAAGCGGCCGGAGCCGCGATCGAGCCGCCGGCTTCCGGTATCCCGGTCGTGGGGTCGACGGAGAACCAGGTCACGTCACCGGAGCGTTCGTTGGCGGCGTAGAGGTGCCGCCCTCCCGGGTGCAGTGCCAGGTCGCGCGGCCAGTGCCCGCCGCACGGCACGGTGGTGACCAGGGCGAGGCCGTCTCCCGACGGGTCCACGGCCAGGACCGAGATGCTGTCGTGGCCCCGGTTCGCCGCCCAGGCGAACCGGCCGTCGGGCGAGACGACCAGTTCGGAGGGGTGGTTGTCGCCCGCGTCCGGGGGCAGGATCGCCGTCTCGGTCAGCGGCGTGAGGGTGCCGGTGGCGGCGTCCCAGCGGCACGGCGTGACCGTGGAGGACAGTTCGTTGACGACGTACGCATGGCCGCCGCGCGGGTGGAAGGCGAGGTGCCGGGGCCCGCTGCCCGCCCGCAGCCGTACCTCGTGACGTACCACCGGCTCCCCACTCTCCGGGTGGAGTGTGCAGACGCGTACCGAATCGGTGCCCAGGTCGACACTGAGCAGCCAGCGGCCGGAGGGGTCGGGCGACACGGCGTGCGCGTGCGGGCCCTCCTGGCGGTCGGGGTTCGGGCCGCTGCCCTCGTGCCGGAGCACGGCGGCCGGCTCCGCGAGGCTGCCGTCGGCCGCTACGCGCAGAGCGCTGACGCTGCCGGAGGTGTAGTTGGCGGTCAGCAGGTGGCCGCCCCAGAGGGCGAGGTGAGTCGGGGCGGCGCCCCGCACCGGTACGGGCGCGCCGAGCGGCACCGGACCGTCCCCGTGGAGGGCGAAGGCGGCGGCAGCGCCGTCGGACGTCTCGCTCACCGCGTAGAGGCGGCGGCCGTCGGGCGAGACGGTGAGGTAGCTCGGGTCGGGCACCTCGGCCGTGGCGTGCAGCAAAGCCAGGGCGCCGGTCTCCGGGTCGACCTCCGCCGTGCTGATGCCACGCCCGCCTGCCGACGTGAAGGACCCGATGTACGCCCGCCGTCCGCTGCCTGTCGTACCCATCGGCGTCACGCCTGCCCTTCGTCCGCCCTGCGTGTCGTACGGAGTTGTACGCGCCGACGCTAACAGGCCGCCGGGGGCTTGCTCACGGGCGCGTGCCGTCGGACACCGGCCATCGGGCAGGGGCTCACCTCGTCCGGCGGCGGCGCACCGGCCGGGCTCGGCGGCCGTCCCCGTCAGGCGTCGGCCAGCGGCGGACGCGGGGAGCTGCGCAGCGGGGCGGCCAGTTCGGCCAGAGCGCGTTCCAGGCCGTGCAGGTGGGCGAGCGCCGGTTCCAGGGCAGGCGCGTGCGGTGCGGCGGCCGCGGTGGCGGCCGTGGCCTCGCGGGGCTGCCGCGGAGCGGTGAGCGCCTCGACGGCGGCCTCCACCCGCTGGCAGGCGGCGGTCAGCCGGGCGTCGTGCGACGCCACCGGGTCGGCGGCGATGGACGCCAGCCCGCGGACCTCACGGGCACAGTCGTCCAGCAGCGCCAGCACCTGCCGGGCCCGTTCCCGGCGGGCACGCATCGGGGCCAGCGGATGCACCAGCGGGGCGAGGGACATCCGTACCTTGCGGAGCAGGACCTCCAGCTCCGCGACGAGCGGGGCCGGGTCGGCGCTCTCCGTGCCCGCGATGCGCGCCGCCGCCTCGGCCGTGCAGTGGTGCACGCAGCGCAGCGCGCGCTGGATCCAGGCGTCCGTCGTGGCGTGCGTGGTGACAGGCAGCACGACCAGGACGGCCAGCAGCGCGCTGAGCGCGCCGACGCCGGTCTCCGCCAGGCGCAGCGCGAGCAGCCCCGGGTCGAGGACGCCCAGCAGCCCGTACAGCAGGCCGACCATCAGGGTCACCGCGAGCATGTTCCAGGTGTACGAGACCGGCGACGCGTAGAAGATCGAGAAGACGCAGACGGCGAGCAGGACGGCCGTGGGTGCCAGGGCTCCGTGCAGGGGCACGGCGATCAGCAGGCCGGCGGGGATTCCGAGGAGGGTGCCGAGCATCCGGCGGAAGCCGCGCACCACGGTCTCGCCGCGCGAAGCGGTGTTGACGAAGATCCACCACATGGCGCCGACCGCCCAGTACCAGCGTTCGTGGGAGAGGAGCTGGCCCGCGGCCAGGGCGACGGCTCCGCCGGCGGTCGCCTGGAGCGCCTGACGGGTCGTGGCACGGGCGAGTCCCCGGCCGCCCGGGAGGACGGGGACGGCGGGCGGCGGCGTACGGCGTTCGTAGCACCACAGTCCGAAGCGGACGGCCGAGCAGGCGAGGAGCGCGAGCACGGTGGCGGCGTACAGCTCCGGCAGCTGTTCGGGCACCGTGCGCAGGAACTGGGCCTCGAAGAAGGACATGAACGCGAAGATGCCGAGGGCGTTGCCGCGCGGGCCCCACCGTCGGGCGTAGACGCCCACCCCGACCGTGACGAGGAAGGCGGTGTCCCGTACCAGCGGGTGGTCGTGCAGCAGCGCGGCGGCGGCGAGCACCGGGAAGCCGACCACCGGCAGCAGGGCGGTGGAGACCAACTGCCCGCGCACCGTCGTGTCCGCGACGGTGAAGAGGGCGAGCAGCGCGGCGACCCCGCCCACCACGGCACCGACCAGTGAGTGGCCGACGGCGGCGCACACGGCCACCGCCAGCCCGACACCCACGACGGCCCGCGCGGCGCTGCGCAGCCGCAGCCGTCCCGGGTCCGGCGCCACGAACACCCTCTTCAACACGGTTTCCACCCCTTGGCGATCGGTTCTGCGCTGTTCGACCCTGCGTCGATCAGCTCGGTGTCACTTCAGCTCTGTGTCGTTCAGCTCTGTTGTCGTTCAGCTCTGTTGTCGTCCGGCCCGGCGCCTCGGCTCCGGCGCCTCGGCTCGGTGACGCGGCCGCCGGCGCGCCGCTCCGTGGGCGCGGCTCCGCGTCTTCGCATCAAAAAGGCGCCGCGGAGATCCGCAGCGCCATCGACCCGCCTATGACAACATCAACACTACTGTTGGCTCAACAGAGCCGGAAAATACTGTGCCATTGGCACAGCTCCGACAGCGACCCCTGGGCCAGCAGATGGCCAATGGCGCGAAAGATCGCCCGACGGCTCGAAACGCACCGTTTTCGGGCCCGTGTGCCGTCCGCGTCTCATCCGTGGTCCTCCGCGCCCCTCCCGCACCCGCTCCCGGCCTTCCACCCCGTCTCACTTCCGCGTCCGGATGACGGAACACCGCGACCGCGTGCATCGTCCACGCATTACCCTCGTCGTCATGTCCGCACCCGCACGCCTCCTCTGTCTCGCGCTCTTCGCGAACTCGGCCTGGTGCGTCGACGACGGGCTCTGTCCCCGCTGAAGCCTGCCGCCGGCGCCGCACCGCAGGCGCCGACGTCCGTGATCATCACTTCCCCGCCCCCGGCGTTTCCGGGGTGACGTGCGCCTCCGGCACCCCGGCACCGTCCGGTACCGACCCGCGCCGTCCGCCCCCTCCCCTGCCCGGCCCGGCCCGCCGCTCACCGCTCACCTCACGGAGCCCGCTGTGACCACAGCACCCCCTGATCCACTCGTCGGAACCCCCCGCCCCGCCCCGGCTCTGCTCGCCCCCTCCCCCACCTCCCGGCCCCGTCCCGCCGCTCCTTCGGCTCCGCCCGTCCGCCGGCTGCCGCTCACCGCCGGTCTGCTGATCGCCGTGGCGCTGTCGGTCCACGTCTTCGCCTCGTACGGTGCGAAGCCCGGCGTCCTCCTGCTGCTCGGACTCGGACTGGGGGTGGCCCTGTTCCACTCCCGGTTCGGGTTCACCTCGGCGTGGCGGCAGCTGGTCGCCGTGGGCAACGGGGCCGGGCTGCGCGCCCACGCACTCCTGCTGGGTACGACAGCCACCCTGTTCGCCCTGGTCATCGGCACCAGCACCGGGCTGTTCGGGTCGGCTCCCGAGCCTTCCGGGGGGCCGCTCGGCGTCGGACTGCTCCTCGGCTCGTTCGTCTTCGCCGTCGGCATGCAACTGGGCGGTGCCTGCGCCTCCGGCACCCTGTTCGCGGTGGGGTCGGGACAGACCTCCATCGTGCTGACGCTGGGCGGCTTCGTCGCGGGTTCGACCCTGGCCGCCTGGCAGTTCGACCTGTGGCGGAACCTGCCCGCGTTCGAGCCCGTCGTGTTCGCCGACCACATCGGCTGGTTCGGTTCGTGGGTCGTCACCATCCTGGCGCTGGCCGTGGTCGTGGCCGTCAGCCGAGCGGTCCAGGCACGCCGCAACCCGCCGCCGACCGGCCCGGTGCCGTCGGCGAGGACCCGGGCAGCCCGGGTCCTGCGCGGCTCGTGGCCGCTGGCCGCCGGCGCGGCGGTACTGGCGGTGCTGGGCGCCGGCGTGCTCCTCGTGTCCGGCGGCGCGTGGGGGGTGACCAGCGCGTTCAGCCTGTGGGGCGCGAAGCTGGTGAGTGCGTTCGGCGGGCATCCGGAGACCTGGTCGTACTGGCAGAAGCCCGCGAACGCGCACGCGCTGTCCGGCCCCGTCCTGGCCGACAGGACCAGCCTCACCGACATCGGCATCATGATCGGCGCGGCGGTCGCGGCCGCGCTGGGCGGCACCTGGGCCCTGCACCGGGGCACCCCGTGGCGCACCGCGGTCGCGGCGGTCGCGGGCGGCGTCCTGATGGGCGTCGGCGCCCGGCTCGCCGGCGGCTGCAACATCGGTGCCTACCTCGCCGGCATCGCCTCCGGCAGCCTGCACGGCTGGATCTGGGGTGCGACGGCGCTGCTCGGCACCTGGGCGGGCCTGAAACTGCGGCCCGTCTTCAGGCTGGCCAACCCGAAGCCCGGCGACGGTGTCTGCTGACGGATGGTGGCGGGACGGGGCCCGGTAGACGGTAGCCGGTGACCGGAAGCCAGTAGGCGGTGGCCGAGGGCCGCGGCCGCTGACCGCCGGCCATCGGCCACCGGCCACCGGCCGTCGTACGCATCGACAAGTGGACCGTTGGTACAGTCGTCGGGCCCCGCACCGCTCCCGAGGAGGCCGTTGGCCCATGGCCGTGGACACGCTCGACGCGAAGATCCTGCGGCTGCTGCTGGAACAGCCGCGCACCAGCGTGCGGGAGTACGCCCGTATCCTCGGCATCGCCCGGGGCACCGTACAAGCGCGCCTGGACCGGCTGGAGCGGGACGGGGTGATCACCGCGTACGGGCCCCGCCTCTCGCCCGCCGCGCTCGGCCATCCCGTCCTCGCCTTCGTGCACATCGAGGTCACCCAGGGGCATCTGGAAGACGTCGCCGAGGAACTGGCCGAGGTGCCGGAGATCATCGAGGCGTTCTCCACGACCGGCGGCGGGGACCTGATCACCCGGGTCGTCGCTCGGGACGCGGCGCACCTGGAGGACGTGATCCAGCGGCTGATCAAGATGTCGGGTGTGGTCCGTACGCGGACCGAGGTGGCCCTGCGGGAACGGGTGGCGCACCGGATGCTGCCGCTGGTCGAAGCGGTGGGCGGGGCCACCGGGCCACGCTGACACGCGCCTTGGCATGCTGGGCCCATGAGCATTTCCGCCGACGCCACCCGTCCCGCCGCTTCCCCCGCGCCCGTCATCTTCGACCTGGACGGCACGCTCGTGGACAGCGAGCCGAACTACTACGAGGCGGGACGCGGGGTCCTCGCCCGGTACGGCGTCACCGACTTCACCTGGGAAGACCACACCCGCTTCATCGGCATCGGCACCCGCGAGACCCTGGAGACGCTCAAGCGGGAGTACGGCATCGACGCGCCCCTCGACGAGCTGCTGGCCGGCAAGAACCGCGCCTACCTCGAACTGGCACGGGCGCACACCGAGGTCTTCCCCGAGATGCGGGCGTTCGTGGAACGGTTGCACACGGCCGGGCACCCGCTGGCGGTGGCCTCCGGCTCCTCGCGGTCCGCGATCGAGACGGTTCTCGCGGCCACCGGTCTGGACGCGTGGCTGCCGGTTCTCGTCTCCGCCGAAGAGGTCGCGCAGGGCAAGCCCGCGCCCGACGTCTTCCTGGAGGCGGCACGACGGCTGGGCGCAGCGCCGGAGACCTGCGTCGTACTGGAGGACGCGCCGCCCGGCGCCGAGGCGGCACGGCGGGCGGGGATGCGGTGCGTGGCGGTCCCGTACGTACCGGAGACGGTGGCGGACCCGGCGTTCGGCAGCGCCGGGCTGTTCCTGCCGGGCGGGCAGAAGGAATTCACGGCGGAGGCCGCGTACCGGTGGGTCACGAAGGACGGGAACGAGGGCCGACGGGATCGCGGGGACGAGCGCTAGCCGCACGAAGCGTGCGCTCCGCCAGGTGCAGCAGTGCAGCCGGTCCGCGTACCAGCACGTACCAGCGCTTTTCCCAGCTTGGGAAAAACGCTCTGCGGAGGCTGGAGAACCGGTCCCGCACCCGTACGGGGCCGCGTCGGCCGCAGGTGGTGCGCCCCGCGCCGTGTTCACCGGTTCGTGCGACATTGCCGCCCCCTCACGCTGAGGGCTTGCCCCCCGGGCACCCCTTTCCTGCCACCCTCGCCCGCCACGTCCCCGGAACACACGGGACGTAGCCGGTCCGCCCACCCCGACAGCAGGCAGGAAAGACATGCGTCGCACAGCGCCCGGAACGAAGTCCCTGACAGCCGTCTGCCTGGCCGTGACGGCGACCGCGGTGTCCGCGGCAGCCGCACCCGCCGCCACGCCCCCGGAGCAGTCCCGCACCTCCCCCCGGGCCCCGAAGGAGTACGTCTCGCTGGACACCGGGGTGCTGATCCACGCGAAACAGTCCACGGCGTACCTGAACCGGCTCGACACCGCCCTGGGAAAGCGGCGGCCGTGCATCGTGCCGCAGGTGAACAGTGAGTTCGGCGCGGGCGGCAACCAGGAGCGTGCCTGGCTCAACACCTTCCTGAAGAACCGGTCGGGAAAGAAGAGCGGCACCTACGCGAGCACCGCCGTGCTCGGCGAACTGCGGGCCCGGGCCGCCGCGACGGGGCAGAACCTGGAGGCCAAGGACACGCAGGTGGTCGGTCAGACCAACAAGATGCTGCGCCTCTCCCTGATCACCGCGGACGTGCGGCTCGCGGACAACCTGGACATCATCAACCGGAAGTACCCGAAGGCGTACCCGGTGGAGCGGCTGCGGTTCGTGAACCGCCTCTCCCCCGCCGCCCGGCCCTCCCCCGTACGGGCGGCGGCCGCGTGCAAGTAGCTCCGGACGCCGGGCACGCCGCGGCCCGGACCCGGGCCTGACGGCGCGGCTCCCCACGTGACGCACCCGTGGGGAGCTCCGCCCGTACGACGCCGACGACCGTCCGGCAGGCGACGGCAGCCTTCCCCACCGGCGGCAGCCTCACCCACACGGGCAGCAGCCTTTCCCACACCGACGGCAACCTTTCCCGCACCGGCGGCAACTGAGGGCCTGACAGAGTGTCCCCGACCGAGAGAGCCCGCCCGTGGTCAGCCCTTTCCCCCGTACCGGTCACCGGCCGCAACCGCCGCAGCCCGAAGGACCGGCATGATCTCGTCCGCCGCCCCTCCGAGAAGCGCGGGCGCCGCCCCCGGCACCGATGACGCGTCGGCGGAGTTCCACGCCTTCTTCGAGCGGCATCACGCCGAACTGGCCCGCCTGGCCCATCTGCTCACCGGCGAGACGGACGCCGCCGACGACCTGGCGGCGGACGCGCTGCTCGCCCTGTGGCACCGATGGGACCGCGTGCGCGACGCGGGCCACCCGGTGGCCTACGCCCGGGGCGTGGTGGCCAACATGGCCCGCGGCCGGATCCGCAGCACCGTGCGCGAGCGGCGCCGTGTCGCCCTGTTCTGGTCCCAGCGCTCGGAGGGGTCGGACGGCCCCGACGTGGCTGCCGTCGTGGACGTCCGGCAGGCGCTGGAGCGGCTGCCGTTCCGTAAGCGCGCGTGCGTCGTGCTGCGGCACGCGTTCGACCTGTCGGAACGGGACACCGCCCTGGCCTTGGGCATATCGGTCGGTACGGTCAAGAGCCAGACCTCCCGGGGCATGGCGGAACTCCAGCGGCATCTGGACGCCGGGGCCGTGGACGGCCTCGCGGGGAGGAGGAAGTGATGGCGGACGACGACGTGCGCGCGCAGTTGCGCGGCGCGGCGCGGGCCCACCGCCCCGACCGCGCCCGGATGCTCGCGCGGACGGAGCGCGGCATGGCGGGCTCCTCCGGGAGTGGCGCGGAGCCACGCCGCCGGGCGCCGTCCCGACCGTGGCCGCGGGTCGTCCTCGCGGCCGCCGCGACGGCGGGGGCGCTCGTCGCCGGTGGTTACGCGGTGGCGACGGTCGTGCAGCCTCCCGGTCCGGGAAAGGTGACGACGCGCCCGGCCGGTCCCGCCGGGCCCGGAGAGGACCGGCCTGCCGTCCCCGCTCCTCCGCCCCGTACCGAGGACGGCCCGCTGTGGTCGGACGGCTCGGTCGATCCGCACAGCAACGCCTACTGGGCGCAGAGCAACGTCACCCTTCGGACGGAGCGGCCACTGACCACGCTCACCGTGGAGCTGCGGATCACGCAGACCGGCGGCGTGCTGGACACCGGCCACTGGGCCACACTGCCCTCGGCCGACTTCACGGTGTCCGTGGACGAGCACGACGGCGTGCTGGTCTACCGGTGGACGCTGAAGCCGGGCCGGACCGTGCCCGCCGGGCGGCACGTCTTCGCAGGCCAGTACAACCACGCGGAAGGCGGCCGCGACGCCAAGGACGACACGTACGCGGCAACGGCCCGGGCTCCGGACGGAGCGTCCGGTGGCGAACTGCGCGTACGAGGGGCCTTCTGAGGGGACACGCCGGAGCCGTGCCGCGCGCGTCACTTCTTCGCGCGGCTCGGCTGCACCCGCTTCGGTTCGCCCTTCATCTTCGGATGCTCCGGCGGGTACGGGAGGTCTCCGAGCCCGTGCTCGCGCTCGTCACGGTCGGCGAGTTCGAGCGCGGCCTCCAGACGGCAGGGGTGCCGGTCCATGGCGGCGTGCAGGTCGCCCAGTGCGGCGAAGCGGGCCGGCATGGTGGCGACGTCGAAGTCCTCCGGTACGGCGTCGGTCAGTTCCTCCCAGCTCAGGGGCGCGGAGACCGGCGCGTGCGGGAAGGGCCGTACGGAGTAGGCGCTGGCGATGGTGCGGTCCCGTGCGGTCTGGTTGTAGTCCACGAAGATCTTGGCGCCGCGCTCCTCCTTCCACCAGGAGGTGGTGATCCGCCCGGGATCGCGCCGCTCCAGCTCCCGGGCCACCGCGATCGCCGAGCGCCGGACCTGGGTGAAGGTCCAGTCGGGCGCGATGGGCACGAAGACGTGCAGGCCGCGGCCGCCGGACGTCTTGGGCCAGCCGGTGAGGCCGAGGCCGTCGAGGACGTCACGCAGGGCGAGGGCGGCCCGTACCGCGTCCGCATAGCCGGTGCCCGGCTGCGGGTCGAGGTCGATGCGCAGCTCGTCCGGATGGTCGGTGTCGCTCCGGCGGACCGGCCAGGGGTGGAAGGTCAGACACCCGAGGTTGGCCGCCCACAGGACGGCGGCGGGCTCGGTGGGGCAGATCTCGTCGGCGTACCGGCCGCTGGGGAAGGAGATCCGGCCGGTGGGAATCCAGTCGGGGAGGTTCTTCGGCGCCCGCTTCTGAAAAAACGATTCTCCCTCCACGCCGTCGGGGTACCGCTCCAGCGTGGTGGGCCGGTCGCGAAGGGCGCGCAGCACGCCGTCGCCGACGCTCCGGTAGTAGCGGACCACGTCGGCCTTGGTGAAGCCGCGCTGCGGAAAGTAGACCTTGTCCGGATGGGACACCCGGACCGTCCGCCCGCCCACGTCCAGCTCCAGCGACTCTCCCATGCCACCAAACTAGGCCGTACGGGCACCCGCCGCCCCTCGGCGGGCGCGTACCGCTGCCCGGCCGCACCCCTCGCCGCACAATCGCCGCATGGATCTTCCCGTGATGCCCCCGGTGGAGCCGATGCTGGCCAAGGCCGCCCCGGACATCCCGCCCGGCATACAGTACGAAGCCAAGTGGGACGGCTTCCGGGCCATCGTCTTCCGCGACGGTGCCGAGATCGAGCTGGGCAGCCGTTCGGGGAAGCCGCTCACCCGCTACTTCCCCGAGCTGGTGGACGCCCTGCGCACCGAGCTGCCGCCACGCTGCGTGCTGGACGGTGAGATCGTCATCGCCCGGGACGGGCAACTGGACTTCGACGCCCTGCTGGAGCGCGTCCACCCCGCCGACTCCCGGGTACGCCGTCTGGCGGAGGTGACTCCGGCGTCCTTCGTCGCGTTCGACCTGCTGGCGCTGGGCGACGAGTCGCTGATGCCCGTACCGCAGCGGGACCGCAGGGAGGCCCTGGAGACGGCGCTGCGCGGGTCCGCCGATCCGGTGTTCACCGCGCCGGTCACCGAGGACCTCGACGTGGCCCGCGACTGGTTCGAGCAGTACGAGGGGGCCGGGCTGGACGGGATCGTCGCGAAACCGCCCGGGATGCCGTACCGGCCGGGCCGGCGGGTGATGGTCAAGACGAAGCACGAGCGGACCGCCGACTGCGTCGTGGCGGGTCTGCGACCGCACAAGAGCGGCCCGGTCGTGGGATCCCTGCTGCTGGGCCTGTACGACGCGGAAGGCCGCCTCCAGCACGTCGGTGTGTGCGCTGCCTTTCCCATGCGCCGACGTCAGGAGCTGATGGAGGAGCTGGCGCCGCTGCGGATGGAGTCCGTCGCGGGCCATCCGTGGGAGGAGTGGACCAGCGAGGAGGCACAGGCGGCGGGCCGGCTGCCCGGCGGCCCCAGCCGGTGGACGGGCAAGAAGGACCTGTCCTGGGTGCCGCTGCGCCCCGAACGCGTGCTGGAGGTCGCCTACGACCACATGCAGGGTGACCGGTTCCGGCACACCGCCCAGTTCCGGCGCTGGCGCCCCGACCGCGAACCGGCGTCGTGCACGTACGCACAACTGGAGGAGCCGGTCCGTTACAACCTCTCCGAGGTCCTCGGGGCGTGACCGCCGGCGCTGTGGCCGTTCTGCCCGCCCGCCAGCCCGCCTTCGCCGTAGCCGTAGCCGAACCGCCGTGCAAAAGCAACGGTGTTGAGCCACCCGCAATACTCCGCGAACTCCACCAGCTCCACGAACCTCATCAGCTCCGCGAACTCCGCGATCTTCTCCGCACCGTAATCATCGGGCGCCGCATAAGCGCAGGCGCCGACCGCCGCATAAACAAGGACATTGACCACTGCCGTTACGAACGGATTCGCCCTGGACGAGACGCAGGAACGGCGTAGAGACCGACAGAGACATCGGCATGGAGTCGGCATAGGTATAAGAGCGCCGGCAAACCTTCTCCACCACTGACTGCGCCATACCCGCTGGTCCCGGCCCCACCAGCTCCACCGGCCCCGCCGGCCGTGAAATAGCGCGCGATCACCCGAATACGCGTGAGCGACGGCGGCCGAGCCCGACCTCGTCGGCCTCTCCCCGCACCTTTCCCGGATCGTCACAACCCCGCCACAAACACCGTCCCCCCACCCGCAACCGCCACCGGCCAATTCCCGGTCATGGGATGCTGAAGCGTTGGCAGTTCACGGCAGAGACGGGAGAGTACGGCAGCGTGGGGGCAGAGATACGACGGAGCCTGACCGGCGTGTGGGACCGATTCGCGGCGTCCGACCCGGGACTGCTGCGGCTGATGGCGGGACTGCGGACGGTGGCGGCGATCGCGCTCACCCTCGTCGTCCTGGCCGTGGTCGGCACCGACGTCACGCATCTGGTCGCGGGCGCCATGACGGCGATGGTCGCCACCTTCGCCATCAAGGAGAAGCAGGTACGCGGCCAGGCGCTCACCCTCGCGCTCGGCCTGCCGACGGCGCTCGCCGCGGTCTCCCTCGGCGCGCTGCTGCACAGTCAGGTGATCGCGGGCGACATCTTCTTCGTCGCCCTCATCTTCGGCGCCGTCTACTGCCGCCGCTTCGGCGACCGCGGGACCGCCCTGGGTCTGATCGGTTTCCAGACCTACTTCGTCTCCCTGTTCGTCGGCGCCACCGTGTCCGCCCTGCCCGTCCTGGCGCTCACCCTGGCCGTCGCCTTCGCGTGCAGCGCCGTCGTCCGCTTCACCGTCGTACCGGAGACACCGCAGCGCATCCTGCGGTGGCTGCGCGGCGCCTTCCGGGCCCGGGTCGCCCAACTGGTCGCCACCCACATCGAGCTGCTGGACGCCCGTCCCGAGCAGCTCGACAAGGTCCTCGACGACCTGCGGCGGCACACCGCGCGGCTGCACGAGTCGGCGCTGATGATCCAGGGCCGGCTGGAGGACGGCACGCGGGACGCGGCCGGTGCCGCGCTGCTGCAACGCCGCATCGCGGACGCCGAGATCGCCACCGAACGGCTGGGCGTCCTGCTGCTCAACGCGCGCACCGCCGAGAGCGCGGACACCCTCACCCTCCACCTGCCGCAGGCACCGCTGCCCACGGCGAAGATGCCGGCCGAGGACGCCGCGACCGTCACGCTGCGCCGTGACCTCAACGCCCTGCACCTGCTGGTGTCCCGGGGAGCGTCCGACCAGCCGGGCACGGCCGTCGCCCACGTACGCAACCGGCTGCTCGGCTACCGCGACGAGGACAACCTGCCGCGTGCCTCGATCGCCGTCCAGGACGTGTTCCGCGGCATCGGTGAGGCCGCCCGTTCCGTACTGGGGCTGCGGCTCGCGCTGGACGGGCCGCAGGACGAGTCCGACGACACCCCCGCCACGACCCGTTCCCGTGAGGAGTTCGACGCCGAGGACATCGCGCTGGCCGGCGGCGCGGAGGAGCCCGAGGAGGACGACCGCGGGGGGCTCCAGCGTCCCACCACCCGGGCCGCGTTCCAGATCGCGGTGGGCTCCACGCTCGCCATCGTCGGCGGCGAGTTCCTGTCCGCCCAGCGCTGGTACTGGGCCGTGCTGACCTGCTGGGTCGTCTTCCTCAACACCGCCTCGACGGGCGAGATCATCATCAAGGGCTACCGGCGGCTGCTCGGTACGGTCCTCGGCGTGGTCGCCGGGGTCGGGCTCGCCGGCCTGGTCGGCAACCACACCTGGACGGCGTTCGCGCTCATCCTCCTCTTCGTGTTCGCCATGTTCTTCACGGCGCCCCTCTCCTACGCCCTGATGTCCTTCTTCGTCACGGCGATGCTCGGCCTGCTCTACACCCTCCTGAACACCTACAGCCTCGACGTCCTCATTCTGCGCGTCGAGGAGACCGCCCTCGGCGCCGCCTGCGGCATCATCGCCGCCGCCGTGGTCCTGCCGGTCCACACCGACCGGCGCACCGACGACCTCCTCGGCACCGTCCTGACCAAACTCGACGAGGTCGTCTCCGCCTCCGTCGACCAGCTCAGCGGCGGCCCCGCCACCGACCTGCTGGGCCTCTCCCGCGACCTGGACACCGCCCTGGACGAACTGCGCGCCTCCACCCGTCCGCTGACCCACCCGATCAGCCCGCTGCGCGTACGCCGCCAGACCGTCCGCTACCTCGTCGCCCTCCTGGAGACCAGCGCCTACCACGCCCGCTCCCTGGCGGCCACCGCCGAACTGCTCCCCTACAGCAAGACGATCGCCGCCGACCCCCGTCTGGAACGCGTCGGCCGGCGCATCGCCCACAACATCGAGACCATCACCGCCCACGTACGCGGCGACACGACCGACGCCCAGGTCAGCTCCGGCGCCACCATCGTCTCCCTCCTCGAATCCGACGGCTCGGGCGCCCCGAACCCCGGCACGGTGACCTACCGCGTCCTGCGCCACCTCCAGCGCCTCGACGAGGGCGTCTCCGGCCTCGCCCGCCCCCTGGGCGTACCGGTGGCAGGACGACCGGAGCCGAAGGGCAAGAACAGCGACCGCCGGGGCGCCGAGTCCGCGCGGACCTGAAGTCGCGGGGCGGTCTGCCGGGTCAGCGGTGCCCGGAGTCCCCCGGCAGGCCGTCGGCTCCGCCTTCCAGGCCGGAGCCGACGGCCTCACCGGTTTCCCGCGCCGTCAGGTACGGCCTGACGTCGTGCGCCTTGGCGCCGTTGTGGACCAGCCGGTCCTCGATCCGGTCGCCGAAGGCCGGTGCCAGGGTCTTCACCAGGGCGACGACATCACCGCGGTCGGCGATGTTGCACCAGGTGCTCACGCCCGCCGGCCAGGCAGCACGCCCTTCCGCCGGAGCGGGCCGCAGCCGGTCGAAGACGATGTTCCGGACGGCGAGCGGCGAGCCCAAGGTCACGAGGGCGAGGTCACGCCGCTCAGGGTGAGCGCACAGCCATTCGTACGCCACGACCGAGCCGAGCGAATGGGCCACGATCACCCGGGTCCGGTCGGTCACCGCCGCGGTCATCCGGCTCTGCACCTGCCGCCGTACCGCCGGATCCGTGAGGTAGCTCCGCACCTGACGGACGCTGAGAATCATCAGCCGTTCGCTCAGCCCGGCGAAGAAGGTCGAGTGGCTGAGGGCGTTCAGGGCCCGCTGGACGACGTACGGGGTCCTCAGCCGCGTACGGTCGCCCGGCCCCTCGACACCTGCCTCCTGGCGGGCGGCCTGCTCCCACCACGCCAGCAGCATCGCGCGCTCCAGGTCGTCGGTGACGTCGGAGGCGTCCAGGTCCGGCACGCCGACACCACGGTGCCCGGCGGGGCGGAAGAGGTCCCCGTAGAACGCCATGGTCACGTCCGCCCGGTCCACCCGGGCGCCGTTGAGGGCGAGGCCGTCGGCAAGGCAGGGGTACCAGCTCTCGGCCAGCGAGTGCCCACCGCCGAACTGCTGGCCGATGCCGTGCACCAGGACTATGCGGGTCATGGGCGTTCCTCCGGCAGGCGGTCCGTCGCCCGGCGGAAGGACAGGGCGGCCAGGCCCATGTCGGTGGCGAAGAACACCTGCCCGTCGTCGGTCATGGCCACGTCGTTGATATCGCCTCCCAGGTCGGCTTCGGCGAAGCAGTCGGCGGTCCCCAGGTCCCAGACCCGCACCAGACCGTAACTGTCGGCCACGAGGGCGGTGGGCCGGTCGTGGAAGATGGACAGCCGTACGGTGGTGAGCGGGGACGGGGAACGGTCGATGCCGACCGGCAACGCGTGACCGGTGGCGTGTTCCCACATCCGCAGTCGCCCGTCGCCCGCGCCGGTCAGCACGACGCCGCGCCCGCCGATCAGACCGAGGTCCACGTCGTACGCTCCCGACGGGTGGTCGTCCAGCGACGCCCCGAACGGCTCGCCCGTACGGAGGTCCCACAGGCGGACCGTACCGTCGAGCGAGGCACTGGCGGCGAGTTCGTGTCCGCACAGCGTGGCAGTCCGCATGTTCTGGATGCGTGCGCTGTGGCCGAGCATGGGGGGACACGCGGGCGCCTTGGTGATCAGGTCCCAGACGTGGATGGACCAGTCCTCGGCAGAGACGGCCAGGATCAGCACACGGTCGGCGAGCCGGTGGATGCGCGTCAGTTCCCAGTGCCCCGGTTGTTCCCACAGCAACTCCCGACGGCTCATGTTCCAGACCTCCAAGGCCGAGAAGCCGCACTTGGCCAGGAGGCATTCGTCGTCCACACCGCTGGTCACCATGGACCACAGGGTGCGGGCGGAAGCAAGGTGCGGAGCGGTGCCCCGGCCGTCCCCCACGGCGTGTACACGTACCGTCCCGTTACGGGCGCCTGTGACCACGGTGCGTCCGCGGGAGATCTCCGCGATGGACACCGCCGCGAGCCCCATGTCGCCACCGCACAGCGGCTCGCCCACCGGTTGCATGGTGGTCAGGTCCCACACCCGTACCTCGCGGAAGAAGGCGGTGATTCCCATCGTTCCGCCCCTGACACGGCCGAAGACGAGGCCGGTGGGCAACCGGCCTACGGGGGCCGCCACTTGGCCGGCGAGTGGCGCCCCCAGGGGGCTGCCGGCCTCCGGGTCCCAGATCCGGACAGTGTTGTCGGAGCTCATGGAAGCCACGACATCGCGCGTGCCGAGGCGCCCCAGTACGGCCGACCACACCATGCTCACATGCCCCGTGAAAGGGCTGCCGACCAGCATGCCCGAGCTGATGTCGTGCAGGTGGACCGTGTTTCCCTCGTGCGTGGACATCACCACGGGCCGGGCTCCGAAGAAGGCCACACCGACGGTCCGCGCCGTACGCTTCCAGTCCTCGACGCTGAGATGGTGCCGCAGGGTCGCGGTCAGATCCCCGCCGTCGCCGGTGACCCCCCACACGTAAGCGTGGTCGAGCGAGGTGGCGACGGCGATCTCGATCCCGCGGCCGCACTGCCGTACCGCCAGACGGACCACAGAACCGATATGGCCACTGAGCGGCGGAACCAGCGGCCGGTGCGTGGCCACGTCCCAGATCCGCAGGGTGCCGTCGCCGCTGGCGCTGACCAGGACGGTCCGGCGCGCCACCGTGGCCAGGGCAAGGCAGTTCACGCTGTTGGTGTGCCCTTCGAGTGGCGAGCCCAGCGGGGCGCCCCGCAACGCGTCCCACAGCCATATCATGCTGTCGGACCCGCCCGTCACGGCGAGCACCCGGCCGTCCAGCGATCCCAGCGCCACCGAGTCCACGGTGCCCGCATGGCCTTCCATCGGCCGGCCCACCTGGTCCCGGGTGCGCAGGTCCCACACCCGGGCCGTGCCGTCCTCACTGCCGGTCATCACCAACGGCCGGCCGCAGTGCTCGGTGAAGGCCAGTGCCTGTACCCGGCGTGTGTGGTTGCCGGCTGGCCGGTCCGCCGTCAGATCCCAGATACGGGCCATGCGGTCCATGCCCACCGTCACCGCCATCGGACCGTCAGGGCGGTCGGCCAGGGCGCTGTCCGTGATCTGACCGACGTGCCCCCGCAAGGGGTGGGCGAGCTGCCGCAGGGTACGCAGGTCCCAGAGCTTGGCCTCGTCCTTGCCGCTGGTGAGCGCCACCGGATCGCCGTTGAGCACACCGATCGCGACCGAGGTGACACCGCCGCGCAAGAAGTCCACATGGGCCGCCACGGGCTCCCCGATCTGCCGACGTTCCGCCAGGTCCCACAGGGAGACCATGCCGCTGTTGTCGCCGAGCAGCGCCACCGCGCGTCCCTCCCGCCGCCCCGTAGCCACGGCAGTGACGCCATCGGTGTGGCCGGTGAGCCAGGCACCGTCAGGCTCCGGCTCGGCGCCGCTCAGCAAGCCCGTGAGGTCCCAGACGTAGGCCCGCTTGTCGGCGCCCCCGGTGACGGCAAAGGGACGGCCGTCGATCTCCCCGAGCGCAGCGGAGTGGACGGTGCGTTTGTGCGCTGTCATGTTCCGTCCCAGCTGGCGTCTGTTCGTCAGGTCCCACAGACGCGCGGTGCCGTCCGCGCTCGCCGTCAGAGCTACCGGGGATCCGTCGAGGCCACCGATCGCGATGTCCATGACGGTGTTGGTGTGACCCGCCAGCCCCGTTCCGTACTCCTGTCCTGCCGAGAGGTCCCAGATCCGTACGCTACCGTCCACCCCTCCGGTCAGGGCGACCGTGTAGTCACCGATGTCGCCGATCGCGACCGCGCTGACGCCGATGCCGACTACGAGCGGCTCGCCGATCTGCTGCTGTGTGGTCAGGTCCCACACCCGGGCCGTTCGGTCGTTGCCACGCCCGCCCGTCACCGCGACGGGACGTCCGTCGAGAGCGCCGACGGCCACCGAGCCGACCCATGCCGTATGCCCGTTGAGCAGCCGGTGCGCCCCACTGGTCGACCACCAGGCCCACCGCGCCGACCACGGCAGTGCCACGCCGAGGCCGTCGATACGTTCGGCGAGTCCGTCCGCCCCGCAGCGCCGTGCCGACAACTGGAGGTCGGCGGCGCGGTGGCTCAGTGCTCGGCCGGGCGTCATCCGGTGGGCGATCTGCTCGTAGGAACTGCGGATGCGACGCGGACCGTCCGCCGCCTCGTCCACCGACACGGACGCCAGGGCACGCAGCAGCGCCAGCGACTCACTGGCCAGCAGGAAGCCGGGGTCGTTGATCAGCCCGACGAGACGTCCGGCAGCCTCCGCATGCGTGGCCAGATGCTGCCGCACGTACGGCGGGGCCGCGAACCAGTCCGGCGAGGTCCCGTCGGGCGACCGGGGCACCGTAGCGGTCAGAGCATCGACGACCGCCCTCTGAATCTCCTCCGGAGACCGGTCGGCGGTCCTCCTCAGGTGCTCGGCCAGCGCCTTGTGGTAGAGGCGGTAGGCCGAGCGGCGGTCGTCGTCCGTCACCTCCGCGATGTACGCCTCGGCCACGTCGAGCACCCACGCGATGTCCTCCTCGGTGCAGGGCGCGCCCGAGATGACGGAGGTGAGCGTCGTCCAGATGTGCCCGCGGGGCAGCCCCTTCCCTTCGGAGAAGGCCAACGACAGCAGCATCCGCCGGACCCGGGGTTCGTCGGGGCCGAAGCGTGCGAGGTAGTCGTCGAAGGCCTCGCCGATCTCGCTGGGCAGGTCGTCGGCCCAGCCCGGTTTCGACACGTCCACCGCGGCACTGTCGGAGCGCAGGGTCCGGGCGGTGGTCCGCGCGTAGAGGTAGACGCCGGCGGCCCGGCTCGCCACCTCACGGGCGACGGTACGGGCCAGCTCCTGCCGCTCGCGGTACGGCGTCGGCACCCCGGGCTCCTCGGCGGCCAGCAGCACCTTCGTCACATAGCCGGTCACGTCGTTCTCGTCGGCCCGGTAGGTGGGGTCGTCCAGGTCGAGCACGGTGAAGGTGGGGCCCAGGCTGGTGACCAGCTCGTGGCGGGTGCCCACGAGCAGCCGTACGCCGGGGATCTCCGACATGGGCCGCAGCAGTTCCCGGGTGATCCGGCGTGGTTCGCCGTGTCCGCCGGCGTCCGCCGCGGTGTCCGAGCCGGCCTCGTCCACGGCATCGACCACGATGACGACCGGCGCGCCCCGCCGTCCCCGCCGGGTGAGTTCCTGGAGGAGGGCCGCCGTTCCGCCGTATTCCGCCCCCAGGGTCTGGGCGATCCTCTCGACGACCTCTTCCAGCCGCTTGTGCCGCGCGTGCACGGCGGCCGTGACGCACCCTTCGGGGACGATCGTCGCCGGGTCGACGCCCGAGAGGTCGAGCCGATCGCGGTAGAGGCTGTCGGACAGGGCGACCACCCTGCCCAGCACCGCGGACTTGCCGCACCCCGGGCTCCCCGTGACGACCCGTCCACGCCCGTCTCCGTCGGCTGCGGTGAGCCACCGCACCAGGTGCGACAGGACGCGGACCCGGCCACTGAAGTAGATCCCCTGCTCCGACTCGAACTCGACGCCCCGCGAGCGGGGGCCGAAGTGTTCCGTGAGATCGCGGCTGGCCACTCGGCGCTGGACCTCCAGGTCCGTGCCGACCGGCGGCAGGTCCTCACGGAAGCCGCTGTTCGGGAGGAACGGTGCCAGTCCGGTGACCAGCCCGCTCGCCAGCTCCGCGCGCTGACCCCGGCCGTCGGCGTCGAGGCGCTCGTTGACCGCCTTGACCAGTTCGGTGAGGTCCAGGTACTGCTGCCGCTGCCCCGTACGGCCGGTCGTGGTGTCCACGGCGGCCCGGAACGCCGATACGAACGTCCCCTCCTGGGCGACGTCCTTCCGGCGGGCGGACGCCAGGAACCACAGCCCGGTCGAAGCGTCACCACCGCTCTGCCGGTACGCGATGGTCTGCAGCGCGACCCCGGCGCCCTCCGCCGCTCCGGCCCCGCCCGCGCAGGTGTCCAGGACGACCAGCAGCCGGCGGAGCGGCCCCTGGCAGAGAATGCGCACCACGTCCTCGGTGGCCAGTGCCGTCGCGGCCAGATCGTCGTCCCGGGAGTCCCAGCACAGCAGATAGTGGCGCCCCCGGTCCTCCACCACTCCGTGGCCGGCGAAGTACAGGACGACGACGTCGTCGGCCGTCAGCTCGCAGTCCCTGGACCAGTGGCTCAGTTTCCGGCGGATCTGTTCGGCACCGTCGTACTCCCCCAGCCCGGCGAGGACCCGCCGGTACCCGAAGCCTTCCAGCAGCTCCGTCATCGCCACGATGTCCGCGCTCACCGCCGGGAGTTGGTCCTCCTCGGGCAAGTTGCAGTAACGCCCGCTCCCCAGTGCGATGAATAATCGCCGCCCCACGCCTTCCCCACCGCCGTCCCCTGCGCGCCGTACCTGCATCCGGCCGGCCCGCCACGGCACACGTGCCGTGCCGGCCCGGGTGTGAACACTAGCGCCGGCGTTTTTCCCGGTACACCGATACGGAACGGCCAGGATGCCTCACAGCAAGCACCCCGGACGCCGGCCCGGACCTACACCGCCCGAAACCGCCCCCGCTCCACCTCCGCCACCAGCCCTTCCCCTGTCAACCGGTCCAGATGCTGCGCCGCCGTCCGGCGCTCCACCGGCCGCACGTGCGGTCCCGTGACGTGCGGCCGGTAGACCAGCCGGTGCTCGGCGATCTCCTCGACGGTGCGCGGCTCGCGGAGGAACGTGAGGAGCGCCGTCTCCCGCTGCTTCGCCACGCCGGCGAAGGCGTCCAGCCGGCGCCGGAACGCGGCAGCACCGTCGATCACACCTTTCTGGTGGGACGTGCCGTACCAGCGCGCGTCGATCTCCCGGCACCGGCGCATCGACGCTTCGAACTCCGTGAGGCTGCTGCCGAGGTCACCGTAGTACGGGCCGAACGACGTCAGGTCGATGTCCGCCACGAACAGGAATCCGTCCGGCTCGATCAGGAAGCCGCAGTGGCCTGCCGTGTGGCCGGGAAGGTGCACGACGGTCACCGTACGTCCGCCGAGATCGAACTCGGTGCCGTCGTCGAAGCCGTGCGCGTCCGGACGTCCGTGCACGTGGAACCGGTCCCGTAGCTGCTGGTCGGCGGCGCCGGCCGCGTCGGGCGGCAGGCCCAGCCCGGCGACCAGCGCCTCGCGGGAGCGCAACGCGGCGAGGTCGCCTTCGTGGACGTGGACCGGCACGTCGTAACTGCCGAGGCCGGCGATGTGGTCCTCGTGCGCGTGGCTGACCAGAACCAGGTCCGCCGGGGGCGCGTCCGTGACGAGGGACAGCGACGGGTCGATGACCAGGGTCGCGGTCGTACCCCGTACGAGCAGCGAGTTGGCGTACGGATAGGCACCCCGGCCGGGGCCCACGAGCACACCGACCCCGCCGAATTCCACCGCCGTGTATCCCGTGGTGCTCGTCCCCATGGCTATCGCGTGCCCATACGGTCCGACAGCCGGTCGAGTGCCCAGGCGGCCCGCAGCGCCGGGGCGTTGGCGACCGGTGAGGGAGCGAAGCGCGGTCGCTCCCGCCATACGGCGCCGAGGTCGCCGTGGAGTCCGCCGTCGGCGAGCCGGTCGGCGAGCAGGGTGCCGAGGTAGGGGGCCTGGGCGAGGCCGTGGCCGTTGCAGCCGACGGCGTAGAAGACGTTCTTCGCGGCCTCCCCGGCGACCGGCAGCCACGAGGGTGTCATCGCGATCCACCCGCCCCACGCCCGGCGGATCGCCACATCGCGCAGGGACGGGAACCGGTCGTGGAAGCCGCGGCCCAGGTCCGCCACGACCGCGGCGTCCGGCTCGCGGGCCCCCAGCGCCCCTCGCGAGGTCTGGATCCGGCGGACGGCGAAGGCGATCGTGTCGCGCGACGTGAGGCGGTAGCTCTGCATGAGGTTGTGCTGGGTGGCGATGCCGGCGCGGCTCGTCCAGCCGGTCGCCTCCAGGCGTACGGGGTCGATCGGTTCCGTCTCGGCCATGCTGACCCAGATCGGCGTGGCCAGGCGGCGCGGCGCGATCGCGAGGTCGCGGGAGTGGGCGTTGGTGGCGAGGAGGACCCGCTCGGCACGGACCCGGCCGCGCGGCACACCGATGACGACCCCCGCGCCACCGGGCTTCACGGCCCGTACGGGAGTGTGCTCGAAGACGCGTACGCCCGCCCCGAGCAGTGCCCGGCGGAGACCGAGCGCGAACTTCCCGGGGTTGAGCATGCCCCCGACACGCTCGTGGATGCCGCCGAGGAAGCCTTCCGGCAGGCCGAGGGCGCGGCCGTCGGCGAACTCGGCGTCCGCACCCGCCTTCCGCAGGACCCGCGCGTTGCGCCGCGCCTTCCGGAGCTGGCCCCGGGTGACGGCGGCCATGACGTTGCCCGTCGGCTCGTAGTCGCAGTCGATGCCGAGCCGCTGCATCAGTTTCTCGGTGAAGTGGACGGCTTCCTCGGCGAACCGAACGATCCCGGGGAATCGGCGCGGCTGCGTCGCGCTCAGTATCTGGGGATCGCCTGCCGGGGCACCGGTCAACTGGCCGGCGTTGCGCGAGGCCGCCCCGCAGCCGCAGACGCCGGCTTCGAGCAGGACGACGTCCGCCCCGCGCTCGGCCAGCCGCAGCGCGGCCGCCATGCCGCCGAGTCCACCGCCGACGACCGCGACGTCGCAGGTGAGTTCGCCTTCGAGTGACGGCACGGCATCGGTGGGGGGATCGACCCAGCCGGTGAACGAGGTGTAGGTGATGCCTGTGGTGATCATTCCATGCCTTCGGTGTCGGTGGCGGCCTCGTCGGTGCCCTCGTTGAGGGCTTCGTCGGCAAGGCATGTGAGCGTCCGTTCCCGCTCCGCCCGGACGGCGGACACAGCCGATGACGGCGGAGTCGTGACGCCCTGGGGCCCTGCCGGGTCTCGTCACGCCGGACTCCTCTGTTGTTGCGTCGCGCTCTGTTCGGGTTTCAGCGGCTACGTGGGGGCGCGATGGGGGTTCGCGCCGGGGCACTCGGGCCTTCGACCAACCAGCGCGCGGCAGACCCCACCGCTTCTCGATCTCGAATCGCGTTCGACTTTAAGCAGCGGGGGAGGCATCGTCAATCTCCGGCCCGATGACGTGCACCCTCAACACCGGCCGCCGACCGAGCCCTTGACCACGGCACAGACCCGATGACAACTCGAACTCGATTCGATGTCGAGTGGCGCGACTCACATCTCGCGGCGCCCAACTCACACCTCGCCTCTCGCCCCGCACATCTCGGCAGGGCGAGCGGATCACGCCCCGGGCCGCCGCGCGTGCCCACCGCAACGGCAGCAGAACGGAGCGGGACATGACCCATCATCAGGGCGCCGCTCCCGCACTCGGGAGGGCGAGTCGGAAGCGCGCACGATGGTTGCGTTCCTCGCATCGTCGGCCTTGCGCCGTCGGTACACCGCGTCCCGAAATCGTCGAGCCCCCGCGTTGACGGACGCCCCGCCGCACCGGCTGACGGCCCGTGGGCGCCTACGCGTCAGGCGCCGTCCGCGGCGTAAGTGGCGAGGTAGGCGGTGATGAGCCGTCGCGCCTCGTCGATCGTGGCGTCGTCACCGGCGGCCGAGTTCCGGAACGCGATGTCGAAGAGCCGATTACCGACCTCGAAGGCGAGCTGGAGGGCGATCCGGGGCGTGTCGGCGCGCAGGAGTTCACGCTCGACGAGAAGGTGCCGGAGCCGCTCGGCCTGCGCCGCGTCGAAGGCGCGGACCAGTTCGACGACTGGCGCGCTGCGGCCGGAGAACCACAGTTCGGTGCAGCCGGGATGCCGGCGGAAGTAGCCGAGCAGGGGGTCGATGACGGCGTCGGCGGCTTCGCGCAGCGTGCGCGGACCGGAGCCGTCCAGCGCGGCACTGATGCGGGCATCGAGGCGATGGGCATGACGCTGCATCAGTTCGGCCTCGACCTGGTACCGGTCGGAGAAGTAGTGGTACACGGAGGCGATCGGGATGCCGGCCCGCTCGCCGATCGCCTTGAGCGTGGCGGCCTCGTAGCCCTTCTCTTCGAGCAGGGCCTCGGCGGCCTCCAGGATGGCCCGCCTGCGCTCCACCCCACGGCGCTGCACCGCCGGGCGGGCCGACGCCCGACTTGCCGGAATCTTCTCGAACACGATTCGAGATCGTATCAGCCACGCCCTTGGCGCACCTCGCCGACGAGTTGACGACGAGGGACGCCCTTCCAAAACTCGAACTCGATTCGTATTCGAGTTAAGGTTCGGGTTCCGGTTCGACACATTGCTCGTCAGGGATACGGCGAGGACCACAGAACGGAGCGGCCCATGACCAACAGCTCTCACGACACCTCATACGACGTAGTGGTGATCGGCGCGGGCTTCGCCGGCGTCACCGCAGCACGTGACCTCGGCACCAGCGGGCATTCCGTGCTGATCCTCGAAGCGCGGGACAGGGTCGGCGGCCGGACCCACCTGGCCGAAGCCTTCGGCCGTCAGGTGGAGCTCGGTGGCACCTATGTGCACTGGACCCAGCCGAACGTGTGGCACGAACTCCGGCGCCACGACATCCCGCTGGCGGCACCGCTCGACATCGACACGGTGTACTGGCTGGCCGACGGCACGGTGCACTCAGGCAGCCGGCTCGACCACAGCAACGCCGTCGCTCCCCTCGCCGCCCGGTTCTTCGCCGACGCACGGGCCTGCTTCCCGATGCCGTACGACGTCACCGCGGTCGACAACCGTGCGATCGAGAAGGAGACCATCGCGTCCAGGCTCGACTCGCTGAACCTCTCCGTGCACGACAGGGACGTGCTTGAGGGGGCGCTGGCCACGCTGGTCCACTCCCCCGACGATCAGGGCGTCGCACAGTTGCTCCTCTGGGCGGCCACGACCTTCGGAGACTGGGGCGCGTTCCTGGAGACCGCCGGTTTCTGGCCGATCGAGGGCGGAACCAAGCGGCTCCTCGACGCCGTCCTCGGCGAATCGCGGGCAGAGATCCGGCTGTCCACCCCCGTCAGCGCCATCGATGACGACGGCTCCGGCGTCCTCGTGACCACCGGCGCCGGTGAGCGGATACGAGCCCGCTCCGCCGTCGTGGCACTGCCGCTCAACACCCTGGGCGACGTACGCATCACCCCCGACGTCGCCCGGCCGGCCCGCGCCATGATCGACCGGAAACACCCGGTGCGGAGTGCCAAGATCTGGGCGCGGGTCCGGGGCGAGGTCGAACCCTTCTGCGCCTTCGCCCCGGTCGGCAAGAACCCCGTCAACACCGCCCGGGTGGAGTACCGGCACGACGGCGACACGCTCGTCGTGTGCTTCGCCTCCGGCCCCTCGGCCGTCGGCGCCGGGGACCGCGAGGGCGTGCAGGACGCGCTGCGGACCTTCGTCCCGGGCATCGAGGTACGTGAAACCGCCGGTCACGACTGGGTCAGCGACCAGTTCTCCCAGGGGGCGTGGGCGCATCACCGGCCCGGGAACCTGAGCGGCGCCGTTCCGCTGCTGCGCGAGCCCCACGGGCGCGTTCACTTCGCCGGAGGCGACATCGCGTCGGTCGGTGTCGGTGGGATCGAGGGTGCCATGGAAACCGGCGCGGCCGCCGCCCGGAACATCGCGGCGGCGCTGGCCGACGGCCCCTACTGAGACTGGGCAGGTCCGTCCCCGCCGAGGAACCTCCGCAACCCCCGGGAGCCTGCCTCAAAAACGGGGTCGGACCACTTAGCATTCTGCTGCTCCGTTGCTCCGGGGCAGGCGTGCATTACGGGCGGTCTGACGGTATGAGCAAGCCCGGGGCAATGCACCGGACTCGACGCCGCATTCCCCGATGATCACACGTGGAGGAGCCCGTTGGCGCATTCCTGGCTCTCCGAACGCCGTCGCGCAACGTGGAGTTTCGCCATTGCGGCCTGCACGGCGGCAGTGCTGGTCTTCGCGGTCGACGACAGCGTCATGCAGATCTCAACGGCGGACGTCGGCGTCTTCGCGCTGTTCGCCTACCTTTCCAGTTATCTCGTCGCCACGCTGATCGCCTTTTCGACGGCCGGTCCGGAGCGGATCCGCCTCTGGGCTCGGCGCACGGCCCGCGGCACGGTCGTCCAGCGGTACGTACTCGGGACCGCACCCGGGCCCGGGGTGTCCATCTCCATCGCGGTCGCCGCCCTCGCGGTGGCGGTGGTGTGGCGCCCCGGATATGTCGCGTCGTCGCTGCCCCTGGCTCCCCGGGTCGCGGTGGCGCTCGTCCTCGTCGCGGACGCCTGGATCTGTGTGATGGCGTCCTTCGCGGTCGCCTTTCACGCCGACGACCTGGTGGAGAACCAGCGCGGACTGGAATTCCCCGGCGCGGAAACCGTGGTCTGGGCCGATTACGTCTATTTCGCCCTGTCGGTCATGACGACGTTCGGCACGACCGACGTGAACGTCACCTCACGGGAAATGCGACGGACCGTCGCGGCCAACGCGGTCGTCGCCTTCGTCTTCAACACCGTCATCGTGGCCAGTCTGGTCGCCGCCCTGGACAAGAGCTGAACGAACCGACCGCGGCCTATCCGAGAAAACTCAGCCGTACCTGCCGGTTCGGGTTGTCCACGTTCGTGTCCACCAGGCAGACTGACTGCCAGGTGCCCAGCGCCAGCTCGCCGCTGACGACGGGAAGCGTGGCGTGCGGCGGCACCAGTGCGGGCAGCACGTGGTCACGGCCGTGGCCGCGGCTTCCGTGCTGGTGGCGCCACCGGTCGTCCGCCGGGAGCAGATCCTGCAGAGCGGCCAGCAAGTCGTCGTCGCTGCCCGCGCCCGTCTCGATCAAGGCCACGCCCATGGTGGCGTGCGGTACGAAAACGTTGAGCAGACCGTCCCGGCCGTCGGCGACCTCCCGCAGGAAGGACGCGCACTCCCGGGTCAGGTCGTGGACCACCTCTTGCGAGCCGGTCCTGACGTCGATCTCTCGCGTCGTGAAACTAGCAGCCATGCACCGATCCTCTCAGATCGGGCATACGAATCCCGGCACGCCGGCCGGCCGAGCCGCGCCCCTGCCCATACGGGGCTCGCCCGGTCTCGCCGTCGGCCCCGGCCTCGCTCGACCGGTCTCGGCTCCCGCTCCGCGCGCAACGCCCGCGCAACAATGGTCCAGCAGGCGAGACGGCGTTTGACCCTTCTTCAGCCGCGCCGCTACGTTCAGCGACATGTCTACGTCAGCCCGGCTCACCACGCGCGGTCACATCGACCTGCTGCGGGTGGCGTCCTCCGCGTGTCGCCGCGGCTGTTGATGTCGCTGCGGCGCTGATGCGCTGAGCACCGACGCGCCGATGCGCTGTTGCGCTGTTGCGCTGTTGCGCTGTTGCGCTGTTGCGCTGTTGCGCTGACGAGCGGATGCGCTGACGTCGGCCCGTCACCGGCCCATCGCCGGTCCTGCTCGGGCCGTCCAGCGCCGATCGGCCGCCGATCCGGGCGCTGATCCGGGCGGCGGGCCTCTGATTTCTGACGATTCCTCCGTCTTCTTCCCCCCTTGTTTCTCTCCGCACTTCCCCTTTGCGGGTCCGGTGCCGCCGCAGGCGCGCGGTGCGTGCGCTTCCGCGTGCCGCCGCTCTTTGAGTTGGAGTGTTCATGACTGTTGATCAGGCCGCGCCGCCCGGTGTCGCGCCGCCCCCGCGCAACGAGCGACCGGTTGCGCCGGCGGCGCCGACGGCCGGGCCGCGTACCGGGCCGGAGCTGATCCCCGTCGTACCGGTGTCGGCCGGTCGCCGGAGCGCACCACGCTGGCTGCGCCGGGCCGTGGTGCCGGTGTTCCTGCTCGCGCTGTGGCAGGTGCTGAGCGCGAGCGGGGCCCTGGAGAGCGACATCCTCGCCTCGCCGGGGACGATCGCCCGTACGGCCTGGACGCTGGTGTCCGACGGGACGTTGCCGTCGGCGATGTTCGTGTCGCTGCAACGCGTCGCCGTCGGGCTCGCGGTCGGCGTGCTCGCCGGGGTGCTGCTGGCGCTGGCGTCCGGGCTGTCGCGGCTGGGTGAGGACCTGGTGGATCCCGTGGTGCAGATGCTGCGGTCCGTGCCGTGGGTGGGTGTGATCCCGCTGTTCATCATCTGGCTGGGCATCGGTGAGGCGCCGAAGATCGCGCTGATCTCGCTCGGTGTCGCGTTCCATCTGTATCTGAACGTGTACGCCGGAATCCGCGGCGTGGACGCGCAGTTGGTGGAGGCCGGGACTTCGCTGGGGCTCGGGCGCCGGGGGCTGATCCGGCACGTCGTACTGCCGGGGGCGTTGCCGGGCGCCATGACGGGGCTGCGCTACTCGCTCGCCACCGCCTGGCTGGCGCTCGTGTTCGGCGAGCAGGTCAACGCCGACGACGGTCTCGGGTTCCTGATGAACCAGGCCAGGGAGTTCTTCCGTACCGACGTGATCGTGGTCTGCCTGGTGGTGTACGCGGTCCTCGGACTGCTCGCCGACTTCATCGTCCGCACTCTCGAAAGGCTGCTGCTGCAATGGCGACCGACGTTCACCGGCCGGTGACGGAGACAGTTACGGGGGCCGCGCCGAAAGAACCGGTGGAACCGGAAGGAGAGGGGCGGGAGGCCGTGCGGGGCGAGGCGGCGGAAGCGACGGAGGTGCTGGAAGGCGCTGCCGTACGGGTGCGGGGGCTCGGCCGGGCATTCGGTGGCCGGGCCGTCATCGACGGGCTGCGGCTGGACGTGGCACCGGGTGAGTTCGTCGCGCTGCTCGGGCGCAGTGGCTGCGGCAAGTCGACGCTGCTGCGGGTACTGGCCGGGCTGGACCGGGAGGTCGAGGGCCAGGTGCTGGTACCGCGGCGCAAGGCGGTCGCTTTCCAGGCGCCGCGGCTGATGCCGTGGAAGCGGGTGTGGCGCAATGTGCTGCTCGGGCTGCCGGGCAGACCTGAACGGGATTCGGCGGAACGGGCCTTGTCCGAAGTGGGGCTCGGGCACCGTGCGGATGCCTGGCCCAAGACGTTGTCCGGCGGCGAGGCTCAGCGGGCGTCGCTGGCCCGCGCTCTGGTACGCGAACCCGATCTGCTGCTGCTGGACGAGCCGTTCGGAGCGCTGGACGCGCTGACGCGCATCAAGGCGCAGAAGCTGGTGGCCGAACTGTGGCAGGAGCGCGGCTGCGCGGTACTGCTCGTCACGCATGACGTGGACGAGGCGCTGCTGCTGGCCGACCGCGCGCTGGTGATGGAGAACGGCGTGATCGCGTACGAGCACAAGATCGACCTGCCCCGCCCGCGTGACATCGCCGACCCCCGGTTCGCCGACCGGCGCGCACGGTTGCTGGACCGCCTGGGAGTGGAGGGGGTGGACCGTGCGGTCGGGCAGTGAGGGATCGCAGGTGGCAATGGCAGTGGCAGAGGCAGAGGACGTGGAGCGACGGAACGGAACTCGCAAGCATGCGCGCACCACCCTGCTGCTCCCCGCCCTCCTGCTCCCCCTCCTCCTGACGCTCGCCGCGTGCGGCGGGGCGTCCCGGGCGAACGGTTCGGGGAGCGGCGGGGCCCGTGGCGGGACGGACGGCAAGGGGGCGGTGACCCTCCACGTCGGCGACCAGAAGGGCGGTTCGGAGGCCGTTCTGCGGGCGGCCGGGGAACTCAAGGACCTGCCCTACCGGATCCAGTGGTCGACCTTCACCTCCGGTCCGCCCCTGCTGGAGGCGGTCAACGCCGGCGCGGTGGACGTCGGCGGGGTCGGCAACACGCCGCCCGTCTTCGCCGCGGCGGCGAACTCGAAGTTCAAGGTGATCGCGGCGACGCACGGCTCGTCCGCGGGTGAGACAGTACTGGTGAAGAAGGACTCACCGCTCACCCGGCCCGCGCAGCTGAAGGGCAGGTCCATCGCGGTGGCGCAGGGCAGTTCCGCGCACTACCAGCTCGTGGCCTCC
Source organism: Streptomyces sp. NPDC045470 (assembly GCF_040646595.1). Classification (NCBI taxonomy): domain Bacteria; kingdom Bacillati; phylum Actinomycetota; class Actinomycetes; order Kitasatosporales; family Streptomycetaceae; genus Streptomyces; species Streptomyces sp. NPDC045470. Next base: position 153,324 of record NZ_JBEZAN010000003.1, read on the forward strand.
CTGAAGAAGGCCGGGCTGACGCCGCAGGACGTGACCCTCAACCATCTCCAGCCGGCCGACGCGCTGGCCGCGTTCAGCCGCGGCCGGGTGGACGCCTGGGCGGTGTGGGACCCGTACACCTCGCAGGCTCTCGACCAGACCGACGCGCGGATCCTGACCACCGGCGAAGGCGTCGTCAACGGTCTCAGCTTCCAGGTCGCCGCGCCCGCCGCCCTGGACGACCCGGAGAAGTCGGCGGCGCTCAAGGACTACGTCGGCCGGCTGCGGCGGGCACAGGACTGGGTCCACCGGCACCCGGACGCCTGGGCGAAGGCGTGGGCCGCGGAGACCGGCCTGCCCCGGGACGTGGCGCTGGCGGCGGTCAGACGGACGCGGGGTACGGCGGTCACGGTGGCCCTCGACCGGTCGGCCGTCGCGTCCGAGCAGCAGATCGCCGACACCTTCGCCGCGCTCCGGCTGATCCCCGGCCGCGTCGACTTCTCCTCCTTCGTCGACACCCGTTTCAACGGCGGCCTGCCGCCTTCGAGCACGGCGCCGCGTACCTACGGCTCCCAGGGCACCGGCAGCTCCCCAGGCGCCGGCAGCCTCCCACACACCGACAGCTCTTCAGGAAAGGCCGGCTAACACCGTGACCGTGCATCTTCATTGGTTCCTGCCGACCGGCGGCGACGGGCGCACCCTCGTCGACCGGCACGCGTACACCGACGGCGGCGTCCGGCGCGACCGCATCACCCCGGTCAGCGGCGTACGGGCACCCGACATCGACTACCTGGCGCAGGTCGCCAAGGCCGCCGAGCAGTTGGGCTTCGAGGCGGTCCTCACACCGACGGGAACGTGGTGCGAGGACGCCTGGCTGACCACCACCGCGCTCACCCAGGTCACCGACCGGCTGAAGTTCCTGGTGGCGTTCCGGCCCGGGGTGATCTCGCCGGTGCTGGCGGCGCAGATGGCCGCCACGTACCAGCGGATCTCCGGAGGCCGGCTGCTGCTGAACGTGGTGACCGGCGGGGACTCCACCGAGCAGCGGCGGTTCGGTGACGCGCTGGACCACGACCGGCGCTATGCCCGTACGGACGAGTTCTTGCAGGTGGTACGGGGTGTGTGGGGTGGCGCCCCGTTCGACTTCCACGGGGCGCACTATCAGGTGGAGGGCGGTCTGACCGCGCTGCCGCCGGACCCGCTCCCGGAGATCTTCTTCGGCGGTTCGTCGGCGGCCGCCGGGCCGGTCGCCGCCCGCAACGTCGATGTGTACCTCACCTGGGGCGAGCCGCCCGAGCAGGTCAAGCAGAAGATCGACTGGATTTCGGGGCTCGCCGCGCGGGAGGGCCGTACGGTCCGTTTCGGCATCCGGCTGCACACCGTCTCGCGCGACTCGGCGAAGGAGGCGTGGGACACGGCGGACCGGCTGCTGGGCGACCTGGACGCGGACACCGTGGCCGCCGCGCAGCAGGCGCTGGGCAAGAGCGAGTCGGTGGGCCAGCAGCGGATGCTGGCCCTGCACGGCGGCTCGCGCGACAGGCTGGAGATCTCCCCGAACCTCTGGGCCGGGGTGGGCCTGGTGCGCGGCGGGGCGGGAACGGCGCTGGTGGGCAGCCATACGGAGGTGGCCGACCGGATCGAGGAGTACCACGCCCTCGGGATCGAGCACTTCGTGCTGTCCGGTTACCCGCACCTGGAGGAGGCGTACTGGTTCGGCGAGGGGGTACGGCCAGAGCTGGCCGCCCGGGGGCTGCTGCCCGACGGTGTCCCTCCCCGGCCCGGGGTCCCGGCGTCCGGCGGGCGCCCGGCCTCCGCGTCGGGCGCCGCACCGCTGCTGGTCGCGGGCGGACGGTGAGTCGCCGCGGCCCTGAGTCGCCGCGCCTCTGTGCCCTGAGGCCCTGAGGCCCTGAGGAAGATTTTCGCCCCCACCCTGGTTGGTAGAAACATGAACAACATCGGGGTGCGGGAGACCGAGGTCGTCGTGGCCGGTGCCGGCCAGGCCGGCCTGGCCGCCGCCTTCCACCTGCGGCGGGTGGGATACGAGCCGGACCGGGACTTCGTCGTACTGGACCACGCGCCGCGGCCGGGCGGCGCGTGGCAGTTCCGCTGGCCCACCCTGACGTACGGGAAGGTTCACGGGATGCACGCGCTGCCCGGTATGGAGCTGGCCGGCGCCGACCCGGACCGGCCGTCCTCCGAGGTGATCGGCGCGTACTTCGACACGTACGAGCGGACCTTCGGGCTGCGGGTGCACCGGCCGGTGGACGTGCGGACGGTACGCGACGGCGCGGGCGGCCGGCTCCTGCTGGACACCTCGGAAGGGACGTACGCCACCCGGGCCCTGGTCAACGCGACCGGCACCTGGGACCGGCCCTTCTGGCCGCGCTTCCCCGGTCAGGACGTCTTCCGCGGCCGCCAACTGCACAGCTCCTCGTACCGCGGGCCGCAGGACTTCGCAGGGCGGCACGTGATCGTCGTCGGCGGCGGCACCTCGGCCGTCCAGCACCTGCTGGAGATCGCCGGGGCCGCCGCCGGGACCACCTGGGTGACCCGCCGCCCACCGGTCTTCCGCACGGGCCCGTTCGACGAACAGCAGGGCCGGGCGGCCGTCGCTCGGGTCGAGGAACGGGTCCGGGCGGGCCTCCCGCCGCAGAGCGTGGTGTCCGTGACGGGACTGCCGATGACCGACGCTGTGCGACGGGCGCGCGAACGCGGCGTCTTGGAACGGCTGCCGCTGTTCGACCGCCTCACCAGGACCGGCGCGGTCTGGTCGGACGGCCGCACCGTCGAGGCGGACACCGTGCTGTACGCCACCGGCTTCCGCGCCGCCGTCGACCACTTGGCGCCTCTCCGACTGCGCGAGCCCGGCGGTGGCATCCGCCTGGACGGAACCCGCGCCGTACGGGACCCCCGTGTCCACCTCGTCGGCTACGGCCCCTCCGCCAGCACCATCGGCGCCAACCGCGCCGGACGCGCGGCCGTACGCGACATCCGGCAGCTTCTGCGGCCGGACCGCGGCGATCGAGCGACGACGGTCTGACTCCAGAGGTCGAGTCGCGGCGACGGGCTTCACAGGGCCCCGGCGACGGGACTTCAGCGCCGGGCCAGGACCGGCACGCCCGGGCCGGACATCAGCGCCGGGCCAGCGCCAGCACACTCAGGCCGAACATCAGGACACCCAGCGGGAGATGGACCGACGGGACATGCGCGACGCCGAGCACGACCTGGGCCGAGGCGAGTACGAGAAACCCTGACGCGTGCCAAACCGGTCGGGCCGGGCCGCCGCCCGGCTTCCATGCCAGCACCGCCGCGAGGACGTGGAGCATCGACGCCCCGTACATCACACGGGCTCCGACACTGTGCAGTGTCGCTCCGAAGGGCGAGGTCAGCAGCAGTCCGGCGGAGATCGCCTGAAGGAAGACGGTCAGGGTCTGGAGGGCTATCGCGATCCGCAGGAACGAGAAGCGGCGCGGTGGGTTCGCCGCCGTTGCCGTCTCCGTTGCCGCCGTCTCCGTCGTCGTCGCCCGAGTGGTCATGTCGCGGTCCTCTTTTCCGTCCCTGGGCAGCAGGCCGATAAGGTCTCACCGACTCGACGACGGGGGCCTGCGAAAGGTAAGGCGAGGGGGCGGCCGGGAGCATGGGGACTGTCGGTAGGGCCGGAACCGGCGCGGACGGGGCGGTCGGCGAGCGACGTCAGCTGATCAATGTCGCCTACCGGTTGCTGGGTTCGGTGACCGAGGCCGAGGACGCCGTACAGGATGCCTACGGACGCTGGTACGGACTGCCGCGGAGTCGGCGGGCGGAGATCCGGTCCCCCGGCGCCTGGCTGACGACGACGACCAGCCGCATCTGTCTGGACCTGCTCGGCTCGGCGCGGGCCCGTCGTGAACGCTATGTCGGCGCGTGGCTGCCCGAGCCGCTGCCCGACCGCGCGGAGTGGGGCCGGGCGGGCGGTCCCGGTCCCGTCGGCGGCACGGATCCCGCCGACCAGATCGTGCTGGACGAGTCGGTGGCGATGGCCTTCCTCGTCGTCCTGGAGACGATGACGCCCGCCGAGCGGGTGGCGTTCGTCCTGCACGACGTCTTCCGGTATCCGTTCGCCGAGATAGCCGGCGTTCTCGGCCGTACCCCTGCGGCGTGCAAGCAGTTGGCGGCATCCGCCCGGCGGCGGGTGGGCGACGCGCGCGCTCCGGTGTCCTCGGCGACCGGCCGGGCGGACGTGCCGAGGCAGGTCAAAGAGGCGTGGGAGGCCAAGGACATCGCGGCCCTCGTCGGCCTTCTCGACCCGGCCGCCGTGCTGACCGCCGACGGCGGCGGCCTGGCCGGCGCCGTCCTGCGCCCGGTCGAGGGCGGGGCGCGCATCGCCCGGTACCTGGTCGCCATGGCCGACCGGGCTCCCGGACTCGAACTTCTGGAGCGGTCGGTCAACGGTGTGCCGGGCCTGGTGGCCCGGCGGGCCGGCGTCGTCATGACGGTGGCCGCGTTCGACGTCTCCGGTGGGCGGGTCACCCGGATCTGGGCGGTCCGCAATCCGGAGAAGCTGCGGCCGTGGGCGCGGGAGGGCCGGCCGGGGCCGGCCGGGCCCCGTGCAGCCGGCAGCTCATGAGTCCTGCTGCGCGTCTTCGATGAACGCGGTGACGAGGCTGTGGGGCGCGTCGTCGCCGAAGAGGAATTCGTGGAGTCGGGTGCCTTCGGTGGCGGCTTCGGTGGCGCGGGGGAACATGGCCTGCTCGTACGTGGTGAGGGCGGTCTCGACGTCGTCGGGGTGCGCGGCGAGGGCCTTGCCGAGTTCGGCGCCGTCGTACATGGCCAGGTTGGCGCCCTCACCGTTCGGAGCCGAGAGATGGGCGGCGTCGCCGAGCAGGGTCACTCCCGGCACCCGGTCCCATCGGTGGCCGATCGGCAGGGCGTGGACGGGGCGCAGGGTCGGTGCGGTGTCGCCGTCGGTGATCAGCGCGGTGATTTCCGGCGCCCAGCCGTCGAATTCCCGCGCGATCCGTGCGGCGGCCGCGGTGGCGTCGGTGAAGTCGACGGCGGCGAACCAGTCCAGCGACTCGGTGAGCACCACATAGGTGTGCAGGGTGCCGCCCCTCTCCCGGTGAGCCTGGATGCCCTTGCCCGGCGCGAGCACGAACAGTGATCCGCCGCCGACCGCCTTCGCGGTGGCCGGATGCCGGCTGTCGCTGTCGAACAGGTAGGTCTCCACGAAGGCCCTGCCGGTGTACTCGGGGGTGGCGTCGGAGAGCAGCGGCCGGACGCGTGACCAGGCGCCGTCCGCGCCGACCAGCAGGCTCGTGGTGACGGTGGAGCCGTCGGCGAAGGTCACCTCGTGGCGGCCGTCACCGAGGGCACGGGTGCCGCTGACCTTGTGGCCCCAGCGGACAGTGCCGGCCGGCAGCGAGTCGAGCAGGATCTGCCGCAGCTCGCCGCGCTGCACCTCGGGGCGCCCGCCCGTGCCGTCGTCGGCCTTGTCGAACAGGGTGCTCCCGTCCCGGTCGAGGATCCGTATCGCCTGGCGGCCTTCCAGGACGAGAGTACGGAACGCGTCGATCAGGCCCGCGACCTGGAGGGCCGGTTGGCCGTTGTAGTCGTGGATGTCGAGCATCCCGCCCTGCGCGCGGGCCGTCGGTGAGGCTTCCGCCTCGTAGACCGTGGCCGGGATGCCGTGGATGTGCAGGACGCGGGCCAGGGTGAGGCCGCCGAGGCCGGCGCCGATGATCGTGACGTGAGGGGTCATGGTGATTCCTTGCGTGTCGTGCGCCTGCCGGATGGGCACCCGGCAGGATCACTGGAAGAGTGCCGGGTCCCGCCGACAAGGCGTGGACATCGGGCCGACAGACTTTGTCGGTCCCCGTCGGTCCGCCGACATTCCCCTGACAGGTGACCGACACCGTGCAGTGCGCCGCCGTGTGCTCCGGCAGTCCGTCATCCGCCCGGGAAGTGCGCCGGGAAGCGCGCCGCCCTCTGCGTGAGCGAATCCGGAGGCCCGGGTCCGTGCACTCGGGAAGGTGACTTCGGTCCGTAACGCCGCGCGCCGTCCCGGCCTGCGGCTATCAAGGCAACGGCGGCACGGCGCCCGGCTGTCCGGACACGGATGCCCGGACGCGGATGTACCGCGGGCCAGGAGCCGCCGCCCATGATCCGCGAACCCGCGCCCGGAAGGACGGCCCCATGGAGACCGCGCTGATCGGGCGGGAACACAGCGTACGGATGCTGCGATCCCGTCTGGAGCGGGCGCGGGCCAGTCACGGCGGGCTGGTGCTGGTCACGGGCGAGGCCGGCATCGGCAAGACGAGCTTGGTGCACAGCGCGGTGGACGAGGCGCGGGACCACGGCGACATGCTGGTGGTGCACGGAACCTGCTGGGACTCCGACGGCACCCCCGGCTTCTGGCCGTGGACACAGGCGGTGCGGGGCCTGCGGCGCGGCGCGGCCGCCGAGGAGTGGGAGGCGGCAGCGACGGCCGCCGGAGGAGCGCTCTCCGTACTGCTGGGCGAGGGCACGGGCGCCGGCGACGCGCTGCGCTTCGAGCTGTTCGACGCGGTGACCACCCTGCTGGCCGTCATGTCGCGGAGCCGCCCGGTGACCGTGGTGCTGGAGGATCTGCACTGGGCGGACGCCGCGTCGCTGCACCTGCTGGAGTTCACGGCGCAGCACGCCTGGTTCGAGCGGCTGCTCGTGATCGGCACGTACCGCGACGTGGAAGTGCAGCGGCCCGACCACCCCCTGCGGCCGCTGCTGCCCCGGCTGGCGGCGCGAGCCACCACCGTCGCCTTGACGGGCCTGACCCCGCCGCAGGTCGAGGAACTGGTGGCCCGTACGGCGGGGAGCCGGCCCGACGCGGCCACGGCCGCCGAGGTGTGCGCACGCACCGGCGGCAACCCGTACTTCGTGGAGGAGACGGCCCGCCTGTGGTCCGCCGGCCAGTCCGTGGCCGCCGTCGCGCCCGGGGTCCGTGCCGTGGTGCACCGGCGGCTGTCGCTGCTCGGCGCGCCCACCGTACGGCTGCTGGGTGCCGCCGCCGTGCTGGGCCGCCGCTTCGAGCGGGGAACCCTGGCCCGTACAGCCGGGATACCGGAACCGCTCGCCGCCGGGCTGCTCGGGGAGACGGTCGAGGCCGGGCTGCTGGAGCCGTCGGCGGCCGACGCGTACGTCTTCATCCACGACCTGGTACGGGAGTCCCTGTACGAGGGGCTGGCGGAGGAGCGCCGCCGCCATCTGCACGCCGCCGCCGTACGTGCGCTGCGGGACACAGCCTGCGCCGGGGACCGGGCGCGGCCGACCGACCTCGCCCGGCACGCCTACTTCGCCGGCCCGGCCCTCGACGCCGGCGAGGCGGTGGACATCCTGGTGGCCGCGGCCCGGCACGCGGTGAGCAGGCTGGCGAGCGAAGAGGCGGTAGGGCACTACCGGCGCGCGCTGGAACGGCTCGGGACCGGCGATCCGCACCGCCACGTGCTGCTCGCCCTCGACCTCGGTGCCGAACTCCAACTCCTCGGCGAGCACGAGCGTTCCTGGCTGGTGTACGAGGACGCCGCCACACTGGCGTCCGGCACGGGCGACGCCGTGCTCGTGGGCCGCGTGGCACTCACGCTGCACAGCGCGGACGGCCGGGGCGACGGGACCGGGCTCAAGTCCCGGGCGCTGCGCGAGGCACATCGTGCACTGGTCACCGGGGCTCGCCCCGCCGACGACAGACCCGGTGCTCGTGGTACTCCTGGCACTCCCGGCGGCGGGCCGGTGGAGGAGGTGGCCCGCCGTGTCGTGGCAGCCGCCCGCGCCGCCGGCGACGACGATGCCCTGCACCTGGGGCTGTGGGCGCGCCTGCACGCGGTGTGGGAGCCGCGCACGGCGGCACAGCGGGTCGACGTCGCCGGGGAGTTGATGGAGGTGTCCCGCCGCCGGGCCGATGTCTGGATGGAGCACCTGGCGGCTTCCATGCGCTGGGTCGCCCTGCTCGAACTGGACGACCCGGCGTTCCTCCGGCAGTTCCACTCCATGGTGGCCGGCGCGGACGCCTGCGGACTGCCCCGGACCAGCATGATCTCGGTCATCGACCGCAGCGTCGTGTACGCGTTCATGGGCCGCTTCCCCGAAGCCGACGACCTGCTCGCCCGAACCCTGGCCCTCAGCGGCACCCACGCCAACTACTACCAGTACTTCATCGGCCACCACCGCTGGGCACTGTCCCTCCTCCAGGGCAGCTTCCCGGAAGCGGAACGGGCCCACCACGCCACACCGGGACGGGACCCGCTGTACACCCACGTGCTGGCGGGCATCACCGCGTTGGAGCAGGGCACCGCCTCGACCGCCGGAGCGGTGCCGTGCCCCGGGGACGGCCCGCCCGGCGACAGCGTGCTGGAGCGCGGCATCGCCCCGCTGCGGGTCCGGCTGCTGGCGCAGAGCGCGGCGGCGTCCCGGGACCCGGCGCGCTGCCGCCAGGCGCACGCCGCGTTGGAGCCGTACCGGGGGCAGTGGCTGGTCTCCCTGTTCGGCTGGGACATCAGCGGCCCGGCAGCGCTGTGGTCGGGCCTGCTGCACGCCGCCGAGGAGCAGTGGGAAGCGGCAGTACGGGACCTCACCGCTGCCCGGCGGTCCGCCGACCGGCTCCACGGCCGCCCCTGGTCGGTACGCGCCCGTACGGAACTGGCCCGCGCCCTGCTCGCCCGCGCGGGCCCCGACGACGCGGCCCGGGCCACCGCGCTGCTCCGCGACACCGAGGCCGAAGCCCGCGAACTGGGCATGCCCCACATCGCCAACCAGTCCCGCGACCTCCGCCCCTCCCCCACACCGCCCACTCAACCTGCTCTGCCCGAGCGGGAGTTCGTACGCAACGGCGCCGTATGGCGTCTCCGCTACGCAGGCCGCACCGTCCACGTACCCGACGCCAAAGGGCTGGCAGACCTGCACACGCTGCTCGGCCGCCCCGGCCAGGACGTCCCGGCCACACGCCTGCTGTACCCGGACAGCGCGCCCATGGCCGCGGCGGCGGCCGCCTTCGGAAGCGACGTGGTCCTGGACGACGAGGCGAAGTCCCGTTACCGGCGACGCCTGGAAGTGCTCGACGACGAGATCGACAGGGCAGCCGCCCGCGGCGACGACCGCACGGCCGCGGCATACGACCACGAGCGGGAAGCCCTCCTCACCGAACTCCGCAACGCCGCCGGACTCGCCGGGCGCCCCCGCCGACTGGGCGACGAGACCGACCGCGCCCGCAAGAACGTGACCGCCCGCATCCGCGACAGCCTGCGCCGCCTGACGACACACCACCCCGAACTCGCCACCCACCTACAGGCATCGGTGTCGACCGGCGCACTGTGCCGCTACGCACCGGCCGACGAGGTCCGCTGGCACCTGTGAAGCCGCCGTACGGCCGCCCCGCACCCCCGTGTGCGCGGGACGGCCGTACGGCGGAGCCTGCGACGTCTATGCGGACGTCGAGGTGGGGAGGGGGACGGTACCGGAGTCGGCGCCGACCTCGGTCTCGGCGCGGGCATGGCAACCAATCCCGGCCTCAGCCCCGGCCTCAACCCCGGTCTCGGCATCCGGCGGGTCATCGGACAGGTTGCCTTCCATGTCGACCCAGGTGTCGTTCCAGGCGTGCCCCTGCTCGGGCCCGCGTTGCCAGGTGTGCGTGACACGGCTGTCCGGACCCCGCCCGAAGACGGAGAGCGAACCGTGCGGGTTGAGAACGACGGCCGGATCATTCACAAGCCGGCCGTGCAACGGCGCCCAGCCGGACCACGGGCCGCCCGTACCCGTCTGCCAGCGATGATGCAACCCGTCGTCCGTGCCGCGCGCGAACAACACCATCCCACCGTCCCGGCCGACAAGAACCGTGGGACGTCCACGCACGGAACCCTCCATGTCCACCCACCCATCGTTCCACGCATGACCATGCTCCGGGCCACGCTGCCAGGTATGAGTGACCCGCCCGCCAGGGTCGCGGCCGAACACCGACAACGCACCGTTGGGACTCAGCACCACCGCCGGATCACTCACCAGACGACCGTGCAACGGCACCCACGCCGACCACGGCCCCCCGACACCCGTCTGCCAGCGATGATGCAGCCCGCCATCAGCACCGCGCGCGAACAGCACCATCCCCCCACTCCTCCCCACCAACACCACGGGCCGCCCGCGGACCGAACCCTCCATGTCCACCCACCCGTCATTCCACGCATACCCCTGCTCCGGCCCCCGCTGCCACGTATGAGTGACACGCCCACCCGGATCCCGAGCAAACACCGACAACGCACCGTTCGGACTCAGCACCACCGCCGGGTCACTCGCCAACCGCCCGCCCAACGCCACCCATTCGGGCGCCCACTCCCCCGCCTCCGACTGCCACGTATGCCACAGCACACCGCCATCCCCCCGCACGAAGACAACCAACTTCCCGTAACGCCCCACCAAAGCCCACGGCCGCCCCACCGCCCGACTCCCCGGACGCCCCAACCCCACCCAACCCGACCACGCACCCCCAGGAACGCTCTGCCACCGATGCACGACCCCACCCGACGCGTCCACACCAAAAATCACCATCCCCGAACCCGTGTCCACCACCGACGGGATTCCCACACTCACCCGGCCGGTCGCCCGGGGAGCCTCGCCCGTCCACCAGGTCGTCTCCTTGCGGGCGCCGGGCCAGGAGAAGCTGAAGTGGATGTGGTTGGTATGGGGGTTACTGCCTCGGTACGGCTGCCAGCCGGCGTCGGGGCGGTTCGCCATCCAGATGCGGCGGTTCCAAATCATGTACATGATGCCGAAGCGGCGGGCCAGCGCGTGGGTGTTGCCGTGCCGGTCGGTGGCGTGCAGCCAGTTGATCAAGTCGTCGGCCAGGTGGGCCTGGCCGTTGACCTCGACGCCCCAGTCCCAGGCCCGGCCTTCCTTGTGTTCACTCTGTCCGCCGCTGCCGCAGGACCGGCTGATGCCCAGGTCCCGGGTTCCCGCGTAGGCGGCGAGCACCAGGTCACGGAAGCCGGTGACGCCGGGTTTGGCCGTGGGGTCGCAGTCGCGCTGCGGGTCGTACGGTGCGTACGGGTCGATGCGGGGACCGAAGTCGGGTGCGGTCGGTGCCATGGGGGCTCCCCTGGTCCGGCCGCCTCCCGGTGAGGCGGCTCTGCCCTTGGGGCGCGCGACGGGAACTGGCGCATGCCAGACGCGATCACGCAGCTCCGGGAGAAAGACCGGTCAGACTTCCGGTACGCGGACCTGGCTCGGCCCAGGACCCGTCGGAGGGCGGGTCGAGAAGGAGACTCATGTACAGCGCCGTCTCGCCCTCGGACGCGGTGCCGCTGTACAGCGTCGTGTCCAGGCCGCAGAAGCCGAATCCCATCCGCTGGTAAGCGCGGACGGCCGGGCCGTTGATGTTCGTGACCTCCAGCCATACGTGCCCGGCGCCGCACTCCCGGGCCCGTTCGACGGCGTGGTGCATTAGCGTGCGGCCGATGCCCCGTCCCTGGTACGGCCCGGCCACCTCGATGTCGACGATGGTCAGCCGCCGGTTCCAGGGCTCGTACGCGGTGTCCACATAGCCGCACACGCGATCGCCGTCCAGTGCGACGAACCGGCGCTCGTCGCCCGAATCGCCCGGAACCTCGTCGCTTTCCGGCTCGTCGTCGGGGAATACCTTGTGTACCGGCGGATCCAGTGGCACTGGCCGAAGAGTGAACCCGAATTCGGAGCGCACCACTTCGAAAACGGTGTCCGAGGTGAACTCGCCCTTGATGACGGCGGACCGGTCACTCTCGCTCTCCGCCGCCCGATAGGTGATGGCCTCCGCCGCCGCACCCCTCGTTGACCTGCTGTGTGTTGACGCCACCTGCTCACCGTATCGTTCCGGCACCACTCGATGTCCAAGAGTGAGCTGCCTCGCTCTTCGGGCCGCCGCCAGACGAGCGTTAGCTGTCCGTTAGGTCGGCATCAGGCCAGTCCAGGCCGGGCCGGGAGTGATGCCGAATCTCGTGATCCCCCTCGCTCCGGGTCCTCGCCTCTTGGGTACCTCAGTTCGCGACCGGGCCTGCCGCGGCGCTCAGTTCAGCGAGGACGGCCGCATGGTCGGACGGCCAGACACCGTTCACCGCCCGGTCCCCGGTGCGCCGGACGGACTCCACGTGGCCGAGTCCGCCGGGACCCGGCGGGCCGACGTGGATGTAGTCGATGCGGACGCCGGGCCCGTGGTAGCCCGCGAGGTAGGGGTTGGCCGGGTCCCAGGTCGCCGAGGGCTGGGCGGGGTCCGCGTACTCCCAGGCGTCGAGGAAGACCTGGCCGGGGACGGCGGGGGCGGTGCGGTAGCCGCCGAAGAGCCGTACTTCGTCCGAGTCGGGCCAGGCGTTGAAGTCCCCGGTGATCACCGGCGGGAAGTCCGTCCCGGTACGGCGGGCGGCGACGAACCGGGCGAGCGCCGCGACCTGCGCGCAGCGCACCGCGGACGCGTCGACGTCCGAGGTCAGGTGGGTGGTGAAGAACGGCACCGGGTGGGCGGGGTGGCCCAGCCGGGTGTACAGGGCGAGCCGGCCGTCGTCGTCCGGCCCGGCGGGCAGTTGAGCCACCTCCTGGTCGAGGACGGGCCACCGGCTGAGGACGGCGTTGCCGAAGGCGATCGTCGGGTCGCCGAGCCTGCGCTGCCAGCGCTGCGGCGCTCTCGACGCTGCCCACGCGCAGGTCATGCCCAGCTCGTCCGCCAACCGGTGCGCGAGGTTCTCCGTTCCGTCGTCCCAGACCTCCTGCAGTCCGACGACATCGGGTCGCAGGTCGCGCAGTACGGTGAGGATGGCCTTGCGCCGTTCCTGCCACGGGCCGAACCGCCACCAGAGGTTCCACGTCAGTACGCGCATCCGCCGTCCTTTCGCCGGTTCGCGGATCGCTGCCGTCACCTCCCCGACGACCCGACGACCCGTCGAGCCGACGAGCCGCCGCGTCGGCCCGACGAGAGGTGCGGGGTTACCCGTACGTCCCCACGGTCGTCACGGTCGTGACCGGAACGCGCGGGCAGCGAGAGCGTGATGTCACCGGGGGCCGCCGTCCCCCAGTGTCGGCAGGTAGCGCGGTGCCCGCCAGGCGTCCAGACGGTGCTCCACCGCCGCTCCCAGCGCCAGCAGCTTGGCGTCCTGGTGGTTTCCGGCCGTCAGGAGCACGCCGACGGGCAGTTCGCCCAGGAATCCGGCGGGGACGGTCAGCGACGGGTAGCCGGCCACGGCCGCGGGGGTGGACGACGGGATCACGTCGTTGTCGCCGCGCGCGCAATCCGTCGTCCACGCGGGCGGGTTCGTCGGTGCGGCGATGGCGTCCAGGTGGTTGGCGGCCAGGGTCTCGTCGATGGACCGCTGGGAGAGGTCCTTCAATTCGGCGCGCATCGCCCGGTACTTCGGATCGGTGGTGGGCGGCGCGGCGAGGGCCTGCTCGAACAGTTCCTGACCGGCGAAGCAGGTGCGTTCGGCCGGGTGGGCGCGGTTGAACTCGATCAGTTCGGCGAGGTCGCGCGGGCCCTTGCGGGTGGCGAGGTAGGCGTCGATGTCCCGGTGGAACTCGCTCAGCAGGGCGGGGAACTCCAGCTCGCCGAGCCGCTTCTGGTACGGGGGCGTCACCTCGACCACCTGCGCCCCGGCCTTGCGCAGCTGTGCCGCCGTACGGGACATCAGGGCGTCCACCTCGGCGCCGAGCGACGGCAGCCGCCACAGTCCGATCCTCTTGCCGCGCAGCGAACCGGGCTGCCGTTCCGCCGCCTCCGCGAGGGCGCGGGCGGCGTCCTCCTGACGCCCGGTGGCCCCGCCGCTGAGCACCGAGAGGGTGAGCGCGGCGTCGGTGACGTTACGTGCCATGGGTCCCGCGGTGTCCTGCTCGGCGGAGATCGGTACGACGCCGGCGCCGCTGACCAGGCCGAGGCTGGGTTTGTGGCCGACCACCCCGGTCATCCCCGCCGGGCACACGATGGAGCCGTCCGTCTCGGTGCCGACCGCCACCTGCGCCAGCGACGCGGCGAGCGCGGCGGCCGAACCGGAGGACGAGCCGCAGGGATTGCGGTCCAGTACGTACGGGTTGTGGGTCTGCCCGCCGACCGCCGACCAGCCGGACGTCGGCTTCGTCGCGCGGAAGTTCGCCCATTCCGACAGGTTCGTCTTGCCGAGGATCACCGCGCCCGCCTTCCGGAGCCGCGTCACGAGGGCGGCGTCGGTGTCCGGCGGGCTGCCGGCCAGGGCCAGCGATCCGGCCGTGGTGGGCATGTCGCGGGTGTCGATGTTGTCCTTGAGGAGGACGGGGATGCCGTCCAGCGGTCCCAGGGTGTCGCCACGCCGGTGCCTGGCATCGCTGGCGGCGGCCTGGCGCAGGGCGGTGGGATCGGTGCGCAGGACCGCGTTGATCCTGGGATCGACGGTCTTGATCCGGCTCAGGTAGGCCCGGGTCAGTGCCGAGGAGGTCAGTGAGCCGTCCGCCATCCGCGTCTGCAACTCCGGGATGGTCACGGTGTCGAGGTCGATACCGGGCAGCGCCGACGACCCGGCGGACGGCGACGCACCGCCGGTGCCGGGCTCGGCGGCTTCCGCGCGGGGGCTCGGTACGCCCGTGGCCAGGGAGCCGGTGACCAGGAAGGCGATCAGTGTGGCAATTCTCCGCTTCACCATGAGGGACAGCCGACTACACGGGGCGCTCGCGACGCAAGGGTGTGGTCCCGCTTCCCCACGTCAGTCTCCCAGGCCCTGGGGCGGCGGGCTGACGCGGCACGATCCGGCCGAAATCAAGGGGGTTGGGTACACCGGTGCTTGGGGGAATTCTCCAGTGCGTACGAACAGCCGTGCGTCTAGCGTCTGTCGACGTGAGACACACACGGAACCTGACGAAGAGATCGCCCGCCGGGACGCGCCGACCGGGCCGGTGTGCGGCGGCGTTGGCGACGGCTTCGGTCGTCCTGGCCCTCGTCGCGCCTGTCGCGGAAGCGGCCGGACCGGGCACGGGCAGGACGGGCACGGCTGGACCGGGCGCGGGCGGGCCGGGCGCGGGCGCGGCGGACACCGCCGGACGCTCGGCCGGATCCGCCGACTGTGCGGCAGCGCGCGGCTCGCTCGCCGCCTCTCTGGACACGCTCGTCACCCGGCACGGGATACCGGGCGTCGCCGCCGAACTGACCGACCCGCGCTGCGGCCGGTGGGATGCCGCCCGTGGCGTGGCCGACCGGCAGACCGGGCGCCCGATGCGGGCCGAGGACCGGTTCAGGATCGGCAGCGTGACCAAGACGTTCACCGCGACGGTCGTCCTGCAGCTCGCCGCGGCGGGCCGGATCGAACTGGACGCGCCGGTCGAGCGCTACCTGCCCGGGGTGATCCGCGGCGACGGCTACGACTACGACGGCCGCACCATCACCGTACGGCAGTTGCTCCAGCACACCAGCGGCCTTCCCGACTACACCGCGGCCCTCGTCCAGCTACCCTTGGAACAGTGGCGGTTCCGCCACGCCGAACCCCGCGAACTGATCGCCATCGCGCTGAAGATGCCGCCTCCCGAGAAGAAGTGGCACTACGCGACCACCAACTATCTCCTCGCGGGCCTCATCGTCGAGAAGGTCACCGGGCACGGCGTCGAGGCGGAGGTGACCCGCCGGATTCTTCGGCCGCTCGGCCTGCGCGACACCTACTGGCCCGGTGACAGTACACGTATCCACGGTTCGCACTCGCACAGTTACTTCTCCGCCACCGACGGGCCGGACGCGCCGCTGACCGACGGCACCGAGTGGAACATGACCTTCGGCGGCGCCGGTGGCGCGTTGGTCTCCACCCCCTCCGACGTGAACCGGTTCTTCCACGGCCTGTTCGGCGGGGAGTTGCTGCCCGCGCGCTGGCTGGCCGAGATGAAGCGCACCGTGCCCGCCGACCCGGACCGGCTGTGGCCCGGCGCCCGGTACGGACTGGGACTGATCGCCTCGCCGCTGGAGTGCGGCGGCTGGTGGTGGGGGCACGGCGGGACGGTGCCCGGAGGACACCGCGCGCTGGGCGCTGTGGGCCCCGGCAGCCGGAGCATCGCGCTCGCCCTCACCGCGGTGCCCAGCACCGAACAGGCCGAAGCGGACTACCGTGCCGCCGCCGAGACCGCCTTCTGCGCTCCCACTCGTCGTCAGCAGCTCAAGGAGACCTCATGACTGCCCCCGGCCCGCTGTCCTCTCCCGGAGCGGTGCCTGCCTCGGACCTGGCGACTGCCCCGGGCCCGGTGACCGCCTCGGCCCCGGTGGCCTCGGCCGGACAGGCGGCTGCCGCCCGACCGGCTGTGCGCCGCGCCGCGGCGGCCGGCCTGGCCCTGGCAGCCTGCCTCACCGCATCCCCCGGCCTGGCCCATGCCGCCGCACCCGCCTCAGCCCCCGCCGGGAGCCACGACGCCACGGCGAGTGCAGCGGGTACGGCGGATGCCGCCGACCGCCGCACCGGCCCCGGGGCCGGGCTCGACCGCTACTACCACCAGCGTCTCGGCTGGGGCAGTTGCGCCAAGGGCCCCGACGACGCGATGGGCCGCGACCTGGACCGGGCCGGCGTGCAGTGCGCGGACGCCACCGTACCGCTCGACTACTCCGACCCCCAGGGCCGTACGATCACCATCGCCGTCTCCCGGCTCAAGGCGACCGACACCCGCCATCGCATCGGTGCGATCCTGCTCAACAACGGCGGGCCCGGCGGGCCCGCCCTCGCGTCCCCGCCGGACATCCGCAAGGCGATGAAGAAGGTCGGGCCGCGCTACGACATCATCGGCTTCGACCCGCGCTTCGTCGGCCGCAGCACCCCGCTGAACTGCGGCTGGCCCGTGGGCACCCACTTCCTCTCGGCCGGTCTGAGCCGCGCGAGCTTCGAGCGTCAGGTCGCCTTCCAGAAGAGCCTGGCCGACAAGTGCCGGGCCGCCGCGCCGACGGTTCTGCCCCACATCAGCACCCGCAACACGGCCCGCGACATGGACGTCGTCCGAGGCGCGCTCGGCGAACGGAAGATCTCCTACCTGGGGTACTCGTACGGGACCTACCTGGGCACCGTCTACACCCAGATGTTCCCGGGCCGCTTCGACCGGGTGGTGCTCGACGGGGCGCTCGCTCCCGACGACTACTCTCCCCGACAACTGCAGTACGCCATCGAGGAGAACGACCAGGCCCTCGCTGCCTGGGCCGACTGGGCGGCCCGCCGCGACGCCACCTACCACCTCGGCCGCACGCGCGCCGAGGTGCTCGCCACCATCGGCCGGATCCTCGAAGCGTCCGCACGGCGTCCGCTGACGATCGGCACCGCGCCGGAACGCTACCGTATCGACGACACGCAGGTGCCGCTCCTGCTCTTCGCCGCGATAGCCGACGACACCGACCGGGCTCGGGCCGGGCTCGGCGAGCAGCTCTCCGTACTCGCCAAGGCCGTGGCCGGGCAACCGACCCGGCTGTCGCCGGAGTTCATCGGCGTACTGCGGTTCATCCAGACCGACGATCAGCCCGGCGGCGTACAGACCGCGATCCTCTGCGGGGACAAGGCCGCCCCGCGCGACCCCGAGGTCTACTGGCGGGACATCCAGCGCGGCCGTGCCAAGCATCCGCTGCTCGGCCCGATGGCCGACAACATCAGCCCGTGCGCCTTCTGGGACCGGCCGCGCGAAGAGCCCACCCAGGTACGGCGCGACGCCCCGGTCCTGATCGTGGCCGCCACCGGCGACCCGCGGACCACGTACCGGAGCAGTGTGGCGCTGCACGGCCTGCTGCCGAGCTCCAAGCTCCTCACGCTCAAGGGCGCCGACCGCCACGCCCTGTACGGCAGGTACGGCAACGCCTGCGTGGACGCCAAGGTCAACCGGTACCTGGCCACCGGGAAGCTGCCGGCGGCCGACGAGACCTGCGTCAAGTAGGCCGCCCCGCCCCCTTCTTCAGGAGGTCATGGCCGTCCAGCCGAGACGGACAGCGAGCAGCAGGTTCACTCTGTTACCGAGGACGGCCATGGCCGGGCAGCCCCGAACGCCGGTGAGCAGGCGGCCGAGCAGGGCACCACCCGAGGCCAGCAGGATCTGCCGGTGACGGGTGGCGCGTGCACCGGAGGGACCAGCGGCCGGGCGAGACCCCGCTGAGGAACAGGTGCTGGCGTGACTGATCACGTCGCAGGGGAAAGCGACCGCCATCACGGTCGACGCTCAGGGGTACGTCGAAGATGCCGACGGCGTCGACTTCTTCGTCCCGCCGGGCGAGGAGATCCCGATCCCGTAACTGCACCGTGCACCGGCCCCAGTACGCCTACGTCTTCACGCCCTCGCACTCTCACGCCCTCACGCCCGCGCCGATCAGGTCCGGGACGGCCGGGCGGGTCGGGCCGTCCCGGGGCACAGGCCGGTCGTCGTGGTGTTGCGTCGGCGGGCCTCAGCCGTTTCGCAGGCACAAGTCCGAAGGCTCGCGGACTCGCAGGCTCGCATGTGGGCGCTGCCCGCCTATGATCAGCCGGTGCATACCACTGTCTTACTCACGGCCGCCGCGACGCCGGCCGCCCCCGCGCTCACCCTGCGCCCCTGGACCGACAACGACGTCGCCGCGCTGATCGAGGCGTACCGGGATCCGCAGCTACGCCGCTGGGCCGGCGCTCCGATGGAGAGCGAAGCCGACGGGCGGCGACGGATCGAGGCCGAGAAGCAGGGCTGGGCTGTGGGCGACCGGCTCGCTTTCGCCGTACTGGAAGCGGTCCCCGATGCGCCACCGCGGCTGGCGGGCAACGTGGTGCTCAAGAACGCCGTGCCCGGCGAACCCGTCGCCGAGGTCGGCTACTGGACCGCGGCATGGGCCCGGGGGCGCGGCGTGGCCCCCCGGGCCTTGCAGGCCCTCACCGACTGGTCCTTCGACACCTTCCGGGCCGACGGCCTGGAGTGCCTCGAACTCCTCCACCAGGCGGACAACGTGGCGTCCTGCCGGGTCGCGGAGAAGTGCGGCTACGCGTTCGACCGGCTCCTGCCGGCGTCACCGCCGCTCTACCCGCTCGACGGCCATCTGCACCTCCGGCGCGCGACCGCCTGACCCGGATGCGGCGTCGGCCCGCTGGGCGGTGTGCCCGGCGGGCCTCCGGCTCAGCGCGCCGCGAGGTCCACGATGCGCTGGATCAGGTCGGGGTAGCTCCAGCCGGCCCCGGTCGCCGCGAGCGGCACCAGGCTCGTCGCCGTCAGGCCCGGGAGCGCGTTCACTTCGAGGCACATCGGCTCGCCGGCCACGTCGCAGCGGAAGTCCGTACGCGAGTACGTGCCGCTGCCGAACCCCAGGGCCCGGTGCGCCCGCAAGGCCGACTCCTGCAGCCGGGACGCGAAGTCGGCCGGAATGCGCGCCGGGCAGACCTCGACGGCCGCCCCGGGCTGGTACTTGGCCGTGTAGTCGAACACCGGCGTCGTCAGCTCGATCTCGATCACGGGGAGCACCTGGTCGCCGACCACGGCCACGGTGAACTCCCGCCCGGGAAGGAAGGGTTCCACCATCAGTTCCCCCTCCTCGGAGCGCAGCTCGGCGGCGATCTGAGCCAACTGCGACCGCGAGTCGACCCGGTGCACCGACACACTCGAACCGTCCGCGACCGGCTTGGCCACCACCGGCCCGGCCGCCAGCAGCCGCTCGACGTCCGGCGGCACGTCGGACACCGCGGGACGCCACAGCGCCCGTTCGGCCACCCGCACGCCCGCCGCGCCCAGCACCGCCTGCGTCCGCCCCTTGTGCCACGCCGCCGCACAGGTCGCGCTGTCCGCGCCGGTGAACGGTACGCCCGCCATCTCCAGCACGGCCTGTACGTGCCCGTCCTCGCCCCAACCACCGTGCAGGGCCAGGAACACCAGGTCGGCTCCGCGCAGCAGTTCCAGGACCGGGCCGCCGGTCAGGGCGGCGTGCAGGTGCGACCGCAGCCGGTGACGCTCCGCGGGGGACGGCGGCTCCTTGCCGACCGCGACTCCGTCGACCGTGTCCCCGGGACGCAGCGGCCCGGCCAGGACCGGCACCGCGGCCGCCGGGTCGACCAGCATCACCTCGTGTCCGCGTTCCACCAGGGCCCGGGCGACCGACCACCCCGAGGCCAGGGAGACATCTCGTTCCGAACTCTCTCCACCGCTCAAGATCACAACACGCATACGGGGATTCTGCCGCACCCGGGTGGCCGGTGCCCGTAGCTGCGCCGTACCGCCGTCGGATGCGTCCGGGGTCACGACCGGGACTGCACCGATCCGGACAGTCGATCCGGACAGTGGATTCGGGGCGGCGGTCCGGGGCGGCGGTCCGGACACCTGGCTCCGCGGCGCACGCCGGCTCGGGGCAGGCCGGGCGCGCCGCTCACGGGATACGGCCCGCCCCAGCGGGTGCTCGGCGAACTCCGCCGGTCACTGCTGCACGTCGAGCGTCGTCCGGGCCGGGCGGAGGGTGTGGGACGGGTGGGGCAGGTGGACGTCGGCTGTGCCGGTGCCCTCGAAGAGCCGGTCGCCCGCCTTGACCGGGACGGTGCCGAAGGCGCTCTTGAAGGACGCGGCGCCCTGGCTGGTCAGGGTGAAGGTCATGCGTGCCGTGACCTTGCCGGAGGAGACCCGGACGTTCTTCCGGTCCAGGGTGAACGCCAGGAACGCCGCCCGGGCGGGCCGGGCGCCCCGGACGTCCCCGGAGATCCGGCCGGTGGCGAAGTCCGCCTTCAGGTGGTTGACCCGCAGGTAGCGGCCGCCGCGGGTGAACTCGAAGCCTCCGTCGAAGTGCAGTTCGCCCTTGGAGAGGCTGCGGTTGAACGTGCCGCCGGTGATCGGTGCGGTGACGCACCGCCGCTCACGGGTGCCGGTCACCCGGGCCGGGCGGACGGCGTTGAGCCGTACATGTGCCGTGGCGAGGGCGCGGCCGGCTTCCGGTGCCAGGCAGAATTCACCGCTGCCCGTGCCCACCCGGGTCTGCTCCCCCTGGGGTGCGGGTACCGGGCGCGGGCCCGCCGGGGTGGCGGCCACGGAGAGACCGCCGCCGAGTGGCGCGGTCAGGGCGAGCGCGGTCACACAGGCCGTGGTCAGCAGGCGGCGCGGTGCGGACATGGGGACGTCTCCTTCATGTACGGCTGCGGTCGGCCACGGCTGACCGGCAGCGTTGCGGTGTTTGCTGAAGGTATTGACGTTGTGCTGCCGTTGGTGACGCTCAAGGCACCAAATCACCCGATTGCCCGACATCGACCGGCGTGTCGCCCTGGGCTTCACCGGCCGTGAGGGCGTAAGGGGGTACGGGTCGGCATCCCGGCGCCGGTCGGCGGGGCCGGGCACTCTAGCAAGCGGTGAGCGCCGTGGTGATTCTTTGTCGGGTCGGCGCCAATACGGCGGAGGCGGCCCGGCTCCGCATTAGCGTCCTTTTTCCCGTCACCCGGAGAAGGAGGGCATGGTGCGAAGCGTCGGACGGCGGCGTTCGGTGACCGGCGGTGTCCGGACGCGGTTCTCGGTGGGCACCGGGCTGGTCGTCGCCGGACTTTCCCTTACGGTCATGGCGATTCTGCTGCCGGTGCAGTTGTTCGCGAGCAGCGGCAGCGCCGCGGACAGTTCCGCTCCCGCCACGCAGGACGACGGGCTCAGGGTGTGGAACACACCGTCGGGCCCGCTGACACCGCTCGACCGGGAATTCGTCGGAAAGGTACGGCAGGCCGGCCTGTGGGAACTTCCCGCCGGCCGTCAGGCACTGCAACGCGGAAAGCGGCAGGCCGTGCGGCACGCAGGCCGGCATTTGACGGAAGGGCACACCGATCTCAATCAGCGGGCCGCAGACGCGGCCCGCGCGCTGGCCGTCACGCTCCCCGGACAGCCGACTCCCGAGCAGCAGGGCTGGCTCGCACAACTCGACACGGCCGAAGGCGACACGTACGAGCGGCTTTTCGTGAACCTGGCGCGCCGCGCGCACGGAAAGGTGTTCTCCCTCGTCGCCCAAGTGCGGGCGAACACCCGCAATGCGGTGATCCGGGACCTGGCCACACGCGCCAATACCGTCGTCCTCGATCACATCACGGCACTGGAACAGACCGGACTGGTCGACTTCGGGGCACTCGACGGCGGACCGGCGTCCAGCGGGTCCGGCGCGGCTACGGTGGCGCCGCCACCCGCGAAGTGAAGCGAAATGGAGGGGAGCGAAGTGAGTGAGGGAAGGGAAGCGGTGACATGAAACAGCGGCAGCGGATATCGGCGCGGACGGGGCGTCCGCACAAGAGGACACGTCTGTCGAAGCGGAGCGGAGCGCTGATCGCCACGGCACTGGCCGCCTGCGGGGGTACGGCGGTGATCGCCGCCCAGGCGCTGGCGGGCACCGGAGCAGGCGGAACGGGAGCGGGCGGGACGGGGAACGGGGCTTCGGCGGCCGGGGCTTCGGCGGCCGGGCGGACGATCAACTGTCCGGACGTCGGCCAGCGGCTGCGCAGCCTTCCGGCGCGGGCGGCGCCCGAGGTGAACCGGAACCTCGGGCAGTTGGAGGGCCAGGTCGCCAGGGCGTTCCAGCGCTGGGCTGCCGACCCGGGCGCCCAGGACCGTGTGCTGAACGAGCTGGAGCGGGACCGCGGCGCCACCATCGGGCGCATCGCGGAGGCCCTGCGCCGGGCCGGCGGACAGCCCGGCGCGCTCGGCCGGCTGAGCGCGTGCCGGACGACCGAGCGGACCGCCGCCGCACAGAGCGTTCCCCGGGGCGCACAGGACGGGAACAGCGCGGACAACGGCCCGTTCCGCAACGACTTCGTCGACATCAGAACCGTACGGCCGAACACCGGAGGCGGCGGGGACCGGGGCGGGCGGAGTGGTTCCTTCCGCTCGGAATGCGGGCGCAACGCAAACGGTCACAACAACCCGGACAACCTGATCGTGGCGCCGGGTGTGCGCAACGGCGCCCACCACCTGCACGACTACGTCGGAAATCTGGCGACGGACGCGTTCTCCTCCGACAACGAACTGGCCGGGGCCGGCACGACGTGCGGCAACGGGGACAGGTCCACCTATTACTGGCCGGTGCTGCGGCTGCGGGACAACGGGCGGGAAAGGGACGCCGACGCGCCCGGCGGCGGCCGGGACGGCAATGTGGGCACGATCGTACGACCCGCCGACGTCTCACTGACCTTTGACGGAAGCGGGGCGGAAAAGGTCACCGCCATGCCGCCTTTCCTGCGGAATCTCACCGGTGACGCGAAAGCGCTGACGAACGGTACGGCCAACGCCAACGCCTCGTGGAGCTGCACCGGATTCGAGGACCGGCGGCTGAGGAACAAGTACCCGATCTGTCCGCGGGGCAGCAACGTCGTACGGTCACTGGCGTTCCCCAGTTGCTGGGACGGACGCAACATCGACAGTGCCAATCACCGTACGCATGTGGTCTTTCCGGGCCGGAACGGGCAGTGCGGTAACGGATTCCGTCCCATTCCGCGGCTGGTGCAGCGGCTGACCTACGCCATTCCGCCGAACACGTCGTACGCGGTGGACAGTTTCCCCGACCAGTTGCACAACCCGGTGACGGACCACGGTGACTTCATCAACCTGATGCCGCAGCGGCTGATGCGTACGGCCGTGGACTGCATCAATTCCGGCCGCGACTGCCGCTGAAGAGAACGGATCTCCCCATGAGGTCACTGTCCGGTCCCGCGATTCCCCTCCTGGCGGCGGGCGGCCTGGCCTGCGCGATCGTCGTGACGGGCTACGCGAACGGCGTCCCCGCCCCGGCTCCCCACCCCACCCGGCACACCACACACACGGGACACACGGGACACACGGGACACACCGCCCCCTCCCCCGCCCCGGCCGGCCCACCCGCCTCCATGACACGGATCGCCGCCGCCCTCGGCTGCCGCGCCGACATCATCATCGACGCCCAGGAGCTGCGGGAAGGCGGCTGCACCACCCGCGCCGGCGTCTTCCGTATCCTGACCTTCAGCAGCGACGCCAAGAAGCGCGCCTGGCTCGCCGAGGCGCAGGCGTACGGGGGCACCTATCTCGTCGGCACCCGCTGGTCGGTCACCGGCCCTTCCCGGAACGCGCTGCTGCCGCTGCGGGGCAGCCTGGGCGGCACCATCGAGTCGGGCGCCGGACACGGCCACTCCCCCTGATGCGCAGAGGGGGGCCGGCCGCTTTCCGACCGTCCCGCCCCCACGGTCCCGTTCCGTTCCGGAACGGCGCCGTCCCGCCCGCGCCAGGGCGGAACGGCGCCGTTCGCTCCGCTTCCCGGGCACCGCCTTCGGTGCCCTTTTTCCGTGTGTGACAGCCTCCCGGCGGTGGTAGTGATCACGGGCACGGACGTATGTTCGCGTCCGTAAACTTCCGTGCGATCCCCGTACGTCCCCGTATCACCCCGTCTCGATTGCTGGAGGCATCCCATGGCATCCCCGCACCCCGTCGCGCCGACCGCGTCCCCGCTGCCGCTGATGCAGTTAGCCACCGGGTTCTGGGCGTTCAAGACGCTGGCCACCGCAGACGAGCTGGGCCTGTTCGGGGTGCTCGACCGGCTGGGCGGCGGCACCGTCGAGGAGTGCGCCGAGGAACTGGAGATCGGTGTACGGCCGGCGGGGATGCTGCTGACCGGCTGCGCGGCGCTGGACCTGCTGGAGCGCCGGGGGGACGGCCGCTTCGTCAACTCGGCGCTGGCCGACGCCTATCTGGTGCCGGGCCGCCCGTACCACTTCAGCGGCTGGCTGCGGATGCTGGACCAGCGGCTGTACCCCGGCTGGGGCCGGCTCGGCGAGGCCGTCCGCACCAACCGGCCCACCACCTGGGACCCCGACAAGCAGCCACATCTGTTCGACACCGAGGACCCGGGCCTGCTGGCCGTCTTCTGGGAGGCGATGCACGCGCTGTCGTCGTGGACCGCGCAGCGGCTCGGCGAGGTGGTGGACCTGACCGCCGGGGCGCGGCTGCTGGACGTGGGCGGCGGCTCCGGCGCGTACGCCATCGAGCTGTGCCGGCGGCATCCCGGGCTGAAGGCGACGGTCTACGACTTGCCGAAGGTGTGCCCGGTCGCGGAACGCAACGTCGCCGACGCCGGACTGGGCGACCGGATCGGCACCCACCCCGGCGACTTCCTCGCCGAGCCGGACCTGCCCGGCGGGCACGACATCATCGTGCTGTCGATGATCCTGCACGACTGGGACGAGGCCACCAACCGCATGCTGCTGGACAAGTGCTGTGCGGCGCTGCCGCCCGGCGGCACGCTGGTGATCAGCGAGCTGATGGTCGACGACGACCTGACCGGGCCCGCCCCGGCCGCCCTGATGAGCCTGAACATGCTGGTCGAGACCGAGGGCGGCCGTAACTACACGGCGGCGGAGTACGGCTCCTGGCTGGCCGACGCCGGGTTCTCGGAGGTCCGCAAGGTGCCGTTCGAGGCGCCCGGCGCGAACGCGGCGATCGTCGCCCGCAAGTGACGCACGCCGGGTGACACTCCCGGTGTGACGCACGCGCTGCGACACTCCGGTACACGCACTGCGACACCCTGGTACCCGCGGTGTGCGGGCCGTTCGCGGTGTGCGTACGGACCGCGAACAGCCCGCACGCACGGCCCTCTCAGGTGTCCAGCTTCTGCTTGGCGGTCTCCGGCAGGGTCAGGTACACGACGAAGGAGACCAGGCAGAGGGCGGAGACGTACCAGGGGAAGAGGTCCGCGTTCCCGGCCTGCTTGAACCAGGTGCCCACGTACGGCGCGGTGCCGCCGAAGAGCGCCACGGTCAGCGAGTACGGGAAGCCGATGCCCGCGGCCCGTACCCGGGCCGGGAAGACCTCGGCGTTCACGGCGGCGGCGACCGCGGTGTACCCGGTCAGCAGCACCATGCCCGCGCACTGCACGAGCAGCAGCGACCAGAACGCGTCGGTCACCAGGTGCAGCAGCGGTACGGCGAGCACCGCGAAGCCCAGTGCGAAGCCGAGCAGCAGCGGCTTGCGGCCGACGCGGTCCGAGAGCAGGCCGCCGAGCGGCTGGAGCAGGGCGAAGAACAGCAGCGACAGGGTGCCGACGGTGAGCGCCTCGCTCTTGTCGAAACCGGCGTTGACCTGCGCGTACGTGGGCAGGTAGGTGGTCCAGGTGTAGTACGCGAGGGTGCCGCCGGCGGTGATGCCGCAGATCAGCAGGGACTGGCGCGGGTAGCGGCGCAGCGCCTCGAAGATGCCGGGGCGGGCGGCGGCCCGCTGCTCCTCGCTGCGCGTCTCGCGCGCCCCGCTGCGGATCCACAGGCCGAGCAGGCTGAACACCGCGCCGATCAGGAACACCAGGCGCCAGCCCCACTGCCCCATCTGGCCCTCGGTCAGTACGCCCGCCAGCAGGGCGGCGGTGCCGGACGCCAGGAGCTGGCCCGCGGTGGTGGAGACGTACTGGAAGCTGGAGAACAGCCCGCGCCGGCCGGGTCCGGCCGACTCGACGAGGAAGGTCGTGGAGGCGGCGAACTCGCCGCCCACGGAGAGCCCCTGCACCAGCCGGGCGACGACCAGCACGATCGGCGCGAGCACGCCGGCGGTCGCGTAGGTGGGGGTGACGGCGACGAGCAGGCTGCCGCCGCCCATCAGCAGGATCGTCAGGGTCAGCGCGGCCCGGCGGCCCCGGCGGTCGGCGACCGCGCCCATCAGCAGTCCGCCGACCGGACGCATGAAGAAGCCCACCGCGAACACCGCGAAGGTGGACAGCAGCGGCACCAGCGGGTTGCCGGTGTCCTGGGGGAAGACCCGGTCGGCGATGTAGACGGCCAGGAAGGAGTACGCGTACCAGTCGTACCATTCCACGGCGTTGCCGACCGACGCCGCGGCCAGCTGCCGCACCTGCGACACCTGCCGCGACGCGCCGTCCGGCGCCCCCTCCGCCGTTCCGGCCTCGGCCTGCTCCGCACGTGTCATGGTCCTCCGCTCCGGGTCCTTCTCCTTCGCCCGCCGCTGGGGCAGGATGAGCCGACAGGTGATCATGTACCGGTGAGACGGCCCGCCGCCAGCGGTCAACGGCAGCCGAAAGGAGATGGCAACGTGCGTGTAGCACTGTTCGTCACCTGCATCAACGACACGCTCTACCCGGACACCGGCCGGGCAGTGATCACGCTGCTGGAACGCCTCGGGGTCGAGGTGGGATTCCCGGCGGAGCAGAGTTGCTGCGGCCAGCCCCAGTTCAACACCGGCTACCGGCATCTGACGGAGCCGCTGGTGCACCGCTTCGACCGCGCCTTCGCCGACTACGACTACGTGGTCACCCCCTCCGGTTCGTGCGCGGCGATGGTGCGGGACAACTACCCGCGGATCGCGGCGAGGGCCGAGGCCGAGGGGCGCCCCGGACGGGAGCTGGCGCGGGCCGCGGCGAGCGCCGTGCCCAAGACGTACGAGCTGACCGAGTTCTTGGTCGACGTGCTGAAGGTGACGGACGTGGGCGCGTACTACCCGCACACCGTCACCTACCACCCCACCTGCCACGGCCTGCGGATGCTGGGCCTGGGCGACCGGCCGCGCCGGCTGCTGGAGCGGGTACGGGGACTGGAGCTGCGGGAGCTGCCGGGCGCCGAGGAGTGCTGCGGTTTCGGCGGCACCTTCGCGGTGAAGAATCCGGCGGTGTCGGCGGCGATGGGCGCCGACAAGGCACAGGCGGTCCGGGAGACGGGCGCGGAGGCGGTCTGCACGGTCGACAACTCCTGCCTGATGCACATCGGCGGCACGCTCCGGCGGCAGGGCGCGGCGGCCCGGCCCGTGCACATCGCGGAGATCTTGGCCGCCACGGAGGCCGATGCGCGGGCACCGTCCCGCGCCCGCGCCACGGAAGGGAGCCCGCGGTGAGCGGTACCTATCTCGGCATGCCCGCGTTCCCCGCGGCCGCCGCGTCCTCCACGCAGGACGCCCGGCTGCGCGGCAACCTGCGCCACGCCACCCACACCATCCGCGACAAGCGGGCCAAGGCGGTGGCGGAGCTGGACGACTGGGCGCGGCTGCGGGCGGCGGGCGCCGCCGTCAAGGACCGTACGCTGCGCCACCTCGACCACTACCTGGAGCAACTGGAGGAGTCGGTGACGGCCGCCGGCGGACAGGTGCACTGGGCGGCGGACGCCGCCGAGGCCAACGCCATCGTCGCCCGGCTGGTGCGGGAGACCGGCGAGCGCGAGGTCGTCAAGGTCAAGTCGATGGCGACGCAGGAGACCGAGCTGAACCGGGCGCTGTCCGAGGCGGGCATCAGCGCGTACGAGACGGACCTGGCGGAGCTGATCGTGCAGCTCGGCGACGATCTGCCGTCGCACATCCTGGTGCCCGCGATCCACCGCAACCGGGGCGAGATCCGGGACATCTTCCGGGACCGGATGAGCCGTTGGGGCCGTCCGGCGCCGGAGAACCTGTCGGACGCGCCGGCCGAGCTGGCGGAGGCGGCGCGGCTGCACCTGCGCGAGAAGTTCCTGACCGCGAAGGTCGGCATCTCGGGTGCCAACTTCATGGTGGCCGACACCGGGACGCTGGTGGTCGTGGAGTCCGAGGGCAACGGCCGGATGTGCCTGACCCTGCCGGAGACGCTGATCTCGGTCGTCGGCATCGAGAAGGTGGTGCCGACCTGGCAGGATCTGGAGATCTTCCTCCAGTTGCTGCCGCGCTCCTCGACCGCCGAGCGGATGAACCCGTACACCTCGATGTGGACCGGCACGACGGACGGCGACGGGCCGCGCACCTTCCATCTCGTGCTGCTCGACAACGGGCGCACCGACACCCTCGCCGACACGGTGGGCCGCCAGGCGCTGCGCTGCATCCGCTGCTCGGCCTGCCTGAACGTGTGCCCGGTGTACGAGCGGGCCGGCGGGCACGCGTACGGCTCGGTGTACCCGGGTCCGATCGGCGCGATCCTCACTCCGCAGCTGCGCGGCACGGCGAGCGAGCTGGACGCCTCGCTGCCGTACGCGTCGTCGCTGTGCGGCGCCTGCTACGAGGTGTGTCCGGTCGCCATCGACATCCCCGAGGTACTGGTGCATCTGCGGGAGCGGGTGGTGCAGGGCGGCCGGGTGACGCGGCGCGGTGTGAAGACCGTCCTCAAACCGGCCAGGGGACACGCCGCGGAGCGGGCGGCGATGCGCGCGGCAGGCTTCGCCTTCGCCCACCCCGGGGTGCTGCGCGCGGGGCAGCGGCTGGCGGCCCGTACCCGGCGGCTGCATCCGCGCCGGCTGCCGGGCCCCGGGCGTGCCTGGACGGACACCCGGGACCTGCCGCCGGTGCCGGCCGAGTCCTTCCGGGACTGGTGGCGGCGTACGCGTGGCGAGGAGCGGACGAAATGAGCAGCCGGGACGTGGTGCTGGCGCGGGTGCGCCGGGCGCTGGCGGACGTACCGCGCGGTGAGGGGTACGAGGACGCGCCGGTCCCCCGCGACTACCTGCGCGTCCACGGTTCCCGTACGCCGGAGGAGCGGGTGGCGCTGCTGGCGGAGAATCTCGCGGAGTACCGGGCGGTGGTGCACCACTGCGCCGAGGACGATGCGCACCTGCTGGTCATGCGGCTGCTGAACGAGCACGGCACGCGGCACGTCCTCGTACCACCGGGGCTGGACCCGCGGTGGACGGCCGGCACCGGCCCCGTCCGCGTCCACGACCGGGCGGCGAGCACCGCGCGTGAACTGGACACGGTCGGCAGCGTCGTCACCGGCTGCGCGGTGGCGATCGCCGAGACCGGCACCATCGTGCTGGACGGCTCGCCGGACCAGGGCCGTCGCCGGATCTCGCTCATCCCCGACCATCACATCTGCGTGGTCCGGGCACCGGGCCAGGTGGTCGACTCGGTGCCGCAGGCGCTCGAACGGCTGGACCCGGCGCGCCCGTTGACGTGGATCTCCGGCCCGTCGGCGACCAGCGACATCGAGCTGGACCGGGTCGAAGGGGTGCACGGGCCGCGGAAGCTGGAGGTCGTGCTGGTGTCGGAGGAGTGAGGGGCACGCCCGGGGCCCGGCGGCGGGAAGTGGCGTGCGGATGCCTTGTCATGCTCGCCGCCAGTGTTCGACCCTGACGCTTCCTGTTGCCTTACGTTCGGAGCCCTCTCGTGAACGTACGCCGCATCGACCGCCGGTCGTTCCTCGCCACCGGCGCCGCCCTGGCCGGCTGGGCCGCCTTCGCCGCGCAGAAACGCTCCTTCGCCGCCACCGCCGCCGAGTGGGACGCCGCCCCGCGGATCTTCCAGGTCGACCGCGAACCGGCCCGCGCCCGCCTCGTCCCGTACGGGGACGCCCGGGCGGCACGTACCGGGACGTACCGCACCTCCCCGTACTACCGCTCGCTCAACGGGAGCTGGCGCTTCCACTGGTCGAAGAACCCCGACGAGCGGCCCCGCGACTTCTTCGCGCCGCGGTACGACGACAGCGGCTGGGACCGCATCACCGTGCCCTCCAACTGGGAGATCGAGGGCTATCCGGAGCCGATCTACCTCAACGTCAAGTACCCGTGGATCGGCTACGAGGACCCGCGGCCGCCGCACGTCCCGCACGGCTTCAACCCCGTCGGCTCCTACCGGCGCACCTTCACCGTGCCCGGTGCCTGGGACGGCCGCCGCACCCTGATCTCCTTTCAGGGCGTGAAGTCGGCGTTCTTCGTGTGGGTCAACGGCGAGCGGGCCGGCTACAGCGAGGACAGCTACACCCCGGCCGAGTTCGACATCACCGAGCGGCTGCGCCCCGGCACGAACGTGCTGGCCGTGGAGGTCTACCGGTGGTCGGACGGCAGTTGGCTGGAGGACCAGGACATGATCGACCTGTCCGGGATCTTCCGCGACGTGTACCTGTACTCCATCGCCCCCGTGCACCTCCAGGACCTGCACGTGCGCACCGCACTGGACGCCGCCCACCGCGACGCGGAACTGACCGTGGCCGCGACGGTACGCAACCGGGGCGCGTCAGCGGCGGGCGAGCACCGGCTCAGAGCGGAGCTGTACGACGGGCACGGGCGGCCGGCGCTGCCGGCCCCGCTGTCCGCGCCGGTCCGCTTCACCGGCGGGCAGGACGCCACGGTCGCCCCGAGGACCACTGTCCGCGCCCCCGGCCTGTGGTCCGCCGAGACCCCGCACCTCTACACGCTCGTGCTGACCCTCACCGATCCGGCGGGCCGCACCGTCGATGTTCAGAGCACCCGGGTCGGCTTCCGTTCCGTCGCGTACGGCCCCGGCACGCTCACGGTCAACGGTCGGCCCGTCGTCTTCCGCGGCGTCAACCGGCACGAGACCGATCCCGACCACGGGCAGGCCGTTCCCGAGGAACGGATGCTCCAGGACATCCGCATCATGAAGCAGCACAACATCAACGCCGTCCGCACGTCCCATTACCCCGCCGATCCGCGCTGGCTGGAGCTGTGCGACGAGTACGGCCTGTACGTCATCGGCGAAGCCAACCTGGAGTCGCACGGGGTCCGCGACTGGTTGCCCGGCAGCCTCCCGGCATGGACCGGAGCGTGCCTGGACCGGATGCGGTCGATGGTCGAGCGGGACAAGAACCACCCGTCCGTCGTCGTGTGGTCGCTGGGCAACGAGGCGGGCCAAGGGCTCAACTTCCTGGCGATGGCCGACTGGACGCGCCGCCGCGACCCGTCCCGGCCCGTGCACTACGAGGGCATGAACGCGGTCGCCGACATCGAGAGCCGCATGTACAGCACACCGGACGAGGTGGAGCGGTACGGGAAGTCCGGCAACCCGAAGCCGTTCATCCTGTGCGAGTACGCGCACTCCATGGGCAACAGCACCGGCAACCTCCAGGAGTACTGGGACGTCTTCGAGCGCTACCCCAACCTGCACGGCGGCTTCATCTGGGACTTCGTCGACCAGGCCATCCGCCTGCCCGTCCCCGGCGACCCGAAGCGCACCTACCTGTCCTACGGCGGTGACTGGCACCCCGGCTACCCCACCGACTGGAACTTCAGCTGCAACGGCATCGTCGCCGCCGACCGTGCGCCGCACCCCGCCATCCACGAGGTCAAGAAGGTCTACCAGGCCGTCCGGATGACCGCCGCCGACCTCGCCACGGGCACGGTACGGATCACCAACCGGCAGTTGTTCCTCGGCCTGGACGCCTACGAGCTGCGCTGGGAAGTCACCCGGGACGGCGAACGCGTCCAGCACGGCGTCCTCCCCGCACCGCAGGCCGCACCTGGCCAGGACACGACCGTACGCATCCCCCTCAGCCCGCCCGGACGGCCCGCCCCCGGCGCCGAGTACTGGCTGAACCTCTCCTTCGTACTGCGGCACGCCACCCCCTGGGCGGACGCGGGCCACAGTGTCGCCGACGGACAACTCGCGCTGCCCTGGCACACGCCCGCACCCGCCGAGCCCTCCCCCGCCGGGCTGCCGCCCCTGCGCCTGACCGAGTCGGACCGCGCCGTCACCGTCAGCGGACGCGACCTCGAACTCGTCCTCGACAAGGCGAGCGGCACCCTGTCGGTCTACCGCCACCGCGGGCGGACACTGCTGACCGCCGGGCCGGTGCCGAACTTCTGGCGCGGCCCCACGGACAACGACATCGGCCGGGGCGCACAGAACACGCTGCGCACCTGGCGCGAGGCGGGCGCCAAGCGGACGGTGACGCGGGTGAGGCCTGCCCAGCCGTCCGCCTCCGAAGTGACCGTCGAGGTCTCGGCCACCCTGCCCACCGCTCCCGCCGCCTCCCGGTGGGACACCGTCTTCACCGTGCGCGGCGACGGCGAGGTACGGGTCCGGCACACCCTGACGCCGGGCGCCGGCCTGCCCGACCTGCCCTTGGTGGGCGCGCTGCTGACCGTACCGGCCGGGCTGGAGACCTTCAGTTGGTACGGGCGCGGGCCGCACGAGAACTACGGGGACCGGCGCACCGCGGCCTTCGTCGGCCGCTACCGGAGCAGCGTCGACGCCCAGCTCGGCAACTACGTCCGGCCGCAGCAGACCGGCAACGTGACCGACGTACGCGACGCCTCGCTCACCGGACGCGACGGCACGGGGCTGACCGTGATCGCGGAACCCGGCGACGGCGCGCCGCTGCTGGAACTGAGCGCCCTGCACCTCGCGCCGTCCGACCTGGAGAGCGAGCGGCACGAGCATCCGTACGAGCTGAAGCGGCGCCCCGAGACGGTCCTCGGCGTCAACCACCGGCAGACGGGCGTCGGCGGAAACGATTCGTGGGGCGCGCCGCCGCTGGAGAAGTACCTGCTGCACGCCGACCGGTCCTACAGCTACGCGTACCGGCTGCGGCCGGCCTGACACGGGTGCCTGCGCTCCCCACGGAGCGCGGGCACCCGGACCGGCACACCCTCACTCACTCGTACATGACGTACTCGGGCTGCGGCCGCAGCGCCAGGACCTCCTTGTGGGTCATCAGGCGGCTGCCCTCGGTGTCCTCGTCGTAGAAGAGCTTGAAGCCGGTGTGCATTCCGCCGGGCAGGTTCCTGACCAGGTCGTTCCAGGTGCCGCGCTTCAGTCCCGGCGCGCCGATGCCGTCGGCGCACTTGATCGCGGCGACGCCGGGCTGCGGCCGGAACGCCTGCTGGTCCTCGACCACCGAGGCCGCCACCTGGTGGAAGACGAACGCCTTCTCCGGCAGGTCGTGCTCGCGGACCAGGCCGGAGAGATAGCGCGCGATCTCGGTGAGTTCGCCGCCGTCGGTGCTCCCGTAGGAGTCACCCGGCTTCTCACCCGGGCCCATCTCCCACTCGGGGTCCAGTGCGACCCCCACGTCCGGGTGCACCAGCCACTCACGCAGGGCCTTGACCTCGCCGAGCGCCGAGGCGCGGCCCGGCTGGATGTTCAGGAGCAGCAGCGCGCGGTGCTTGCGTGCCGCCTCGTGGAAGCGGCGGACGGTGTCGGCGGAAGTGCGGGTGCGGTAGGTCCCGTCCGGGCCCGCGCCGGAGTTGGCGACGACGGCGAGGAGTTCCAGGACGGGCAGCGGTTCGCGGTCGGCGGCATAGGTCTGCGCGAGCTTCTCGATCTCGCGGGCGCGCTGGTCCAGGTCACCGGTGCCGAGGCGGCCGAGTGCGGCGGCTCCGGGCAGGCCGCAGTAGCCGACGAGCCGGTGCCGGGGGAACAGTTCGCGGCCGCCGCGCGGTAGCTGGGGCCGCTTCCTGGCCGGCTCGGGAGCGGGGCTGCTCGTCCGGCTGCCGGGGGTGCCCGGGGTGTGGGGCGGTGGCGCGCCGCGTGGTGCCGCGTCGCTGTCCGCCGTCCCGGCGCAGGCGGTGAGAAGGCTGAGGCCCGCCGCGGCGGTGACGGCCAGGGCGCTGCGGCGGCCCGGCTCGGCGGTGCTGTCGAGCACGTCGCCTCCTTGTGTCCGTCGGGGTTTCGAGGAATCAGGGTGGTGTCGGGTGGACTGTGTGCCGTTCGCCTTGCCGGGTCTGATCGCGTGAAACACCACTCGGCACGCTTCCTGACCTCTCGCGATCATGATTGCGCCACCTTCGACCGCCTGGACGGGAGCGGCCGTCCCGCAGGGTGCCCCTCGCGTTGGTGGGCACCGGATGCGTACGCATCCCGGAGGGCCGGGTGTCCATCCGCCCGCTCAGCAGACTCGTGATCACCGCGACACCGAGAGAAGAGCGAGCGATCACCATGAACGCACCACCGTGTGGCAGGCCGGCTGGAGCACCGCCGTACAGCGCCCCCGCACCGGCTTCGACAAGATCTGATCCGAGGAGGGCTTCGCCGACCGGACGGTACGCCAGGTCGTCCGGGCCGTCGGCTCCGGCACGAGGGCTCGTGTCCGCCTCTCCTACCGCTTCGGCAGCGCTCCTCTGGAGATCGGCGGCGCCGCCCCGCCCGAGCTACCACGCCCAGGCGTTCACCACCGCCTACCGCGCCGCGGCCGACCAATTGACCGCCACGGGCTTGGCCGGCTTCACCGAACGGCTGGCCGCCGCGGTTTCGGTCCGCACGGTGCTCAACGCCGGCATCGGCGGGAATCTGCTGCTCAACGACGCGCCCTGGTACGGCGAACGGGTCAGCGCACGCTCCCGGCAGGACGTCCTGGACAAGGCCGGGGGCCGGACGGTGATCGTGCTCGTCGGCCTCGACGACATCGCGTTCAGCGAGGCGGACGAGAGCGCCAGGAAATCAACACCTGGATCCGTACCTCCGGCGCCTTCGACCCGGTCGCCGACTTCGCGTCGGCCCTGGCCGACCTGTCGGACCCGCGAGCGCTGCTGCCCACCTACGACAGCGGCGACCGCAAGCCTCCCGGGGACGCCGGGTACCGGGCGATGGCGGCGGTCGGTCCGGCGTCGCTTTGAGCAAGCCGCAGCGCCCCCGCATCACCCCCTACAAACGCTCGAGGACCCGGAAACGTTCGGCCACGATCCGGGTGTCGTCGTCGACGTGGAATTCCGGGTCGCCGAGGGCCTCGCGCATCTCGGGGCTGTGCCAGAAGCTCTCGTGGTCGGCCCGCCAGTCGGCCACCGTCTCGTTGCCCTCGCCCTCGTCCACGGCGTGTCGCAGGTCCACGTCGGCCAGGCGCAGCACCCGTACCTCCGTCACCTCGATGACGGCGACGGGGCGGCCGTCGGAGTCGGGGACCCGGTAGCGGTCGCCGGCGCGCGGCAGTGGGTCGTTCTCGCGCTCGTAGTCCGCCAGCAGGCCCGACGTGGTGGTCTTGGCACCGGAGAGGACGGCGGCGACGAGCCGGTCCCGCAGGGGGCCGGGGAAGGCGAATTCGAGGAGCGGCAGGGCTTCGTGGGCAGGCATGCGGCTCACCCTAGTGACCTGAGCCGGAGATTCGCCGGCAGATCGGCAGTCTCTCCTCCGGATCGTGCCGGAGCCCTGGCGCCGGTCCACGCCCGCACCCCGAGGGGAGATCGGGGTGCGCTCCGGAGCGGCTCAGGGGGATCACCGACGGTCAACTGCCGCCGCGGGGGCGAAGGTTGGGGCAGCGCGGGCACCGCGCTGATCCGACCGCCCACCCCGTTCCCAGGAGCCACCGATGACCACTCGTCCCCGCACCGCCCGCCGCCTCGCCGTCACCTGCGTGGCGCTGGCCGCGTTCGCCACCGGTCCGGCTGCCGCCCCCACGGCCACGGCCGCGCCCGGCGGGCTCGCCGCCCGCGACTTCCCCGGCTCCCGCGACGCGCCCGCGGTGCGGACGCTGCCGGCCACCCTGCCCGACGGGGTGACGGACGCGGCCCTGGTACGGGTGGCCGGCCGGGGCATGCGCACCCCGTACACGGGGACGGCCGGGCCGGTGGAGGCGGACGCACGCTTCCCGGTGGGCAGCGTGACCAAGGTCTTCACCGATGCCCTGGTGCTCCAACTGGTCGCCGAGCACCGGATCGGCATCGACGAGCCCGTCCGCCGCCACCTGTCCGAGCTGATCCCGGCCGCCTACGCCGACGTGACGGTACGTCAGCTCCTGGACCACACCAGCGACCTGCCCCGTCCGGTCCGGGTTCCGCTCGACCCGCACGGAGTGGTGGCCGCCTCCTTCGCAGCGGACGCCGCAGCCGGCCCCGGCCGCACCCCGGCCCCCGGAACCGTCCAGCAGTACAACGGGCTGAACAGCTTCGTCGCCGGGCTGCTGGTGGAGCAGGTCACCGGCCGCCCCTTTGTCCGTGAGCTCGACCGGCGGATCCTGCGCCCGCTGGACCTGCGCCGCACCGCGCTGTCCGAAGACCCGTCGACAGCCTGGGCCTGGTCGGAGGGCGGGCTGACGTCCACCGCAGCCGACCTCGATGCGTTCCTGCGCGCCCTGCTGGATGGGCGGCTCCTCCCTCCCGCCCAACAGCGGCACCTCTTCGAAGTGCCCGCGGTACCCGGTGCTGCCGAGAACACCGGCTGCCCCACACCCGCGGCCTGCTTCAGCGCCGGCGGGCTGATGGGAATCGAGCTGAACGGCACCAAGGTCTGGGGCAAGACCGGCTCCAGCGGCGGTTGGACCAGCGGCGTCTTCGCGAGCACCGAACAGCACCGCCGGACGGCCTACACCCTGCGGCCCGGCACCCCGGCCACCCCCGCACAGCAGCGCGCCCGTGTCGAGGCAGTGGTCAAGGCGGCCCTCACCGACCAGTCAAGGGCCGGCAGACACTGACCCACGTGCACACGCCCCCCGAGCAGGCAGGTCAGCGGGGTCGGTGAGGGCGGCCGTCGAGCTGGTTCGTCAACGCGCGGTGGGCGGCCCGAGCGGCCACCGGGTCCTCGTCGCGTGCACCGAGCCGCGCGGCAAGATCGGCGACCGCGTGCCGGGGTTCCCCAGCGGTGGCCGGGGAAGTCGCGTGGCAGGCGGGAATGCGACGACAGGGCCCAGGGGGACGGTGGCGCAGCGCGCCCCCGCGTTTCAGGGGCGGGCGTTCCGCTGTCCGGCGGCGCGGGCCGTGTGCAGGGCCCAGGCGACCATGGGCAGTTGGAGCGGCAGGCGGCCGTAGGCGACGGCCTTGAGGGGCGCCGGGCGGTGGCGCCAGTCGCGGGCCATCTTGATGTTGGCGGGGAAGACGGCGGCGAACAGGCCGGCGGCGGCCAGTGCGCCGGCCCGGCGGGTGCGCGGCAGGGCGACCGCGGCGGCGACGGCGAGTTCCGCGGCGCCGCTGACGTACGTCCAGGTGCGCGGGGAGCCCGGCAGGGCGCGGGGCACGATCGCGTCGAACGGCTCGGGGGCGAGGAAGTGGAGCACCCCCACACCGCCGAGCATCCGGGCCATCGTCAGGGCGGAACGGTCCGTCGAACGGTTCGCGGATCGGTCTGCGGTGCGGTCGGCGGCTGCCACAGGCGCTCCTGAGGTCGGTCCGGTGCGGTCGGTGCCGACCTTACCCGTGGGTCAGGTCGGCGGACAGGGGCTGATCACCGTTGGGGGCGAGGTGTGCGTCACGCTTGACCAGGGCCGCGTAGCGGCCGCCGGCGGCGAGGAGTTCGGCGTGGGTGCCGCGTTCGGCGATCCGCCCGGCGTCGAGGACGACGATCTGGTCGGCGTCGCGGACGGTGGACAGGCGGTGCGCGATGGTGATCGTCGTACGGCCCTTGGAGAGCGCGTCGATGGCCTGCTGCACCGCGAGTTCGGTACGGGTGTCCAGCGCGCTGGTGGCCTCGTCGAGGACGAGGACGGGCGGGTCGCGCAGGATCGTCCGGGCGATGGCCAGGCGCTGCTTCTCGCCGCCGGAGAAGCGGTGGCCGCGTTCGCCCACGAGGGTGTCGTAGCCGTCCGGGAGACCCGCGATGTGGTCGTGTATCTGGGCCGCGCGGGCGGCGCGTTCGATCTCCTCGTCGGTGGCGTCCGGCTTGGCGAAGCGGAGGTTGTCGGCGACGGAGGCGTGGAAGAGGTAGGTCTCCTGGGACACCACGCCGACGGCGCGGGCGAGGGAGTCGAAGTCCAGGTCGCGGACGTCGGTGCCGTCCAGGGTGACCCGGCCGTCCGTCACGTCGTACAGCCGCGGCACCAGGTAGCTCAGGGTGCTCTTGCCGCTGCCGGTCGCCCCGACGACGGCCAGGCTGCTGCCGGCGGGGACGCTCAGGTCGATGTCGCACAGGGTCGCCGGGGCGGGCGCGGCACCGGTCTCGCGCTCCGGGTCGTCGTACGCGAACGTGACGTGCTCGAAGCGGACCTCGCCGCGCGGCTCGGCCAGACGTACCGGGTGCGCCGGTTCGGTGATGGTCACCGGCAGGTCGAGGTATTCGAAGATGCGCTGGAAGAGCGCGACCGAGGTCTGCATCTGCACGCCGGTGGACAGCAGCGAGACGGTGGGGCGCAGCAGGCCCTGCTGGAGGGTGACGAAGGCGACGAGGGTGCCGATGGAGAAGGCGGGGCCGCCGAGCTGGAGGACGAGTCCGGCCGACCAGTAGATGACGGCGGGCATGGCGGCCATGACGATGCCGATGGTGGCCATCCGCCAGCGTCCGGCCATGTTGGCGCGGACCTCCAGGCCGACCAGCCGCTCGGACTCGGTGGCGAAGTTCGCCGTGAGGGAGTCGGCGCGGCCCATGGTGCGGCCGAGCAGGATGCCGCTGACCGACAGCGACTCGGTGACCATCGCGGACATCGCGGCCATCTGCTTCTGGCGCGCGGTGGTGATCCGTTTGCGTTCGTTGCCGACCCGGCGGCTGATCCAGACGAAGAGCGGGAGCAGCAGCAGGGAGACCAGGGTCAGCCGCCAGTCGAGGGCGAGCATGGCGACGACGGTGGCGACGACGGAGGTGAGGTTGGAGACCAGCGAGGTCGCGGTGGAGGTGACGGTGGCCTGCATGCCGCCGATGTCGTTGGCGATGCGGGACTGCACCTCGCCGGTGCGGGTGCGGGTGAAGAACGCCAGCGGCATCCGCTGGAGCTTGGCGTAGACGGCGGTGCGCAGGTCGTGCATGACGCGCTGGCCGACGGTGGTCGATATCAGGGTCTGCAGGACGCCGAAGACGCTGGTCAGCACGGCGGTGACGATCATGCCGGCGGCGAGCAGGGTCAGCAGGCCGGTACGGCCCTGGGGGATCGCCACGTCCAGGACGGCGCGGAGCAGGAAGGGGGAGGCGACCGAGACCAGGGAGGAGGCGGCCACCAGCAGGCCCACCGTGGCCAGCCGGCCGCGGTAGGGGCGGAAGAGGGCGAGGATGCGCCGCACCTGGGCCGGCTGGGCCGGGTCTCTGGGCGGCGGGGTCCACTCGGGTCCGTCGGGGCGCATGGGCTCCTTCGCAGGGGTACGGATGCGGGTCCCGCCGAGCATAACCAATCGTTACCTATACTCACAATGAGCATGGTCCTGATACCCTCCGGCCATGTCCTCCCCCGACCCGGCCACCACCGACCCCGACCTGGCGGAGCAGCTCGTACGGCTCACCCGCCGGATGCACCGCGCGCAGAAGCGGCACATGGAGACGCTCGACATCGCGCTGACCCCCGCGCAGACCCGGCTGCTGCGCATCGTGGACCACTACCGCGACGGGACACCGCCCCGGATGGCCGACCTGGCCGCGCGCCTGGAGGTCGTACCGCGGGCCGTGACGACGCTGGTCGACGCCCTGGAGGCGAAGGACGCGGTCCGCCGGGTGCCGGACCCCGCCAACCGCCGTGTGATACGGATCGAGCTGACCGACACCGGCCGTTCGACGCTGCACGCGTTGCGCGACGCGCGCCGGGACGCCGCGCGCGAAATCCTGGCACCACTGACCGCGGAACAGCGGGACGTGCTCGGCGGCCTGTTGTCCACCCTGGTGGACGGAGCGGCCGCACGCTGCTGAAACACTGGACCGGGCGGCCGCGCCGGGCGCCGGAGCGCCGCCGGAGCGAGCCCGCGCAGACCGGAGGAGAGTCGTCATGCCCCTGCTGGAACCGAAGCCCGGGACCCTGCGGCCGGCCACCACCGAAGGCCCGTACCCCGACCGGGTGACCGACCGGCAGGCGTCCGGCACACCGGAGCGGCTGCGCGACGAGCTGACGGCGCTGCTCGGCCCGGACAAGGTGCTGCACAAGATCTCCGACCTGGTGCGGTACGCCTCCGACGCGAGCCCCTACCGCTTCGTCCCGCAGGTCGTCGTCCTGGCCGAGGACGTCGACGACATCTCCGCGGTGTTCTCCTACGCGCACGGCAAGGGCCGCGACGTGGTGTTCCGGGCCGCCGGCACCTCGCTCAACGGACAGGCGCAGGGCGAGGACATCCTCGTCGACGTACGCCGGCACTGGGCGGGCGTCGAGGTGCTGGACGACGGCGCCCGGGCCCGCATCCGGCCCGGCACCACGGTCGTACGGGCCAACGCCGCGCTCGCCCGGTACGGCAGGCTGCTCGGCCCGGACCCGGCCAGCGCCATCGCCTGCACGCTCGGCGGCGTGGTCGCCAACAACGCCTCCGGCATGACGGCGGGCACCACCCGCAACTCCTACCGGACGCTGGCCTCGGTCACGCTCGTCCTGCCCTCCGGCACGATCGTGGACACCGGCGACCCGGCGGCCGACGAGGAGCTGGCGCACGCCGAGCCCGCCCTGTGCCAGGGGCTGCTGGCGCTGAAGGCGGAGATCGAGGCGGACCCGGAGCTGG
Organism: Streptomyces sp. NPDC045470; assembly: GCF_040646595.1. Taxonomy (NCBI): domain Bacteria; kingdom Bacillati; phylum Actinomycetota; class Actinomycetes; order Kitasatosporales; family Streptomycetaceae; genus Streptomyces; species Streptomyces sp. NPDC045470. The sequence continues at coordinate 194,153 of NZ_JBEZAN010000003.1, forward strand.
TCGCCCGCATCCGCGCCAAGTACGAGATCAAGAACACCAACGGCTACCGCCTGGACGCCTTCCTGGACGGCGCCACCCCCGTCGAGATCCTGCGCGGACTGGCGGTCGGCTCCGAGGGCACCCTCGGCTTCATCGCCGAGACCGTCTTCGAGACGCTGCCCCTGAACCGGTGCACCTCCACCGCCCTGCTGTTCTTCCCGACCCTGAGCGCCGCGGCCGCCGCCGTGCCGCTGTTCACCGAGGCGGGCGCGATCGCCGTCGAGCTGATGGACGGCAACACGCTGCGCGCCTCGGTGAGCGTGTCCGGTGTGCCGGCCGACTGGGCGGAGCTGCCGAAGACGACCACCGCGCTGCTGGTCGAGTTCCGCGCGCCCGACGAGGCGGCGCGGGAGGCGCAGGAGGAGGCCGCGCGCGAGGTACTGGCGGGGCTGGAGCTGGTCGCCCCGGTCGCCTCCGTCACCAATGCGTTCACCCGCGACGCCGGGATCGCCGCCGGGTACTGGAAGGCACGCAAGGCGTTCGTCACCGCGGTCGGCGGCTCCCGCCCGTCCGGTACGACGCTGATCACCGAGGACTTCGCCGTACCCCCGTCCCGGCTCGCCGAAGCCTGCACGGCGCTGCTCGAACTCCAGGACCGGCACGGCTTCGACGCGGCGGTGGCGGGCCACGCCGCCCACGGCAACCTGCACTTCCTGCTCGCCTTCGACGCCGCCCGGCCCGCGGACGTGGAGCGCTACGCCGCCTTCATGGACGAATTCTGCACCCTGGCCGTCGAGCGCTTCGACGGCTCCCTGAAGGCCGAGCACGCCACCGGCCGCAACATCGCCCCGTTCCTGGAGCTCGAATGGGGCCCGCGCGCGACGGAGTTGATGTGGCGCGTCAAGCAGACCGTGGACCCGCACGGCATCCTGGCCCCGCGCGTCCTGCTCGACCGCGACCCGAAGGCGCATCTGCGCGGCCTGAAGACCATTCCGCGGGTGGAAGCGGTCGCCGACCCCTGCATCGAGTGCGGCTTCTGCGAACCGACCTGCCCCAGCCAGGACCTCACCACGACGCCGCGCCAGCGCATCGTGCTGCGCCGCGAGATGATGCGCCAGGCCCCGGCCTCGCCGGTCACCGGCGCGCTCCTGGACGCGTACGGGTACGACGCGGTGGACACCTGCGCGGGCGACTCGACCTGCAAGCTGGCCTGCCCGGTCGGCATCGACACCGGCGCGATGATGAAGGAGTTCCGGCACCGGCGCCACTCCCCCAAGGAGGAACGCGCAGCGGCCCTGACCGCCCGGCACTTCAAGACGGTCGAGCGGTCGGCGCGGCTCGCGGTGGCCGCCGCCGCGAAGATCGGCGACCGGATCGGTGACGGGCGCGCCGACCGGCTGTTGCAGTCGCTGACCGGCGCGGCGCGCAAGGCCGTACGCCCCGACCTGGTACCGGAGTGGCTGCCGCAGCTTCCCGGCGCGGCGGCCCGCCGCCTGCCCGCGACCCGGCGCGTGGGCGCCGCCGCGGTCTACTACCCGGCCTGCGTGAACCGTATCTTCGGCGAACCGGACGGTTTCGACGGCCCGTCGCTGCCCGAGGCCGTCGTCGCGGTGTCCGCGCGGGCGGGCAAGCCGGTGTGGATTCCCGGCGACGTGACGGGCACCTGTTGCGCCACCATCTGGCACTCCAAGGGGTACGACGAGGGCAACGCGGTGATGGCCAACCGCATCGTCGAGGCCGCGTGGGGCTGGACGGCGGGCGGGCGGCTGCCGCTGGTCGTGGACGCCTCCTCGTGCACACTGGGCATCGCCCACGAGGTCGTGCCGTACCTCACCCCGGACAACCGGGAACTGCACGCCGAACTGACCGTCGTCGACTCGGTGGTGTGGGCCGCCGAGGAGCTGCTGCCGCACCTGGAGGTACTGCGGACGGTCGGCTCCGCCGTGCTCCATCCGACGTGCTCCATGCGGCACCTGGGCGACGAGGCGCAGCTGCGCGCGGTCGCCGAGGCGTGCGCGACAGAGGTGGTCGTCCCGGACGACGCGGGCTGCTGCGCCTTCGCGGGTGACCGCGGCATGCTGCACAAGGAACTGACGGAGGCGGCGACCGCCAAGGAGGCGGCGGAGGTGACGTCCCGGCACTTCGACGCGCACCTGTCGGCCAACCGGATGTGCGAGGTGGGGATGGACCACGCGACCGGCGGCCGGGGGTACCACTCGGCGTTGCTCGCCCTGGAGCGGGCCACGCGGGCGCAGGGTTGACGTGGCCCGGGACAAGAGCGGGTGGGCGGCCGGGAGCCGCCGCGGTCAGATGTCGAGGAAGCGCACGTCCTTGGCGTTGCGCTGGATGAAGGAGCGCCGGGCCTCGACGTCCTCACCCATCAGGACGGAGAAGAGCGCGTCGGCGACGGCCGCGTCGTCGAGGGTGACCCGGCCCAGGACACGGTGCTCCCGGCCCATGGTCGTGACGCGCAGCTCCTCGGCGTTCATCTCGCCCAGGCCCTTGAACCGCTGGACGGAGTCGTCCCTGACCCGGCGGCCGTCCCGCCGGCCCCGTTCCAGCAGGACGTCGCGTTCGCGGTCGGAGTAGGCGTACTCCACGTGGTCCCGGGCCCACGTGACCTTGTAGAGCGGCGGGCGGGAGAGGTGGACGTGCCCGTGCTCGATCAGCGGCCGCATGAAGCGGAAGAGGAAGGTGAGCAGCAGGGTGGTGATGTGCTGGCCGTCGACGTCGGCGTCCGCCATCAGAATGATCTTGTGATACCGGAGCTTCCCGATGGCGAAGTCCTCGTGCACGCCGGTGCCGAACGCGGAGATCATCGACTGGATCTCCCGGTTGTGCAGGATCTTGTCGATACGGGCCTTCTCGACGTTGAGGATCTTGCCGCGGACGGGAAGGATCGCCTGGTACCGCGGGTCGCGGCCGGACTTGGCCGAGCCGCCGGCCGAGTCGCCCTCGACGATGAAGATCTCGCTCTTCGCCGGGTCGTCGGACCGGCAGTCGGACAGCTTGCCCGGCAGAGCCGCCGTCTCCAGCAGGCCCTTGCGGCGGGTCAGGTCCCGGGCCTTGCGGGCCGCCAGCCGGACGGCGGCCGCCTGTGCCGCCTTGCGGACGATATCGGCCGCCTCGTCGGGGTTGCTGTCGAACCAGTCCGTCAGGTGCTCGTGCACGACCTTCTGGACGAACGCCCTGGCCTCGCTGTTGCCGAGCTTGGTCTTGGTCTGGCCCTCGAACTGCGGCTCCCCCAGCTTGACCGAGACGATCGCCGTCAGGCCCTCGCGGATGTCCTCGCCAGTGAGGTTGCCGTCCTTCTCCCGTAGCAGCTTCCTCTCCCGCGCGTACCGGTTGACGACCGTGGTCAACGCCGTGCGGAAGCCCTCCTCGTGCGTGCCGCCCTCATGGGTGTGGATGGCGTTGGCGTAGGAGTGGACACTGTCGGTGAACTGGCTGTTCCACTGCATCGCGACCTCCACCGACAGCAGCCGCCCGGTGTCCTCGGCGGCGATGGAGACGACGGAGGGGTGGACCGGCTCACCTTTGCGGGCGTTGAGGTGGGCGACGAAGTCGGTGATGCCGCCGTCGTAGCGGTAGGAGACCGTCTTCGCGGCCTGCTCCCCGGCGGCGTCCGGGCCCGCCTGGTCGGCCGCGGCCGTCGCCCGCGCCCGCGCGCGCTCGTCGGTGAGGGTCAGGGTCAGCCCCCGGTTGAGGAAGGCCATCTCCTGAAAGCGCCTGGCCAGCGTCTCGAAGGAGTACTCGGTGGTCTCGAAGATGCCGCCGTCCGCCCAGAAGGTCAGAGCCGTGCCCGTCTCCGAGGTGGCCTCGTGGCGGGCGAGCGGCGCGATCGGCGCCCCGTCCTCGTACTCCTGGGTCCACCGATGCCCGTCGGTCCATATCTCCGCGGACAGCCTGGTCGAGAGCGCGTTGACCACCGACAGGCCCACCCCGTGCAGCCCGCCGGAGACCGCGTACCCGCCGCCGCCGAACTTGCCGCCCGCGTGCAGCACCGTCAGGACAACCTCCACGGCCGGCTTCTTCTCCACCGGGTGCAGGCCCACCGGGATGCCGCGCCCGTTGTCGGTCACCCGTACGCCGCCGTCGGCCAGGAGCGTCACACCGATCCGGTCGGCCACCCCGGCCAGCGCCTCGTCGGCGGAGTTGTCCACGATCTCCTGCACCAGGTGGTGCAGGCCCCGCTCGCCCGTGGAACCGATGAACATGCCGGGCCGCTTGCGTACGGCGTCGAGCCCGTCCAGGACGGTGATCGCGGTGGCGTCGTACGCGGCGGACTTGGCATGTCCCTTCTGCTCGGCGCCGGAGAGGTCGGAGGCGGCGTGAGTGCCGGTAGTGGTCACAGGGCTCCCTTTGGGCACGGCAAACCACGCCCCCGCGCACCACGGCACGGGAGCGGTCGGATCGCTGGACGGAAAGCGTGTCGCGGGCAGGCCGAAGAAGAGCCTCGGGGCCCGCAGGTCCCGGCACCGGGAAGGCGACGAGACGCTTCGCACAATACCGAAAGCCCAACACCAACCCAGGGCGAGAAGCTGCCCAGACGCCCCTCTGGCCGCCGATGAGCCCGGCATCCAATCCCCCCTGCTTGCGCGGCGGAAAAACCCCGGAGAGCGACACCTGGGGGCTCTCCGGGGTCTTTGGTGCGCCGGGCCACCGAGACTTTTTCGAGCCTGCCGCCCTGCGGTCGAGCGCCCGCTCACTCCGGGGCCGCCCGAGCCCGTACGGCGGCGCCTCAGCGCTTGACGTGCAGCGCCACCGCGCTCTTCGCCGGGACCTGGATGTGCGCCGTCCCGTCGTCCCCGACGGTGACCGTGTGCCCGTCGCACGCGTCGGGTGCGGCCCGGACCACGTCGCAGTACGTCCCCGCCGGCAGAGACGTCATGAAGATACGGTCCAGCGCCGTGTTCCGGTCGTTGAGGGCGACGAACCCCTTGCCGCCGCGCGCGAAGGCGATCGCGTTGCCGCCGTCGTCCCACCAGTCGGTGAGCGGCGCGGAGCCCACCGCGTTGCGGAAGCCGACCATGCCGGTGATCTCCCGCGCGGCGTGCGTACCGGTCCAGCCGTCGCGTCCCGGGGGCGGGCCCGCGTCCTTGTCGGTCCAGGCGTAGCCGGAGTGGACGTTCGGTGAGCCGTAGGGCGAGGCGAGCATGAAGACGTTGGCGAGGAGGTAGGACGCGCCGTCCTTGTAGGTGAGCGTCGAACCGTTGCGCTCGGTGTCCCAGTTGTCGACGAAGGTACGGGCCCGGTCGCCGCTCAGCTTGCCGTCGGCCACGGACCTAAGCTGCGCGAGGCTGCCACTCCGGAAAGCGGCCTTGAGGTGCGTCCCGTAACGGAACTCGTCGACGTCCCCGGTCCCGGTGTACTCCTCCGGCCGCACCGCCTCTCCCTCGCCGTACACCACCTCCTGGACCCAGAAACCGGGGTCCTTCACCTTGCCCTTGACGGCCGCCAGGTCCTCGGCGGCCATGTGCTTCGCGGCGTCCACGCGGAAGCCGTCCACGCCCAGCGACCGCAGGTCGTCGAGGTGACCGGCGATCGCGGTCCGCACGTGGTCGCTGCCGGTGTCGAGGTCGGCCAGGCCGACGAGTTCGCAGTTCTGGACGTCGCCGCGGTCGGTGTAGTCGGCGATGTCCTGGCGGCACGCGTGGAAGTCCTGGTCGCCGTAGAGGCCGGGGTAGCCGTACTTGGTGTACGCGGTGCCGCCGGTGCCCGTACCGGAGCCGGCGGCCATGTGGTTCACGACGACGTCGGCGATCACCCGCACACCGGCCGCGTGACACGCGTCGACCATCTTCTCGAAGGCCGTACGGTCACCGAGCCGCCCGGCGATCTTGTAACTGACGGGCTGGTACGAGGTCCACCACTGGCCGCCCTGAATGTGTTCGGCGGCCGGTGACACCTCGACATAACCGTAACCGGCCGGGCCGAGTTGGTCCGTACAAGCTTCGGCGACCTGCGCGAACGGGCGCTCGAAGAGGGTGGCCGTGACGGTCTTCGGGCCGGGCGGTGCCGCCTGGGACACCCAGGGGGCGGAGACGGTGAGGCCGGCGGCGGCCAGCACACCGCCGATGACACGGGAACGACGCTGCACGGTGCGGCTCCTTCGACAGGCGGACACGGCCGGCCGGTCGCGGTGGTGGGGCACCGCGGGCCGTCTCCGCGCGGGCAGCCGCGTACCGGGCCGCCGTGGGGGGAATGTCCGAGGGAGCCTGCCGGTCCGCCGGCCGACCGTCAAGGGCTTCTGCAAGAAATTCCAAGGAGTTGCGCAAGAAACGGATCGCGCTCCACCGCGGTCCGTACCAGGCAGGCTCCGGACCTCCGCACAAAAGATCAGTCCTGGCGGCCCTCTTGTGCAGCGAGCCGCACAAGCGTCAAGGTCCTCAGCGAGGTTCACGCTTCCGCCACGCACCATCCGTTCCTATGGAGGACCGATGAACGAGGCACCATCGCAGAACCACGAGTCCCACGAGAACGACGGCCACGGACCCGACGGCACCGGTCCTACCAGGCGCTCCGTTCTGTGGACCGCCGGAGCGGCGGGAGCCGGCCTCGGCATCGGCGGGCTGGGCACGGGCAGCGCCGCCGCGGCCGACGCGGACCAGGCAGCGGCCGCTGCCGCCCGGGCGGCAGCGGCTCCGAAGGGCCGGCACAAGACCATGATCGGCGTACCGTTCGAAAGACGCAGCACGGTACGGATCGGCCTCATCGGCCTGGGCAACCGCGGCATGGGGATGCTGCCCCTCTACCTCGCCATCCCGGGCGTGCGGGTGGTGGCGGTCTGCGACCCGGTCAAGGACAAGGCGGCGAAGGCGGTGCGGCTGGTCACCGCCGCCGGACAGCCCGCACCGACCGCCTACACCAAGGGCGACCACGACTTCGAGAACCTGTGCAAGCGCGGCGACCTCGACTACGTGTACATCGCCACCCCGTGGGACTGGCACTTCGCGATGGCCAAGGCCGCGCTGCTGAACGGCAAGCACGCCGGGGTGGAGTGCCCGGTGGCCATGCGCATGGACGAACTCTGGGACCTCGTCGACCTCTCCGAACGCACCCGCCGCCACTGTATGCAGGTGGAGAACTGCTGCTACGGCCGCAACGAGATGCGCGTCCTGCGGATGGCGCACGCGGGCCGCTTCGGCAGGCTGCTGCACGCCGCGGGCGCGTACAACCACGACCTGCGCCAACTGATGTTCGACCCGACGTACTACGAGGGCCCGTGGCGGCGACTGTGGCACACCCGGCTGCGCGGCGACCTCTACCCCACCCACGGCTTCGGGCCGATCGCCAACTACATGGACGTCAACCGCGGCGACCGGGTGGTGCGGATCTCCAGCTTCGGCACGCCCGCGCTGGGTCTCGCCGAGTACCGCGAGGCGCACATGCCGGCGGGCGACCCGAGCTGGCGGGAGACCTACATCGAGAGCGACCGCACCTTCAGCCTCATACAGACCGCCAAGGGCAGGGTGCTGCGGCTGGAGCACGACGTGTCCACGCCGCACCCGTACAGCCGCATCAACAGCCTCGGCGGCACCAAGGGCGTCTTCGAGGACTACCCGGAGCGGATCTACATCGAGCCCGACCACACCGACGACGAGTGGGGCGACTTCAGCGAGTACGCGGAGTGGGACCACTGGCTGTGGAAGGAGCACGCCAACCCGCCCGGCGGTCACGGCGGCATGGACTACATCATGCTGTACCGGCTCATGCAGTGCTTCCACCTCGGGCTCGTACCGGACTTCGACGTGTACGACGCGGCGGTCTGGAGCGCGCCGGTGCCGCTGAGCCACGCCTCGATCAGGGCGAACGGCGAGCCGCAGGAGATCCCGGACTTCACCCGGGGGCTGTGGCGCAAGCCCCGGCAGGGCGTGGACTCACCGAAGCCGAAGGGGTGAGGAACGGGGCCGGGCGGGACCGACGCCCCGTCCGGCCCCGGCGCGGCCACCCGGCCGGTCCGGCCCCGGCGGCCGCCCGGCCGGCTCAGGCGGCGAGGTGCGCGGTGTCCCCCATGACCACGACGGGATGCTGGTGCGGATCGAGCGTGCGCAGCAGCGAGACCATCCCCGCCTTCGAGATGCTCACACAGCCGGACGTGCCGTCGCCGTGGTCCAGGTGGAGCCAGATGCCGCCGCCCTTCTTCTTCCCCTGCGGCCGGGTCGGGTCCAGAGGCGTGGTGCCCTTGACGCGGTTGTAGTCGATCGCGATGACGTGGTCGAAGTCGTGCCGGGTCTTCTTCTCCCAGTACGAGGGCGGGGTGAAGGCCGACGAGTGGGTGTACGGCAGCTTCGCGCCCGGGTCGGGCAGCACGCCGCCCGCGTCGGAGAGGCCGAAGACGCCGACCGGGCTGCGCAGGTCGTCCTCGTGATGATCGGTGGTCCAGCCCTTCCTGCCGTTGTGCGCGGGCCAGGTCGCGGTACGTTCCCACCCTTTCGGGGCCTTCGTGTACAGGGCCAGCGTCGCGTCGGGCGCGTCGGCGCCCTTCCCGTACACGGCCACGACCTGCCGTGTGTCCCCCGGGATGCGGGAGCGCAACGCCGCGCCCACGCCCGGGATGTCCTTCGTGGGTCCGGCGGCCTCCGCGGTGCGGCCGCCGCGGCTCTTTCCGTCGTCCTTCGCTGATCCGCCATCGGCGCCGCAACCCGCCAGCAGGACCAGTCCCATGGTGGCCAGTGTCGCCCTTCGTACCCTGCAGCACGCAGTTCGCATGGCTCCCATGGTCGCACCAGGACGGCGCGTACGGGCCGTACGACGCCGGCCCGTTGCGTGCGCCCCGCGCGGAAAACCGGTTGAACCGGAGCCCGGTGGCACGCCAGTCTTCCATGGCTCCCCCGAAGCAGCGCCCTTCTTCCTGCCCGCGCGCCCGTACGGCGCCCGGCACACCTCACCACGCCACGGGGCCGATCACCGGGCCTCCCGTTCGACACCCGGCCACGTCCGGATCCGAGACGTCGCCATCCGAACCGAACTTTGGACATCATGCACATTCGCGATCTTCCTCATGCCGATCCAGGAGTTCCGGACGTCCGCTCCGGTGGCCGGCTGCTCCGGTGGCTCTACCGCCAGCAGCTCGGCGGACAGACCAAGGCGCTGTGCTGGGGCCTGGTGCACACCGGTGGTGTGGCCTCCTTCCCCGTCCCGGTGGGCATCGCGGTGCAGGCCGTCGTGGACCGTTCCGGCTCCCGGCTGCTGCTCGCGGGCGGACTGTTGCTGCTGCTCGGGACGCTGGTCGCGGTCGGCGACGTGATGCTGCACCGCGCCGCGGTCACCAACTGGATCACGTCGGTGGCCCGCCTCCAGCAACTGCTGGCCCGCAAGACCACGGAGCTGGGGTCCACCATGACCCGGCGGGTGGCCGCCGGTGAGGTCGTCGCGGTGAGCACCGGCGACCTGGAGAAGATCGGCTGGTTCGTCGAGGCCGTCTCCCGGTTCGGCGCCGCGGCGCTCACCTCCGTCGGCGTCTGCGTGGCCCTGGTGGTCTACCAGCCCGCGCTGGGCGTGGTCGTGGCCGTCGGCGTACCCGTACTGGCCCTCGCCGTACTGCCGCTGCTGCCGCCCGCGACCCGCCGCGCCGACGAACAGCGCGACAAGGCGGGCCGGGCCACCGAACTGGCCTCCGACACCGTCGCGGGCCTGCGCGTCCTGCGCGGCATCGGCGGCGAGGAACTCTTCCTCGGCCGCTACCGGAGCGCGTCCCAGGACGTCCGCCGGGCCGCCGTGCGCAGTGCCCGCATGTGGTCCGTGATCTCCGCCGTCCAGGTCGTCCTGCCGGGTCTGCTGCTGATCGCGGTGGTCTGGTACGGGGTCGGGCTCGCGCTCGACGGCCGGATCGGGATCGGTGAACTGGTCACCGTGTACAGCGCGGTGACCTTCCTGCTCTACCCCTTGCGGCACTTCGAAGAGATCGCCATGGCCTACTCCTTCTCCAAGCCGTCGGCCAAACGCGCCGCGCGCGTCCTGGCGTTGAGCCGCCCCGCCGAAGGGCGGTTCGCCGGGACCGGAACGCTCGGCGGCGACCTGTACGACCCGGTCACCGGACTGTGCGCGCCGAGCGGGCGGCTGACCGCCGTGGTGTGCGGCGACCCGGACGCGGCGGGACGGCTCGCCGACCGGCTCGGCGGCCACCCCGCCGACGCCCCGGACGGCACCCCGTCGGTACTGCTGGGCGGCACGGCCCTGGACGACGTGCCGCGCGACGCCGCCCGTACCGCCGTTCTCGTCCAGGACAAGGACCCCATCCTGCTCTCCGGGACGCTCGGCGAGCTGCTGGACATCCCGTCCTCCGGATCCGTACGGGCCGAGGACGCGCTGGCGGCGGCGCAGTGCGGCGACGTGCTGGCCGCGCTGGCGCAGGGCTCGGCCGACGACTCCGGTGACCCGATGCGTACCCACATCACCGAGCGCGGCCGGTCGCTGTCGGGCGGGCAGCGGCAGCGGCTGGCGCTGGCCAGGTCGCTGGTCACCGACCCCGAGGTGCTGGTACTGGACGAACCCACCAGTGCCGTCGACTCGCACACCGAGGCCCGGATCGCGGACGGGCTGCGCGCGCTGCGCGCGGGCCGCACGACCGTGGTCCTGACCTCCAGCCCGCTGCTGCTGGACCGCGCCGAACGGGTGGTCTTCCTCGGCGCCGACCAGGTCGCGGGCGTCGGAACGCACCGCGAACTCCTGCACACCGTCCCGGCGTACCGGGCCGTGGTGACCCGGGAGACCGAGGAAGACGCCGGTCCGGCGGCCGAGTCCGTGGCCGCTGCGGCGGGGGCCGTGGCCACTGCGGCGGGGCGTGTGGCCGGTCCGGTGGCATCCGGCGGAGGTTTCGCCTGTACCGGCACCGATCAGACCGGCCGGACCGACCAGATCAACAAGAACAACCGGACTGACAAGACCAACAAGACCAACCAGATCGACCAGATCGACCAGATCGACCAGATCGACCAGATCGAGGAGAGCGCATGATCGGCTTGGCGCCACCGGAGCACGATCCGGACGCCCCGCGGACGGCCACGACCCTGCCGGTCGGCTCGCCCGCGACCGTGCGCGCCTACGTGGGCGGGCTGGTCCGCCGTCACCGGCGCGCCTTCGTCCTGCTGGTGACCGTGAACGCGGTCGCCGTGGTCGCCTCGATGGTCGGCCCGTACCTGCTCGGCGGGCTGGTCGAGGACCTGGGCGCCGGGGCCCGCGACCTCCACCTGACGCACGTCATCGCCCTGTTCGTCCTCGCGCTGGCCGTCCAGACCGTGTTCGTACGCCTGGTACGGCTGCGCGGCGCGATGCTCGGCGAGGAGATGCTGGCCGACCTGCGCGAGGACTTCCTCGTACGGTCCGTGGCCCTGCCGCCGGGCGTGCTGGAACGGGCCGGGACCGGCGACCTGCTGTCCCGCATCACGACGGACATCGACCGGCTGTCCGAGGCGATGCGCGAGGCGGTGCCGCAACTGTCCATCGGCGTGGTGTGGATCGTGCTGCTGCTCGGCGGCATGACGGTCACCGCTCCGCCGCTGGCGCTGTCCGTCCTCGTCGCCCTGCCGGTCCTGCTCGTCGGCTGCCGCTGGTACTTCAAGCGGGCCCCGCACGCCTACCGCTCCGAGGCGGCCGGGTACGCCGCGGTCTCGGCGGCGCTGACCGAGTCGGTGGACGCGGGCCGCACCATCGAGGCACACCGGCTCGGCGAACGGCGCATCGAGCTGTCCGAACGCCGGGTCCGCGAATGGACCCAGTGGGAGCGCTACACCCTCTACCTCCGCTCGGTGCTCTTCCCGGTCGTCAACGTCACGCACGTACTGATCCTGGCCGCGGTGCTGCTGCTCGGCGGCCTGTTCGTGCTGCGCGGCTGGATCACACCCGGCCAGTTGACGACGGGGGCGCTGCTCGCGCAGATGATGAGTGAGCCCGTGTCGATGATCCTGCGCTGGTACGACGAGCTCCAGGTCGCCCAGGTCTCCATCGCGCGGCTGGTGGGCGTGCGGGAGATCGAACCGGACGCCGCTGACGAGCGGACGGAACCGTCGGGGCGGGACGTTCGGGTCGACGACGTACGGTTCGGCTACCGCGCCGGTGTCGACGTCCTGCACGAGGTCTCCCTGCGGGTCCGGCCGGGGACGCGGGTGGCGCTGGTCGGGCCGTCCGGCGCGGGCAAGTCGACCCTCGGGCGGCTGCTCGCCGGGATCTACGCCCCGCGCACCGGCGAGATCACACTCGGCGGCGCCGAGCTGTCCCGGATGCCGGCGGAACGGGTCCGCGCGCACGTCGCGCTGGTCAACCAGGAGCACCACGTCTTCGTGGGCTCGCTGCGCGACAACCTGTTGCTGGCCCGTACGGAGGCCGAGGACGCCGAACTGTGGGCCGCGCTCGGCGCGGTCGACGCGGACGACTGGGCGCGGGCCCTGAAGGCGGGCCTGGACACCGAGGTCGGCTCGGGCGGCCACACCCTGACACCGGCCCAGGCCCAGCAGATCGCACTGGCCCGGCTGGTGCTCGCCGACCCGCACACCCTCGTCCTCGACGAGGCGACCTCGCTGCTGGACCCGCGCGCGGCCCGGCATCTGGAACGCTCTCTGGGCCGGGTCCTGGACGGCCGTACGGTCGTCGCGATCGCGCACCGGCTGCACACCGCGCACGACGCGGACGTGATCGCGGTGGTCGAGGAGGGCCGGATCAGCGAACTCGGCAGCCACGACGACCTGGTCGCGGCGGACGGGGCGTATGCGGCGCTGTGGCGGTCCTGGCACGGGTAGGACGGATAGAGGCCGGGGGCCGGCAGGGCCGGGACCGGGCGGCTGGGCGGCTGGGTGGCTGAGTGGCTGGGCTGAGCGGAAGGTCGGGGTGCGGCCCGGTGGGGTTGCCGGTGGGCCGCGCCACCGGCAGCTCTGGGATGCGACGCCGCTACCGGGAGCCGAGAGCGCCCGTGGTGCTGCGGATCAGGTCGACGGTGGCCTCACCGGAGAAGAGCTGCTCACCCGGCCGCACCGGCGAGGTGCCGAAGGCTTCGGTGAAGACGTCGGCGCCGGAGCGGGTCAGTTTCATGGCGACATCGGTCGCCTTGATCTGTGTCACACCGACTCGGAAGTGCTCCGGGGTCACCGTGTAGTCCAGCAGGTCGATGGGCGGGCCCGGCCGCGGCCGACGGTCGCTTCGGCGGAGGTACGGGTCCGGCCCGGATGACTGTAGAGATCCGACAGCGTCAGGCTCTGCCGTCGGCCCTCGAAGATGATCGATCCGTCCATGGCGGCCCCACCCTTGGCCAGGTCCAAGGAGACGGCTCCCCGGGTGACAGGCAGGTCCACGCAGGTACGGTCCCGGCCGGTGAGCCGGGCCGGTCCCCCGGCCCGCAGAGCGATCCCGGCCTCGGTGAGCCGGTGGGCGGCGGGAGCCGTCAGACACATACGGCTGCCTCCCTTCACCGGCACGGTCAGGCCTTCGGCATGGGCGGGCGGCAGGGCCGCTGCCACCACCGCGATGAGCGCGACGGCGGACAGGGCGATCTTGATCCTCGGCATGGCGGCCCCTCCGGGAGATCACGGCCCGGGCCGCCGCCGTACTTCCCCTCCCGGGAGCGACAGCGAACCGGCACACCGGGCCTGTCCTTGCGGAAAGGTCAACGATCAAGAGCCGGGTACGACACCGGCGGGTGGCGCCGGGCTGCCGGGCCGACGGGCTGTCGGACAGCCGGACTGCCGGGCCGCCGGACTGTTGGACAGCCGGGCCGACGGGCCGACGGGCCGACGGGCCGACGGGAGGAGGCGACGCCGCCTGCTGTGTCATCCGCCCCCACCCCACCAAGTCTGTCCCCACCCCGCCCGTCAAGCCCCGCCGCCCGTCAGATGTAGCCCAGTGCTCCCAGCGCGCCGATGCCGCCCAGCAGCATGAACGCGGGCATCAGCACCTTCAGCTCCACCCAGCTTCCGGCGCGGAACCGCATGGCCTTCGGCGGGCCGAGGGGGTACCAGCGCTTGCGGCCTATCGGTATGGGCCACAGGATCGGGCAGCCGGAGACGGTCAGCGCGTCACCGATGTCGTGGACCAGCGCGCCGAGCACGATCGGCAGACCCAGCCACAGATACTCCTGGCCGGGCTCGGTGAACAGCCAGCCCGCTCCGTTGCCCGGCTGGTCCAGGACTCCGGCGAGGATCCAGGCCGTCGCGGCGCCCAGCAGCCACACCAGGACGTCGCTGGAGACCCGCGCGGCCCGCCACAGCAGGCCTTCGATGGCCAGCACCATGTGGACGAAGAGGATGCCGAGCACCGCCCAGCGGCCGCCCTGGACCGCCAGGAGGGACATCCCGCCGCCGACCAGGACCGCCCACAGCCACGTATGGGTGAGGGTGCGGTGCCCGCCGTTGCGGTGCGAGTCGCCGCGCATCTTCGTGGCCTTGTAGACCGCGTGCGAGATGGTGTCGACGACGTCGCACACCGCCCGCGAGAGCGGTCCGAAGGCACGGGAGATCGTGGCCGACTTGTGGTCCAGGTCGGGGGCGAGTGCCGCGCCGGCGCTGATCAGTGCGCCGACGACGAGCACCGGCCAGGGCATCGGATACCCCGCGGCCGCCGTCGCCGCACCCACCCCCAGCCAGGCCGCGGCGCCGGACAGCGAGTGCGCCGGTCCCATCATGGTCGTTCCCCATCCCGGATCGATCTGGTCGCCTTGCTCGGATCCCGGGTTTCTGACGCCGGGTCGGCGACACAGCGTAGCGTCAGATGATCTAGGTCTGACCCGCCGGTTGTCCGATCCGGACCACGGGAAGGCAGTATGGGGGCGTGACCCTCATCGATCATCTCCCGAACGACGCCGACCCCGATGCCCTCTTCGAAGCCTTTTCGAGCTGGGCCGAACAGCAGGGCATCGCGCTCTACCCTGCCCAGGAGGAGGCGCTGATCGAAGTGGTCTCGGGGGCGAACGTCGTGGTGTCCACCCCCACCGGCTCGGGGAAGAGCCTGGTCGCGGCGGGCGCCCACTTCAGCGCGCTGGCCCGGGACGAGGTGACCTTCTACACCGCGCCGATCAAGGCACTGGTGTCGGAGAAGTTCTTCGACCTGTGCAAGCTCTTCGGCACCGAGAACGTCGGGATGCTCACCGGCGACGCCTCCGTCAACGCGGACGCTCCCGTCATCTGCTGCACCGCCGAGGTGCTCGCCTCCATAGCGCTGCGGGACGGCAAGAACGCCGACGTCGGCCAGGTCGTCATGGACGAGTTCCACTTCTACGCCGAGCCGGACCGCGGCTGGGCCTGGCAGATCCCGCTGCTGGAACTGCCGCAGGCACAGTTCGTGCTGATGTCGGCGACGCTCGGCGACATGTCGCGGTTCGAGGAGGACCTGACCCGGCGCACCGGCAGGCCGACGGCGGTCGTGCGCTCCGCGACCCGGCCGGTGCCGCTGTCGTACGAATACCGGGCGACCCCGATGACGGAGACCCTGACCGAACTGCTGGAGACGCGGCAGGCCCCCGTCTACATCGTGCACTTCACGCAGGCCGCGGCGGTGGAGCGGGCGCAGGCGCTGATGAGCATCAACATGTGTACCCGCGCCGAGAAGGACGAGATCGCGGCGCTCATCGGCAACTTCCGCTTCACGACCAAGTTCGGACGCAATCTGTCCCGTTATGTCCGGCACGGAATCGGTGTGCACCACGCCGGCATGCTGCCCAAGTACCGCCGCCTGGTCGAGAAGCTCGCCCAGGCGGGCCTGCTGAAGGTCATCTGCGGTACGGACACCCTCGGCGTCGGCGTCAACGTCCCTATCCGTACCGTGCTGTTCACCGCGCTGACCAAGTACGACGGCACGCGCGTGCGCACCCTGCGGGCCCGGGAGTTCCACCAGATCGCGGGCCGCGCGGGACGGGCCGGTTTCGACACCGCCGGCTTCGTCGTCGCCCAGGCGCCCGAGCACGTCGTGGAGAACGAGAAGGCGCTCGCCAAGGCCGGTGACGATCCCAAGAAGCGCCGCAAGGTCGTCCGCAAGAAGGCGCCGGAAGGCTTCGTCAACTGGGGCCAGAACACCTTCGAGAAGCTGATCGCCTCCGAGCCGGAGCCGCTGACCTCCCGCTTCCGGGTCACCCACGCCATGCTGCTGTCCGTGATCGCACGGCCCGGCAACGCCTTCGAGGCGATGCGCAAGCTGCTGGAGGACAACCACGAGCCGCGCCGCAACCAGCTGCGGCACATCCGCCGTGCCATCGCCATCTACCGCTCGTTGCTGGACGGCGGCATCGTCGAGCGCCTCGCCGAGCCGGACGCGGAGGGGCGGATCGTCCGCCTGACCGTCGACCTCCAGCAGGACTTCGCGCTCAACCAGCCGCTGTCCACCTTCGCGCTGGCGGCGTTCGACCTGCTGGACCCGGAGTCGCCCTCCTACGCGCTGGACATGGTCTCGGTCGTGGAGTCCACCCTGGACGATCCGCGGCAGATCCTCGCGGCCCAGCAGAACAAGGCCAAGGGCGAGGCGGTGGCCCAGATGAAGGCCGACGGCGTCGAGTACGAGGACCGCATGGAGCGCCTCATGGACGTCGAGTACCCCAAGCCGCTGGAGGAGCTGCTCTCGCACGCGTACAACCTCTACCGCAAGAGCCACCCGTGGGTCGGCGACCACCCGCTGTCGCCGAAGTCGGTCATCCGCGACATGTACGAGCGGGCGATGACCTTCACCGAGTTCACCTCGTTCTACGAGCTCGCCCGCACCGAGGGCATCGTGCTGCGCTACCTGGCGAGCGCGTACAAGGCGCTCGACCACACCGTGCCGGACGACCTGAAGTCCGAGGACTTCGAGGACATCATCGCCTGGCTGGGCGAGATGGTCCGCCAGGTGGACTCCAGCCTGCTGGACGAGTGGGAGCAGCTGGCCAATCCGGAGGAGGAGACGGCCGAGGAGGCCGCCGAGCGCGCGGACCAGGTCAAGCCGGTCACCGCGAACGCGCGGGCGTTCCGGGTGCTGGTGCGCAACGCCCTGTTCCGGCGGGTCGAGCTGGCGGCGCTGGACAAGGTCGAGGAGCTCGGCGAGATGGACGCGGAGTCCGGCTGGGACGCGGACGCCTGGGGCGAGGCGATGGACGCGTACTGGGACGAGTACGACGAGCTGGGCACCGGTCCGGATGCGCGCGGGCCCAAGCTGTTGCAGATTCAGGAGGAACCCGAGCACGGGCTGTGGAAGGTACGGCAGACTTTCGCCGACCCCAACGGCGATCACGACTGGGGCATCTCCGCCGAGGTGGACCTGACGGCCTCCGACGAGGAGGGGCGCGCGGTCGTGCGCCTCACCGCCGTGGGCCAGCTGTGACCGGTCGGGGGGGGCCCCCCCCGGGGCCCCCCCCCCCCCCGGGGGGGGCGCCCCCCCCCCCGGGCCCCCCGCGCGCCCCCCCCCCCCCCCCCCGCCGGGGGGGGCGGGGGGGCGGGGGGCGGAAAGAGGG
>NZ_JBEZAN010000003.1:211542-460031 GCF_040646595.1 Streptomyces sp. NPDC045470
CGTTGGGGGCACTCCCGCCCGTGGGGTCACGGCCGCCCTCCGCTGTGGTGGGGCGCGGGGGGGGGCCCCCCCCCCGCGGGGGGGGGCGGGGGGCGGGGGGGGCCCCCCGCCGGGGCCCCACCGCTCAGCAAGGGCGTCGACACATCCGACGGAGGACGTACGGCCATGACCAATCCCGCCGAGCGCCTGGTGGATCTGCTGGACCTGGAGCAGATCGAGGTGAACATCTTCCGCGGGCGCAGCCCGCAGGAAAGCCTCCAGCGCGTCTTCGGCGGGCAGGTGGCCGGACAGGCGCTGGTCGCGGCCGGGCGGACCACCGAGGGCGACCGGCCGGTGCACTCGCTGCACGCGTACTTCCTGCGCCCGGGACGGCCGGGTGTGCCGATCGTGTACCAGGTGGAGCGGGTACGGGACGGCCGCTCCTTCACCACGCGCCGCGTGGTCGCCGTCCAGCAGGGACGTACGATCTTCAACCTGACCGCCTCCTTCCATCAGCCCGAACCGGGCTTCGAACATCAACTGCCGATGCGCCGCGTGGTACCCGCTCCCGAGGAGCTGCCGACCGTCGCGGACGAGGTGCGCGAGCACCTGGGCGGGCTGCCCGAGGCGCTGGAGCGGATGGCCCGCCGCCAGCCCTTCGACATCCGCTACGTCGACCGGCTCCGCTGGAAGCCGGAGGAGATCGAGGGCGCGGAGCCGCGCAGCGCGGTCTGGATGCGCGCGGTCGGGCCGCTGGGCGAGGACCCGCTGGTCCACACCTGCGCGCTGACCTACGCCAGTGACATGACGCTGCTGGACGCCGTCCGCATCCCGATCGAGCCGCTCTGGGGCCCGCGCGGCTTCGACATGGCCTCCCTCGACCACGCGATGTGGTTCCACCGCCCCTTCCGCGCGGACGAGTGGTTCCTCTACGACCAGGAGTCCCCCATCGCCACCGGCGGCCGTGGCCTGGCCCGCGGCCGCATCTACGACCGCGCGGGCAACCTCCTCGTCTCCGTCGTCCAGGAAGGGCTCCTGCGCCCCCACACCAAGCACCACAGCCTGGAACGGCCGTACGCGGAGGGGACGGAGGCGTAGACGGTTCCGGCCGCCTCCAGATCATGGCGCACAGGTCAGGTCTCGCAAGGGGCCGGCCTCGGGGCGCGCGCCAGGACGGGTGGGCGAAGCGGCGGCAGGGAGGGGATGGGGACCGTGGCGGTCGCGGGGGCTGTCGCGGTCGCAGGGCTCATGGGGGCCGCGGGGGCCGCCGGAATGCGGAAGGGGGCGTCCTCCGATCCGGTCGGTGAGGTGCCGCCTGGTCGGGTGGGGTGGCGTAGGCGGTCGGCCGCCGGTTGCCGGTGGCGGGCACGGTCGAGGGAGCGGGAGAGGTTGACGCGGTACCAGAGCACCTCGTCGAACTCTTCCGCCGTCGTCACCCGCTCGACCGCCTCCCTGGCCGCCGGGCCCGCCCCCGGCAGGGCCAGGGTCGGGCGCAGGCGTCGTAGCACGGAACGTTCCCGTGGGTCTTCGACGACCGAGGCCAGTTCCTCCGGTGGCAGCACCGCCGCGATCACCGCCGCCGATTCCCAGCCGTCCGCCGCCTCGCCCATCAGCCGGGCGACCTGGCGGCTGCGCCACTTCCGGCCGCGCCAGTCCTGTCCGCCGTCGAGCACGACCCGGAGCACCGCGGGGAGGTCGCCCCGCAGCAGCTCCGGCTCGCGGTCGGCACATGCCGTCAGCTCCGTCGCGAGATAGAGCCAGACCACGGCGCCGTAGCGGTTCACGTAGAAGCGGACCGGGGCGAAGCAGCCGGCGCGGGCCAGCCGCAGGAAGCGGCCCGCGCCGACGCCCAGGAGTTCGGCGGCCTCGGCCGCGCCGACCGTCCGAAGGCGCTCACGCAGCGTGCCGGGGAAGCCCTCTTCGGCGCGCAGCCGCCGTACCTCCTCCGCCGGCACCCGGCGTCGCCTCCACGGGCCGCCCGGACCGGGCCGCGCTTCGGGATCCGGCGGCAGCGTCAGGATTTCCCCCAACTGGGCCGCCAGGTCGAACTCGCCGCTCCGCAGGCCCAGTTCGCGAGCCGCCCGCCCTGGCGTGAGCAGCTCTCCCGCGATGGGCGACTCCTCCGCCGTGAGCGTCGCCGGCGCTTGCCGCCCGTCGCACATCACCGTCATGTCGCACTCCCCCGTCATCGTTCGCGTCGCGGGATCCGAGGCGGATCCCCGCCGGTTCGTTACCGACAGTGACGACGATAGCGGTGGGGTGCGACAGTCGGTCAACCCCCGGCTTCAGCGCTGTGGAAAACTTTCCGGCTGCCGGGCCGCAACCCCCAGGTGTTCCCCCACACGGTTGACCAACAGCGCCATTTCGTAGGCGATTTGTCCCATGTCGGCCTCGGGCCCCGCCAGTACGCACAGGCAGCTGCCGTCCCCCGCCGCTGTCACGAACAGCACGCCGTCGTCGAACTCGACCATCGTCTGCCGCACCCGCCCGGCCTCGAAGTGCCGCCCGGAGCCCTTGGCAAGGCTGTGCAGCCCCGACGCGACCGCCGCCAGGTGCTCGGCGTCCTCCCGCGCCAGCCGCTCGCTCGCGCTCGTGACGAGTCCGTCGTTGGACAGCACCAGGGCGTGCCGCACCTGGTCGATCCGTTCGGTCAGGTCGTCCAGCAGCCAGTCGAGTCCGCTGCTCAGTGCCATGCCGCTTCCTCCCCGTGTCCCCGTGGGCAATTGCCGTGCAAGCCTGAACCACCTGCGCCGTCCGGGCAAGCGACCGGGCCGGACCGGCGTGCTCGGTGCGGCCGTGCGGCCCGTTCGCGCCGTATGGCGCAGGATGGCGGTATGGCACGCAAAATGAGCAAGGACGAGTGGCAGAGCTTCCTGTCCGAGGGCACCCGCACCGGAAAACTGTCGACCGTACGGGCCGACGGCAGTCCGCACATCGCGCCCGTGTGGTTCCTGCTGGACGGCGACGACCTCGTCTTCAACACCGGCGCCGACACGGTCAAGGGGCGCAACCTCGCCCGGGACGGCCGTGTCGCGCTCTGTGTGGACGACGACCGCCCGCCGTTCAGCTTCGCGATCGTGGAGGGGACGGCCGAGACCAGCGACGAACTCTCCGAGGTGCGGGCCTGGGCCACCCGTATCGCGGCCCGCTACATGGGCGAGGACCGGGCCGAGGAGTACGGGGCACGCAACGGCGTGCCCGGGGAACTGCTCGTACGGGTCCGGATCAGCAAGGTCGTCGCGGTCGCCGACCTCGCCGGCTGATGTCGCCGGGCCGTACCCGGGCGACACGGCCAGCCGGAGCATGACCGTCGTGGGCGCGCGCTCACCTCACCGAGTCGAGCAGCCGGGCGGTGTGCACCCGACCGGCGTGCTCGACCAGCCGTATCAGCACTTCCTTCCCCGAGTCGCGGTCCCGCGCGTCGCACAGCACCACCGGAGTGCCCCGGTCCAGGTCGAGTGCCCGCGCCACTTCGCCCGCCCCGTAAGCGCGCGCTTCGGCGAAGCAGTTGACGGCCACCAGGAAGGGAATCCCGCGGTTCTCGAAGTAGTCCACGGCGGGAAAACAGTCCTCCAACCTCCGGGTGTCGGCCAGCACGACGGCGCCCAGCGCGCCCTGCGCCAGGTCGTCCCACAGGAACCAGAACCGGTCCTGCCCCGGCGTGCCGAAGAGGTACAGCGACAGGCCGGCCCGGATGGTGATGCGGCCGAAGTCCATCGCCACGGTGGTCGTGGGCTTGCGCACCACGTCCCGGGCGTCGTCCAGCGCCGCGCCCGCCTCGCTGAGCTGTTCCTCCGTACGCAGCGGCCGGATCTCGCTCACGGCGCCGACCAGGGTCGTCTTGCCGACCCCGAAGCCGCCCGCCACCAGGATCTTCAGAGCCATCGGACTGTCGTCAGCGCTGTCGTCCGGGGTGTTCGCGGGCCCGGCAGCAGGCGCTTCAGGTACGTCGTGGGATTCGTCGTGCGCCTCGAAAACCATGGCGAGGACCGTACTCCTTGCGCTACGCAGCGTGGCACGGAGTTGACAAGTTCGTACGCTTCGGGAGAAAGCCCCGGCCACGGTCCGGCCGGGCGCCACCAACGGGGAGCCCGCGCCGCAGACCGGCCGACGCGCCGGCGGGACGCGAGAAAGAAGGCTGATGATGTCCACCCATGAGGCCACCGGTACCGGCGCGGACATCGCGGCCGTTCCCGCCGCGGGCGACAACGAGGCCGGTCCCTGGCACAACGTCTGCCGCATCTGCCATCCGCGGGAGTCGCCCGTACGGCCGCTGGTCGCCATCTGCGGTGAGCCGCTGCTCGGCATCCGGGCGGCCCGCGACGCGCCACGGTGCGAACTGTGCGACCACCTCACGCCACTGCACGAGCGGGGCCATCAGACCTGAGAGGTGAGCCGGAGCGGTAACGGTTCCGGTCCGCCGATCACGCGAACAGACGCACCCGCCCCTGGTAGTTTGATTAGCAGACCTAACTAGGCAGGCGAAGGGACCAGATGTCTCAGCAGCAGTGGAACACGGTCGACGACTACTTCAGCTCCTTGCTCGCCCCGGACGACGAAGCGCTGCACGCCGCGTTGCGCGACAGCGAAGCGGCCGGCCTCCCCCACATCAGCGTCACTCCCACGCAGGGCAAACTGCTCCACCTCCTTGCCCTGACACAGGGTGCCCGACGGATCCTGGAGATCGGCACGCTCGGCGGCTACAGCACCATCTGGCTCGGCCGCGCCCTGCCCGCCGACGGCCGTCTGATATCTCTGGAGGCGAACCCCGCGCACGCCGCGGTGGCCCGCGCGAACCTCGCGCGCGCCGGGCTCACGGAGCGCACCGAGGTGCGCGTCGCTCCGGCGCTCGACAGCCTCGCGCAGCTCGTCACCGAACGCGCCGAACCGTTCGACCTGGTCTTCATCGACGCGGACAAGCCGAACAATCCGTACTACCTGGAGCGGGTCCTCGAACTCACCCGCCCCGGCAGCCTGATCATCGGTGACAATGTCGTCCGGGGCGGGGACATCGCCGACGCCGACAGTACGGACCCCTCGATCCGCGGCCTCCGCCGGTTCCTGGAACTCATCGCGCAGAACCCGAAGCTGACCGCCACCGCGGTGCAGACCGTGGGCAGCAAGGGGTACGACGGTTTCTCGCTGGCCCGGGTGAACGGCTGATCAACTGCCGCGGTGACCACCTGACGGCGTCAGCCGTGCGCACGGCGCGCCGCGACGCACCACAGCACACCGCGCTCACCGGAGGCTGATCCTGTTCCCGGCGGAGACTTCGGCGCCGACCACGCCCGAACCGGCGTAGCGGACATTGTTTCCCGTGGCAGTCCCGCCGGAACAGGAGGTGAACAGTATCGCGGTGCCGTCGCCGCCCTGGCTGTATTTGACGACGTTTCCGGTGACCACTCCCTCGTGGACGTACTGCAGCGCTATGCCGTTCGAACTGGCCCAGTCACGGATGATGTTCCCCGTCACGACGACGTTCTCCATCGGCGTGTCCGACATTCCGTACACGCCGATGGTGGCGTAACGCGCGCCCTGGCCGGGCTGTTTCTCCAGTCCCATGTGCGTCAGGACATTGTGCGCGATGATGATGTCCTCGGTCTGCGACCAGAACCACGACCGGTACTGCGCGGCGGGATCCACCTGTACCTGAATTCCGCTGTTGCAGTCCTCGATGATGTTGTTCGCGATGACCGCGTGGCGCCAGTTGTGCGCGCGTACGGCGTAGTTCTTGGCGTTGGTGATCCTGTTGTTCACCACCCGCAGACCGTCGTGGAACCGGCCGGGGAAGGTGGCCGTGTGCGTGCCCACCAGGGCTCCGTATCCGTCGGCCGAGCAGCCGTCCACGACGATGCCGCTGCTGTGCGTACCGTCCGGCGCCTCCTGGACCTCGATCGCCTCGGAGAAGAACCGGGTCGGTGTGGTGGCCTTGAAACGCCGGAAGACGCAGTTGCGCGCCGTGCCGTTGCGGACGCCGTGGAACTCGATCGCGTGCCAGTCCGGAATGTTCTCGACCACCAGGTCCGCGTACAGGATGTTTTCCGCGGAGCAGAAGGCGAACATGTCCAGCGGTCGCGGATTGCCCGCGCCACCGTCCCACAGGCCGCCGTGGATGCTGATGTTGGAGGCGCCGTTGTAGCCGTCGTGGGAGAAACCGCCGCCCCAGAGCGTGTCGATGGTGGAGGTGTCGCTGCGGAAAATGTGGGCGCCGTGTGCGATCACGGTCAGGTTCCCCGAATCCGGTACCACCGTTCCCGTGCTGTGCATCCGGTAACGCCCGGGGGGAATCACCAGCGTTCCGCCGCCGGCGTCACAGATGGTGGTCACCGCGTGCTGCAGGAGAGCCGCCGCGTCGATGAGGCCCTGCGGATCGGCACCGAAATGGTCGACGAAATTCCACTTCCCCGTGTCCGTCATGCCTGCATGATTACGCCGGGCGGCCGGGAAGGTAAGACATCGAAGGGAAACAGTTGCGGCACCAACCACCGCGTACCCCGGACGATCAGCGGCATCTAGAGTTGCCGTATGGACGACGACGCCGCCAAAGCTCCCGAGGACACCGTTCAGACGCATGACGTGCGGGAGTTCTTCGGCTCCCGGGCGCACGACTGGGACGCGCGGTTCCCCGACGACGGTCCGGCCTACCAGGCGGGTGTCGCGGCGATGGAGCTGCGCGCGGGCGACCGGGTGCTGGACGCGGGCTGCGGTACGGGGCGGGCGCTGCCAGCCCTGCGGGCCGCCGTCGGGGCGGACGGTACGGTGCTGGGCGCCGATCTGACTCCCGAGATGCTCGCGGCGGCCGTACGGGCCGGACGTGCGCGCCTGGCGCCCCTGCTGCTCGCCGACGTGCAGCGGCTCCCGCTGCCGGACGCCGCACTCGACGCGGTCTTCGCCGCCGGGCTGCTGTCCCATCTGGCCGACCCCGGGACGGGTCTCGCGGAACTCGCCAGGGTCGTACGGCCCGGAGGCCGGCTCGCCCTGTTCCACCCGGTCGGGCGGGCGGCGCTGGCGGCGCGGAAGGGGCGCCCGCTCACGCCGGGCGACGTACGGGCCGAGCCCAACCTGCGGCCGCTGCTCGCCCGTTCCGGCTGGGACCTGGCGCGGTACGTGGACGAGGACGCCCGCTTCCTGGCGCTGGCCGTGCGTCAGGGGGCCTGAGACGCCTCCAGGGCCCGGGGCCAGGCGTCCGGGGCGCGGTAGTGGTTCCGGTGGCCGGCCGTGAGGACGGCGCGCAGCGGAGCCAGGTGCTCGGTGACGGCAGACAGGTGCAACTGGCCCAGGAGGGCGAGTGCGGCGCGGGGGTCGAGATCGCCGTACAGGTCGTGGTAGCTGCCGAGGAGGCCGCGGAACAGCGCGGGGTGGAGTTGCGGGACCGTCGCGGCGGTACGGTACGCGGCGTGCTTCACCCGCCAGGGCACGGGCCCCGAGACGCCGAGGACCCTGGTGGCGCGACGGAGCAGGGCGTCCCGCTCCGTACCGTTCGGCATCGTGCGAACCGGCCCGGTGAGGTGCGACGTCGTGAGGCCCGGCGCCTCTACGGTGCCGTCACCCGGTGCGTCCATGCCCTCCACATCGTTGCCCAGCACCTCGGCGAACGCCTCCTCCGCGGTGGCCCGGTCCTCGAACCAGTCCACCCAGAGTGAGGAGAGAAGGGCGGCCGGCTCTTCAGGGGCTTCCAGCCGCCGACGACAGGCGTCCCAGAAGAGGTCCGCCCGCAGCGGGTGCCGCTCGTCGCGTACGGCGAGGCGGAGTTCGCACGTGACCCAGTAATCGCCCAGCAGGTCCAGGAGGCCGAACGCGAGCCGCAGACGGGCGGACGTGGCCAGGCCGCTGTCGGACAGCACCTCGTCCGTCCACGCGTGCGCCACCTGTGTCGGTGTCAGCACCGCGCCCGGCGACCGCCGGTCGCGCCACGCGTCCGCCGTCCGGGTGACACCGCGCTCGGCCAGCCACTGCTGGGCGTACTCGCGGTCTTCCTCGGTCACCGCTCAAGTATGACTCCGGAACGAGCAGAGACGATCAGGGCGGAGATCTTTCCGGCCGCCGGGCGTCTCAGTGCGGTACGGGGCAGCCGCCCGCAGGGCGGTTCTGGGGGAAGGTGCCGAGGCCGGCGATGGTGTAGCCGTTCGGATAGCCCTTGATCTCCGGGTTCTGGCGGGCGTAGTGCGGGCGCCGGCGCGGCGGCAGCAGGCGTACGGACTTGGCGCGCAGCCGCAGTGCGCCGTGCACCGCGGCACGGACAGCCGGCCCGGGACGCTCGTAGCGGAAAGCGTTCAGCAGGGCGTCGTCCAGCAGGGCCATGCTCGCGCCACGCACCACCGGGGCCAGCGGGCCGTACCAGCCCGCCATCAGGCCGAGCGTGGCGTCCGAGACCCGGCGCCCGCCCTCGTCCCAGCCGAAGTGCGCGTGCTCGTAATCGTCCAGGCAGCGTTCGAACTCCTGGAAGTCCTGCGGGATGCCGGTGATACCCATATGGCGCCCGAGGGTGCGGTAGTAGACGGCCGAGGCATGCTTTTCGTGCTCGCTCAGCCGCCGCCAGCCGAACTGGTCGAGCCAGCGCTTGGGGACCACCACGAAGGTGCAGAGCACGTACCGCATGTCGTCGTTGGTGATGTCGTAACTGCGGTGCATCTGGTTGATGCGGCGGATCGCGGTCCGGCCGTCCTCGCTGTCGAAGCCGTGCTCCATCACCGCGTCCAGGAGGAGCGCGGTGTCGTCGTAGCGCTTTTGCGTACGGTCCGTCAGCTCGGCGGTCTCGGCCAGCAGCCGGCCGATGCTGGGAACGGCGTAGGTGCGGTAGAGCGCCAGCTCCAGGGCGCGCGCGACGTCCCACGGGAATTCGTACGTCGTGGTGATGCGGTGGATACGCAGAAAGTCCCGTTCCGGGTCCAGCCGCTGGATCTCCTTGAGCCAGTCGTAACGCCGCACCGAGTACCCGCCCTTTCGTCGTCGAAGTTCCCATCGTAAGCGTGACGGGCACACTGGAACGACCGGAACGGGAACCGGGAATGGGGGACACAATGACCGGGTTCTTGCGCGAAATCTCCGAATTGTTCCGCGGCCTTCGGACCTTCTTCACCCGCCTCCGCACCGCCGAGCACCTGCGGGGCAGCGAGGAGCCGCGAGCCCCCGGGGGGAAGCGGCGGCACAACATCTTCGAGGCAGCGGCGGCCCATGTGGCAGCGTGCGCCGAGGACGACGACGAGCGCAGCGCGGAGACGGCGGAATGGGTCTCCCCCGAGGCGCTCGCCTTCGGCATCAACGAGCTGGCCTGCCGGGCGGTGATCGCGCTCGCCCGGGAGCGCAGGGAGTCACCGCAGACGGTGGCCCGTGATCTGCTCAATCTGCCGGTGGCTTGAGGGGCCGGAGCCAAAGCCGGGGCCGGGGCCAAAGATAAGACCGGGGCCGGGGCCGAACTCCGGGTGGCCGGTTTCCGGAGGGGTGGCGTACGACTGGTGACAACCTGCTGCCCGGCCAACTAGGGTGCGCCGACGACTGATCGGAACGATCGGGCCGGTTCGGGCCCGGCGCGGGCGGGTCCGGGGGCCGGGGCCGGAGGCGGCGACCGGGGCCGGGCGGGTCGGAGCGCATCGGATGGGGAGGCCCCGGGTGTCGACCGAGAGCGCCGGTACGTCCACGGCCGGAAACGCCGGCGGAGCCACGCCCGGGAGCGTCGACGACGATCAGTTGCTCGTCCTGACGGCGCTGCTGCTGACGCCCGCGCAGTTTCCGAGCGTGCTCGGCAACGACTATCCGGAGGTGTGCGCCGGGCTCGGCCTCGCACCGTACGAGCAGGGCTACGGCCTGGTCCTCGGGCAGGACGGGACGGGTGCGCGCTGGACCGTGGTGACGGACGACGTCTCGCTCGTCGCGTGCGCCGTCGCGGCCTGGGACTGCGGGATGGAGTACGACCTCTCCCCCGGCGAGGAGAGCATGGTCGAAGCACTGCCCGGCTGGCCGATCGCACTCGCCGTCGCGGCGCCGGGGGTGCCCGCGCCGCACGACCCCGAGCCGGAAGAGGGCGGTCCGGCCGTACTCAGGCCGCCGGACGCCGCTCAGTGGGGGCCGGCGCAGCGCCGGATGGGAGCGGACGAGATCGCGCTCCAGTGGGCGGCCTGGCGCGAACAGGTCGAGGGCGAGGTCACGTTCGTCGATCCGGGGGCCCGGCCGCACGCCGGGGTCCGGCGGGCACTGACCGAGGCACGCGGTTACGTGGCCGAGCCGCCACCACCGGGACGCATCCGCTCGTCCTTCGCCGCCGGTGAGGCCCGTACACTCCGCGTGGACGGCCCGGGGTGGAGCATGGTGGCCCGTACTGACGACATCGCGTTCGTCCTCCTGGACGAGCAGCCCGGCGAGATACTGCCGGTGGGACGTGGGCCGGAGTTGCCGGGACTGTTGCAGGCACTGGAGGCGCTGGCGGCCCGGCCGGCTTGACGGTCCGGTCGGCTCGACGGTCCGGTCGGCTCGACGGTCCGGTCGGCTCGACGGTCCGGTCGGCTCGACGGTCCGGTCGGCTTGAGGGAGCGACCTGCTTGAGGGCTCGGTCGGCTTGGCGGCCCGGTCGGCTTGAGGGAGCGACCTGTTCGAGGGCCCGCCCGGCTTGACGGTCCGGTCGGCTTGACGGTCCGGTTCTGAGCCGTGGCGGCGCCCCACCCGTGAGCCGTCCGCCCACGGGCCCGCTGACGGGGACGTCGTCGCGGCCCGGTCGCCCGCCCGGCTCACACCGCCGGACGTCCGGGCACCGGCCACATGGTCAGCGCCCTATCTCCTTGCGGGTCGCACGGCGCAGCCTGCGCCGCTGCGAGGGGTCCAGCGTCAGATACGCCACGGCCGGCACACCGACCATGACCAGCACCGCCGCCCAGAACGGCAGCAGCCACAGCAAAATCACTCCCGCCGCCACGCCACCGATGGCGACCTTTGCGTTCGTGGACATCCTTCACGTCCCTTCCGCGGCGGTTGCCGCGCTCGCTGTATCCCATTGAACGCCTTTTCGGCCCCACAGGTTCCCTCCGCGCCGACGGCCTGCCGGGCCGCCGCGGACGGTGGTCGGCGCGGCCCCCCGATCATGCTGTACCCTCGGGCGCTCCGGTCGCCAGTAGTCAAACTTGAGGAGCTTGCTGCACGTGGCACTTCTTCCCCCGGCTCTTCCCCCGACCTCCTCCGCACCACCGTTCGCCCTCGCGCGCCGCGCGGCGGTCTTCCTGCCCGCCGACCCGGCCCGTACGGGGCAGGTCGCTTTCTGGCGTGCGGACGGCACGGCAGGCGAGGAAGGCCCCGGGTGGCCGACACAGTCGCTGACCGTCGCCTTCCCGGCCGCCCCCGGTTCCGGCACCGGGAACGAGGACGGAGCCGGAGACGGGGGCGGAGACGGGGACGGCATCCAGCTCATCGACGTTCCGGCCGTCGTGCTGCCCGTCGCCGACGCCCTTCCTGTCCTCACCCGCGCCCGTGCGGCCCGTACGTCCGATCCGGCCGCGGCCTTCTGGGGCACCGCCGCCGTACTGGCGCTGCAACTCGTCGCCCGCGGGCGGCTGCTGCCCGGAGTGAGCCGTTCCGGTCACGACGCGTGGCGCGTGGGCCCGCTCGACCCCGCCGACGTCGAGCGGCTGCGCGAACTGGCGGCGGCACTGCCACCACAGGCGCACGCCGTCCCGCTCCCCGGCGCCACCGGCCCCGACTCCGGCCCCGTACTGCTGCCGGATCCCGAGCGCCTGGTACGCGACTTCCTGGACGCGGTGGCGGACAGTCTGCCCCGCTCCCCCGCCGCCACACTGGTCACCGACGGGCCGGCGTTCGCCGCGCCCGAACCGCAGCACATCCCCGAACAGCGCGACTGGGCCGCCGATGTGGCGGCCGGGCACGACGCCGGTGTACGGATCTCCCTGCGTGTCGAGGTCGCCGGGCTGCCCGGGTCGGACACGGGCCGGCCCGGGGCCGCCGGCGCCGGCCGCACCGGCTTCACCGCCGTTCTCCAACTGCACGACCCCACCGACCCGGCTCTGGTCGCCGACGCCGCCGAGGTGTGGGCGGGCGACTCCCCCACCGGGCAGGCGTTCGGCCCGCGGGCCCGAATGGACACCTTGCTCACGCTGCGCCGCGCGGCCGCCGTCTGGGCGCCGCTCACGCCCCTGCTGTCCGCCGCCGTGCCGGACGCGGTGGACCTCGCCGACGAGGAGATCGCCGAGCTGCTCGGCCCGGCCTCGCGCGCGCTGGCCGCCGCCGGCGTGCAGGTGCACTGGCCACGGGACCTGGTACGTGGACTCACCACCCGGGCCGTGGTGGGGCCGCCCGACCAGGACGGCGCGCCGCAGCACGCGCGAGCGGGCCAGGACGACGACGCTCCTGGTCAGGACCGCGCCGCGTCCGGCGTGCCGTCCTTCCTCTCGGCCGACGCGCTGCTCTCGTTCAGCTGGCGCTTCGCCGTCGGTGACCAGGAGATCAGCAGGGCGGAACTGGACCGGCTGGCCGAGGCGGGACGTCCGCTCGTACGGCTGCGTGACCAGTGGGTGCTCGTCGACCCCGAGGCGCTGCGGGCGGCCCGTGACCGCCAGGACCGCGAGGTGACGCCCATCGACGCGCTCGGCGCGGCGCTCACCGGGACCGCCGAGGC
Organism: Streptomyces sp. NPDC045470; assembly: GCF_040646595.1. Taxonomy (NCBI): domain Bacteria; kingdom Bacillati; phylum Actinomycetota; class Actinomycetes; order Kitasatosporales; family Streptomycetaceae; genus Streptomyces; species Streptomyces sp. NPDC045470. Next base: position 224,138 of record NZ_JBEZAN010000003.1, read on the forward strand.
CGGGGACGGCGAACGGGTGGCGGTGCAGGCGTCCGGCTGGCTGGCCCGCCTCCGCGACCGGCTCACCGCTCCGGACACCGCCGTACCGGGTGCGGCCGTACCGGAGGCTGTCACTCCGGACACCGCCGTACCGGATGCCACCACCCAGGACTTCGCCGTACCGGAGCCCACCGATCCGGATCACGCCGTACCGGGCTCCCCCACGCCATCCCCCACCGCCCCGAACGGCGCCACCGAGCAGCCCATACCCCAGCCCCCCGCCCTCGCCGCCACCCTCCGCGACTACCAACTGCGCGGCCTCGACTGGCTGCACCGCATGACCTCCCTCGGTCTCGGCGGCTGTCTCGCCGACGACATGGGGCTGGGGAAGACCGTCACCCTCATCGCCCTGCACCTGCACCGGCAGAGCGCCCCCTCCTCCGCCGGGCCCACGCTCGTCGTCTGCCCGGCCTCCCTGCTGGGCAACTGGCAGCGCGAGATCGAGAAGTTCGCGCCCGGCACTCCGGTGCGCCGCTTCCACGCGGACCGGCGCAGCCTCGCGGACCTGGCGGACGGCGCGTTCGTGCTCACCACGTACGGCACGATGCGGCTGGACGCGGCGAAGCTCGCGACGACCCGCTGGGGTCTGGTCGTCGCGGACGAGGCGCAGCACGTGAAGAATCCGTTCTCTGCGACGGCCAAGGCACTGCGCCGCCTGCCCGCGGGCGCCCGGGTGGCGCTCACCGGTACGCCGGTCGAGAACAACCTGTCCGAGCTGTGGGCCGTACTCGACTGGACGACGCCGGGGTTGCTGGGCCCGCTGAGCCGCTTCCGCGAGCGCTACGCCACGGCTGTCGAAGGCGGCACCGACCCGGCTGCCGCCGACCGGCTGGCCCGGCTCGTCCGCCCCTTCATGCTGCGCCGGCGCAAGTCCGACCCGGGCATCGCGCCCGAACTGCCGCCGAAGACGGAGACCGACCGGGCGGTGGCGCTGACCAGGGAGCAGGCCGGGCTGTACGAGGCGGTGGTGCGCGAAGGGCTCGGCGAGATCGCGGCGGCGGACGGCCTCGCCCGGCGCGGCCTGGTCGTCAAGCTGCTGACCTCGCTCAAGCAGATCTGCAACCACCCGGCGCAGTACCTCAAGGAGGAGCGCCCGCTGATCGCGGGCCGTTCCGGGAAGCTGGAGCTGCTGGACGAGCTGCTGGAGACGATTCTCGCCGAGGACGCGGGGGTGCTGGTGTTCACGCAGTACGTGCGGATGGCGCGGCTGCTCGAAACGCACCTGGCGGGGCGCGGCGTGCCGACGCAGTTGCTGCACGGCGGCACGCCGGTCGCGCGGCGCGAGGAGATGGTGCGCCGCTTCCAGGACGGTGCCGTGCCGGTGTTCCTGCTGTCGTTGAAGGCGGCGGGTACGGGGCTGAATCTGACCAGGGCCGCGCATGTCGTGCACTACGACCGCTGGTGGAATCCGGCGGTCGAGGCGCAGGCCACCGACCGTGCGTACCGCATCGGCCAGACCCGGCCGGTGCAGGTCCACCGGATGATCACCGAGGGCACGGTCGAGGACCGGATCGCCGGTCTGCTCGCGCGCAAGCAGCGGCTGGCGGACGCGGTGCTCGGTTCCGGCGAGGCCGGGCTGACCGAACTGACCGACGCCGAGCTGGCGGACCTGGTGGCACTGCGAGGGAGCGAGCGATGAGGAACCTGTACGAGGACGCCCGGGAAGCCCTCCCGGAACCTTCCGGGGACGCGCGCCTGCCGGGACCGGGCAGGGAGCGCACCTTCGCCGCCCTGCCGCCGGCGCACGGCCGTGGCTTCGCGCAGACGTGGTGGGGCCTGGCCTGGCTGAAGGCGCTGGCGGACAGCGCGCTGGACGGCCAGCAGGTCAAGCAGGGGCGCCGGCACGCGCGGGCGGGGGCGGTGGGCGCGGTCTCCGTACGGCCGGGCCGGATCACGGCGGTCGTCAAGGACCGGGACGGTACGCCGTGCCGTTGCGACGTGCTGCTCCAGGAGTTGGGCGAGGCGGACTGGGACCGCTTCCTGGACCTGGTCGCGGACCGTGCCGGGCACATCGCGGCGCTGCTGGACCACGACATGCCGCCGCACCTGGTGGAGGACGCGGCCGCCGCGGGCATCGAACTGCTCCCCGGCATCGGTGACCTGGAGGCGGAGTGTGGTTGCGGGGCGTGGGACCACTGTTCCCACACGGCCGCGCTCTGCCACCAGACGGCCCGCCTGCTGGACGAGGACCCTTTCGTGCTGCTGCTGATGCGCGGACGGAGCGAGCAGGAGCTCCTGGAGGACCTTCAGGCCCGTACCGCCCTGCGCGCGCGGGAAGTCGCTGAGCACCTGGCGTCCAGTGAGTGCGCGGTGGAACCGGCGGCGGCCGAGGGCATACCGGCGGCGGAGGCGTACGCCGCGCGCGACATCCTGCCGCCGCTGCCCGCGCCCCCGCCCGCCGTGGACGAGCCGGGCGCCGCTCCGGTCCTCGGAGGAGGAACGGATCCGGCCCCCGGCGTGGACGTGCCGGCACTGGAGTTCCTAGTAGGTGACACGGCGGCGCGCGCCCAACGGCTGCTGGCCGACGCGCTGGCCCCCGGCCATGCCGACGCACCGCCGCAAGCAGCGCTGACCCGCGCGCAGGACGCTGTACGTCTGGCAGCGCTCGGACCCGCCCCCTGGATCGCCGCACGACTGGCGTCCGGCTCCGGGCGTACGGCCAGAGCGCTCTCCCTGGCCGTACGGGCGTGGGAGTACGGCGGCGTACCGGCGCTCGCCGTATTGGAGGAGGAGTGGACACCGGAGCCGGCGGCCCTGGCCCGCGCGACGGCTCAGCTCGCCGGTGCCTGGGAGGCGGACGAACCCCCACCAAAGCTGCGCCACGACCGCAACCGCTGGACCGTGGTCGGCGGTGGCGCCCAGCTCAGATTCGGGCGTGACGGGCGATGGTGGCCGTACCTGAAGGAGCGCGGGCAGTGGGCACCCGCGGGGCCCGCGGCCGAGGACCCCGCGGCTGCCCTCGCGGCGGTGCGCAGCGGCGAGGAGGAAGCCGGGTAGCCGGTACGAGGGCGGGGCTGCGCCAGGCCGCCACACGTGCCGCGCGGGCTGACTGCCCGCGCGGCACGGCGCTACCCTGCTCGGCGTCAGAGGCCGGTGCGCGGAACGCCGGCCCGGCGGTGCGGGATCGGAGGGACCATGCCTGCTGTGAGCCCCCTGGACGTTCTCGAACAGCGGCGCGCCGCGGTCACGGCGCAGGACGCGGACGCCTTCGCGGACCTGTTCGCGCCGGACGGCGTGATCGAGCTGCCGTTCGCGGGCCCGGACGTCCCCGACCGCATCGAGGGCCGGGAGACGATACGCACGTTCGCACGGGCGGCGATGTCGGCCCTGCGCGTCGACGTGCTCCGGACGCTCGCCGTCCACCGCACCGAGGACCCGGAGGTCGTCATCGCGGAGACGCTCACCAGGGGTGTGGGGCGCGGCGACGCGTTCGAGGGGCGCTCGGTGCAGCTCTTCCACATCCGGGACGGCCGGATCCTGCTGCTCCGTGACTACACCGGGCCGTTGCGCAAGCCTTGCTGACCCGTGCCCGTACCCGGCCGTGCGGCCATCGCCCCTTCGCCCGCTCCCGGCCCGCGTACCTGCCCCCGCGTACTCACACTCCCCAGATACGGGCGATGAAGAAGGCGGCGACAAGGACGACCACGACGGCGAGCGCCAGCACCGGTCCCTTGGACCAGCCGCGGGTCGGGTTGTGTGTCTCCAGGGGCCCGGCGTCCGGGGTGCTGCCCTCGGCGGGCGGTGTCTCGCCCGGCGGGACCCCGCCGCCCGGCTCCAGCCCGGCGGTGTGCTCCGGTACGGGGTCCGGATTCTTCGGTGCATCGTTCATGCTGCCCGGGTGCCCGGGGACGGCCGGTTGTCACCCGCTGATCCAAAATGGGGGGCGTACGGCCCGGAGTACCCGGCTCCCTCGGCACGAACAGAGGCGCTCGGGACCAGTACGAAACGGAGCGAATGCTTCAGCGATCAATCATTCGTATGTGGTCGCGGCGCGCCGCCGCGCGTGGTTCGCTGACGTGATCCCCCACGCCCTGCCGTGTCCCCGCAGCTAGGAGGACCCTTGCCCCTGCCCGACGCCGAACACGTCGGTCCCCGCACCGCACCCGACGCCGAACACCCCGCACCCTCACCACGCACCCCCGGAGCACCCACCGCACCCGAAAGACACCCCGCCCCCGCCGGACGTCCCGCGAGCGCCCCGCCCGTACCCCGCCCCCCACAGCACCTCCCGTACTACGAGGACGTGTCCCCCGGCCTGGGCAGCCGGCCGCCGCGCGCCTGGTTCGCCCGCTCGGACGCGCGGCGGATGTCGCTGCACGGGATGTGGCGGTTCCGCCTCCTGCCGACCGCCCGCTCCACGGACGTCTCCTTCGCCCGGCCGGACTTCGACGACACGGACTGGCAGGGTCTGCGGGTGCCGGGCCACTGGGTGCTCGCCGGTCACGGCGCACCCGCGTACACCAACACCCGTTACCCGTTCCCCGTCGATCCGCCGCGGCTGCCCGACGAGAACCCGACGGGTGACCACCGGCACACCTTCGACCTTCCGGACGCCTGGGAACCCGGGCCCGCCCTGCTGCGTTTCGAAGGTGTCGAGTCCTGTGCACGGGTGTGGCTCAACGGAAAGGAGCTGGGGCACTTCAAGGGCAGCAGGCTGCCGCACGAGTTCGAGGTGGGCCATCTGCTGCGGGCACGCCGTAACGTGCTCGCGGTCCGCGTCCACCAGTGGTCCTCGGGCAGCTACCTGGAGGACCAGGACCAGTGGTGGCTGCCGGGCGTCTTCCGGGACGTCACGCTGCACCACCGGCCCGCGGGCGCCGTCCTGGACCACTTCGTGCACGCCTCCTACGACCACCGCACCGGCCACGGCACCCTCCGGGTGGACTGCGCGCCGGCGGGCCGGGTCACCGTTCCCGCGCTCGGCCTGGACCTGGCGACCGGGCAGAGCGCGACGGTGCCGGTCATACCGTGGACGGCCGAGACCCCGCAGTTGTACGACGCCGAACTGCGCACGCCCGGCGAGTGCGTCCCCCTGCGCATCGGCTTCCGCACCGTGTGCGTCGAGGACGGTCTGCTGAAGGTCAACGGGCGCCGCGTCCTGTTCCGCGGCGTCAACCGGCACGAGTTCGACCCGCGGCACGGCCGCGCGCTGGGCCCCGAGGCGATGCGCCGCGACCTGCTGCTGATGAAGCAGCACAACGTCAACGCCGTCCGCACCAGCCACTACCCGCCGCATCCCGCCTTCCTCGACCTCTGCGACGAGCTGGGCCTGTGGGTGGTCGAGGAGTGCGACCTGGAGACGCACGGCTTCGGTCAGCAGGACTGGCGGGGCAACCCGGTGGACGACGACGCGTGGACCCCGGCCCTGCTGGACCGCATGCGCCGGATGGTCGAGCGCGACAAGAACCACCCCAGCGTGATCATGTGGTCGCTGGGCAACGAGTGCGGCACCGGCCGCGGCCTGTCCGCCATGGCCGCCTGGGCGCGCGACCGTGACCCCTCCCGGCCGCTGCACTACGAGGGCGACCCGTCGTGCGCCGACACCGACGTCTACTCCCGGATGTACGCGGAGCACTCCGAGGTCGAACGGATCGGCCGACGGGAGGAGGAGCCGCTCGCCGACCCGGCCGCGGACGCCCGGCGCCGCGCCCTGCCGTTCCTCCTGTGCGAGTACGCGCACGCGATGGGCAACGGCCCCGGCGGACTGCGCGAGTACCAGCGGCTCTTCGAGACGTACGAACGCTGCCAGGGCGGCTTCGTGTGGGAGTGGATCGACCACGGGCTGCGGCAGCGCACCCCGCACGGCGAGGTGTTCCACGCGTACGGGGGCGACTTCGGCGAGGACCTGCACGACGGCAACTTCGTCTGCGACGGCCTGGTCTTCCCCGACCGGGTGCCGTCGCCGGGGCTGGTGGAGTTCAAGAAGGTCGTCGAACCGGTACGGATCGACGGCACGGGCGAGGACGGCGGCACGGAGAGCGGCGGGTCCGGCACCGTACGGATCACCAACCTGCACGACTTCGGCGACCTGGCGCACCTGGCGTTCCACTGGTCCTACGAGGCCGAGGGCGAGGTGCTCGCCGAAGGACCGCTGGCCGTGCCGCCGCTCGCCCCCGGAGCCCGCGCCGAGGTGAAGCTGCCCCCAGAACCCGCCGGCCGGCGCGGCCGCGAGGCCCTGTGGACGGTACGGGCGTCCCTGGCCGGGGACACTGCCTGGGCCGCGGCCGGTCACGAGGTCGCCTGGGGTCAGCTGCCCGCCACCCCGCCGCGCCCCACGCCCCGTCCCACCGCCCCGGGCGCGTCGCCCCGGCGCGGCGAAGGCAACCTCATCCTCCTCGGCCCGGGCGCCTTCGACGCCACCACCGGTGTGCTCCGGTATCTCGACGGCTGCCATCTGAAGGGGCCCCGGCTGGACGTGTGGCGGGCACCGACCGACAACGACGAGGGCGCGCCCTGGCAGCCGGGTCCGCACCGCGCCGCGCAGTGGCGCCGTATCGGACTGCACCGCATGCGGCACCGGGTGGCGTCCGTGGAGTGCGACCGTCACGCGGTGGTGGTACGCACCCGGGTCGCGCCGGCCGGTACCGACCTCGCCCTGGACACGGAGTACCGCTGGACCGCCGACAGTGAGCGGCTGCGGCTGGAGGTGTCGGTCCGGCCGTACGGCGACTGGCCCTGCCCGCTGCCCAGGCTCGGTGTGCGGCTGGGTGTGTGCGGCAACCTCTCGACGGCGCGGTGGTACGGCGGCGGCCCGGGCGAGGCGTATCCGGACACGCGGGCGGCGGCGCGGACCGGGCTGTGGCGCATGCCGGTGGACGCGATGCAGACGCCGTACGTGCGTCCGCAGGAGAACGGGGCGCGGGCGGACGTGCGCTGGGCGGAGCTGTCCCGCAGCGACGGCTCGGCGCTGCGTGCCGAGGGCGAGCCGTCCTTCTGGTTCAGCGCGCGCCGCTGGACGAGCGAGCAGCTGGACGCCGCCCGGCACACCACCGACCTCACTCCGGGAGACTGGATCTGGATCCACCTCGATCACGCCCAGCACGGCATCGGCAGCGCTTCCTGCGGGCCCGGGGTGCTGCCGGAGCACGAGCTGACGGTGGCTCCCGCCCGGTTCGCCATCACCTTCTCCCCGGTGCGATGAATTTCACGTTTCATCGGGTATTGACAGCCGTTGTCCTCAGCGGTCTAAACCAATGACAGGATGGAGATGTACTTTTTCGACACAACTGACCGAGAGGCCCCGTCCTGCCATGGCGCTCGCCATCCTCACCCGCCTTCGTGACCGCTCCGCCCGCAGTGCCCCCGCACCGGCCCCGATCCCGCGCGGTGCCGGTGCACTGGACCTCAGCGTCCACGACCCCGTCGGGCTGCCGATGGCACGGGCCGGGGTGTCGGTGCGCAACACGGAGGGCACCGAGGTCACGCGCGGCCAGACGGACCCCAACGGCATGTTCACCGCGACGCTGGCACCCGCCGTGTACCACGTGGTGGTCACCTGCGACGGCTTCCGCCCGGAGCGGTTCGACAGCGCGGTGACCGAGGGGGCGCGGACCGCGCCGCGGACGCTGCAGCTGGAGCCGGCCCCGGCACCGCCGATGCCCACGCCGGGGCAGTGGCGGCTGGACCCCGACCACTCGTCCATCCGCTTCACCGCCCGGCACATCGGACTGGCCGAGATCCACGGCCGGTTCAACCACTTCGAGGGCGGCCTGTGGATCGCGCCGGACATGCGGGACTCGCGGGTGGAGGTGACGATCGACGCGGCGAGCATCGACTCGGGGGTCAAGATGCGCGACGACCACCTGCGCTCGGCGGAGTTCCTGGACGTGGCGCGCTACCCGTATCTGCAGTTCGCCGGGGAGCGGTTCGTGCACAAGGGCGGGGCCCGCTGGGCCGTGCAGGGGGTGCTGCACCTGCACGGCGTCAGCCGGTCGGTGCAGTTGGACACCCGGTACCTGGGTCTCGGCACCGGCATGGGCGGCGAGACGCGTACGGCGTGCACCGCGGTGACCGAGCTGCACCGGGAGGACTTCACGCTCGACTGGCGCAAGATGCTCGCCCGGGGCATCGCGGCCATCGGCGCGACGATCCGCGTGGAGATGGACATCCAGGCCGTCCAGGCGGAGTGACCGGGGCGTCCGGGTGCGAGGCGGGCACCCGGGCGGGAGCGGGTGCGAGGCAAGCATCCGGACGGGACCGGGTGCGGGACAGGCGCCGCGTCGGACCGGGGTGAGAGGCTGGGCGTCATGAGCACCACTGCCGCGCCCTCGTTCGCCGCCGCCCTCGCCGCGGGCCCGCTCGTCCTGGACGGCGGGCTGTCCAACCAACTGGAGTCCGCCGGACACGACCTCGGCGACGCGCTGTGGTCGGCGCGGCTGCTCGCCGAGGACCCGGACGCCGTGGTGGCGGCGCACCGCGCGTACTACGAGGCGGGCGCGCAGGTGGCGATCACGTCCAGCTATCAGGCGACCTTCGAGGGGTTCGCCGCGCGGGGCATCGGTGCGGCGGAGGCAGCCGGGCTCCTGCGGCGCAGTGTGGAGCTGGCGCGCGAGGCGGCACGGCAGGCGACGGCGGACGGCGTGGCGGGACCGCTGTACGTCGCCGCGTCGGCCGGTCCGTACGGCGCGATGCTGGCGGACGGCTCCGAATACCGGGGCGCCTACGGACTGTCGGTGGCCGAGCTCGAACGGTTCCACCGTCCGCGGCTGGAGGCGCTGGCCGCGGCCGGTCCCGACGTACTGGCGCTGGAGACCGTGCCGGACACGGACGAGGCGCGGGCCCTGCTGCGGGCGGTACGGGGCCTCGGTGTGCCGGCCTGGCTGTCGTTCAGCGCGGCCGGGGACCGTACCCGGGCCGGGCAGCCGCTGGCGGACGCCTTCGCGCTCGCGGCGGACGCCCCCGAAGTGGTGGCGGTGGGCGTGAACTGCTGCACCCCCGAGGACGCCGACCGGGCGGTGCCGATGGCGGCCCGCGCGGCCGGCAAGCCGGTGGTCGTCTACCCGAACAGCGGCGAGAGCTGGGACGCCCGGGCCCGTGCCTGGTGCGGTACGCCCGCCTTCAGCGCGGACCGGGTCGCGGCCTGGACCGCCGCGGGGGCCCGGCTCGTCGGCGGCTGCTGCCGGGTGGGGCCGGAGGCGGTGGCGGCGCTGGCGCGGCAGCTGACCGGCTGAAAGCCGACGTCCGGACCGGTGCCGTACCGCGGACACCGGTTCGCGTTCCGCACCGTGCACGGCGCTGCGGACGGCCCCGGCCGGCCCCGGTCGTTACCCGGTCGCAACACCGCCGACGGCGACATCGGCCCTGGCCGGTGGCAGGATGCAGCCAACTCACCTCCGACCGGTGAGTGTGGGGCCGCATCCTGATCCGGAGGACCCGTGTCCGTTCGCTCCTCGATGTCCGCCACGGCCGCCCTCGTCGCGGCCGCCGCCCTCCTCGCCACGGGCTGCACCAGCACCAAGTCGGGCGGGGCGGCCGGCGAGAAGTCGGCCTCGGGCGTCCAGCTCGTCTCCCCCGGCACGCTCAAGACCTGCACCCATCTGCCGTACGCGCCCTTCCAGGTGAAGAAGGAGGGCAAGATCGTCGGGTTCGACGTGGACCTGGTCGATCTGGTCGCCAAGGCACTCGGCGTGCCGCAGGAGATCGTCAACACGCCCTTCGAAGGCATCGAAACCGGCCAGGACTTCGCCATCCGCAAGTGTGACCTGGCGGCGGCGGGCATGACCATCAACGCCAAGCGCGACAAGGTCATGGACTTCTCCGACCCGTACTTCGACGCCACCCAGGCACTCATCACCAAGAAGGGCGGCGCCTACAAGAAGATCGAGGACCTCAAGGGGAAGAAGCTCGGCTACCAGAAGGCCACCACCGGCGCCGAGTACGCCAAGAAGCACGGCGCGGGCGTCGAGCTGGTCGAGTTCGAGGACCTGGGGCTGCTGCTCACCGCGGTGAAGTCCGGGCAGGTGGACGCGGGTATCAACGACAACGGGGTGCTGTTCGACTACGTCAAGCAGAACCCGGACACGGCGGTGACGGCGGAGTTCGACACCGGCGAGCACTACGGGATCGGCGTGCGCACCGGCAACGACGCGCTGCGCAAGAAGATCAACGAGGTGCTGAAGCAGGCCCGGTCCGACGGCAGTTACGACCGGATCTACAAGAAGTGGTTCGGCACCACGCCCAAGCAGCGCTGATCCCGCGGCCAGCATGAGGAGCCGACACTGATGCCCCTGTCCCGACGCCGGAGGGCCCGCCTCCTGCGCGGCGGCCAGTACGCCGTACTGGCCGCCGCCGTGCTCGTCCTCGCCCTGGTCGCCGACTGGGGGACGCTGCGCCACGCGTTCTTCGACGTGGCGGTCGCCAAGGCGCTGTTCCCCGAGATCATCACCACCGCGCTGGTCAACACCGTCCTGTACACCCTGCTCGGCTTCGGGTTCGGTCTCGGGCTCGGTCTGGTGCTGGCGCTGATGCGGCTGTCGCAGGTGCCGCCGTACCGCTGGCTCGCCGTCACCTACATCGAGTTCTTCCGCGGGGTGCCGGCGCTGCTGGTGTTCATCGCGCTCGGTTTCGGCGTGCCGCTGGCCTTCGAGGTCGCGCTGGACATGAACATCACCGTGATGCTCTCGCTGGGCCTGGTCGGTGCCGCGTACATGGCGGAGACCATCCGGGCCGGCATCCAGGCCGTGCCCAAGGGGCAGACCGAGGCGGCGCGTTCGCTGGGGATGTCGCCGGGCCGCGCGATGCGCTCGATCGTCATACCGCAGGCGTTCCGGATCGTCCTGCCGCCGCTGACCAACGAGCTGATCCTGCTCACCAAGGACTCCTCGCTGGTCTATCTGCTCGGCCTGTCCCTCGGCCAGTTCGAGCTGGCGAACTTCGGGCGGGACGCCCTCAACGAGCACAAGAGCCTGACGCCGATCCTCGTGGCCGGCCTGCTCTATCTCGTCATCACCCTCCCCCTGGGCCAACTGGTCCGGCGGCTGGAGGCCCGTACCGCGAAGGCGAGGTGACGGCGGTGCGCACCGACGGCAGGCCGGCGACGGCAGGACGGGCGATCGAGGTCGAGGGGCTGCACAAGTCCTTCGGCGCCCTGGAGGTGCTCAAGGGCATCGACTTCTCCGTGGAGCGGGGCGAGGTGGTGTGCGTCATCGGGCCCTCGGGGTCGGGCAAGTCGACGCTGCTGCGCTGTGTGAACCTGCTGGAGCAGCCGACCGCGGGCCGGGTCACCGTGGCGGGCACCGAGGTCACCGACCCGGACGTGGACATCGACCGGGTCCGGCGCCGGATCGGGATGGTCTTCCAGTCCTTCAACCTCTTCCCGCACCTGAGCGTGCTGGATAACCTGACCATCGCCCAGCGGCGGGTGCTGCGCCGTGACCGGGCCGCGGCGGAACGGACCGCGCGCGCCCATCTCGCGCGGGTCGGTCTGAGCGACAAGGAGACCGCCTTTCCGGCGCAGCTCTCGGGCGGCCAGCAGCAGCGGGTGGCCATCGCCCGCGCGCTGTCCATGGAGCCGGAGCTGATGCTCTTCGACGAGCCGACCTCGGCGCTCGACCCGGAACTGGTGGGCGACGTGCTGGCGGTGATGCGCTCCCTCGCCCAGGACGGCATGACGATGCTCGTCGTCACCCATGAGATGAGCTTCGCGCGGGAGGTCGCCGACCGGGTGGTGTTCATGGACGGCGGGGTCATCGTCGAGGAGGGGCCACCGGAACGGGTGGTGGCCGATCCTCAGCACGAGCGGACGCGGACGTTCCTGGCCCGGGTGCTCGATCCGGCGGCCGCCGGGCTCAGCGAGGTGCCGGAGGCCGGTGCACGGGGGCCGGAGGAGGAGCGGCCCACGTCGTGACCGAGCGGCGCGGGGGCGGCGCCTGGTAGGTTGCGCGCCCGGTACCCGGCGGGCGCCGGAGGCTGTCGCGGGCCCGCCGCCCGCTCCCGACCTGGAGGCACCGCTTGTTCGTCGACCTGCCCCTCGACCAACTGCGCAGCTACCGTCCGCCGCTGCCCGAACCCGACGGATTCGACGCGTTCTGGCAGCGCACCCTGGACGAGGCCGGTACGTACGATCTGGACGCGCGCTTCGAGGAGACCGACGCGGGCCTGTCGCTGCTGCACACGTACGACGTGGAATTCTCGGGCTTCGGCGGACACCGCATCCGGGGCTGGTTCCTGCTGCCCCGGGAGGCGAGCGGTCCGCTGCCCTGCGTCGTGCAGTATCTCGGGTACGGCGGCGGCCGGCTGCATCCGCAGGACTGGCTGCTGTGGCCGGTGTCGGGCTACGCCGCGCTGGTCATGGACACCCGGGGGCAGAGCGGCCCCGACCGGCCCGGCGACACCCCCGACCCGGTCGGTTCCCCGCATCCGGGCGTGCCCGGCAAGATGACGCAGGGGCTGCTCGACCCGGACGACTACTACTACCGCCGGGTCTACACCGACGGCGTACGGGCCGTGGCGGCAGCACGCGGCCACGCGGCGGTGGACGCCGGGCGTGTGGTGGTGGCGGGCGGCAGCCAGGGCGGCGCCATCGCGCTGGCCGTCGCCGGGCTGGTGCCCGGACTCGCGGGCGCGCTGATCGACGTACCGTTCCTGACGCATGTCCGGCGCGCCGTCGAGATCACCGACGAAGGCCCGTACGGCGAACTCTCCCGCTACCTCGCGGGGGCCCGGACCGAGGTGGACGCCGCCCTGAACACCCTCGACCACTTCGACGGCCTGAACTTCGCGGCCCGCGCGAGCGCCCCCGCCCTCTTCGGTACCGCGTTGCGCGACCCGATCACCCCCGCCTCCACCGGCTTCGCCGCGTACCACCACTACGCGGGCGCCAAAGAGCTGCGGCTGTGGCGGTTCAACGGGCACGAGGGCGGCGGCGGACACCAGCGGACGGAGGAGATCCGCTTCCTGCGCAAGCTGTTCGGCTGATCGGGCCCGCGCGAACCGTTTCGCTGAAGGCCGGTCAGCGGGCCCGCAGCAGGTGGTCCATGGCCAGCTGGTCGAGTTGTTCGAACGCCATGCCACGGGCGGCGGCCGCCTCCGCGTCGAAGGACTCGTACGCCGTACGGTCCGCGAGCAGACCGGCGAGTCCGTCCTCGGCGGTGGGCCGGGCCAGCTCGTCCACTCTGGACGCGCGCAGCGCCTCCTGGACGGACGGGTCGGCGCGGAAGGCCGCCGCGCGCTCCTTGAGGATCAGGTAGGTGCGCATGCAGCCGGCCGCCGAGGCCCACACCCCGTCCAGGTCCTCGGTGCGCGGCGGCTTGAAGTCGAAGTGCCGGGGACCTTCGTAGCCCGCCGTCTCCAGCAGGTCCACCAGCCAGAAGGCAGCGCGCAGGTCCCCGGCGCCGAAGCGCAGGTCCTGGTCGTACTTGACGCCGGACTGCCCGTTCAGGTCGATGTGGAAGAGCTTGCCGGCCCACAGGGCCTGGGCGATGCCGTGCGGGACGTTGAGCCCGGCCATCTGCTCGTGCCCGACCTCCGGGTTGACGCCGTACAGCTCGGGCCGCTCCAGCTGCCCGATGAAGGCGAGCGCGTGGCCGACCGTGGGCAGCAGGATGTCGCCGCGTGGCTCGTTGGGCTTCGGCTCGATGGCGAACCGCAGGTCGTAGCCCTGCTCGACGACGTACTGGCCGAGCAGGTCGAACGCCTCCCGCATCCGGTCCAGGGCCGCGCGCACGTCCTTGGCCGCGCCGGACTCCGCGCCCTCGCGCCCGCCCCACGCCACATACGTACGGGCGCCCAGCTCGGCCGCGAGGTCGATGTTCCGCAGGGTCTTGCGCAGGGCGTAGCGCCGGACGTCGCGGTCGTTGGCGGTGAACGCGCCGTCCTTGAACACGGGATGGGTGAAGAGGTTGGTCGCGGCCATCGGCACGGTCAGGCCGGTGGCGTCCAGTGCCTGGCGGAAGCGCTTGACCGCCGCCTCGCGCGCGACGTCGCCGGAGCCGGAGGGGATCAGGTCGTCGTCGTGGAAGGTGACGCCGTACGCGCCCAGTTCCGCCAGCCGGTGGACGGACTCGACCGGGTCGAGCGGGCGGCGGGTGGCGTCCCCGAAGGGGTCGCGGCCCTGCCAGCCGACCGTCCACAGGCCGAAGCTGAACTTGTCCTCGGGCACGGGCTGACAGCTCATCATGGCTCCTCGGCCCCTTCGTCATGGCGCTGCACACACGGAGCCGGGGCCAAACTAATATGCGGCAGCACGCCGGGGAAGCCCCGGGACGGGCGGGGCGCCCGGCGTCGTCCGGCAGGGCGACGCCCGCGGTGCGAAGAGGGAGAACGCGATGGGTACACAGGCAGCGGGTCCGCTCGTCGTCGGCGTGGACAGCTCCACCCAGTCCACCAAGGCGCTCGTGGTGGACGCGGCGACCGGCGAGGTCGTGGCCCGCGGCCAGGCTCCGCACGTGGTCACCGGCGGTACGGCCGCCGACGGAGCGGACCTCGGCGGCGCGGGCAAGGAGAGCGACCCCGAACAGTGGTGGCGCGCGCTCGGCGAAACGCTGGACCAGTGCGGTGACGCCGCGCGGGAGGCGGCGGCCGTGTCCGTCGGCGGTCAGCAGCACGGCCTGGTCACCCTCGACGTGTCGGGGCGGCCGGTGCGTCCGGCGCTGCTCTGGAACGACGTACGGTCGGCGCCCCAGCACCGGCGCCTGCTGGCCGAGCACGGCGGACCGGCGGCGTGGGCGCGGCGGGTGGGCAGCGTGCCGCTGCCGGCGTTCACCGTGACGAAGTGGGCCTGGCTGCGGGAGAACGAGCCGGCGGCGGCCGACGCGACGGCCGCGGTGCGGCTGCCGCACGACTACCTCACCGAGCGCCTCGGCGGCGAGGCGGTCACCGACCGCGGCGACGCCTCCGGGACCGGCTGGTGGTCACCGGCCGACGAGGCGTACGACGAGGAGATCCTCGGGCACGTCGGCCTGGACCCGAAAGCACTGCCGCGGGTCGCGCGGCCGGGCGAGGCGGCGGGCACCGTACGGCCCGGTGAACTGCCACTGCCACAGGGCGCGCTGGTCGCCGCGGGCACCGGCGACAACATGGCGGCGGCGCTGGGGCTCGGGCTGCGCCCCGGGCAGCCCGTACTGAGCCTGGGGACGTCGGGCACGGTCTACGCGGTGTCCGCCCGGCGCCCGGCCGGCGATCCGACGGGTACGGTCGCCGGGTTCGCCGACGCGCGCGGGGACTGGCTGCCCCTGGCCTGCACCCTGAACTGCACGCTGGCCGTGGACCGTGTCGCGGCCCTGCTCGGGCTGGACCGGGAGGACGTCGAGCCCGGCGGGTCGGCGGTGATGCTGCCCTTCCTCGACGGTGAGCGCACGCCCGACCTGCCGCAGGCGTCCGGGCTGCTGCACGGCCTGCGGCACGACACGACACGCGGTCAGCTCCTCCAGGCGGCGTACGACGGTGCGGTGTTCGCGCTTCTCCAGGCGCTGGACCGGATCGTGGACGAGGACGTACCGGCCGACGCGCCGCTGCTGCTGATCGGTGGCGGCGCGCGCGGGAACGCGTGGCGGGACACCGTACGCCGTCTCTCGGGACGGCCGGTGGTGGTGCCGGAGGCCCGCGAGCTGGTCGCCCTGGGCGCGGCGGCGCAGGCGGCGGGGCTGCTGCTGGGCGAGGACCCGGCGGCGGTGGCACGGCGGTGGGGGACGGCACGCGGCGCCGAGTATCCGGCGGTGCCGTGCGACACGGCGGCGCGGGAGCGGCTGGCGGAGACGCTGGCGGCGGGCGGGCCGCTGCTGGGGGCCTGACCGGGGCATATTCCTCTCGGGCAAGCGGCCGCCGGAAATCCGCATCCGGAAAGCGGATTCGGACGGCGCCGTACCGCGAGCGCGGATGTTGTGATGGGGTGCCGGGCATGAGCATCTTTGTTCGTGCCCGGTTCGATGTCAGCGACCGCCGGCAGGACGGCACCGAGCGGAGTGCCACCGCTCTCCACGAGGCGGCCGGTCCGGAGCCGTGCGGCCCGACCTACCGCTGGTTCACCCTCCCCGCGCCCGGGGCCTACCTGGTGTTGGAGGAGTACGCCGATCCGGCCGCACCCGCGGCACCTCAGGAGCAGGCCGCCGGGCTGCTGACGAGCCTGGGCCGGTGCGCCGACATGGCGTTCGCCGAGATGTACGGGCCGCTCGGAGCCGGCCGGCCGGACGTCGCCGGCTGAGGCCCGCTCGGTCCACAGGGCCGACGAGCGCGGTCCCCGGCCGGTCGCACGCGGTACGACGACCGTGGCGCACCCTTACGGCCTCGATCCGGCCGCGGTGCGACTCGGCCGGTCCCGCACGGCCGCCTCGGGCCGCTTTCCTGCCGGGGAACGTTCCGCTCCGTCACCGCGTCGGCTTTCCGCCGTCACCGCGCCTTCCGCTGCCGCTGCGACGGAATCACCCCGGCACACTTTCCACCGACGGATTCCACTAAACCTGTCCATCTCCCTTATTTTTCATGCCACTCTTTTGAGTGATTGCCCAGATTAAAACAACACGTCTATGTTCAGTGCGGCGAGCGGCTCGGACCTCGTCTCACGGAACGGCCGTGGCTCCGGCCGCCGTCCGATTGTCAACTTCCCTAGATTGGTGGCGAAGCCGTGACGGTTACCGACGAGACAATTCCCGGCCCCGGAGGCGAGACACAGAATTCCAGCCTGACGACGGGCGCGGCACGCAACCTGGCGACGACCACCAAGACCGTCCCGCAGATGCAGGGCATCTCCTCGCGCTGGCTGCTGCGGCTGCTGCCCTGGGTGCAGGTCTCGGGCGGCACGTACCGCGTCAACCGGCGGCTGACCTACACCGTCGGCGACGGGCGCGTCGACTTCGCCGTCTCCGGCACCGAAGTATCGATCATCCCCGACGAACTCCGCGAACTTCCCGCCCTGCGCGACTTCACCGACAGCGAGGTGCTCGGCGCGCTCGGCGAGCGCTTCGTCCAGCACGAGTACGCACCCGGCGACGTGATCGCCGCGGCGGGCACGCCGGCCGACCGCCTGGTGCTCGTCGCCCACGGCCGGGTGGACCGGATCGGCGCCGGCAAATACGGCGACGAAACGGTTCTGGGCGCCCTGGCCGGGGGCGACCACCTCGGCGACGAGCTGCTCACCGACACCGCCGCGTCCTGGCAGTACACCTACCGCGCGGTGACCCGGGTGACCGTCATGGCACTGCCCCGGCAGGCCGCGCAGGAGGTCACGGACGGCTCCCCGCGGCTGCGCGAACACCTCGCGGCGGCCGGGACGGACACCGCGCCGCCGCGCAACGCCAGCGGCGAGTCGGCCATCGAGGTCGCCTCCGGCCACCACGGCGAACCGCGGGTACCCGGCACCTTCGCCGACTACGAACTCACACCGCGCGAGTACGAGCTGAGCGTCGCACAGACGGTGCTGCGGGCCCACACGCGGGTCGGCGACCTGTACAGCGACCCGATGAACCAGGTCGAGGAACAGCTTCGGCTGACCATCCAGGCGCTGCGCGAGCGCCAGGAACACGAGATGGTCAACAACCGCGAGTTCGGCCTGCTGCACAACGCCGACCTCACCCAGCGCGTCCGTACCCGCAGCGGCCCGCCCACCCCTGACGACCTGGACGAGCTGCTCGCGACGGTCTGGAAGGACCCGGCCTTCCTGCTCGCCCACCCCAAGGCCATCTCCGCCTTCGGCCGGCAGTGCAGCGCCCGCGGCCTGTACCCGACGGCGGTCGACTTCATGGGGCACTCGCTGCCCTCCTGGCGCGGCGTGCCCATCTTCCCGTGCAACAAGATTCCGGTCACCGCCGACGGCACCAGCTCCTTTCTGGTGATGCGCACCGGCGAAGAGAAGCAGGGTGTCGTCGGCCTGCATCAGACGGGAATTCCCGACGAATACGAACCGGGCCTCTCGGTCCGCTTCATGGGCGTCAACGACCAGGCGATCGCCAACTACCTGGTGAGCACCTACTACTCCGCCGCTGTGCTCGTGCCGGACGCGCTGGGAATTCTGGAAGACGTACAGACCGGCCAATGAACCACCGCGTTTCAGCCATGGCAAACCATTAAAGAAGCGTTTGCCGAGAAATGACGCACGACGCCGCACGACCGACAGGAACAGGTGAGACCCCCCATGACCACACCGGCGGACCCGACGTCCGGACCCGGCGCCACCCCGGACACCGACCAGGCGCGCACCAGCCTGGCGACAGCCGCGGCACGCAATCTGGCCACCACGACCAAGACCGTGCCGCAGATGCAGGGGATCTCCTCCCGCTGGCTGCTGCGCGTGCTGCCCTGGACCCAGGTCTCCGGCGGTACGTACCGCGTCAACCGGCGCCTGACCCACACCCTCGGGGACGGCCGGGTCGAGTTCACCAGCACCGGTTCCGACGTCCGGGTCATCCCCGCGGAGCTGCGGGAGCTGCCGCCGCTGCGCGACTTCGACGACCCGTCGGCGCTGGAGGCGCTGGCCGACCGGTTCGTCCAGGAGGAGCACGCGCCCGGCGACGTACTGGCCGAGCGGGGAGCGCCGGCCGACCGGGTCGTGCTGATCGCGCACGGCAAGCTGAACCGGATCGGCGCCGGCAAGTACGGTGACGAAACGGTCCTGGGCGTGCTCGCGGACGGCGACCACCTGGGCGAGGCGGCGCTGCTGTCGCCGGACGCGACCTGGGAGCACTCGGTACGGGCCGTGACACGGGTGACCGTACTGACGCTGCCCCGCAGCGAGTACGAACAGCTCGCGGACCGCTCCCCCGCGCTGCGCGACCACCTGGAGCGCTTCCGCACGGCCCAGGTCCCGCCGCAGAACAAGCACGGCGAGGCGGCCATCGACGTCACCTCGGGCCATGCCGGCGAGCCCGCGCTGCCGGGCACCTTCGTCGACTACGAGCTGGCGCCGCGGGAGTACGAACTGAGCGTCGCGCAGACCGTGCTGAAGATCCACACCCGGGTCGCCGACCTCTACAACGACCCGATGAACCAACTGGACCAGCAGTTGCGGCTGACCATCGAGGCGCTGCGCGAGCGCCAGGAGCACGAGATGGTCAACAACCGCGAGTTCGGCCTGCTGCACAACGCCGACCTCAAGCAGCGCATCCACACCCGCAGCGGCCCGCCCACCCCCGACGACCTGGACGAACTGATCTCGCGGCGCCGCAAGACCCAGTACCTGCTGGCGCACCCGCGCACCATCGCGGCGATCGGCCGGGAGTGGAACGCCCGCGGCATCTACCCCACCGGCATGGAGATCGGCGGCACGGCCGTCCGCGCCTGGCGCGGCATCCCGCTGCTGCCGTGCAACAAGATCCCGATCAATCCCGACCAGACCAGCTCGGTCATCGCCATGCGGGTGGGCGAGGAGAACCAGGGCGTGGTGGGGCTGCACCAGACGGGCATCCCGGACGAGTACCAGCCCGGCCTGTCGGTCCGCTTCATGGGGATCAACGAACAGGCGGTCATCAACTACCTGGTCAGCGCCTACTATTCGGCGGCCGTACTGGTGCCGGACGCGCTGGGCGTCCTGGAGGACGTGGAGATCGGGCACTAGGCCGCACGCCACCCGCCGGCACCGGCCCGCGCCCCAGCCGGCAACAGACCGCGCCTCGGGCCGGCCGGACCGCAGCTCCGGCCGGCCGCCGCCCGCTGCTCCCGCACCCATGGCCGATGGCGCCGGAGCAGCGGGCGGAGCGCGTGTGCCTCCAGCCGGGCCGCGCCGGTGCGGCCCGGCTTCGCGGACCGCTCCGCGACCCGTGCACCGGGGCGGGAACCATGCTGTACGGCGGGCCGTTGACCATGTGTCGGCAGAGGCTGCGGGGCCTGCGGCGCCCTGAGCCGCGTCGTGCGCCGCCCCGGGGCGGCTGCTTCACGCCAGGCCGGGCGTCGCCAGGCGCGTACCGGTACGCGGACACGGCCTGGCCGGAAACGGGACACGGCAGCCGCTCGACGCCGCCGGTGTCCGCGGGCGCGCGGACACCGGCGCCTCCGACGGGCCATCACGCGCCGCCGCACGCGCCCGCCCTACCGCTGCCTCTCCGCCCGGCCGTACCCGCCGGCCTCTCTCGGCGCGCCGCCCGACGGACCTCGCCGGGCGGCTCACGGTCCTCGCGACGACCGGAAGGAACCGGGCGGCCCTCTGCACCCGATTCCGGCCGCTTCGCGCAATTCCGGCCGCGTGGAGTCCATTTGGGAGGTGGCCCGACCTTTTCGGTCGAAAGAACAGGTTCTCCCGGAACCACCCCGAAGAGCGGATCACGCCTTACGCTCCCTGGTCATGCGCAGAACAATGAGCAGCTTCAGCAGGGCCGGTCTCGCCGCCCTCCTCGCCCTCGTCGTCTCCGTCCTCGGCCTGGCCGGCGCCTCCCCGGCGTCCGCCGCCGACACCCCGACGCTCGCCTTCACCGTGGACAAGACGCAGGCCACCCCCGGCTCGGACGTCACCGTGACCATGACGTTCACCAACACCGGCACCGCCGACGTGCGGTTCGTGTGGCAGTCGTTCCAGCCCACGTGGGAGACCTCGTCCGCGAGCGGCCTGAAGTACACCTGGAAGACCTGTACTGCCGACCCCGGCGTGACCTGCACCGCCGGCCAGGGCGCCTCCTACGCCGTGCCGATCGCCCCCGGCGCCACCCGTACGGTCACCATGACCTACACCATCGGCGCCGACTCCTCCTGCGGCTACCCGGACGTCGCCTTCTACTCCTACATCTACACCGAGTTCGCCGGTGGCCAGCCCGCCAAGGACGGCACCTACTTCACCCCCGCCACCCGCGTGATCTGCCCGGCCACTCCCCCGGCGGGCGCACAGGCCTGACCGGGCCGCACCACCCGCGCGTTCCGCACGGCAGGACCGCCTTCCCTCAAGGGCACCGCACCGGCGCGGCCCCGCACGCGTTCCGTCCCCTTCCGTCCCCGTCAGCTTCCCGCTCCGCCGGTCCAGGGCCGTGGCCACGCCCCTGGAGCGGTGGAGCGGTTCCTGCGTCCGGGGGACAGAGGGAACAGAGATGACACGAGGTACGCAAGTGGCGAAGGCGCACACCACGCGTCCCGGCCACGCAGGCGGGCCCACGTACCCGGGTGGCGGAGGCGACACGACGGCCGTACGGCGGTTGTACGGTTTTCCGACACCTCCGGGCCATAGTGGGCTCCTCGTACCCGTGAGACCGTTACCGCGACGTCTGGGGGGATCGTGAAGAATCGATTCGTTCGTGCACGGGCGGTGCTGACGGCGCTCACGGCGTGGGGCGTGCTGGCCGGGAGCGGAGTGGCCTCCGGGGCCACCGCGCAGGACGGCGCCGCCCGGTCGGGACGCGCGGTCCGCGTCGCGCCCGGAGTGACGTACCGCGCCTTCGACATCGCGGTGGGACGCGGCACCGCGCACGGCCACCTCCTGACGGTGGATCTGACCGACCGGCGTGTCGCGGTGGACCTGCTGTACCCCGGCGTGGTCGGCGCGCGGGCCCCGGTCTCCCGGCTGGCCGACGCGCGGTCCGCGGTGGCCGCCGTCAACGCGGACTTCTTCAACATCAGCGAGACCCAGCATCCCGGTGTGGAGACGACCGGCGCCCCCGTGGGCCCGGCCATCGCCTCCGGGCGGCATCTCAAAGCGGCGGTGCCCGACGGCCAGCGCTTCGGCCCCGCCCTGCCGCCCGGGACGAACACCGAGGACGTCATCGGCGTGGGCTTCGACCGCCGCGCGCGGCTGGACCGGCTGTCCCTGCGCGGCGCCGTCCTGACCTCGACGGGCGCGCTCCCCCTGAAGGGCCTGAACCAGTACGCGCTGCCGGTGAACGGCATCGGCGCGTTCACGTCCCGGTGGGGCCCCACCTCGCGGATCCGGGCGACCTGCGGCACGGACACCGACCGGGCCGCGCCGTGCAGCACGGAGACGTACGAGCTGACGGTCCGGCAGGGCCGGGTGACGGAAGCCGCGCGGGTGCCCGGCCGGGGCGGCATCCCCCGCGGGACGACGACGCTGGTCGGCCGGGAGGAGGGCGCCCGGCAACTGCGCAAGCTGCACGTCGGCGACCGGGTACGGGTCGGGCACGCCCTGACCGGGAGACGGCCCGCACCGCTGCGCTTCGCCGTCGGCGGCTTCCCGATCGTCCGCGGCGACGAGCCGCTGGCCGGCCTGGACACCGTCACCCCGGCCGTACGGACCGCCGCCGGCGTCGGCGCGGGCGGGCACCGGCTGTTGCTGCTGACCCTGGACGGCGCGCCGGGGCGGGCCGGGATGACGGTACGCGAACTGGCCGACCTCATGGACCGGCTGGGCTCCCGGGACGCCGTCAACCTGGACGGCGGCGGCTCCTCGACATGCGTCACGCGCGAGCCGGGCAGTCCCGGCTCGACCGTGCGCAACCATCCGTCGGCGGGCGCGGAACGACCGGTCCCGAACGCCATCGGCGTGTTCACCCGGGGGTGAGAGCCGGCGGCTCCGGGCCGCACGGCGGCGCGCTCAGGGGCGGACGCTGCTGACCACGTCCGCCGCGCCGGACAGCCCGTTGTGGATGTCGGGCGCCAGGCTGCTGCCCGCCAGATAGAAACCGAGCAGCATACAGACGAGGGCGTGCGTGAATTTCAGCCGTCCGCTGCGCAGGAAGACGATGGTCAGCACGACGAGCAGCACGACGATCGAGATCGAAACAGCCACGACAGAACCTCCTCACCCCGCCGCCCGAACGGACGACAACGGCCGCCAGTGTGGCCCATTCCGCCGCTTTTCCCGCGTCTTCGCGGGTGCGCCATACAGGTGATCACTACGGGTCACCGGCAGGAGTGGGCGCGACCGGCCGCATTTCCCGGGCCGGGCCGGGCGGAAAACCAGGAGGGATTCCGGGAGCGGGAATCCGGACGGAAAGGGCCGACGAGGCCGGGGACGTACGGAAAGGGACCGCCCCGCCGCGCGGGACCTTGGTCCCGGACCTCCGGCCGCCCGAACCGGCTTGCACACCGCCTATATTCGTGGGATGAGCACATCGCCGGGACGGCGCGCCCTCCGCCGCTGGATACCGAACCAGCACGGCGCCTGGGCCATGCTCGTCGTGCCCTTTCTGGCGGGGGCGCTGCTGGGCGGGTTCGACGGGTGGCACGCCGTCCTGCTGCCCGCGTGGCTGCTGGCCTACTGTGCCGCGTTCCACGCCCAGCAATTCGTCCGGCTGCGCCGCCTGTCCCGTAATCCACGGGCGCCGCGCCGCCATCTCGCGCCGCTCACCGGATTCGGCGCGGCTTTCACCGTATGTGCCGTACCGCTCGCGGTGGCGCATCCCTGGCTGCTGATCGCGGCTTGTTGCGCGGCGCCCTTCTTCGCGGTGAACGTCGGTTACGCGTACCGCAACAAGGAACGCGCGACAGTCAACGGAATCGCGGCCGTGGTGCCCGCCTGCGGAATGCTGCTGGTGTCGTACCGGCTGGGCAGTGGCACCGTCGATTCCCGTGCCTGGCAGGCCGCCGCGGCCTGTCTGCTGTATTTCACCGGGACCGTGCTCTACGTGAAAACGATGATTCGCGAGCGCGGGAGCGAGACCTTCCGCGTGGCGTCGGCCGTCTATCACGGGCTCGCGGTGGTGGCCGCCGTCTCGCTGGACCCGTGGCTGGCGGTGCCTTTCGTGCTGTTCTTCGTACGGGCGATGGCGCTGCCCACGCGCCGGATACGGATCGCGGTGGTCGGTGCCGTGGAGGTGCTGTGCTCGGTGCTGCTGCTGGCCTTCGTCGTGTGCGGCCGGCTGTTTGCCTGCTGAGGGCGGACGGCCCGTCCGGGGCCTTGCCGAGGGCCCACGGTCCGGGTTGCCCGCCGGGCCCTACGGCCCTGACTGCTCCGCCGCCCGGACCGGAGCGTCCTGATCCACCCCTGCCGCCGCGCCGTTCTTCGCCTGCTTGATCTGGGCGTAGACATGGGCGCGCAGCTCGGCGAAGCGCGGGGCGGAGCGGGTGGTGATCTGGTCGCGGGCGGCCGGCAGGTCGATCGGGAGGTCCTCCTGGACGACGGTGGGCGCCGAGGACAGGACGATCACCCGCCGCCCCAGGTACACCGCCTCGTCGATGTCGTGGGTGACCAGCAGCGTCGTCACTCCCAGCCGTCGCCACAGGGTGAGCAGCAGGTCCTCCAGCTCCGCCCGGGTCTGTGCGTCGACGGCGGCGAACGGCTCGTCCATCAGGAGGACCTGCGGCTCGTACGCGATGGCGCGGGCGATGGCGACGCGCTGCTGCATGCCGCCGGAGAGCTGCCACGGGTGGGCCACCGCGGCGCCCGCGAGGCCGACGGCGGACAGGGCCTCCTCGACCAGTTCGCGGCGGCGTGGCGCGGGCACCTTCTTCTCGCGCAGCGGAAGTTCGACGTTCTTGCGCACGGTCATCCAGGGGAAGAGGCTGCGCCCGTACTCCTGGAAGACGACGGCCATGCCGGGCGGCGGGCCGGTGACGCGGCGGCCCGCGACCCGCACCTCGCCGGTGGTCGGCGACAGCAGCCCGGCGAGGCACTTGAGCAGGGTCGTCTTGCCGCAGCCGGAGGGCCCCACGACGCACACCAGGTCGCCGTCGGCCACCCGGAAGTCGATCTTCCGTAGCGCCTCGACACCGCCACGCCCCTCGTAGACCTTGCCCAGCCCGGTGATCTCAAGCATGCCGTCCCCGCTCCTCGCCGCGCGCCAAGTGCCACGCCAGTATGCGGCGTTCGACGGCCCGGAAGGCGACCGAGAGACCGAATCCGAGCAGTCCGAGGACGACGATGCCGCTCCACATCTCCGGTATGGCGAAGCCCCGCTGGAAGAGGACGACGGTGTGGCCGAGGCCGGAGGTGCTGGCGAACATCTCCCCGATGACCATGAGGATGATGCCGATCGACAGGGCCTGCCGCAGGCCCGCCATGATCTGCGGGCCGGCGGCGGGCAGCACGAGGTGGCGCAGCCGGGCGGCCCCGCGCAGCCCGAAGCAGCGGCCGGTGTCGTCGAGCACCTCGTCCACGGCGCGGACGCCCTCGACGGTGTTGAGCAGCACGGGCCACACACAGCCGGAGACGATGACCAGGACCTTCATCGCGGTGTCCAGTCCCGCGAGCAGCATGATGAGCGGGACGAGGACGGGCGGCGGTACGGCGCGGAAGAACTCCAGTACGGGTTCGGCGGCGGCCCGCAGGGTGCGCGAGGAGCCTATGGCGACGCCGAGGCCGACGCCCAGCAGGCCCGCGAGGGCGTAGCCGGTGAGCAGCCGGCCCACGCTGGGCAGGACGTCCTCGGTGATCCGCGCCGAGAACCACACCTTCGCGAAGGCGGTGGCGACCCGGCCGGGTGTCGGCAGGTAGAAGGTGGGGCTGGCGGAGCTGTAGGCCCACCAGCCGAGGATCAGCAGGACCGGCAGGCCCAGGACGCGCAGCAGGCGCAGGCCCACGCGCCGCAGCGGCCCGGCAGGACGCTCGCGTGCCGCGCTCCCCCCCTCGTCCCGCCCCGTACGCGCCGTGCTCACCGTGCCGCCTCGCCCCGCACGGACGGGTGCCAGGCGAGCACCCGGCGCTCCACGGCCCGTACCGCCGTGTTCACGGTGACCCCGACCAGCCCGGCCAGCACGATCAGCGCGTAGACCTCGGTGACCGCGCCGCCGGACTGGGCGAGCTGGATGCGCAGCCCCAGCCCGGGGCTGCCGATGACCAGTTCGGCGGTGACGGCGAGGATGAAGGCCACCGCGGCGGCCAGCCGCAGGCCGGTCAGCACGTACGGCAGGGCCGTCGGCCACACGAGGTGGCGCAGGTGGGCCCAGCGGCCGAGGCGGTAGCTGCGGGCGGTCTCGCGGGCGACCGGGTCCACGTCGGCGACGCCGTACAGCACCTGGATGAGCACCTGCCAGAAGGAGGCGTAGACGACGAGGAGGAGGGTGGATCCGGTCTCGGCGCCGAAGAGGAGGGTGGCCAGCGGGATCAGGGCCACGGACGGGATGGGCCGCAGGAACTCGATGGTCGAGGCGGTGGCAGCGCGCAGCCCCGGTACGGCGTCGATGAGGACGCCGAGGGCGACGGCCAGGCAGCAGGCGATGGCGAGGCCGAGCGCCCAGGAGCGCAGGGTCTCGCCGAGCGCGGTCCACAGGGTCGCGTCGCCCAGTTCGGTGGCGAGGCGGCGCAGGACGGCGGTGGCGGGCGGCAGGTGGCGGGGGTCGACGAGGCCGAGCCGGGGCACCGCCTCGGCCACGGCGAAGAGACAGGCCAGGCCCACGAGGCCGAGACCGGCGGCGCGTGGCGCGCTCAGCGGCGCCCCGGCGCGTGCGCCTCGGCGGGTCACGGCAGCAGCGCGCCGACGTCGGCGGGCCGTGAGAGGACACCGTCCTTGCGGGCGAAGTCGGCGATGGCCTGCACGGACGGGCGGTTGATCTCGGTGGGCCACTTGGGCAGCACGATCCGCCGGATGACCGCGGGCGGGATCCTGGTGTATTTGCCGAGTTCCTCGCGTACCGCCTCGGGGTGCGCCCGGGCGTGCGCCAGCGCCCGGTTGATCGCGGCGGTGAAGCGCTTGACCAGGTCCGGTTTCTCGCGGAGCAGTTTCTCGCTGGTGAAGTACATGGCGACGGTGAGGTTGTCGGTGGCTTCGGCGAAGGGCCAGCACACCTCGTGGGCGCCCTGGTCGATGGCCTGCGTCTGGAAGGGCTCCACGGTCCAGATGGCGTCCACCCGCCCGGCGGCGAGGGCGGCGGGCATGTCGGTGAGCGGGATCTCGGTGAATTCCAGCTTCTCGGGGTCGCCGCCGGCCCGGCGCACGGCGGCGCGGATCGTGGTGTCGCCGATGTTCTTCAGCTGGTTGACGGCGATCTTGTGGCCGGGCAGGTCCTTGGCCGACTTGATGGCGCTGCCCTTGGGCACGAGGACGGCGCTGTAGTCCTTGCCGGGGCCGGTCTGCCCGGTGGAGGCCACCCCGCCGGCCACCGCCTTCAGGGGCAGCCCCTGCTCACGGGCGGTGAGCAGGGTGGTGGTGTTGCTGAAGCCGAAATCGAACTGGCCGCTGACGACCCCGGAGGAGCTGTACGCGCCGCCCTGGACCGCCGTGATCTTCGCGTCGATGCCCTGCTCGGCGAAGAACCCGAGCGACCGGGCGAGGTGGACCGGTGCGGTGTCGACGATGGAGAGCGCGCCGATCTCGATGCGGTCCCGGCCGTCGCCGCCCGGTCCGGATCCGTCGTTCCCGCACGCCGTGAGGGTGAGGAGAAGTGCTGCTGCTGCCGCCGCGGCGGCCCGTAAGCGATACACGCGGGAACCGTAGGGGCGGGCGGTGCCGTCGTCAACGGTGCAGGGGCGACGGGTCGGGAGGGAGCCGGCGAGGCGGCACAGCGCAGACGCGGACCACGGACCACGCCGGCGTGCGGGCGCGACGCCCGCCGGTGGCGTGATGTGTCGTGTATCACGTCACGCACCGCAACGAAATACCGGTGGTTCGCGTCTTAGCGGCCGACATCCGCCGGACCGCTGCACAGAAAGCCCTTAGATGACCCCTGCCCCCGTCCCGCACCGCCGCCGCACGCCGCGCCGTGCGCGGGCCGTGCTGGCCCTGGTGCCCCTGTTCGGCATCGGTGCGCTGACCGCCTGCGGAGGCCCCGCGGCGTCCGCGTCCAAGGGCGCTCCGGTACGGGTGTCGCTGAGCGCGGCCAACGGTGTGAAGACGGTGCAGGCCGGGGACAAGCTTCAGGTCAGCGCGGAGGGCGGCCACCTGGTCAAGGTCGTCGTGACCGACCCGAAGGGCCGTCGGCTGGCCGGCGGGCTGGGCGACGGCGGCCGGGTGTGGACCTCCCACGAGCCGACCGTCCCGGACACCAGGTACTCGGTCGCGGCCGAGGCCCGGAACGCGCAGGGCGGCACGAACACGGTCAAGGAGTCGCTGACCACCGCCCAGGCCGACAAGCTGAACAAGCTCGTGCTGAGCCCCGGCTCGCAGGGCGCCACCGTCGGCGTGGCGCAGCCCGTCTCGATCACCTTCGACTTCCCGGTGACCGACAAGGCCGCCGTGGAGCGGCACCTGAAGGTCACCACCGACAACGGCACGACCGGTGCGTGGGGCTGGGTCAAGGACTTCTCCGGCAAGGACCGGGTGGACTGGCGGCCAAAGGAGTACTGGCGGCCGGGCACCAAGGTCGGGCTGCGCGCCGGTCTGAACGGCGTGGACTCCGGCGGCGGCCGCTACTTCGCCAAGGACTACGACCTGAACTTCACCATCGGCGACAGCCATGTGATCACGGTCGACCTGGACAGCAAGCGCCTGACGTTCACCGAGAACGGAAAGGAGGTGAAGAACATCCCCTTCTCCGCCGGCCGGCCGGACCCGCGGCACTCCACCTGGACAGGCATCTTCCCGCTCATGGCGAAGGAGGGCACGATCACCATGAACTCCGGGACCGTGGGGCTGGGCGACGCGTACGAGAAGACGGTCCGCGACGCCATGAAGCTCACCAGCTCCGGCACCTACGCGCACGCGGCGCCGTGGAACGCCGGCAAGGTGGGCCGGGTGAACGACAGTTCCGGCTGCATCGGGCTGACCGACGCCGACGCCGACTGGCTTTACTCCAAGGTCCGCGTCGGTGACCCGTTCGAGGTCACCGGTTCCTCCGAACGAGGGAGGGCGGCCGAGAACAACGGACTCGGGGACTGGATGGTCGACTGGCCCCAGTGGCAGAAGAAGAGCGCCCTTCCATCGAGCAGCTGACCCCTTACAGAGCCTAGTGTGACGGAATGAGCACCGTGCAGGACCAGGACCAAATAACGGCGTGGGCGCGTTTTCGCCGCCGCGTGCCCAACGGCTTTGCCATCTTCTTCAGCCTTCTGGGGCTGTTCTGCGCCGTCACGGCGCTGATCGGGCCGCTGCGACGCGCCCTCAAACCGGTCATCCAATGGCTGGACACCCTGACCATCGTGGTCGAACCGAACCTCGCGTACGCGGTCTTCCTCTCCCTGCTGGCCGCGGCCCTGACCGCGCGCAAACGGGTCGCCCTGTGGTTCGCCGTCGTCTACATGGTGCTGGTGACCCTGACCGACGCGATCTTCGTGATCGACGGCTACCCGGAGTACTACTTCTCCCTGGTGCTGTGCACGGCCGCGCTGGTCCTGCTGCTGGTCGCGCGCCGCGAGTTCTACGCGATCACCCGCCGCGGCGCGTTCTGGCGCGCCGCCGGGGTGCTGGTCGCGGGCCTGGTCGTCTCGATCCTCGTCGGCTGGGGCCTGGTGTCGCTGTTCCCGGGCAGCCTGGAGCGCGGCGCCGACAGCCGGCTGCTGTGGGCGGCCGACCGGGTCTGCGGCGGTCTGCTCAGCAACCACCAGTTCCACGGCCACCCGCCGCACTGGATCATCTTCCTGCTCGGCCTGTTCGGCGCGGTGGCGCTGCTGAACGCGGCCCGGGTGCTCTTCCGGTCGCAGCGCATGGAGGCCGCGCTCCACGGTGACGAGGAGACCCGTATCCGGGCGCTGCTGGCCCGTTACGGCGGCCGGGACTCGCTCGGCTACTTCGCCACCCGCCGGGACAAGGCCGTGGTCTTCTCCCCCAGCGGCAAGGCCGCCGTCACCTACCGTGTGGAGGCCGGCGTCTGCCTGGCCAGCGGTGACCCGGTCGGTGACCGCGAGGCGTGGGGCCCGGCCATCGAGGAGTGGCTCAAGGTCGCCGGACGCTACGGCTGGCAGCCCGCCGTCATGGGCGCCAGCGAGGACGGCGCCAAGGCGTTCGCGCGCAGCGGTCTGAGCGCGCTGCAGCTCGGCGACGAGGCGATCCTGCACGTCAAGGACTTCGACCTGGACGGCCGCGAGATGCGGGTGACGCGCCAGGCCGTCAACCGCGTCGAGCGCACCGGCGCCACCTTCCGGGTCCGCCGGCACTCCGAGCTGTCCGACGCGGAGATGCAGGAGGTCATCCACCGGGCGGACGCCTGGCGCGACACCGAGACCGAGCGCGGCTTCTCGATGGCGCTGGACCGGCTCGGCGACCCCGAGGACGGCGACTGCCTGCTGGCCGAGGCGTTCGACGGCGACGGCAACATGATGGCCCTGCTGTCGTTCGTACCGTGGGGCAAGGACGGCATCTCGCTGGACGTGATGCGCCGCGACCGCAGCGCGCCCAACGGCGTGATGGAGTACATGGTCGCCCAGTTGTGCGCGCACGCCGGACAGATCGGTGTCCGCCGGATCTCGCTGAACTTCGCGGTCTTCCGCTCCGCCTTCGAGGAGGGCGCCCGGATCGGCGCCGGTCCGGTGCTGAAGGTGTGGCGCAAGCTGCTGCTGTTCTTCTCCAAGTGGTGGCAGCTGGAAGCGCTGTACCGCTCCAACGCCAAGTACGCGCCCGAGTGGTACCCGCGCTTCCTGTGCTACGCGGACACCGGCGCCCTGGCCCGTATCGGCCTGGCCTCCGGCATCGCCGAGGGCTTCGTGGCCGTACCGAGCCTGGGCAAGCTGTGGGGCAAGGGCCACAAGAAGCGGGTGCTCGCCCCCGCCAGCACCGCCGACCTGCCGTCCCTGGACGAGCTGGGCCTGGTGGAGAAGCCCCCGGCGAGCGAGGAGGAGCTGCGCGAGCGGGAGCTGGCGGCGCTGCCGGAGCAGGTCCGCATCCGGCACCGCAAGCTGGAGCGGCTGCGTACGGAGGGCACCGACCCGTACCCGGTCGGTGTGGAGCGCACCCACACGCTCGGTGCCGTCCGCGAGGAGCACCCGGACCTGGAGTCCGGTACGCACACCGGCAAGGTCGTACGGATCGCCGGCCGGGTGCTGCTCACCCGTGACCACGGCGGTGTGCTGTTCGCCGTGCTGCGCGACTGGTCGGGCGACCTCCAGATCGTGCTGACCCGTGAGGGCACCGGCGCCGAGGAGCTGGCGCGGTTCGCCGGCGACATCGACCTGGGCGACCACATCGAGGCCGAGGGCGAGGTCGGCGCGAGCGACCGCGGTGAGCTGACGGTCTTCGTCACCCACTGGCGGCTGACGGCCAAGTGCCTGCGTCCGCTGCCCGACAAGCGGCGCGGCCTGACCGACCCGGAGGCCAAGGTCCGCCAGCGCTACGTGGACCTGGTCGTCTCGCCGGACTCACGGGACAACCTGCGGGCCCGCAGCACCGCGGTGCAGGCGCTGCGCCAGGGCCTGATCGAGCGCGGCTACCTCGAAGTCGAGACGCCGATGCTCCAGCAGATCCACGGCGGCGCCAACGCGCGTCCCTTCCAGACCCACATCAACGCCTACGACCTCGATCTGTACCTGCGCATCGCGCCCGAGCTGTACCTGAAGCGGCTGTGCGTGGGCGGTATGGAGAAGGTCTTCGAGATGGGACGCACGTTCCGCAACGAGGGCATCTCCTACAAGCACAACCCCGAGTTCACGATGCTGGAGGCGTACCAGGCGTTCGCCGACTACGACGTGATGCTCGACCTGACCCGCGAGCTGATCCAGGGCGCCGCCGTCTCCGCCTTCGGCAGCGCCACCGCCCGCAAGGCGGACGCGAACGGCAAGCTCGTCGAGCACGACATCTCGGGCATCTGGCCGGTCAAGACGGTGTACGGCGCGATCTCCGAGGCGCTGGGCGAGGAGGTCGACGCGGACACGAATCCGGACGTGCTGCGCCGCCTGTGCCAGCGGTCCGGGGTGCCGGTGAAGCCCGAGATGGGCCGCGGTGACGTCGTCCTGGAGATGTACGAGCGGCTGGTCGAGGAGAAGACCACGCTGCCCACCTTCTACAAGGACTTCCCCACCGACGTCTCGCCGCTGACCCGCCAGCACCGCAAGGACCCGCGGCTCGCCGAGCGCTGGGACCTGGTCGCCTTCGGCACGGAGCTGGGCACCGCCTACTCCGAGCTGACCGACCCGGTCGAGCAGCGCCGCCGGCTGACCGCCCAGTCGCTGCTGGCGGCGGGCGGCGACCCGGAGGCGATGGAACTGGACGAGGACTTCCTCCAGGCCCTCGAATACGCCATGCCGCCGACCGGTGGTCTGGGCATCGGCGTGGACCGGCTGGTCATGTTCCTCACCGGTCTGTCGATCCGCGAGACGCTGCCGTTCCCGCTGGTCCGGCGCCGGTAGGCACCTACGGATGAAGGGCCGTCCCCACCTGGGGGCGGCCCTTCGTCGTACCGGGAGGCTCGTACCGGAAGGGCCCGGTCAGCCGCCCAGCACCGCCGGATTGGCGCAGTGCGCGAGCGGCTCCCCGCGCAGGAAGCGGGCGGCCTCGGCGGCGACGATGCGGGCCGCCCTGTGCGCGACCTGGCGGCTGCCGCCCGCGATGTGCGGGGTCAGTACGACGCCGGGCGCGGCGAGCAGGCGGGAGCCCGCCGGGACCGGCTCCTCGGGGAAGACGTCGAAGCCGGCGCCCCTGAGCTGCCCGGACTCCAGCGCGTCGCAGACCGCGTCGTAGTCCACGAGGGCGCCACGGGCGCAGTTGACCAGGACCGAGCCGTGCGGCATGGCGGCGAGCTGCGCACGGCCGATCATGCCGCGGGTCTCCTCGGTGAGACGGGCGTGCAGGGAGACGATGCGGGAGCGGCGCAGCAGGTCGTCCAGGCCGACCTGTTCGGCGACGCCGGCCAGTGCCTCGGGGGCGGCGTACGGGTCGTGGACGAGGACGTGCGCGCCCATGGCGGCCAGCACCTTGGCGACCCGGCTGCCGATCGCCCCGTACCCGACCAGGCCCACGGTGGTGCCCTCGATCTCGATGCCGCACATGTCGTAGTCGTAGTAGTCACCGCGCCAGATGCCCTGGCGCAGGTCGGTGTGGGTGTCGCCGACGCCGCGGGCGGCGGCGAGGAGCAGGGTCAGGGTGTGCTCGGCGGTGGCGGTGGCGTTGCGGCCGGGGGCGTAGCAGACGGCGACGCCGTGCCGGGTGGCGGCGTCCAGGTTGGCGTTGACCGGCCCGCCGCGGCCGACGCAGAACAGTTCCAGGTCCGGGCAGTGGGCGAGGATGCGCTCGGTGAGGGCGGCGTGTTCGGTGACGCAGATCCGGACGCCCTGGAGCGCCTCGATGAGCTGGTCCTCCGTACCGGACGCCTCGTCGACCTCGGCGACCTTGCCGAGCGGGGTGTGCGGCCAGGGCAGTCGCAGCTCCCGGATCTGCCCGGCGGTCACCGTGCCGCCGGTGGCCTCGGTGACCGCCTCGGTGAGCAGGCTCGGGAGGATGAAGTGGTTGCCGGCGGCGAGGACGGTGGGGCTGCTCATGGGGGTGTTTCTCCTGGGTGTGCGATGTCGGCGTACGTACGGACGGCGGGTCAGCGCGGAGCGGTGGCGACCGGCGCAGGCGTGGCGGGGGCGTTGAGACGCAGCAGTGCGGCCCGGCCGTCCCGGAGGCGCAGTTCGGTCAGTGCGCCGTTGAGGAGTTGCGGGAAGACCCGCCGGTAGTCGGTGAGCGGGATGCCCAGCAGGTGGCAGAGGAGGACCCGGACGAGGGTGGAGTGGGCGACGACCAGGACCCGGCCGTCCGGGTGGGCGCGGGCGATGTCGGCGAGGCAGTCGGCGGCGCGCAGGGCGGCGGCGCGGGGGTCCTCGCCCCCGGGCAGGTGGTGGCCGACCGGGTCGGCGAGGAACGCCTCCAGCGCGTCCGGGAAGCGGCGGCGCATCTCGGCCTTGGTCAGGCCCTCACCGCGGCCGAAGTCCACTTCGTAGAGGCGTGCGTCGACGTGCGGGGTCAGGCCGCAGGCCGCGGCGGCGGGCGCTGCGGTGCACCGGGCGCGGGACAGCGGGGAGCACCAGACGGCGTCCAGGCGGGCGGTGGCGGCCCAGTCGGCGAGGGCCGCCGCCTGCTCCTCACCGCGTCCGGTCAGTGCCACGTCGGTGAGGCCGGCGTAGCGGTTCTCGGCATGCCATTCGGTCTCGCCGTGGCGTACGAGGATGAGGTCGGTCACGGTGCGGCCCTCCTGCGGGCGTGGTCGGCCACGGTCTGGTCGAGCCAGCCACGGCGGGTCAGTTCGTCGAGGAAGCGGAGGTAGGCGGGGAGCAGGCGGGCGGTACGGGCCGGGTCGGGCGTGACCGGCGCGCCGGTGCGGACCATGGCGGCGGCGGCCTCCTGGAGGGAGACGCCGCCGGAGGTGGCGGCGAGCACGGCCATGCCGAGCGCGCCTTCGGCCTGTTCGGGCAGGTGGACGGGGCGGCCGAGCAGGTCGGCGCGGAGCTGCGACCAGTAGGCGTTGCGGGCGCCGCCGCCGGTGAAGGTGAGCGGTCCGTCGACGGGGGCGCCGAGGTGGTCGAGGTAGTCGAAGCAGAGGCGTTCGACGCAGGCGACGCCGAGCAGGCAGGCGTGGAACTCCTGGGCGCGGGTGGGGGCATCGCCGAGGGTGAACGGTTCGGCGTCGGGCGCGCGGAAGGGGAAGCGCTCGCCGCCCGCCGACACGAGGGGGTAGGTGATCGCGTCCCAGTCCCGGCCTTCGCGCGCGGCCTGTGCGGTGAGCGCGTCGAGGTCGTCGCCGTGCTCCGGGGTGAAGTGCCGGGCGAGGACGCCCGCGCCGGAGCTGGAGGCGCCGCCGGGCAGCCAGTTCTCGTCCGGTCCGCGGTGGCAGTAGACGACGCCGTGCGGATCGCGGATCAGGTGCGGGCTGGTGCCCTTGAGGACGAGGGTGGTGCCGAGCACGGCGTTCCAGGCGCCGGGGGCGAGGGCGCCGGCGCCGATCTGGGCGGCGCAGCCGTCGGTCATCCCGGCGACGACGGTGGTGCCTTCGGGAATGCCGGTGGCCGCGGCGGCCGCCGCGCAGACCGTGCCGAGGACGGTTCCGGGCCGTACGACCTGCGGCAGGACCCGTTCGGGCACACCGAGCCGGGTGAGTTCGGCGGCAGGCCAGCGCTCCTCCGTGAGGTGGTAGCCGGTCTTGAGGGCGTGGCTGGCGTCGGACGGGACCTGGTGGCCGGTCAGCCGCCAGGTGACGAGGTCGGGCTGGTGCAGCAGCCGGGCCCGCTCGCCGAGGCCGGGGTCCTGTCGTAGCAGCCAGAGCAGTTTGGGCAGGGCCCAGGAGGGCTGCATGGTGCGGTAGCCGAGGTCCTGCCACACCCCTCCCCCGGCCTCGTTGACGGCTTCCGCCTGGTCGGCGGCGCGCCCGTCGTCGTACATGAGGCCGGGGGTGAGCGGGGTGCCGTCGGCGTCGGCGAGGAGGACCGTACCGGAGGTGGCGTCGAGCGCCAGGCCGCGCACCCGGGCCGGGTCGATTCCGGCGAGGGCCGCGCGGCAGGCGGCGGACAGGGCGCTCCACCACTGCTCGGGGTCCTGCTCGTGGCGCCTGCCGTCGCGGTGGCTGGTCAGCGGCCGGGAGGCGGCGGCGAGCAGTTGTCCGGTCCCGTCGACGGCGACGCAGCGGGCGCTCTGCGTGCCGAGGTCGAGGCCGAGCCAGACGGCGTCGGCGGTCAGGGCGTCAGACACGGTGGGGGGCTCCTCGGTCGGGGTGTCCGGGTGGTGCGGGTATGGGGTGCGGCCGGTCGGGGACCCGGTCGGTGCGGTGAGTGCTCCGGCCGGATCCGGGACGCCAGCCCGCCTCGCGGGCGAGGTCGCGCCAGTGCAGGAAGTCCGCGTACAGCTCGGCGTACCGGGCGGTGCGCTCCGGGTCGGGCTCCCAGCTCGTCCGCATCCGTACGTACTTGGTGGCGGCGCTGTGCATGCTGGACTCGGCCCCGGACAGCACCAGGCCGGTGAGGAAGGCGCCCTTGGCGCCGAGTTCGGTGTCGCCGGAGCGGGCGGTCGGTACGCCCGTCGCGTCCGCGATGAGCGCGCACCACGCGTCGCTGTTGGCGCCGCCGCCGCACAGGCGCAGTTCGGTGACGTGCGTGCGGGAGGCGGCCAGCGAGTCACGGAGGACGAGCGAGAGGCCGTCGAAGACCGCGCGGGCCAGGTCGGCGCGGGTGTGTTCCAGGGACAGGCCCCAGAATCCGCCGCGGGCGTGTCCGTCGAGGAACGGGGCTCGCTCGCCCGCCGGGGAGAGGTACGGCAGGAACATCAGGCCGTTCGCGCCCGGCTCGGACTCGAAGGCGAGCCGCGACAGTTCCGGCGGTCCGGACAGGTGCAGGGTGCGGGCGGCCCAGCCGAGCACCTCGGCGCCGTTGAGGGTCGGGAAGGCGCGCAGGACGCGCTCGCGGCCGCGGTAGGCGATGGTGATGCCGGACGGTTCGCCGGTGGTGTCCACGGTCGTACGGACGATCTCGGTGCACAGGGTGGTGCCGAGGATGCTGCACGCCTGGCCGGGGTTGACCACGCCGACGCCGCGCGCGGTGGCGGCGATGTCGTACGGTGCCATGACGACCGGGAGGCCGGCGGGCAGTCCGAGCTGTCCGGCCGCCTCGGCGGTGATCTCGGCGATCCGCTCGTGCTCGCCGAGCACCTTCGGCAGCAGCCGCTCGTACGCGGTCAGGCCGAAGAGGCCGATCAGGTACGGGTCGTACGCGCCGGTGGCGTGGTCGAGGAAGGGCGCCGAGGCGTCCGACTCGTCGACGGCCGTGACGCCGGTCAGCCGCAGGAAGAGCCAGCCCGCCGCGGTGAGCGAGGCGTGCGAGCGGGCGAGCCGGTCCGGGTCGTGCCCGGCCAGCCACGCGAAGATCGCGTTGGGCATTCCGGCGCAGGTCAGCGAGCCGTTGCGGCGGAACGCGGCCGCCAGGACGCCGTCCCGCTGCCACTGGCCGACGAGGTCGCCCGCCCGGCCGTCGGACCACAGGATCGCGGGTCCGGTGGGGCGGCCGCGGTCGTCGACGAGCCAGGCGCCGTCCCCCTGGGCGGTGAAGGAGACCAGCCATACGGGGTCGGCCGGGCCGGGGCGGCCGGCGAGTTCGGACAGGGCGTTGCGGACGGTGCAGACGACGGCGTTCCAGACGGCGTCCATGTCCTGTTCGGCGCGGCCCGGGTGCGGGCGGAGCACTTCGGTGGCGAGCCGGGAGACCGCGATCTCGCGGCCCCGGTCGTCGAAGACCACGGACTTGATCATCGTGGTGCCGACGTCGATGGTCAGTACGGACATCAGGTGCGTCCTCTCACGCCGGTGCGGAGGCGGACGGCGCGGCGGGCGCGGCGGCGGTGGCCGCGCCGGCCGGCGCCGTGTCCGGCTCGTCCGGCAGCTTCAGGAAGACGGTGAGCACGGTACTGACCGCGTACATCCCCGCGAAGATCCAGACCACCCCTTCGACGCCGAACGGTCCGGCGAAGACCGCGACGACGGCCGGGCCGACGAAGGTGCTGGCGCCCGCGCCCAGGTTGAGCGCCGCCAGTGCCTGGCCCTGGTGGCGCGGCTCCAGCGAGGGCATCAGTGCCGAAATCGGGACGTACCCTGCCAGCGTAGCGCCGTAGAACGCGGCGACCACCAGGGCGAGGCCGAAGTGGGCGCCCGCCGCCTGCGGTACGTAGAACAGCAGCAGGGTGCTGACGGTGCAGCCCGCGCCGCCGCACCAGGCGATGGTCCGGCGCCAGCCGAACCGGTCGCCGATCATCCCGCACAGCAGATTCGCGACGATGTTGGTCGCGAACATCGCGCTGAGCAGGTGCAGCCACTGGGTGAGGCTGAAGCCGACGGTCCGGGTGAAGTGCACCGGCAGGATGACGAAGAACCCGAACTGCGAGGCCGTGTTGACGGTCCGTACGAGCGCGCCGGTGCCGACCCGGGGGTTGCGCCACAGGATCGTGACGCTGCCGAGCAGGGTGGCCAGCGGGCCGTCACCCTCGGAGCGTGGCCGCGGGCCGCCGCGGTCGTCGCGGACCAGCAGCAGCGCGATCAGTCCGCCGACGGCGACCAGTACGAGGGCGGCCCACAGGGTGGCGTACGCGCCGATGTGCGGGATGAGGCCACTGGCGACCAGCGAGCCGAGGGTGGGCAGGCCGCCGGTGAACGCGAACCAGAACCAGCCCATGGCGGTGCTGAGCCGCGCCCGCGGCGCGACCCCGGCGATCCAGACGAGGAACCCGTACGCGAACAGCGGATAGCCCAGGCCGCGCAGGCCGTAGCCCAGCATCATCAGGGGATAGCTGCCCAGCGGTACGGCCACGGCGAGGAAGACGGCCTGGAAGGCGCCCCAGATGGCGAGGCCGGTCCACATGACGCGGCGCGGGCCCCACAGTTCGGACAGCACACCGGAGAGCCAGGCGGCGACGCCCGCCGCGATGCCGTAGACGGTGAACAGCAGCGCCACCCGGGGCTCCGGGACCCCCTGGTCGATCAGGTACGGCGAGAGATAACCGGACTCGACACCGTCGCCGATCATGAACAGCAGCAGGCCCAGATAGCCCCAGGCCAGGGTCGGCGGTATGCCCAGGCGGACGGCCGCCCGGGCGATCGGCGGGCGCGGGAGAGGGCTCGGGAAAGGGCTCGGGAAAGGGCTCGGGAGAGGGTTCTTCATCGAATCTCCCCTTTCTACGGCGGCAGGCGGTGGCAGGGGGCCTGCGGAGCGGACGGAGCCGATGCAACAGTCCGGCCGAAACCAGCGTCAATGGTGGCCGGAAATCTTCGCACCGGGCCGGTGGCCTGCCGTGTTGCGTCCCGCCGGAGCCGCCGGTGCGGGCCGTGCCCGTCGCGCGCGCCACGTTAAATCCGTGCGAACATAACGCGGCGAATTCACACGGCGTACGGTGAACGCCGCGCGCCACGGCATCCCGTACGGCCATCCCGTCCGCCCTCCCGTACGGCACAGGAAGTGAGCACCATGGACCGGCTCGAAGCCCAGGAGGAGCGGCGCCGCCGCCTGCGGGAGACCGTCATCGCCCGCGGTTTCGTCCGCACCTCGGACCTGGCCGAGGAGTACGGCGTCAGCCTGATGACCGCCCACCGCGACCTGGACGCCCTCCAGGCGCAGGGCTGGCTGCGCAAGGTGCGCGGCGGGGCGACCGGCCTGCCGTCGGCGCAGTTCCACGGGAGCGTGGCCGACCGGATGGCGGTGATGGCACCGGCCAAGCAGGCCCTGGCGCGGGCCGCGGCGACCCTGCTCGTGCCCGGCCAGACCGTCATGCTCGACGACAGCACCACCTGTCTGCTGCTGGCGCACCGGTTCGCCGGGCACGCGCCGCTGACCGTCATCACCAACTCGCTGCCGGCCGTCACCACGCTCGCCAAGGAGCCCGGCATCTCGCTGATCACGCTGGGCGGCGCCTACTTCCCGGCGTACGACGCGTTCATGGGCCCGCACACGGCGGACTCGGTACGGGCCTTCCGCGCCGATGTGCTGTTCCTGTCGACCACCGCCGTCACCAACGGCCGCTGCTACCACACCTCGCCGGAGACGGTGCAGGTCAAACGGGCGATGATGGAGAGCGCGGCGCGGCGGGTGCTGGTCGCCGACCACACCAAGTTCACCAAGGGCGGCCTGTACGCGCTGGCGCCGCTGACCGAGTTCGACCTGCTGATCGTGGACGACGGGCTGCCGGCGGCGGAGATCCGGGCCGTACGGACGGGGGGCACCGAGGTGATGGTGGTGCCGCGGCCCTGAGGGCGCGGGCGGGCGGCCGCGGTGCCCGGCGCGGCGGTCCCGGCCTCCGCACCGGCGGGTACCGCCGCCGGGTCAGCACGTGCGGTCGAGCACGTCGGCGGCCTCGCGTACGGACACCGCCCACGGCCGGTCCGGCGCCACGGTCGGCTCCAGGGCGTCCAGGAGGCGGACGCAGGCGTCGGCGGTGGGGCGCCGGGTGCCGACCTGGACGGCCTGGCGCAGGGCGACGGCGAGCGATCCGTGCAGCAGGCGCAGCGTCCTGGCCTGCCGGAGCGCGGTGAACGCGGCCTGGGTGCCGAACGGGACGATGTCCTGGTTGTGCCAGTTGGTGGGGACGCTCTGCATGGCGGCGGGGGTGGCGGCCCGGCGCATCGCGACCACCAGGGACGTCGCGGCGAGCTGGATGCCCTGGACGCCGTGGTCGCGCCCGGGGTTCTCGGCGAGCATCGGGTTGAGGCCGCCGTTGCGGCGCGGGTCGATCAGCAGATCGAGCTGGCGTTCGGCGAGGTTGGCGAGCTGGGCGGCGGTGATGGACATCAGGTCGGCGACGAAGGCGACCTGCTGGCCGAAGAAGTTGCCGCCGTGGGCGACGACGTCGCGCTCGGGGAAGAAGAGCGGGTTGTCGCTGATGCCGTTGAGGTCGTCGGTGACGACCTGACGGGCGTGGCGCAGGCTGGTCGCCGCGGCGCCGAGGATGTGCGGCGCACAGCGCAGCGTGTAGGGCTCCTGGAGGGCGCGAGTGCCGCTCGGCTCGTGGCCGACGAGTTGTTTGCGCAGGTCGTCGGCGCGTTCGGCGGTGTCCTCGTGGCCCAGTGCCTCGAAGATCTCGGGGGCCGTGAAGTCGGGGCGGCAGCCGAGGACGCCGGCGAGCAGGGCGGTCAGCGCGGTGCCGGCGGCCACCGAGCGGTGCAGTTGGGCCAGCGCCAGGCCGGCGCCGGCCGCGGTCACGGAGGTGCCGTTGACCAGGCCGAGCGCGTCCCGGCCGGTCAGTTCCACGGGGCGCAGCCCGGCTTCGGCGAGGGCGCGGGCGGCGGGCATACGGGTGGTGCCGAGGTAGGCGTCGCCGCGCCCCTGGAGGGACCGGATGGCGTGTGCCAGGGGCGCGAGGTCACCGCTGGCGCCGACCGATCCGTACTCGGGCATCACCGGCGCGAAGGACGTGCCGAGCATCGCCACGAGGGCGTCCACGGCGGGGGGTGCCACGCCGGAGTGGCCTCTGGCCAGGCTCCACAGGCGGGTGAGCAGGGTGGCCCTGGCGACCGGCGGTTCCAGGTCGGGGCCCTGGCCGACTTCGAGGTGGGTGAGCACGTTCTCGCACTGGTCCGCGCCCTCGTCCTGGCCCGCGTAGACGACGAGAGGGCCGAAGCCGGTGGTGGTGCCGTAGATCTCGCGGCCCTCGCCGATGCAGGTGCCGAGGTAGTCGTGACAGCGGGCGACGGCCGCGCGGGAGGCGTCATCGAGCCGGACGGTGACGGGACCGGCGGCGGATTCCAGTGTCTCGGGGGTCAGGACCGAGGGGAACCGCAGCTCGGCCGTGGAGGGCCGCATGGTGGTGGGCATCGCTTTCCTTGAGGGGGGATGGCGGCGTGGCGCGGTGGGGGACGCGGCCACGGTGACGGACGAGGGCGGGGCGGCCGGTACGGGCGGTCAGGTCCGGCCGGTGGTGAACAGGTGGGCCCATGCCGAGCCGGGCGACCGCGGGCTGTCGCCGGGGTCGGCGGCGATGGCCAGGGCCTGGTCGGCGTCGCCCGTGGCGATGACGCGCGCGGCGGTGGTGCGGGCCGCGGCCAGCGGGTCGCCGATGGCGAGCGTGGCGACGAGCGGGCCGGTCAGGCCCCATACGGCGCTCAGATGGCCGAGCGCCGTGGAGGGCACGTTCTGGAACAGCAGGGGTTTGGGCACCTGCCGCTGTCCGGCCACCGCGTCGTCGATGGCGGTCTGGGTGACCACGTCGCCGCGGGTGGCCGCGAGCACGAGCGCGGTGCGCGCGCCGAGCGCCGGGGGCAGCGGGGGTGTGCCGTACCGGTCGGCGAGGCAGCGTTCGCCGACGGCCACCAGCAGGGGCGCGAAGGCGGACGTGTCGAAGCGCGGGACCTCCGGCAGGCACGCCGCCGGGTCGTCCGGCGGCGGCCACTGGGCCCGGGTCTCAACGATCAGTTCCATGGCGTCCTCATCGGGCTCTTCCCGCACAGGTGTCGTCGTACGGCACGGGGTGGTCGGGGGCATGGCGGCACCGGTCGGGTTACGGCATCGCCAGGAGGAGGGCCGTGCAGACGCCGCCGAAGCCACTGTTGAGGCTGAGCGCGTAGCGGGACTGCGGGGCGCGGCCCGGCGCGAGCACCAGGTCGAGGGGGCAGTCCTCGTCCGGGCCCAGGTGGTTGGCGTTGACGGGCAGTTCCCCGTGCCGGAAGGCGAGGGCGCAGACCGCCAGTTCGACCAGGCCGGAGGCTTCCAGGCAGTGGCCGTGCAGGGCCTTGGTGGAGCTGACGGGGACCCGTGCGCCGTGCGGGGAGAGCGCGCTCACGATGGCGGCGGCCTCGCCCGCGTCGAAGGCGGGGGTGGCGGTCGCATGGGCGTTGAGGTAGCCGATCCGGTCGCCGGTGATCCCGGCGCGGCGCAGTGCGGTGGTGACGGCCGACGCGGGGCCGCGGCCGTCGGGGTGGGGGCGGCAGACGTGGTGGGCCTCGGCGGCGTTGCCCCAGCCACGGACGGTGGCCCACGGCGGTGCGGTGCCGGTGGGTTCTTCGAGGACCACGGCGGCGGCGCCGTCGCCCAGCACCGGGCCCGCGCGGCCGGCGCTGAACGGACGGCAGACGCCGTCGGAGGCGAGGATGCCGGCGCTGTCGAAGGCGGCGAACATACTGGCGTCGACGAAGCTGGCCCCGGCGACGACGGCCCGCCGTTCGGCGGTGGTGCCGATGAGGTGGGCCGCCTCGGCGACGGCCGTGTTGGAGGCGGCGCAGGCGGCGGTGTGGACGGTGAGCACCTCGCGCAGGCCGCAGGCGCCCGCCAGTTCGGCGGCCAGGGCGGCCGTGTCCGGGCCGGCGTGCAGGGCGAGGACGAGTGGCGTGGCGGCACGGTCGGCGGGAGAGAGTTTGGCCTGGTCGCAGGCTTCGCCGACGAGGCGTTCCAGTTCCCCGTACAGGTCGGGGGTGCCGGGGAGCACGGCGGCGTGGTGGGCGCGGTGGCGTGTGGTGTCGAAGCGGGTGACCGGGGAGGTGGCCGGTTTCCCGGAGACCAGGCCCTGCCAGAGGGCGTCCGGACCGTGGCCGTACGCGGTGAGGACCGACAGGCCGGTGACGTGGGCCATCAGGAGACCACCGCGTGCCGGGGCTGGAAGGTCACGGGCAGCTCCGTCAGTCCCGCGGTGATGTGCAGGTGGGTGATGCCGCCGGTCGAGCCGCGCTGCCAGGGCAGGGTGTCGAGCGGCTGGGCGGCGGCGAGGCCGGGGAGGCGGCGGAGCACGGCGCCGAGCGCCGTACGGCACAGCCCGACGGCGAGGGCGCTGCCGAGGCAGAAGTGGGGGCCGTGGGCGAAGACGAGGTCCTGGCCCCGCTCCCGGGTCAGGTCGAGGCGGTTGGGGTCGGCGAAGCGCCGCGGGTCCCGGTTGGCGACGGCGATGTGCACGATCACCGGGTCGCCCGGCTCCAGCCGCGCGCCGTACAGCTCGGTGGGCCGGACGGCGAAGCGGGGCATGGTGGCCGCCAGCGGCGAGGTGTAGCGCAGCAGTTCGTCGAGCCCCTCGGTGATCCGGGCGGGCTCGGCGAGGAGGTCGGGGTGGTGCCAGAGCGTGTACAGGCTCGCCGTGAGGAAGTCGGCGACGGGCTCGTAGGCGGAGACGAGCAGCAGGAAGAGGGTGGAGGTCAGGTGGCCCTCGTCGAGGCCGGCCGCGTCGGCGTGCGCGATCATCCCGCTGACGGCGTCGGCCCCGGGTCTGCGCCGCCGGAAGTCCACGAGGTCGTGCATCAGCTCGCTCATGGCTTCGCGGTCGGCCGCGTACTGCTGACGGTCCGGTGACCCCGGGGGGTCGAACAGCGGTGACGGGCCCCAGCGCCGCAGCTCCAGGGCGCGCCGGACGAAGTCGTCCGGATACCCCAGCAGTCCGGTGATCGCCCGGATGCCGAAGGGGTGGGCGTACTCGCGGACGAGGTCGGCGCGGCCGCGCCCGGCGATCTCGTCGAGGAGGTCGTCCGCCATCCCTTCGGCGCGGTCGACGGCGGCCCGTACGCGCTCGGGCGTGAACGCCGACGCGCCCAGTTCCCGTAGCTGACGGTGCAGGTCACCGTCGTTGTTGAGCATGCTGCGGACAATGCTGTCGGTGACCTGCGGTCCGGTGAAGCCCAGATAACGCGTCCACCGCTCGCCGCCCCGCACGGCCGGTTTGGCGAAGCCGGTGTCGGTCATCACCCGGCGCGCGGCGTCGTACCCGCTCGCGACCCAGGCGGCGGAGCCGTCGGGCAGCTCCGTACGCCACACCGGGGGCTCGCCCCGGGTGTCGATGCGCTCGGCCTCGGGGCTGTGGCGGACCCGCGCGTCCATCAGAAGCGCCGTACCTGGGCCAGCGGTCACCGCAGCCTCCCCACACGTCGAGTACACAGAGTCACTAATAAATTACCATCGGTAATATCGTGTCACTACGCGTGCCCCTCGAACGGGTGACACGCCAGGCGGATCTCCCGAGCGACCGGAGAGGGTCAGCACATGCACGACGAAGGCATCGGCGCCTGGGCCGCGCGGCGGGCGCGGCGCACCCCGCACCGTACGGCGGTGGTCCACGGCGACGGACGGCGCACGAGCTACGCCGGTCTGTACGCCCATGCCACCCACATCGCCCGCACCCTGCGGCGCCAGGGTGTGCGCAAGGGCGACCGGGTCGGCTTCCTCGGCCCCAACCGGCCGGAGTTCCTGGCGTCCCTGTTCGCCGCCGGGCTGCTGGGCGCGGTGTTCGTCCCGTTCAACGTACGGCTCGCACCGCCGGAGCTGGCCCACCAGCTCACGGACTGCGGCGCCCGGGTGCTGCTGCGCCCCGGCCACTCCCCCGGCGCTCCCGCGGGCACCGGCGTACCGGCAGGCACGGGCGTGCCGGTCGTCGAGGTGGACGCGACGGGAGAGGCCGCCCCCGCGGCACCGGTCGAAGAGGCCGTGGCGCCGGACGACCCCTGCGTGATCCTCTACACCTCCGGC
The DNA here is from genome assembly GCF_040646595.1 of Streptomyces sp. NPDC045470. Taxonomy (NCBI): domain Bacteria; kingdom Bacillati; phylum Actinomycetota; class Actinomycetes; order Kitasatosporales; family Streptomycetaceae; genus Streptomyces; species Streptomyces sp. NPDC045470. The sequence goes on from NZ_JBEZAN010000003.1 coordinate 268,659, forward strand.
ACCACCGGCCGTCCCAAAGGCGCCGTGCTCACCCACGCCAACCTCACGTGGAACGCCGTCAACGTCCTGATCGACGAAGACCTGGCGGCCGACGAGACGGCCCTGATCGCCGCACCGCTCTACCACGCCGCCGCACTGGGCATGCAGGCCCTGCCGGTACTGCTCAAGGGCGGCACCTGTGTGCTGATGGAGTCCTTCGACGCGGGCGCGGCGCTCGAAGCCGTCGAACGGCACCGCGTCACGTCCCTGTTCGGCGTTCCCACGATGTTCCGCCGGATCGCCGCCCATCCGCGCTGGCCGGACGCCGACCTGTCGTCCCTGCGCACCCTGGTGTGCGGCGGTGCCCAGGTGCCCGAGGCGCTGGTCGGCGCCTACGCGCGGCGTGGGCTCGTGCTGCGCCAGGGGTACGGCATGACCGAAGCGGCGCCCGGCGTCCTGCTGACCCCTCACGGGCCGGCCGGCGTCGCGCCGGGGCCGGCGGGCGTGCCGCACCTGTTCACCGACGTCCGCGTCGTGGTCCCCGGTTCGACCGGTCCGGCCGGTTCCGGGGCCGAAGGTGCCGCCGGTGCCGTCGACGCCTCCGTCGGCGAGACGGGCGAACTGCTGGTCCGCGGCCCCAACGTGATGGCCGGTTACTGGAACCGGCCCCGGGAGAGCGCGGCCGCCTTCACGGACGGCTGGCTGCGTACCGGCGACGCGGCCCGTACGGACGCCGACGGCGGGGTGACGGTCGTGGACCGCATCAAGGAAATGATCATCTCGGGCGGCGAGAACATCTACCCGGCCGAGGTCGAGCACGCGCTCCTGACCCATCCCGGCGTCGCCGACTGCGCCGTGATCGCGGTCCCCGACACGGAGTGGGGCGAGGTCGGCCGCGCGGTCCTCGTGGCGGCGCCGGGCGTGGTCCTCGACCCGGACGAGGTCCTCGCCTCCCTCTCCGGCCGCCTGGCCGGTTACAAGATCCCCCGTTCCGCCGTCGTCGCACCGGACCTGCCCCGCACCGGCACGGGAAAGGCCGTACGCCGGCACCTCAAGGACCGGTACGGCGCCCCCTGACCCGCGCCCCCGGCTCCGGGCTCGAACGCCCGGCGGCGGACGCCCCGTCACATCAGGCGTCACGTCAGGCGGTCACGTCAGGCGTCAAGCCAGGAGGGAGCGCCAGCGGTCGGCCGAATCCTCCAGGTCCAGGACGACCCGTTCCAGGAAGGTTCCCGTCCTGGCCAGCCGTTCCCCCACGGGACTGTCGGGCCCGAACGCCTCCGCCGCCGCCTGTGCGGCCCGCGCCGACTCCAGCGTCCGCCGGGCGCTGAGCACGACCGAGTGGTACCAGGCGTCGTCGTCGACCACGTAGACGTCGCGGCGCCGCCGCGGATCGCGCTCGCGTCGGACATATCCGTGCTGGACCAGGTAGTTCACGGCCACGGACACGGAGGCCGGGCTGACGCCCAGTCTGCGGGTCAGCTCGGCCGCGGTGCGCCTGCCGTCCTCGGACAGCAGCAGGTCGACGTGTACGCGCGCCGTGATCCTCGGCAGTCCCGACCTGACCGCCAGCTCGATCACCTCCTGTTCCACCGCGCCGCCCGGCCCTCCTGGCGCGCGGGGTGGTACCGGTGTGCCGCGCCGCGCCCTCTGGGCCGTCGCCCGGTGCGCCTGCTGGGGCCGGTAGCCGCCGGGGCCGCCGTTGCGTCCGACCTCCCGGCTGATCGTCGAGGTCGGCCGGCCGAGCCGCCTGGCGATCTCGGCGTAGGTGAGCCCGTCGGCGAGTCCGGCCGCGACGCGCTGGCGGTCCTGCTGGGTCAGTCGTCCTCCTGGCATGGCGGCAGTATTGCCTTCGCCCGCCCTCATTGCAACGCTCCGTTGCATTCGAGGCCAGCGTCATTGCATCAATATTCCGCTCTTTACCTGTAGTTACGCCTTTCATGCGATTGACTCGACCCTGAATGCAACGTAGCTTTCGGACTGCGCAAAAACGCGTACTATCGCGACATGAGGAGAGCGGTCATGAGCGAGTCCCTCCACACCGTCCCCACGCTGCCGACAGCGACCAGGTCGGGCTGCCCCTTCGCCCCGCCGGAAGAGCTGACCGAAGCCCGCCGGCACGGCCCGATCAGCCGTTACACCTTCCCCGGCGGGACACCCGGCTGGCTGGTCACCGGCTTCGACCTGGCCCGCGCGGTCCTGGCCGACCAGCGGTTCAGCTCGCGCAAGGAGCTGATGCGCCACCACCCGACCATCGACTACGGCGACATCGAGGTCCCTCCGGCGCCGCCCGGCGAGTTCGTCCTCATGGACGACCCGGAGCACCGGCGCTACCGCAAGCCCCTGGCGGGCAAGTTCACCGTCCGGCGGATGCGGCTGCTCACCGAGCGCGTCGAGCAGGTCACCGCCGACTGCCTGGACGCCATGGAGAAGACCGGTCCGCCGACGGATCTGGTGACCGCGTTCGCCAAGCCCGTCCCCGCCGTCATGATCTGCGAGCTGCTGGGCGTGCCGTACGAGGACCGGGACTCCTTCCAGGCACAGGTCGAGTCGTTCATGAGCGGGGAGACGACCGACGAGGAGCTGATAGCGGCCTACACCGCGGTACAGAACTACCTCGCGGAGCTGGTGGCCGCGAAGCGCGCGGACCCCACCGACGACGTGCTCAGCGAACTCACCGACAGCGACCTGACCGACGAGGAGCTGCGCGGGATCAGCTTGGTCCTGCTGGCGGCCGGGCTCGACACCACCGCGAACATGCTGGCACTGGGCACCTTCGCGCTGTTGCGGAACCCGGCGCAACTGGCCGCGCTGCGCGCCGAGCCCGCGCTCGCCGACCGGGCGGTGGAGGAGCTGCTGCGCTATCTCAGCGTCGCCAAGACGTTCATGCGGGTGCCGTTGGAGGACGTCGAGCTCGGCGGCCACACCATCGAGGCCGGCTCGCCGGTGATCCTGTCGCTCAACACCGCCAACCGCGACCCCGAGCGTTTCACCGATCCGCACACGCTCGACCTCCGGCGGCAGGGCGGCGGGCATCTGGCCTTCGGCCACGGCATCCACCAGTGCCTGGGTCAGCAGCTGGCCCGCGTCGAGATGGGTGTCGCGTTCCCCGCGCTGGTCAACCGCTTCCCCTCGCTGCGCCTGGCCGTACCGGCCGAAGAGGTCGCGCTGCGCCCGGAGATCGCGGACATCTACGGGGTGAAGCGCCTCCCGGTCACCTGGGACGTGTGACCGCGAGCCCCGAGGGACTGCCGGCGCCCGCTCAGCCGCCCGTCCCGGAGGAGCCCAGCTCGGCCCAGCCCACGGTCCGGTCGCACCACCGCTCCAGCAGGACACGGTCGTGCCCGACCGCCAGCAGCCCGGCCCCCGAGTCGCGCCGGTACTCCTCCACGACCGCCACCAGGGCGGCCGTCGTCGAGGCGTCGAGCATCGCGGTCATCTCGTCGCAGATCAGCCAGCGCGGGCGCAGGATCAGGGCGCGGGCCAGGCAGGCGCGTTGCAGTTGGCCGTCGCTCACCTCGTGGGGGCGGCGGGACAGCAGGTCGTCGGAGAGGCCCACCGCGGGGGCCAGTTCGGCGAGGCGGGCGGGGATCTCGGTGCGGCGGCCGATGGCGCGCAGGGGTTCGGTGATCAGGTCGGCGAGGCGCAGGCGGGGGTCGGCGGACAGGCGGGGCTGCTGGAAGACGACGCCGTACGCGGTGCGCTGGGCGGGGGTGGCGCGGTGGCGGTAACCGCTGACGGGCACGCCGTCGAGGACGACGGTGCCGGCGTCCGGGCGGTGCAGCAGCGCGGCCACCCGGGCCAGCGTCGACTTGCCGCAGCCGCTGGGGCCGAGCAGGCCGACGGCCTCGCCGTCCGCGATGCGCAGGGTCACGTCACGGACGACCGGACGGCTGCGGTCGTAGCCCGCGGTGATCGAGTGGAGTTCAAGCACGGGCTGCCCCCTCGTGTGCGGCCTGGCGTGCGGGGGCCTCGGGCGGCTCCAGCGGGTGGTGGCAGGCGGTGCCGTCCGTCAGCGCGGGCACGGCGGTCGTGCAGCGGTCCGTGGCCCGGTCGCAGCGGGCGGCGAAGGCGCAGCCCGGCGGGAGGTCGCCCAGTTCCGGCGGCATTCCGGCGATGGGGGTGAAGGCACGGTCCGGGAGGGCGTCGAGCAGGCCGCGCGCGTACGGGTGGCGGGGGCCGGGGGTGCCGAAGAAGTCCGCCGCCCGGGCGAGTTCGACGATCCGTCCCGCGTACATGACGGCCACCCGGTCGGCGATCCGCTCGGCCGCCGCCAGGTCGTGGGTGATCATGAGGAGTGCCCGCCCGGCCCCCGCGGTGTCACCGGGTGTGTCGATGTGGCGGCGCAGTTCGTCGACCGTACGGTCCACCAGGTCGCGGTCCAGGCCGGTCGTCGGCTCGTCGGCGAGCAGCAGCGGGGCGTCGCCGACCAGGGCGAGGGCGGTGGCGGCGCGCTGCGCGAGGCCGCCGGAGAGTTCGTGCGGGTGGCGGTCGAGGTGGCCGGCGGGGAAGGCGGCCCGCGCCGCGGCCTGCTCGGCGGCGGCCCGCAGCGCGTGCTTGGGTGTGCCGGTCAGCTCCCGGACGGTCTCCTCCAACTGCGCCCGTACGGTGCGTACGGGGGTGAGGTGGGCGGCGGGGCTCTGGGGCACCAGGCCGATGCGGCGGCCGCGTACGGAGCGGGACAGCTCGCGTTCGGAGGCGGTGAGCAGTTCCGTGCCGTCCAGGTGCGCGGTGCCCGCGGTCTGCGCGTTGCCCGGGAGGAGTCCGAGCAGCGCGGAGGCCAGGACGGATTTGCCGCAGCCGCTCTCGCCGACGAGCGCGAGGCACTGGCCGGGCGCGAGGTCGAAGGACACGCCGGTGACGGCGGCGACGTGCCGCCCGCCGCGCATCCGGAAGCGTACGGAGAGGTCGCGTACGGACAGCACGGGAGGGACCTCGGGCGCGGACGGACCGGCAGGGGCCGCGGATTCGGACGGCTCGGTCACAGCATCAGCTCCGATCGGCGGCGCGGGTTGATGCGTTCGCGCCAGACGCCGGCCAGGCCCGCGACGGCGAGCGTGGGGACGATGATGAACAGGCCGGGGAAGAGGGTCGGCCACCAGTCACCCGCGAGCAGCGAGCTGCGCGCGCTGTTGACCATGTTGCCGAGGCTCGCCTCGTGGGCGGGCAGCCCGAGCCCCAGGAAGGACAGCGCCGACTCGTGCCAGATGGCGTGCGGGACCATCAGGACGGCGGCGAGCCCGGCTTGCGGCAGTACGCCCGGCAGCAGGTGACGGACGGCGACCCGCAGGCGGGAGGCGCCGCCGGAGACGGCCGCGTCGATGTACGGGCGGGAGCGCAGGGAGAGCACCTCGGCCCGGACGATCCGGGCGGTGGACAGCCAGTGGGTCAGCGCCACCGAGATGATCACGGGCCAGACGCCGGGCCGGAACATCGCCACGATGAAGATGCCCAGCAGCAGGTGCGGCACGGAGGAGAACAGGTCCACGACGCGCATCACGCCGCGGTCCGCCCAGCCGCCGAGCGCTCCGGCCAGCGCGCCGACCGCGGTGCCGATGACGGTGGCGACGAGCGCCGCGACCACACCGACGAGCAGCGAGACGCGCAACCCGTACACACAGCGCAGCAGCAGGTCGCGGCCCACCTCGTCGGTGCCGAAGGGGTGGGCGGGGGAGGGTGGCCGGAGTTTGGCGGCGAGGTCGACGGCCTGCTGGTCCAGGGGGATCAGGAGGGGTACGACGATCACGGCCAGGAGGACGGCCGCCACCAGGACGGCGGAGGTGCGGACGCGCAGGGTCCGGGTACGGGTGCGGCCGCCGTGGCCGCCGGGCCGCGCGGAGCGCTGGTGCCAGCGGGTGGCGGACGTTCCGGCCGTGCGGGCCGTTTCGCCGGGTGCGTTCACCGTCTCAGCCATCGAAGCCCACCCTCGGATCGGCGAGTCCGTACATCAGGTCGGAGAGCAGGTTGCCGATCAGCACGGCGATCGTGGCCAGCACCGTCAGCGCGGCCAGCAGCGGGAAGTCCACGCTCGTCGCCGCGTCCACGGTGGCGGCGGCGATGCCCGGCCAGCTGAAGACGGACTCCACGAGCAGCGCCCCGGTGATCAATTCCGGCACGCGGGAGCCGACCAGGGTGAGGACCGGCAGCAGCCCGGAGCGCAGGGCGTGCTGGAACAGGACGGTGCGCTCGCTCAGACCGCGGGCCCGTGCGCCGCGCACCGGGTCCTCCTCCAGTGCGTCGCCGACCCCCTGCCGTACGTACAGCACGAACCACGGGAGCTGGGAGACGGCGAGGACCAGCGCCGGAAGCACGACGTGGCGCGCGACCTGCCCGGCCGTGGCGATCTCACTGCCGGTGTCGGTCAGCCCGCCGGCCGGCAGCACACCGAGCTTGAGCGCGAACAGCCAGACGGCCAGCAGCCCGAGCCAGAACGGCGGGGCGGCCTCCAGGGTGTACGCGGCGGAGGTGACGGCGCGGTCGAGCATCGAACCGGGCCGCCGGGCCGCCAGGACACCCAGCAGCGTCCCCAGGACGATGGCGATCACGAACGCCAGGGCGCACAGCAGCACCGACCAGCCGATGCGCTCGCCGATGACCTGCGAGACGGGTGCGCGCAGCGTCGCCGAGTCGCCGAGGTCGCCGGTGAGCGCGCCGGTCAGCCAGTGCCACCAGCGGCCCAACAGCGGCTGGTCGACGCCCAGGTTGTGCCGGATCTGGTCGAGGTTCGCCTGGGAGGCGGTGAGCCCGGCGGTGCCCGCGTACGCCCTGACCGGGTCGAAGGGCGCGGCGGCCGCGACGGCGAACACGCCGAGGGTGACGGCGAGGAGGACGGGTACGGCGAACAGGGTGCGCCGTCCCGTCATCCGCGCCATGGGGGCCCAGGGCAGTTGTGCGAGGCGGTTCACGTGGCGGGCTGCCAGTCCTCCACGTTCCACCACGGGCCGGAGGCCAGGCCGTGGTCGTGCGGCTCGACCTGGGTGGTGAGGTCCTTCCACCGGTCCTTGAGGACGTAGAGGTGGTCGATGTGGGTGAGGAAGACGTACGCCGGGTCGTCGACGAGTTCGCGCTGCACGGCGTCGTAGCCGGCCTTGCGCGCGGCCTTGTCGTCGGTGCGGCGGGCGTCCACCAGGGCTTTGTCGACCTTGGGGTTGTCGTAGCGCGACATGTTGTTGAAGCCGTCGCCGGCGAGCGAGGAGTGCAGCAGCAGGTACTGGTCGAAGTCCGGGTCGGCGGGGCTGCCGCCGCCCGCGAGGACCGCGTCGGTCTTCATGTTCGGCATGATCGCTTCCCAGGGGCCGGACTCGACCTTCACCTCGATGCCGGCCTTCTTGGCGTCGGAGGCGAAGGCGAGCGCGTGCTCCTGGCGGAGCTTGTCGCCGGCCAGGTACCAGAGCTTGAAGGAGGCGGGCCGGCCGTCCTTGGCGCGGATGCCGTTCTCGCCCTTCTGCCAGCCGGCGTCGTCGAGGATCCGCTCGGCCTTCTTCAGGTCGTGGGCGCGCTCGGTGCCCTTGGCGAACCAGGGGCTGTCGGTCGGTACGGGCCCGTAGGCGGGCTTGCCGGCGCCGTCGAGGATGCCGTCGACCATGGCCTTGCGTTCCACCGCGATGTCCAGGGCCCGGCGGACGGCCTTGTCGCCGGTGACCTCGTTGGCGGTGGGCAGGGTGACGGTGCGGTAGTCGAACGTCTTGGCGGCCAGCGACTTCTTGTCCTTGTCGGACGTGAAGGTGGCGGCGAGGTTGGGCGGCAGGATCGCGCCGTCGAGGTCGCCGGAGCGCAGCCGGGTGGCGCGCACGTCGTCGTCCTTGATGATCGCCATGGTGAAGTTCTTCACCTTGGGGGCGCCGCCCCAGTAGTGCGGGTTGGCCTTGAAGGTGAGCTTCTCACCCTTGGACCACTTGGTGAGGATGTAGGGGCCGGTGCCGATCGGCGCGGTGGTGAAGGAGCCGTGGTTGATGTCCTGCTTGCCCGCGACGTGCTGCGGGGCGATCGGCAGGACGGTGCGCTCGGCGAACGGCGCGTAGGGGTACTTGAGGTGGAAGACGACGGTGCGGGCGTCCTTCTTCTCGACCTTCTCCAGGGCGTCCAGTTCGGCCTTGGAGGCGTTGTTGGTCTTCGCGTCGAGGATGGTCTCGTAGGTGAAGACCACGTCGTCGGCGGTGAAGGGCTTGCCGTCGCTGAAGGTCACGCCGTCGCGCAGGGTGTACGTGTACGTCCTGCCGTCGTCGGAGACCTCGGGCAGCTTCGCGGCCAGCGCGGGCCGGAGCTTCATGTCCGCGTCGTGGGTGAGCAGCCCGTCGAAGATCTTGGAGTTGCCGTCCTTGCCGTACCCCAGCAGCGGGCTCAGCGACTCCGGTTCGTAGGCGATGCCGACCACGGCGGAGTCCTGGGCACCGGACGCGCCGCCCTTGCCGCTGGTGGGCGTCGAGCAGGCCGCCGCCGTGAGCGCCACCGTTCCCGCCAGTGCCGCGGCGGTCGCTGAGCGTATCGACCGGGACCTCATGCCCACTCCCTACTGAAGACCGTATGTTGTTGCAAAGTGCAGGCAATTAAACAGCATGAGAGAAACGGAAGCTCCGCCACCCCCGCTCGCGGGGACCGTCATCATGGGCGGATGCCCGCCGATCCGCTTCACCGCCTGCCCGCCGGCCTGCGGGACGTCCCCTACGACGGCGCCCGGCACCCCGGCGCTCCCCCGCCGCCGGGCCGCCACCCGTACGACGTGACGGCGGGCGCCAACTGCCAGCTCTACGCCTATGCCGTGCTGCGCCACTTCGGACGTGAGGTGCCGCCGCTGCGGTCCGCCGAACTGTGGGTGGACACCGCGGCGACCGTACGGGCCGATCCGCCGGGACCGCTGGACCTGGTGCTCTTCGACGCCGGGGAGGCGCCGGGACGGCCCGCCGGGTACGGGGCACACGTCGGCGTGCACCTGGAGCCCGGCCAGGTGCTGCACCTCTGCAAGGAGGCCGGACGGCCCGCCGTGTGGACGTACGCGGACTTCGCCCGGCGGGCCCGCTACACGCGGTTCCTGGGCGCGAAGCGGGTCCGGGCGGCGCCGGTCAGCCGGTAGGCCCGGTCGTCACCGGCCGGGCGGCGCGTGTCACCAGTCGCCGCCGCCGAAGCCACCGCCGCTGTCGCCGCCACCGAAACCGCCGAAGTCACCGCCGCCGCCGAAACCGCCGGAGAAGTCGTCCGGGTTGAAGTCCGCGCCGGAGACGTCGCCGCCCTCGGCTCCCTGCTGGCCGCCGCCGAAGTCGGAGGCGTAGGCGGACGGGCCCATCATGACGCTGCCGAGCATGGTGCCCACGAGGAGGCCCGGCAGCATGCCGCCGCCGAAGTAGCCGCCCGCCCAGGGGCCGTAGGCCGGGCCCGCGTCCCAGTAAGGACGCTGCCCGTACTCGGTCTGCACCGTGCGGGCCATCGGCTCCTGCCCGTCCGCCAGGCGCGCCTGGTCGGCGGCGCAGACCGGGACCGTGCGGGGCGCCGCGCCGTTCGGCGCCCACTCCGCGTCCGCGACGGACGGCCCGTGCCGCGGGTCGAAGAAGCACGGCACCCGGCGTTCGGGCAGCGGCTTGCCCTCGCGCCGCGCGGCCAGGGTGGCCAGCGCGAACCGGCCGTCCTCCAGGGCCTTGGTGACCGGCTCGACGTCGCCGGGGCGCTCGGCGCGGGCCATCGCCGTCTTGGCGTTCTCGTACGCGTCCAGCGCGTGGCTGTAGTCGGCACGCATCGCGTCGTCGGCACCGGGCTCGCCGGGGTTGAAGTCGAGCCGGTCCAGCTCCTCGCCGAAGGCGGTGATGTCCTCGTCCACCACGACGCGGAGCTGTTCCAGCGCGGCCCGCTCCTCCTCGGCCCGCCGCTTCTTGTTGCGGCGGTGCAGCGCGTAGGCACCGCCACCGCCGACGGCCACCAGCGCGCCCAGGCCGACGAGCGCGCCGGTGCTGACACCGGCGCCGTCGCCGCCCCAGGAGGCCGGCTCGTGGCCGGACGCCTGCTGGGTCGCGGTGTCCACGAAGCTGTTCAGGCGTTCCTTGGTGGTGCCGTAGCCGGAGCGCTGGACGGCGCCGACGAGGTTGCGTACGGAATTGACCGACATCACCCGCCGGTCGGCGGCGGCGTTGAACCGGTCACCGAGTTCGACGGCGTAGACGCCGCTGACACCGGTCTTGGTCCGCAGGTCCCGCAGAAGGGTCTCGGGCCGGTACTCGGCGGCCTTGGGCAGCACCGCCACGAAGACCGGCTTCCCGGAGTCCTTGATCTTCTTGGCGAGGGCGTCCGCGTCGGCGGACGACAGCTCGCCGGACGCCCGCGGGTCCACGTACACCGGGCCCTTCTTCAGGGCGTCCGCCGCCTCGTCGAGCCCTCCGGCGGCCCGCGCGCCGGGTGCCACGGCGGTGAGCACCGCCAGGAGGACGGCGGCCAGCAGGGACGCCGGGCCGGCCTGCGGGTACCGGCGGAGCGCCGCCCCGGAGGCCGTGCGGCGACGGGTTGCGATCTTCATGGGTACGACGCTACCCGAACTGCACTTTTTAGACATAACGGTTGCGTAACGGGCGGAGTCGTGCTGCCCGCGCGGACACCGGGCGCGGTACCGCCGTGTGGACACAGTGTCGTACAGCCGCGACGCCTCGGCCGCTCAAGGGCCCCCGGTGAGGTGGCCGTCGCCCCGGCACCGGTGATGATCTCACCGCGCGGGGAAGCTTCGCCCGACCGCCCCCGACGACACGGAGGTCATCATGCGTACGGCGAAGGCCAAGGGCATAGCCGTCGGAGCCGCCACCACCGCGGCGGCGGCCGCCCTCGCGGTCGGACCGGCCGCCGCCCCGTCCGCCGCCGGCCCGGCCCTGAAGGTCACGACACCGGCCGCCGGCTCCAGCGCGAAGGTGGCGGGCGGCCTCCTCGTCCAGTGGTCGAACACCACCGGGAAGGAGGTGGACGTCTGGCTGAGCGCCCGCACGCCGTCCGGCGGACACGACCGGCTCTCACTGGTCGCGCCCAAGGCGGGCACCAAGAAGGCCGGCGAGGCCCTGGCCACCCTGCCCACCGTCCCGCCGGACACCTCCTACACGATCGAGGTGACGACCCAGGACGGCAAGGAGAGTGACGTCAGCGGGCCCTTGAGTCTCATCGGGTAGGGGATCGCCCGCCCGGTGGCCGGGGCGCCGGCTCCCGGGGCGGGGCGCTCCGCGGCCGGAGCGCGAGCCCGGGAGCCGCTACGGAGCCGGGAGCTCCACCAGTTCCGCCAGCGCTTCGCGGTGTCGGCCCGGGGTGCCCAGGGCGATCTCGTCGGCCTTGGCGCGCTTGAGGAACAGGTGCGCGGGGTGCTCCCAGGTCATGCCGATGCCGCCGTGCAACTGGATGCACTCCTCGGCCGCGCGCACCGCTACGGGCGCGCAGTACGCCTGCGCGACCGCGACCGCCACCCGCGCGTCCGGGCTGCCGGTGGCCAGCGCGTCGGCGGCGTTGCGGGCCGCCGCCCGGGCCGAGGCGACCTCCAGCCAGAGCGCGGCCATCCGGTGCTTGAGCGCCTGGAACGAACCGACCGGGCGTCCGAACTGGGTGCGTCGGCCGGTGTGCCGCACGGTTTCGGCCAGGCACCATTCGGCGATGCCGAGCTGTTCGGAGGCGAGCAGCCCCGCGCCCGCGAGCAGGGCCCCGGTCACCGCCGCGCGGGCCGTGTCCTGCCCGGCCAGCAGCCGTCCGGCGGCGCGGTCGAGGGTGACCCTGGCCGGGGTGCGGGTCAGGTCGAGCGGTGTGCCGGGCGTGGTCCGTACCCCGTCGGCCGTCGTGCCGACGGCGTACAGCGCGTATCCGTACGGGCCGTCGGCCGGCACGAGCAGCACGTCCGCGGCGGCGGCGTCCGCGACGCCGGTCACCTCGCCGCTCAGCGCGCCGTCGGCGTCGGCCCGTACGGCCGGTTCCGGCAGGGCGCCCGGGGCCGTCGGCAGAGGTACGGCGAGCACGCCGACGCTGCGCCCTTCGGCGAGCGCGGCGAGCGGCCCGGCCACTTCCGGGCGGTCCGTCTCGCAGCCGAGCAGCGCCGTCACGGCCAGTACCGCGCTGGTCAGGTACGGAACCGGCGCCACCGAGCGGCCCAGTTCCTCCAGGACCACGGCGGCCTCGCGGGTGCTCGCGCCCTGCCCGCCGAGCTTCTCCGGGACCAGCAGTCCGGCCGTGCCCATGTCGGCGGCCAGTGAGCGCCACAGTCCGGTGTCGTGCGTCCGGCCGCTCTCCAGGCCGGCCAGGACGGCGGCCGGGCCGCCGCGGTCGGTCAGCAGCGAGCGGACGGCGGCCCGCAGGTCGTCCTCGGGCTCCGAGTAGAGGAGGTCGGGGACGGCGTCGGGCTGCGCGGGGGCCGGTGCGGCGGGGGCGGCCTGGGCCTGGTTCGGAGCGGTCATCGGGGGAGGTCCTTCCAGGCGACGTCCTTGTCGGTGCGCGGCTCGGGCGGCAGCCCCAGGACGCGTTCGGCGACGATGTTCAGCAGCACCTCGGAGGTGCCGCCCTCGATGGAGTTGCCCTTGGCGCGCAGGTAGCGGTAGCCGGCGTCGCGTCCGGTGAAGTCCACGCCCTCGGGGCGGCGCAGCGTCCAGTCGTCGTACGCCAGCCCGTCCTCGGCCAGGAACTCCACCTCCCAGCCGCTGATCTGCTGGGCCAGCCGGGCGAACGCCAGCTTCATGCCGCTGCCTTCCGGCCCCGGCTGCCCCTTCGCGAGCTGCTGACGCAGCCGCTCGCCCGTGAGGCGGGCGACCTCGGCGTCCACCCAGTGGCGCAGCAGCCGCTGGTGGAGGTCGTGGGTGCGGGCCCCGGGGCGCTCGCGCCACGCCTGCGCGGCGACGCCGATCATGCCGCCCTCGCGCGGCAGCCGGGCGCCGCCGATCGCCACCCGTTCGTTCATCAGCGTGGTCTGGGCGACCTTCCAGCCCTCCCCCACCGCGCCGAGGCGGTGCGCGTCGGGAATCCGTACGCCCGTCAGGAAGACCTCGTTGAACTCGGCCTCGCCGGTGATCTGCCGCAGCGGCCGCACCTCGACGCCGGGGTCGGTCATGTCGCACACGAAGTAGGTGATGCCGCGGTGCTTGGGCAGCTCCGGGTCCGTACGGGCGATGAGGATCGCCCAGCGGGCCTGGTGGGCGCCGGACGTCCAGACCTTCTGGCCGTCCACCGTCCAGTGGTCGCCGTCCCGTACGGCGCGGGTGGCGAGCGCGGCCAGGTCGGAGCCGGCACCGGGCTCGCTGAACAGCTGGCACCACACCTCTTCGCCGGTCCACAGCGGCCGCAGGAAGCGCTTCTGCTGCTCGTCCGTGCCGAAGCGGAGGATGGTGGGGGCGGCCATGCCCAGGCCGATGCCGATACGGCGGGGGTTGTTGTCCGGCGCGCCGGCCGCCTCCAGTTCGGCGTCCACGACGGCCTGGAGCGCGCGCGGCGCGTCGAGTCCGCCGAGGCCCCGGGGGAAGTGGACCCAGGCCAGCCCGGCGTCGAAGCGGGCGCGCAGGAAGTCGAGCGGGTCGGTGGTGGCGGGCGGGTGGGCGGCGAGCAGGTCGGCGGTGCGGCGGCGCAGTCCGTCGGCGTCGGGGCTCCCGGCCTCGGTGATCACCTCGGTCATCGCGCGTCCTCCAGACCGGGGACCACGACGAGGCGGCCGGTGGTGGTGCCGTCGAAGACGCGCTGGACCGCCTCGGCCGCGCCGGACAGCGGCACCCGGCCGCCGATCAGCGGCTTGATGACGCCCTGCGCGGCCAGCTTGGCCAGCTCCTCGTGGCAGGCGTCGACCGCGGCCGGGTCCTTGGTGTTGTACAGGCCCCAGTGCAGGCCGAGGATCGTGTAGTTCTTCACCAGGGCGTGGTTGAGGCCGGGGGCCGGTACGGTGCCGCTGGCGAAGCCGACGACCACGATCCGGCCTTCGAAGGCGACGCACTTGACGGACTTGGCGTACGCGTCGCCGCCCACCGGGTCGTAGACCACGTCGGCGCCCCGGCCGCCGGTCGCCTCCTTGACGGCGGCCACGAGGTCGTCGGTGCGGCGGTCCAGCACCACGTCACAGCCCAGTTCGCGGGCGACGGCCGCCTTGTCGGAGCCGCCCACCACCCCGATGACCCGGGCCCCCGCGGCCTTGCCGAGCTGGACGGCGGCGCTGCCGACCCCGCCCGCCGCGGCGTGCACGAGCAGCGTCTCGCCGGGCTGGAGGCGGGCCCGGCGGTGCAGACCGAACCAGCCGGTCTGGTAGCCGATGTGCAGTGCGGCCGCCTCCGCGTCGTCCAGGGCGTCGGGCGCGGGACGCACCGACGCCGCGTCCGCGAGGGCCAGTTCGGCGAAGCCACCGCCCGGCAGCGGGGGCTGGGCCAGGACCCGGGCGCCCACCTCGGCGGACGCGCCCTCGCCCGCGGCGAGCACCTCGCCGCAGATCTCCACGCCCGGCGTGAAGGGCAGCGGCGGACGTACCTGGTACTGGCCGCGGCACAGCAGCGCGTCGGGGAAGTTGACGTCGGCCGCCCGCACCCGCAGCAGCAGTTGTCCCGGCCCGGGCTGCGGGTCCGGCACTTCTTCCAGCCGCATCACCTCGCGAGGCTCGCCGTTCTCGTGTACGCGCCATGCCTTCACAGGTGCCTCCACAGACCTCGGGTACGCGGGGAGCGCGGGGTGCCGGAACCTGCCGGGCCCGCGACCCTCGGCATACTAAGCGGTCGGTATCCCGGAGGGAACAGCCGATCGCGGGCAGCCTGGCCACCGGGGCGCCGAAGTCCACGGCCCGGCGGCGCCCGAAGCCCGGTACCCAGGTCGCCGCGGCCCGCGACCGGCCGTGTCCGGAGCCCGGTATCGGCAAGGCCGAAGTCCCCGACCGGCAGCGCCCGGAGCCCGGTACCGCCAGGGTCAGGCACCGCGCCGCCCGGTGGACGAACACTGGCCGTCATGGACACCACCGCCGAGTTGGGCACCTCCTCCGGACCCGCCGCACCCGCCTCCAGCCGGAGGACGTCGGCCTGGTCTCCTACGGCGCCCGGCCGTACGGCCCGACAGGGCGCGCTCCGGCACGCGCCAACTGCTCGCCGCGCTCGGCGAGGCGCCGGCCGTGGTGCTCGGCCGGCGCTTCGAGGCTCCGGCGTGGGACCCCGCGGGACACGCACTGGTCCCCGGCCACCTGGACTTCGACAGCCCCGGACGGCCGCTGGACCGGCCCGACACCCAGCGGCTGCTGTTCCTGGACCCGCACACCCGCGAGCTGTATCCGGACCGCGAGGCGGAGACCCGGCGGGCCGTCGCCGCGCTGCGCATGGCGGCCGGGCAGCATCCGGACGACCCGCAACTGGCGGAGCTGATCGGTGAGCTGTCCATGAAGAGCACCGAGTGCGGCACGCTCCGTTCGCGGCACGCGGTCTACTGCTGCGGCTTCGGAGTGGAGAGTTTCCACCACCCGCTGGTGGGCGCCATGGAGCTGGACTTCCGGATGCTGCACACGCCGGACGCCTCCGGGCAGAGTCTGCTGATGTTCACCGTGCGGGCCGGCAGTCCGTCCGGGGCGGTGCTGCGGCTACTCGCCGCCCAGCGCCTGCCAGAACCGCGGGTCCTCGAACCCGAGCGCCCACAGCCCGGTGTTGCGTACGCCGTACTTCTTCAGCAGCGGCAGGTGCGCGGCGACCCCGCGTGCGTCCTGGTACCAGACGTGGTGCACGGCCCGGCCCGCCTTGTACGTGAAGTGGGGCGTGCCGGACTTCGCGTCGAAGCGGTAGGCGGCACCCTTGCGGCGGCGCAGCGCCTCCGCCTCCTTCCAGGTCAGGTGCTTGGCGCGGGCCTTGGCGCCCTGGGTCCAGTCCCAGCCGTACCCGGGGAAGGCCACTTCGAGCTTGTCCCGCGGCACGGTGCGGGTGGCGTACCGCAGGAACTCCTCGTACCAGGCGAGCGAGGACAGCGGGCCCGGGGAGCCCCCGGCCCAGTGCAGGTCGTAGCCCATGATCCGGACGCGGTCGGCGGCCTTGCCGAGGCGTGCGTAGTCGTACGCCTTGCCGGAGGTGCCGGTGCGGGCCATGACGGTGATGACGCAGCTCTTGCCCCTGGCGTGCAGCCGGGCGCACAGCTCGTCGGCGAACAGCGCGTACCCGGTGCGCACCCGCTCGCGCATCCGGGCGCTGCCGGTGGTCGCCATCGTCTCGTAGTCGAGGTCGACGCCGTCGTACGCGCGGGAGGCCACCAGCCGCAGCAGTGCCGCGATGTGCGCGTGGCGGCGGGACCGGTCGTGCAGCAGCGCGGCCATGGCGGTGGCGTCCATGGACTCGTTGACGGTCGGCACCACCTTGATCCCGGCCTTGTGCAGGCCCGCGATGACCTGTTTGTCGCCCGCGCCGTGCTGGCTCTTGATGGTGGTGGCGGAGGTGGCCCGGTACCAGAAGGGGCTGACGGTGTGCAGTTGCGCGGCGTGCTGGAGGGCGTCGCGGTAGGCGGCCTTGGTGTCGCCCCAGTAGGGCAGCCAGGCGGAGGCCGTACGGGCGGGCTCCGCGGCGGCGGGCACCCGGGTGTCCGTACGGTCCTGGGCCGCGGCGCCGGGGGTCAGGGCGGCAGCGACCCCGGCTGCCGTCAGCAGGAAGACGAGCCCGAGCCGCGCCCGGGGAGCCGATGCTTGGTCCATGCCCCGAGCTTGTCCCGGGTGCGGCGGGCCCGCCGCGCCGGTTGCGCCGAACGGCCGTGCCCTCCCCCGTACTCCGCACGGTCAGCAGCGCGTGTCGCCGGACGCCTCAGCCGCCCGGCCGCCCGCTCCGAGCAGACCGGTCGCCGTGAGGTCGGCGCGGCCCGCCAGGCGCAGGAAGGCGCGGCGCGAGCCCTCGGCCACGATCCCCGGCAGGACGGCGCGCACCGCCTGGCCCGCCCGCAGCCACGGCTGTGCGTAGACCGCTGCGGCCCGCCGTTCGATGCCGCGGACCATACGGTCGGCCACCGGACCGGCGTCGTAGGTCTTCGACGCGGGCCACGGCAGGTGGGCGCGCAGCTCCCGCATCGCCGTCCGGCGGTCGGCGTCCCGGACCATCTCGGTGTCCGCCCAGCTGAGGTACGCGGTACCGACCCCCACCCCACGATGGGCCAGCTCGGCGCGCAGGACCTGCGCGAACGTCTCCACCCCGGACTTGGAGGCGCAGTAGGCGGACAGCATCGGCGCCGGGCCGATGGCCGCGAGGGAGGCGACCTGGAGGAAGTAGCCACGGGTGCGCAGGAGGGCGGGCAGGAAGGCACGTGCGGTCACCGCGCTGCCGATCAGGTTGACCTCGACGACGCGGCGCCAGACGGCCGGGTCGGTGTCGAGGAAGGGGCCGCCCGCCACCACCCCCGCGTTGGCGACGACGACGGAGGGCGGGCCGAAGCGGCGCTCCACGAGGGCGGCGGCGCGGTCCATGGCGTCCTCGTCGGTGACGTCCACCGGCCAGTGTTCGGCGTGACCCGGCAAGCCGGCCGCGACCCGCTCCAACGCGTCCTCCTCCAGCCCGAGCAGGGCCACGTCGGCTCCCCGCCGTACGAGTGAACGCGCCATGTGCGCGCCCAGGCCGCGTGCGGCGCCGGTGATCACGGCGGTGCGTCCGCGCAGGGGAAGGTCGTGGCTCATGGTCGGGCCTCCACGGGCTGCGGGCGGTACCGGTCGGGGTGACGGGTCAGAGGGGGGGTACCCGGGACCGGGCTTCCGCAACGTGACGCCGGGTCGCCGCCGACGCCCGGCACGAAACCCGCCCGGCTGGTGTCGTACGGCCCGTCACGGGCACACGGTCGTGGTCCCGAATGCCGGGACAGCCGGACCCGCCTATGCTGGCGACCGGCTCCCCCTGACGTTGGAGACCGCATGGCGGTAAGACATCAGCTGATCAAGAGTCCGCCTGCCGCGGTGTGGGCGGTGCTCGCCGACGGCGCCCGGTACCAGGAGTGGGTGGTCGGTCCCTACCGGTCGGAACCGGCCGAGGGCGACTGGCCGGAGCTGGGGTCCTCGATCGCGTACAGCGTGCGCGTGGGTCCGTGGTCGCTGAGCGGCCGGACCGTCGTCCGGCGTGTCGAGCCGCCCAGGGAACTGGAGCTGGAGATCGAGAGCGGTGCCCTGGGCAGCGCACGGATCGCCGCCGAGATCCGCCCATGGGGCGAGCACAGCCTCATCATCATGGACGAACACCCGCTGCGCGGGCCCGGCGGGCTGCTGCACAACGCCGTGCTGGACGCCCTGCTCCAGATCCGGCACCGCAGCATGCTCGGCAGACTGGCCAAGGTCGTGGAGGGCGGCAGGCCCCGGCAGCAGCCGAGCGGGGCGTTCTGAGATGCCCGACGCGGTGGTGATCGGCGCCGGCCCGAACGGGCTGGTGGCCGCCAACCTGCTGGTCGACGCGGGCTGGAGCGTGGAGGTCCTGGAGACGCAGCCCGAAGCGGGCGGCGCGGTCCGCAGCGACCGCGGCGTCCACCCCGACTTCGTCAGCGACCTGTGCAGCTCCTTCTATCCGCTGGCCGCCGCCTCCCCGGTGCTCGACGCGCTCCGCCTCGACGAGCACGGGCTGCGGTGGAGCCACGCGCCCAGCGTCCTCGCACATCCGCTGGCCGACGGCCGGTGCGCGGTGCTGGAACGGCGGCGGCCGGCCACCGCCGACGGGCTGGACCGCTTCGCCGCCGGCGACGGCGACGCCTGGCGGCGGCTCTGCGAGATCTGGGACCGGGTGGGGCCGGACGTCCTGGGGGCGTTGTTCACGCCGTTCCCGCCGGTACGGGCCACGGCCCGGCTCGCCGCCCGGCTGCGCAGCGCGGGCGGCCTGCGGCTGGCCCGCACGATGGTGCTGCCCGTACGGCGGCTGGGCGAGGAGGAGTTCGGCGGTGAGGGCGGCCGGCTGCTGCTCGCGGGCAACGCGCTGCACGCCGACCTGGCGCCGGAGGCCGCGGGCAGCGGGGGCTTCGGCTGGCTGATGTCCATGCTCGGGCAGTCGTACGGCTTTCCCGTGCCGGTCGGCGGCGCGGGCGCGCTGACGGAGGCTCTGGTACGGCGGCTGGAGGCGCGCGGCGGTGTGCTGCGCTGCGGCGAGCGTGTGACCGAGGTCGTCGTGCGGGCGGGCCGCGCCGTGGCGGTACGCACCGCGGGCGGCGAATCGGTGTCCGCCGGCCGGGCCGTACTGGCCGACGTGTCCGTACCGTCCCTCTACGGCGAGCTGGTCGACAGCCGGCACCTGCCCACGCGGCTGATGGCGGACCTGCGCCGCTTCCAGTGGGACTTCGCGACGTTCAAGGTCGACTGGGCGCTGGACGGCGCGGTGCCGTGGACCTGCCGGGAAGCGGCGAGCGCGGGCACCGTGCACCTGGCCGAGGGGGTGGACGAGCTGACGCGGTTCGCCGCGCAGCTCGCGGCGGGCCGGGTCCCCGACCGGCCGTTCGCCCTCTTCGGGCAGATGACCACCGCCGACGCCACCCGGTCACCGGCCGGGACCGAGTCGGCGTGGGCGTACACCCACGTACCGCACGACGTCCGTGCGGACGCCGGGGACGCCGGGATCACCGGCTCCTGGAGCCGCGGCGAGCAGGAAGCGATGGCGGACCGGCTGGAGGAGCAGGTGGAGCGGTACGCGCCGGGCTTCCGCTCCCGTATCCGGGCCCGCCGCATCCTTGCACCGCCCACGTTGCAGGCGCTCGACGCCAATCTGCACGGAGGGGCCATCAACGGGGGCACGACCGCCATGCACCAGCAGCTCGTCTTCCGCCCGGTGCCGGGTACCGGGCGGCCGGAGACCCCGGTCAAGGGCCTCTTCCTGGCGTCCGCCGGGGCGCATCCGGGCGGTGGTGTGCACGGCGCGCCCGGCGCCAACGCGGCGCGCGCCGCCCTGCGCAAGCGGTCGCCGAGCAGCGCGCTCACCCGTCTCCAGCGGTCGCTGACCAGCCGTAACCGGCTCGGTGACCGCCCGGACGACCCGGCGGAGTGACCCGCCGGGCGAGGGCCGGACGGCGGGGCGCCCCCGCCAGGACCGCGGTCAGCCGGTGGGCTGCGCCGCCCACGCGTGCGCGCGTGCGCCGTCGTCCGCCGCGCCACGCGCCTGAGCGGGGGTGGCCGGGACCAGACCCCACCACCAGGAGATGACCGGGATGTCCAGCGGCGCACGGCTGTCGTCGGTGGGGGTGGAGCGCAACGTCGAAGGCAGCCGGGCCGGGTCGTCCGGGGTGGTGTAGCGCAGGGAGGTGATGCCCCAGTCCTGGGACCCGCGGATGAACGTGCCCAGATTGTGCAGGTACTGGCGCAACTGCGGGCTGGCCTGCTGCTGTAGGTGCGCACTCAGGCGCATGAACAGCGTCATCACGCGGTCCCGCTGGGCTATCGCCGTGGTCAGGGCCTCCTCCTGGGATATGCCGTACTCGTTCTGGAGGACGCGCAGCACGTTGAGGTAGTAGCCCGGCCCCCGGCTCTCCTTGTGGTGGGAGAAGATGTCGTTGTCCCAGGTGATGATGAAGGAGGCCATCTCTGCTGCGGCCCGCACGGACCTGTGATCGCGCTCGTGCGGCTGGAGTTCGTAGCCGTGCCCCATCTCCAGCATGGGCAGGACGACCGAGGTCGCCCCGTCGTACAGCCGCATCAGGGTGTAGTCGGGCAGGCTCGGCACGGCGCCCGAGCGCCGGTAGGACGCCTCCCACACCACGGAGAAGAAGTATTCGCGCAGGGCGTCGATCCAGCGCGCGGCCTGGCCCACCGTGCCGTGGCGGGCGACGCGGTGCCGCAGGTCGCGCAGGCCCTCGGCGAGGCTGTCGCCCGGCAGGACAGGGGCCTCGGGATTCTGCGCGACGCGCAGCAGCCGGTGCAGTACGCCGGTGAGCGCGCCCGGATCGTGGCCGAGATCGCTCTCCTCGCAGTAGCCGTCGTCGACGCCGAAGAGCCACAGGACGAAGTCGGCGAGGAGGGAGACGACCTCCTCGCGGCCGTCCGGCAGGATGCGGGCCGAGAAGCCGCCGATCCCGTGGGTGACCAGCCGTCCGCGCAGTTCGTCCGACCCTATGGAGAAACGATTCGCCCAGGCAGTCGTCCGGGCCTCGATCTCCACGTGCCGGGGGTGGACGGCGGGCGGGATGGGCGAGTAGGTCGGCGGAACGGTCAGCTCGGGTCCCACGCCTGACCACCTCTCAGCAGCGTCACGGCACATTCGGCCGGATAGGGAAACAGACATGTCGGTCTTTGATTGATCAACTATGGCGCATAGTACGCAGTCGGTGCCCCTGATCCAATAGCGTCTTCGTGCCTGTGACAAGTTGTGGAGGGGGATCGTCCGTTTTCTGTGCCGACGTCCGGCCGCCCGGGCGACGCACGCCGGCGCAAGCCGCGGCGCCCGTACCACGGGCGGCCCGCCGCCGCGCCCCTGACGGGACGTCGGGCGGACCGCGGCCGTCAGGCGGTCTTCGGCAGGAAGGTACGCAGATGCGCGAGCAGCGCTTCCGGGGCCTCCTCCGCGATGAAGTGACCGCATTCGGCGATCTCCGCGCCGGTCACCAGCTCCGGCTGCGCGCAATGGTCCCGCCAGATGTCCAGCGTCGGCAGCCGCGCGGGCAGGCCGGCCGCTCCCCACAGGGCCAGGACCGGGACGGTCAGCAGCCGCCCCTCGGCGAAGTCCGCGTCGTCCAGGGCGGTGTCCGTCTCCAGGGCCCGGTAGTCGTCGAAGCCCGCGCGCAGCGCGCCGGGGCGGGAGAACGCCGCCACGTACGCGTCCACGGCCTCGTCGGTCAGCGCGTGCCGGTTGTGGGTCCACCGCTCGAAGAAGTACTCCAGATAGCCGCGGACATCCGCACCGGCCAGCCGCTCCGGCAGGTCGGGCTGGAGGTGGAAGAACCAGTGCCAGTATCCGGCGGCGACCGTGGCGTCCGTGCGGCGCACCATCTCCCGCGTCGGCACGATGTCCAGCAGCGCGATCCGCGCCACCTGTTCGGGCCGGTCCAGGGCCCAGCGGTGGGCCACCCTGGCACCCCGGTCGTGCCCGACGACGGCGGCCCGCTCGAACCCCAGCGACTCGACGAGACCCGCCATGTCGGCGGCCATCCGCCGCTTGTCGTAGCCGGTCGTCGGCTTGTCACTGCGGCCGTAACCGCGCAGGTCGGGCGCGACGACGGTGTAGTCCCTGGCCAGTTCGCCGAGGACCGGCCACCAGCACCGGGAGGTCTGCGGCCAGCCGTGCAGCAGAACCACCAGCGGGCCGGAGCCCGCCCGGGTGTAGTGCAGCCTTACGCCGTCCACCTGGGCCACGCCTGTGGTCGTACCGTCCACCGTCCGTTCCCTTCCGAGCCGTTGGAACCGTCGCCGGGCGCGGCCGCCGTACCTCGGCCGGGCGCGGGCGCACCACCACCAGCCGGCGCGGCTCACCCTCTCAGGGGGTTACCGCCATCGCAAGC
Source organism: Streptomyces sp. NPDC045470 (assembly GCF_040646595.1). Taxonomy (NCBI): domain Bacteria; kingdom Bacillati; phylum Actinomycetota; class Actinomycetes; order Kitasatosporales; family Streptomycetaceae; genus Streptomyces; species Streptomyces sp. NPDC045470. Next base: position 290,994 of record NZ_JBEZAN010000003.1, read on the forward strand.
ATGTCGGGCCAGGTGCAGGGGTGCGAGGTGAGAGGTGAAGGGGTGGTGGTGCGGGCCGGTGCGGCGTCGTGCCGTGCGGTGGCGCTATTCCTGGAGAGGCGAGGCCAGCCAGCGTTCGTCCTCGAACTCCGCGGGGACCTCGTCCTCCCACGGGACGATCCCCCGGCGTTCCAGCTCGTCGAACCACCGGTCCCGCTGCGACTCGGGGAGCCGCCGTCCGCACCAGGGACAGAACGTGATGGTGATGCTCGACGTACCGCCGTCATGGATGATCAGGCCGTACTCGCGGAACTTGGCACTGAAGCGGATCAGGGCGTCCGGGCAGGCGAAAGGGTCGTCGTGCCGGTCGCAGACGGCATCCGCCTGGTTCCGCATGAGGTCGCAGCAGTGGTCGGTCATGGCCTCGGTGTCGCGTCGATCGGTGGTACGGCCGACAGTAGATCACGCACGGTCACCATCACCGGCGGCGGGTGCGGCGCGGAGGTCAGGTACGCCCCTCACGTTCCTGCGCGTCCTTCAGGTCGGTGGAGGGCACGGCCCAGCGGGCCCGTACGACCGGGTAGCCGGCCTGCTCGCAGGCGTCGCAGACCAGCTCGTCGTCGTCCACGACTCGGCGTACCTCGCGGCCTGCCGCCAGGCGGCGCAGGAGTTCCAGCTTGGTGTACCGGGCGGGACGCCGGTCCTCGTTCGGGCGCATGTACAGCCGCCCCTCGGGCAGCCCGTGCTGTCCGAGCCAGGCCAGGGTGTCCCGGCGGCAGCGCTCGGGGCGGCCCGTCAGATAGACGACCTCGCACTCCTCGGCGCTCTGCCGGGCCAGTTCCACACCCGCGGCGAGCGGCGGGTCGTCCGGGGCCGCGGCGAAGAAGCCCTTCCAGTCGCGCGGCCGGCGCTCCAGGAAGTGCTGGCGGTTCCCGGTGTCGGCGAGCGTTCCGTCCAGGTCGAAGACCGCCAGGGGCCTCGCGGCCTTGCCGCGGCCGCCGCTCTTCGTACTCGTCATCGCGTCCCCTCGTCCCGTGCGGCGCCCGGCCACCGCCCATGCGTACGGCGGTGCCCGCGAGGCCGCCGGAACCCCTGCTCGCGGCGGCCGGAAGCAGCGTACGTGAGCCGCGATCAGCGTGCCGGTGCCGCGCGCTCGGGCGGACCGGCGGACTGGCCGACCGGAGGACCGACCGCCGGGCTGAACGGCTGAACGGCTGACCGGCTGACCGGCTGACCGGCTGACGGCGGCACGCTCACCGGCCGCCGACGTCAGCCGGCCCCGTGCGCGCCCCCTCGACAAGGTCGCGCAACTGGGAGCGTGCGGTGATGCCCAGCTTGGGGAAGCTGCGGTAGAGGTGCGAGCCGACCGTGCGCGGGGAGAGGAAGAGCTTTTCGCCGATTTCACGGTTGGTCAGTCCGCGGGCCGCCAGTCCGACGATCTGTTGTTGTTGCGGGGACAGTTCGGCGAGCGCGTCAGGGGCCGGTGCCGTGACATCGAGCCCGGCGGCACGCGATTCGGTCCGGGCGCGGTCGATCCACGGACGTGCTCCCAGGCGCCGGAACGTCTCCAGTGCCTCGACGAGCAGCGGCCGCGCCTCGGCGATACGCCGTCGGCGCCGCAGCCATTCGGCGAAGTCCAACAGGGCCTGGGCACGCTCGAAAGGCCAGTGGGCGAGCACCGGATCCGCCAGGGCCGCCCGGAAGTGCGGCTCGGCGTCCTCGGGCGCCGCCAGCAGAGCACGGGCCCGGCTGAGCAGCGCGCGCAGCCGGGATGAGGCGTGCTCCCCGAGTGTGCGCGCACAGCGCTCGACGACCACGGTGGCCTCCGCGCGTCGGCCGCTGCGCACGCCCGCTGCGGCCAGGTCCGCGAGGGCCGGGCAGGACGCGTGGTAGTGGAGCGGCGCGCCGTCCGCCGTGAAGGCCGCGCGGAGGTGGTCGTACGCGGTGTCGTACGCCCCTTCCGCGGCTGCTGCGGCGCCGAGTGCGCGACGGGCGTAGACGGTGACGGAGCGGCTCTCCAACGGGTCGATCAGGGCGAGCGCGTCGTCGGCGCGGGCGCGGGCTGCTGCCGCGTCGCCCTGGTGGGCCAGTACGACGGCGTCCACCGCTGCCGCGCACGCCACGGCGTGGTCGAGGCCCGCCATGGCGCCGACCGCCGTCATGCGTGCGCAGGCCTCGCGGGCCCGCCCCCACCTGCCCAGTTCCACGTAGGTCCAGGCGGCGGCGCCACCCAGGCCCGCAGGCAGCGGGCCGCGCGACTCCCAGCGGTCGAAGGCCGCGTCGAAGGCGCGCGCTGCCTGCGGGGTCTCGTCCAGGAGCCAGGCCATGACCGCGAGAGCGGTGAGCCGACCGGGCCGGTGTTCCGCCTCGGCCATCGACGCCGAGAGGGAACGGAGAAGCTGCGGCCGCCCGCCGTCAGGGTCCGACACGGCCTGCACCCAGGCACGCAGCCAGTCTTGTGACGCCTGCTCGGGAATGCGCCGCAGTATGTCCTCGATACGGCGCCGCCGGCACTCCTCCCCCGAGTAGAAGCGGACCACGGCGGCCCCGGCCAGGAGGTCCAGCGCCACGGCGGGCTGCCCGGCCGCCAGTTCCTCGGCGGCGCCGGCCAGGCGGGAGAAGACCACGCTGTGGCGTACGGTCAGCGTCGCCAGCCGGCCGGCGTGTGCCGCGACGGAGGCCAGCAGCGCCGGATCGTCGGTACGGGCGCGTGTCGCGGCGGCCAGTTCCTCGACCCAGGCGAGATCCCCGGTGAACACGGCCGCGCCGGCGGCTTCGACCAGCAGCCGAGCGCCGTCCGCGCGCCGCGGGGCCAGCTCCGCGGCACGCTGCAACGCTTTGGCCGCTGCCGCGTGGCCGCCCCGGCGGCGGGCCCGGTCCGCGGTCCGCTCCAGCTCGGCCGACACGGCCGCGTCCGGGCGTCCGGAGGAGGCGGCGAGGTGCCAGGCGCGCCGGTCCGGTGCGTCCGGCAGCATCCCGGCGAGCGTGCGGTGGGCCTCGCGCCGCGCGTCGAAGGGCGCGGCATGATAGACGGCGGACCGGACCAGCGGATGGCGGAAGCGGGTGTCCCGGCCCGTACGGCGGATGAGCCCGGCCTGCTCGGCGGGCAGCCAGGCGTCGTCCTCGGCGTGCGGCAGCCCGGCCGGTACGGCGGCGTGGTCGGCGGTGTCCATGGCGGCCAGGAGCAGCAGCGCCCGCGTCGTACGGGCCGGGAGGCCGTGCAGGCGGGCGGCGAAGAGCCGTTCCAGGCGGTCGGTGAGCGGGAGCGGACCGGCGGACGGCGGTTCCCCGGCGGCTCCGGTCTCCATGACGGCGGCGGCCCGCGCCAGTTCGGCCAGTGCCAGGGGGTTGCCGGCGGCCTGGTCGAGGATGCGGGTCCTGGTCCGTCCGGTGGGACGCTGCGGCTGAAGGTCCAGCAGGCGGTGCGCCGCCACGTCGTCGAGCGGGCCGAGGGTGAGCACGGGCACGTGGCGGTCGAAGCCCGGCAGGCAGTCGCCGGTGCGGGCGCCGACCAGCACCGTGACCGGTTCGTCCGCCAGCCGTCGCGCGGCGAACGCCAAGGCGTCCAGGGAGGCGCGGTCGCACCACTGGGCATCGTCCAGTACGGCGAGTACGGGGCCCCGCTCGCCCAGCGCCGACAGCAGGCCCAGGACGGCGAGCCCGGTCAGCAGGGGGTCGGGGGACGCGGCGTCCTGCCCGGTACCGAAGGCGTCGTGCAGCGCCGCGCGCTGCCTCGGCGGCAGCGCGTCCGCCTCGGCCCGTACCGGCCGCAGCAGTTGGTGCAGCGCCGAGAAGGCGAGATCCGCCTCCGACTCGCTCCCGCAGGCGCGCAGGACGCGGGCGCCCCGGGCCGCCGCGCGGCGTGCCGCGGAGTCCAGCAGCGCGCTCTTGCCCAGGCCCGCGTCGCCGGTGAGGACCAGTACGGGACCGGCCGCGGCTGCCGGGTCCGCCGTACGGAAATCGGCCGTACCGGGATCCGCCGCCCAGGAATGCCCTGCCCGGGAGTCCACCGTACGGAAGAGGCGGACGAGTTCCGCGTCCCGGCCGACGATGCGGTCCTCCGGAATCGGCGCCGACCCTGCGACCGTGCCGGCGGCCGCTCGATGCTCGTCCACGCCGTCTCCAGGAGTGCGGGCTCCCGGATGGAGCCGTCGTGCCTCGTCGCACCCAGGCTACAAGCGGTGCGACCGGCGCCCATGGGCGTGAGCGGGTGCGAGTGCGGGTGCGGGTGCGGATGTGGGTGCAGTCACCTGACGGATACCTCACGCGGCGGGTCCGCTCGTACGGTTCCGGGAAAACCCACGGATTCGCGAAGGCACCGCATGAAAACACGCACGGAAACAATCCACGACACACGCATCGACACACACATCGACCCACACCCGGAAACCATCGAACTCGGAAACGTCACCGTCACCCGCGTCCGGGAATACTTCGGCCCGGTCGACATGACGCCGGACACGTTCTTCCCCGACGTCCCGGAGGAGGTGTGGGAGAAGAACTCCTCCTGGGTGTCCCCGGATTTCCTGGACCCCGACACCCGTATCGTCAACTCCGCGATCCAGACCTGGCTGTTGCGCAGCGAAGGAAAGACGATCCTGGTCGACACCGGCGTGGGCAACCACAAGGAACGCCCGTACTCCCCGGTCTGGAGCCGGCTGGACACCGGCTTCCTGGCCGCTCTGGCCCGGGCCGGTGTCGCACCCGAGGACGTCGACGTCGTCATCAACACGCACCTGCATGTCGACCACGTCGGCTGGAACACGTACCTGGACGGCAGGGATTGGGTTCCCACCTTTCCGAATGCCACGTACCTGATGCCGAAGGACGACTTCGACTTCTGGAATCCGGCCAACGGCCATCAGCCGGTACTCGGCCGCGGCAATCAGAACGTGTTCGAGGACAGCGTGGCTCCGGTGCACGCGGCGGGGCTGACACACCTGTGGGAGGACAGCCACCGTATCGACACGAATCTGCGTCTGGACGCGGCCCCCGGGCACACCCCCGGCTCCTCCGTACTGACCCTCGCGTCCGGCACCGACCGCGCGGTGTTCGTCGGCGACCTGCTGCACAGCCCGGCGCAGATCCTCGCACCGGACGCCAACAGCTGCTTCTGCGAGGACCCCGCGGGCGCCCGCGCCACCCGGCGCAAGGTACTGGGCCGGGCAGCCGACACCCACGCGCTCGTCATCCCCGCGCACCTGGGCGGGCACGGCGCCGCGGAGGTGGTACGCGACGGGAGCGCGTTCGCCATCAAGGGGTGGGCCCCGTTCACGCCGTACGCCGAGCGGGACTGAGAGCCCGGAGGGCACGGAGGGATCCGAGGTGCCCAAGGAACCCGAGGAACCCGAGGAACCCAAGGAACCCGAGGAACTGCCGGGTCCGGAGAGACCTGCGGAGAACAGCGACCGAAGCGACCGAAGCGACCTGAAAGACATGCCTGTGCGCCACAACCACCACCCGGCCCCCGTCGTGACCACCGCCCAGGGAGCGGTCCGCGGCCTGCGCCAGGACGGCAGTGCCGTCTTCCTGGACATTCCCTACGCCGCCCCGCCGGTGGGCCCCGGCCGGTTCGCGCCGCCGCGGCCGCACGCGCCCTGGGACGGCGTACGGGACGCCACCACGCCGGGCCCCAACGCGCCGCAGTCCGCACGCGACCTGGGCAGCCTGGACATGACGCCGTACTTCGGCGCCGGCTGGAGCCGCGGCGAGGACTACCTCACCGTCACCGTCCGGACGCCGCAGGACGCGAGTGGCGGCCTGCCCGTCATGGTGTTCGTCCACGGCGGCGGGTTCGTCGCCGGATCGACGCGGTCCGCCTTGTACGACGGCGCCGGCTTCGCCCGCGACGGCGTCGTCCTCGTCACGCTGAACTACCGGCTCGGCATCGCGGGCTTCCTTGACCTCCCCGGGGCCCCCGCCAACCGCGGCCTCCTCGACGTCGTCGCCGCGCTGCGCTGGGTACGGGAGAACATCGCCGCCTTCGGCGGTGACCCCGACCGTGTCACCCTCTTCGGCCAGTCCGCCGGGGCCACCGTCGTCGGGGGCGTGCTCGCCGCCCCGGAGGCCGCCGGCCTCGTCCGCCGGGCGATCGTCCAGAGCGGCAGCGGCCTGGGGGCCTTCAGCACCGAGCAGGCCGCCCGAGTCACCCGGGCGGCCGCCGCGGACCTGGGCGTCGAGCCGCACGCCGACGCCTTCGCCTACCTCGACGACGCCCGACTGGTCGAGACCGCTGCCCGGCTCGCGGGCATCTGCCTGCGGACCGCCACCCATCACGACCCGCTGTTCGGCCTCAGCCTGTTCAGTCTGGTCCTGGACACCCAGCCGGCCGCGTCGGTCGCCGCCGGGGCCGCTTCCGGCGTGGACCTGCTCATCGGGACCAACACCGAGGAGGGAAATCTCTATCTGGCTCCGGTGGGCCGGTACACCAGCTCGACCGCAGCGGACGTCGACGCGGCGGCGGCCCGCGCGCACCCGGACCCGGCGCGGCTCGTCGAGACGTACCGGACGACGCGTCCCGCGGCGTCCGCCGGGGCGCTGCGGTCCGCCGTCATGGGCGACGCGCTGTTCGGCGCGGGGAGCTGGGCCCTGGCCTCCGCGCATGCCGCCCACCCGGGGGCCGCCACCTTCGGGTACGAGTTCGCCTGGCGCTCCCGGGCCCTGGACGGAACGCTGGGCGCCGCCCACGCCGTGGAGCTCCCCTTCGTCTTCGACCGCACGGACCTGCCCGGCCTGCGCGGGCCCGGCGGCCTGCTCGGCCCCGACGCGCCGTCCGCGGACCTCGCCGACCTCGCCGACCGGATGCACGGGAGCTGGGTCCGGTTCGCCGCGACCGGCAACCCCGGCTGGGCCCCGTACGACACCGAACGCCGGACCACGATGCGCATCGACACCGAGTGGACCCTCACCGACGACCCACGCGGCCCGGAACGGCGGGCCTGGGCAGCCTGACCCGGCGCCCGGCGCACCTCCAGCCCGTCCCCGGCACGCCTCGGCGTCCTCCGCATCCACTTTCCCCAAATTCGCACAAAGAAACGAACCCTCCGCATCACCCGTCACCGCCGGAAAATCCCAGGCAGACGCGGGTGCACCGGCCCCGGTCCCGCACCGCTCCGGGCCGGTGCCCTCGCGCACCGGCACCCCGGCGACGAGAATGTGCCCTTGAGTGCACCGCCCGCACCCGCTTAGGTGGAGGGCGGCAATTCCGCCGTCGGACGGCAGCCGTCGTCCCGATCCGAGGGAGTTGGAGCCCATGCCCGCACGGCCGGCGGTCACGGAGGCGGAGCTGGAGGCCCACCTGCGTGGCATCTGCTTCAAGACCGGACCACCCCGCCGCCTGGGTGTCGAGATCGAGTGGCTCGTCCACGACGCCCGCAACCCCCGATGTCCCGTCGACCCCGTACGACACCGCGAAGCGGCCACCGCACTGCGTGCCCTCCCCCTGCGGTCGGCCCTCACCTTCGAACCCGGCGGACAGCTGGAGCTCAGCTCGCTGCCCGCCACGTCCCTCACCGCGTGCATCGAAGCCGTCTCGGCCGACCTGGCCCTGGTCCGCCCCGCGATGCGGGAGATGGGCCTCGGTATGGCGGGCCACGGCCACAACCCCTGGCACCCCCCGCGGCGGGTGCTCACCGAACCCCGCTACGACGCCATGGAGGCGTACTTCGACCGCTGGGGCCACGCGGGCAGATCCATGATGTGCGGCACCGCGTCCGTACAGGTCTGCCTGGACGCCGGCCATGAGGAGCCGGGCCCGCTCGGGCTCGGCCGCCGCTGGCGGCTGGCCCACCTGCTGGGCGCGGTCCTGCTCGCCGCCTTCGCCAACTCCCCCGTCAGCGAGGGGTGCCCGACCGGCTACCGCTCCACCCGCCAGGTGGTGTGGTCGCAGATGGACCCGGCCCGCACCCTCGCCCCACCCGACGGCCCCGACCCGCGCGCCGCCTGGGCCGGTTACGTCCTGGACGCGCCCGTGATGTGCGTCCGCGGCGACGACGGCCCGTGGGACGCCCCCGAGGGGCTGACGTTCCGCGACTGGGTCCGCACGGGTGCGCCGCGTCCGCCGACGGCGGACGACCTCGCCTACCACGTCACCACGCTCTTCCCGCCCGTACGGCCGCGCGGGCACCTGGAGCTGCGCATGATCGACGCGCAGCCGGGGGACGGCGGCTGGATCGTGCCGCTGGCCGTCACGGCCGCGCTGTTCGACGACCCGGAGGCCGCCGAGAGCGCGTACCGCGTGGTCAAACCCCTCGCCGAGACGGCCGGCTCCCGTCCGGCGCCGCGCAACCCGCTGTGGCGGCACGCCACCCGGGGCGCACTGACCGACCCCGAACTGCGGGCCGCCGCGCTGGCCTGCTTCACCATCGCGCAGGAGGCACTGCCCCGGCTGGGCGCTCCGGCCGAGGTGAGCGAAGCGGTCGCCCGCTTCACCGAACGCTACGTGGCGCGGGGGCGGTGCCCGGCGGACGATCTGCTGGAGGGAGCGTACGGGGAGCAGGTGGCGGGTACGGTGCCGCCCGGACCGGGGGCGGCGGCGGAGGCAGTGCTACCCGGACCGGGGGCGACGGCGGACGCGGCGCCGCCCGGTTCGGGGACGGCGACAGACACGGCGCCGCCAGGACCGGCGACGGCGACAGACGCAGCGCCACCCGGACCGGGGACGGCGACGGAGGCTGAGCCACCCGGCCCGGTTACCTCCGGATCGTCGGCCCCTGCCACCGGGGCCCCTGGGACGGCCTCCGGGCCGCCTGGGACGTCCGCCGCGGCGCCGGAGTCGGCAACCGCGCCATCGGAACCGGCCGGGCCTCCCGAACCGGCAGCCGCGCCTCCCACCGTCCCGGCGGACGCCGCGTACGAGGACCAGCTCACCCTCGGGAAGGACAGCCTGTGACCTCCCTGCCCCACGACCCCGAGTCCCACGACCCCGAAGCGCTCCGGGAACGCGCGGCGCGCGCCCTGCTCGCCGCGCGTGACCGCACCCGCGCGCTGACCACCTGCGTCGACGACCACGACCTCACCGCCCAGCACTCCCCGCTGATGTCGCCCCTGGTCTGGGACCTGGCCCACATCGGCAACCAGGAGGAGCAGTGGCTGCTGCGCGCGGTCGGCAAGCGGGACGCGCTGCGCCCGGACATCGATTCCGTGTACGACGCCTTCGAGCACCCGCGGGCCGAACGCCCGTCCCTGCCCCTGCTGCCGCCCGCCGAGGCACACGGCTACGTGGCGGACGTCCGCAGCCGGGTTCTGGACGTCCTGGAGAACAGCCCTCTGCGCGGCGAACCGCTGCTCGACTCCGGCTTCGCCTTCGGCATGATCGCGCAGCACGAGCAGCAGCACGACGAGACCATGCTCATCACCCACCAACTGCGGCACGGCCCGGCCGCGCTGACGGCCCCCGAGCCGCCGCGGACCACCGACGGCCCCCTGCCCGCCGAAGTACTGGTGCCCGCAGGCCCGTTCACGATGGGCACCTCCACCGAACCGTGGGCCCTGGACAACGAACGACCCGCCCACCGCCGCCTCCTGCCGGCCTTCCTCATCGACACCACACCGGTGAGCAACGGCGCGTACCTCGACTTCATCGAGGACGGCGGCTACGACGAACAGCGCTGGTGGTCCCCCGAAGGCTGGGACCACGTCCGCGAACACCACCTGCACGCCCCGCTGTTCTGGCGCCACGAGGGCGGCCAGTGGCTGCGACGGCGCTTCGGCGTCACCGAACCGGTACCGCCGGACGAACCGGTCCTGCACGTGAGCTGGTACGAGGCCGACGCGTACGCACGATGGGCGGGCCGACGGCTGCCCACGGAGGAGGAGTGGGAGAAGGCCGCCCGGCACGACCCGACCGGCGGCCGGTCACGCCGCTACCCGTGGGGCGACGAGGACCCCGGCCCCACCCACGCCAACCTGGGCCAGCGACACCTGCGCCCCGCCCCCGTCGGCAGCTACCCGGACGGTGAGTCCCCCCTCGGCATACGCCAGCTCATCGGCGACGTCTGGGAGTGGACGTCGAGCGACTTCCTCCCGTACCCCGGCTTCGCCGCCTTCCCCTACCGCGAGTACTCGGAGGTGTTCTTCGGCGGGCCGTACAAAGTGTTGCGCGGCGGTTCGTTCGCCGTCGACCCGGTGGCCTGCCGGGGCACCTTCCGCAACTGGGACCTGCCCGTACGGCGCCAGATCTTCGCCGGCTTCCGCACCGCCCGCGACGCCGATCCGGTGGGCGCATGAGGACCCCGGTCGCACCGGGGTGCCCGGCGGCACAGAGCACCGGGCACCGGAATCCGGCGCAGCGCACCGACCCCTGTGCTCCGTCACAGCGCACCGGCCCTCGGCGTCCGTCACAGAACACCGAACCGGGAAGCCCGACGCCATACCCCGCCCCCGAAGCCGCTCTCACCCCCACCGCCACCCTCGCTCCCGCTCCCGGGGGGCGGTACTGATGTGCCGACACATCGCCTACCTGGGGCCGGAGGTCCCCCTGGGCTCCCTGATCACTGCCCCCTCCCACGGCCTGTACCGCCAGTCGTGGCAACCACGCCACCAGATCCACGGCACCGTCAACGCGGACGGCTTCGGCGTCGGCTGGTACGCGCCCGGCGACCCGGTACCCGCCCGGTACCGCAAAGGCGGCCCCATCTGGGCCGACACCGGAATCCTGGACCTGCTGCGGGTGGTACGCACCACCGCACTGCTCGCCGCCGTCCGCGACGCCACCTTCGCCGGCGCGGACGCCGAGGCGGCCGCCGCGCCGTTCGCCGACGGCCCCTGGCTCTTCAGCCACAACGGCGCGGTCCCGGGCTGGCCCGGCTCCCTGGCGAACCTGACCGCCGACCTGCCCCCACAACGACTCCTCTCCCTCCCGGCCCGCTGCGACTCAGCCTTCCTCTGGGCGCTGGTGCACCACCGGCTCAGCGCCGGCCTGGACCCCGCCGAGGCACTGGCCGACACCGTCACGGCGGTGTCCGCCGCCGCGCCCGGCGCCCGGCTGAACCTGCTCCTCACCGACGGCGCCACCATCGCCGCGACCGCCTGGGGCGACTCCCTCTACTACCTCGCCGAGCCCGGACGCAGCACCACCGTCGCCTCCGAGCCGTACGACGACTCCCCCCACTGGACCGAGGTCCCCGCGTACACCCTGCTCGCGGCCACGCCCACCGACGTCCTCCTCACCCCGCTCAAGGAGCCCGCCGCGTGAGTTCACTCACCGTCACCCGCACCCTGCCCGCCGACGCCACCACCGCCGCGCTCCGCGCCGACGTCGCCCACGGCCTGACCCGCACCCCCAAACAGCTCCCGCCCAAATGGTTCTACGACGCCCGCGGCAGCGAACTCTTCGACGAGATCACCACCCTGCCGGACTACTACCCCACCCGCGCCGAACGCGAAATCCTCATCAACCGCTCCCCCGAAATCGCCGCCGCCACCGGCGCCCGAACCCTCATCGAACTCGGCTCAGGCTCCTCCGACAAAACCCGCCACCTCATCGCGGCCCTACCCGAGCTCCACACCTACGTCCCCGTCGACGTAAGCGAATCCGCCCTCACCTCCGCCGCCGAAACCCTCCTCACCCTCCACCCCTCCCTCACCGTCCACGCCCTGGTAGCCGACTTCCAACAGGGCTTCGCCCTCCCCGCCACCCCCGCCCCCCGCCTCCTCGCCTTCCTGGGCGGCACCATCGGCAACCTCCTCCCAGAAGAACGCGCCACCTTCCTCCGCTCCGCCCACGACCTCCTCTCCCCCGGCGACGCCATACTCCTCGGCACCGACCTCGTCAAGGACGAAGCAACCCTGCTGGCCGCCTACGACGACCCGACCGGCATCACCGCCAACTTCAACAAAAACGTCCTCCACGTCATCAACCGAGAACTGGAAGCCGACTTCGACCCGGCCGACTTCCAACATGTGGCGCTGTGGAACGCCGAACACGAGTGGATCGAAATGCGACTGCGGGCAAGGAAGGAACTGACGGTGAAGATCCCGGCGCTGGATCTGGCCGTGCCCTTCGCGGAGGGCGAGGAGATCAGGACGGAGATCTCGGCGAAGTTCCGGGAGGAAGGAGTACGGGACGAGCTGAAGGCCGCCGGGTTCGAGATGAGCCGGTGGTGGACGGATGGAGCGGACAGGTTCGGAGTATCTCTTTCCGTAAGGACCTGACCTTGACCCCAGTTGCCCCGCCGAGCAAATCAGCGGGGCAACTGGAGCAGCCAGCTACTTCGCCCAGTAGATCATTCTTCCGTAAGAATCGAGCGATCTGGAGTCCGGTTCTCCCACGGTGATCCTGGATTCGATAAGGGGATGCTCTTCGGAGAAGAGAGCATCCAACTCGAAAGCGGCCTGGTCGACGTCCTCGTCAATCTCGGCTGTACGACGGCGGACCCAGAAAGTCAACTCCACCCGATGCTGCTCGACGAGAACCGCCACAGCGATCACGTCCGAGGAGATGAGGCCGAGCAGCGCCTGGACCACATCCAGCACGATGTCATTCTCGCGCCGCAACGCTTCCGGGCCGCCTTCTTCCATACCTACCTGGCCTACCTGGCGATCCAAGTCAGCGTGTCCTCGTCTTCAGCGACTGCTCGGTACGACCTTCCGACGTTCAGAGAAGCAATGCTCCGGAGAGACTGCACTCGATGAGGGACGGGAAGGGCTGCGGGCCCGATGCTGTCCTGCCACACCGTGCCTTGCACGAAGACCGATCCGTCGAGAGCAGACATGACGAACGCGGGAAAAGCGTACCCCGCTCCCCGTGACACCGACCGCGCAGCCTGCCCCCATGGTGTCCCAGTCATCCAGCAGGTTGAGGAGCCCCCACACACACTCAGGTTGAGGACCCCCACACACACTCAACGTCCGTATCGTCACCCGCACCGGGGTGCGGCACACTGACGGAGAGCAGAAACTGGCGGTCTGCGGAGAACAAGCCGCATTCCGTTGCCAATGACAACTGCCGCCACACACGTGATCACCATGGGGACGCCCTCGGCGCGTCCACCGCGCTGCACTGCCTCCGAGTGTCAGTGCGGACGGGCGGGAGGCACCGAGGACAGGCCGTCCAGGAAGTCGAGCACCAGCCGGCTCGCCACCCCGCGGAACTCCTCGAAGTAGGCGTGCCGGGCGCCGGGGAGCAGGTCATGCGGGCGTTCGGGATGTGGCGGGCGAGTAAGGGGGCGTTGGTGGTGGGGTTGAGGAGGTCGGCGGTGCCGTGGAGGATCAGGGTGCGGGCTCGGATGCGGGGCAGGTCTTCCCAGGCGTCGTGAGTGCGGCTGGCGGACAGATGCCGGCGACGGGCGTGGGTGTGCATGGTGGGGTCGCCCATCGTGTGGTGCGGGCCCGGGTGAGTGGCCAGCCAGGAGGGCGTGTACATCAGGGCGGCCAGAGCGCGTTGGGCGGCGGCCGGGTCCGTGGTGGCTAGGGAGCGGCGTACGTCGTCGCTCCGCTCGACGCTGTGCCGGCCGCCGGGTGACGTGCAGCCCAGAATCAGGGAACGGACCCGCCCGGGGTGGTGGGCGGCCAATTTCTGGGCCACCCGTCCGCCCATGGAGGTGCCGTAGACGTCGGCGCGGTCGATCTCCAGGGCATCGAGGATGGTGATGACGTCCTGGGCGAACAGTTCGGTGCTGTACGGGGCATCGGGCGCGTCGCTGTCGCCGGTGCCCCGGTAGTCGAGGGTCAGGGCGCTCCGGGCGGCGTGGAAGTCCTCCCGTACACCGTCCCACCAGTGGTGACTGTTGGCCTGGCCGGCGAGGAGGACGAGTACGGGGCCCGTACCGCGGAGCTGATAGGCGATACGGGTTCCGTCCGGGGTCGTGACGAGTGGCACGGCGGGCCTCCTCACAGGTCGGAACAGGTCAGGAGAGAGGTGCGGTTCAGCGGTCGGCCACCAGCAGCGTCTGCAGGACGCGGCCGCAGTCGCCCGCCGTGTCGTCGAGCCGGCCGAGCGCCAGTCCGGAGCCGGAGGGGCTGGCGGCCGTCTCCGACCGGAGGCAGAACCATTCGCCGACCGGCTCCCGGTGCAGCGCCAGGGTGATGTCGGTGTTGATGACGAACTGGCGGACGTGGTCGAGTTGGAAGGCGACCGCCCAGTTGCTGTCGGCCAGGGTGAGCGCGCGGGTGAGTGGTGTGTCCGGTTCCCCCGCCACCAGGGGGATGCGCTGGCGTGCCCAGACCGTTCCCGGGCCGGGGGTGTCGAAGCCCTTTCCGGGCTCGAAGCGCCATTCCATGGCGGCGATGTAGCCGTACGGCTGTGCTCCGGCCATGGTGTGCGGCGTCTGCGGGCCGGGGAGGGGTGGTGGTCCGGCCGCGGGGCGCAGGGTTGGGGTGTCGGCCGGGGCGGCGGCGATGTGCCATGTGCGGGCCAGCATCACCGTGTCGCCGTTCGCGGTCAGTTCGCCCTCGACCAGGTGCGTACGTCCGCCGGAGCGGACGGTACGCACCTGGACGTGCAGTTCCGCGACGGGTACGGGGCGGGGCAGTTCGACGGTGACGCGCGCGACACGGAATCCGTCACGGGCCCCGTGCTCCTCCATCGCCCGGCCCAGCAGGGCCGAGGGCGGGCCGGCGTGCTGGGCCTTGGCGCTCCACGGCCCTGCGGTGGCCGAGCTGCTTTCGTAGCGGCCGTCACCGAGGTTCCGGTAGAACGCCTGGCCCCCCGCTTCCGGCCCAGTCGGGCAAAGATCAGTCATGGGGACTGCCTACTGCACGCCTGCCGTTCCGGACCATGCCGTTCAGGAGGTGTACACAGGTGGCTTCAGCCGACGTACTCCACCTTCACCGGCGCGGTGTTGTTCTCCTGATCGGGGTCGATCGCCGGGTCCGAGTCGGCGGAGATGCTGCCCTGGGCGCCCGGGACGCGCTTGTCGATGCGGGCCCGCAGGTAGGTGTTGCGGTCGAGGGTTCCGAAGCAGTGCACCAGGCCGTTCCCCTGCGAGGCGTATCCGCAGTAGGAGTCCTCGCTCGGGTGGCCCCCCGGCTTGATCGGCACCAGGCTGACACCGGCGGGCAGCTTCACCCGCATCAGCCCGCCCTGGAAGTTCCGCGGGAAGGGCACCTGCGTGTCGACCACCTGGCCGATCTTGCCCTTGATGGTGAATCCGACGGCCTGCAGGTCGTTGATCTGATTCGTGCTGAAGTCCAGGGTGCTGCCGGCCATCTCGGCCTTCCAGTACGCGGACGGGGTGAAATCGTCCCCGCTGCCGTCGACGGGACGCACGCCCAGCGGCCCTCCGGTGCCGCGCGGCGACGAGGCGGGCAGCAGGGTGTTGTTGAGGGGGTCGTGCGCCCGGAGCACGGTGTAGTGGACCTTGCCGTACATCGCCGTCTTGTCGACCACGGCCGTCAGCGGCCCGTCGGTCTCGTAGGCCGCCCCGGCGGGCAGCGGGCCGGGCAGCTCGCACAGCGCCTTGGTGGGGGCCGTGGCCTTGTCGTAGCGGCAGTTGCTGTACTGGTTGCGCAGCGTCGCTTGCTCGGCCGTGAGCAGGACGAGGAAACCGTCGTCGATCGCGGTGTCACCCTTGTTGCCGAAGGCGGGCGAGACCCGCAGCTCGGAACCGGGCTGCACCTCGGTCAGCGGCTTGCTCTGCCGGGCGGTCAGGACCGGCGCTCCCATGACGACGTGGGTGGTGTGCCGGACGGTGGGGGCGTTGGCACTGGTCACGGTGATGTTCATGGCACCGACAGGGCCCAGCGCCGCACCCGGCTCCGGCAGCAGGCGGAACGGGGTGAACAGCGCGCCCTGGATGTCCCCCAGCGCGCAGGTCATGAGAGTTCCCGAGCGCTTGCAGTGGGAGCCCGTGTTCTCCCAGGCGACACGCGCCTTGCCCTTGAGGGCGGCCAGGTCGATGTTCACCTTGACGTTCTTCACCGTCAGCGGCTGCCCGTCGGCGCCACGTCCGGTCGCCTTCAGGCTGATCTGGTACTCGGTCGGTCCCTCGTCGGGGGCCGACGCCCGGTACTTCGGTATGTAGTACGTGTTCATGATGTGCTCGGCCGTCAGCCGCGCCCCCGTGGCCTGCTGACCGCCGGCAGCGGCCACCGGCGTCGCGCCGCCGAACGTCACCACCGTGCCGAGTGCCGTCAGCAGGGCCGCTGCCCCGGACCCGGCCAGGCGCTGCCCCCGTGTACGTGCCATAGATCTTTTCATGCCTGGTCAGACGTACCGGGGAGGCGGATGGTTGTAGAGACCGCGAGGTCGTTCCCGGCGTCGCGGTACGGCACCGGGGCGGCCTGCGACCGCGGTGCGAACACCTCGGCTGTTCTCCCGCAGGCGACCGGGCGGCATTCCATCGTTCGGGGGAATCACCGCCATTCGGCGGCTGACGGCGGCCGGCGTTGCGCAACATCACGAGCGTGAAGGGATCGCAACGTTTCCGCAGCGCCCAACCTGCGCTTTTGATACCGCTGTTGGTGATTCTGGCCGTGCTCCTCGCGCCGCGTGCCGCGCAGGCCCGGCCGCCCGCTGCCGCGGCGCGGCCCGCCGACGCGTGCGCGACCGCCGGGGCGCACGCCCCGGTGCACGGGCCGACCGGCTGGCCGATGCCGCCGGACTGGCACTGGCCCTGCACCACGCCCACTCCTACACCCACTCCTACGCCCACCCCGAGCCCCACCCCCACCAAGCCCCCCAGGCCCACACCCACGCCGCCGTCCCCCACCCCCACGTACACCCCTCCCCCGAAACCCCGGCCCACACCCACTCCGACGCCGTCGCGCCCGCGCCCCCGGCCGCCCGCTTCCGCCGCGCCGGCCGCGCCGGCCAGGACGCTGCCCCCGCCGCGCCCCACCCCCAGCAAGTCGGCGGCTGCCCCGCCGCCGTCCAGCAGCCCCACGTCGCCGCGTCCCGCCCCGACGCCGAGCCCGTCGGCCGTCCTGCCGCGCGCGTACGTCCCGTCGGCCGGCAAGCAGCACAGCGGCCATTCGGTCGTCACCACCATGCTGCTGATCACCGCGCCCGCCGTACTGGCGGCCGCCGCGCTGCGTCCCCGTTCGTCCAGCTCGTCCGGTTCGTCCGGACGGCGTTCCTCGTAGGAGGCCACCTTGTCGGAATGGCTGGTACTGACCATCGCGATGGCCGCCGTCTGCGCCGTCGTCCTGACCATCACGGTCCTCAGGCAGCGCCGCATCGGCGAGGACGACGACCCGTCCGAGACGCCCGACGTCATCGAGTACATGACGATGATGGTGGGGGTGGTGTACGCGATCGTCCTCGGCCTCGCGATCGCCGGGGTCTGGGAGGCCCGCGGCAGCGCCGAGGACACCGTACGGACCGAGGCACAGGCCCTGCACGAGGTCAGCGAACGGGTACGGGCCTATCCGGAGGCCACCCGGGAGCGCATCCGCGCGGACGTCGACGCCTATGTCTCCCACCTCGTCCACCAGGAGTGGCCGGCCATGGCCGAGCGGGGGGAGGTCACCGACCGGGGCGCCGAACTGCTGGCCAAGGTACGGGCCGACGTGACCGACTACCGGCCGCGCGACGATTACGAGGGGCAGAACTACCAGCCCCTGCTCGACCAGGTCTCGGCGGCCGACGACGCCCGCAACGCGCGCGCGGACAGCATCGAGCCGACCCTGCCGCCGGTGGTCTGGTTCGGGCTGATCACCGGTGCCGTGATCACCATCGGGCTGATCTTCACGTTGCAGATCCGCAGGTCGGGGCGGGAGTTGCTGATGGCCGCCGTCTTCAGCGCGCTGATCGCCTTCCTGCTCTTCCTGGTGTGGGACTTCGACGCCCCGTTCAGCCGGGGCATCACGACGTCCGCCGAGCCGTTCACGGATCTCTTCCCACGGTTGTGAGGGGGCGAGGGGGTGAGCGGGGACGACGGCCCACGTGCGGGGGTAAATCCGGCGACGGTGGTGATCAGCCCGTGCGACCATGCGCGCATGGCGACAGAACTGCCGTTCACGGATGTCCTGCGGGAGCGGCTCGGCCCGGCCCGCCGCGCGGTGCGGCTGGGCAGCAGCCCGCGGTCCCGGGTGTGGCGGGTGGAACTGGGCGGCGTACCCGCGGTGGTCAAGCAGGCCGTGGAGAGCGCGGACGCCGACGAGCGGTACGCCCGTGAGGTGACCGCGCTGCGGCTGGCCGCACGGGTGACGCCGCCGGTGGTGCCGCGGCTGCTCGGCACGGACCCCGGCGCGCGCCTCCTGGTGCTGGAGCACGTGGAACACCGGCGGCCGTCGCCGGACTGGGTGGTCGGTTACGCGTCGGCGCTGGCCCGCCTGCACGCGGCCGCCTCGTCCGCCCCCGTGGAGGAGGCGGGTCTGCCCGCCTGGCAGGGTCCGGTCCGCGCGGACCTCGACGCCTTCCTCGCCCTCGCCGGCCGCCTCGGGGTGCCGGTGCCGGACGGGACGGACGCCGAACTGGCGGCCCTGCTGCGGCGGCTCGGCACCGCGCCCGGCCGCGCCCTGCTGCACGGCGACCCGTGCCCCGGCAACGACCTGCACACCCCGGACGGCATCCGGTTCATCGACTTCGAGCAGTCCTCCCTGGGCAACGGTCTCACCGAACTCGCCTATCTGCGCATGGGTTTCCCGACCTGCTGGTGCGTCACGGACACGCCCGGCCCGCTGCTGCGCGAGGCGGAAGCCGCGTACGGGGCGGCCTGGGAGGCGGCGACCGGCGGCGCGCCGCCCGGTGACCTCGTCGACGCGTGCGCGGGCTGGCTGCTCCGGGGCGACGCGCTGGTCCAGCGCGCCCACCGCGGGTCCGCCGACCACCTCGCCCGGCTCCCCGAGGAGGACTGGACGTGGGGCACGGTCACCGCGCGGCAGCGGCTGGCGTACCGGCTCGGTGTCGTCGCCCGGCTCACCGCCGACCGCGACGACCTGCACCGTCTCGGCCGCGTCGCCGGTGCGCTGCGCGAGCGGATGCTCGGCCGCTGGCCCGCCCTCACGGCACCGCCCCGCGAGCGCCCCGAGGGCGCTTGACGGCCGTACGGGGAAAAGGCACCGCGGTCTTCTCCGCGCGTTCGCGCGGCCGCCTGTGCAGCGTTCCGTTCCTGTGCTTCGATGCTGCCGATCACCTGTTCGCGCAGGGGCGGCAGAGCGGCAGAGAGACCGGGGTGGACGGATGGACCGGCGGGGATTCCTGAAGGGGACGGCGGCGGTGTCGGCCGCGGGTGTGCTGGCGGGAGCCGGGAGCGGGCTGTCCGTCGCGGCACCGGCCGTCGGACGCCCGGCCGGGCGGTCCCGGCGCGCCGCCTCCGTGCAGGACTGGATGTCGGCTCTTCCGGACAGCACGGCGGTGCAGCGGCTCTCCATCCCGGGGACGCACGACTCCGGGGCGCGGTACGGCGGCCCCTGGGTGGTCTGCCAGAACACCACCATCGCGCAGCAGTTGGACAGCGGCATCCGCTTCCTGGACGTACGCTGCCGGGCCATCGACTCGGCCTTCGCGATCCATCACGGCGCGTTCTACCAGAAGCTGATGTTCGGCGATGTGTTGGTGGCGTGCCGGGCGTTCCTCCAGGCGCATCCGTCGGAGACCGTACTGATGCGCGTCAAGCAGGAGTACTCCGAGGAGAGCGCGGCGGAGTTCCGGCGGATCTTCGACAGCTACCTGGACGGCAAGGGCTGGCGGTCGCTGTTCCGGCTGGACGGCACGCTGCCTTCTCTCGGGCAGGCCCGCGGCAAGGTCGTGCTGCTGGGCGACTCCGACGGGTTGCCGGGGGTGCGGTACGCCGATCCGCGCGTCTTCGACATCCAGGACGACTACATGGCCGAGCCGCTGCGCAAGTACCCGCTCATCGAGGGTCAGTTCCAAAAGGCCGTCAGGGAACCCGGCAAGCTGTTCATGAACTACGTGAGCACCGCTGCCCTGCTGCCCCCGCGTTCCAACGCGGACCGGCTCAACCCTCAGGTGAAGAACTTCCTGAACGGCGCTGAGGCACGCGGGTGGACGGGGCTGGGCATCGTCCCGATGGACTTTCCCAACGAAGCGGGCCTGGCCGAGGCAGTGATCCGGCACAACACGGGAGTGTGACCATGCGGCCGCGGCGAATCCCCCGCGTCCGCCGGCCGTGGGGCGCGGGCTGCGCGGGTCTGGTGACGGCTCTGTTGCTGCCGTTCCTCACGGTCCCAGCGGCGGGACAGCCCGCGTACGCGGCGGACGGCCCGGCGCGCGACCGGACCCGCGATCCGGCCCGCGTCGTCGCCGAGGTGCCGGTCGGCGACCGGATGCTCGACCTCGGTATCGCGTCCCCCACGACCGACGCGCCGGTCAAGTGGGTACGGCTGCTGCTGCCGAAGGGCTGGTCGAAGAACGCCTCCCGTACGTGGCCGGTGCTGTGGCTGCTGCACGGCGGTGGCGGCAACCACAAGGACTGGACCGCCAACACCCATGTCGAGCAACTGGCCGCCGGCCGCGACGTCCTGGTCGTGCTGCCGGAGACCAGCGGGTGCAGCAGTTACAGCGACTGGTACAACGGCGGGAACGGGGGACCCCCGGCCTGGGAGACCTACCTTCTCGACGAGTTGCGTCCGCTGCTGGAGCGTGACTACCGGGCCGGGACGGCGCGGGCCGTCGCCGGCCTGTCGATGGGCGGGCTCGGCGCGCTGAAGTTCACCGCGGCGCGCCCCGGCATGTTCCGTGCCGCCGCCTCGTACAGCGGCGCCGTCCATCCGCTGTACCGGTCGCCCGACGGCGGCTTCTCCGGGCCGGACGGCGTCAAGCTGGGCGCGCTGACCTGCCTCGTCGACTGGAAGCGCGTCTGGGGCGAGCCGGGTTACCCGTTCGACACGGCCGACCCGGCCGACCTGCGCCAGCAGTGGCTGTGGAAACGCAACAGCCCGCTGGAGCAGGCGGCCTCGCTGCGCGGCACTCCGCTGTACCTCTCGTACGGGGACGGGACCACCGACGGTGGGCCGGGCTGGTCGTGGGGTGACGGCGACCGCCCGCCCGCGCCGTCTCCCGCTCGCTGCACCGACCCGCCCGCGCACGGCACCCAGGACCCGGTCGAGCGGGCCGTGTACGGGATGAACCAGGAGCTGCGCGGCAAGCTGACCCGGCTGGGCATCCCGGCGACCGTGTGCGCTTCCAGGGGCGGGCACGGCTGGCCGTACTGGGAGCGTGAGCTGGTGGCGTCGTTCCCGATGCTGATGCGCGCGCTCGGCGCCTGAACGGCCGGCAGGTCCCGGGGCCCGGGCACGAGGAAGACCGCCCCGGAACCGCGTGACCGGCAGGAACCGTATGATCTGCTGGTGAGTACCATCGAGCGCGGCCGCACCGCACGGCCCCCGGCCCCGGACGGGCCGTACCGTCGCCGCCGGACCGCCACCGCTCTCGGCCTCTGTGCCGCGCTCACCCTGGCCTGCGCCGGAACGGCCCTGGCCGTACGGTCCTTCACGCACGGCGGGTACCTGGCGCCCGGCGACCCGGCCACGGGCTCGTACGCCGAGGAAGCGGCCGACGGGGACGCGGCGGCCGACGCGCTGCTCTCCGGCCCGTACACCGAACGCCCCGCTCCGCCTCGCGTCACCACCCGCGCGGCGGCGGACCGGGCAGCGGTGTCCGGCGGGGCCGCGGCCCCGGCACCTGCCGCACCCCCCGCGAAGACGGCCGGCCTGCCGGTCTCCCGGCCCCTCGAAGCCGCCCCGGCCGCCGTCTCCCCCGCCGTCGGCCCGCTCTTCTCGCCGGGCGGCGACGGCGACGCCGACCACCACTGCACCGCGAGCGTGGTGCACTCCCCGGCAGGCGACCTGCTCGTCACCGCGGCGCACTGCGTCCACGACCGCGGCTTCCGTACGAACCTCGTCTTCGCGCCCGGTTACCACGACGGCGTCCTGCCGTACGGCGTGTGGGTGCCGTCCCGTATCGACGTCGATCCGCGCTGGGCGGACGACCGCGACGACGCCCACGACGTGGCGTTCGTGCGGGTGCGCCGCCCGCACGGCAGCGCAGCCGGTGCGCAGCGCATCGAGGAGCTGACCGGCGCCGAGCAGATCCGCTTCGCCGCGCCGGCCGGCCTGCCGACCCGGACGGTCGGCTACCCCGACGACCGGGAGACGCCCGTCGGCTGCCAGAACCTCACCACCGCTGTCCCCGGCCAGCTACGTTTCGACTGCGCCGGCTTCCCCAACGGGACCAGCGGCGGCCCGATGCTCACCGGCGTCGACCCGGTCACCGGCCTGGGTACGGTGACCGGGGTCATCGGCGGCCTGGAGGAGGGCGGCGACGACGCGACCTCGTACAGCAGCCGGTTCGGCCCGGACACCGCCGCCCTGTACCGGCGCGCCACCGCGGAACGGGTCTGAGGCGGCGCGCCCGTACGCGCTACTTCCCGCGCGGGACCACGGTCTTGAGGACCTTCGGCAGCGGGTACCAGTCGGCGGTCGCGATGCTGCCGTGGGCGGCGGCGAGCTGGTGCAGCCGGGCCTGTGCCTGGGCCTCGGTGGGCTCGGTGCCGTCGATGACCGGGGGCACCTTGTGCGCGTCCGTCATGATCAGGAGGTAGTGGCGGCTGTCGTACCAGGCGGTGTCGACGCCGTCCTTCAGGTACGTCGCGGCGTCGCCGTCGAAGACCACGAACCAGGGGCGCAGCGCCGCGTCGGCGTACCGGGTGCGCGGGTCGCCCCCGGCCGCGCCGTGCACCGCGGGGAAGGCGGTGGACTGTGCGAGCTTGCCCTGGGCGGCGAGGTTCTTCAGGTGGGTGGCGTACTCGCGGTCGGTCCACAGCTTGTCGAGGGGGTTCTTCTCCTCGACCGTGCCCGGTATGAGCTCGAAGAGGAACTTGCCGTTCAGCGCGGAGCGGGTGGGCCAGCCGTCCGCCCGTACGGCCTCGTCGAGGTCGCGGTGGCCGGCGGCCAGGTCGCCGGGTCCGTACACCGCGTCGCCGAGCTTGGCGCGGACCAGTGCGTCGAAGGCGGCCGGGCCCCGGCCGCCCTGGTCGTTGAAGCCGTCCTTCAGCTCGACCTTGACCATGACCGGCCGGTGGCCGGGGTGGGCGTCGTGCCACGCCTTCATGTCGGCGAGGCAGCCGCCGAGGTCCTGGTCGCGCTTCTTGGTGCGCAGCTCGCCCGCGGTGGCGGCGTTGACGCAGTTGCTGTTGTTGCCGAACGGGTTGCTGTGCGAGACCCGCCAGGACTTGCCGAGCGCGTTGGTCCACACGTCCAGTTCGAGGAGGCCCGCGCCGGAGTCCAACGCGTCGGCGAAGTAAGGGTACTTGGCCTTCTCGTAGGCGTTGTGGACACCGACGGACGTGGTGGCGCCGTACGATCCGGCGGGCTGTGCCGCGCCGGCCGGGCCTGCCGCCGCCAGCACCACCGCCGTGGCGACCGCCGCCGCTCCCGCGCACCGTGTTCTGCTCATGGGCCCCCGCTTTCACTCCACTGGCCCCGGCAGCCCCCTGCGGCTCCGGAATCACCAGCCCCTCCGGTCGAAGGAGCAGCGTACGGGAGTTGACGGGTGGTCCGGCCACCGGGTGGGTACGCGGGCCGGGAAACGCCGTGCCGGCCGAGCAAACCAGGACGTGAGGAAGATGTACGGCATCGTGGACACCGTGGACACACCTCTGCACGACACGACGTCCGGGAGGCGGTCATGAGCAGCGAGCGCGCCCGGGTCCGGGCCCTGCTGGACACCTACGGCCGGACCTACGCCGACGAGGCCGGTATCCGCCTGAAGGACACGCCGCAGCCGCTGTACCAGCTACTGGTGCTCTCCTGCCTGCTCAGCGCCCGTATCCAGGCGAACATCGCGGTGGCGGCGAGCCGCGCGCTGTCCGAAGCGGGACTGCGGACCGCGCGGCGGATGAAGGACGCGACCTGGCAGCAGCGGGTGGATGCCCTCGGCGAGGGCGGATACCGGCGCTACGACGAACGCACCGCGACCCAACTGGGCGACGGCGCGGTGCTGTTGCTCGACTCGTACGGCGGCGACCTGCGGCGGATACGGGACACGGCGGACGGTGACACGGACCGGCTGCGCAAGCTGCTGCGCGAGGTGCCCGGCCTCGGGCCGGCCGGTGTCGACATCTTCCTGCGGGAGGCGCAGGCCGTGTGGCCCGAGCTGGAGCCGCACCTGGACGCCAAGGCGTTGCAGGGCGCGGAGCGCGTCGGACTGCCGACCGCGCCCGACGCGCTGCTCAAGGCCGCCGGGAAGAAGACGGAGCCCGCCGTGCTGGCGGCGGCGCTGGTGCGCGCGGCGCTCGACAAGAAGGGCGCGGAGGAGATCCGCAAGGCGAAGTGAGCGGCTGGGCGAGGGACCGCGTACGGCGGCCCCGGCACCTTCCCGGGCCGGGGCCGCCGTACGCACGAGCGCGGGCGCTCACGGTGTCGAGGTGAGCAGCCCCCTGGCCGTCGCCGCGATCGCCTGAGCGTCGATGCCCGCCGCGCGCAGTTGCTCCTCCGGGGACGCCGACCCGGGCATGGTGCGGACCGCGAGCCGGGCCAGGCGCGGCACCGGGCGGCCGTCGGTGAAGGCGTCCAGCACCGCGTCGCCGAGGCCGCCCTCGGGGTGGTGGTCCTCCACGGTGATGATCCGCCCGGTGACGTCGGCGGCCTCCCGCAGCGTCGGCAGATCCACCGGCTTGAGGGAGTACAGGTCGACGACGCGGGCCGCCACGCCCTCCTCGGCCAGGGTGTCGGCGGCGGCCAGCGCCTCGTGGACGGTCACCCCGGCGGCCACGAGGGTGACCCGGTCCTCGGGCGTGGCCCGCAGCGTCTTGCTGCCGCCGATCGGGAAGTCCTCCCCGGGCCCGTAGATGACGGGGCTCTCACCGCGGGACGTGCGCAGGTAGCGGATGCCGCTCGCGTCGGCCATCGCGGCGGTCAGGCGGGCCGCCTGGTTGGCGTCGCACGGGTACAGCACGGTGCTGCCGTGCACGGCGCGGAACGCGGCCAGGTCCTCCAGGCCCATCTGCGAGGGGCCGTCCTCGCCGATGGCGACGCCCGCGTGCGATCCGACGAGGTTGAGGTCGGCCCGGCTGACGGCGGCCATCCGGACGAAGTCGTAGGCGCGGCTGAGGAAGGCGGCGAAGGTGGTGGCGTACGGCACCCAGCCGCGTACCTGCATACCGACCGCGGCGGCCACCATCTGCTGCTCGGCGATGTAGCACTGGAAGTACCGGTCGGGGTGGGCGTCGCCGAACATCTGGGCGCGGGTGGAGTCGCCGACCTCGCCGTCCAGCGCGACCACGTCCTCGCGGGCCGCGCCGAGCGCGGCGAGCGCCTCGCCGAAGGCGTTGCGGGTGGCGACGGAGTCACCGACCTTGTAGTCCGGCAGTTCGGGCGTGCCGCCGCCGGTCCGCGGGCGCGGCGCGGCCTCGCGCGGCGGCCGCACCGCCACGTGCAGGTCACGGACGCCGCCCAGCTCCTCGATCGCCTCCGCGGCGTCCTTGAGCGGTTTGCCGTGCTTGCCTTCCTGGTCGGCCACCTCGCGCACGCCCTGGCCCTTGCGGGTCTTCGCGATGATCGCGGTGGGCCGGTCCGTGGTCGCGGCCGCCTCGGCGTACGCGCGGTCCACGGCGGCCACGTCGTGGCCGTCCACCTCGATCGTGTGCCAGTCGAAGGACCGGATGCGGCGTGCGTAGGCGTCCAGGTCCCAGCCGTGCCGGGTGGCGCCGCGCTGGCCGAGCCGGTTCACGTCGATGATCGCGGTGAGGTTGGCCAGTTTCTCGTACCCGGCGTGCTCGAACGCCTCCCACATCGAGCCCTCGGCCATCTCGCTGTCGCCGCACACCACCCACACGCGGTACGGGACGCGGTCCAGGTCGCGGCCCGCCAGCGCGACGCCGACGCCGAAGGGCAGGCCCTGGCCGAGCGAGCCGGTGGCCACGTCCACCCAGGGGATGCGCGGGGTGGGGTGTCCCTCCAGCAGGCTGCCGTTCTTGCGGAACGTCAGCAACTGCTCGTCGGTGAGGGCGCCGGCCGCCTTGCCCATGGCGTACACCAGGGGCGAGGCGTGTCCCTTGGAGAAGATCAGGTGGTCGTTGCCGGGGTTCTCGGGGTCGTCGAAGTCGTAGCGCAGGTGCGCGTCGAGCAGGACGGCGGCCAGGTCGGCCGCGGACATCGAGGAGGTCGGGTGGCCGGAGCCGGCGGCGTCGGCGGCCCGTACGGAGTCGACGCGCAGCTGCTGTCCCAGCTCGCGCAGCCGGCCGTAGCGAGCGTCGGCATCCGGGGTGTTCTGCGTGGTCATCAGGTTCCTTCCGCTTTTCGGGGCCCGTCGGACTGCTGTCCGGCCGCCTGGGGCCGGTCCTTCGGGCCGGTGTCCTCCCCCGGTCCCTCCGATTCCCCCGGTTCCCCCGTTGCTCCGGATTCACCCGGTGCCGTCCGCCGGTCCGGCGCGTCGTCCTTCGCGGCCTTCGCCGCGGGCCCGTCGTGCTTCCCCGCGCGTCCGTCGGCCGGTACGCGGGCCAGCTCCGGCGCCGCCGTGTCCAGCGGCACCGACCAGGAGCGCACCAGGCCCAGCTGGACGCCTTGGCGCGGCAGTGCCGCGTCCAGCAGCCAGTCGGCGGCTACCCTGACCCGGTTGCCGGGCATCGCCATCAGGTGGTAGCCGCGGGTCACGGCGTTGGCGACGGGACCGGACAGCGGGACGTGCAGCGGGTTGGCGGCGGCCTGCACCCCGCCGAGGTCGACCATGAAGCCCAGGTCGTGGTGCTTGTAGGCGCGCGGCTCGCCCTGCCCGTAGGAGGCGGCGACGTTGTGGGCCGCGACCTTGCCCTGGCGCTGCGCGTGCTGGGCGGTCATCGGCGTCGTCTCGCCCGGCCGGGTCAGGTCCGGTACGGCGGCGGCGTCGCCGCAGGCGAGCACCTCGGGGTGGCCGGGTACGGCGAGGAACTCGTCCACGCACAGCCGGCCGCGTTCGGTGGGCAGCCCCAGCGACTCGACCAGCGGGTCCGGGCGCACGCCGACGCACCAGATCAGCGACCGGGTGTCGACGGACGTGCCGTCGTCCAGGAGGACCCCTTCGGAGGTGGCCTCCTTGACGGAGGTCTTGGTGCGGATCTCGACGCCGCGTTTGCTGAGCACCCGGTGCGCGGTGCGCGACAGCCGGTGGTCCAGTTCGGGCAGTACCCGGTCGGCGAGGTCCAGCAGGATCCAGCGGGGCTGCGGTGCGCCGCGCAGTCCCGCGTTGTGGCGGGCCAGCGACCGGGTGAACGTCACGCCGTGCGCGGCGACTTCGGTCCCGGTGTAGCCCGCGCCGACCACCACGAAGGTCATCCGGGCGGCCCGCTCGGCCGGGTCCTCGGCGGCGCCCGCCAGCTCGATCTGGCGGGTCATGTGGTCCCGCAGGTACAGCGCCTCGGGCATGCCGCGGAAGCCGTGCGCGTGCTCGGCGACGCCCGGGATGGGCAGCAGCTTGTTGACGCTGCCGACGGTCAGCACGAGACGGTCGTAGCCGAGCGAGCCGGTGCGGCCCTCCGGGTCGGTGTACTCCACCCGGCGGCGGGCCAGGTCGACGCCGCCGACCTGGCCGAGCACCAGCCGGACGTCCGGCAGGGTGCCGGTCAGCGACACCGAGACCCGGCGCGGCTCCAGGATCCCGGCGGAGACCTCGGGCAGCAACGGCAGGTAGAGGAAGTAGTCGTTGGGGTTGATCAGCACGATCTCCGCGGCGCCGCGGGACTTCCTGGCGAGCGTGCGGGCGCATTCGTACCCGGCGAAGCCCGCCCCCACGATCACCACGCGCGGCCGCCTCCCGTTACGGGCCTCCGCCACCATCTGCGTCTCCTCTCACCTCGGGGTCCTGCCCTGATCGGCCCGGGTGCCCGCATTCCGCGCGGGTATGTACGCCGTACGGCCCAGTCCGGCCGTACCGGGCGCCGTTCGGCCACGGGGCTTACGGCCACCGGTCCCGGGGCCGGGACTGCGCCGGAGCGGTTCCGGACCGGCCCGGCCGCTCAGTCCGGCAGCGCGAGCAGCACCCGCCCGGCGCCCCGGACGTTCGACGGCTTCGTGCGCGGGGGCGGGCTCGTGGGTGGCGTAGGCCGCGATGGTGCCGTCCGGGGCGAGCAGGCGCGCGTCGAGGGCGGCGTCGGCATCGAAGGCGACCTCGACACCCCGGTCGGCGCGCGTCCCCCGGTCAGGGCCGGCACCGCGTCCACCACGTCGCCCCCGCGCACACCGCGCGGTCCACTTCCAGCTCCCGCAGCGCGGCGAGCCGGCCGGGACGGCTGACCGTGCCGGTGGCCTGCGCGCCCGCCCGCCGCGCCAGGACGGCCGCCGCGCGGCCGACGCTGCCCAGGGCGCCACGACCACTGTCCGCCCGGCCACCGGGCCGACCGCGAACACCGCGCCGCGCGCGGGCCGCTTCTTCACGTCACCGGGAGCGATCCCGGAGAACGCCAGCCGGATGCGCGGTTCCCCGAGGCCGGGCCGGGGTGTGGGCGGCTCCCCACCTGGAACACCTTTCGGGCCGGGCCCCTGTTCTCGTACCAAGCGGCGCCCATACCGGCACGATACGGCGTCTGCCGTCGGCGTGGACAACCCCCGCCGCGCGCAATACTTTCAATGGCACCTCAAGCCGTCCCGGAGGTGCGCGGTGAAGATCGAGGTCATCGAGAAGGACGATCAGTACATTCTCAATCACTGCACCAAATACCTCGCCAGGGAAAGCCGGGACGCGCGCCATGATTTCGGCCAGTACGCGCCGGGCGACGAGCGCGCGGCGATCTGTGAGGCGTGGCGCTTCCCGGTCGTCGACGCGCACTGGAACGGGTCGTCGGCGGCCGGTTCGTATCCGTACAACGACGTGACGTTCGTCTACGACGGCCGCCGCTCCGCCCCTGCCTCGGTGGCCGTCCTGGGCACCTTCGGGCCGCTGCACTCGCCGGTGCCGCTGCGCCCGCTGGTGTTCGCCGGCGAGCCGACCGGCTTCCTCGCCACCACCGTGCGCGTCCCGAAGGGGCAGGTCCACACGTACAAGTTCGCGGTGGACGGGGTGTACACGCTCGACCCGGTCAACCCGCAGCGCACCGTGCTGGACAACGGCGAGCCGTGGTCCCGCTTCTTCACCGACGCCTGCACCGTGCCGCTGTCGCTGAGCCGTACCGAGCGCGAGCTGCTGGGCCGGCTGGTGTGCCATCTGCTGCCCTTCCGGCTCGACGAGAACCGGCGGCTGATCCGCGAGGTGCACGAGTCGCTGGACCGCGCGAGCCGGGACGAGGAATTCCCGCTGGCGTATCTGCTGGACGACGAGGTGGGCACGGTCAACTACATCGACAAACTGATCGCCCGCCAGGAACAGCACCATGCCGATGATTACCACACCTGCCTCAAAATCATCGGGGAAATCATCCGGTCCCGTTTCGGCGGACTCGATCCGGCGGTCGCCCCCGCGGAGCTGTACGCGGATCTCCACCGGCAGATGGAAACCGAAAAGGTGGACGGCTGGGACTACTCCCGTTACGGAAGTCCGCGGTTCTTCCTGCTGCTCCTGCGCCGGCACGCGATGACCGGTGCCTTCGTCCACCCGAAACACGGTGGGAATTCCGGCGCGGCGGGCTGGACGTATCTGGAGAGCCGGTTCCGGGACGCGCGGGGCGGCACGCTTTTCGACTGGCGGCGGGCGCTGGAGTCGCCGCTGGGCCACAACACCGACTACCGCGGCTGAGGGGGGACGGCATGGACGAGGAGAGCGCCGAAGTCGTCGTCATCGGCAGCGGCGCGGGCGGCGCGCCGCTCACCCATACGCTCGTACGGGCCGGCCACCGGGTGGTCGTGCTGGAGAAGGGGCCGCTGCTGCGCACCCAGGCGCAGAGCCCCACCGGCCTGTCGGACTTCAAGCGCGACGAGTGCTTCGCCACCGGGTCGGAGAAGCGCATCACCGTGCAGGGCGTGGCCAACACCGGCGAGTCGTACTACTCCGCTCACGTGGAACCGGACCTGAACGACGAACCGCACGTCTACCGCGACAGCGACGGCCGGGACCGGGTCACCATCGAGGGCTACACCGCCCAGGTGGTCGGCGGCGGTACCCAGTTGTACGGCGGTGTCTCCCCCCGCTTCACCCCCGAGGACCTGCGGCTGGCCACCCTCAACGCGTCGCGCGGCGACCTGCGCGACGACCCGGACGGCGAGGTGCGCCGGGAGGCCCGTGACTGGCCGCTGGACTACGCCGCGCTGGAGCCGTACTACACCAAGGCCGAGGAACTCGTCGGCATCAACGGGACCTGGGACGGGCAGGCCAAGGTCCCGTCCCAGGACCACTACCAGCCGCCGCTGGAGCCCAATCCGATCAGCGCGTACGCGGCCGCCGGCATGGACGCGCTCGGGATGCGCCGCTACCGCACACCGCTCGCGGTGATCACCCGCGACCACGCGCCCAGCGGCCGTACGGTGCCCGCCGACGCCGACACCGTCAAGACGGCGTTCGTCAACCGCTACGGCGATCCGCTGGGCCTGAAGTCCAACGTCTGGGTGTCGCTGCTGGCGCCGCTGCATGGCGCCGACGGCAGCGGCGGCCTGGACCTGCGGGCCAACTGCACCGTCACCCACCTGGAGGCGGACGGCCCGCGTGTGACGAAGGTGCACTACCGTGACCCCGGCGGCCGCCCGCGCACGCTCATCGCCGGCACCGTCGTCGTGGCCTGCTCGGCCATCGAGTCCGTACGGCTGCTCCAGCTCTCCGGGCTGCTCGACCCGGCCTTCGACAAGCGCGTCAACGCCAACGGCCTGCTGGGGCGCTACTTCCTGACGCACTGCTTCGGCGGCGCCCAGTGCATCGTGCCGGAGCGCGCCGACAAGTCCAAGACGCTGGACTCGGACTGGGCCACCGACCACTGCGCGCGCCCCGAGTGGTTCCGTGCCCAGGGTCTGTGGGCGGGCGGCGTGATCTACAACAACACCTCCGACGGCGCCCTGCCCATCTCCCTCGCCCGCACCTGGCACGCGATGGACATGGACACCATGTGGAAGGGCTACCTCTACGACACGAGCCTCGTCGGCAACGGCTTCGAGGACTACCTGGAGGAGAGCTTCGGGCGGCGTCTGTCCGTGGCGTTCATGGCCAACCAGGTACCGCAGCGGGAGAACCGCATCGAACTGCATCCGAGCGTCAAGGACAAGTGGGGCCGCCCGGTCGCGTACATCATCAAGACCTGGCACCCGCACGACCGGGTGCTGATGGACACGCTCGCCGAGCAGTGCCGGCAGATCCTGGTGCGCGGCGGTGACGTGCGCGACGTCAGTTCGGGGTCGGTGGGCGGTTCGGTGGTACGGATCGCCAACCATGTGCTGGGCGGTGCCCGGTTCGGCACGGACGCCCGGGACTCCGTCCTCGACCCCGACTGCCGGGCCTGGAACTTCGACAACCTCTACGTCACCGACGGGGCGTTCATGCCGACCTCGGGCAGCGCCAATCCGACGCTGACCATCGAGGCGAACTCCTTCCGCGTCGGCGACGCGCTGCTGGACAGGGTCGGGAGGCCGTGACATGGACAGCCGCTTCGACGAGGTCCACACCCACCCCGAGAACGAGATCTTCCGCGTCGTCTTCTACCCGGACCGGATCTACCACGCCCGCTACCTCAACGCCACCCGCTCCTCCCGCTACCGCTACTACGTCGCCGAGGTGCGCGGCTCGGCGGACGGCACCGCCATCAAGGGCGACGTCTTCCTCGGCGGCACCAAGCTGTGCCCGATGCTGCGCATCGAGTACTCCGGCATCCGGCTCGTGGAGCAGGCCAGGGAGTTCAACCGGCGCCTGGGGCCCCGTACGAAGGCGTGGCTGAAGGTCACCGGCGAGGACCCGGCGGACTCCGCCGAGGCCATCGTGACCCTGCACTGGGACCCGGTGATCGGCGCGTACGCGACGGAGATCTGGGAGACGCTGGAGCCGCCGGACGGCACCGCGCACGACCACCGCGTCCTGCCGCTGATGGGCTGCAACGCACCGATCACTCGGGTGCCGCAGCTTTCCCCGCTGCTCGGCTCGGTCTCCGAGGTGGCGATGGCCTTCCGTGAGGACGGCGTGCTGTACCCGACGGGCCAGCGGCTGGGCAACCCGCAGTGGGACAACGCCTACCTCCGCTCCCACCAGGAGCCGCGCACCCAGGAGCCCAGCGACCCCCGCAACACCGTCGCCGACAGCAACTACCTCCTCGACTTCCAGCGCGGCTTCTTCATCCCGGACGCCGCGCAGATCCTGCCGGTCACCTACCGCAACGCCATGACCGACGAGGGCAATCCGGAACGCCGGGACGACAACATCGTGCAGATGCGCTGGCTGTTCCAGCGGGAACTCGGCAGCGACCTGGTGTTCTTCCACGAGGTGACGGTGCCGCCGGGCGCGGTGGAGGGCGCCCACCGGCACATCGGCTCGGAGGAGCTGTACTACGTCGTCTCCGGCACCGGCACCGCGTACATGAGCGACGGCGACGACCCGACGACCGCCGCCTACCCGCTGGTCGAGCGGCCGGTCTTCGGCATCGGCCCGGTCAAGTGCCGTGAGCTGCCGGTCAAACCGGGCAGCGTGCTCTACACCAAGAGCGGCGGCGTGCACGGCATCCGCAACCCGGGCACCGAGCCGCTGAAGTTCGTCGCGTTCCTCTACCACACCACCTGAGGCGGTCCCGCGATGCCCAAGATCGTGCACACCGACTCGGTCTTCCGCGTCGACCCGGTCAAGCCCCCGGACTACGCGGAGGCCAACCCGCTGCTGAAGCTGCTGAGCCTGGTCGAACGCACCCGGTTCGCCGCCGA
The DNA here is from genome assembly GCF_040646595.1 of Streptomyces sp. NPDC045470. Lineage (NCBI taxonomy): Bacteria > Bacillati > Actinomycetota > Actinomycetes > Kitasatosporales > Streptomycetaceae > Streptomyces > Streptomyces sp. NPDC045470. The sequence goes on from NZ_JBEZAN010000003.1 coordinate 323,607, forward strand.
ACGCGAGCTGTACGAACCCGCCTCGCTCCAGCACCTGTTCCCGCTGCGCACGCTCCAGTTGTACGGGCCCGCCTCGCCCGACCAGGACCAGCTCGACCCGGCACAGCAGGACGACAGGACCGATTTCCAGAAGCAGAACGTCCGCGACTTCACCCTCGCCGACACCCGGGCGGTGCGCGGCTGGGCCGAGATCGGTGACTGGCGCGGCCCGTTCCTCCAACTGTCCTACCGGGGCGGCCCGGACTCCGCGCTGTGGCGCGAGGCCGGTCAGCTCGGCGACGCCATCGGCTGTGTGCTGTCCGTCCAGGGCAGCCGCCCCCTGCCGGTCCGGGTGCCGTACGACGAGGAGACCGACTTCTACACGATCGAGCTGTGGGGCCGGGTCGGCGACGGTCTCCGCGACCTTCTCGGCCCACGCGGCCGGACGGCGCTCGACTCCGGGCTCCTGCAACCGCGGCCGGATCTCGTCACCGGCCTCGGCCAGGACTTCCACCGCGACCAGATGACCAACCAGGACCTGCGGCTGGTCGCCCCGCGGCACGCCATGCACCCCGTGCTCCCCTGCTACATCGACGTGCGCTGGACCGCGAGCCCCGACGGCGCGGGCTCGGCCGACCCGCCCTCCGGTTCGGTACGCCTCGGCTTCGAGATGAAGATCCGCGGCTGGGACAACTACCTCGGCGTCGGCACCAGCCCCCACCCGCACGGCGGCGTCGGCTTCCTCGAATACCGCACGCTGTTCAGCGAGTACGGCCGCTGGGCGGGCACCGACGACCTGCGGCGCACCCTGGAGCCGTACAACCTCGACGCGTTCGGCCGCAAGGGGCACCCGAGCGGCGACGTGGAGCCGTTCCTCGCCGTCACCTACATGGACCTGCACGTCCTGGACCCGGCCTGCGGCATCGGTCTGCACCGGCACCGCGACAACCAGGAGGTCTTCCTGATGCTGGAGGGCGACGGGCTGATGGTGGTCGGCGACTGGGCCGACTCCGGCAGCCGGGTGCGCTCCTTCGAGGTGCGCCGGCTGCCCGCCGGGCACCTCGCCCTTCTCAAGGGCGGCAACCTGCACGGGCTGATGAACCCCGCGGACCAGCGGGCCTCCCTCTTCATGTTCGGCGGTTACGACTGATGGCTGTCTCCCCGACCTCCCCCGCCCCCGGCGACCCGTACCGGCTCGGTGCCCACGGGGACGGCTCCGGCACCTCCTTCGCCGTGTACTCCTCGGCGGGCGCGTACGGCGGCTCCGTCGAACTGTGCCTGCTCGACGAAGGCGGCGAGCGGCGGCTCCCGATGGCGGTGGACTGCGACATCTGGCACACGTACGTCCCGGGCGCGGGCCCCGGCCAGGGCTACGGTTACCGCGCGCACGGCCCGTTCGCCCCCGCACGCGGCGTGCGCTTCGACCCGTCCAGGCTGCTGCTCGACCCGTACGCGAAAGCCTTGAAGCCGACGGGCACGCGCACGCTGCTGCCCCTGGTCGCCGACACGGCGTTCGACTGGGGCGACGACCGGCCGCCACGCCACCCGTGGACCCGGACGTTCCTGTACGAGACGCACGTCAAGGGCCTGACCGCGCAGCACCCCGAGGTGCCGGCGCCCCTGCGTGGCACGTATGCCGGGCTGGCGCATCCCGCCGTCACCGGGCACCTGAACCGCCTCGGTGTCACGGCCGTGGAACTGATGCCGGTGCACCAGTTCCTCCCCGAGCCGTTCCTCCTCGACCGCGACCTCACCAACTACTGGGGCTACTCCACCATCGGCTTCTTCGCCCCGCACGCCGCCTACAGCTCGACGGGCCACGAAGGCGGCCAGATCACCGAGTTCAAGGCGATGGTCAAAGCCCTGCACGCCGCCGGTCTCGAAGTGATCCTCGACGTCGTCTACAACCACACCGCCGAAGGCCCGCCCGACGATCCCGCCCTGAGCTTCCGCGGCCTGGCCAACGAGATCTACTACCGCCTGGACCCGGCCGACCCGTCCCGCTACGTCGACACGACCGGCACCCGCAACACCCTCGACGCGGGCCGCCCCGAAGTACTGCGCCTGATCATGGACTCGCTGCGCTACTGGATCACCGAGATGCACGTCGACGGCTTCCGCTTCGACCTGGCCGCGACCCTGGCGCGCCAGTACGGCTACGTCGACCGGCTGGCCGCCTTCTTCGGCCTGCTCTACCAGGACCCGGTCGTCGGCCGCGTCAAACTCATCGCCGAACCCTGGGACGTCGGCGCGCCCGACAGCTACCAGGTGGGCCGCTTCCCGCCCGGCTGGAACGAGTGGAACGACCGCTACCGCAACACCGTGCGCGACTTCTGGCGGGGCCGTCCGGCCGTCGGCGACCTGGCGAGCCGGATCGCCGGCTCCTCCGACCTGTACGCCCCCGAACGCCGCGGCCCTGACGCCTCCGTCAACTTCCTCACCTGTCACGACGGCATGACCCTGACCGACCTGGTCACCTACGCGCACAAACACAACGAGGCCAACGGCGAGCACAACCGCGACGGCACGGACGACAACCGCTCCGCCAACTACGGCGTCGAAGGCCCGTCCAGGGACCCGGCCATCGTCGCCGTACGCGAACGCCAGCGCCGCAACATGCTCGCCACCCTGCTCCTCTCCCAGGGCTGCACGATGCTTCACGGCGGCGACGAACTCGGCCGTACGCAAGGCGGCAACAACAACGCCTACTGCCAGGACAACCCCACGAGCTGGTACGACTGGTCGGTACCCACCCCCCTCACCGACTTCGTGCGCCGGGTGGTCTCCCTGCAACGCGACCACCCGGTACTCCAACGCACCAGCTTCCTGACGGGTTCCGGCACTCCACCGGACATCGCCTGGTACGACCGCGAAGGCCGCCCGATGACCCCGGCCCGCTGGGACGACCCGGCCACCCGCTTCCTCGCCTTCCTCCTCGCCGGAGACCACGCGGCAGCACCGGACACCGACCTCCTCGCGCTCCTCAACTCCGGTGCGGACGCGGTCGGCTTCGCCGTGCCCGGGCGGACCGGCGCGGTGTACGAAGTGGTACTGGACACCACCGCGCCGGACGGCGCCCCGGCGGCCTCGGCCACGCTCAGGACGGGCGACGTGTGCACCGTCCCGGCCCGCACGGTGCTGGTGGCGACGGCTGAGCTGCCGACCGGCCGACGGCACCCGTAAAGTGCCCGGGACAGCACTTTCACCGCAGGCCAGGGAGAACCGGAATGCCGATACGCGCCACCAGACCGCTCCAGGCCCTACCGCTCGCCGCGACCGTGCTCACCGGCACGGTCGCGCTCTACATGGCGCTCGTCGCGTTCGGCAACATCACCGACTTCGGCACCAACCAGGCCTTCGTCCAGCACGTCCTCGCCATGGACACCACCTTCAAGGACCCGGACCTGATGTGGCGGGCCGTCGAGTCCACCACGCTCCAGAACATCGCGTACGTCCTGATCGTCGCGTGGGAGACGGTCGCGGCGCTGGTCCTCGTCGCGGCGACCGTCCTGGGGGCGCGCGAACTGCGCCGGGGCTCGGGCTACATCGGGGCGCGCCGTGTCGCCACCGCCGGGCTGCTGATGGTGCTGCTGCTCTTCGGCGCGGGCTTCATCGCGATCGGCGGCGAGTGGTTCTCCATGTGGCAGTCCAAGACCTGGAACGGCCTGGAGGCCGCCACGCGCAACTTCGTGGTGGCGGGGGTGGCGTTGGTGGTGGTGCAACTGCGGGGGGCGGAGGAGCGGTAGCCGGGCACGGGCCGGCCGCCCGCTCAGACGTAGCGAGGGGCGTCCTCGTGGTCCGCGTCGCAGATCTCCTTGGCCGTGCTGTGAATCCTCGTCGGGCCGTCCGGCGCATCCCGGCGGAACAGCACGCCGGACCGGTCGACGCGGTGCCAGAGGTCGTCCTCCGGGTCGAAAGGCGCGCACCGGGTGACCTGAAAGCCGTCCGCGGCCAGCTCGGCGACCAGCCGGGAAATCTCCGGAACGGGTTCCCGGACGTACTGCCCCGGGGCGCTGGGCAGGGAGGCGACCCTGTCACCGGGCTCGATCTGCAGGTGCCAGAGGCGGCCCTTCGCGGTGAACCCCAGCTCCAGGTCGCCGTACAGGCAGTACACCGGGTCCGGAGATCGCGCGGCGAACGCCTCGGGCTCGCCCCACTGGGCCACCACGTCGCGGTAATGGACTCCGGGGGCGGCCACTCCCAGTACCCCTGTCCGCAGAAGCCCTGCGAGACCTGTCACGAAACATACTCCTCAACCTTGGGCGCGGCCCGGCTCGATCCTGCCGGCCACCGGCGCTCACCAGGCGATACGGTAGCCCGTCAGCCAGTCGTCGGCCCCATCGCCACCGCGCTCGACGCTACGCGGCAGCATCACGTCGCGGACCAGCCGCCGCACCGGCCCCGGCGCCGAGCGGCGGGCCATCCGTGCGCTGTGCGCCACCACCCGTTCCACGCGCGCGCGGCGCAGCTCCTCGTACGCGGCGAAGGCCCGTCGGGGCTCGTGCCGGTCGCGCAGGCACTTGGCGAGCACGACGCTGTCCTCGATCGCCATCGAGGCGCCCTGGGCGGCGTTCGGGGCTGCGGCGTGTGCCGCGTCGCCGATGATCACCATGGTGTCGGAGAACCACCGCGGGGTGGTGGCGAGGTCGTAGGCGTGCGAACCGACGATGTGGTCACCGGTGGCCCGGACGACGGCCGCGGCCGGAGTGCGGTCACCGTCGAGCAGCGCCGTGACCCGCTGCCGCCACTGGCCGGCCGTGACAGCGGCCAGGTCCTGCCGGGACCGCTCCGGCCCCGGCACGTTGGAGAACCACCACACCTCCCCGTCCGGCGCCGCCGTGCATCCGAAGAAGGCCCGCCTGCCGTAGATCATGGTGTACGTGTCGGGCGCGGACGCCGGTTCGACGTCGCGGGTGTAGCCGCAGACGGTGTGCTGGCCGGTGTAGCGGGGCCGGGGCGCCGCCGGGTCGATCAACTTGCGGACCACCGAATGGATGCCGTCCGCGCCGATCAGCAGGTCCCCCTCGGCACGGCTGCCGTCCGCGAAGGAGGCCACCACCCGGCGGTCGCCGACGGTCTCGGCGGCGACCAGCCGCTTGCCGTGCCGGACGGCGATTCCCCGGCGGCGCGCCTCGTCGTGCAGTACGCGGTAGAGGGTGGCGCGGGTGAGGGTACGGGGGCCCATGGCGGTCCCGTCGGAGGAGCCGGCGATGGCACGCTCGCCGAGCCGCTTGCCCGTACCACTGAGAAACTCCACCCGCTCGGCGGGAAAGGAGTTCGCCACGACCGGGCCATGGGCACCGATGACGCGCAGCGCCTCCAGCCCGTTGGCGAAGACGACGAGGAACGCGCCGACGTCGTCCGCGCCGGTCGGGTACGCCTCGAAGACCTCCGCGTCGATGTCCGCCTTCCGCAGAGCCATCGCGGTCACCGCTCCCGCGATGCCCCCACCGATGATCAGAGCCTTGGTCATGGCGCTCCCCCAGGTGAATCGGCCGCGGTGCGGAGGTCCGCTCCGCCCTCGTCCACCTTGCCGCCGGTCGGCGGCGGGAGCCAGACCCCGTGCGCGGGGCCGGCTCCCGCCGGGGGCGCCGTGGCGCCGGGTGTCACCCCGCCGCGTACACGTCCTCCACGTACCGTCCGGCGTCCGTCAGTTCGCGCAGCCAGGTCTCTGCCTGCTCGTCCGTGGCGCCCGTGCGGGCTGCGTGGAGCGCGCGGAAGGCGGCCCGTACGCCGGGGGCCATCCGGCTGCCGTCGCCGCAGACGTACACCCGTGCTCCGGCGTCCAGCAGTGCTCCGACCTCGTCGGCTTCGGCGGCGATGCGGTGCTGGACGTAGCGGCAGTCGTTTTCGGGGCGGGTGCTGAAGACCGGGCGGAGGGAGACCGCGCCGGCTGCTTCGGCCTTCCGTAGTTCGTCGGCGTGCAGGTAGTCGGCGTCGGGGGCGTCACAGCCGAAGTAGAGGAGCGCGGCGGGGCGTTGGCCGTCGGCGGTGGCCACGCGGTCCGCGATGGCGCCTCGGAAGGGGGCCAGGCCGGTTCCGGCGGCGACCAGGATGACCGGCGTCGGGTCGGCCGGGTCGAGGCGGAAGGCTTCCCGGCAGGGCTGGACGCGGGCCAGGACGGTGTCGCCGGGCCGGAGTGTGTGCAGGTGTCCGGAGCCGGTGCCGCCGGGGAGCAGCGAGACCATCAGGTCGGCATGGCGCGGGTCGATGGCGGGTGCGGAGGAGAGGGAGTAGTGGCGGATGCGCATGGCCGGCAGCAGGTCGAGGAGGACCGGCCAGGACAGCTCGCCGCGCAGGGCCGGGTACGCCTCGACCAGGTCGAGGACGGTGCGCGGGTCGTCGTCGGCGAGCGCTTCGAGGGCGGCGCGCTCGGGCGGACAGGGGTTGCGGACGGCGAGTGCGGCGCGTTGCTCCGGCGTGGGGCGGGCGCCCAGTTCCAGGTGGTGGGTGAGGAGGCCTCGTACGGTGAGGGGGCGGTCCACCGGAAGGGCGTCCCGGCTCGCACGGCCCGCTCCCGCGCGGATGTCGAGGACGGTGTCGAGGTCCACGCCCAGGACCCGTGCCGCGCGCTCCACGGCCGCCGTCCCGTTGGCGGGGAGCACGGCCAGGTGGTCGGCGGTGCGGTAGGTGACACCTTCGGGGAGGGCGAGGCGCAGGAAACGCTTGACGCGCGGGTGGCCGGGGGCGGTGAGGTCGCGGGCCTCGGTGACGGTCATCGGCTGGAGGCCGTGGCGGTCGGCGAGCGCGTCCAGCGGGCCGCCGGTGACCTCGCGGACGGTGTAGGACGCGTCCGTGGCATCGGCCGCCGCGCTCGCGCCGATGGTCGCGGGGTCGCCGTAGCGCACCAGCAGTTCGGTGCGGAGCGCGGCCGTGAACGCCTGGACGGCGCCGTTCAGGTCGCCGGACGCGTCGGCCTCGCCGCGCGGCAGCAGCCGCTCGGCACCCAGGGCGGCCAGCCGCTCGTCGAGCAGGGCCGGTACGCGCTGGTAGGTGGCGGCCCAGTTGCGGTCGCCGACGCCGAGGACGGCGTACGGTACGCCTTCGGCCTGCGCCTGCGCGCTCTCCAGCCACTGCATGAAGTGCGCCGCGTCGTCGGTCGGCCGGCCGTTGTAGGAGGCGGTGACGACGACGACCGGCCGGTCGGTGGGGAGGGCGCCGGCCGCGGCGTCCAGCGGGGCCACCTCGGTGGTGAAGCCGAGGCCGGTGGCCTGGTCGGCGATGCGTTCGGCGAAGTCGCGGCAGGTGCCGTAGTTGGTGCCGTGGAGGAGCAGCAGGCCGGTGTCCTGACGGGCCCGGGTGGGCAGCCCGTCGTCCGTACCGGGCTGCGTGCCGTCCGGCTCCGTCGCCCCGCCGGGCAGGACCGCCAGCGCGGCGCGCAGGGCCGCGCGGTCGGCGGGTGTGCGCCGGCCGAGGGTCATCGTGAAGCCGTCCGGCTTGAGGGTCAGGGTCTCCTTGATGCGCAGCCGGTAGTCCGCGTGGTCGATGAGGCGGTAGCGGTGCACCAGCATCGCGAGCAGCATCGTCGCCTCGTGCAGCGCGAACTGCCGCCCGATGCAGGCGCGTTCCCCCGTACCGAAGGGCTTGTACGCGTGCGGGGAGCGGGCCGCCTCGGCCTCCGGAGCGAACCGGGTGGGGTCGAACAGCTCCGGGTTGTCGCCCCACACCGGGTCGCGGTGCAGCATCGGGGTGAGGACGGTGACCAGCTGACCCGCCTTCAGCGGATAGCGGCCGCCGAGCAGGGTGTCCGCACGGGCCTGGCGGCTGAAGGCGGCGGCGGTGGGCCACAGCCGCAGTGCCTCGTTGAGGACCTGCCGGGTGAAGGGCAGCCGTCCGATGTCCTCGAAGGACGGGTCGGGGTCGGTGGCGTCGCCCCACAGTTCGTCCGCCTCCCGCTGGACCAGACGCAGCGCGGCCGGGTCCTTGAGCAGGTGGTGGAGGGCGAAGGAGAGGGCGCCCGAGGTGGTCTCGTGGCCCGCGATGAGGAAGGTGATGACCTGGTTGCGGATGTTGGCCAGGTCGAGGGTGGTGCCGTCGGCGGGGTGGGTGGCGCCGAGCATCAGCCCGAGAAGGTCATCGGAGCCGTCGGAGCCGCCGGGTGTCCTGTCCGCGCCGCCGCCCTCGCCCGTACGGGTGGCGATGACCTCGTCCACGACCGAGGCGAGGTAGTCGGCGTCGGCCCGGAAGGCGGCGTCCTGCTCGGTGTAGTCGCCGCCCGGCTCCCGGCCGAGGCGGGTCATGCTCCACTCCAGGCAGCGGACCATCGCCTCGACGAAGGGGTGCGGGGTGTCACGGGAGAACGACTCGAAGTCGAAGCCGAAGCCCGCCAGGCCGATGGTGTCCAGGGTCATGCGGGTCATGTCGTCGGCGACGTCCACGGGGGTCCCGTCGGCGGCGCGCCGGTCCCAGCTGCCGAGGACCCGGCGGGCCACCTTCAGCATCGCCGGGTGGTAGGTGCGCATCGAGCCGAGCGCGAAGGCCGGCATCAGGATGTCGTGCGCCTTGGCCCAGTTCGGTTCGTCGTTGTACGCGGTGAACAGGCCGTCCCCGGCGAACTCGCGGACGTTCTCCAGGGCGACCGCGATGCCCTTGGCGAAGCGCTCCTCGTCGGCCAGCTCGGTGACCAGTTCCAGTGAGGAGACGAACGTCGCCTCGTGACCGTGCAGCCGTCGCCGGTAGATCGGGCCGTGCTCGCGGACCAGGTCCATGGCCTGCTGGAGCGGGGTGGGGCTGAGTCCGGTGGCCGACAGGTCGACGACCGGCACCTCCTCGTACGGGCGCACCGCGCCGTCGACTGCTTCGAACGGGATCGTCTCGGTCATGTCTCCAGCGTGACCCGCCCGGTGTACCGTGCGACGCCGGGTAACTGCATGATTGTGCAGTGGTTTTTCGCTGTCCGCTCTTGCGGCCGGACCGGAGAAGGGGCAATGGACGAGGCGACGGCGGACGGCCCGGTGGGCCCGTGGCGCAACTACTTCCTGATCCTGCTGGACCGCATCCCGGTGCCGACCGCGGTGTGCACGGCGCACGGCGAGGTGCTGATCGCCAATCCCGCGATGGCCGCCGAGTGGGGCGCGGCGCCCGGGCAGCTGCGCGGCCGCAACCTGCGGGACCTCTTCCGGCCCCGTTCCCCGGCACAGATAGACCGGCTGGTCGACGCGCTGCGCCTGGGCCGCAGGTCCCGGTATCCGGTCGGGGTGCGCTGGCGGGCCGGGGCGGACGGCGGTGAGCGGGAAGGAGAGTTGACGGTGGACCCGGTCGGCGACCCGTCGGAGAACCTGCCCGTCCTGCTGGCCCTGCTGCGGGTCCACGAGGACACGCCGCCCGCCCAGGCCCCGGGGCGCGAGGCGGCCAGTCCCGTGGAGACCCGCATTCTCGCCCTGGCCGCCGCCGGTGCGACCACGGCCAGTATCGGCAGCCACCTCGGCCTCACCGTCGACGGCGTCAACTACCACCTCACCCGCCTCTCCCGCCGCTGGCGCGTGCAGGGCCGTACCGCGCTGGTCGCCAAGGCGTACGTGGTGGGCGTGCTGGCGCAGGGTGTGTGGCCGCCGGCGCCGGCGGAAGCGCTGTCGTCCGAGTCGCCGGAGGGCTCGGCCGCCGGCGACTGTCCCCTCCGCAAAGATCCATGAATCCGCCCGAAACGAACCCTGTCGGGCCGCGGAGGAGGCGAGTAGCGTCGGGCGCCCTTCTTCCGTACGGAGGGTGTCCTGCCATGGCCGACACCGTGAGTCACACGCAGTACGAGAGGTACGAGGGCGGCAGCCCGGAGGCGGAGCGGGTGGTCTTCGAGGAGCTGGCGCGGCAGCTGATGCGGGTGCAGCTCGCGAACCGGAAGGGCCGTGGGGCACAGGGCGTCGAGCGGGCCTTCCACGCCAAGGCGGTGCTGGGGGTGGAGAACGCCCGGCTGCGGTTCGACGAGCGGCTGCCCGCCGCGCTGGCGTCCGGTTTCGTGCGGCCGGGGGCGCAGTACCCGGCCGTGGTGCGGCTGTCGAACGCGAGCGGTACGGCGCAGGCGGACATCTCGCCCGATCTGCGCGGCATCGCCGTACGGGTGGAGGTGTCGGCGGAGGAGACGCACGATCTGCTCGCGACCAACTTCCCGGTGTCGCACGCGCGTGACGCGCGGGAGTTCGTGGCGTTCGCCCGGGCGATGGCGGGGGCCGACAGCACGTTGCAGAAGGCGTTCGGGCTGTTGGTGAAGCTGCCGCTGGCGGTCGGCTGGGGTACGGCGGCGCGGATGCGCCGCAACGTGCAGGCCGCCACCCGGCACGTGGTCGGTTCGCTGGCGCGCGAGACGTACTGGAGCCGGGGCGCGGTCATGTGGGGCGACGCGGGGCCGGTCCGTTACCAGCTACGGCCCGCGCCGGGCGGCGCCCCCGCGCCGCGGCCGGACCGGCACGACCCCGACCACCTGCGCCACGAGCTGGCGGGGCGGCTGGCGCTGGCCGACGTCGAGTTCGAGCTGTGTGTGCAGCGGTACGTGAGCGAGGAGCGCACGCCCATCGAGAACGGGGCGGCGCAGTGGCGGGAGACGGACGCGCCGGTCGTCCCGGTCGGGCGGCTGACCATCCCGCGGCAGGACGTGACCACCGCCGCGGCCCGCTCCGCGGCCCGCCGGGTGGAGGCGCTGGCGTTCAACCCGTGGCACACCACGGACGAGTTCCGTCCGCTGGGCAATCTGAACCGGGCGCGCAAGGCGGCGTACCGGGCGAGCGCCGGGCACCGGCTCGGCACCCGGTTCCGTACGGAGGAGCCGCTGCGCAACACCGTGATCGGGGTGCCCGTGCGCGCGGCCTTCCGGGTCGTCAACCGGTACGTGCCGTGGCACAAGCTGCCGCTGGACCTGAGTCTGCTCAACCTGGTGGCGCTGCGGCAGGCGCTGCGCCGCGCCAACCTCATCGACACCGAGGTCCCGGAGGCGCCGCCGCAGGCCGTGCCGGTGCCGGAGACGGTGGACGAGGGCGCGCGGACGGCCCGTACGTACGACGGTTCGTCCACCGACCTGTCGGAGCCCCGGATGGGCGCGATCGGCTCGGCCTTCGGACGCAATCTCCCGCCGGTGTACCGGCCGGACCTGGACCTCGTCCCGAACCCGGTCACGACGGCGCGCCAGTTGCTGCACCGTACGGCGTTCCGGCCGGCGCCCTCGCTGAACATCCTGGCCGCGGCGTGGATCCAGTTCCAGGTGCACGACTGGGTCAACCACCGGCGGTACAAGCCGGGCGAGCGGTCGGTGGAGATCCCGATGCCGCCCGGCAGCGCCTGGACGAACACGCCCGGCGGGCCGCCCGAGGACGTGATGCGGTTCGCCGAGAACATCGGTGTGGAGCGGCCCGGTGAGCCGCCGCTGCTGTTCACCAACACCACGTCGCCGTGGTGGGACGGCTCGGAGGTGTACGGCGGCGACGAGGCCACCGCGCGGTCGCTGCGCGAGCCGGACGGCGCCAAGCTGCGGCTGGAGGACGGGCATCTGCCGATCGGCGCGGGCGGCATCCCGCTGACCGGCTTCAGCGAGAACTGGTGGCTGGGCCTGAGTGTGATGCACACGCTCTTCGCCCGGGAGCACAACGCGCTGTGCGACGCGCTGCACGCCGAGTACCCCACCATGAGCCAGGACCGGGTCCACCACACGGCCCGGCTGATCGTCTCGGCGCTGATCGCGAAGATCCATACCGTGGAGTGGACGCCGGCGATCCTGGCCACCGAGGCCATCGACGTCGGCCTGAAGACGAACTGGCAGGGCCCGCCGGACAAGTGGCTGAGCAGGCTGGGACTGTGGCTGGTCGAGTCGCACGCGCTGCGCGGCATACCGGAGACGCTGCCGGACCACCACAAGGTGCCGTACTCCCTGACCGAGGACTTCGTCACGGTCTACCGGATGCACCCGCTGATCCCGGACGACTACGAGCTGCGCGAGCACCGCTTCGGGCAGCGCGTGGAGACCGTCACGTTCGACGACATCCAGGGCACGGCGGCCGAAGGGGTGGCCCGCAAGACCGGGCTGACCGACACGCTGTACTCGCTCGGCATCGCCCACCCGGGCGCGATCACCCTGCACAACTACCCGGAGGCGCTGACCCGCTTCGAGCGGGACGGGGAGATCATCGACCTGTCGGTGGTCGACCTCGTACGGACCCGGCGGCGCGGGGTGCCGCGCTACAACGACTTCCGCGCCGGGCTGCACAAGTCGCGGGTGCGCCGCTTCGAGGACATCAGCTCCGACCCGGAGACGGTCGCGCAGCTCAAGGAGGTCTACCGGAACGTCGACGAGGTCGACACCATGGTGGGGCTGTTCGCCGAGAATCCCCCGGAGGGCTTCGGCTTCAGCGACACCGCCTTCCGGGTCTTCATCCTGATGGCCACCCGCCGCATCCAGTCGGACCGGTTCCTGACCGTCGATTTCCGGCCGGAGCTGTACACGCCGCTCGGTATGGACTGGATCGCCCGCGGCGGCATGAACTCCGTCATCCTGCGGCACTGCCCGGAGCTGGCCGCGATGCTGCCGCGCGGCGCGACCGCCTTCGCGCCGTGGCGGCCGGTGCTCCCGGGGCGCGGCGGCGGCGCGGGTTCGTGAGGGGCGCGGCCGCGCCGCGTCTCCGGCGGGGCGCGGGGCCTGTCACGGGTCCCGCGCAGCCCTGCGGTCGGGTCGCGCACGGCCCTGCGCAAAACGCGTACAAGGCGCCCGATAACCTCCTCGTGTGGAGGAGAACACGCCCGCGCCCTTCGAGCGCGGTACGGACGGCCCGAAGGTCATCGTCGTCGGCGTCGACGGGTCGGACTCGTCGTGGCGCGCCGCCGCCTACGCGGCGGGGCTGGCCCGGAGGCAGGGGTCCAAGCTGGCCCTGGTGTACGTCCAGCCGGTGCTGCCGGCCGGCGCGGCCATGGGGGCGCCGATCGTGGACGCGACGAACGAGGTCGCCGACGAGCTGATGGCGGAGATCCGGGCGGCGACGGAGCGCGCGCGGGGGACCTACGACCTGCGCTGGGAGTTCCACACGCTGCGGGGCGACCCGTACTCGGGCATGGTGCAGATGGCCGACGAGCTGACGGCGGACGCCGTGGTGGTGGGCGCGTCGGAGTCCGCGGGGCACCGGATCATGGGGTCGGTGGCGGTCCGGCTGGTCAAGGCAGGGCGCTGGCCGGTGACGGTCGTGCCGTAACCGGTCGGGGCACGGGGTACCGGGCACAGGGCACAGCGCACGCCTACCGGCTGTTTCCGGCCACCGCGGTGGCCGGAATGCAGGGGTCAACCAGATTGGTCTGGACCACGAAGGTGGGGGCGGTTAGGGTCCTTCCACGTACGGCGCCCGGCCGTACCGACCCCGCACCGCCCTGCTCACAGCACCGCCCCGCCGGTCCGGTCCGGCGCGCCCAGGCCCTGTCGTCGCATGCCCGCCTGGCGCGGACCGCGCTGTCGCCGGCACCCCGCTTCGCCGCCCCCGCCAGCTCTGCCCCTGGGACCGGTCCATGATCGAAATCGTGGTCGTACTCCGGGTCGAGGACGCCGTCCTCGACTTCCTCTCCGTCCTCACCGACCCCGACCCCGGCGCCGGCCCGGCCGCCGTGGTCCTGGCCGACCGGGGAGACGTCCTCTCCCTGCCCGCCGGTACGCCACCGGCCGAACGGCTCGCCCTGCTCGCCCCGTACGTACGGCCCGCCGAGGAGAACGCCGCCTCACCCGGCCCCGACGTCCTCGCCGGCCTGATACGCCGGGCCGCCGACGGCCACTCCGCCCGCGTGTGGACCCACTCCCCCGCCGACAACCGGCGCAGCCGGGGCCGCGTGGGCCGGGACACCGCCCTGGCCTGTGCCGGTCCGACGGACGCCGCCGGGGAGACCGCCGCGCCGGTGCTGACCGTGCGGCACGCCGTCGGGTACTCCCCGTTCCTCCAGTTCGTCAGCGACCTGGACCGTCCGCTCGACCGCGCGCAGATCGCGGCCAAGCTGGACTTCGTCAACCGCGCGGCGCCCGGTCTGCTCGACACCCCGTCGCCCGAGTTCATGGTGCAGACGCCCCGCATCCCGGCCGCCGAGCGGTTCTTCGGCGCCGACCCCACCGAACGCGAACGGCTCTTCGCCCTGCTCGCCAGCCTGGGCGACGAGGCCGCCGCCGTCACCGACCCGTGGGAGTTCGCCACCTCCCCGTACGAGGCCCGGCGCCTGGACGCGACCGCCGCCTGGGTACGGCGCCACTGCCCGCCCGGCGGAAAACCACTGGTGGAAGTGGGCGCCTGCGAGGGCGCGTTGACGGCCCGGCTCGCGGCGGACGGCTTCGCCGTCCACGCCACCGAACCCAACCCGCACTTCCGGCACCGCCTCGCCGCCGCGCAGCGGGGCACCGACGCCGTACAGGTCGGCGCCGAAGACCTCGCCGGGCTGACCAAGGACGGACCGGAAGGCGCCGCGTACCTGCTGATCGAGATGCTCTACTACGGCCAGGACCTCGCGCTCCTCGACGACCTGCCCACCGGCCTGCTCTTCCTCGCGCTGGAACCCGAGGCGCTGGAGGCACGGCTGCGGCCCTGGCTCGCCGCCTCCGCGGTGTGGCGCGTGGTGGAGGAGACCCGGCTCGTCGCGCCCCGGGTGGAGCCGGTCTGCGGCGGCCGCGCGTACCTGAGCAAGCGCGGCAGCGTCGGACTCGTACTGCGCCGGGCCGACCGCTGACTCCGCCGCACCCTTTCCGGCGGGCCTCCCACCCGCCGTTCCGTCACCGGTGAGCCTCCCCGCCCGCCGTCCCTCTGCCGGTGAGCCTTCCCGCCCACCGTCCCGCCATCGGCGGGCCTCCCCGCCCGCCGCTCCCCTTTCCGCCGCGCCGTCACCGGCCGCGGCCCGGCCGTACGCCGGGCTGCCGCCGCCCCCGCCGCCCCGTACCGGAAGGTTTCCATGCGCGCCGACATCTCCCTGGTCAACGCCTGCCTGCTCCCCGCCTACGCGGGCCGCTCGCCCGCCGACTGGATCCTGCGCGCGGCGGACGAGGGTCTCGCGGGCGTCGGCCTGTTCGGGATCAACTTCCCCGCCGGGTCCGGCTCGTTGCGCGAGGAGGTCACCGATCCGCTCCGCGCCGTACGTCCCGACCTGCTGATCGCGCTGGACGAGGAGGGCGGTGACGTGACCCGGCTCGACTACCGGCGCGGCAGCGCCTACCCGGGCTGCCACGCCCTCGGCGCCGTCGACGACACCGGGCTCACCCGGGAGGTGGGCGCGGCGATCGCCCGCGACCTGCGGGCCGAGGGCGTCAACCTGTGCCTGGCGCCGTGCGCGGACGTCAACTCCCGCCCGGACAACCCCATCATCGGCGTACGTTCCTTCGGCGACCGGCCGGACCTGGTGGCGCGGCACACCGCGGCGTACGTCCGGGGCGTCCAGGAAGCCGGGGTCGCCGCCACCCTCAAGCACTTCCCCGGGCACGGTGACACCCGGACCGACTCGCACGCCGAACTGCCGGACATCGACCGTGACGCGGCGTCCCTCGACGCGGTGGATCTGCCGCCGTTCCGCGCCGGGATCGCGGCCGGCGCCCGGGCGGTGATGACCGGTCACATCCGGCTCTCCCGGCTGGACGGCCTGCCCGCGACGCTGAGCCGGCGGATCGTGACCGGTCTGCTGCGCGAACGGCTGGGCTACCGGGGCGTGGTGACGACCGACGCGCTGGAGATGGCGCCGATCGTACGGCGCTGGGGGTACGGCGGTGCGGCGGTCGCCGCGCTGGCAGCCGGAGCGGACCTGGTGGTGCTCGGCGCGACCGACGGGGAGAAGCTGCTGCCCGAGATCCACGACGCCGTGCAGGAGGCACTGGACCGGGGCACGCTGACCTTGGAGCGGGTGGCGGAGGCCGCCTGCCGGGTCGCGTCGCTGCGCGCCTGGGCCGACCCGGCCCGGCGCACCGGTACACCGGACGGCGACGGGCCCGCACCCGACAGACACCGCGAGCCCGTCGGCCTCACCGCGGCCCGCCGGGCCCTCCTCGCGCACGGCGTGCCCCGGGCCGCCGACGGCCGCCGTCTGCACACCGTACGGCTGGCCACCGCCGCCAACCTGGCGGTGGGTGACGCCCCGTGGGGCCTGGAGACCCCGCTCCGGAGCCTCGGGGCACTGGCCTCCGTCACCGAGGTGGAACCGGGCACCGACCCGGCCGCGGTCGCCCCGCCCCCGGACGACGGCGTCCCGCTCGCGGTCGTCGTCCGGGACGCGGAGCGCGACCCGTGGCAACGGGCGGTCCTCCAGGAACTGCGGGCCCGGCGCCCTGACCTGGTCACCGTGGAGATGGGCCTGGCCCCGGCCCGTCCGCTGCCCGCCGACGCCCCCGCGACCCTGTTCACCCGCGGCGCCGGCCTGGCCAACGCCACCGCGGCGGCGGAGTATCTGACCGGCCGGGCCTGGCACGGCCCGCTGCGGCCGTGAGCGCCCAGGAGGCCCGCGTCCGGGCCGCGGACCCGCTCCCGGCCAGGGGCGCGGGGGCGGCGGCCGGATACGGGCAGGAAGCGACCGGCGCGTACGGCCGAGGAGCGGCCGACACGTACAGTCAAGGACCGGCCGGCGCGTACGGCCGAGGACCGGCCGACGGATGCGGTCAAGTTTTGTCCGGCGGGTACGACCACTGCGTCGGCCTCGGCTACCACTGCGAGTCGACGTACCAGATCCGGCGCGTCACGGGGGTCACCCGCGCCCACTTCTTCGACTGGCTGGACCTCGACTTCGAGTCGGTCGTCGAGGCCGTGGCGGAGGACTTCCGTACCGTGCTGCGCCCCGGTCTGGTCGAGCCGTTCGACGAGGGCCGGTGCGCTCTGGACCGCGGCTCCGACATCCGCTTCTACCACGAGTTCCACCCCGCGGCCGGCGCCGGTACGACCCTGACCCAGGCGGACATCGACGCGCAACTCCCGCGCGTGCGCGCCAAGTTCGCCGCCCTGGCCGGACGCTGGCGGGCCCTCGCGGGCTCCGCCGCCCGAGTGCTCTACGTCCACCACGACGCCTGGGACGAACTGACCGCCGCCGACCTGCGCCGACTGCGCGCGGTGATCGCGTCCCAGCATCCGGGCCACCGCTTCGACCTGCACTGGCTGCGCCGCACCCCGCCGCCCGACGCCGACGCGGCGGGCCCCGGCATCACCTGGGGCACCGTCGCCGCCGCCCCCGGCCGCTGGGAGGGCGACGACGCCGCCTGGGACGCCGCCCTCGTCCCCGTACTCACCCCTCCCCACGACCCGCCACCGCCCCAGCACGAAGGAACCGCATGACGCCTCCCCCGCCGCGCACCGTCATCCTCTCCCCGCACTTCGACGACGCCGTCCTCTCCCTGGCGGGACTGATCCCCCGGCTCCCGGCCCCGGTCACCGTGGTGACCGTGTTCGGCGGCGCCCCCGCCGAACACCACGCCGTCTCCTGGTGGGACAGCACCTGCGGCTTCTCCACCGCCGCCGAGGCACACCGCGCCCGGCTCGCCGAGGACGCGCGGGCCACCGCCCTGCTCGGCGTGGACCGGGCCGTACTGAGCCACCCCGACGGGCCGTACGGCGAAGGGGACGAACTCACGGAAATAGACGCCTACTTGCGGTCCCTTCCGACGCCGCTCCCGCTCGTCCTCCTGCCCATCGGCACCAACCAGGCCGACCACCGGCGGGTGCGCGACCGGGCCCTGCGCGTCCTCGACGAGCTGGGCGCACCGCTGCCCCTCCTGTACGCCGACCTCCCGTACACCGGCCACCTGCCCGAGTGGGGCACCCCGGACACCGACCGCGCCCTCGGCGGCGACCAGACGTTCGGGCTCTCCTACCAGGACCTGGCGACCCGCTACCGCATGGACCTCGCGCACGACCTGGTCCTCACCGACGAGGAGTGGGCCCGTAAGCGGGAAGCGGTGCACTGCTACGGCTCGCAGCTCGCCCCGCTCGCCGCCGACCACGGCAGACTGCTGGCCCGGAGCGGGCCGCTGCGCGCCGAGCGCGTCTGGTCGCCGGTGCTCCGCCCGCAACCGGCCGGGGCGGACGCATGACCGCGCGCGGCGCGGCGCCGCCGACCGTCCTGGACGCGCACGGCCTGGTGAAGGAGTACCGCCGCGGCCGGGTCGTGGACGGCGTACGGCTGACCGTGCGGGAGGGCGAGCGGGTCGGGCTGCTCGGCCCCAACGGCGCGGGCAAGACCACCACCCTGCTGATGTGCCTGGGCGCGGTCGCGCCGGACGCCGGCAGTGTGCACGTCCTCGGTCACCGGCTGCCCGCCGGGCGCCCGGCCGCCATGCGCGGCGTCGGCTTCGCGGCCGGCTACCTGCCGCTCCCCGACCGGCTGCGGGTGCGCGAGTACCTGCGGCTGTACGCGGACCTGTACGGGCTGCGCGCGCCGCGCGCGGCGGTGGAGGGCGCCCTCGACCACTTCGGCATCGGCCACCTCGCCACCGCGATCGGCACCGAGCTGTCCAGCGGCCAGCGGACCCTGGTCGGCATCGCCAAGGCGTCCCTGCACACGCCCCGGCTGCTGGTCCTGGACGAGCCCACCGCGGCACTGGACCCGGACATCGCCCTGCGGGTGCGCACCGGGCTGCTGGACCTGTGCGAGCGGCACGGCACCGCGCTCCTGGTGACGAGCCACGACATGGTCGAGGTGGAGCGGCTGTGCGAGCGGGTGGTCTTCCTGGCGGCCGGGCGGGTGACCGCGGACGGTACGCCGCAGGAGGTGGCGCGGCAGTTCGAGCAGCGCGACCTGGAGGGGGTCTTCCTGCACCTCGCGGAGGCCCGGGACCGCGAGCGGGCGCGGGGCGACGCCGGAGCGGGTGCCGACGCCCGTACCGGGGCCGCCGAACGGGCAGGGGCCGGTGCCCGGAAAGGGCCCGGTGCTCCGAAGAGGGCCGATGCGCGGGAAGGAGCCGATGCCGTATGAGCGTCGTAGAGGCCCCGGACCTGCGCAGTCCCGCCGCGGCCAGCGCGCACCGGGTGCGTGCCGTCGCCCGCCGTCACTGGCTGGTGCTGCGCCGCAGCCCGCACCGGATCTTCGACGTGCTGGTGTGGCCGGTCGTCGACACGCTGCTGTACGGCTCCATCGGCCTGTTCGCCGCGAAGGCGACGGGCGGCGGAACGGAGCCGGGCACCGGCACGGAGCCGGGCACCGGGACCGCGTTCGCGGTCTTCCTGCTCAGCGGCACCGTTCTGTGGCACCTGGTCCACCAGACGCAGATCTCGCTGGCCACCGGCTTCCTGGAGGAGACCTGGTCACGCAATGTGATCGGGCTGCTCACCACGCCGCTGCGCGGTTGGGAGTACCTGGCCGGGGTGGGGCTCTTCGCCCTGGTCCGTACGGCGCTGAGCACGCTCGCGGTGGCCACGCTGGCCTTCGGCGCGTACGCCTTCGACGTGACGTCCCTGGGCCTGGGGCTGATCCCGGTCGCCGCACTGCTCCTGCTGTGCGGCTGGGCGGTGGCCCTGGCGGTGGTGGGACTGGTGCTGCGCTACGGCAGCGGCGCGGAGGCCCTCGTCTGGGGCGGGCTGTCGGTGGTGATGCCGCTGTCCGGCGTGTTCTACCCCGTCTCGACGCTGCCGGGGGCGCTCCAGCCGGTCGCCCAGGCGCTGCCCACGACGCACGTCTTCGCGGCCGGGCGGGCCTTGGCCGGCGGCGGGCCCACACCGTGGCGCGAACTGGCCGTGGCCACGCTGGGCACCGTCACGCTGCTTCTCCTGGCCCTGTTCTTCCTGGGCCGCATGGTGGCGTCCTTCCGGCGCCGGGGGCTGGTGACCCGGTACTCGTGAGGGCAGGGGCGCGCCGGGCCCCCGGCGCGCCCCTCGGCCGTGTCCGGCCCCGTCAGCCCTCCTCGGTGTCCTCCAGCCGGAACCCGACCTTCAGCCCGACCTGGTAGTGCTCGATGTCCCCGTCGACGATGTGCCCGCGCACCTGGGTCACCTCGAACCAGTCGAGGCCCCGCAGCGTCCGCGCCGCCCGCTTGACGCCGTTGCGGATCGCGGCGTCCACGCCCTCCGGGGACGTCCCCACGATCTCCGTCACCCGGTACGTGTGATTCGACATGTCCGCTCCTTCGTCCTGCCGGTGTCCGTGCCGGCCGTCCGTACGCGGCCTCGTACGGACCGCCGCACGCCCGGGTGCCCGGATTCACCGGTTCCACTCCGCCCCGCCGGACAGTCACCTTCCCCTGCCGCCTCCGAAGGGCCATGATGATCGGCCGTCGGCCGACGACGAGAGGAAGGGGAACGGGGATGCGCGCGGGGCGGGGAGTGTGGCGGCGTAAACCGATCGAACTCATCCAGGACACGGAAGGCGGCTCCGGCGAACAGCTCAACCGGGTGCTGGGACTGTGGCAGCTGACCGCCATCGGGGTCGGTGGCCTCATCGGCGCGGGCATCTTCACGCTCGCCGGGACCGTCGCGAACGGCAAGGCCGGACCGGCGGTGCTGCTGTCGTTCCTCGTCGCGGGCGTGGCCAGCGCGGCGGCCGCGTTCTCCTACGCCGAGTTCGCGGGGCTCATCCCGAAGGCGGGCTCGGCGTACACGTACGGCTACGCGGTGCTGGGAGAGCTGGCGGGCTGGTTCATCGGCTGGGACCTGCTGCTGGAGTACACGGCGATCGTGGCGGTGGTCGCGATCGGCATTTCCGGCTACATCAACTTCCTGCTCGGCGAAATGGGGGTGGAGCTGCCCGCCTGGATGCTGGGGGCGCCGGGGACCGGCGAGGGGCACCAGGTCGATCTGTTCGCGGCGGCACTGTGCCTGCTCATCGCGTATCTGCTGACCCTCGGCATCAAGAACGCGGCCCGTTTCGAGACCATCGTCGTGGGCCTCAAGGTCCTGGTCGTACTGCTGGTCATCGGAGTCGGTTTCTTCCACGTCGAGACCGGCAATTACACACCGTTCTTCCCCTTCGGCGTCAGCGGCGCCTTCACCGGCGCGGCCACGGTTTTCTTCGCCGTGTTCGGCTACGACGCGATGAGCACCGCGGCGGAGGAGTCCAAGGACGCCCAGCGGCACATGCCGAAGGCGATCCTGTATTCGCTGCTGATCTCGATGGTGCTGTACGTCCTGGCCTGCCTGGTGCTCACCGGTATGCAGAACTACACGGAGATCGACCCGGAGAGCGGTTTCTCCTCGGCGTTCAAGTCGGTGGGGCTGAGCAGTCTGGCCGACGTGATCGCGGTGGGCGCGATCATCGGCATTCTCACGGTGATGTTCACGTTCATGCTGGGGGTCACCCGTGTGTGGTTCAGCATGAGCCGGGACGGGCTGCTGCCGAAATGGTTCGCCAAGACCCATCCTCGGCGGCACGTGCCGACCCGGGTGACGTGGACCGTGGGTGTCGCCTCGGCCGCCATCGCGGGTTTCCTGCCCATCGGGGAGGCCGCCGAGCTGACCAACATCGGCATCCTGCTGGCGTTCGTGGTGGTGTGCGTCTCGGTGATCGTGCTGCGCTACAGGCGGCCCGACCTGCCGCGCACGTTCCGTACCCCCGGAATGCCGGTGGTACCCGCCGTCGGGGTGGTCTTCTCGCTCTGGCTGATCACGTTCCTGGAGTGGCAGACCTGGGTGCGCTTCGCGGTGTGGTTCCTGGCCGGCCTGGTCATCTACTTCGCGTACTCCCGCCGGCGCTCCGAGCTGGCGAAGGCGGAGCGGGAGATCACCGACCTGGAGGACCGCGACGGGCGGCTGTGACGCCACGCCGGACAGCGGTGACGGCCGCGCCGGACGGATGTGACGGCCGCGCCGGACACGAGGGCCCGGAACACGACGGAGCGCCCCTGGACCGTGGTCCTGGGGCGCTCACGTTTCAGCGTGCGGCAGCGGCCTGCCCGGCCCGGGAGGGTGGTCCCGGGCGGTGCGGTCCGTGTGCCGCGGCTGCCTGCTCACCGGGCTCAGTACGCCGAGTTGACGTTGTCCATGGAGCCGTAGCGATGGGCGGCGTAGTTGGCGGCGGCCGTGATGTTGGCGACCGGGTCGGTCAGGTCGTTGGCCGTGCCCTCGACGTGGTAGCGGTCGAACGTCGGCTGGATGACCTGGAGCAGGCCCTTGGACGGGATGCCGTTCTTGGCGTTGATGTCCCAGTCGTTGACCACGTTCGGGTTGCCGCTGGACTCCCGCATGATGTTGCGGTGCAGGCCCTCGTAGCTGCCGGGGATGCCCTTCTTCTTCATGATGTCCAGCGACTCCTTGATCCAGCCGTCCAGGTTGTTCGCGTACTGCGGCTTGGACTCGACCGGCTTGCGGTCGGCGGCGCGGCTGGCGGCCTCCTTGGCGGTGTGGCCCTGGGCGGCCACGGCGGTGACCTTCACCGAGTCGGCGAGGGTCTTGGTGTCCGTCGCGTCCTTGGCGTCGTCGGCCTTGGGCGCGTCGGCGGCCTTGGTGTTCGCACCCGCGGGCTGACCGTTCGCGGAGACCGGCTTGACCGCGGCCGGGGCGGCCGAGGTGGCGGCGTGCGCGTCACCGGTCGCGGCGGGGACCGTCAGGGCCGCGGTGGCACCGGCGGCGGCCAGCACGGCGACGGAGAGCTTGTGGGTCTTGGTCACGCGGACGGAGCGGAGCAGGGTGTGAGCGGTCATGCGGGAGATTCCTCTTCCAATCACTGAAATGAGCGGGCGGCAGCCATTGGCGGGAGGTACGAGCAGGAAGCCACTGGCGGCACGAGAACCGAGTTCTTGTCCGCGTCCGCCCCGAGGGCATTTACGCGACGCATCAACCCGGCGCCTCAGCAATGATTAGCGACGGCCGAATTGGAAAGCAATAGCCGCTCCACGGGTCCCGGCTACGGTCCCTTTACGTAGAAAGGGCCTTTCGGCGCGTCTCAGTCCATGAGCGCGGGCCGCGAAAGGTCCGCGGCGGTTTACTAAGAAAGGCCGTAAGGGACCGAAGTCCCGTGCTGCGCGTCACGTTCGAGGCCGGGCGTGGCGCCCGGCGGAAACCGCTTGAAATGGCCTCGGAACCCGGTTTTCGGTTGCCCCGCGAAAACCCTTGTGGCCCGCGTCACCGTTTGGCGTGGCGCCGCACCGGTAAGTGGTGCCGGTCACCTGGAAAAGGGATTGATCGGGGGAATCTATGAACGCAATAGGCGTTCTGGAAAGAGAAACGCGGCCGACCGGTTGGGCGGCCGCGGGGGCGGGGCGTAGGGGAGCGGGGCGGCAGGCGGGGCCCAGGGCGAGGACGGGCCCCGGGTGGGGCGAGGGCCGAGGGCCGAGGGCCGAGGGCGGCTGCCCGCCATACGGGGCGGACGCCCACATCCCCCCACCGGGGGCCTACCCAGGCGTAGCCACGCCGAAGCTCGCGCGTCCGAACGGGCGGGGCCGAGCGTCCGACCGGGCCGGGGCCGAACCGGGCGGACAAAGCGGGCCGGGGCCGAACCGGGCCGAGGACAAAGCGGGCGGGGGCCGAACCGGGCCGGGGCCAGGCCGCCCGCCGTACGGGGCGAGCACCCACATCCCCCCACCGGGGGCCTACCCAGAGGTAGCCACGCCGAAGCTCGCGCGTCCGACCGGGCCGGGGACAAAGCAGGCCGGGGCCGAACCGGGCCGGGGACGGATCGCCCGCCATACGGGGCGAGCACCCACGTCCCCCCAACGGGGGCCTACCCGGAGCGGGCCGGAAGGAAGCCACAGCCCTCCGCCCAGGAACGGACTCACGCCGGGGTACCCGGGAGGGTCAGCCCCGGCCTGTCACGGGCTCCCCCTGGCCGCCCCGGACCGTCCCAGCCAGCCCCGGGCTCCGCCTGGCCGCCCCGGACCGTCCCAGCCAGCCCCGGGCTCCCCCTGGCCGCCCCTGGTCACCCCGGACCAGCCCCCCGGCCGCCCACCCCGAATCACCCCTGAAGCGACTTCCAGAACTCCTCGAAGGAGAGCTTGCCGTCCGCGTTCGCGTCCTTGGCGGCGATGACGGCCTCGGCGACCGGCCCGGTGACGTAGGGGTCTCCCATCTCCGCCATCGCCCGCTTGTACTCGTCGGCGGTGATCAGGCCGTCGCCGTCCGCGTCGAACCGGTTGAACGCCGCCTCGGCCGTCTCTTTGTCTGCCACGGGAGTGCCCCCTTGAAGTCGCTGTACCACTGAATTGACCTGGGTACATTAACCGACTGTCACCACTCCCCCGACCCCACCCCGGCCCGTTCCCCGGCCCCCGCCCCCGCCCCCGGGTCAGCCGCCAGGCCGGCGCGTGCCGGTCCGGCGTGTGCCGGTCCGGCGCGCCAGGTAGGCCGCCGTGCGGCTGTCCGCCGACGCCGCCACCTCGGCCGGTGTCCCGGTGGCCACGATGCGGCCGCCGGCCGCGCCGCCGCCCGGCCCCAGGTCGACGACGTGGTCCGCGCCCGCGACCACCCCCATGTCGTGCTCGACGACCACCACGGTGTTGCCCGCGTCCACCAGCCCGTGCAACTGCCGCAGCAGCACCTCGGTGTCGGCCGGGTGCAGGCCGGTGGTGGGCTCGTCCAGCAGGTAGAGGGTGTGGCCCCGGTGGGCGCGCTGGAGTTCCGTGGCGAGTTTGATGCGCTGGGCCTCGCCGCCGGACAGCTCGGTCGCGGGCTGCCCCAGGCGCAGGTAGCCGAGGCCGACGTCCTGGAGGGTGCGCAGACTGCGGGCGGCGGCGGGGACGTCGGCGAGGAAGTCCGCGGCGGTGTCCACCGTCATGCCGAGCACGTCCGCGACGGTACGGCCGCGGTAGGTGATCTCCAGCGTCTCGTCGTTGTAGCGGGCGCCGTGGCAGGCGGTGCAGGGCGCGTACGTACCGGGCAGGAAGAGCAGCTCGACGGCGATGAAGCCCTCGCCCTGGCAGGTCTCGCAGCGGCCGCTCGCGACGTTGAAGGAGAAGCGGCCCGCCGTGTAGCCGCGGGCGCGCGATTCGTCGGTGGCGGCGAAGACCTTGCGTACGGCGTCGAAGAGGCCGGTGTAGGTGGCGAGGTTGGAGCGCGGGGTACGGCCGATGGGCTTCTGGTCGACGCGTACGAGGCGGTCGACCGCCTCCAGGCCCTTGGCGGCGGCGAGCCGGGCCCGCGCGCCGCTCTCCTCGTCCTCGTCGGGGCCGGCGCCGAGGTGATCGGTGACGGCGTCCGCGAGGGCCCGGGTGACCAGCGTGGACTTGCCCGATCCGGAGACGCCGGTGACGGCCGTGAAGACACCGAGCGGGAAGGAGGCGTCCACACCGCGCAGGTTGTGCAGGGTGACGCCGTGCAGGGACAGCCGCCCGGTGGGCTCGCGGGGCGGGCGTGCGGCGGGCGGCGCGTCGTCGAAGAGGAAGCGCCGGGTGGCGGACTCGGTGACCTGCGCGAGGTCCGCGACGGGCCCGCTGTGCAGGACCCGCCCGCCGTGCTCGCCCGCCTCGGGCCCGACGTCCACGATCCAGTCCGCGTGCCGCACCACGTCCATGTCGTGCTCGACGACGAACAGGGTGTTGCCCGCCTCCTTCAGGCGGCCGAGGACGGTGAGCAGGGCCTCGGTGTCCACCGGGTGGAGGCCCGCCGAGGGCTCGTCCAGTACGTAGACGACGCCGAAGAGGCCGGAGCGGAGCTGGGTGGCCAGCCGTAGCCGCTGGAGTTCGCCGGAGGACAGGGTGGGGGCGGCCCGGTCCATGCTGAGGTAGCCCAGCCCCAGCTCGGTGAGGACGTCGATACGGGCGACGAGGTCCCGGGCCAGGGTCGGCGCCACCCCGTCGCCGTCGGACGCGGCCGTCGGGCGCAGCAACTCGGCGAGGCCGCTGAGCGGCAGCCCGGAAAGCTCCGCGATGTCGCGGCCGGCGAAGGTGACGGCCAGCGCTTCCGGTCGCAGCCGCCGCCCGCCGCATGCGGGGCAGGGTGCGGAGACCAGGTAGCGCTGGACGCGTTTGCGCAGTGTCTCGCTCTTGGAGTCGGCGAAGGTGTGCAGTACGTAGCGCTTGGCGCTCATGTACTGGCCCTGGTAGGGCCGGTGGATGCGGCCTGCTTCCCGTACGGGGTGCACGGTGACGACGGGCTGCTCGTCGGTGAACAGGATCCAGTCCCGGTCGGCGGCGGGGAGGTCGCGCCACGGCTTGTCGATGTCGTATCCGAGCGCGGCCAGCACGTCCCGCAGGTTCTTGCCCTGCCAGGCGCCGGGCCAGGCGGCGATCGCGCCGTCCCGGAGGGACAGCGACGGGTCCGGTACCAGCGACTCCTCGGTGACCCGGTGGACGCGGCCCAGGCCGTGGCACTCCGGGCAGGCGCCGGCCGCGGTGTTCGGCGAGAAGGCGTCGGAGTCCAGCCGCTCCCGGGCGTCGTCCGGGTACGTACCGGCGCGCGAGAACAGCATCCGCAGTGAGTTCGAGAGGGTGGTGACGGTGCCGACGGAGGAGCGGGAGGTGGGGGCCGAGCGGCGCTGTTCCAGGGCGACCGCGGGCGGCAGCCCGGTGATGTCCTCGACCTTCGGCGCGCCGACCTGGTGGATCAGGCGGCGTGCGTAGGGGGCCACCGACTCGAAGTAGCGGCGCTGCGCCTCGGCGTAGACGGTGCCGAAGGCGAGCGAGGACTTGCCGCTGCCGGACACGCCGGTGAACACCGTGACGGTGTCCCTCGGGATGTCCACGTCGACATTGCGGAGGTTGTGTTCCCGGGCGCCGCGCACCCGTACGTACGAGTCGGTCATACCTTCCATGATCGGTCAGCGCCGGTCGGCAGCGCGCGGGCCCGCCCCCGAGGTCGGGGTGGAGGCGGGCCCGCGGCGGTCGTCACGCGAGGGCGTTGCGCACGCCTTCGCGGGCCTCTTCCCAGGGGGCGGGGGTGGCGATCAGCGCCCGCAGGCCCCTGGTCTGGCGCGGTGGCACGCCGATCGCCAGGATGCCGGTGGCCTGCCCGTCGCGCCCGTAGAGAGCGACGGCCTTGCGGGAGTCCGGGTCCAGGACGGTGGCCTCGGACCGGTCGGCGCCGTTGAGCACGCCGTACGCCTGGATCTTCAGGCCGTACTGGTCGGACCAGAAGTACGGCACGGGCGTGAAGGGGCGGCGCTCGCGCCCGGCGGCGGGGGCCAGTGCCCCGTCCCCGTCGTCCGGCAGGGTCTCCTCCAGTTCGGCGAGGAGGTTGCGGGCGGCGGCCATGCCCTGCTCGGTGGCGTTCATCCGGTGTTCGACGCGCAGGTGGCGCCCGTGCACGGGGTGCTGCCAGCGGGCCACGTCACCGGCGGCGTAGACGCCGGGCGCGGCGGCGCAGTACGCGTCGCAGCGCAGCCCGTCGGCGGTGTCCAGGGCCGGGTCGCCGCGCAGCCAGCCGACGGCGGGCTCCGAGCCGATGGCGACGAGGACGGTGTCGGCGGGCAGCCGGGTGCCGTCGGCCAGCCGTACGGCGGTCACGTGCCGCGCCGGACCGTCACCGTCCGCCTCGAAGCCGTCGACGGCCGCGGTGCGCAGCCGTACGCCGTGCTCCTGGTGCTCGGCCGCCAGCAGCTCGCCGATCTGCGGGCCGACCGTACGGGCCATCGGCAGCGCTTCCCGGCCGACGAGCGTGACCTGGTGGCCCAGCTCGCGCGCCACGGCCGCGGCTTCGCAGCCCAGGACGCCGTTGCCGACGACCACGAGGCGCCGGTCCGTGCCGGACAGCCGCTCCTTGAGGGCGAGCGCGTCCTCCAGGGTGCGCAGGGTGAGCACCCCGTCCAGACCGGCCGCCGCCGGCAGGGTGCGGGCCGCGACGCCCGTCGCGACGATCACGCCGTCGCAGGTCAGCCGCTCGCCGCCGTCCAGGGTGAGGGTGCGGGTCGCGGTGTCCAGGCCGGTCGCCCGGGTGCCGAGGCGCAGGTCGAGGCCGAGGGTGTCGAGCTGGTCGGCGGCGCGCAGGTGCAGCTTGTCGGGCTGCCAGGCGCCCTGGAGGAGCTGCTTGGACAGCGGCGGCCGGTCGTACGGCGGGTGCGGCTCGTCGCCGACCAGGGTCAGCGTGCCGGTCCAGCCGAAGCGGCGCAGGGCCTCAGCGGCGGCGAGTCCCGCCGCCGAGGCGCCCACGACGGCGATGCGGCGGGGGGTCACTCGTGCACCTGGATCACGGCGGCCGGGCAGATGGCGGCGGCCTCGCGGACCATGTCGTGCTGGTCGGCGGGCGGCGCGGCGTCGAGGAGGACGACCACGCCGTCCTCGTCCCGCTGGTCGAAGACGTCGGGCGCGATCAGCACGCACTGTCCGGCGGCGCAGCACTTGTCGGCGTCGAGGGTGATGTTCATGGCAGGTGGCTCCTGAAGGCAGACGGGGCGGGGAGGGGGTGTGTCACCAGGTGACGGGCAGGGTGTGGCAGCCGTAGATCGCCATGTCGCTGCGGTACGGGATCTCGTCCACGGGGACGGCGGGCCGCATCTCGGGGAAGCGGCGCAGCAGCGTGCCGATCACGACCTGGAGCTCGACGCGGGCCAGGGCCTGGCCGAGGCACTGGTGGATGCCGTAGCCGAAGGCGACGTGGTGCTGGGCGTTGGGGCGGCACACGTCGAGCGCGTCGGGGTCCGCGAAGACCTCCGGGTCGCGGTTGGCGGACGGTACGGCCGCCACGACGCCCTCACCGGCCCGGATCAGCCGTCCGGCGATCTCGATGTCCTCGGTGGCGACGCGGCGCGGGCCGTTGCGGATGATGCTGTGGAAGCGCAGCAGTTCCTCGACGGCGCCGCGGATCAGGCCCGGTTCGGCGCGCAGCCGGTCCGCGGTGTCCCGGTCGCGCATCAGGGTCAGCGCGCTCAGGCCGATCATGTTGGCGGTGGTCTCGTGGCCCGCGATGAGCAGCAGGGCGGCGAAGGCCACCACGTCGTCGTGGGTGATCTCGCCCGGGACCTGCTGCTCGGTGATCAGACGGCCGAGGATGTCGTCGCCGGGCGCCGCCTCCTTGGCGCTCACCAGTTGGTGCAGGTAGGTGCGCAGTTCGGCCCGCGCGCTCTCGCGCTCCTCGTCGGTGACCGTACGGGAGAGCAGGGTGCCGGTGAGCCGCTGGAACACCTCGTGGTCGTCGTAGGGGACGCCGAGCAGCAGGCTGATGACGAGCGAGGGCACCGGCAGTGCCAGCGCCTCGACGAGGTCGACGTCCTGGCCCGCGCGCTTCTCCATGGCGTCGCACAGCTCGTCGGTCAGGCGCTGGATCTCGGGGCGCATCGCCTCGACCCGCTTGACCATGAACTCCCGGGTCACCATGCGGCGCAGCCGGGTGTGCTCGGGCGGGTCCATGCGGATGAAGCCGCGGTGCTCGGTGGTCGCGCCGCCGGTCATGCCGCTGAGCGGGTAGCCGGGGCGGGTGGTGTCGGAGCTGAAGCGGGTGTCGCCGAGGATGGCGCGGATGTCGGCGTACCGGGTGGCCAGCCAGGCTTCGGTGCCGTCCGGCAGCGAGATCTTCGACAGCGGTGCTTCGGTGCGCAGTCGCGCGAACTCGGCGGGCGGGTCGAACGGGCAGCCCTGCGGCGGCTGCACGGGCAGCGCGGGCGCGGCGGCCGGCGCGGGGGCGGGTGAAGCGGGAGAGGGGGTCATGTCGCTCCTTGGGGAGCACGCGGGCAGGGGCGTGCGCCCGGTGTCGGACGTTCACCTAACGCCCGTAAACTTACATGCGTAACGCAGGGGTGCGACGGTGGGGGGTGGGGGTGGTGATCGATGAGCGGCACACCGCGTCGGCCGGGGTGCCGGAAATGACCGGAGCGCTCCCGAAGCGCCCCGGTTCGGGGGCTCAGCGCTCCCGAAGGGCCCGGTGCAAAAGCTCAGTGCTCCCGAAATACCCGGGCCAGAAGCTCAGCTCTCCCGAAGCACCCGGTTCAAGAGTTCAGCTCTCCCGAAGCACCCGGGCCAGAAGCTCAGCTCTCCCGCTCCATCAGCAGATGCAGGATCTCGTCCACGTAGCGGTACAGCCGCTCGGCGTCCTTGCGGCTGGGCATGACCTGCCACAGCATGACCCGGCCGTGCACCGCCGCCCACAGCACGTACGGCGCCTCCTCGCGCGTCCCGCGCACCCGCCACCCGGCGGCCTCGCACGCGGTGAGGGCGTCGTGCAGCCCCCGCACCAGGCGGCCCGCCGGGTGCCCGGCCAGTCGCTCCGGTTCGACCGGCGTCTGACGGGTCTCGTACAGGAGGCGGTACTTGGCGGGGTGCTCGACGGCGTACCGGCAGTACGCGCGGAGCTGGGCGCGGAGCAGGTCCACCGGATCGTCGGTGTCCGCCGCCGCCGACGCCTCCGCCATCGCCGCCCGCAGCCGCTCGTAGCTGACCTCCAGCGCGGCCCACACCAGCTCGGTCTTGTCGGCGAAGTGCCGGTAGATGCTGGGGGCGGCGACACCCGCTTCGCGGGCCACGGCGCGCAGCGACAGGGCGTCCTCGCTGCCGACCTCTTCGAGGAGGCGTTCGGTGGCGCGCAGGAGTTCCTCCCGCAGGCGCTCGCCCTGTCCGCGCGGATTGCGGGGCCGCACGGCCGCACTCTCACCCACCGCCGTCACGCCCTTCCCGCGCTCCGCGCCACTGTCCACCGTTCGCCGTCCACCGGACGGAGCGGCCGTCCGGCACGCCCGCGTCCATAGTGCTCAGGACCGGTCCGGGCCGGTCCTCAGGGTTTCACATCGCGGAACGCTCCCTTACCGGGCCACCGGCGCGGCTTCGTCGGCCGCGCGCCCGTCAGCGGCCCATGGTCAGCCCGGCACCCTCCGCTCCCCGGCTGAGGACGGCCTCGCGGATGCCCTCCCGCACGTCGGGGCGGTCCCCGGTGGCGGCGAGGTTGACCATGCGCAGCGGGGGTCCGTGGGCGGAGAGCTGGGGGATGTACTCGGCCTTGGTGACCCGCCAGCGCTCCCCCTCCCTCGCGGGCGGCTCGAAGCGGAAGCGGGCGATGGTGCCCCAGTTGCCGCGCGGGCTCTCCATGATCCCGGCGATCTGGTCGCCCATGCCGTAGACGACCCAGGTGCCGTTCAGCTTCTCGTACGGCTGCGGGGTGTGCGCGTGCGTCCCGATGACGAGGTCGATGTCGGGCCGGCCGCCGGTGTGCGCCTCCGTGAGCGCCTTGGCGACCTCGATCTGCTGCGCGTCCGGCTCGGTCCGGTATTCGGTGCCCCAGTGCGGGCTGACCACGACCACGTCGGCGCCGGCCCGGCGGGCGGCCCGAGCGTCCGCGACGATCTTCTTGGCGTCGATGACGCGGACGGTCCACGGCTTGCCCTGCGGCTGCGGGACGCCGTTCGTGCCGTAGGTGTACGAGAGCTGGGCCACGCGTGCCCCGCCGGGCGCCTTCAGCAGCGCGGGCCGGCCGGCCTCGGCCGCGTCGCGGGCCGATCCGGTGTGCTTGATTCCGGCCCGGTCCAGCCGGTCGAGGGTGCGCCGGACGCCTTCGGCGCCGTCGTCGAGGGTGTGGTTGGACGCCGTGGAACAGGAGTCGTAGCCGGTGGCCTTGAGCGCGTCGGCCACCTGGGGCGGCGCCTTGAAGGCGGGATATCCGGTGAACGGGCCGCCGTCGGGACCGAAGGGCGTCTCCAGGTGGCAGATCGCCAGGTCGGCCCCCTCGATCACCGGTTTCACCCCGGCGAGGATGGGCCGGTAGTCGTATCCGCCGTCTCCGGCGTCCTGGCGCGCCGTCTCCAGTACGGACGGGTACGAGGCGATGACGTCCCCGGACGCGGCGAGGGTGAACCCCCGGGAGGCCCGGTGTCCGGAGTGCTGCGGCGCGGCGGTCGCGGCGGCGGAAGCGCGGTCGCCCGGCCCGGAGGCGGGACGCGTGGGCCGTCCGGGGCCCTGCTGGGCCGCGCAGCCCACGGCCAATATCAGGAGCAGAGCGGCGCCGTACGGTCGGTGCTGGTTCATGCAAGACGCATAACAGCCCGAATAGAGCAATAAACCGATTAATACACCCGCTGACACCGGTGGTCCCCCGCCACCGCCCGACCGGGGCGCACCGGCTCGCGCGGACCGGCGGAGCCCGCATAATCCGCACGCTCCGGGGTGGTGGTCGGCCTTCGGGCTTCTGCATGGCGCCGGCCGGGCTCCGGGCTCCTGTACGGCACCGCCCCGGCTCCGGGCGTCCGTACGCCGCCGGTCAGGCCGGGTGCCCGGGAGGGTGCCCCGGAAGGGACCATGCGCGCATGCCGTCGGCGATCTCGGTCCCGTCGGCCACTCACCGTACGGACGTCCTGACCGGACAGAACCGGGCCGGCCCCGGGCTCGGCGCTCTCCGGCTCACCCTGCCCGACCATCCACCGCGCGCCCGGGAACAGGCTCCGTGGATCGCCCCCGACGGCGTCGGGCCGGGCCCACCCGGTGTGATCGCCGTGGAAGTGGGTGAGGACTCCCGCGTCAGGGACGTGGCTCAGGGTGAGTTCGCCCGGAGTGCGGGTTCAGCGGCCGGGGGCCGGGCTCCGGAGCAAGGGCCCGCCGTGCCGTCCGCGAGGGGTTCCGGATCGGTCATGCCGTCATGCTCGACCCGCCGCACGAACCGTCAGAGATATGGGATCACTCGATCCGAAAGTGAACGAGCCCCACGGGAAACCCGGGAAAGCTAGGGTGCCCGGATGGCCCGAGCCTCTCTGAACAGTGACTTCTTCCCCGCCGACCTCCCCGTGTACGCCACCGTGGGCAGCACCCCGGACGGGCGCGCGTGGCTGGACCGGCTGCCCGCCACCGTCCGGTCCGTCCAGGAGGAGTGGGACCTGCGGCTGGGTGCGCCGTTGCACGGCGGCAGCTGCTCGTGGGTCGCCCCCGTGGGACTACCGGACGGCGGCGACGCGGTGCTGAAGGTGACCTGGCCGCACCGGGAGGCCGCCGGGGAGGCACCGGCCCTGCGCGCCTGGGACGGCAGCGGCGCCGTACGGCTGCTCCGCCACGACCGGGAGCGGTACGCGCTGCTGATCGAACGCTGCACACCGGGCGGCGAACTGGAGGACAGTCCGCTCCCCGCCGACGAACGGCTG
The DNA here is from genome assembly GCF_040646595.1 of Streptomyces sp. NPDC045470. Taxonomy (NCBI): domain Bacteria; kingdom Bacillati; phylum Actinomycetota; class Actinomycetes; order Kitasatosporales; family Streptomycetaceae; genus Streptomyces; species Streptomyces sp. NPDC045470. Next base: position 356,394 of record NZ_JBEZAN010000003.1, read on the forward strand.
CTGCTCGCCGCCGGCGTCCTGCGCGAACTGTGGGCCGCGCCCGCACCGCCCGACGGCGAACTGGAGCGGGTCGCGGACGTGTGCGCCGAATGGGCCGGCACGGTCGAGGACCGCATGGCCCGGATCCGGCCCGGCTACGACCCCGGGCTCGTCCGGCTCGGCGCCCGGCTGCTGCGCGAACTGCCCGCCACCGCCACCCGCGAGGTCGTGGTGCACGGCGACTTCAACCCCGGCAACGTCCTCTCCGCCCGGCGTCGCCCGTGGCTGGCCATCGACCCCAAGTCCATGGTCGGCGACCCCGGTTACGACCCCTGGCCGCTGCTGGAGCAGATCGACGACCCGTTCGAGTACGACGACCCGCGCCCGGTCCTGCGCGAACGCTTCGCCCTGGTGGCCGATGCCCTCTCCGAGCCCCCGGCCCGCCTGCTGGCATGGGCGGCGGCCCGCACGGTGGAGAACGCTCTGTGGTGCGCCGACCACGGTGACATCCAGGACGGCGAGGAGGAGTTGGAGGTGGCGGCGGTACTGGCGGGGCTGGCGGGACTGTGAGAAGCGGCGGTGGCGCCCCTCCCCCGGGCGGGTGCGATCAGCCGAACGTGCGGAACAGTTCCTGGAGACAGTCTTCCAGCCTGCTTGCCGACAGGCCCGGAGTCAGGTCGTCGCGCCCCAGTTCCCGCCAGGGCTCCCCTGCCTTCCCGGTGTCCGGGGCGAACCCGAGCGCGTTCAGGACGCGCCAGTACAGGTGATCCGCGGGGTTGTCGCTCAACGCCCCTCCGGCCGCCACGTAGGCGTCGGCCGGCCGCATCCCCTCCTCGACGCCGTGCAGCAGGGCCAGGGCCGTGGAGCAGTGCGCCACATCCAGGTCGGCCGGCCCCCAGGACGTCTCCCCCCCCCAGTCGACGACGCCCGTGATCCGCAGGCCGGTGCCCTGTCCGGTGAAGAACACATTGCCCGGATGGACGTACCGGTGCAGGAAACACGGCCGGTGGTCAGGGGGTTCGCGGCGGATGACGTCCACGGCCCGCTCCCACAGGCCCGGGCGGCCGGTGCTTTCGGGCCGGCGCACCCGGTCGGGCGCGGCCCACGCCTCGTACCCGCGCGGGCGGGCCTCGGCCGGGACGTGTATCCGGTGGATGCCCATGAGTTGGCGCGCCGGCAACGGCGTACGCAGGGCTGCCTCCGCCTCGTCCACGCGGACCGTGCCGGGCAGCAGGGACATCGGCAACGACGGGTGGGCGCGCAGTGTGCCGCCGTCGCGTCCACCGCGTGGAACGCCGCCGCGGGCACGTCCGTCCCACCGAGCAGACGCAGGGTGTCCGCTTCGCGCGTGAGCAGGCCCTCCGCGTGCCGCGCGAAGAACGGCCGGACGATGGATCCGAGTACCAGCCACCGCGGCACATCGGGCCCGCCGATCCGCAGCCGCCGCCTCTCCGAGGTCCAGCCGCCGCGCAGCCGCTCGGCGGCCTCGACCCGGCACCGCCGCCCGCCTGCTTCTCCCCCCAGGCACGCGTGCCCTCCCACCCGTGGTCGCCGCGGTCGGCTGCCGAGACATCCACGTTCTCAGGCGTCACCATGGCCACGACGTGGAGCGTCTGCCGCGGCCGGGCTCAGGCCACCTCGATCCCGTACTCCTGCACCAGCGCCTCCAAGCCGCCTTCGTAGCCCTTGCCGCCGAGGACGAAGTCCCAGTCGCCGTTGGCGCGGCGGCGGAAGGAGCCGAGTACCAGCGCCGTTTCGCCGCTGCGCCCGTCGGAGACCTCCAACTGCCCCAGTTCGGTGCCGGACGCGTCGACCAGGCGGATGCACGCGTCGGTGAAGCCGGACAGGTCCGCGTGCGGATCGGTCTCCGGGTCGACGGCCGCGACGAGGACGAGCCGGTCGGCGGTGGCGGGCAGGGCGTCGAAGGCCACCTGCACGGCGGCCCGGTCGGGGGCGAAGCCGGACAGCATCCGTACGGTGCCGTCCGGGGTGCGCGGGTTGTTGTAGAAGACGAAGTGGTCGTCGCTCAGTACGCGGTTGCCCTGGCAGACCAGCGCGCAGACGTCGAGGGAGACGCTGCCGGACCAGTTCATGCCGAGGATGCTGCCCGCGTCCCGCTCCGCCTCCGGGGCCGCGTCCGGGTCCTGTGCCGCCTCCTCCTCGGCGGGCGCCTGCCGCTGGGCCGGGACCGGGGCGGCGCCGAGGCGTCCGCGCAGACCGTGACGGGCCAGCAGGTCGACCAGTTCGGGGCCGCTGACGAGGGTGAGCGGCTTGCCGTTGGCGAAGGCGTGGGCGCCGGGCCCGAAGCGGGAGGTGGTCACCAGTACGCCCTTGTTGGCGCCCTCGGACTGGACGGTGCCGAACAGGTCGCGCACGGCGGTCGGCGGCACGGTGTTGCGGTAGCGCTTCACCTGCACGATGATCTTGCCGCCCCGGATGGGGTCGGAGTCCAGCGCGTCCACGTCCACCCCGCCGTCCCCGGACCGCTGGGTCGTCACGGCCTGCATCCCCATCGCGCGGAACAGCTCGGCGACCAGCCCTTCGAAGGCGATCGGGTCCATGGTGAACAGGTCCGGCTCCGCCGCGCCGCCGTGGGTCACCACGCCGCCGCCGACCTCGCCCGGCTGCCGCGCCGGCCGGACCGCCGACCGCTGCTCGGGGCGGGCCGACAGCCGGCCGCGCAGCCCGTCGGTGAGGCAGTCCACGGCACTGACCTGCGCCAGGTGCAGTTCCTCGAAGGCGTCCCTGGAGGCCGTGACGGTGGCCAGGCAGAGCTGCGCGGGGCGCCCGGTGACCGGGTCCACGTCGTCGACGAAGCCGTTGACCACCACGGAGTCGAGTGTGCGGGACGGGTCCGCCGTGAACAGGTCGTGCAGCACCAGCAGGACGGACTGGGCCAGCACGTCGCGGTAGGCCGCCCGCCGCTGGGTCACCGGCCGGGCGACGTCCTTGTCCTGGTCGGCCGCGTACATGTAGCGCACCGACTTGGTCGCGGGCACGATGTCGAAGCCGGGCAGCTCCCAGTCCAGTACGAGCTGACGGGCCGCCGCGTCGAAGGCCGCGTGGACCCGGCGCGGGAAGCCTTGCGGCCAACCGGTGGCGGCGTACAGCGCGGCGGAGAAGTACTCCACCACCGCGTCGGGGTCGCCACCGCGCAGGCCCGTCAGCAGTTCCCCGACCGCGGCGTTGTGGTTCCTGATCTCCGCCAGCCGACCGGCGGCCCACTGGTCGTACTGCCTCCGGTAGTCCTCCAGTTGGCGCAGGCGCTGCGCCTCCGCCGCCTGCGCGGCGTGCCAGTCGTGTTCGTAACGGGCCCGGGCCTCTTCCTGCGCCTGCGCGCGGCGGGCGCCGCCGAGGCTCCATCCGGTGGCCTGCGGCGGGTAGGCGGCCGGGTCGGGCATCGGTATAGGCACGGCGAGCCGGCCCGGTGCGAACGCCTCGACGTACTCGGGGCGGCGCAGCGCGTCGGCGGTGAACGCCGGGGCCCGGCAGCCGTCGGCCAGCAGGCCGGACAGCTCGGCCATGCGCGCGTCCAGTTCCTCGGTGCGGCGACGGGCGTCGGCCTCGCGCTGCTGCCGGTACGCGTCCCGGCGTTCGCGCTGCATGCGGGCCATGGCGCGTTCGGTGTCGCGCTGTTGCCGCTCCTGGTCGCGGCGGGCCTGTTCTCCGGCTCGCCGCTGAGCCTCCTGGCGGCGCTGCTGCTGACGCTGCGCCTCGGCCCAGACGGCCACTAATCCGTTGGAGCGGCGACTCATGTGGATCTACGTCCTCCCCTGGGGCAGCCCACCCCGAAACAGCCCGCACAGGCCCATCCACCAGCGGGTATTCATCCGACTTTAGCGGGATCCCGGCGGGTCGTCCCCCGCCGGGTCGGGCCGGATCCGGCGGGGACGGCCCGAGGGGGCCGCAGCGGTCCGGAGGCGGGGCCCGACGGCCCGGAGACGAGGGCTCAGCGGTCCGGAGGCGGGGCCTCAGCGGTCCGGAAGCGGAGCCCAGGCGGACAGCCGACCGGGTTTCAGCGGTTCAGCAGCGCGCCCAGGCGTTCCAGCAAGGGCAGCAGTGCGGTGCGTTCCTCGGGTGTGAGCGCTTCGAGTGCGCCGCGCACGGCGTGCATGTCGGCGCGCACCCGGAGGGCGAGCGCCCGGCCCTCCTCGGTGGCCGTGACCACCTTGCTCCGGCGGTCCTGGGGCGCGGCCTCCCGCCGTACGAGCCCGCGCTCCTGCATCCGCGCGATGAGCCGCGTCGCGTTCGAGGCGTCGCAGACCAGATGGCCGGCGAGCGCGCTCATCGAGAGCGGCTCCTCCAGGGCGATGAGCGCGCGGGCCTGCGCGGTGCTCAGGCCGTGCCGCAGGGCGGCGGCGGCGAGATCGTCGTAGTAGCCGCGGACCGTACGGGCGAACGGCGGGAGGAGGTCGTCGGGGGCGGGCCGGGTGGTGTCGGACACGCGGTCAGGATAGCGGGTTACTTGACTTCCGCAATCGTTGGCATTTACATGGAATGGGTGCTTGACCTTGTCAAGCGACCGCCCGGGCGGCGGGACCACATCCCCGCCCCCGCCGCCCGGCCCCGCGCCACCCCGTACGCATCGGAGACACCATGACCAGCAGCACCCCCGAGCAGCCGGACGCCGTGGTCGCGCGCCTGCGCGCCACCTTCCGCACCGGCCGCACCGCCTCCCTGGAATGGCGCACCGACCAGTTGCGGCGGCTGCGCGCCCTGCTCACCGAGCACGGCAAGGACTTCGCCGCCGCCCTCCACGCGGACCTGGGCAAGGGCGAGACCGAGGCGTACCGCACCGAGATCGACTTCACGCTGCGCGAGATCGACCACACCCTCGACCACCTGGAGGAATGGCTGCGGCCCGAGCCCGCGCCGGTGCCGCCCCACCTGAGCGGCGCGGAAGCGTGGACGGTGTTCGACCCGCTGGGTGTCGTCCTGGTCGTCGCCCCGTGGAACTACCCCCTGCAATTGCTGCTCGCGCCCATGGTCGGCGCCCTGGCGTCCGGCAACTGCGTGGTCGCCAAGCCCAGCGAGATGGCGCCCGCCACCTCCGCCGCCGTGGCCCGCCTGCTGCCCCGCTTCCTGGACGCGGACGCCGTCGCGGTGGTCGAGGGCGCCGTCCCGGAGACGACAGCCCTGCTGGAGCAGCGCTTCGACCACATCTTCTACACGGGCAACGGCACCGTCGGCCGCATCGTGATGCGCGCGGCGGCCGAGCATCTGACCCCGGTCACCCTGGAGCTGGGCGGCAAGTCGCCCGCCTTCGTGGGCCGCGACACGGACGCCGACGCGGTCGCCGCGCGGCTGGTGGCCGGCAAGTTCCTCAACGCGGGCCAGACCTGCGTGGCGCCGGACTACGTCCTGACCGACCCGGAGACGGCGGCCCGCCTGGAGCCCGCCCTCGCCCGCGCCGTCACCGCCCTGTACGGCGACGACCCCGCCGCCGCGCCGAATTACAGCCGCATCGTCAACGAGCGGCACTTCGACCGGCTGACCGGCCTGCTCGGCTCCGGCCGCACGGTCACGGGCGGTGCGCACGACCGGGAGCGCAAGTACATCGCGCCGACCGTGCTCGGCGGTGTGGCGCCCGACGCCCCGGTGATGCGGGAGGAGATCTTCGGGCCGATCCTGCCCGTCGTCGAGGTGGCGGACCTGGACGCGGCCATCGACTTCGTCAACGACCGGGACAAGCCGCTGGCGCTGTACGCCTTCACGGAGTCCGCGGAGACCCGGCGGCGGCTGACCGGGGAGACCTCGTCGGGCGGCCTCGGGTTCGGCCTGCCGGTCGCCCATCTGACCGTGTCCGACCTGCCGTTCGGCGGCGTCGGGGAGAGCGGGATGGGGCGCTACCACGGCCGGTACTCGATCGAGACGTTCAGCCACCGCAAGGCCGTCCTGTCCAAGCCGCTGGCCTGAGGCCGTGCGGGGGCACGCACAGCCGTACGCGGCACGCCGCCCCCGCTCCCTCCCACCCATCCCCACAAAAATCTCACCAGACCGGGAAACATAACGTCTTGATCTGAGAACTTCACATGTGCTTTTGTTTGAAGCATCATGAACGACGTGATCCCTGAGAACTCGCCGTCTGCGGCGGCCCGGCTCTCCGGGGCCTCCGGGCCTCCGGAAGCGGGCCGCCGCCCGGTCGTCGGCGTATCGCTGAAGCTCTACTTCGGGCTGGCCGCGACCCGGACATGGCTCGCGGACGTCGCCGCCCTGAAGGGCGCTCTGGCGGAACTTCCCCGCCCCGTCGATCTGTTCGTCCTGCCGTCCTTCCCCGCCCTGGCCGACGCCCGGGAGCTGCTGGCCGGCACCGGCGTCGCGTACGGCGCCCAAGACGTGCACTGGGCCGAGTCCGGCGCGTGGACCGGCGAGGTGTCCGCGGGCATGCTCGCCGAGGCGGGCGCCCGCTACGTCGAAGTCGGCCACGCGGAGCGGCGCCGCAACTTCGGCGAGACGGACGCGACCGTGGCCGCCAAGACGGGCGCCGCCGTACGGGCCGGCCTGGTGCCCGTCATCTGCGCGGGCGAGCGGCACGACAACGGCCGCGCGCAAGCCGTCGAGGAGACGCTGATCCAGGTACGGGCCGCCCTCGGCGGCGCGGGACCGGACAGCGAGGTGATCGTCGCGTACGAACCGGTCTGGGCGATCGGCGCCCGCGAACCGGCGCCCGCCCCGCACATACGGACGGTGGCCTCGGCCGTCCGCACCTGTCTGCGCGACCACGGCGTGCGCGGCCGGGTCGTCTACGGCGGCACCGCCGGGCCCGGCACCTTCGGCCGGCTGGCCGGCAGCGTCGACGGCCTGTTCCTCGGCCGGCGCGCCCATGACACCGCCGGCCTGCGCCAGGTCCTCGAAGAAGTCGCCGCGGCCACCGCGCCCGCCCCGCTTCCCCTCCGCCCCTAGGGAGTTCACCGTGCAGGACACGTACCGCATCGCCCTCGGCGCCGACGACGCCGCGACCGCCATGAAGGACACCATGGCCGCGTACCTCACCGAACGCGGCCACCGGGTGACCGACCTGAGCGCCGCGGACGGCGAGGACTACCCGGACGTCGCGGAGCGGGTCGCGCGCAGCGTCGCACGCGGCGAGCACGAGCGCGCCGTCCTGGTCTGCGGCACCGGCATCGGCATGGCCATCGCCGCCAACAAGGTGCCGGGTATCCGGGCCGCCCAGATACCGGACAGCTACAGCGCGGAGCGCGCCCGCAAGTCCAACGACGCGCAGATCGCCTGCTTCGGCAGCCGCACCATGGGCGTGGAGGCCGCTCTGGTCTGCCTGGAACACTGGCTGGTCTCCGACTTCGCCGGGGGCGGTTCGGCGCCCAAGGTGGAGAAGATCAAGCAGGTCGAGTCGCGCAACCTGACGTCCCCGGGCCTGCCCGCGGTCTGAGACCGCCCGCCACCCCGGTCCTCCCCTTCTTCTCCCCCTTCGAAAGGCGGTCACGACCATGCGCGCAGTTGTCATCGAGGAGCCGCACAAGCTGTCCGTCAGCCAGGTCCCCGACCCGGTGCCCGGCCCGGACAACGTGGTCGTCAAGGTGACCGCCGCCGGGCTGTGCGGCACCGACGTGCACATGCTGGCGGGCGAGTTCGGGCCGACGCGGTACCCGGTGATCCCCGGTCACGAGTTCTCCGGCGAGATCGTGGCGGTGGGCTCGGCGGTGACCGGTCTCGCCGAGGGGGATGCCGTCGCCGCCGACCCGGCGGTCTACTGCGGTACGTGTCACTTCTGTTCCATCGGCCACGGCAACCTCTGCGAGAAGTGGGGCACCATCGGCATCACGGTGGACGGCGCCGCCGCCGAGTACGTCAAGGTCCCGGCCGGCAACTGCTACCGCCTCCCGGAGACCGTCGCGCTCCGGCACGCCCCGCTGATCGAGCCGCTCTCCACCATCCTGCGCGGCTTCGACCTCGTCGGCCCCAAGCTCGGCGACCACTTCCTGATCTACGGTGCGGGCACCATGGGGCTGCTCTACCTCCAGGTCGCCCAGCGCGCCGGCGCCGCGTCGGTCTCGGTGGTCGACATCAACGAGGAGCGGCTGGCGGTCGCCCGGCAGTTGGGCGCCGACGCCGTCGCCACCAGCGCCGGCCACCTCACCGCCGGCCACCCGCTCGGCTGGCAGGTGGTCACCGACTGCACCGGCAACGTACGGGCCATCGAGGACGGCCTGACCCGGCCGATCCGCGGCGGCACGTTCCAGCAGTTCGGCTGCGCGCCCGACCAGGAGACGGCCCGGTTCTCACCGTTCCGGATCTACAACGACGAGATCCGCATCGTCGGCAGCATGGCGATCCTGCACACGTACGGCCGGGCGGTCGAGATGCTGGGCAAGGGCGTGATCGACTGCGAAACCATGATCACCCACCGCTTCGGGCTGGACCGGTACGCCGAGGCGCTGCGAACCTTCGAACTGGGCACCGGCCGGAAGCTGCAGATCGTCCCGAACGGGCCGGTGGACTGAGCGGGCCGCGGGCGGTTCCAGCGGTTCAGGCCGTCCGGCGCGGACGGACGGATACGTACGGAGGGCGTGTACGGCTGGGCGCGGGCGGAGGGGCGCAGGCGGTCCGGCGTGACCGCCGCAACAGGCCGTGGAGGTGCGCCCTGCCTCTCGCCGGGTAGGCGGCAGCCATGTGGCGACGCGTGGCACGGAACACGGGGTGGGCCGTACCGCCCGCACTGGTCTTCGCCTGGTTGACGGTGCTGTGGGACGACCGGCCGTGGAGCGACATGCTGGGGCCCGGGCTGGGCTCCTGGCTCGGATGGATCGTGGTGCTCACCGTCTCGGACTGGCGGCGGGAGCGCCGGTCCGCGAAGCGGACTTCGCAGAAGACCGGCTGACCGCTCCTCCCCCACGCCCCTTCCCTCCCCTCAGAAAACGCTCGTCCGCCCCGAGAAGTAGTGCCCCGCCGCGAGGTCCTCGAGAAGGGACGGACGCACCGGGTGCCAGTCCACCAGCTCGCGGGTCAGAGCGCTCGACACGGGATTGTCGACCGGCACCATGCCGGAGAGGACGCCGAAACGCCCGTCCGCCTCCTCGGCGGTGATGCCCACGGCGGGCACGCCCAGCCCGGCACCGATCGCTTCGGCGATGTCGCGGAACGGCACGCCCTCCTCGGCCGTTCCGTGCAGGACCGCACCGGCCGGTGCGGCTTCCAGCGCCAGCCGGAACAGGCGGGCCGCGTCGAGCCGGTGCGCGGCGGGCCAGCGGTTGGCCCCGTCACCGACATGGGCCGCGGCGCCCTTCGCGCGGGCGGTGTCGATCAGCAACGGCACGAAGCCCCGGTCGCCTTCACCGTGCACGGACGGTGCGAGCCGTACGACCGAGGCGCGCACGCCGCGTCCGGCCAGCGCCACGACCGCGTTCTCCGTCGCGAGCCGGGGCCGGTCCGTCCCGGGCTCGGCCCTGACGTCCTCGGTTGCGACGCGGCCCGGCGCCAACGCCGCGAGCGGCAGCGTTCCCGAGGTGGCGAGGAAGGGCTTGCCGGTACCGTCGAGTGCCTTTCCGATCGCCTCGACGGCGCGCAGGTCCAGCTTGCCGGCGTCCACGAAGGCCGCGTGGTCCGAGAAGTCGTGACGGTAGGCGAGGTGGATGACGCCGTCCGCCGCGGCGGCCCCGTCGTGCAGACTGCCGGGATCGTCCAGGGAGCCCCGGTGCGCCTCGGCACCGGCCGCCTGCAACGTCGCGGCGGCCGTGTCCGAGCGGGCCAGGCCGACGACCGTGTGCCCGGCTTCGAGGAGGTCCTGGACCACCGCGGTCCCGATGAATCCGGTCGCTCCGGTGACGAATACGCGCATGGGTGAGTTCCTTCGGTGCATGAACGAAAGGGGGCGAGCCCGGCCGCCAGACGGACGCCAGGCCACCCGGCCGGTGCTGCTCCGCCCCCGGCCGGTACCGCTCCATCGTCCGCGTGCGAACCGCCGCTCGTCCAAAGCCTCTTCCGCATGGCGACCTGCGCCTCGGGCATCACCGCAGGCTGGACCGGCCGTACGCGGATGAGCCAGCGTCCCTTGCGCAGCATCGCGATCGGCGGCGCGGCCTTCGGAAGCGGCGAGACAGGTGGCTGGGAATCACTTTCTCCTCGGTCCCGCCGCCGCCCCGCTCACTCCAGTTCCGATGTGCCGTCCGGCTTCCGGGCCGTGGCTCCGCGCCGTGGCTCCGTGGGGGTCAGCAGCGCGGCGAGCCGGTGGGTGTCCGCGAGATAGCGCTCGTAGGGGAAGCCGGCCTTCTGGAGGGCGGTGCGGAATTCCTCCTCCAGCGGCTTGCCCTCGGCCAGGAAGGCGGCCTGGCCCGCCGGGGTGAGGGCGACCAGGCGTCGGCGCCGGTGGGCGGGGTCGACGCTGATCGTCACGTACCCCTCCGCCTCCAGCGGACGCAGGGCGCGGCTGATGGCGGGGTCGGAGACGGTCAGGGCCTCGGCGAGCTGGTGCTGGGTGGCGGGCTGGATCTCCTCAAGGGTGCCCAGCAGCCGCAGTTGGCTCGGGGAGAGGCGCTGGTCCGGGCCGGAGCGGCGCCGGGCCGCCTCACCCATCAGCATGACCACGCGGTACAGGAGCTCTGCCAGTCCTTCGTCCATGCGTCCACCCTACCGGACACTTGCGTCGTTAATATTAACCATGCAACACTCAGCGCCATGGACACTCTCCCTTACGCGGTTCAGACCACGTTTCCCCTTCTCTTCATGCTGGTCCCGGCCCTCGGAGCGCTGGTGGGCTGCCGCCGCGACCCGGACCGGCCGAAGGCGGAGATCTGGCAGCGCTGGTGGTCCGTCGGCGCCCTCGGCATCGGAAGCCTGTGGATCACGCTCTCGTTCCTCGCGATCCCGGAGGGCATGGCCGACGCCATCGGCTTCACCTCCTCGCCGTTCCAGTTCGAGATCGCCTTCGCCAACCTCGGCCTCGCCCTGCTGGGCTTCCGTGGCGCGTCCGCGTCGCCCCGCGAGCGCCTCACGAGCGGGCTGGCGGCCGCCGCGTTCCTGTGGGGAGCCGCGATCGGCCACGTCTACCAGTGGTTCGCCAACGGCGACCACGCCGCCGGGAACACGGGCGGCATCCTGGCCAACGACATCCTCATTCCCGCCGTCATGATCGCTCTGGCCGCCCGGGACGTCCGCCGCACCGGCCCCGGCCGCGTCCACGCAGCTCACCCGGCCACCTGACCACGGCGCCCGGCCGCCCGGCAGCGGAGCCCGCGACGATGTGAACGGCCCGTCCTGACCGACGGCCGTTCCTCCCCGGCCTCCGCTGCCGTCGGGTGGGTCCGGAGGTCAGCCGACGACGGTGAACCACCGCCCCGGACTACGCTGCGGACATGCCCGACCCAGCTTCCGCGCCCGATCTCGACCTGCGCCTCGTGCGCTACTTCACGGCCGTCGCCGAGCACCGGCACTTCGGCCGGGCCGCCGAGGCCCTCCGTATCACCCAGCCCTCCCTGAGCCGCCAGATACGCCGCCTCGAACAGCAGGTGGGCGCCCGGCTGCTGGACCGTACGCCGCGGGGCAGCCGGCTCACCGAGGCCGGGGAAACCTTCCTGCCCCGCGCCGAGGCGCTGCTGCGGTCCGCCGCACAGGCCGTGGCCCACGCCCGTGCCGCCGCCGACCCGTCCCGCATCGGCGTCGGGTACAGCACGGGCGTCATCGTCACCCCGGCCGTACGCGAGCTGCGCCGACGGCATCCGGAGGCCGAGGTGCACACCCAGTTCGTGGGGTGCAACGCGATCCATACGGCGCTGCTCGGCCACCAGGTGGACGCGATGGTCGCCCGGTCACCGTTCCCGGCCGACCGGTTGCGGGTGTCGGTGCTGTACGACGAGCCGCGGGTACTGCTCGTACCGCTCGACCACCGCCTCGCGGGCAGGGAGACCGTCACCCTCGCCGACATCGCCGACGAGCCCCTCCCCCGCCTCCGACAGGCCGACCCGGCCTGGAACGCCTACTGGCGCTTCGATCCCCGGCCCGACGGGCGCCCGGCGCCCGACGGCCCCTTCATCGACGCGCTGGAGGACAAGTTCGAACTCATCGCCGCCGGCGAGGCCGTGGCCGTCGCGGCCGGGCTGCGCGCGGCCACGATGCGCCCGGACGTCACCGGCATCCCCTTGCACGGCGTCGAACCGAGCCACGTCCTGCTGGCGACCCGCGCGGGCGACCACAGCCGCCTGGTCACGGCGTTCCGCGAGGCGGCCCGCGCCCGTCTCACCGGGCCCGTCCCGGCCTGAGGTCCGGCGAGCCGGGGAGCCCGGGGAGAGCAGGGGTCGAGAGCGGCGGCCGCGATACCACGGGGTCACGGAATCGCGGGATCGCGACCGGTTTCCCCCGGGAACAGCGGCAGTTGCCCCTGGTAGGGTGCGCCGATGTCTGCGATCAAGAAGTTCCAAGTCACCTTCGACTGCGCGGAACCCGAACGCCTCGCCCGCTTCTGGTGCGAGGTGTTGGGATACGTCGTACCGCCGCCACCGGAGGGGTTCGCCACGTGGGACGACTTCACCGACTCGCAGCCGCCCGAGCAGCGGGACGCGTGGTTCGCCTGTAGTGATCCCTCTGGTGTGGGCCCGCGGTTGTACTTCCAGCGCGTCCCCGAAGGGAAGGCCGCCAAGAACCGGGTGCATCTCGATGTACGGGTCGGCACCGGACTCGTGGGGGAAGAGCGCCTCGCCGCCCTTGAGGCCGAGTGCGCTCGGCTGATCCCGCTGGGCGCTGTCCACGTACGAACGCTGTACGACGGCCACGATGCGTGCATTCCGATGCTGGACATCGAGGGCAACGAGTTCTGCATCGACTGAGCGCCCCCCCCCCCCGGATCTGGAGAGGGGGGCCGCCTCGCCTCAGAGCCGGCGCGCCGGAACGGTGAGGGCAGGCCCGACCACGGCGTCGGGCGTGCGCAGCCACGTCCGGAACCCGCCGTCCTCGGTGAGGGTCACCCCGAAGTCGCTGAGCGGTGGCCGGCCGTCCGCGACGTACTCCTGCCAGACGTGCAGAAGTTCTTGCCACAGGTCGCGGCCTCGGCCGTAGACCGCGGCCCAGCCCTCCTCGGCGAGGACCCCGGCCCCGGCCCCGTCCCACAGGAAGAGGCGGTCGGGCGACCCGGTCATGTGCACCCCGGGCAGGCGGCTACCGGCGTACAGGCCGAAGGCCAGGTCCGTGAACGCGTCCGGCTGCCCGTCGAGCAGTTCGTGACAGTGGCGCGGGGTGGTTCCGTCCACGGCTGACGACGCCGTGGACCGGTGGGCACGCAGCGGCATGTACGAGGCGCCACCATGGAAGGAACCCGTGACGGCGCCGGTCGTGGCGTCCTTGACGAACCGTGACAGCAGGCCGGAAGCGAAGTCGCGCACCAGCGGGGCGACCAGGACACCGCCCGGCCGGAGCTGGCGCGGGAGCGCGGACGGGACGGTGCGCAGCGCGCACGTCGCGATGACGCGGTCGTACGGCGCGCCCGGCGCCCATCCGCCCGCGCCGTCCGTGACGTGGACGGCAGGCGCCAGGCCGGCCCGCGCGAGGTTGGCCCGGGCCCGCGTCGCCAGGCCCGCGTCGATCTCCACGGAGGTGACCTTGTCGTCACCGACCCGCAGGCAGAGCTTGGACGCCACGTCCCCGGTCGCCGTACCGATCTCCAGGACCGTCATGCCGTCCTCGAGGCCGAGGAGTCCGAGCATCTTGGCGACCATGGACGGCATCGAATTGGCGGAGGTCGCCACGCCCGGCCCGCCGGCCCGGCCGTCGTCCACCTGGGTCACCACGGGCGAGTCACTGTAGGTCAGCCGGTACCGCGCGTCCGCGTCGGTCACGGGCACGGGCTCGCACCGGTCCGGCCGCTGGACCCAGATCTGCTCCGGCAGCCAGTGCTCACGGGGGATGCGTTCCCAGACGCCCCGCCATGGCGGCGCGAGCAGGCCGCGCTCGGCCAGCCTGCCCACCAGCGCGGCCTGCCCTGCGTGAACCTGCGGTGGAACGGTCATCACCACTTCAAGTCTCGTCCGGTGCGCAACAGTAGAGGAACGAACGCGCTGCCGCCGTGGTCCCGGTCCCGCGGACCGGCGGCCCTCAGATCGCGCGCTCCCGCCCAGCCCAATACGGCTCCCGCAGCCGTCGTTTGAACAGCTTTCCGGACTCGTCGCGCGGCAGGCTCTCCTCGAAGACGACGGTTCTGGGCACCTTGTACGAGGCGAGGCGGTCGGCGACGTGGGCCCGTACGTCCTCGGTGGTGAGGACGGCGCCCGGTTCGGGTTCGACGTGGGCGGCGAGTACTTCGCCGAATTCCTCGTCGGGGATGCCGAAGACGGCGACGTCGCGCAGTCCGTCGAGGGCGAGCAGGCAGCCCTCGATCTCGGCCGGGTAGATGTTGACGCCGCCGGATATGACCAGGTCGTTGCGGCGATCGCTGAGGTAGAGGTAACCGTCGGCGTCGAGGTGGCCGATGTCGCCGATCGTGACGTAACCGGGCAGCCGGTCGGCCTCCATCGCCGCGCGCTTGGCGGGGTCGCCGAGATAGGTGAACTGCGGCCAGGTGTCGGACGGCTTGATGTAGACCTCGCCGGTCCGGCCGGTGGGCAGTTCCACGCCGTCGGGGCCCAGGACCACCACCGAGCAGGTCCCTTCGGCTCTGCCGACCGTGCCGGGGTGTGCCAGCCACTCCTGGCTGTCGCACCAGGTCACGGCGCCGGTCTCGCTGCCGCCGTAGTACTCGCGGAGCACCGGGCCCAGCCAGTCGATCATGGCCTGTTTGATGTGCGGCGGGCAGGGCGCCGCGGCGTGCACGACCGAGGTGAGCGAGGACAGGTCGTAGCGCTCGCGGACGTCCTTCGGCAGCCGCAGCAGCCGTACGAACATGGTCGGCACCACCTGCGCCTGCTGGATGCGGTGGCGCTCGACCAGCCGCAGGAACTCCTCGGCGTCGAAGCGCGGCATCAGGGTGATGTCCAGGCCGCCGGCGAGAGCGAGGACGGCGTGCTGGCTGGGTGAGGCGTGGTAGAGCGGGGCGGGGATCAGGGTGCGGCCGCCGGGTTCCACGGCGAAGTATTCAAGGAACTTGGACACGGCCTCGGCGAGCTGGTCCGTACCGACCGGGTCGCGCAGCACGCCCTTCGGCCGGCCGGTGGTGCCCGAGCTGTAGATGACGGTGGACGGCCGGCGGGCGGCTTCCTCGGCGAGCGGCGGGTGGCCGGACAGCCAGGTGTCCAGCAGGGGGTGGTCGCCGGTCACCGGGGGCGGCGGGAAGCCGCAGGCGGCGGCCGTGCCGTCGGGTACCGGCACTTCGATGAGGCGGGCCCGCTCCGGGAGGGCCGCAGCGACGCCCGGCACCAGGTCGGTGTGGGCGAAGACGACCTTGCTGTCGCTGTCGCCGAGCACGTGCCGCAGCTCGTCGTGGCGGAAGTGCCAGTTGACGGGGACGGCCGAGGCGCCCAGCCGGGCCGCTCCGGCGGCTATCTCCAGGTGCGCGGGCTCGTTGCGCATCACGATCGCGATCCGCTCCCCGGGTTCGACGCCCAGGGCGCGCAGTCCGGCAGCGATGCGGGCGGACCGTTCCTGGAACACGGGGTAGGTGTGCTCCACTCCGGCACAGCGGATGGCGGGGGGCGTGACGGCGACGTCCATGTAGCCTCCAGACAGTTGCGGCTGGCGCCCATTGAACAAGCGCTTCCGGCAGCCCGCCAGGGTGCTGACACATTGTCAGCAAACATTTCGGGACAGGGCGGCGCGACGGTTTCACCGGTGGTACGGACACGCGAGTCCGTCTTCGACGACACCGCACAGGTACGGGTGGGCGGCCGGCTCGGCATCGGCAGCACCACCCCGCACGAGCCGCGGAGCGCGCTGTACCCGTCCTGGCGTGTCCGTGCGTCGCGCCGCGGTGGCCGCCGTGCCCGCTCCTATCCTCGGTGGACATGAGCCAACACGAAAAGGACAAGAACGGTCCCGGCACGGAAGGGAACGGAGATCATGCCGAGATTCTGCGTCGGCACGGTGAGGCCATCGCCCTGTTCGGCAGCCGGGTCCACCGGGTGCGGGACGGCCAGTGGGACGACCCGACCCCGTGCGCCGAGTGGTCGGTACGCGACCTGGTCAGCCATCTGACCGTGGAGCAGCTCTGGGTGCCGCGGCTGGTGCGGGACGGCGCCACGATCGAAGAGGTCGGGGACGCGTACGACGGTGACCAGCTCGGTGACGATCCGGCCGGTGCCTGGGACCGGGCGGCGGTGGCCGCGGTCGCGGCGTTCTCCGAACCCGGGGCGCTGGACCGTACGGTGCACCTGTCGTCCGGGACCGGTACGGCCGCCGGGTACTGCTCGCAGATGATGATGGACGCGGTGGTCCACTCCTGGGACCTGTCCCGGGCGATCCGCGCCGACGAGCACCTGCCGCAGGATCTGGCGGCCGCCGCCCTGCGCGAGGTCGAGCCGTACGCGGACGAGCTCGCCGGCACGTCGATGTTCGCCGATCCCGTCCCGCCGCCGCCCGGTGCCGACGACCTCACCCGGCTGCTGTGCCTGCTGGGCCGCCGGCCGTGACGACCGCCGACGCCGACCGGCCGGAATCCGCGGGCCGTGCGCGGCCTGCGGGCCGGCCGTCCGGTACGGCGGTCCCGGTCAGTCGATGCCGCGGAAGATGTGGGTCTCGGTGGGGTCGTCGTCGCAGCCGGCGACTCTGACCGGGACGCAGCGGCCCCAGACCTCCAGATTGCGGACTTCCTTGATCCGACCCGGCCGCTCGCCCGGCTTGGGCCGCGGCTGCTGGCGTTGCGCGTTTTCCAATGCCACCACGCACTCCTTCATCGAGGGAACACTTCCGACGCGGTGGCGCCTTCGCACAAACCGGGATGTCAGCCAGGGTTTGTGGCACTTCCCGCGACGGGCCAAGGGTGTTGGCATCTACCGGACAAGCCGTCCGTCGTCCACCAGATTAGCGACCGCGACCGGCGGGCGCTCGACATTTACCGGATATGAAGTCAAGTCGGGGACAATGCAAAGATTCCACCTCGCCCCGCGCACCGGTCACCGCCCCGTGTCCGGCGGGCTCCGCGGCCCCACCCGCGTACCGCCCGGCGCCCTTCCGGTTACCGCCCGGTGTTCACCCGGTTGCCGTACACGCCACCGTACCGGGCCCTACTTCAGGAGCCGGGACATCCGCCGGTCGGCCAGCAGCTTGCCGCCGGTCTGACAGGTGGGGCAGTACTGGAGCGAGGAGTCGCTGAAGGAGACCTCGCGGACGGTGTCACCGCAGACCGGGCACGCCTCCCCGGTACGGCCGTGCACCCGCAGCCCGCTCTTCTTCTCCTTCTTCAGCTCCCCGGCCGCCACCCCTCTGGACCGTTCCACCGCCGTCATGAGCGTGTCGCGTACGGCGGCGTACAGCCGGGCCGTGTCCTCGGGGCCGAGACGGGCGGCGGCTTTGAAGGGGGACATACGGGCCGCGTGCAGGATCTCGTCGGAGTAGGCGTTGCCGATGCCGGCCAGCACGCTCTGGTCCCGCAGTACGCCCTTGATCTGCCGCCGCTCCCCCTTCAGCAGGGCGGCCAGGGAATCCTCCGTGAAGTCCGCCGCGAGCGGGTCGGGGCCGAGCCGGGCGACACCGGGGACCAGCGCCGGGTCGGTCACGCAGTACACCGCCAGCCGCTTCTGCGTACCGGCCTCGGTGAGGTCGAAGCCGGGCGCCGGGCCGGTTCCTTCGGTGCTCAGCCGGACGCGGAGGGCCAGCGGGCCCTTGCCGGGGCGCGGCGGGGCGTCGGGCAGGGCGTCCTGCCAGCGCAGCCAGCCGGCGCGGGCCAGGTGGATCACCAGGTGCAGCCCGCCGACGGTGAGGTCCAGGAACTTCCCGTGCCGGGCCACCGCCGTGACCGCACCGCCTTCGAGGGCGGTCAGCGGCGGGTCGTACGTCTTGAGCACGTTGACGGCGGTCGGCTGGGCGCGGACCAGGACACGGCCGACGGCGCGCCCGTCCAGGAATTCCCGCAGGGCTTCGACTTCCGGCAGTTCGGGCATGGCTCCAGCCTGCACGGTACGGCGGTCCGGTACATCTCGTGCGCGCCGCGCGCCGGACGGGCGGCCAGGTGCCCGGCGGTGCTAGGGATGGTCCTGTGGACTGGTTCACGGAGAGCGACGTGTGGCTGGGGCGGCTGGTGTTCCAGCGGATGCTGGCCGTGCTGTATCTGGTGGCGTTCGTGGCGGCGGCGCGGCAGTTCCGGGCGCTGATGGGCGAGCGCGGGATGACGCCGGTGCCGGACTTCCTGCGCCGGGCGCCGTTCCGCAAGGCGCCCTCGGTGTTCCACTGGCGCTACTCGGACCGGTTCTTCGCCCTGTGGTCCTGGGCGGGCGCCCTGCTGGCCGCCGCCGTGGCCGCCGGGGCGGCCGACGCCGTGCCGCTGGGTGCGGCGATGGCGATGTGGGCGGTGCTGTGGGCGATGTACCTGTCGATCGTCAACGTCGGACAGACCTGGTACAGCTTCGGCTGGGAGTCGCTGCTGCTGGAGACCGGCTTCCTCGCCGTCTTCCTCGGCAACGACGACACGGCGCCGCCGGTGCTCGTGATGTGGCTGCTGCGGTGGCTGCTGTTCCGGGTGGAGTTCGGGGCGGGGCTGATCAAGATGCGGGGTGACCGCTGCTGGCGCGATCTGACCTGCCTCTACTACCACCACGAGACGCAGCCGATGCCGGGCCCGCTGAGCTGGTTCTTCCACCGGCTGCCCAAGCCGCTGCACCGGGTGGAGACGGCTGCCAACCACTTCGCTCAACTGGTGCTGCCGGTACTGCTGTTCACGCCGCAGCCGGTGGCCACCTGGGCGGCACTGGGGATCGCGGTGACACAGCTCTGGCTGGTGCTGTCCGGCAACTTCGCCTGGCTGAACTGGCTGACCGTCGCCCTGGCCCTGTCCGCCGTGGACGTCTCCTGGCTCGCCGACGCGCCCGCGTCCGCGTCCACCGCTCCCCCGGTCTGGTTCGCGGTGCTGACCGTGGCCGTCACCGTCTTCGTCGCCTGCCGCAGCTACCGTCCGGTGCGCAATCTGCTGTCCCGGCAGCAGGTGATGAACACCTCCTTCGACCCGCTGCACCTGGTCAACTCCTACGGCGCCTTCGGCAGCGTCACCCGCGTACGCCGGGAGATCGTGATCGAGGGCACGGACTCGGCGGTGGCCTCGCCGGACGCGGTGTGGCGGGAGTACGGGTTCCGGGGCAAACCGGGCGACGTACGGCGCATGCCGCGCCAGTACGCGCCCATGCACTTGAGGCTCGACTGGCTGATGTGGTTCGCGGCGCTCTCGCCCGGCTACGCGCGCAGTTGGTTCGGGCCGTTCGTGGAACGCCTGCTGGAGAACGACACCGACACGCTGCGGCTGCTGCGCCACAACCCGTTCCCGGACGCGCCGCCCGCGCTGGTGCGGGCCCGGCTGTTCCAGTACCGCTTCACGACGTGGCGGGAACTGCGGGAGACCGGAGCGTGGTGGCACCGTACGGAGCTGCGGGACTTTCTCCCGCCGACGGGAGCAGCTCGGCGCGGAACGCGATGACCATGTCCCGGGCGTGCCGCAGCCCGATCCGCTCGAAGTCGCGCTCCAGCTCGTCCAGTTCGGTGAGTGTCTGGTCCTTCGAGCCGCCCGTCCGGGAGCGGGACTTGACCAGTCCGAGGCGGGCGAGGGCGGTGCCGCGCGGCTCGTGCATGTCCTCGAACTCGCGCAGCGCGCCGTCGTAGACCGCGCAGGCCTCGGCGTAACGCCCGGCCCGGAAGAGGACGTTGCCGCGCATCTTGTGGTTGTAGGCGAGGGCGCTCGCGAGGTCCATGGTGCGGCAGATGGTCTCGGCCTCACCGAGCAGGGTCAGGGCCCGTTCCGTGTGGCCCTGTACGGACAGTACGTCGGCCACGCCGCGCAGGGACCAGGCGCGGCCCCGTGCGTCGTCGCCGTCGGCGGCTATGCGCGCGGACTCCTCGAACAGCTCCAGGGCCTTGGCGTGATCGCCGGTGTTGCGGTGCATCTGCGCGATGCCGGACATCGCCCACACCATGTGCCGGGCCTCGCCGTGCGCCCGTGCCTGTTCGAGCAGTTGCTCGTGCAGGTCGGCGACGGCGGCGTAGTCGCCCTGTATGCGGCCGGTCTCGGCGAGACCGGCGAGGGAGTAGCCGTGCGCGAGGCGGTCGCCGCCCTCGTCGGCGAGGGTGACGGCCAGGGCCAGCAGCCTGCGGGCGAGCGCGAGGGAGCCGCACTGCCGGGCGAGCGTGCCGCCGCTCCACAGGGCCCAGGACATCGCGCCGCGGTCACCGGCTCCGCGGGCGCTGCGGTAGCTGTCGCGCCAGGCCGTGCGGGCCTCGTCGACCCGTCCCAGGCGCCGGTTGGCCTCGGCGACGGCGAGGGAGGCACGGGCGCGCTCCAGGGCCGTGCGGGCGTCGCGCCGCGCGCGGCGGGCCGTGGCGAGCACGTCCTCGTAGGACGAGTTCACGCTGAGGGCGGTGCCCAGCTCGCCTTGGTACTCCGGGGCGAATGCCTTGCCGTACATGTATCCGTGGCCTCCTGGTCGTGCATGTGCTTGATCACGAAGCTACGGACAGGAGAGGGGCCGGCGAATCCCTCCACGGATTGGTCGTGCCGTATGCCTCCGGTCCTACGCGAGAGGGACCTGGTCATCATCGGGACGTACGGGTCGTCCGGCCTTCGGCCGACACCGTCGAGCGGTTGCACATCACGCAGACCGGGTTGCGCCTCTTGCCGGGGCGGCCGGTCCGGGCCACCCTGGCTGCCGACCACGATCTCCGGACCCCGAGGTGTGGCATGGACAGCAGGGCACGGGCGGGGACCGACCGCCGCCGCTTTCTCCGCACGGTCGTGGCGGGCGCCGCGCTGACCGCGGCGGGCGGCAGCCTCGGCGGCGCGGCCGCTCCCGCGCAGGCCGCACCCGAGCAGGCCGCATCCGGGGCTCGCACCCGGCCGCACGCGGTCCGGCCGCTGTTCCTGGGGACGTACACCTCCGTGGCGGGCGGCGGCACGGGCGTGGGCCTCGGCACGTACGACCCGATCCGCGGCCGGATCACCGCGACCGGAGTGATCGACGGTGTCAGTGACCCGTCCTACCTGGCCCTCTCACCCTGCGGCCGGACCCTGTACGCCGTCAACGAACGGCAGCAGGGCGCGGTGACCGCCGTCGCCCTGCGCGCCGACGGCCGCCATCGGGTCCTCGGCAGCCGCCCCGCCGGCGGCGCCGGGCCGTGTCACCTTTCCGTGCACCCCGGCGGGCGCTGGCTGCTGAGCGCCCACTACCTCTCCGGCAGCGTCGCCGTGCACCCCGTCGACCCGGCCCGGGACGGCGCGCTCGGCGAGCGTACGGACCTGGTCACCCACACCGCTCCCCCGCCGGGTCCGGGGCAGACCGGGCCGCACGCGCACCAGATCGTCACCGGCCCGGACGGCCGCCACGTCCTCGCCGTCGACCTGGGGAACGACACCGTCTACACCTACCGGCTGGACACCACCACCGGAAAACTCACCCAAATCTCGTACGCCTCGCTGCGCCCCGGCGCGGGCCCGCGGCATCTCACCTTCCACCCGTCGGGCCGCTACGCCTACCTGGCCAACGAGGTCGACGACACCGCCGTGGTCTGCGCGTACGACCCGGCCACCGGCACGCTCACGCCGGGCGCGCCGCAGTCCACCGGGACCGGTCCCGGGACCAGCTACCCGGCGCAGTTCCTGGTGACCCGCGACGGCGCCTTCGCCTACCTCGCCAACCGTGGCCACAACAGCCTGACGCGCTATGCGGTCGAGGCGGCGGGCGCCCGGCTGCGGCTGCTGGACACGGTGCCGTCCGGCGGCGACTTCCCCCGCCACCTGGCCTTCTCGCCGGACGGGCGGCTGCTCTTCGCGGCGCACCAGCGGTCGGGGTCGGTGACGGTGTTCGCGGTGGGCGCCGGGGGCGGGCTGCGGCGGCTGGGCGATCCGTTCCCGGCGCCGGTTCCGGTGTGCGTGCTGCCGCTCTGACGCCCGGGGGCCGCTGCCCCGGCATCCGAAACACTCCGGCAACAGCCCCGCAGGATTGCGTCGATAGCGTCGGCCCGCATGAGCACGGGAACATCACCGGAGACGGCACCAGCCACCGTGTCGGACGGCGGACAGGCCGGCGGGCAGGCCGACGGAGAACTGCGCAAGGGCCTCCGGCGGCGTCACATGAGCCTGATCGCGCTGGGCGGTGTCATCGGCGCGGGCCTGTTCGTGGGCAGCGGCGTGGTCATCCGGGCCACCGGACCGGCCGCCGTGCTGTCGTTCCTCGCGGCGGGTCTCCTCACCGTCCTGATCATGCGGATGCTGGCGGAGATGACGGTGGCCCGGCCCGCCCTCGGCTCGTTCTACGCCCATGTGCGGGAGACCCTGGGACACCGCGCCGGCTTCACGGTCGGCTGGCTGTACTGGTACTTCTTCGTGATCGTGGTGGCCGTCGAGGCGGTGGCGGGCGGCCGGATCGTACGGCTGTGGCTGCCCGGCGTGCCCCTGTGGGCCGTCAGCCTGGCGCTGCTGGCGCTGCTGACCGCGACCAACCTGGTCTCGGCCCGCTCCTTCGGCGAGTTCGAGTACTGGTTCTCGTCGGTCAAGGTCATCGCGATCGTGGTGTTCCTCTTCCTCGGCGCGCTGTACCTGACCGGGCTGTGGCCGCAGGCCCACGGCGGCCTGGCGCACCTCACCGACTCCGGCGGCTTCGCGCCCGAAGGCGTCGGCGCGGTCCTGGCGGCGGTCGTGCCCTGCGTCGGCTTCTTCACCGGCGCGGAGATCGTGACCATCGCGGCGGCCGAGTCGGTGGAGCCGGAGCGCGCCGTGGCGGCGGCGATCCGCTCGATCGTGCTGCGCGTGGTGGGCTTCTACGTACTGTCGGTGCTCGTCGTCGTGGCGGTCGTGTCGTGGACGTCCCCGGCCGTCGAGGTCAGTCCGTACGCGGCGGTGCTGGACCGGCTGGACGTGCCCGCCGCCGCCACGGTCATGAACGCCGTCGTCCTGATCGCCGTGCTCTCCTGCCTCAACTCCGCGCTGTACACCTCGTCGCGGATGCTGTTCGCGCTGACCCGCAACGGGGACGCGCCGCGCGGCTTCACCCGGCTCAGCCGCGGCGGGGTGCCGCGCCGGGCGCTGCTCGCCGGGACGTCCGCCGGCTATCTGTCGGTGATCGCGGCGTGGGCCTCCCCCGACGTCGTCTTCACGTTCCTGATCAACTCCTACGGTGCCGTCGCCCTGTTCGTGTACCTGGCGATCGCGGTCGCCCAGCTCCGCCTGCGCCGCAAGCTGGAACGTGAGGAACCGCAGCGGCTGACGCTGCGGATGTGGCTGTTCCCCTGGCTCAGCCGGGCCACCGTCGCCCTGATGGCCACGGTGATCGGGGCGATGGCCTTCCTGCCGGGCAGCCGGGCCCAGTTCTGGCTGAGCCTGCTCACGGTGGGCGTGGTCCTGGCGGCCTACGAGGTACGGCGGCGGCGCGCCACCGGACGCACCGGAGGGATCGGGCCGGGTGGACGTACCGGGTGAACCGGGTGCACGGCCGCCGGCGCCGGTGCGGTGCAGGCCGTCCGCGGCGCCACGGACGGCCTGCCGGTGCCCACCGCTTCCCGCGGCGGTCCGCCCGCCCCCAGCCGGACCGCCGTTCCATGGGAATTCGTCACGGGGAATTCCCGGGAGGGTGGGAAGAAATGCCCCACCATGGCCTCTTGGTGGCCGACCGGGTTCCGGCCGGCCGATTTACGGTTTGTCGGCCTGGCGTCAGCCGGTGCCGGAGCGGCGGACGGCGAGACGCATTCCCGGATGGATGAGGTTCGGATTCGCCCCGATCACCTGGCGGTTGAGGCGGTAGAACTCCTGCCAGCCCCAGCCGTAGGCGTACGCGATGCCGCTCACCGTCTCCCCGGGATTGACGACATGGCCGCCGGAGGCCCGCCGGGGCCGGGCGTCGCGCTGCTTGTACGGCTTGGCGTGGCCGTACCGGCTTCCGGACCCGTCCCGGTGCCGGGGGCTGCGCAACCGTTCGCGGTACCGGCTCGAACCGTTCGTGCGGGCCTGGGTGTCGGCGCGCGGCGCCGACCGGCGGGCGGCGGAGTCCGGCGTGCTGTGCCGCGCGCCGGACGAGCGCAGGCCGAGCCGGGCCGAGCAGGCCGGCCAGGCGCCCCAGCCCTGACGGGCCAGCACCCGTTCGGCGATCCTGATCTGCTGGGCCCGGGACGCCCGCGCCGCCCGGGACCCGTACCTGCCGCCGCCGAAGGAACGCCAGGTGGAGTGGGCGAACTGCAGTCCGCCGGAGTAGCCGTTGCCGGTGTCGGCCCGCCAGTTGCCCCCGCTCTCGCACCCGGCCAGCCGGTCCCATGTGGCACCGCTGCGGGCCTCGGCCGGCCCTTCGGCCGCCACGTTCAGCGCGCCGGCCGCCAGCAGGACCGCTGCCGCCGTCGCTCCCCGGGCCCCACGCCCCCGGACCTCACCGCGTCCGCTCGTTTCCGTTCCCTGAGGAAATTCCATCGACCTGTGCTCCCGTCGCTCACCGCCCGGTTTCCCGGCGGCCTTGGGGATGCATGACGTCCCGTGAATGCGCGCGCTTTCCCGGCTTTTCCGCGGGCTTTCCCCGTGGTTCCACCGAGTTCCCGCGGTGCGTTTTCCGAGCCGTCATGAATTCGACGAGTACGAGACAACCACGGCCACGGACGGCACCGGCAGAGCGCGCGGTAGCGCCTCGGCGGTACCCCCTGCCTCCGCACCGCCGGAGTGGGGGCCGACGGCTCCGCATGGCACCCCCTTCTGCCGGGTAGGGGCGCACCCCCGGAGACCGAGCGCATGGTCTGCCCGGGCGTATCGAGCGCTTGTCCGAGCCGGGGGTGCCGCAGGAGCGCGTTCGGGGGCTCGGGGCACGCGCGGCGGGCGTCCGCACGCACCGCGCACGGGCCCCCGGGCGGCGCAACGCACCCCTCCCTGCGGAGGGTTTGGTTCCGGTACGGGAGGGGCCGCTCAGAGCGGTACGAGCGTCACCTCGGTCGCCTTCACGCTCACCCAGACCTCGGTGTCCTCGGCCAGGCCGAGTTCCGCCGCGGCCTGCGGGGTGATCTCGCCGACCAGGTCGGGCACCTCCGGCGACCCGACGAGGACCCGCAGCCGGCTGCCGAGCGCGGTGATCTCCCGTACCCGGCCCGGCCAGACGTTGCGCGGGCTGCCGGACGGGCGCGTCCGGTGCACGGAGACCGCTTCGGGGCCGATGACCGCCAGCGCGCCGGTGCCCTCGGGCAGCGGGTCGGCGGCGACCAGCCGCCCGGCGCCCGTCATCCGCAGTCCGTCGCCGGTGGCGGTGCCCGGCCACGCGTTGCGGCCGAGCATCCGCGCGACCCACGGCGAGCGCGGATGCCGGGTCACCTCGGCGGGGACGGCGTCCTGGACCGTGTGCCCGTCCTCCAGGACCAGGACGCGGTCGGCGAGCGAGACCGCTTCGACCGGGTCGTGGGTGACCATCAGGCAGACGCCGCCGAAGCCGGCCAGGTGCCGGCGCAGGGTGTGCCGGACGTGCGCGCGGGTGCTCTGGTCGAGGGCGGCGAGCGGCTCGTCGAGCAGCAGCAGGCGCGGGCGGGCGGCCAGCGCGCGAGCCAGCGCGACCCGTCCGGCCTGGCCGCCGGAGAGCTGGGCGGGCCGACGGTGCGCGAGGTGGCCGACACCGAGCCGGTCCAGCCACAACTGGGCCTCGCGGCGGGCTTCGGCGCGTCCGGTGCCGTGGGCGCGCAGCCCGTACGCCGTGTTGCCGAGGGCCGTCAGGTGGGGGAAGAGCGCGCCGTCCTGCGGGACCCAGGCGACGCCGCGGCGGTGCGGCGGCTGGGCGCTGACGTCCTGCGCGCCGAGTGTCAGTGCGGCGTGCGCCCGCGGCGTGAGGCCGAGCAGGGCGCGCAACAGCGTGGTCTTGCCCGCGCCGTTGGGGCCCACGACGGCGATGGTGGTGCCCGGGGCGGCGTCGAGGGTGAGCCGGTTGAAGCCGGTGACGTCCGCGTGCAGCGGCCACCGTCCGGTGCCGGAGCCGTCGCCGGGGCCGCCGGGGGCGGTGGGGGCCGCGTCGGCGCCCTCGGCGTGCGCGGTGGTGGCGGTGGGCGGGCCCGGGGAGGCGGGCGTGCCGGGGGCGGCGGACGCGCCGGTCATGTGGTCGGGCCACGTGCCGCCGGCATCCGATGCCCCGTCGCCGTCCGCGTCCGTACGCGTCACCGCGCCGCTCGTGCGCCCCCGGACCGTGCCGCCCCCGCCCGCCCATCTGCCGCGCAGGGCGACCAGGACGGCCGTCGCGATGACGAGGAGCAGGAGCGAGACGGAGGTGGCGGCCTCGGTGCTGTCCTGGAGGAGGAGGTAGACCTGAAGGGGCAGGGTCTGGGTGACACCCGGCAGATTGCCGGCGAAGGTGATGGTGGCGCCGAACTCGCCGAGCGCCCGTGCCCAGGTCAGGGCCGCTCCGGCGGCGAGCCCGGGGGCGATCATGGGGAGGGTGACCGTGCGGAAGACGCGCAGCGGGCCGGCGCCGAGCGAGGCCGCCGTCTCCTCGTAGCGCACATGCAGTCCGGCCAGTGCGCCTTCGAGGCTGATGACGAGGAACGGCATCGACACGAAGGTCGCGGCGACCACGGCGCCCGCGGTGTGGAACGGCAGTTGCACACCGAACCAGCTCTCCAGCCAGCCGCCCAGCAGGCCCCGCCGCCCGAAGCCGAGGAGCAGCGCCACACCGCCGACGGTCGGCGGCAGCACCATGGGCAGCAGCACCAGGGAGCGCACCACGGCCTTGCCGGGGAAGTCGACGCGCGCCAGCAGCCAGGCCAGCGGCACGCCGAGCAGCAGGGACAGGCCCAGCGACCAGAAGGACACCACCAGGGAGATCCGCAGGGCCTCGGTGACCGAGGGAGAGGTCAGATGGGTGCCGAGGTCGCCCCAGGACGTCCGGGCGAGGATGCCCGCCATGGGCACCAGCAGGAACGCCACCGCCAGGACGGCGGGCAGCGCGAGGGCGAGGGGGGCGCGCAGGCCGGGGGCGGCGGTCCGCCCCCGTTCGCGGTGGTGGCGCTTCACGAGACGGCGGCTCGGGTCACGGCTTCTGGAAGCCGGCGTCGTGCAGGATCTTCTGCGCCGGTGCGCCCCCGAGCCACTTCACGAAGGCGTCGGCCTCCTTCGCGTGCCGGGAGACCTTGAGCGTGGCCGCCGGGTACTCGGCGATCGCGTTCTGCTCGTCCGGCACCTGGACGGCGTCCACCTTGCCGGGCGCGGTCATCGCGTCGGTGGCGTAGACGATGCCCGCGTCCGCCTCGCCCAGCTCGACCTTGCTCAGTACGCCGCGTACGTCCTGCTCCTGGGAGACCGGCTGCACCGTGATGTCCTGCCGGTCCAGGACCTTCTTGCTGTAGCGGCCGACGGGTACGGCGGGCGCGGCGAGCACGACCTTGAGCTTGTTGGTGGAGGCCAGATCCTTCAGGCCGGTGATGTGGTGGGGGTTTCCCTCGGCCGTGGCGATGACCAGGCGGTTCTTCGCGATGACCTGCGGTGCGCCGGTCTTGCCGTGCAGCCCGTCCATGGTCCGGGTGTCCGCCGTGACCAGGGCGTCGGCCGGGAAGTCCTGGTTGACCTGGGCCGCGAGCTGCTGGGAGCCGGCGAAGGAGAACTTGACCGTGACGTCGGGGTGTTCCTTGTGGTACGCGTCGGCGGCCTTGGCGAAGACATCGGTGAGCGACGCGGCGGCGAGGACCTTGAGCGTGGTCCTGCCTTCCGCCGTGGACGAGTCGTCACCGCTGCCGCAGGCGGCGGTGAGCGGGGCGAGGACGGCGACGGTCAGTGCCGCGGCGGCGGCGCGGCGACGGGTGACGCCGAAGGTGCGGGACATCGGGATCGGCTCCTTGGGGACGGGGCGGGGCGGGCGCGCGTCAGGCGCGGTCGACATGGACATTGGTCGACTTCACGCGGGCGGTGGCCCGCATGCCGACCTCCAGTCCGAGCTCCTCCACCGCTTCCCGTGTGAGGAGGGAGACCAGCCGGTGCGGACCGGCCTGGATCTCCACCTGGGCCGCGACGTCGCCCAGCTTGATCGCCGTGACGATGCCGGGGAAGGCGTTGCGGACCGAGGTGAGGGAGGTGTCGTCCTCCGTGCTGCCGTTCTTGGCGAGTTCGGTGGAGAACGCGGCCAGGTCGCGGCCGTCGATCAGCCGGCGGCCGGATTCGTCCCGGTGGGTGGGGACCTTGCCGGCGTCGGCCCAGCGGCGGGCCGTGTCGGGGCTGACGCCAAGCAGGCGGGCGGCCTGGCCGATCGTGTAGGACTGCATGTGCGGCACCGTATGGCACATAGTCTCTCATCTGCAATTACTCCGTGGGAAAGCACCTGGCATGTGCGAGCCTCGCTGGAGGAAGCGACAAGATCATCCGCATCGCGGGGGACCGGCGGTGCGGCACTCCGGACGGGAGGCGCGGGGGCGCAGACCGGACATACCAGGGGGCGGAGCGTCGGCCGGGCGAGCGAAGCCGTACTCTTTTGGAGGGATTCGGAGGGCGTGGCGTAACACGGAGGGAGCGCGAACCGATGGGTACCCCTACTTCTTCAGCCCGTTCCGCGGTCCGCGGCCGGTCGATCATGAAGAGGCTGTGGCCGGACACCGCGCGCGGCACCGTGCCGCCGTCGCACGAGCGCCCCGTCCTGCACACGGTTCCGCACCCCTCCCCCGACCGCCCCCTCCCCCTGCGGCTCGCCGATCTCGCCGTCGCCGCCTGTACGGCGCAGACGGTGCTGGCCCCGAAGCCGGACCCGCTCGCGCTGCACGCCGCCGAGCTGCTGCACGCCCCCTTCGCCTCCATGGCCGAGGCCGCCATGGGCCGACCGCTGGACCGGCGGCTGCGCGAACAGCTCGGGCGCCTGGGCCGGGCGGGTGAGCAGCGGGCCCTGGAGGCGGGTGCGGGTGCGCCCGGCAAGCGGGGCGCCCTGTGGTCCGTCGGTCTGCTGGTGGCCGGCGCCGCCGCCACGAACTGCCGCTCGGACGTGGAGACCTGTGAGGCGGCCGCCACCCTGGCCCGTCTGCCGGACGGCGGCGCCCCGGCGGCCAGCCGGTCGCCCGGCGGCCGGGCCCGGCAGTACTACGGCGTGCCCGGCGCCGTCGGCCAGGCCCGTTCCGGCTTCCCGAACGTGCTGGGTGTGGCCCTGCCCGCGCTGCGCCAGTCCCGTGCGGCCGGCGCCTCCGAGGTGACGGCCCGGATGGACGCGCTGCTCGCGCTGCTGTCCACGCTCGAC
Organism: Streptomyces sp. NPDC045470; assembly: GCF_040646595.1. Classification (NCBI taxonomy): domain Bacteria; kingdom Bacillati; phylum Actinomycetota; class Actinomycetes; order Kitasatosporales; family Streptomycetaceae; genus Streptomyces; species Streptomyces sp. NPDC045470. The sequence continues at coordinate 385,592 of NZ_JBEZAN010000003.1, forward strand.
GACACGACGCTGCTCCAGCGCGGCGGTTCGCAGGGCCTGCTGTCGGTGCAGATGGACGCGCGTGACGTGCTGTCGTCGGGCGGTTTCGGCACCGCGCGCGGGCGGAAGGCGTTCGTCCGGCTGGACGCGCGGATGACCCGGAACGGCCTCACGGCGGGCGGCAGCGCGGCGCTGCTGTCGGCGGCCCTCTTCCTGGACTTCCTCTTCGAGGGCCGCTGAGGCTTTTCGGAGCCGGAGCCGGAGCCGGAGCCGGGCCGGGGACACCGGAGCCCCCTCAGGCCGCGCCGTCCGGCGTCACGTACTGCCGCAGCAGCTCGCGCAGCTCGGCCTCGAAGGAGTCGTAGCGGCGGCGCAGTTCGGTGCCGGGCCAGTCGGGCGGGAGCAGGGCGTCCGGCAGCAGCGGGTCCGCGAGGAGGTGCCGCAGTACGGCGGCCGAGACCGTGAAGCGTCCGGCCGGTGACGTGGCATCGGACAGGGCGGCCAGCAACGCGCCGGCCCGCGCCGCCCAGCCGTCCAGGTCCCACAGCCCGCGCGCCAGCTCCGCCGGGTCGCCGTCCGGGGCGCCGGTGAACAGGGTGCACTGCCGGGCGATCACGGGCGGACGGGTGCGTTCCAGGTTGCCGGGGCGCAGCCAGGTGCCTTCGCGCAGTTCGGCGAGGCGCAGTTCCGCCATGGCCTGGCGCAGCGCGGTGCGTTCGGCGGCCGGGCGGGCTTCGGCGGTGACCACGGCGATCTCCCAGCCGCCGGTCCAGCGCCGGGTGCGTGGCGTACGGCTCTCGTCCTGCCGTGCCTGGCGTTCCAGCAGCCGCGCGGTGAGCCCGTACGTGCCGTCGTCCTGCTGGAGGTCGCCGGCGGCGACCATCCGGGACAGCGCGACACGCACGGTGCCCTCGGCGATGCCGAAGAGTTCACCGACGCGCACCAGGGCGCGTGCCGGGAGGCGGGGCGGGTGGTGACCGAGGAGGGTGCTGAGCACGATGGAGCGGGCGGTGAGCGGCCGCAGGCCGAGGTGCCGCGCGTCGTCGCGTACGGGGGCGCGTACGGAGTCGCGCACAGGGCCGCGTATGGAGGCGCGTACGGAGGTGTCGTCGTCCATCGGGCGGATCCTAGGAGGCGCCCGGCGGGTCGGCGACGGCCGTCTGCCCCACCGCCTCCCCCGCCTCCTTCTCCAGCTTGTCCCTGTTGCCCTTGTTGCCCTGGTTGCCCTTGTTGTCCAGCTCCCAGCCGAGGAAGGAGAACAGCACGATCAGGACGCCGCCGCAGACGATCGCACAGTCGGCGAAGTTCATGATGCTGAAGCCGCGCACGTGGAGGAAGTCGACCACCGCGCCCTGGAAGCCACCGGGGGTACGGAAGAGGCGGTCGGTCAGATTGCCGAGCCCGCCGCCCAGCAGCAGGCCCAGCGCGATCGCCCAGGGGGCGCTGTAGAGCTTGCGCGCCAGGCGGACGATCACCACGGTGACGGCCACGGCGATGAGCGTGAACAGGAGGGTGGTGGCTTCGCCGATGCCGAACGCCGCGCCGGAGTTGCGCATCACCCGCAGCTCCAGCCAGTCGCCGGACACCTCGACGGGGGCACGGTTCTCCAGCTCCGCGACCACGGCCACCTTGCTGCCCAGGTCGAGCAGGTAGGCGGCGCCCGCCACCGCGAGGAGCAGCGGCACCCGCCGCCTGCCGCCCGCCCGCTCCGTACGGTCCGCACCGCTCTCCCCGGTGGTCCGGCCCGGTCTTGTCACGTTCCGTCTCCTCGAAGTCCGTCGGTCGGCCTCCACCTTAAGCGGGCCACGCGCCGGGGCCGACCCCGGTGATCACGGGCCCGCACCCTATTACACCCTTCCCACGCCTGTTGCGAATCTGTAACGTCCACGGTATGACCGTCACCCATGAAGTCGTGAATCAGGCGCCGCCGCTGACCGGGTTCAGCACGGCGGACGACCCCGCCCTGCTGGAGGCACTGCACCGGGCGGACGCCGGGTGGGGCGCGCCGGAGGTGCGGGAGCTGGGCGCGCTGGCCGGGACGGAAGCGGTGCAGGAACAGTCCCGGGCCGCCGAGGAGCAGCCGCCCCGGCTGCGCACCCACGACCGCTTCGGCCACCGGATCGACGAGGTGGAGTTCCACCCCGCCTGGCACCGGCTGATGACCGTGGCGGTGGAGCACGGACTGCACGCCGCGCCGTGGGCCGAGGCCCGGCCCGGCGCCCACCTCGTGCGCGCGGCCAAGTTCTACGTCTGGTCGCAGGCCGAGCCGGGGCACGGCTGCCCGGTCTCCATGACGTACGCCGCCGTCCCCGCGCTGCGCTCCGCGCCGGCGCTGGCGGAGCAGTACGAACCGCTGCTGGCGGCCCGTACGTACGACTACGGACTGCGGCCCCCGCTGTCCAAGGCGGGGCTGATCGCGGGCATGTCGATGACGGAGAAGCAGGGTGGCTCCGACGTCCGGGCCAACACCACCCGGGCGGTGCCGGCCGGTGACGGCACGTACCGCGTCACCGGGCACAAGTGGTTCACCTCGGCACCGATGAGCGACCTGTTCCTGACGCTGGCGCAGACCGCCGAGGGGGTGAGCTGCTTCCTGCTGCCGCGTGTCCTGCCGGACGGGACCCGCAACGGGTTGCGGCTGATGCGCCTGAAGGACAAGCTCGGCAACCGCTCCAACGCGTCCGCCGAGATCGAGTACGACGAGGCGGTGGCCTGGCCGGTGGGCGAGCCGGGGCGCGGCGTGCGGACCATCGTCGAGATGGTGAACATGACGCGGCTGGACTGCGTGATCGGCACGGCGGCCGGGATGCGCGCCGGGTTGCGTCAGGCCCTGCACCACACCACGTACCGCCGCGCGTTCGGCCGCGCGCTGGCCGAACAGCCGCTCATGCGGGCGGTCCTGGCCGACCTGGCGATCGAGTCGGAGGCGGCGACGACGCTGGCGATGCGCCTCGCGACCGCCGTCGACCGGAGCCAGGCCGGGGACGCGCACGAGGCCGCGCTGCGCCGCCTGGGGCTGGCCGTCGGCAAGTACTGGGTGTGCAAGCGGGGCAGCGCGCACGCGGCGGAAGCCCTGGAGTGCCTCGGCGGCAACGGGTACGTGGAGGAGTCGGGCATGCCGCGGCTCTACCGGGAGGCCCCGCTGCTGTCGATCTGGGAGGGCTCTGGCAACGTCGCCGCGCTGGACGTGCTGCGCGCCCTCGGCAAGGAACCGGCCGCGCTGGACGCGTACTTCGCGGAGACGGACGCGGCCGCGGGCGCCGACCGGCGGCTGGACGCCGCCGTCGCGGGCATCCGCAAGATGCTCGGCACGCTCGACGATCCGGAGCGGGCGCAGCGTGCCGCCCGGACGCTGGCGGAGCGGATGGCGCTCGCCTTCCAGGGCGCGCTGCTGGTCCGGCACAGCCACCCGGCGGTGGCCGACGCGTTCTGCGCCTCGCGGCTCGACGGGGAGTGGGGGAACGCCTTCGGGACGCTGCCCACCTCGGCCGACCTGACGGCGATTCTCGACCGGGCCCGGCCCGTGTCCCCGGCACAGGCCGCCGGATGACCGGCGGGGGCCCGGACGGCGGGCCGGCACGCACCGTACGCATCGAACACACCGGCCCGGTGACGACGGTCGTCCTCTCCCGGCCGGAAGCGCGCAACGCCGTGGACGGCTCCACCGCACGCCAACTGGCCGACGCCTTCCGCGCCTTCGCGGCGGACGACGACGCACACGTCGCGGTCCTGTGGGGCGAGGGCGGCACGTTCTGTGCGGGCGCCGACCTCAAGGCGATCGGCACCGAGGGCGGCAACCGGGTCGCGGCGGACGGCGACGGGCCGATGGGCCCCACCCGGATGCGGCTGGACAAGCCGGTGATCGCCGCGGTCTGCGGGCACGCGGTGGCGGGCGGCCTGGAGCTGGCCCTCTGGTGCGACCTGCGGGTCGCCGAGGAGGACGCGGTCTTCGGGGTGTTCTGCCGCCGCTGGGGCGTGCCGCTGATCGACGGCGGTACGGTACGGCTGCCCCGGATCGTCGGCACCGGCCGGGCCCTGGACATGGTGCTGACCGGGCGGCCGGTCGGCGCGGCCGAGGCGCTGGGGATGGGCCTGGTCAACCGGGTGGTGCCGCCCGGCCGGGCGCGCGCCGAGGCGGAGGAACTGGCCGCCGCCATCGCCCGTTTCCCCCAGGCGTGTCTGCGCAGCGACCGCGCTTCCGTTCTGGCCCAGGAGGGCCTGCCGGAGCATGCTGCCATGGCCGCCGAACTCCGGTACGGGGGGAGTGTCCTGGCGGACGCGATGAAGGGCGCCGAGCGCTTCGCTTCGGGGGCGGGGAGGCACGGGGCGATGGACGTGTAGGGACGTGCGGCGGGCCGGTGGCGCCACAGCCGGCGCGCGATGGACACGTAGTGGGCCGGTGGCACCTCACCCGGCGAGCGTCGCCTCCGGCGCTGTACGGGGGAACGCCCGGCGGTAGTCGGACGGCGACACCCCGACGCGCTTGAGGAAGTGGTGGCGCAGGTTGTTCGCCGTGCCCAGGCCGCTCAGTTCGCCGATCTTCTCGACCGGCAGGTCCGTCACCTCCAGCAGGCTCTGGGCGCGCGCCAGTCGCTGGTCGAGAAGCCATTGCAGCGGGGTCGTGCCGGTGGCCGCCTGGAGACGCCGGTAGAACGTCCGTGGGCTCAGCGCGGCGCGCTCCGCGAGGTCTTCCACCGTCAGCGGCTGGTCGAGGCGGGCGCGCGCCCAGGCCAGGACGGGAGCCAGGCCCTCGTCGTCGGTGGCGGGCACGGACAGGTCGATGAACTGCGCCTGGCCGCCCCGGGCCGGTGGGCAGGCACGACCATCCGGCGGGCCAGTTGGTTGGCGACGTGCGCGCCCAGGTCACGCCGTACCAGGTGGAGGCAGAGGTCCAGGCCCGCCGTCAGCCCGGCGCTGGTGAGCACGTCACCGTCGTCCACGTACAGCACCGAGTCGTCGACCCGTACCTTCGGGTAGCGCGCGGCGAGCTGGGCGGTGTGCATCCAGTGGGCGGTGGCGCGGCGGCCGTCGAGCAGTCCGGCCTCGGCGAGCGCGAAGGCGCCGGTGCACAGGGACACCATGCGGGCACCGGCGTCGTAGGCGCCGCGCAGCGCGTCGATCAGGGCCGGCGGCAGCGGCCTGCCCTCCTCCACGCAGGGGTCGGGTACGGAGGGGACGACGACCGTGTCCGCGCCGACGAGGTCGTCCAGGCCGTACGGGGTGCAGCGCCAGCCCGGCGCCGCCCGCGGAGCCGCCGTCCCGCTCGCCCGTGCCGCACAGACGCAGGTCGTACCACGGGTCGGCGAGGTCGGGCTGCGGCTTGCCGAAGACCGTGCAGGGGATGCTCAGTTCGTACAGGTCCCAGGACGGGACACCGATCTCCTCGGTCACGACCACCGCGACGGTTCCTGCGCTCATGCCCGAAGGACAAGGCCCGTGCGCGGCGGCTTAGAGCATGGCAGGAATGTGGTGGCGGCCGTCAGTACTGCCACTGGTTCCGGCCGCCGGGCGCTGCGAGCGTGGCCCGTACGTGATCGACCGCCGCCGGCCCGGACGTCCTGCCGGCGGCTCTACGAGGAGACGCACATGGGGAACGAAGGCGCGGCCGTGACGGTGCTCGGGCTGGGAGCGATGGGATCGGCGCCGGCGACCGCGCTGTTGGCGCAGGGCCATGCCACGACGGTGCGGAACCGTTCGGCGCACAAGGCCGAGGCACTGACCGAGCGCGGCGCCGTGGCGGCGGCGTCGCCCGCCGAGGCCGTGGCGGCGAGTCCGCTCGTCATCGCCTGCGTACTGGACCATCCGGCGCTGCACGCCGTCCTGGACCCGGTGGCCGACACTCTGGTGGGCAAGACGCTGGTCAACTTCACCTCCGGCTCGCCGGAGCAGGCCGCCGAGGCCGCCGCGTGGGCGCGGGCGCACGGCGCCGGCCACCTCGACGGCGCGATCATGACCACGCTCCCGGGCGTCGGCAGCACCGGGACGATGTTCCTCTACAGCGGCCCCCGCGCGGTGTTCGACACCCACCGCACCACCCTCGCGGCCTTGGGCGACCCGCTGCACCTGGGCACCGACCCGGGGCTGGCGTCCCTGTACGACGCCGCGCCGCTCGGCCTGATGCGGGCCGCCCTGACCGGCTGGCTGCACGGCACCGCGCTGGTCGGCGCGGAAGGCACCCGGGCCGCCGACTTCACTCCGGTCGCGATCCGCTGGCCGGGCGCGGTGAGCGGCTTCCTGGCCACGTACGCGCCCCAGGTCGACGCCGGACACTACCCGGGCGACGACGCCACCGTGGACGTGCAGATCGCCGCGATCGACCACCTCCTGCACGCCGCGGCGGCCCGCGGCATCGACACCACGCTGCCCGGACTCCTGAAGGCCACCATGGAACGGGCCCGCGCCGCGGGCCACGGCTCCAGCAGCTACGCGAGCGTGGCCGAGGCCTCAAGGGCGCGGCGGACGCCCGGTGACCACGACCGCGACAACCACCCCGTCCCGCACGCCGGTGCCGCCCTCCGCCGCATGGCCCGGCCTGCCGGCCGCCGCCACCGAGACCTGCCTGGACGCCCTCCTCGAAGGCGCGGGCCAGGACTGGTCACGCCCCGCCGACGGCCTCGCCTGGACCTGCCGGGAGACCCTCGACCACCTCGCCCTCGGCCTGACCGGATACGCGGGCCTGCTGATCGCCCGCCCCACCGACCGCTACATCACCCTCTTCGCCTCGCTCGACCCCCGGGCTCCGGTCCCGGCCTGCCTGGAGGGGGTGCGCATCGCGGCCCGTCTGCTCGGGTCCACGGTCAGCGACACTCCGCCCGATGTCCGCGCCTGGCACCCCTGGGGTCATGCGGACGCCGTGACGTCCTGCTCCAACGCACGGGCCGGGCCGCTCTTCCCGGGCTGCCGCGGCGCGCGGATTGGCCGTGGGACGGCTCGGTGCGCTGACGTCCCACCGCCCCCCGAGGGGGGCGGAATTGAACGTGTTCAACCCGTCCCGTACTGTCTCACGTGACGGGTTGAACACGTTCAAACCGGCTTCCTGCCGGGTTGGGGGGACTCATGACCGCACTGGTCGACCTCATCGTCATGCTCGGCATGTTCGTCGTGGTGCCGACCGGCCTCGCCCTGATCGGCGAACCGGGCACCCGGTGGCTACGGCGCCGCTGGCCCCTCGCCGCCACGGCGGGCGCGGCGGCACTGTGGCTGCCGCGCGGAGCCGCCGCCACCGCACTGGCCGCCGCCTACGGGCTGGCCACCCTCGCCCTCGCCCTGCACGCTCCCCGCCGGCTGGCCCGTACACGCAGCCTCGCACCGGGTGAGATCGCGGTACTGACGGCCCTGGTCACCCCGGCCGTCGCCGGCACCGCCCTGGTCGCCGAGCGCTCCGGCCACCAGTTGTTCGGCTTCGACCTGGACATCCTGGCGCTGACCGTGCCGCACTTCCACTTCGCCGGATTCGCCGCCGCCCTGGTGGCCGGGCTCGTCTGCCGCGCCGCACGCCCCGGCCGGGCCGGGCCGCTGGCCGCGCTGAGCGTGCCCGTGGGGACACTGTTCGTCCTGGCGGGCTACTTCGTCGACGACTGGGCCGAGCTGGTCGGCGCGGTGATCCTCGCCACCGGCATGTGGCTGGTCGCCCTGGTCACCTGGCGGGACGTCCGTACCACCGCGCCGGACCGGATCACCCGGGCGCTGCTCGGCGTCTCCGCCGCCGTCCTCGTCGCGACCATGCTGCTCGCCCTGAGCTGGGCGCTCGGCGAGGCAACCGGCATCCCGCACCCCACACTGGCATGGATGGCGGCCACCCACGGCCTGGGCAACGCGCTCGGCTTCGCCCTGTGCGCGCTGCTCGCCTGGCGCCGCCTCAGGAACGTGCCCGCCGCGCCCCCTCCTACCGCCCCCGTACCCGCGTGACCGCTCCACCGACCGCACCCGTACCCATGTGACCGCTCCACCGACCGCCCCGCCCGACACCTCCACCCGCATCCACCGCCCCCCGAGGAAGCAGGCCCCCATGACCACCGGCAGCACCGCCACCCGCAGCCCCTTCAACTACGCCGAGCAAGGCGCCACCCGCCGCCGCCCGCTGCCCGGCGGATACCGCCAGTTGCACGAGGCGACCTACCTCGGCCACGGCCGCGCGGTCCTCGAAGCCGCGGGCCACGCGGTCACGTCCTTCCGGATGCACCGCGCGGCGGGCGTACGGGTACGGGCCTCGGCGCCGGAGGCCGCGCCCGGCGTCCGGGTGGAGTGCGCGCTGGGGCTCGGCCCCGCGCGGCTGTGGGTGCCGTGCCGGGTGGTGTGGAGCGAGTACGAGAGCGAGCGCATCGGCTTCGCGTACGGCACACTGGCCGGCCACCCGCAGCGCGGCGAGGAGTCGTTCGTGGTCGAGATGCGGGAGGACGGCGCGGTGTGGTTCACGATGACGGCCTTCAGCGTGCCGGGCCGCTGGTACACCCGGCTGGCGGGGCCGGTGGTCCCGGTGTTCCAGCGTCTGTACGCCCGGCACTGCGGCCGGACGCTGCGCCGGCTGGCCCACCGCGGCCGCTGACCGGAAGGCCGTAGCGGCGCGGCCCCGTCCGGAGCCGCCGGGCCGCGCCGCCACGGGACCACCGGAGCCGCGCCACTCCGTACTCCCCATACGTCCACACGGCGTTCATGGCTCCGTCACCAGTTGCCCCGCCGCCCGTGAGAGAAACCAGCCATGTGCGACGACGAGCTGATCCCGCCGCGGGCGGACCTGACCGAGGACCAGTGGAAGCGGACAGCCGGCACCGGCCCGGCCGGCGCCGCCGTACCGGCCGGCACGCCGGACGCGCCGGTCGCGGCGCGCGGTGTGCACCGGCGGACGCTGCTGGGCGGAGCGGCGGCGGGAGCGGCGCTGGCCGCGCTGCCGTTCGGGACGCAGCCCGCGGTCGCCGCGCCGCGTACGGGCGCCCCGGGGCGGTTCCCGCTCCCGTCCGCGCCGGGCCCCTCCGGCGAGTACGCCGTCCTGATCACCGGTGACGCCGGGACGGGCAAGGCGGAGCAGTACGCGGTCGCGGCGGCGGCCGCGGAGGTCTGCCGTGCCGAACGCGTCGGGCTGGCGGTCGGCCTCGGGGACAACCTCTACGAGAACGGCCCGGAGTCCGACCACGACGCGGAGTTCGCGGAGAAGTTCGAGCGGCCCAACACCGGTATCGACGTGCCGTGGCTGATGGTGCTGGGAAACCACGACTGTTCGGGGCTGATTCCCGGCAGCGGCGGCGACCCCTCCCGAGGTGACCGCGAGGTCGCGTACGCCGCGACGTCCCGCCGCTGGTACATGCCGAGCCGCTACTACAACGTCGCCCTCCCGGCAGACGGCTCCCAAGGCGAGCCGCTCGTCGAGTTCTTCGCGCTCGACACCAACCCGGTCGCCTCCTACGTCGCGCAGACCGACCCGCACTACTACTGGAACGGCCCGTACATGCGCGAGCAGCGCCGCTGGCTGGACGCCGCGCTGACCGCCTCCCGCGCGCGCTGGAAGGTGGTCCTGGGCCACCACCCGTACCTGAACAACGGCAAGCACGGCAGCGCCGGCGCGTACGACGGCTTCGTGATCGGCAACTACACCAGCGGCATCCACCTCAAGAAGCTGTACGAGGAGGTGGTGTGCGGCCGCGCCGACCTGATCATGTCCGGGCACGACCACACCCTCCAGATCCTGGAACCCACCGACCGTACCCGCGGCACCCGGCAGCTCGTCTGCGGCGCCGCCGCCAAGACGGGCGACGGCAAGGCGCACTTCACCCACCCCGCCGCCTGGCAGGACTTCGCCCGCCACGGCTTCATGGTGCTGAAGGCGGGGGCCGGGGCGATGACGATCGACGCGTACACGGTCGACATCGCCACGAAGAAGCCCCGCCTCGCCCACCGGACGCGGACCACCCGGCCGGTGGCGGCGAGGGCCGGGGCACCGGCGGGGGCGGGGGCGGGGGCGCACTAGCCGGCCGGGGCGGCCGTCCCCGACGGCCGCCCGTCACGTCCGCGGTGCAACCGGGTGGACGACACTGCCCGCACCGGCTGAATTTGCCGCCCGACGCACTTTCCCGCGCATGAACGATTACTGTTGCCGCCGATGCCCCCCGACCGTGCGGTACCACCCGGCTGCTCCGTGTCCCGGACCGGAGCGGTGATCCTGGTACTGCTCGCTGCCCTGGCACACGTGCTGGTCTGCGCACACGGGCCGGTTGTGGCAGGTGGCGGCCAGGTCGACACCCCCGTCGCGGCAGCCGCCTTCGACTGTGCGGGCGCGCCCGGACAGCTCACGGACGCCGCTGCCTCCCACTCACCGCACGGGCACGGCAGGGCCGAGCTCTGCTCGGGTCCGGACAGCCCGACGTTGCAGCCTTCGCGGCAGATCGCTTCCCCTCTGCCGTCCCTTCCGAGCCTGGTGCCGGCCGGTTTCGCCGACGCCGGGCCGGTCGGCGTGGCGGCCGACCGGTCGCCGCCCCCGCGTCCCGGCCGTACGGCGGCCGGGCAGGAGCGGGCCCGCCTCGGCGTGTGGCGGACCTGATCACTTCGGAGGCCGCGCCGGCACCCCGGCGCGGCCAGTGAGCAGATCCGCCTTTCCCCCGACTCACGGCCGGTCGCCACCGCACGGCGCCGGCCGCAGGAGAAACACGCCATGAACCAGCTCACCCGCACGCCCGTCCCCGTCGCCCCCGCCCAACTGCTGGCCGGCGCCCGGCGCCCGATGCACACCCCCGCCGGCCTCGTCGGCGACACCCCCGTCCTGTGGATCGGCGAACCCTTCACCGCTGCCGGGCGGGGCTTCTGGGCCAAGCTCGAAGGCCACAACCCAGGTGGCATCAAGGACCGCACGGCCCTGCACATGGTCCACGAGGCGCGGGCGCGCGGGCAGTTGCGGCCCGGCGCCCGTATCGTCGAATCCACCTCCGGCACCCTGGGCCTCGGCCTGGCCCTGGCCGGCGCCACCTTCGGCCACCCGGTCACCGTCGTCACCGACCCTGGCATGGAGCCCCTGATGACGGGTCTGCTCACCGCCTACGGGGCCGATGTCGACCTCGTGCACCGCCCCCACCCGGTCGGCGGCTGGCAGCAGGCCCGCCGCCACCGCGTCGAAGAACTCCTGGCCGCGCAGCCCGAGGCCTGGTGCCCCGACCAGTACAACAACCCCGACAACGTGGCCGCCTACGCGCCGCTCGCCCACGAACTGACCGCCCAGCTCGGGCGGATCGACACCCTGGTGGTCTCGGTGGGGACCGGCGGCCACTCGGCGGGCATCGCGTCCGTGCTGCGCGGCTTCTTCCCGCGCCTGCGGGTCGTCGGCGTCGACACCACCGGCTCCACGATCTTCGGCCAGCCCGCCGCGCCCCGCCTGATGCGCGGCCTGGGCTCCAGCATCTACCCCCGCAACGTCGCCTACCACCTCTTCGACGAGGTCCACTGGGTCGCCGCGCCCGAAGCCGTGTGGGCCGCCCGTCGCCTGGCCCGCGACCACTACGCCACCGGCGGATGGAGCGTGGGCGCCGTCGCCCTGGTCGCCCGCTGGCTGGCCCGTACCCTGCCCGCCGAGGAACGGATCGTCGCCGTCTTCCCGGACGGCCCGCAGCGCTACGTCGGCACCGTCTTCGACGACGCCTACGGCCGCGAGCACGACCTGCTGGACCGGCTGCCCGCCGAGGACCCCGACGCGATCGACGACCCCGGCCGGCAGGTCGTCACCCGCTGGACCCGCTGCACCCACGTCACCGACCCGACCCGCCCGGCCGCCCACGACGAGCTGACCACCGCGGGAGCCGCCCGATGAAGCACCTGTGGCAGCAGACCCGCTCCTTCCCGCCCGCGGCACGCCTGCTGATGGCCAACCAGTTCGCCATCAACCTCGCCTTCTACATGCTCATGCCGTACCTCGCCGCCCACCTGGCCGGCACCCTGGGCCTGGCCGCCTGGGCCGTCGGCCTCGTCCTGGGCGTGCGCAACTTCTCGCAGCAGGGCATGTTCCTGATCGGCGGCACCCTCGCCGACCGGGTCGGCTACAAGATTCCCATCATGGCCGGCTGCCTGCTGCGTACGGTCGGCTTCGGCCTGCTCGGCTGGGTCGACACCCTGCCCGCCCTGATCGCCGTCTCCGCGGCGACCGGCTTCGCCGGCGCCCTGTTCAACCCCGCGGTCCGCGCCTACCTCGCCGTCGAAGCCGGACCGCGGCGGGTGGACGCGTTCGCCACCTTCAACGTCTACTACCAAGCGGGGATGCTCGCGGGCCCGCTCGTCGGCCTGGCGCTGCTGACCGCCGACTTCCGCCTGGTGTGCACGGTCGCCGCCACCGTGTTCGCCGCGCTCACCCTGCTCCAGTGGCGCGCTCTTCCCCGGCGCAGCGGTACGGCCCCCGCCGCCCGGGAGCGGGTGCTCACGCAGTGGCGCGCGGTCGCCTCGAACCGGCCCTTCCTGCTGTTCTCGCTGGCGATGATCGGTTCCTACGTCCTGACCTTCCAGGTCTACCTCGCCCTGCCGCTGGCCGCCTCCGACGCCCTGGGCGCCCGGGGCACCCTCGTCACCAGCGGCCTGTTCGTCGTCTCGGCGGCCGTCACCGTCGTCGGCCAACTCCGGCTCACCGGCTGGGCCAAAGCCCGGTGGAGCCCCAGCCAGGCCCTGGTGCGCGGTCTGGCCGCCATGGGACTCGCCTTCCTCCCCCTGGCCTTCGCCTCTTTCGGCGTACCCGGGGCGGTCCTCGCCGCGCTCGTCGCCGCCGTCGTGCTGCTCGCCGCGGGCAGCGCGGTGGTCTACCCCTTCGAGATGGACACCGTCGTCGCGCTGTCCGAAGGGCGCCTGGTGGCCACCCACTACGGCCTCTACAACACCGTCTCCGGCCTGGGTGTCACCGTGGGCAACCTCGTCACCGGTGCCCTGTGGGACTTCGCCGCCCGCCACGACGCCCGCTGGCTGACCTGGAGCGTCCTGGCCGCGACCGGCCTGGCCTGCGCGACGGCCCTCGCCGCTCTCGCCCGCGGCGGACACCTGGCACCGGTCCGGCGGCCGCAGCCTGCCCCCGCCTGACCGGCCGCCGCGCCACCGGCATACCCCCACGCCCCGCTGAAAGTGCGCATTCCGGACCTCTGTCCTAACGTGGGCGCATGGCCGCTTCCCGGTTGCGATGGTCCCCCTTCGGCGGGCCGTGCGGGGAAGCGGCGGGCGTGGTGGCCCCGGCGTCGCCGGCCCCGACTGCCTGGCGGGCAGCCGGGGCCGGCGCGCCTCCGGTGTGCGGCCTCCGCCCCCGGCCCGGGGACACGTCCGGCAGCCGTCCGTCCGCACCGGCCGCGGGACAGGAGCGTCGCAGGTCATGACCGGACGGAACACCACTCCGCCCGGCCGCTACGACCCGCGCCGCGGCGTGCCGCCCGCGACCACCGGGCCGGGAACCGGTCCGGCCGACGCCCCCGACGCCCCACCGCCCGACCCCCTCGACCTGCGCGAACGGCTCGCCCTCAACCGCACGGGCACCTTCGACTGGGACCTGGACCGCGGAACGCTGGAGCTGGACGCGTGCGCGCTGGACGTCTTCGACCTGCGGCCGGACGAGTACGACGGGCAGCCCACGGCGCTCGCCGCCCGCGTGCCGCCCGAGGAGGGGTACCGGCTGGACGCGGCCATCTCCCAGGCCGTCCAGGACGCGGCACCCTCGTACGGCGCGTACTTCCGCATCCACCGCCGCGACGGTTCACCCCGGTGGACCCACACCCAGGGCCGCATCCTGCGGGACGCGGACGGCCGCCCGTACCGGATCGCCGGGCTCGTCCGGGAAGCCGGTACGGAGATGGCCGACTCCGTGCTGCTGCGGTCGCTCCAGGAGAACCGGCAGCGGCAGACCGCGATGGTGCAGCAGACCACGGCGGCGCTCTCCCGGGCCCTGTCGGTCGCGGACGTCACCCGGGTCCTGACCGGGACGGGCGGTGCCCGCCGCTTCGGCGCCGACGCGCTGATCCTCGGGCTGGTCGACAACGACCGCTTCGAGGTCATCGCCGTCACGGGCCTGCCGGGCGCCACGCCCGAGGACATGATGGCCTCCCGGCTCGACGACACCCTGCCGCTGTCGGACGCCGCGCTGTCCCGCCGCGCCGCGTTCCTGTCCTCCCGCGGCGAGCTGATGGCCCGCTACCCGCGGCTGCGCCCGTACCTGGACCGCGTCCCCTCCGGCAGCGCCGTCTTCCTGCCGCTGGTCGCGCAGGACCGCGTCATCGCGGCGCTCGGACTGTTCAACACCGAGCCCAAACAGCACTCGGCGGAGGACCGCAACCTCGCGCTCGCGCTGGCCGGTGTCGTCGCCCAGTCCCTCCAGCGGGCCATGCTCTTCGACCAGGAACGCGAGTTCGCGACCGGGCTGCAGGCCACGATGCTGCCGCGCCGGGTCCCCGAGATCGCCGGGGGCGAGGTCACCGTCCGCTACCACGCGGCGAGCACCGGGCGGGACATCGGCGGCGACTGGTACGACGTCATCCCGCTGCCCCAGGGGCGGATCGGGCTGGTCGTCGGCGACGTCCAGGGCCACGACACACACGCCGCGGCCGTCATGGGCCAGCTCCGCATCGCGCTGCGCGCCTACGCCACCGAGGGCCACTCCCCGGAGACGGTGCTCGTGCGCGCCTCCCGCTTCCTCGCCGAGCTGGAGACCGAACGGTTCGCGACCTGCACCTACGTCCAGGCCGATCTGGAATCCGGCGCGCTGCACGTGGCGCGGGCCGGGCACCTGGGCCCGCTGGTCTGGGACGCGGCCCGGCACACGGACTGGCACCCGGTACGCGGCGGCCTGCCGCTCGGGCTGGCCACCGCGTTCGGCCAGGACCACTTCCCGGAGACCCTGCTGTTCCTGGAACCGGACTCGGCCCTCCTGCTGTGCACCGACGGCCTCGTCGAACAGCCCGGCCAGGACATCGCCGTCGGCATCGACGCACTGACCGCCGCGGTACGGGACGGCCCCGCCGACCTGGAAGCACTGGCCGATCAGCTCTCCGACCAGTTGTGGGCGCGGTCCGGCTCCGACGACGACATGGCCCTCGTCCTGCTGCACCGGGCCCCGGCGGCCGGCACCACCGCCGTCACCCCGCGCTTGCGGCTCCATGTCCACCAGGCCGACCCGTCCGGAGCCTCGGAGGTACGGGCGATGCTGCGGCGCACGATGGACCAGTGGCGGGCCGGCTCGATCGCGTACGACATCGAGGTGGCCGCCACCGAACTCGTCACCAACGCGCTGACCCACACGGACAGCGGCGCCCTGGTGACGGTGGAACTCCTGCCGGCCGGCCCGCCGGGCAGCTCCCGACGCCGCGTGCGCCTGGAGGTGGAGGACCGCTCCAGCCGCTGGCCCCGCCGCCGCACCCCCGGCGAGACCGCCACCTCGGGCCGCGGCCTGATGATGGTCGAAGCCCTCTCCGACGCCTGGGGCGCGGAACCGCGGGGCAGCGGCAAGGCCCTGTGGTGCGAATTCGGCCTGCCGGGCGCGGAATAGCGGCACCCGCCCGGCCCCCGTACGTCCGGCTGGATCAGGCCAGGTCGGCCTTGGGGCCCCGGGAGCTCACGCCCCGTGCCACACCGTCGTCGCGTTGCAGAACTCGCGGATGCCGTGACCGGCCAGTTCGCGGCCGTAGCCGGAGCGTTTGACGCCGCCGAAGGGGAGCGCGGGGTGGGAGGCGGTCATGCCGTTGAAGAAGAGGCCGCCGGCTTCGATGTCGCGGACGAGGCGTCGCTGTTCGTCCTCGTCTCGGGTCCACGCGTTGGAGCTGAGGCCGAACGGGGTGTCGTTGGCGGTGGCGATCGCCTCGTCGAGGCTGTTGACCCGGTAGAGCGTGGCGACCGGGCCGAACGCCTCCTCCTGGTGGATGCGCATCTCGGGGGTGATGCCGGCCAGCACGGTCGGCTCGTAGAACCAGCCGGCGGTCAGCTTCTCCGGGCGTTTGCCGCCGCACAGTGCGGCGGCGCCCCGGCGTACCGCGTCGTCGACCAGTTCCTCCAGGTCGGAACGGCCCTGTTCGCTGGCCAGCGGGCCGACGTCGGTGCTCTCCTCCATCGGGTCGCCGACGGTCAGTGCGGCCATCCGCTCGGTGAAGCGCACCGCGAACTCGTCGTAGACGTCGGTGTGCACGATGAAGCGTTTGGCGGCGATGCAGGACTGCCCGTTGTTCTGCACCCGGGCGGTGACGGCGGTGCGTACGGCCGCGTCGAGGTCGGCGGACGGGAGCACGATGTACGGGTCGCTGCCGCCCAGTTCCAGCACCGTCTTCTTGATCTCGTCACCGGCGATGGAGGCGACCGAGCGGCCGGCCGGTTCGCTGCCGGTGAGGGTCGCGGCGGCGACCCGGCGGTCGCGCAGGATGTCCTCGATCGCGCCGGAGCCGACCAGCAGGGTCTGGAAGCAGCCTTCGGGGAAGCCCGCCCTGCGCAGCAGGTCCTCCACGTACAGCGCGGTCTGCGGCACGTTGGAGGCGTGTTTGAGCAGGCAGGTGTTGCCGGCCATCAGCGCGGGCGCGGCGAAGCGGATCACCTGCCAGAGGGGGAAGTTCCACGGCATGACGGCCAGGACGGTGCCGAGGGGCCGGTAGCGGACATAGGCGCGGGACGCCCCGGCGTCCTCGGCGTCGCCGGGGTCCGGTACCTCGTCGGCGAGCAGTTCCTCGGCGTGGTCGGCGTACCAGCGCATCGTCTTCGCGCACTTGGCGGCTTCCGCGCGGGCCGCCGCCAGCGGCTTGCCCATCTCGGTGGTCATGGTGCGGGCGATGCCGTCCTGGCCCGCCTCCAGCAGGCCGGCGGCGTTGCGCAGCAGTTCGCCGCGTTCGGCGAAGGTCGTCGTCCGGTAGCTGCGGAATGCTGCTTCGGCGCGGGCGAGCCGCTCCTCGATCGCGTCGGTGTCGAGCGCGTCGAAGGTCTTGAGCGTCTCGCCGGTGGCCGGGTCGACCGTGGCGATGGCCATGTGGATGCACCTCCCGTGGGGTGGTGGGCGGGCTGGGTGAAGCTGGGGGCCGCGGCGGCCGGGAGACCGCCGCGGGACCGGTGGCCGGTGCCGGCCGCGGGCTACGTGAGCGGCCCGGGGGCCGGGGACGGATCCGGTACGGGATCGGGGCCCGGCGGGCGCGGTACGGGGTCGGGGCTGGGTGTCGGCGGCTGCGGCGTGGGCGGGGGCGGTGTCGGGTCGGGCGGCCCGGGCACCGGCGGTCCCGGAGTGGGCCCCGGCACGGGTCCGGGCCCCGGACCGGGTTCGGGCCCGCCGGGCCCCGGCGAGGGGGTGGGTGTCGGCGGTACGGGCTCGGTCTCCTGCCCGGGTTCGCGCGTACGGTGCGGTGTCGGTTGCCGCTCCACAGCAGACCTCCTGGGTCGGACGGCAGGTGGTTCTCCGGCCCCGGTACCCGGGTTTCGCCGGTCTATCGCACTGACGCGCGACGGATTGCGCCCCCGGTCGCCCGCCACGCTCCTTCGGGTGGCTTGTCCGCTTCGTTCGGCGACGCACGGTTTCCGGCCCTTTACATTGCGGTCATGATCTCCGCGAGGACCCTGGCGGCCGCGGCCTGCGCGGCCGTGCTCGCCCTGACCGTGCCCGCCTCCGCCGTCGCCGTAACCCGCTCCCCCGCCGCGTCCCCGACTCCCGGCCCGACTCCCGCTCCGGCTGCCGTCCCGGCTGCCGGACAGCCGCTGCCCACCCGTATGGCCGACACCGGCGGCGGCAGTCAGCTCGTCACGGCCCGCGCCGCGAGCCCGCGCTCGACGACCGGCACGGTGAGCTGGTGGCAGCGGCACGGGAGCCGCTGGCACCGGGTCGGTACGGCGCCCGCGCGCTTCGGGGCGAACGGGCTGGCCGAGGGCGACACACGCAAGCAGGGCACCTCGACCACGCCCACGGGCCTGTACGACCTGCCGTTCGCCTTCGGTCTCGCGAAGGCACCGGCCGGTACGGAGGTCCCGTACCGGCCGGTGCGGAACACGTCCTGGTGGTGCCAGGACAACGGCTCGTCCGCCTACAACCGCTGGGTGGACCCGCGCCCGCGCGACTGCGCGGCGAAGGAGGCCGAGCGGCTGGCCGACTATCCGGCGCAGTACCGCCGGGCCCTGGTCATCGGCTTCAACTACCACCGTCCGGTCCGCGGCCGAGGCGCGGGCATCTTCCTGCACGTCGACGGGCGTGGGGCGACGGCGGGCTGTGTGTCGGTACCGGCCCGGGCGATGGCCCGCATCGTGGCGTGGGTGCGGCCGGCCGCCCGGCCGCACATCGCGATCGGTACGGATTCCGGGCGTACGGCCGTCACGCGTTACTGACCGCTCCCGGGCCGGGGGCCGCCGCGAGGGGGAAGTGGCAGGCCACCCGGTGTCCGGGAGCGGTCGGTCCGGTGGGCTCCGGCTCGCTCTCCGCGCAGCGCGCGCGGGCCACCGGGCAGCGGGTGCGGAAGCGGCAGCCGGAGGGCGGTGCGGCGGCGGAAGGGGTCTCACCGGGGAGCGGGGTGCCCGCGGCAGGGGCCGCGGGGTCGGGGGCGTTGACGGTGTCGAGGAGGCCCCGGGTGTACGGGTGGAGGGGGTGTTCGAAGACGTCCCGGGCCGGTCCGGTCTCCACCAGTTTGCCCAGGTACATGACGCCGACGGTGTCCGCGAGGTGCCGTACCACCGCCAGGTCGTGGGAGATGAAGAGGTACGTCAGCCCCTTGTCGCGTTGCAGGTCGCGCATGAGGTTGAGGATCTGCGCCTGGACGGAGACGTCGAGCGCGGAGACCGGTTCGTCGGCGACGACGAGAGAGGGCGAGAGGGCGAGGGCGCGCGCCAGTCCGAGGCGCTGGCGCTGGCCGCCGGAGAACTCGTGCGGATAGCGGTCCACGGCGCCCCGGGGCAGGCCGACGTCGTCCAGCAGGGCGGCGACCCGCCGCTCCTGCGCGGCGCGGTCACCGATGCCCTGGATGACCAGTGGCTCCCGCAGGATCGTGCCGACGCGCATCCTGGGGTCCATGGACGCGTAGGAGTCCTGGAACATCAGCTGGACGTCGCGGCGGTGGGCGCGCAATTCTCGGCGGGTCAGAGCGCCGATGTCGCGGCCCGCGAAGCGGATCGTGCCGTCGGTCGGCGGTTCGAGGCCGACGACCATCCGCCCCAGGGTGGACTTGCCGCAGCCGGACTCGCCGACGATGCCGAAGGTCTCGCCGCGGGCGACGGTGAGGCTGACCCCGGCGACGGCGCCGACCTCCCCGGCTCCCTTGCGCCGGGCGAAGGGGCCGGCGTGCAGGGCGTAGTGCTTGGTGACGCCGGTGAGGGTGAGGAGGGGCTCCCGGGCCGCGGGGGCGGAGACGGAGGTGGATGAGGTGGCGGCCGTGCCCGGCTCGTGGCCGGTCGCCCGTTCCTCCGCCGGGCTCTCCACGGGGTGGAAGCACGCGTACCCGTGGTCCGTGTCCGCCGACAGCTCCGGCTCCTCCGTACGGCACCGTTCGCTCGCGAAGGCGCAGCGCGGTGCGAAGCGGCAGCCGACGGGCCGGGTGACGAGCGTGGGCGGCAGGCCCGGGATGGTGGCGAGGGTGGTCCGTTGGCCCGTGGCGCGTTCGGGGAGGGCGGCGAGGAGTGCCTGGGTGTAGCGGTGCCGGGGGGTGGCGAAGAGGCGGTGCACACCGGCGCGTTCGGCGACCTTGCCGCCGTACATGACCGCGACCTGGTCCACCCGCTTGGCGATGACGCCGAGGTCGTGGGTGACCAGGATCATGGCCATGCCGAGGCGGGTGCGCAGGTCGTCGATGAGCTCCAGGATCTGGTGCTGGGTGGTGACGTCGAGGGCGGTGGTCGGTTCGTCGGCGATCAGCAGTCTGGGCTCGCACACCAGGGCCATGGCGATGGCGACGCGCTGCCGCATGCCGCCGCTGAGCTGGTGGGGGTGGTTCCGCATCCGTTCGGCGGGCTGCGGCATGCCGACCAGCCGCAGGGTCTCCTCGGCCTTCGCCCAGGCCTGCCGCCGGGTGATCTCCTTGTGCAGCAGCAGGGGTTCGGCGACCTGGGCGCCGATGGTCATGGTCGGGTTGAGGGAGGTCAGCGGGTCCTGGAAGACCATGCCGATGGTGTTGCCGCGGACGCCCCGCAGGACGGGTCCGGGCGCGGCGGCCAGGTCGGTCGTGCGGTCCGCGCCGGTGCCGCCGTCCCGGAAGAGGATGCGTCCGCCGGTGATCCGGCCGCCCTTCGGCAGCAGGCCGAGGACGGACAGCGCGGTCATGGTCTTGCCGCAGCCGGATTCGCCCACGACGCCGAGGGCTTCCCCGGGGGCGAGGTCGAGGTGCACACCGTCCAGGGCGTGCACGGTACGGCCGCGGCCGGTGATCTCGACGTGCAGGTCCTCGACGCTGAGCAGCGGTGCGGCGGTCCCGGACGGCGGACGGACGGTCGCGGACAGGGGGTCGGCGGTCATGGGCCCTTCCTCAGCTCTTCTGGAGGCGCACGTCGAAGGCGTCCCGCAGGCCGTCCCCGACGAAGTTGAACGCGGCGACGACGAGGACGACGGCGAGGCCGGGCGGGAAGATCAGCCACCAGTGGCCGACCTGGGTGTAGGTGATGCCGGCGGAGAGCATGGAGCCCCAGTCGGCGGCCGGGGGCGGAATGGACAGGCCCAGGAAGGAGAGGTAGGCGACGTAGAGGATGGCGTCGGCGATCTGGAAGGTGGCGTTGACGATGACGGTGCCGACGGCGCCGGGCAGGATGTGCCGGAAGACGGCCCGGCCTCCGCCGCCGCCCATCAGGCGCATGGCGTGCACGTAGTCGCGGCTGCGCAGGGCGAGGGCCTCACCGCGGATGAGACGGGCCGGGGACAGCCAGGCGACCGAGGCGATGATGAGGATGAGCACGGCTTTGCCGGGGGTGACGATGGCGGCGACCACGACCAGCAGAAACAGTGCGGGGATGGCGAGAGCGGCGTCGGTGACGCGCATCATGGCGGCGTCCACCCAGCCGCCGAAGTAGCCTGCGACCGCGCCGTACACGGTGCCGAAGAGGGTGGCCAGCAGTCCGGCGGCGAGGCCGACCTCCAGGGAGGTCTGTCCGCCGTACATCAGCCGGCCGAGCATGTCGTAGCCGAGGTCGGTGGTGCCGAGGAGGTGGCCGGGGCTGCCGGGCGGCAGGCTTGCCCGGGACAGGTCGGTGTGCGTCTGGTCGGTGGGGTGCAGCAGCGGGCCGACGTAGCAGAACAGCAGCAGGGCCAGGAGGACGACGGTGCCGGTCAGGGCGAGTCTGCCGCGGGCGAAGACGGCGAGGGAGCGGCGCAGCGGCCCGGGGGCGGCGGGTGCCGCCGCGGCCCGGTCCTCGTCCCCGGGCCGGGCGGCCCCGGCGTGGCCCGGCGCGTCCATGGAGGGTGCGGTCACGAGACGCTCCTGATCCGGGGGTCGAGTACGGCGTAGGCGATGTCGGTGATCAGCGAGCCGAGCACGGTGGCCACGCCGACGATCAGGGTGACGCCGAGCAGTACGGGGAAGTCCGAGCCCTGCGCGGCGTTCCAGAACAGCAGTCCCATTCCGGGGTAGTTGAACATCGACTCGACGACGAGGGTGCCGCTGAAGAGGGTCGGAAGGTACAGCCCGAGGAGGGTGGCGAGCGGGATCAGCGCGTTGCGCAGGACGTGCCGGGCCAGGACGCGGGTGCCTGACTGCCCCTTGGCGTGCGCGGTGCGTACGTAGTCCTCCTGGAGGTTGTCCAGTACGGCCGAGCGCATGTAGCGGCTGAACGCGGCGATGATGCCGAGGGCGGTGGTCACCACGGGCAGGACCAGGGCCGGGGCCTCGGCGAGCAGTCCGCCGACCGTGTCGGCCTGCGGTGCCTCGGCCGGGAAGAGCTGGAGCTGCTGGCTGAAGACGAGGACGAGGACCAGGCCGAGGAAGAAGACCGGGGTGGCGTAGGCGAGGAAGGCGGCTCCCGTGAGCAGGTGGTCGGCGGCCCTGCCGCGGCGTACGGCCTGGAGGATGCCGAGCGGTACGGCCAGTACGGCGGCGAGCGCGAGGGACAGGCCGGCCAGCAGCGCGGTCTTCGGGAGGCGTTCGCCGAGCAGGGAGGTGACGGTCTGGTTGAGCTTGTAGGACTCGCCGAGGTCTCCGGTGAGCAGCCGCCCGAGGTACATCACGTACTGCTGCGGCAGCGGACGGTCGTAGCCCTGCTGGTGGTTGAAGTGTGTGACGGCTTCCGGGGTGGCCTTGACGCCGAGGATGGCGCGGGCCGGGCCGCCGGGCAGCAGGTGCAGCAGGACGAAGACGATGACGGAGACCAGCAGCAGGACGACGGCGGCCTGTGCGACGCGTTTGACCAGGAAACGGATCACCGGTGCGCACCGCCCTTCTTGACGAAGTACCAGTCCTGCGGCGCGAGGCCGAGGGTGGGGTTCTGGTCGATGCCGCGCAGGTCGTTGCGGATGACGGAGACCTGGTAGGCCGGGTTGGGCGTCCACAGGACGGGCACCTGGTCCGCCGTGTAGCGGGCGTAGTCGCGCAGCGCGGTCGGGTCGTCGGAGAACTCGGTGCGCTTGATCAGCTCGTCGGCCTTCGGGTCGGACCAGTTGCCCATGTTGGAGGGCGCCCCGGTGGCGAAGAGCGACTCCCCGCTGGCCACGGTCGGGAAGTACCAGCTTCCCTGGGTACCGAAGAAGCCCGTCTGCCAGGCGGAGCACACCGGTTCGGCCGGCTTGCAGGGGACGGTGGTGCCGAGGACGGTGTTCAGCGGCTGCTGCCGGACGTCCAGGGTGATGCCGGCCCGGTCCATGGCGGACTTGATCTCCTGCATGGTGTTGGAGGTCTCGGTGGATCCGGACTGGGAGAGGAGTTCCAGGCGCAGCGGCTGTCCGCCGGGGATGTCCTTGCCGCACTGTCCGGGGCCGGTGCCGGGGCGGGCGCAGCGCAGCCTGCCGTCGGTGCGCTGCCAGCCGTGCGCGGCGAGCAGGGCTTCGGCCTTCTTCGGGTCGTACGGGAACGGGTCGTGGTCCAACTGCGCGGCGGGCACCGGGCCGCGGGTGGGTGCCGCGCTGCCGTGCCAGACGACGTCGGAGATCGTCTTCTGGTCGACGAGCTGCTGGAGGGCGCGGCGCAGGTAGGTCTGGCGGAGCATCGGTCCGGCGGTGGGGTGGTGGAAGTTCAGGACGATGTAGGTGATCGCCCAGCCTTCCCACGGGTCGATGCGGTAGCCCATCTTCTCGAACCGCGTGGACTGGGCCATGACCGACGGCGGGATGTAGCCGTAGTCCACTCCGCCGGCGCGCAGCACGTTGAATTCGGAGTCGGCGGTGGTGAAGGGCTTGAGGACGACGCGGTCGAGATGGGGCTTGTCGGGGCCGCCGTACTGTTTGTTGGGAACCAGGGACACCTGCCCGGAGGTGGTCCACTTCTCGATGCGCCAGGGGCCGCTGACGGTCTTCCAGAGCGGGTCGGTGGCGAACTCGGAGAGCCGCTTGGCGTGCTGGAGCAGCCGCGCGAAGACCTTCTTCGGGTCCTCGTCGTGCGGGTCCCAGGCGTGTTTGGGCAGGGGGGTGAAGTTGTCGAGCTGGTTGCCGGTGAACCAGGCGGGGTTGTACGCGCGGTCCAGGCGCAGCCGGAAGGTGTGGTCGTCCAGCACCTCGAACTTCTTGACGTTGTCGGGCAGCAGGCCCGGCGAGTAGCCCGCCCACTCCTCCTTGTCGTGCTTGATCAGGTCGTACCAGAACTCCACGTCACGGCTGGTGACGGGCGTGCCGTCGGACCAGCGGTGGCCCTGCTCGAGCGTGATGGTGACGGTGGTGTTGCCGTCGCTGTAGCGGGGCTGCCCGGCGAGGTTGCGCGGGCTGTCCATGGTCAGGCCCGCGCCCTTCTTCTCGGCCGTGTAGAGCGGCGGGTAGAGCAGGTCCTGTACGGCGTTGTT
Organism: Streptomyces sp. NPDC045470; assembly: GCF_040646595.1. NCBI lineage: Bacteria > Bacillati > Actinomycetota > Actinomycetes > Kitasatosporales > Streptomycetaceae > Streptomyces > Streptomyces sp. NPDC045470. The sequence continues at coordinate 409,418 of NZ_JBEZAN010000003.1, forward strand.
GTACGAGGCCAGGTAACCGGCCGTGCCGATCGGGAAGATCCAGTTGGGCGTGGCGGCGGGCGGCAGCGCCATGGTGGCGGTGCCCCCTTCGACGCGGGTACCGCCGGTGGCTCCGACGTCGGTGACGGCGCCGTCCGCCGGGCCGCATCCGGTGACGGTGACCAGGCCGAGCAGCAGCGCGGTCACCGCGCGGAGCAGGGGGTGGACGGGCCCGCGTCGGCGGGTTCTGCGCGGGCCCATGCTGCCTCCGGAAAGGGTCGGCCGGTCGAAGAATGCGAGAAAAGTACGGACGGCCGCGAAAAGAAGTCAAGGGTCTGGCGGAACATCGGCAACTGGGGTGTACTGAAAGCTACTTCTTACCTCTTCTTTCTTCGGTATTCGAAGAAAGAAGAGGAACTACCCGCCGGATTTCCGTCGTTCCCCGCCGCTCGCGGCCGAAAGGCAGCGCCATGACCGTCACCATGACCACCACCCCGACCGCCGCCGAGGCCCCGACGTGACCGCCGCCGAGGAACAGCCCGGCTCCGCCGCACACGTCCTCGAACTCGTCGCGACCGGCACCGCCCGCTCGCGCGCCGACCTCGTACGGGAGCTGGGGCTCGCCGCCTCCACCGTCTCCGCCCGCGTCCAGGAACTGGTCGACGCCGGGCTGCTGACCGAGTCCGGCGAGGGCGCCTCGCGTGGCGGGCGCCGGCCGCGGCTGCTGCGCGTCCCGGACGGCGGCACCGTCGCGCTCGCCGCCGACCTGGGCAGCCATCACATCCGTACCGGCGCGGTGGGCCTGACGGGCACCGGCTTCGACATCGACGAGTGCGCTTTCGACCTGACGACCGGCCCGGAACCGGCTGTCGGCCTGCTCGCCGAACGGCTGACCGCGCTGGCCGACCGCCAGCGCGCGGCGGGACGCACCGTGTGCGGCGCGGGCATCGGCTTCCCCGGGCCCGTCGATCCCGGGTCGGGCCGGGTCATCGCGCCGTCCCGGATGCCCGGCTGGCATCTGTACGAGCTGCGCGACCGGCTCGCCGACCGGCTCGGCATGCCCGTGCTGGTCGACAACGACGCCAATGTCCTGGCCCTGGGCGAGCACCGGGCCGCCCACCCTGCCCGGCGGCACCTGGTGGTGGTCAAGGCGGGCCGCGGCATCGGCTCCGGCGTGATCAGCCACGGCCGGCTCTACCGGGGCGCCCGCGGCTGCGCCGGGGACATCAGCCACGTACGGGTGGACGCCGCCGCCGCACGCCCCTGCTCCTGCGGGAACATCGGCTGTCTGGAGTCGGTGGCCAGCGGCGCCGCGATCGCCGCCGCGCTGCGCGGCCAGGGCATCGAGGCGGATTCCACCACCGACATCCTGCGGCTCGTCGAGGACGGCGAACCGCACGCGACGACCCTGGTGCGGCAGGCCGGGCGGCACATCGGCGGGGTGCTGGGCGTCGTGGTGAACTTCTTCAACCCGGAGGCCGTGGTGCTGGGCGGCGCGCTCGCCGCCGCGGAACCGCTGGTCGCGGCGGTGCGCGGGGTGTTGTACGAGCGGTGCCTGCCGATGGCGACCAGCGAACTGTCCATCGTCGCGGCGAGCTGCGGCCCCGACGCGGGGCTGCTCGGCGCCGGCCACGCCGCGCTGCGCGAACTGGCCGCCGACGGCGGGCTGCCGGCCCTGCCCGTCGTCCGTACGTAGCTCCCCGACGGCCCCCGGTCCCCGCGTCCCCCTCGTCCCCCGTGTCCCCACACCCCCACGCCCCCACGGAAGGTGCACGACCGACATGCGTATCGCCATCGGCGGCATGGCCATCGAGTCCAGCCAGTTCTGCCCGCACCGCTCGACGTACGACGATTTCCGCGTGACCCGCGGCGCCGCGCTGCTGGACCGCTACACCTGGACCCGGCCGGACAGCGACCTCGCGGACCAGGTGGAGTGGGTGCCCCTGGTGCACGCGGTGGCGCTGCCCGGCGGGCCCGTCGAGCGGAAGACGTACGACCGGATCAAGTCCGAACTGGTCACCCGGATACACGAGGCCGGGCCGCTGGACGGCATGGTCTACGACATCCACGGCGCCATGAGCGTCGTCGGCCTGGACGACGCCGAGGCGGACCTCACCGACGCCGTACGGGACGCGCTCGGCCCGGACGTGCTGCTCTCCGCCGCCATGGACCTGCACGGCAACGTCTCGCGCCGCTTCGCCGACCGCCTCGACCTGCTCACCGCGCACCGCCTCGCCCCGCACGAGGACGCCTGGGAGACGCGCGAGCGGGCCGCCCGCAAACTGGTCGGACGGCTGGTGTCCGGCAAGGGCCGTCCGTACCGCGCCTGGGTGCAGGTACCGGTCCTGCTCCCCGGCGAGAAGACCAGCACCCGCCTGGAACCGGCCAAGTCCCTGTACGGCAGGCTCGCCTCGGTCGAGGCGCTGGACGGCATCGTGGACGCGGCGCTCTGGGTGGGTTACGCCTGGGCCGACGAGGCGCGCTGCCGGGCCGCGGTCGTGGTGACCGGCGACGACCCGGACCTGGCGCTGGAGCAGGCCCGCGGCCTGGCCCGGGAGTACTGGGACGTGCGCCGCGACTTCGTCTTCGCCGGCCCGACCGGCGACGCCGACGCGTGCGTCGCCCACGCCGTCGCGTCCCCCGCCCGCCCGTTCCTGATCAGCGACTCCGGCGACAATCCCACCGCGGGCGGCGCGGGCGACCTCGCGTACATGCTGCGGCGTCTGCTGGCCGACGAGGACCTGGCGAGCGGCCGGGTCACCGCGCTGCACCCGGGCATCACCGATCCGGCCGCGGTGGCCGCCTGCTTCGCCGCCGGGGTGGGCGCCCGCGTCACCCTGGAGGTCGGCGGCCACGTCAGCGCCGGCACCGGCCCGCACGCCGAACCGTACGAGCTGACCGGCACGGTGACCGCCCTCGAAGACCCGGCCGCGCCCGCCGCCGGTGCCCCGCGCGGCAACCCGGCGTACGACGGCGGCGGCCGCACCGCCGCCGTCACCCGGGGCGGCGTGACGGCCGTCCTCACCGAGCGGCGCAAGCCCTTCCACACCCGCGCGGACTTCGGCACGCTCGACCCGACGGCGTACGACATCGTCGTGGTGAAGATCGGCTACCTGGAGCCGGAGCTGTACGCGATGGCCGCCGACTGGCTGCTCGCCCTCACCCCCGGCGGCGTGGACCAGGACCTGCCGCGCCTGGGCCACCACCGGGTGACCCGCCCGCTCTACCCGTTCGACGACGCGGGCTTCGAGGACCCGGACCTGACACCGGTGCTGCTCTGAGGGACGGGCTCCGGGACACCGGCTCCGAGGGCCCGGCGCGTCCGGTCGGCCCGTTATGTGCGGCGCCGGTGCATGACGGCCCGTACGGTGGAGAGGCGCTCCCTGATCACCTTTCCCCCGACGGAGGGCCCCGATGGAGTCGCCGACCCCGCTCACCGAGAACGACCTGCTCGATCTCGACGCCCACTGGCGGGCGCTGAACTACCTCGCGGCAGGTCAGATCTATCTGACCGGCAACCCGCTGCTCACCGAGGAACTGCGCCCCGAGCACATCAAACCGCGCCTGCTCGGCCACTGGGGCACCTGTCCGGGCCTGAACCTCGTCTACACCCACGTCAACCGGGTCATCAGCACCCACGGGCAGGAAGCGGTGTGCGTGTGGGGCCCGGGGCACGGCGGGCCTTCGGTGTTCGCCGGTGCCTGGCTGGAGGGCACGTACGGGGAGCTGTATCCGGACATCGGGCGGGACGCGGCCGGGATGGGCCGGCTGTTCCAGCAGTTCTCCTTCCCCGGCGGGGTGCCGAGCCACGCGGCGCCGAACGTGCCGGGCTCCTTCCACGAGGGCGGCGAGCTGGGCTACTCCCTCGCGCACGCGTACGGCGCCGCGCTGGACAACCCGGACCTGCTGGTGGCGTGCGTGATCGGGGACGGCGAGGCGGAGACCGGGCCGCTGGCCGCCTCCTGGCACGCGAACAAGTTCCTGGACCCAGCGCACGACGGCGCTGTGCTGCCGATCCTGCACCTGAACGGCTACAAGATCGCCAACCCGACGGTCCTGGCCCGGCTGGACGAGGACGAGCTGGACGCGCTGCTGCGTGGCTACGGGCACGAGCCGCTGTACGTCACCGGCTCCGACCCCGCGCAGGTCCACCGGGACATGGCCGCCGCCATGGACACCGCACTGCTGCGCATCCACGACGCCCAGCGCACCGCCCGCGGCGACGGCGCGCGCTCCCGGCCCCGCTGGCCGATGATCGTGCTGCGCACCCCCAAGGGCTGGACCGGCCCCGGCGAGGTGGACGGCGCGCCCGTCGAGGGCACCTGGCGCGCCCATCAGGTCCCGCTGTCCGGCGTCCGGGACAACCCGGACCATCTGCGCCAGTTGGAGGGCTGGCTGCGGTCGTACGCGCCGGGCGAGCTGTTCGACGGCGAGGGGCGGCCGGTGGACCGGGTGCTGGCCTGTGTGCCGCGCGGCGACCGGCGGCTCGGCTCCTCCCCGCACGCCAACGGCGGCCGCCTCGTCCGTACGCTGCCGCTGCCCGACCCCGAGAAGTACGCGGTGCCCGTCGACAAGCCCGGCACCCGGATGCACGAACCGACCCGCGTCCTCGGCGGCCTGCTGCGCGATCTGATGGAGCGGACCGCCGACCGCCGCGACTTCCGGCTGTTCGGCCCGGACGAGACGGCCTCCAACCGCCTCCAGGACGTGTACGACGCCACCGACAAGGCGTGGCAGGCCCGGACCGAGCCCACCGACGAGCACCTGGGGCGGCACGGGCGCGTGATGGAGGTGCTCTCGGAGCACCTGTGCCAGGGCTGGCTGGAGGGGTACGTGCTCTCCGGCCGGCACGGCCTGTTCTCCTCGTACGAGGCGTTCGCGCACATCGTGTCGAGCATGGCCTCGCAGCACGTCAAATGGCTCCAGTCGGCCCGCGACATCCCCTGGCGGGTGCCCGTGGCGGGCCTGAACTACCTGCTGACCTCGCACGTCTGGCGCCAGGACCACAACGGCTTCTCGCACCAGGACCCCGGCTTCGTCGACCACATCCTCAACAAGGACCCGCACACCGTACGGGTCTACCTCCCGCCGGACACCAACAGCCTGCTGTGCGTGGCCGACCACGTGCTGCGCACCCGTGACGTGGTCAACGTGGTGGTCGCGGGCAAGCAGCCGTGCTTCGACTGGCTGGACATCGAGCAGGCGCGGGGGCACGTCGCGCGCGGCGCGGGCATCTGGGAGTGGGCGGGCACCGAACAGCCCGGCAGCCGGCCCGAGGTGGTGCTCGCGTGCGCCGGTGACGTGCCGACGCAGGAGACGCTGGCCGCCGCCTCCCTGCTGCGTACCCACCTGCCGCAGTTGTCGGTACGGGTCGTCAACGTCGTCGACATGACGCGCCTGCAACCCCACGAGGAGCACCCGCACGGCATGACGGAGCGGGAGTTCGAGGCGCTGCTGCCGCACGACGTGCCGGTGGTCTTCGCGTACCACGGCTACCCGTGGCTGGTGCACCGGCTCACCTACCGCCGGGCCGTCCACCCCAATCTGCACGTGCGGGGCTACAAGGAGATGGGCACCACGACCACGCCGTTCGACATGGTGGTCACCAACGACATGGACCGCTACCGGCTGGTGATGGACGTGATCGACCGGGTGCCGGGGCTGGCCGTACGGGCCGCCGGAGTACGGCAGGCGATGGCGGACGTGCGGCAGCGCCACCACGCCTGGATCCGCGAGCACGGCACGGACCTGCCGGAGGTCGAGGAGTGGAACTGGCCGGGCGGCGGCCGGTGACGGCGGCGGGTGGCCCCGGGGCCGGGTGCGGAACCGGCCCCGGGGCCGCCCGTCAGGGCTGCGGGTCGCGAGCGTCGTAGCGGGCGAAGTCGCGCCGCCACAGGGCCAGCAGCAACACCGTCACGACGCAGGCGAGTCCCCCGCCGACGACCGCCACGGCCGGTGAGGCGAGGTCGGCCGCCGACCCGGCCAGGAAGTCGCCGAGCCGGGGGCCGCCCGCCACGACGACGATGAACACGCCTTGCAGGCGGCCGCGCATCCGGTCCGGCGCGGCGGCCTGCAGCATGGTGCCGCGGAAGACCATCGAGACGGTGTCCGCGCACCCGGCGACGGCGAGGAAGAACAGGCCGAGCCACAGGTGGCGGGTGAGGCCGAAGCAGGCGACGGCCGCTCCCCAGGCGGCGACCGAGACGAGGATCGCCAGGCCGTGCCGGCGGACGGCACCGAGCCACCCGGAGAACAGCGCGCCGAGCACCGCGCCGACCGCGGGCGCCGCGACGAGCAGGCCCACCGTCTTGGCGTCACCGCCGAACCAGAGGACGGCGACGGCGGGGAACAGCGCGCGGGGCTGTGCCAGCACCATGGCCGCCAGGTCGGCGAAGAAGGTCATCCGCAGGTTGGGCCGGGTGGCGAGGAAGCGCAGCCCTTCCAGGACGGACGGGCGGCGCGGCGCCTCGTCGCCGTCACCGTGGTCGGGGCGCATGGCGGGCAGCCGCCACATGGCGTACAGCGCGGCCGAGAAGCAGACCACGTCGATCAGGTAGGCGGCCTGGTAGCCCCACAGGCCGACGAAGACACCGCCGAGCATCGGGCCGCCCATCATCCCGAGGTTGCTGGTGAGCGAGGAGAGGGCGTTGGCGGCGGGCAACTGCTCGGCCGGCAGCAGACGCGGGATCATCGACGAGCGGGCGGGCGCGTTCATCGCGAAGCAGACGGCCTGGAGGGCGACGACCGTGTAGAGCACCCACACCTGTCGTACGTCCGCGAGCGCGGCGGCGGCCAGCGCGACGGAGAGCACGGTGGCGCCCACCGCGCTGTACAGGCCGAGTTTGCGGCGGTCGACGGTGTCGGCGATGACGCCGCCGTACAGCCCGAAGACGACCAGCGGGACCAGGGAGCACAGGCCGACCGCGCCGACGGCGAAGGTGGAGCCGGTGAGGGCGTACACCTGGAGGGAGACGGCCAGGGCGGTCATCTGCTGGCCGACCCAGGAGACGGTGTTGCCGAACCACAGGCGCCGGTAGTCGGCGGAGATGCGCAGCGGGGTGATGTCGGCGAAGAGGCGGGTGTACAGCGGAGGACGGGGCTCGGTGTCGGATATGGCAGGAGGCACGGGGCAGTAAAGCACGGTCCGTGGTGGTGCCACTTACCCGGGTGGCCTGATCATGACACCGGCCGCACGGCTACCGGCCCTCCGAAAGCCCGTACACCCGGCGGGCGTTACCGGCCGCGACCAGCGCCGCGACACGGTCGGCGTCCGCCGCCGACCAGGCGCCCACGCGCACCCAGCCGGTCAGCACCTCCGCCAGCGCCGTACGGAAGGCGGCGCTGCCGACGGTGTACAGCTCCGGCAGGCCGTAGGCGTCGGTGGAGAAGAGGAGCTTGCCGAAGGGGGCCAGTTCGAGGAATCCGGCGAGCACGGCTGCCGCGCGGGGCCCGGTGTGCCCGAGGGCCAGGCCGACGTCGGCGTACACGTGCGGGAAGGCATGGGCCAGGTAGGCGGCCTGGCGGTGGTACGGGTAGCAGTGCAGCAGGATCAGGTCGGTGCCGGCGCCCGCGATGGCGTGGGCGAAGTCGGTGAGCAGGGCCGGGTCGGCGTGGTGCAGGCGCAGGTCGGGGTCGCCGAAGCCGGTGTGCAGTTGCAGGGGGCGGCCGGTGCCGACGGCGAGCCACAGCAGGTGGCGCAGCAGGACCGGGTCGGTCAGGCGGTGGGGGCCGGCGGCGAGCCAGTCGCGGGCGGCGGTCACGACGTCGGCGGCGGTGGGCGGCTCGGGAGCCAGGGCCAGCCCGTGCCGGTAGGCGGCGACGGACTTGAAGCCCGCGGCGGTGCGGGCCGCGTCCCGTACGGCGTCGGCGAGCCCGGCAGCGAACACCTCGGCGGCCACGTCCGCGGTCTCCTCCCCCGCCGTCCGTGCCGCCCGTACGCCTGCCGCGACCCGTTCCGCCAGCGTCTCCAGGCGGACGATCTCGTGCCCGGTGCCGCCGCCCGCCTCGGCCGTCTCGTGCGCCCCGGTGAGGTCGCCGGGCAGACCGGTGTCCACCAGGTACGTGCCGATGCCGGTGCCCCCCAGCAGCAGGCGGCGGGTCTCGGCCGCGCCCAGTTCGCGCCGCCGGGCGAGGTACGCGCCGGGCGTGCAGTGCGGCGCGAGGCCGAGCAGCGGCGGGCACCAGCGGCGGACGGCGAAGCCCGCCTGGGTGTCGAAGAAGGTCGTGCCCGCGGCGGCGGGCCGGTTGGACTCGGTCAGGTACGACTCGAACTCGGCGGCCGTCAGGTCGCCGCGCAGCACTCCGTGGCAGTGCTGGTCGATCAGCGGCGGCAGGTCCGGGAACGGGTCCGGGGCGCCGCCGGTGGCCTGCGCGGTCATCGGCCCCGCCGTCCGTGGGCGGCCGGCGCACCGGGGGCGGGCACGAGGGCGGGCACGGCCATCAGTACCTCCAGCGCGTCGCCGCGGCGATCTCTTCGGGCTCGCTGTCCGCGAAGTGCGCCGCCTCGGCGCGGCGTACGGCGATCACGGCGCCGTACAGCACCTCGCCCATGGCCTCCCGCAGCACCGCCGACTCCGCCAGCCGGTCGGTGGACTCGGTCAGCGACGAGGGCAGCCGGACGATGCCGCGCCGGGAGCGTTCACGGACCCCCAGGACGCCCGGGTCGCCGGTGACCGGCGGGGGCAGCGCCGCGCCCGTGGACAGGCCGTGCAGCCCGGCGGCGATCACCGCACCGACCGCCAGGTACGGGTTGGCCGCGGCGTCGAACGGCTTGATCTCGGCGTGCCCCCCGTCCGGATCGTCGGGGGCGCCGGTGACCAGGCGCAGCGCGGCCTCCCGGTTCTCCACGCCCCAGCACTGGTAGGCGCCGGCCCACACGGACGGGGCCAGCCGCAGGTAACTCGCGGGCGAGGGGCAGCCGACGGCGAGCAGCGCGGGCATCGTCTCCAGGACGCCGCCGAGGAACCGTACGGCGTCCGGGTCCAGGCCGTGTTCGGCGTCCCGGGCCCGGTGCAGGCTGCGTTCGCCGCGGTGCAGGCTGAGATGGAGGTGGCAGCCGTTGCCGACCTGGCCGGCCACGACGGAGGGCGCGAAGCTGGCCCGCAGGCCGTGCCGGAGCGAGACGGCCCGTACGGTCTCGCGGACGAGGACCAGCTCGTCGGCGGCGCGCAGCGGGTCGGCCGACGCGGTGGACACCTCGAACTGGCCCGGCGCGTACTCGGGGTGGAGCTGGAGGACGTCGATGTCCTGGAGGGCCAGCGCCTCGGCCACGTCGCGGAGGTAGTCGGAGAGTTCGACGACGCGGGTCATGCCGTAGGCGGGGCCGGCGCAGGCGTAGTCGAGGGTTTCCTCGGCGCCCGTGGAGCTGTCGGGGCGACCGCCGCCGGCCTCCGGCGCGCGGGTGACCACCCACTCCGTCTCGAACCCCATCCGCAGGACCAGTCCCGCGTCGGCGGCCCGGTCCACCATGCGGCGGGCGAACTGCCGCTGGCATCCGGGGTGCGGCGTGCCGAGCTGGTCGTAGCGGTCGACCGGCGCCCAGGCCCAGCCGGGTTGCGCGGCCAGCACCGTGACCCGCTCCAGGTCGGGGAAGAGCCGCAGGTCACCGTCGGGTCCGCCGAGGTGCGCGGACGCGGTGATCGCGTCGTCGGAGGTGAAGACGTCGAAGACCGGTGACATGCCGACGCCGCGCTGCACGGCGGGCGCCAGCCGGGCCGTCGGCACGGTCTTGGTACGGGCGATGCCCGCGTTGTCGACCCAGGTGAGGGCGATGGCGCGGACGTGCTCCGCGTCCAGCCGTGCCGCCGTCCGGCGGGCGTCGCCCCACTGCTGCGCAGGCCCCGGTTCCATAGCGCGTGTCCTCATTCCGCCGGGCCGCTCACTCGGCGGCCGATCGAACTGTGCCCTGTCCGCTGCCCGTGCCGCGGTGCCCCGTTCAGGGGCGGTTGCCGCGGGTGTCCCGCCGGACGGCAGGCGCGGCCGTCCCGCTCCCGGGGGCCGTACCGGCCGTCACGGACAGTCGAACTCGCACCATACGCACTTTCCGTTGCCGCGCGGCTCCACACCCCAGACATCCGACAGCCGCTCCACCAGGAGCAGTCCGCGCCCGGACATCGCGGACTCGTCACTGTCCCGGCGGCGCGGCAGGGCGCTGGAGCGGTCGGCCACCTCCAGCCGCAGCCGCCGGTCGGTGCCGTGCGGCATCCGTACCGTCACCACCGCCGCGCCGTCGGTGTGCAGCAGCGCGTTGGTGATCAGCTCGTCGGCGGCCAGTTCGACCTCCTCGGCGCGCTCCGGTGCGCCCCAGGCCCGTACCGCGGCGCGGATCATGTGGCGGGCGGCGGACAGCCCCCGGGCGTCGTCGGGTGCGACGTGCTGCTGGAGCCGTCCGGCGGCCGGCGCGGCGGGCTCCCCGCCGCGCCGCAGGATCAGCATCGCCATGTCGTCGTCGCCGGTCTGCTCGGCCGCCAGGTCGCAGAGCCGGTCGGCCAGTTGCTGGACGTCCTGGGGGCCGTCGCGGATCACTCTGGCCAGGTGCCGTACGCCGTCCTCGATGTCGATGCCCGGCTCTTCCACCAGCCCGTCGGTGTACAGCACCAGGGTCTCCCCGATGCCCAGGTGGGCGGTGGTGACGGGGTAGTCCAGGTCGCGGAAACCGGTCGCTATGCCCAGCGGCAGGCCACCGGCCACCTCCAGGCGCCGGCACAGCCCCTCGGCGTGCCGCAGCAGCGGGTCCACGTGCCCGGCCCGCACCAGCCGCACCGTCCCGGTGGCCAGGTCGGCGTCCGCGTACGTGCAGGTGGCGAAGCGGTCGGTGTCCAGTTCGCCGAGGAAGGCGGAGGCGCGGGCCATGACGGTGGCGGGCGGGTGCCCCTCGGCGGCGTAGGCGCGCAGCACGATCCGTAGCTGGCCCATGACGGTCGCGGCGTGGGTGTCGTGCCCTTGTACATCGCCGATGACCGCGGCGACCCGGCCTTCGGGCAGCGGGATCACGTCGTACCAGTCGCCGCCGATGTCCCGGCCGATCCGGGCGGCCCGGTAGCGTACGGCGATCTGGGCGCCTGGGATGCCGGGGATGCGGCGCGGCAGCATGGCCTGCTGGAGGCCCTCGGCGAGGTCGTGCTCCTGGTCGTAGAGCATGGCGCGGGCCAGGCTCTGCGCGACGCTGGAGCCGAGCGCCAGCAGCAGGTTGCGCTCCTGTACGCCGAACGGGTTCTCCGAGCGGTAGAACAGGCCCACCACTCCGATCGGCCGGGCCTGCGCGATGAGCGGCAGGTACGCGGCGGAGCCGAAGTCCATCCTTTCGAGGTGCGGCCAGAGCGCCGGGTAGCGTTCGGCGAACTCGGCGCGGGAGCGGATGAAGCACGGCTGGAGGGTGCGCACCGCCTCGCTCATCGGGAACTCCTCCTCGACCCGCAGCACCTCGTGCTGCGGTACGAAGCTGCCCGCCAGCCCTTCGTGAACCACCCGGATGCGGCCCGCCTCGACCAGGCCGACGATGACGTTCCGCGCGCCCAGCCGGGTCAGCGCCTGGTCGTCGCCGAGCACACCGATGACGTCGCGGACGGTCCTGGCGTGCGCCAGGGCCGCCGTGGTGCGCTCGACGAGGCCGGTGTTGCGCAGTCTGCGCGCGTGCGCCTGGGCCCGTTCCGCCGCCTGGGCGTACTCCTGGCTGGCGTCCCGGACGACGCCGATGACGCGGTGCGGCTTTCCGGCCCCGTCGCGGCGAATGCTGGCCTGGGTGTGGGCCCAGCGCACCGTGCCGTCCCGCAGCCGGACGCGGAAGTAGGCGCCGTAGGAGTCGCTGCCGTCCTTCAGGGCCTGGGAGACGACGCTGTCCAGGCGGGCCGCCTCGTCCGGCGGCAGACGGCAGCCCAGGGCGGCCGGGTCGGAGTCGTACTCCTCCGGCGGCAGGTCGAAGACCTCCAGAGCGGAGCCGTCCATGTGCATACGGCCGCTGTCGAGGTCCCAGTCGAAGCCGCCCATGCCGTTGAGGGCCAGCGTCAGGTCCGGATGAGCGGGCCAGTCGTCCGGCACCGACACGGTCGGCCGCTTCGCGCCCCGGTCAGCCATGTCCGCAACTTTGCCACATTTGCCCCATACGTGGCCGGTCCACCGGTGTCCGGTACGCGGCCGGCCCGCGAGGCCGGACCCGGCGCGCCGACGCCACTGACTTACGCATCAGTCAGTGCTCAACACACGCCTCTCGGCGCTGTTACAGCAGACTGGCCCCAGTCGGCGCCGTGGAGGTCGTTGCGATGATCTCAACACACTGTTACGGTCCCTGACCATGTCCACGGACGAAGACCCCGGCACCCGGATCCCCGACGACAGCGACGTGCGCGACCGCGTACGACAGGTGGTCGACCGCCTCGGCTGCAGCCGCCGCGAGTTCGCCCGGCGCATCGTGATGGACCCCTCGAAGCTGTCCAGGTCGCTGGGCGGCACCCGGCGTTTCACCCTCGCCGAGATCGTGCGCGTCGCGGACATCGGCGGCGTGGACGTGGCGTGGCTGCTCGGGTCCCGGGGCGGCGCCCCGGCACCGGCCCGGGGCCGGGAGCCGGTCGCGGTGCCCGAGGGCGGCCGGCCGCTGCAGATCGTCCGGGAGACCGTCCGGCTGATCGCCGAGCACGGCTTCCACGGCGTCCGGGTCGCCGACATCGCCGCCGCCTGCGGCACCAGCACGGCCGCCGTGCACTACCACTTCCCCGGCCGCGACGAACTGCTGGAAGCGGCCGTGCGCTGGTGCATGGACGAGGACACCGCGCGGCGCGCCGCGGGCCTGGCCGACGCGCCGGACGCCCGCGCCGAACTGCTGCACCTGATCGCGTTGCAGACGCCGCGCACCGCACAGCAGCGGCGGCAGTGGCTGGTCTGGCTCGACCTGTGGGCGCAGGCCGCGCGCTCCACCGCCGTGGGGCAGTTGCACGAGCACTACTACCGGCAGTGGCGGACCACCGTCGCCGAAGTCCTGCGCCGGGGCGTCGACCAGGGCGTCTTCCGCGCCGTGGACCCCGAGCCCACCGCACTGCGGCTGACCGCGCTCATCGACGGCCTGGCCACCCAGGTGCTGGCCACCGCGCCCGACAGCACCGGCCCGGACACCATGCACGCCGCGCTGCTCACCTTCATCGACCACGAGCTGGCCCCCTGAGCGGGCGGCTCCCCCGCCGTTCCGACCCCACCGACCGAAGGACCCGCCGTGAACAACGAGGTCATCATCACCTGCGCGCTGACCGGAGCCGGTGACACCGTGCGCCGCTCGCCGCACGTGCCCGTCACCCCCGAACAGATAGCCAGGTCCGCCGTCGAGGCGGCCTCGGCCGGCGCCGCCGTCGTCCACATCCACGTACGCGACCCGGAGACCGGCGCCCCGTCCCGCGACCCGCGCCTGTACGCCGAGGTCGTCGAACGCGTCAAGGAGACCGGCACCGACGTCGTCATCAACCTGACCGCCGGGATGGGCGGCGACCTCGTCATCGACCCGGACGAGCCACTGCGGCACCTGCCCGGTACGGACCTGGTCGGCGGCCTGGAGCGGCTGCCGCACGTCGAGGAACTGCTGCCCGACATCTGCACCCTGGACTGCGGCTCGCTGAACTTCGGCGAGGGCTCCAACCTCTACGTCTCCACGCCCGACATGCTGCGCGCGGGCGCCCGGCGCATCCAGGAGCTGGGGGTACGGCCCGAACTGGAGATCTTCGACACCGGGCAGCTGTGGTTCGCCAGGCAACTGCTCGCCGAAGGACTGCTCGACGACCCGACCGTCTTCCAGTTGTGCATGGGCGTGCCGTGGGGCGCGCCGGCCGACCCGGGCGTGCTCCAGTCGATGGTCGCGATGCTCCCCGAGGGCGCGCAGTGGGCCAGCTTCGCGCTCGGCCGGATGCAGATGCCGTGGGTCGCGCAGTCCATCCTGCTCGGCGGCAACGTCCGGGTGGGGCTGGAGGACAACCTCTACCTGAGCAAGGGCGTCAAGGCGACCAACGGCCAGTTGGTCGAACGGGCCGTGCAGATCACGGAGTTGCTGGGCGCGACGGTCGCCACCCCGGACCAGGCCCGTGCCCGCCTCGGCCTGAAGCCGCGCGGCTGAAGCCCGGTTCCCCCTCGCCCCCTCACACTCAGGAGCCTTTCGTGTCCCCCACCCCTCCCTCTTCCGTACGCCGTGTGGCGTGCGTCGGCGCCGGCGTCATAGGCGGCGGCTGGGTCGCCCACTTCCTCGCCCGCGGCTACGACGTCACCGCCTGGGACCCCGCGCCGGACGCCGAGGACAAGCTGCGCCGCCTGGTCACGGCCGCCTGGCCGGCCCTGGAGCAGCTCGGCCTGGCCGAGGGCGCCTCGCCCGACCGTCTGACCATGGCTCCGACCCTCGCCGAAGCCGTCGCGGACGCCGAGTTCGTGCAGGAGAGCGCCCCCGAGAAGCTGGAGCTCAAGCGCGATCTGCTGGCCCAGCTCGACGCCGCCGCCCCGCCCGGCGTGGTCATCGCCTCCTCCACCTCCGGCTACCCGATGACCGACATGCAGACGACGGCCGCCACGCCCGGCCGTCTGGTCGTCGGGCACCCGTTCAACCCGCCGTACCTGATCCCGCTGGTCGAGGTGGTCGGCGGGGAGCGGACCGACCGCACGGCGGTCGCATGGGCCGCGGAGTTCTACGAGGCGGCGGGCAAGTCCGTGATCACCATGGACCGGGAGCTGCCCGGCTTCATCGCCAACCGCCTCCAGGAGGCCCTGTGGCGCGAGGCGCTGCACATGGTCGCCAACGGCGAGGCCACGGTCGAGGACATCGACACCTCGATCACCGAAGGGCCGGGGCTGCGCTGGGCGTTCATGGGCCCGATGCTGACGTTCGCGCTGGCCGGCGGCGAGGGCGGGATGGCCCACATGCTCGACCACTTCGGCCCGTCGCTGAAGTCTCCCTGGACCCGGCTGGAGGCCCCGGAGCTGGACCGGGCGCTGCGGGACGCGGTGGTCGACGGCTGCGACCGGGCCGCCGACGGCCGTACGTACGCCCAGCTCGTCGCCGAGCGCGACCAGGGCGTCATCGACGTACTGCGGGCCACCGGCCGGCTGGACGGGCCCGACCGGTGACGGCGCGGCTGCCGCTGTTCCGGCGGACGGTCCAGGACGACTGGATCGACTACAACGGCCATCTCTCCGAGGCGTACTACGTCCTGGTCTTCGGCTTCGCCACGGACGCCCTCATGGACGCGGCCGGTCTCGGCCCGGCCTACCGCGCCCGCACCGGCCATTCGCTCTACACGGTCGAGGCGCATGTGCGCTACCTCGCGGAGGTGCCGCGGGGCGCCGAACTCCTCGTACGGACCACGGTCCTGGGCGTGGGCGCGAAGAAGGTGCGTTGCGTCCACGAGATGTACGTGGGGGACGCGGCCGGCGATCCGGTGGCCACCGAGGAGATCTTCGCCCTGCACGTCCACCAGGGCGAGGGACGCGCCGCGCCGCTGCCCGAGGAGGCGTACCGGCGGCTGGCGGGCTTGGCCGAACTGGCCGGTCCGGCTCCGGACTGGGCCGGGCGGGGCATCAGGGAGGTGCAGCGGCCGGGAATCCGGAAGGCGTGAGGCGGCGTTGCACGGCGTGTCCCCGGCCGTCCGGGGGCACGCCGCGCCGCCGTCGGGTCGGCCGTCCGCCTGCCGCGCGGTGTCACCCTAGGAGCCTCACACCCCGTCGGAGAGGAACCGTCATGCCGTCCGTACCAGGGCACCGCATCACCGTCGAGCAGGGCACCGAGCACGTCCGGGTCGTCCACGACGGCCAGGTGGTCGCCGACAGCCGCCGTCCGCTGCTGCTGCGCGAGACCGGTTATCCGGTGCGCTACTACCTGCCGCCGGAGGACGTCCGGACGGATCTGCTGGTCCCGTCCGAGACTCGTACCCACTGCCCGTTCAAGGGAGACGCCTCCTACTGGTCACTTTCCGGTGGCCCGGAGGACATCGCGTGGGCCTACCCTGCGCCGAAGTCCGCGGTCGAGCAGATCAAGGATCATCTGTGCTTCCACGACACGGAGTTGGTGTGAGCGACACGGCGCGGCAGTGAGTAGGAAAGTTTCCTAACCATTCTCCGTCAGGCTTATTGACGCGTACATGCGCCGTCGTCAAGATTCCTCCGAACGGCACCTCCGCCGACCGAGGAGACGGACATGACGCCCACCCCCCGCGCCGCGAAGTCCCGCACCACCCGCCCGGCCAGGCCCTTCCTCACCAACCCCCGCACCGGCATACCCACCGCCGCGGGCGCGGTCCTCGCGCTCGTCGGCGGTGCGGTGCTGTGGTCGCCGGCCGGCCGGGCGGACGCCGCGCCGGAGCGGACGGCGGCGCGGGCCGGCGGGTTCACGGTGGTCGCCGCCGGTGACATCGCCGAGCAGTGCACCGCGAGCAGCAGTAGCTGCGTGCACCCGAAGACCGCGGCCCAGGTCAAGAAGATCGATCCGGCCTTCGTGCTCACCATGGGCGACAACCAGTACGACGACGCCCGGCTCAAGGACTTCCAGAAGTACTACGACACCTCCTGGGGCGCCTTCAAGTCCAGGACCCGCCCGGTCGCCGGCAACCACGAGACGTACGACCCGGCCGGCAAACTGGCCGGGTACAAGTCCTACTTCGGCTCCGTCGCCTACCCCCAGGGCAAGAGCTACTACAGCTTTGACCAGGGCAACTGGCACTTCGTCGCACTGGACTCCAACAGCCTGGACTCCGCGCAGACCAAGTGGCTCAAGAACGACCTCGCCGCCAACACCAAGAAGTGCGTGGCGGCCTACTGGCACCACCCGCTGTTCTCCTCCGGCGAGCACGGCAACAACCCGGTCGGCAAGCCCGTCTGGAAGCTGCTGTACGACGCCAAGGCCGAGCTGGTGCTCAACGGGCACGACCACCACTACGAGCGCTTCGCGCCGCAGAACCCGGACGGCAAGGCCGACCCGAAGGGCCTGGTCGAACTGCTCGCCGGGATGGGCGGCGCCAACCCGTACAAGATCGAGGAGGTCCAGCCGAACAGCGAGAAGCGGCTGACCAAGACCTTCGGCGTGGTCAAGCTGAACTTCACCGACGACGGGTTCTCCTGGGACCTGGTGGGCACGGACGGCAGGACGAAGGACAGCAGCCCGTCCTACCAGTGCCACTGACCGGCCCGGGACCCACCCGCCATGTATCTCGCCACCACCGGCGCGGCCGCCGCCACCACACGGCTGACGCGTGGCCGCGTCGCCGGACCGGTCCTCGCCCTCGGCACGGTCAGCCTGGTCACCGACATCTCCTCCGAGATGGTCACCGCGGTACTGCCGCTCTACTTCGTCCTCCAGCTCGGGCTCTCCCCCCTCCAGTTCGGTTTCCTGGACGGGCTCTACAACGGCGTCACCGCGCTCGTACGGCTGGCCGGCGGGCACGCCGCCGACCGCGGCGGACGGCACAAGCTGGTGGCCGGCACCGGCTACGCGCTGTCCGCGCTGTCCCGGCTGGGCCTGCTGCTCGCGGGCGGCGGCACGGCCGGGATCAGCGCGGCCATCGCCGCCGACCGCATCGGCAAGGGCGTACGCACCGCCCCGCGCGACGCGCTGATCTCGCTCAGCAGCCCGCCCGACGCACTGGGCCGGGCGTTCGGCGTGCACCGCGCGATGGACACCACGGGCGCGCTGCTCGGCCCGCTGGCCGCGTTCGCCCTGCTGTGGGCGACCGCGGACGCCTACGACGCGGTGTTCGTCGTCAGCTTCTGCGTCGGGCTGCTCGGCGTACTGCTGCTGGTCGTGTTCGTCCCCGGACGGGGCACCCTGGGGCCGGTGGCCGCGCCCGCCGCCGGGCCGCGGGTCCCGCTGCGCAGCAGGATCGCCGAGCCGCTGCGCGACGCCGCCTTCCGGCGCATCATGGCGGCCGCCGCCCTGCTGGGCGCCGCCACCATCGGCGACTCGTTCGTCTACCTGCTGCTCCAGCGGCAACTGGACTTCGCGGTCCGCTGGTTCCCGCTGCTGCCGCTCGGCACCGCCGCGGTCTATCTGCTGCTGGCGGTACCCGCCGGACGGCTCGGTGACCGCATCGGACGCCGGGTCCCCTTCCTCTTCGGCCATGCGGCGCTGCTCGCCGCGTATCTGCTGCTGCTCACCGTCGGCGACGGCACCGTCCTGCTGGCCGGTGTGCTGCTCCTGGTCGGCGTGTTCTACGCCGCGACCGACGGCGTGCTGATGGCCCTGGCAGGGCCGGCCCTGCCCGCGGCACGGCAGGCGAGCGGCATGGCCCTGCTGCAAACGGGCCAGGCACTGTGCCGACTGCTCGCCGCGGCGGGGTTCGGCGCCGCCTGGACGCTGTGGGGCAGCCGGGCGGCGCTGGTCATCGCCGTCGTCGTCCTCGCGGCTGCCCTGGTGGGCGCCGCCGCGCTGCTCCCCCGTACGGAAAGGCGGTCCTGATGGTCGCGACTGACACGGCAGGCCCGGTGGAGGCTGAGGACGCGGGCGGCCAGGCCCGTAAGGCGGGCCCTGGCGGGGTCTCGATGCGCGCCCGCGTCATCGCCGTCGCGGTGGCCACGGCCGTCCTCGCCACGGTCGCCGTGGTGTACACGGTGACGGCGGCCCGGCGCACCGAATCCACCGACCCGCCCTCGGCGTTCGGCCTGGACCGCGGGCAGTTGTACTTCCGCAGTACGCGGGAGGGGGACGGCGCCGGGCGGGTGGCGCGCCTGGCCGCTGCCTCCGGCCCCTCTGCCCACGGCGCCGCTGCGGTGAGCGCGGCAGCGGCCCCGGACCCGGACCGCCGCACCACCGGGGGCCCCGCCTGCGAGCGCTTCTACGCGGCCGGCGGCACCGCCCTGTGCCTCCAGCGCCGCCCCGGCATCCCCCCGGCCTCGTACGCCGTCGTGCTGGACGGGCGGCTGCGCGAGCAGCGCCGTATCGCCCTGACCGGCATCCCCAACCGGGCGCGGGTCTCCGCCTCCGGCCGGATGCTGTCTTGGACGATGTTCGCCACCGGCGACTCGTACGCCACCACGTCCTTCTCCACCCGCACCTCGATCCTCGACACCCGCACCGGCTACCTGATCAAGAACATCGAGGACATCCCGCTCACCCTCGACGGCCGCCGCTACCACTCCCCCGACGTCAACTACTGGGGCGTCACCTTCGCCCGCGACGACAACCGCTTCTACGCCACCGTCTCCACGAAGGGCCGCACCTACCTCGTCGAGGGCGACATGCGCCGCTGGGCGGCCCGCACCCTGCGCGAGAACGTGGAGTGCCCGTCCCTCTCCCCCGACAACACCCGCCTCGCCTTCAAGAAGCGGGTACGCGAAGGGGCCCGCGATCCCTGGCAGCTCTACGTGCTCGACCTGCGCACGATGCGCGAGCACCCGCTCGCGGAGCAGCGCAGCGTGGACGACCAGGCAGCCTGGCTGGACGACCGCACCCTCGGCTACGCGCTGCCGGGCAGCGGTGGGACGGGCGGCGGTGGGACGGGCGGCGACATCTGGACCGTACCGGCGGACGGCACGGGCGCCCCGGCGCTTCGGGTGGCCGGGGCGTCTTCCCCGGCGCTGGTGCGCTGAGCCGGGGCGGGGCGGGCCAGGCCGAGGCGGGGCGAGTCGGGCCGGGGTGGGCCGCGTCGGGGCGTCAGGGGGTTTCGGCCGCCCGGGGGCCCTGGGCGTCGGAGGTGCACAGGCGCGGCGCGATCCCGGCCGCCGCCACCGGGCCGTCGAGCCGGTCCGCGAGGTCCCGCGCCCAGGCCGTGAGTCCGGGGACGTCGATGTCGTACGGGACGGTGTCCGCGTACGGGGCGATGGCGCCGGCGCCCCGGAGCAGCAGTGCCGCGCCGCCCTTGGCGTTGCCCCGGGCGGCGTGGGTCAGGCCGACGGCGAGCTGGGCGAGGCCACGCCACAGTTGCCGCTCCGGCTCGGGCGACATCTTCCAGGCGTCCTCCAGCACCTCGTGGGCATGGAAGGGCAGTCCGCGGTCCAGGAGGTCCTGCGCTTCGGTGAGCGCCTCACGGGGGCTGCGTTCGACGCCTTCGGGCTGGCGGGCCACGCCCGGTGCGCCGTACGGCAGCGGGCGCCCGAGACCGTCCCGCGGCCGGGCGTTGCGGGCCCGGCCTTCGGGGTCACGGTCCCGAGCGGCGGCCGGGGCTTCGTCCGGGCTTCCGTTCAGGTCTTCGTCCGGGGCTTCGGCCGAGCCTTCATCCAGGTCCTCATCCAGGTCTTCATTTAGACCTTCACCCGATTCTTCCCTCGGACCTTCACTCGGGCCTTCATTCCGGGCGCGGGCAGCCATGGTCCGTCCTTCCGGTTCGGGGCCGTTCGCCACGGCAACGGCGTCCCCCGCTCCGCAGTGTTCGCAGCCGGGCTCCGCCGGGCGGTCCGAGATCCGGCCGCACTCCTGGCACACCTGGTCCAGCCAGCAGGCCGGGTCGCCGCCCTCGTCGCGTCGCGTCACGTTCACGGTTCGATTGTGCAGCGCGCGACGGGGCGGTGTGCGCCGGGGGCGGCGGCGCCCGATACGCGGCCCGGGTCCGGCTTCGTCATTGGCCGGATTTCGACGGCGCCGTGCAGCCGCCCACGACGGGTGGTGCGCCGCTGGTCAGGAGCCGCCTCCGGGCGTGCGCCGTCCGCGTACGTACATGCGCCAGCCGAAGACCGCGCCCACCGCGAGCGCCACGGCGAAGCCTCCGGCGACCGCCCACCCCGTGGTCTGCGACCACCGGCCGGGTTCCCGGGAGACCTGCGCGGCGACCGGCCGCGCGGAGGCGGAGGGGCGCTCGGCGCCGCTCCGCGCTCCGTCGGCCGAGGGGGCGGCCCGGCCGCCCGGCGCGGCCACGAGGGAGCCGACCGGACGGGCCTTGCCCGCGGCACGGAACCCCCAGTCCAGCAGCGAACCCGCCTCGTGGTAAACGGCGTTGGACGCGCCGGACTGCGGATTCAGCACGGTCACCAACAGCGTCCGGCCACCCCGTTCGGCCGCGGCGATCAGCGTGTTGCCCGCGTTGCTGGTGTAGCCGTTCTTGACGCCGACGATGCCCGGATAGCGCCGCAATCCGTTCGCGCCGGACAGCAGCCGGTTGGTGTTCTGGATCTCGAACGAGGGACTGCCCTTGCTGGGGAACCGGGCCGTCGTCGTGGCGCAGTACCTGGCGAAGTCGGCGTTGGCGAGCCCCGCGCGGCCGAAGACGCTCAGGTCGTACGCCGAGGACACCTGCCCCGGGCTGTCGTACCCGTCCGGGGACTTCACCGAGGTGTCGCGGGCGCCCAGTTGCCGCGCCCTGGCCTGCATCTCGCGGGCGGTGGCCGTCCAGCCGCCGTTCATCGCGGCGAGCACCCGTACGGCGTCGTTGCCGGAGCGCAGGAAGACCCCGCGCCACAGGTCGGCGACCTGGTAGCTGCGGCCCTCCTTGATGCCGACGAGGCTGCTGCCCGGGCCGATGCCCGCCAGTTCCGCCGGGGTGACCTTGTGCACGGCTCCCGCGCGGAACTTCGGCAGCACGGTGACCGCGAACAGGGTCTTGAGGGTGCTGGCCGGGGCGAGCCGCTGGTGCGCGTTCCTGGCCGCCAGCACGTCGCCCGTACGGACGTCCGTCACCGTCCAGGCGCGGGCCGACACGCCGTCGGGCAGCGCGGGAGCCCCGGCCCCCGCCACCGTGCGCCCCGTACGGTCCCCCAGTTGGTCCGCCACCTGCCCCTTGGCCGCCCCCGCCCCCGGGTCCACGGCCCGCCGGCCCACCGCCACCTGCTCGGCGTGGGCCACCGCCGGTATGGAGGTGAGCGTCAGCCCGGTGGCGGCGATGACGGCCAGCACACCGGCATTCCGGGACAGAAGCGTCTCAAGTGCCATGTCTTCACGCTAGGAAGCCCGCACTTCGCCCGCAGAGGGGCCTACGCCAGACGGCCGAAGCGCCGAACGACCCGGCACATCAGAGGCCAAAGGCTCACGGGCGGCTACGGCAGCGGGGAGCGGTGCGGCCGCTCCGCGACACGGCAGGCGGAGCACATCCGCCCCGTACGCACGAGGACCCGCCCGGTGCGACGGGGGATGCACACCGGGCGGGCCTCACGACCTTTCTACCGCATGAAGGAACGGTTATGCCTCAAAAACTTGTTCGTCCCCCGATTCCCAGGCGACGGGGAGCGAGATCAAGCCACGTGCGCGCAGCGTGCGGCGGTAGCGCAGCCCGGACCGCGGAACATCCAGCCGCAGCCCGGGAAAACGGCTGATGAGAGCGGCCAACGCGGTCTCCGTCTCCATCCGCGCGAGGGCCGCGCCGAGGCAGTGGTGGATGCCGCGCCCGAACGTGAGGTGGCCCCCGGCGTCCCGGCCCGGGTCCAGCGTCCCGGCGTCGGGGAAGCGGTGCGGGTCCCGGTTGGCGGAGGCCAGGGAGAGCAGCACGGTCTCCCCCCGCGGCACCCGCACGCCACCGATCTCCACGTCCTCGACGGGGAACCGGCGGATGGCCAGCGAGACCGGTCCGTCGTAGCGGGCGAACTCCTCCACGGCCTTCGCGAGTTCGGCTGGATCCGCACGCAACGCCGTGAGGCGTTCGGGGTGGTCCAGCAGGGCGAGCACGGAATTGCCGATGAGGTGGACGGTGTTCTCGTAGCCGGCGAAGAGCAGGAGGAAGGCCAGCGAGGTCAGCTCGTCCTCGGTCAGCCGGTCCCCGTCGGTGTCCGGGCCCGCACCGCCGTCCGTACCGCTGTGCCCCTCCCCGTCCGTACCGCCGTCCCTGACCATGATCAGGTCGGACAGCAGGTCGTCCCCCGGGGCGGTCCGCTTGGCCGCGATCAGGCCGGTGTAGTACCGCATCATCGCCCCGACGGCCTGCTTCGTCTGCTCCGGCCGGGCCGGGTCGGGCGTGATCAGCGCGTCCGTCCAGCTCCGGAAGTCCGGGCGGTCCCGCTCCGGTACGCCGAGCAGGTCACAGATGACGGCGATGGGCAACGGACCGGCGTAACTCGCCATCAGGTCGGTCCGGCCGGCCTCCGCCACCGCGTCCAGCAGGCCGTCCGCGAGCCGCCGCACGGGCTCCCGCAGTTTCTCGACCCGGGCGGGGGTGAACGCCTTCGCCACCAGGCGGCGCACCCGCGTGTGGTCCGGGGGGTCCATGTTGAGCAGGTTGGCGTCCAGCGCGGGTGGCAGCGAGAACCCGCGGTAACCGCCCCCCGCATGGCGTTTGTCGAGCGAGAGCCGGGGGTCGGACAGTCCGCGGCGCACGTCCTCGTACCGTGTCACCAGCCATGCGGGCTGTCCGTCGGGGCCGGCGATGCGGTGTACGGGCCCGGCCTCCCGCAGCGCCGCGTAGCCGGCGTACGGGTCGTCCAGGAGGTGCGTCACGTCGATGAGGTCGTCGGGGCCGGTCTCGGCGGTCTTCTGCATGGTGCACGACTCTAGACACGTCGGCAGCCGGTCCGGTCGGGCGGCCGCCGGTGCCCTCGAAGCCGCCGCGCCATCGCGACACCCCGCCCCGCGCCTCAGTGCCGCTGCATGGCGCTGCGCTGCCGCAGCTCGGTGAGCACCGTGTCCGTCAGCGGCGAGTGGTAGACATCGGCGACCCGCGCCAAGTGCTCGAATTCGGCCGACAGTTCGGCCACATCTCCGGGGCAGGCACCACCGGCCCGGCCGACCGGCAGTTGCTCCCGGCCCCCGGCCGCCCCCGGCCGGGCGCGCTCCCCCGCCCGCTCCTCGGCCATCACCACCACACTGTCGGAACCGAGGACGGGTACGAGGCCGATCGCCCGGTTCTCCAGTCCGCGGCGCAGCGCGGCAGCCTCCGCGACGGCCGCCAACTGCCGTTCGTCCGCCACGACCGCGCGCCCGCGCTCCCGCGCGATGTCGATGGTGTCCGACTCCACGTACCGCCGGATGCCGCGCTGGACGTCCCGGATCTCCGCCATCTGCCGGTCGGCGCGCCGCTGGAGGCCGGTGAGCCGCCACCGGCCGGCCCCGGCCGGACGCCGCGCGGCCACCTCGGGAGCTTGCGCGGCGACGTCCTTCCACAGCGGGTGCAGGCGGCGCAGCCGGCGCCAGGCGTACGCCCGGGTACCGGCGGCCGGCAGCGCGAGTCCGGCCAGCACCAGGACCGCGGCGACCGACGCGCTCAGCGGCGCCACCCCGTCGGAGAGCCACGGCGCCTCGTGCCCGGCCCAGGACAGCACGCAGCCGGCCAGCTTGCAGGCGCAGTACACCAGGCCGAGCCAGCAGCCGGTGGCCAGCACCCGCAGGCCGCGGGCGAGCCAGGACGGACCGACTCGGCGGGCGTAGCGCGGGCAGAGGGTGCCCAGCCCCGCGAGGCTCGCGCCGAAGATGGCCAGATACAGCACCAGGAACGTCATCACGCCCGGCGAGCCGGTGTACGCCGTACTGAAGTCGCGGGAGTCCTCCACGCCGCCCGGCCGCCCGACGGCGAAGCACAGGACCGCGAGCGCCCAGGCGACGGCCACGGCCGCCACCGCCGCGCGGGACCGCCTCCGGGCCCGCGCGCGGCCCTCCGCCCCCGTACCGCTGTTCCAGCGCAACAGCAGGACGAACGCGCCGGCCGAGAAGACCACGACCGCGGAGTAGAGAACGACCATCGACAGGTTCGGCACACCGGTCAGCCGGTCGAACCACCGGTACACGCCGGGGGCGGAGAGGACGAACCCGGTCGCGACACAGGCGCTCATCACACAGGTCAGACCCAGGTCCGTGTTGCCGCGGTCGCCGAGCCAGGCGCGTGTCTTGAGGACGACGACGGCCCAGGCCGCCCCGCCGAAACACAGGTACAGCACGTCAAACACCCGTTCCCCCGTCCGTGGTAACTGTGCCGGCGCCGCTCGCGGCGTCGTCCTTCCCGTCCGCGCCGCCCGCGCGTCCCGTGCCGTTCCGCTCGGCGCGCCGGTGCCGCAGTGCGGGCTCCCGGGCCGCGGCGAGGCCGGCGGCTCGTCCCGTCGGGCCGGGCCCGTGGTCGGGCGCCGAGGGCGCCACCCGCTCCATGAGCAGCGCGACCAGCACGGTGTGTGTCCGGTGCCAGGGTGCGGTCCGGCGTTCGCAGAAGATCCGGTACCCGTCGGCGGTACGGGACGTCAGGCCGGACGTGGTACCACCCAGCCTCGTCGGCACGATCCGTACGGGCTCCCCCAGGCGCGCCGCGACGGCGTCGCACACGTCCGCCTGGATTGTCGGTCCGGGCAGGCCGAGTTCCGTGATCAGTCGGCGGCACCGGTACCGTGCGCGCCGGGCCCGCGGGCCCGGCGCGCAGGCGGCCCCACCGTTTCGTACGCACGCTCCGCGCCCCGTTCCCGGTCCGCGCGCCCCCCATCAGCATCCGCCCCCCGGCTGCGTTCCCCCGGATTCCGGCCGCCCCGCGCCCCGCACGCAGTTGCCACCGCCGAAACCGCAGCCCGCATCCTGTCACGCGCGCGATATCGCGCACCAGTGCACTTACGGTCAGCGAAAAGCGCGGAAACCGCGGCCCATGACCGAGGATTCCCAGCTCGGACCGGCGCGAACGGCCGGAGCCCGACCGGAGCCCGACCGGTGGCCGTCCGCACCGGCCGCGCCGGCCGGACCGCGTCATGACCGGTTCGAGCTCTGGCCCGAACGCCCCGGCCTGCGTCCGTGGTTGCGCCCTGTCCATGGACAAGCGGCCGGGCCACCGGCCCCCGGCCCACACATGGCGCGCAGACACCGTTCAACAACGGCGCCAGATCCCCGACCTAGACCCTTACCGGCCATTTCGCTCGGTGTCGGCCCGGGAGTCGTGCCGGAGTGCTGACAGAGCGCGTCGAGCGGCCGGTGAAGGACGGGCTGCCGGGGCACCGGAGCCGGTCCGGCGGGGCATGACGCCTGCTCAGGTGGGCGCGGGGCGGGGCCGACGGCGGGCGGCGAAAGCACCTCCGCGGCGCTCGCCCGTCGCCACAGGTTCCCCACGCGGAACAGCCCGTTGGACGGTGTACGGCGATTGATCCCGCCGAGACACGATCGTAGTGTGGCGCGAGTTACCAGCGTGCTTCAGGCGCCCGCCCCGTCCTGCTCAGCTCCGTCCACGGGGAGTCCGCGCTGCTTCGCCAGACCGGTGATCGGGCCGGGGAAGGGGGAACCCATGCGCACCGGAGCGGCCCGTCCCGTGACCCGGCCCGCAGAGGCCGCGTCCGTACGGCGACGCGTGTGCCGCCCGCGCGAGGACACCGTCCACCTCGGCGACGCCGTACCGGCCGCCTCTTCGTGAAGTCCCGGTAGTCCCGCGAGGAATGTCTGTGCTGCAGTGACGGAGATCGTCGACGGGGGTCACATGGAACGTGCACCGATCCTGCCGTGCTGCCGGGCCCCGGGCCCGTCGGCGCGGCGCGGCATGCCCGGCACCGCCCCGGCCACGACGCGTCCGCGACGCGCGGTTCCCCCGTACACGTACACGGCGCGAAGACGCCGCCCGGCAGAGTGAACCGGAGTCGATTCGCCCCGCCTGGAGGTGGCTACGTTCTTTCGGTCTGCACCGCTTGATTCTCGCTGCGAAGAGGTCCGAAAGGTGAGGTAATGACCGGTCATCAGTACTCCAGCACGCTTGACGGGACCGACCAGGACGAGCTCACTGCACTGACCGGGGAGACGGCACCGGACACGGTCGGCACACGCGGGAGAGCGGAGGCGAACTCCGCCCAGCGGGTACCGATCGGCACACTGGCGGTGGGGGACGGCCCGCGTTTCACAGGTGAGGACGTCGCCCACACCCGGCTGCTGTCGGAAGTGGTCGACGACCTGCCCCCCATCGTCGTGCACCGGAGCACCATGCAGGTGATCGACGGTGTGCACCGCCTGCGGGCCATGCACCTGGCCGGCCGGGACAGCGTCCGGGTGGAGTTCTTCGACGGGAGCGAGGACAGCGCCTTCGTCCGGGCGGTCGAGGCGAACGTCCGGCACGGGCTGCCGCTGTCCGTGGCCGAGCGCCGAGCGGCCGCCGTCCGGATCATGTCCTCCCATCCGGACTGGTCCGACCGGCGGATCGCCGCGGTCGCCGGACTGTCCGCCAGGACCGTGGCCGACATACGGTCGTCGAGCGACTCCGTCCGGGAGGCGGACGAGGTGCGACTGGGGCGGGACGGCCGTGCGCGGCCCCTCGAAGCCGCCGACGGGCGCCGGCTCGCCGGCCGTCTCATCGCCGCACGGCCCGAGGCGTCGCTGCGGGAGATCGCCAAGGACGCGGGCATCTCACCGGAGACCGTGCGGGACGTACGGCAGCGGCTGGCCCGTGGTGAGGACCCGGTGCCGCAGAGCCGCCGCGGCAAGCCCGGCCGGACCCGGCGGGACGTCAGTTACGAGCGGGTACGGCCGGGCCGGGTCGTCGAACGGATCCCGAACGGCCCGGCGTCCCACGACCGTCAGGCGGCCATCGTCCAGGCCCTGCGGCGCGATCCGTCACTGCGGCTGTCGGAATCGGGCCGGCTGCTGCTGCGCTGGCTGGAGGTCTCCCTGTCCGCCGCCAGGGAATGGGACCGCATTCTGGGCGCCGTCCCCAGCCACCGGACGCAGCAGATGGCCGATCTCGCCAAGTCCTTCGCCGAGGACTGGGGCCGGCTGGCCGACCAGGTCGGCAGCCGGACGGCACCGGATCAGTCGACGCCGGATCGGACGGCTCCAGATCAGACGACACCGGATCGGACACCGGAGTCGACTGCTGTGACGCCGCTCGCCTCAGGGGGTGTCCAACTGCGTAAATCCGCAGTTGGACACCCCCCGTCGGCGGAGGCGGACATCGGCCTCGTGTGACCGGCCGCGGCGTGGCGCCGCACCCGGCCGGCCGGTCCGTTCCGTTCGCCGTCAGGACGCCGGATCACCCGACGCCGCCGGCCGGTCCGGCACCGGCCGGGAGTGATCGCCGACGGGCGCCCGTACCTTCCTCCGCCAGCCCGCGGCCGCGGCCAGGAAGGCGTCGTTGTCCTCCGGTGACCCCACTGAGACCCGCAGGCCCTCTTCCGGGAAGGTGCGCACCGCGACCCCTCGGGCGGCACACCACTCGCCGAAGGCGGTGCTGGCGGCGCCCAGACGCAGCCACACGAAATTGGCTTCGCTGTGCGGCACGTCCCACCCGTCGGCGCGCAGCGCCCCGCGCACCCGGGTCCGTTCGGCGACGAGGTCGTCGGCCCTGGCGAACAGCTCCTTCCGGTGGTGCAGCGCGGCCGACGCGGCGGCCTGCGCGACGCTGCTCAGCGAGTACGGGAGGCACGCCTTGCGCAGTTGGGCGACGAGGTACGGCGAGCCGATGAGGTAGCCGATCCGCAGTCCCGCGAGCCCGTACGCCTTGGAGAACGTGCGCAGCACGACGAGGTTGGGGTGGTCCGCCACCAGGGCGATCGCGCTCCGCGCCGCCGGGTCACGCACGTACTCGAAGTACGCCTCGTCCACCGCGACGAGACAGTCCTCGGGTATCCGGTCCACGAAGGCGCGCAGTTCCTCGGCGTCGAGCAGGGTGCCCGTCGGGTTGTTCGGGTTGCACAGCAGGACCAGCCGGGTGCGGTCGCCGACGTGCCGCGCCATCGCGGGCAGGTCGTGCCGCTCGGCCACCAGCGGCACCCGGACGCTGCGCACGCCGGCGAGGTCGGCGAGGACCGGGTACAGCTCGAACGTCCGCCAGGCGTGGACCACTTCGGCCTGCGGTTCGGCGACGGCCTGGAAGAGCATCTGGACCAGCGCGATGGAGCCGGCCCCCAGAGCCACCTGGTCCTCGGCGACACCGTGGGTCCGCGCGAGCTGTGCCGTCAGGTCGGTCCCGTGGAAGTCGGGGTAGCGGTTCACCGTGCCCGCCGCCCCGTCGACCGCCGCGAGGATGCCGGAAAGCGGCTCGCGCGGGGACTCGTTCGCCGCGAGCGGATGGAATTCCCCCGTCGCGGACCGCACGGGCCGCGACGGGAGATAGGCGGGCAGGTCGTCGAACACCGGCCGGATACGCGGCCTTCGCATGGCACCTCCGGGATCCGCGGGTGAAGGGATTCGACGGTAGCCAGGAAGCCGGAAGGACGACAGGACCACGAAGCCTTTTCCGGTGTGCGCGGTGGAGAGTTCGGAGAGCCCCCGGCGGCCGTGTACGAAGCCCGTCCGTCCACCCCCTCCGTCAACCGCCCGGTAACTACCGGAAAAGACGCTCGGTGGACAGGGTCCGGCGCGTTGGACAGCGGCCGGGCAGTTCGACGTCCGCCCTGTTCCCGGTGCGGTGGTGATTACTTGATTGGACGGAGACGGCGACACGACAATGTCGTTCGCCGAGTACGCACCTGTCGCCCCTCTTCCCGAGGACATCGCCCTCGAATTCGGAGCCGCGAATGAGCGTCAATGATTCCACCCACGACGGCGAGACAGCCGCTGATCTGGCCGCGGTGGCCGCCCTGCTCGAAGTAGCCGAGGAACTCGGAATATCCCCGCTGCTGGACCGCCCGGAGCCTTTCACGGTCGAGGACGTGGCCGAAGCGACCGCCGCGCCTTTGGGAAACTGCGCCGAGTTCGTGCGTGCCTTGCAGGTCGCGGGCCTGGTCGACCGTATCGACGACTCTCCGCGGTTCCGGCCGTGTGCCGACATGGCGGACCGCAGGTACGAGTCGGGATATCTGTCGTGGGCCATGAACGCGAACCGGCCTTACATCGAGCACGCGCTGGAATTCCTCCGCGACCCGGACGCGGCGGGCGAGAAGTACGACCGTGACGGCCGCTGGGTGGCCGTTTCGTCGCGCTGGGTCGGTTCGCAGGGCTTCTATCCGCACGCGTTCTCGCAGATCGTGGACTCCCGTCCGGCCAAGGTGGCCGACCTGGGCGCGGGCGCCGGAGGGCTCCTCGTCCACCTGCTGCGTACCCTCCCGGACTGTACGGGGGCCGCGATCGACATGAGCGCCGCGGCCTGCGCGGAGGCCAGGCGGGCCGCGGAACGTGCCGGTGTGGCGGACCGGCTCGACGTGGTGAACCGCAGCATCGAGTCGCTGGTGGCCGACCCCGCGCCGCTGCGGGACGCCGACGTCGTGCACGCGGGGTTCGTGATGCACGACGTGGTGAGTGATCCCGACACGTTCCTCGCGGTGCTGCGCACCTGCCGGTCGGTCACGGCGGAGGGCTGCCGTCTGATCGTCACCGACGCGGTGCCCTATGTGACCGATGCGCGGGAGCGGGCGTTCAGCTCGCTCTTCACCTATCTGCACGCGAGTTCGATGGATATCCGGCTGCCCGCCGAGGAGGAGTGGCTGGACCTTTTCCGCCGGGCGGGATACAGCGACGTCCGGTGCACGGCGCACCGCATGCCGACCGGACGCATGTTCGTGGCGCGTGGCTGACCTTTCTCGGCCCGCCGATGAAGAAACGTTCCACCGCGGCTGTTCACCTCCTCACCGACGGCCTTTCCTGCCAAAGGGGATCACTGTGCCGGAAAACCCCTTCGACCCGCCCGATGCCACGTTCCTCGTCCTCGTGAACCAGGAGTTCCAGCACTCCCTCTGGCCGGCGCCGGTCACCGTCCCCGACGGCTGGGACGTGGTGCACGAAGGCCCGCGGGCCGACTGCCTCGACTACGTCGACCGCCACTGGACGGACCTGCGACCGGCCAGCCTGGCACGCTCCCTGGACCCGTCCGGTCCGCGGTCGGCGGGGTGAGCCGGTGGATCTCCCAGACGACAAGGAGTCGCTCCCGGTGACAGACGCCCCAGCGGCCGAGACCGTGCTGGACCGGTTCGCGGATCAGGTGCGGCGGCGCCCCGACGCGCCGGCGCTGGTCTGCGGGCCGGAGGAAGTGACCTACCAGGAGGCCGACCGGCGGTCCGACGCGCTGGCCCACCGGCTGATCGCCTCCGGCGTGGGCCCCGAGACACCGGTGGCCGTGCTGGTCAACCGCTCGGTCGAACTGATCGTTTCGCTGCTCGCCGTGCTGAAGGCCGGCGGCGCGTACGTACCGCTGGAACGGCGCAACCCGGCGGAGCGGCACCGCGTGGTGATGGCCGAGTCACGGGCCGAGGTGCTGCTGGTCGATCCCGCGTCGAGCACACGGTTCGCGCACCAGGCCACCACCCTCGTGGTCGAGCCGGGCGGGACGCCCGCCCCCGACTCCCCACTGCCGCGCCCGGCCGTCCACCCCGACCAGCTCGCCTACGTCATGTTCACCTCCGGGTCGACCGGCGTTCCGAAGGGTGTCGGCGTGACCCACGGCGATGTCGTCGCGCTGGCGAGCGACAGCGCGTTCGCCGGCGCGGCCCACCGCCGGGTTCTGGTGCACTCGTCCTACGCGTTCGACGCCTCCACCTACGAGATGTGGGTGCCGCTGCTCAACGGGGGCTGCTGTGTGATCGCCCCGCCCGGTGACCTCGACGTCGCGACGATGGCGCGGACCCTCACCGAGCACCGGCCGACGGCGGCCGCGATGACCACGTCCCTGTTCAACCTCATGGTGGAGGAGGCACCGGAGGCACTCGGTGTGCTGCGCGAGGTCTGGACCGGCGGCGAGGCCGTGTCGGCCAGGTCGATCCGCTCGTTGCGCGCCGGCCACCCCGGCACCCGGGTCGTCAACGGCTACGGGCCGACGGAGGCCACCACCTTCTCGACCGGATTCATGGTGCCGGCCGAGGGCGGGATCCCGGACAACGTGCCGATCGGCGGCGCGCTCGACGGCGTACGGACCTATGTGCTCGACGAGCGGCTGCGGCCGGTCGGGCCGGGGCAGTTGGGCGAGCTGTACGTGGGCGGCGCCGGGCTGTCCAGAGGGTACGTCAACCGGCCCGGGTTCACCGCCCAGCGGTTCGTCGCCGACCCGTTCGCCGGGGCGGGCGAACGGATGTACCGCACCGGGGACCTGGTGCGCCGCACCGGCAGCGGCGATCTGGAGTTCGCCGGCCGGGCCGACGACCAGGTCAAGATCCGCGGTTTCCGGATCGAGCCGGGCGAGGTGCAGACCGTCGTCCAGTCCGACGCGGCGGTCCGGCTGGCCGGGGTCGTGGTCCGCCAGGACGCCGACGGGGACCGGAGCCTGGTCGCCTACGTGGTGCCTGCCGACCCGTCGGCGGGTGTCGACCTGGCGGGGCTGCGCGAGCGGGTGGCCGCCAGACTGCCCGGCTACATGGTGCCCGCGGCTTTCGTACCGCTCGCCACACTTCCGCTGACCGCCAACGGGAAGCTCGACCGGGAAGCGCTGCCGGAGCCCGAACGCGTCCCCGGGCCGTCGTCCGCGGCACGGCGGACGGCCGACGCCCCGCGCGGCGCGGTGGAGGAGATCCTTTGCGGGCTGTTCGCCGACGCGCTCGGCAGGGAGCGGGTCGGCCCCCGGGACAGCTTCTTCGAGCTGGGCGGCCACTCGATGATCGCCATGCGGCTGGTGGCCCGGATCCGCTCCACTCTGGGCGTGCACTTCGCCCTCGCCCAGCTCTTCCAGGAGCCCACGCCCGCCGGTGTGGCACGCGTGGTCGGCCAGGGCGCGGCGCGGGACCGCGACCCCGTACCGCTGGCCCGGCAGGAGCCGCGTACCGAGCCGGTACCGCTGTCCTTCGCCCAGCAACGGCTCTGGTTCATCGACCAGATGGAAGGGCCCAGCGCCACCTACAACGTCCCGGTGGTGGTCCGCCTGCGCGGCGCGGTGGACGTGCCCGCGCTCCGCTCGGCCGCGCACGACCTGGTCGCCCGCCACGAGGCGCTGCGCACCCTGTTCCCGACGGTGGACGGCGCCCCCTGCCAGCGGATCGTGCCCGTCGACCAGGTGTCCCTGGAGCTGCCCGTCGTCGAGGTCACACGCGGCGCGGTGGACGCGGAACTGCGGCGGGCCGTCCGGCACGTCTTCGACGTCACGACGGACCTGCCGCTGCGCTGCCGGCTGTTCGAGATCACCGACCCGCCGGGGCCGGAGCCCGAGTACGTCCTGCTCGTCCTGGTGCACCACATCGCGTGCGACGGTGTGTCGTTGCGGCCGCTGCTGACGGACCTGGACCACTGTTACCGCGCGCGTGCGGCCGGGGTACGTCCGGACACCGATCCCCTGGCCGTGCAGTACGCGGACTACGCCGTGTGGCAGCGCGCGTCGCTCGGCGACGAGCAGGACGAGTCCAGCGTGCTGGCCCGGCAGCTCGACTACTGGGCCACCACACTGGACGGGATGCCCGGGCAGCTGGACCTGCCCTACGACCGGCCGCGACCGGCCGCGGCCAGCCACCGCGGCGAGACCATCGAGACCGCCACGGACCCGGCGCTGCACCGGGCGTTGGCGGAACTCGCCCGGCAGCACAACTGCACCCTGTTCATGGTGCTCCAGGCCGGGGTGGCCGCTCTGCTCAGCCGTCTGGGCAGCGGCCACGACATCCCCATGGGCACGGTGGTCACCGGCCGGGCCGACGCCGAACTGGACGACCTGGTCGGCTTCTTCGTCAACACCCTGGTGGTACGCGCCGACACCTCGGGCGACCCGACGTTCGCCGAACTGCTGCGCCGGACCAGGGACGTCGACCTGGGCGCCTTCGCCCACCAGGACGTGCCGTTCGACCTCGTCGTGGAACGGTGCAATCCGCAGCGGTCGCTCGGCAGGCACCCGCTGTTCCAGGTCCTGGTGGCCCTGGACCACGGCTTCATGAACCAGCGCGAGCGGTTGTTCGGCGCCGAGGCCACGCTGTCCGCGATGCCCACCGAGACGGCGAAGTTCGACCTGTCGGTGGACTTCGCCCAGCGCCTGGACGAGCAGGGCGCCCCGGCCGGGCTGGGAATCTTCCTGGAGTACGCGACCGACCTGTTCGACCGCGACACGGTGGTGGCCGTCGGCGACCGTATCGTCCGGCTGCTCACGGCCGTGGCCGCGGACCCGGACCGGCGGATCGGTGAGATCGACCTGCTCGCCCCGTGGGAACACCGGCTGCTGCTCACCGACTGGAACGGCGCGCAGCAGGCGGAGCCCGCGCTCGACACGCCGGTCCGGATACGCGGGACGGCGGCCCGGCGTCCGGACGCGGTCGCCGTGTCCGCCGCCGGCCAGGAGCTGACCTACGCCGGACTGGTGCGGGCCGCCGACGCCGTACGCCGGGAACTGGACGCCGCCGGAGCCGGGGCCGACACCGTGACCGCGGTGCTGTCCGAACGCGGCCCCTGGTTCGTGGCCGCCGCGCTCGGGGTGCTCGACAGCGGCGGCGGATACCTGGCGATCGACCCGGGGGTGCCGGTGGCCCGCGCGGCACAGTTGCTGCGGGAGGCGGACGTACACGTCCTGCTGGCGGCCGACGGGCTCCGGGACCGGGCCGCCGCCGTCGCGGCCGCCTGCCCCGACCACCCGCTGACGGTGCTCACCCCCGAGGCCACCGGACCGGCGGAACCCGAGGCGCCCGTCGCCGCCGTGGCCCGCGACGCGCTCGCCTACTGCGTGTTCACCTCCGGATCGACCGGCACGCCCAAGGGCGTCCTGGTCACCCGCCGGGGGCTGTCCCACCACCTCGCCGTGGTCGTCGACACGTACGGACTCGACGAGCGCGACACGATCGCCTTCAACGCGCCCCTGACGTTCGACGTCGCGGTCTGGCAAGCCCTGACCGCGCTGACCGTCGGCGGGCGGGTGCACGCCATGGACGACGACACGGCCCGTGACCCGTTCGCCCTGCTGGACGCCGTCGCGGAGCACGGCGTGACGGTGCTCCAGATCGTCCCCGGCGTGCTGGACGCCGTCCTGAACGCCTGTGCCGCCGACCCCGCCGCTGCCGCCAAGGCCGGGGGCCTGCGGTGGATGCTGGTGCACGGCGAGGAGCTGCCGACCGGGCTGGTCCGGCGCTGGCACGAACGGTTCCCCGACATCCCGCTGGCGAACGTGTACGGCCCCGCCGAGTGCACCGACGACGTCTCCATCGCGGTGCTGCGCCGCGAGGCGACCGCCGCGTCCGGCCGGCCGCCGATCGGCCCGCCGCTGCCCAACACCCGGTGTTACGTGCTCGACGACCGGCTCCGGCTGGTGCCGCCCGGCGTCGTCGGTGAGCTGTACGTGGCGGGTGCGGGCGTCGCCCGGGGCTACGTCCGGCGGCCGTCGCTGACCGCCGAACGCTTCACCGCCGACCCGTTCGGCCCGGCCGGTACCCGGATGTACCGCACCGGTGACCTGGTCCGGTGGAACCGCGACGGTGACCTGGAGTTCGTCTCCCGCGCCGACCACCAGGTGAAGATCCGCGGTCACCGGGTCGAACCGGGCGAGATCCAGGCCGCGCTGGAGAGCGACCCCGGCGTCGGGCAGGCCGCCGTCGTGGTGTCCGGGGCGGACGAACTGGTCGCCTACGTCACACCGGCGGAGCCCGGCGGCGACGTCACGGCCGGGCGGCTGCGCCGACGGCTCGTCGACCTGGTGCCCGCGTACATGGTGCCGTCGGCCTTCGTCGCGCTCGACGCGCTGCCGCGCACCGGCAACGGCAAGCTGGACCGGGCGGCGCTGCCCGCACCGCAGCCGGCCCCGGACCGGGCTCTCGCCACGCCGCGGAACCCCCGGGAGGAGGCCCTGTGCGCGCTGTTCGCCAGGCTGCTCGGCCGGCCCCGGGTCGGCGTGGACGAGGACTTCTTCGCACTCGGCGGGCATTCCATGCTGGCCATGCGGCTGATCGTCGGCATACGGGAGGAACTGGGCCTGTCCGTGTCGGTGCGCACGCTGTTCCGGAACGCCACGCCCGCAGCGATCCTCGCGGCCGAGCCGGACGGCAGCGCACGGCAGGACTTCGACATCGTCCTGCCGCTGCGGACCGGATCGGACCGCCCGCCGCTGTTCTGCGTGCACCCGGCCTCCGGACTGGCCTGGAGCTACCGGGAGCTGGCCCGGCAACTGGCCGTCGACACACCGGTGCTCGGGATTCAGGCGCCGGGCCTGCGGGACGGCGCGCCGGTCCCGGGGTCCGTCGCGGACATGGTGGAGCTGATGACCGCCGAGATCCGGCGGGCGTGCCCGTCCGGCCCCTACCGGCTGCTCGGCTGGTCGCTGGGCGGCAACATCGCGCACATGCTGGCCACCCGGCTGCAGGAGGAGGGCGCCGAGGTCGAGCTGCTGGCGCTGATCGACGCGTACCCCGGTGAGACGTGGCACTACCCGGCCTTCGCCGGCCAGAGCCAGTGGGACGAGTTCGCCCTGCTGGCCACGCTGGGCGCGACGGTGCCCGAGGAGATCGGATCGGCCGACCGGCTGCGGCACGCGCTGGCCGGTCTGCGCCGGACGGCACTCGACCGACTGGCGCTGGACGAAGCCACGTTGCAGCGGCTCGTGGACGTGGGCGTGAACGCCAGCCGGCTGACCGCCGCGTGGCGGCCGGACACGTTCCGCGGGACGGCCCTGTTCTTCACCGCGACCCACGGCCGGGGGCCGGGCTGGCCGGAACCGGCGGCCTGGCGGCCTTACGTGGAAGGCCTGGTGGAGACACCGCTGCCGTGCCGTCACGAGGAGGTCCTGACCGACATGCCACGGAAGCTGATCGTCGACGCGGTCGCGGCCGCCCTCGGCGCCGACAAAGGAGCTCTGACGCGATGAGCGCACTGCGCAACGGTGACGCGCGGGCGCCGCGGGCGGCCTTCCTGTTTCCCGGGGAGCCCGGCTACGACGAGTCCCGGGCGGTGTGGAACGCCATGCACGACCGCCGCCCGGTGTGCGTCGTACGGTGCCGGACGGCGGCGGACGTGAGCGAGGCCCTGCGCTTCGCCGCGGCCGAGGGGCACCCCGTGACGGTACGGGGCGGTGGCCACAACGTGGCCGGCGCGGCGGTCGCGGACGGCGCGGTGCTGATCGACCTCTCGCCGATGCGCGGCGTGCTCGTCGACGCGCGGGCCGGGGTGGCGTACGCCGACGGCGGCTGTCTGCTGCGTGACGTGGACGCCGCCACCACCCGCTACGGCCTGGCCTGCCCGGCGGGCGTGGTGTCGCACACCGGGCTGGGCGGACTCGCCCTCGGCGGCGGCTACGGCTGGCTCGCCCGTACCTGGGGGCTGACCTGTGACCACATCCTGGCGGCGGAAGTGGTGCTCGCCGACGGCTCGATCGTGGAGGCCGACGACGCCGGGCACCCGGACCTCCTGTGGGCGCTGCGCGGCGGCGGTGGCGGCAGCGTCGGTGTCGTCACCCGCTTCACCCTCCGGCTGCGGCCGGTGGGCCCGGTCCATCACCACGTGGCGCAGTACTCGCTGGACACGGCGGCGCAGGCCCTCGCTGCGTACCGCGACTTCGCCGAGCAGCAGCCCTCCACCCTGCACACGGTGGGCGCGCTCAAGCGGGTGCCCGCACGGGCGGCCGGCGGCGGGGGCGGCGATGTCGTACTCCGGCTGAGCGCCGCCTACTTCG
This sequence comes from Streptomyces sp. NPDC045470, assembly GCF_040646595.1. Classification (NCBI taxonomy): domain Bacteria; kingdom Bacillati; phylum Actinomycetota; class Actinomycetes; order Kitasatosporales; family Streptomycetaceae; genus Streptomyces; species Streptomyces sp. NPDC045470. The sequence continues at coordinate 446,626 of NZ_JBEZAN010000003.1, forward strand.
GCGACCCGCAGGACGGGCCGCGGCGGCTCGCGCCGCTGCTGGACGCCGCGCCGCCGCAGACGTCCGCCGGCCGCGTACTCCCCTACCTGGAGCTCCAGGCGCTCGGCGACCACAGCGAACCGCCGGGCCACCGCTACTACACCAAGTCCTGCTACCTGCCCGACCTGTCGGCGCAAGCCGTCCAGTCACTGCTGGCCGGCGCCGGTGAGATGCCTTCGCACCTGTCCAGCATCGACTTCGAGTTCCTGCGGGGCGCCATCGCCGAAGACCCCGGGCACGACAGCGCCTTCCCGCACCGCGACGCGCCGTACATCGTCACCGCCTCGGCCCAGTGGACCGATCCCGCGGACGACGAGGAGAACGCCGCCTGGGCCCGGGGGTGCGCCCGGCGCCTGGAGGCGTTCCGCCTGCCCGGTGTCTACCTGAACTACGCCCAGGACACGGAAGGGGCGCCGGAGGACGTCCATGGAACCGAACGAGCGCGGCGGCTGGCCGCCGTGAAGGAGACCTACGACCCCGGACACATCCTGCGCGGTGCCCAGTCCATGGCAGCCGTGCGGCCACCGACCCAGGCGTTCGAAGGGATGCACGAATGACCCGGAGCACCATGACCCAGAACTCCGTGCGGCCGCCGTCCGTGTTCGACAGCAACGAGCCGGACGCCTTCGTGACGGCGTTGCGCTCCCCCTGGTACTCGCTCGTCGCCGAGCTGTACGACGTCGTCCTCACGGCCACCGGCGACTACGCCCGCTCCCGCGGCCTGCGCAGTTTCCCGCTGCCGCTGACCACCCGGTCGGTGACCTGCCCCACCGCCCTGGGCAGCGATTCCGAACCGGTACCGGTGACCGTGCTGGGTGTGCAGACCTACCTTCCGGACTCACTGCAGTTCGCCCTGGAGTACGGCTGCCGCCTGGCGCCGGGCGGCACGTTCGCCGTCACCCCGTCGTTCCGCGGCGAGACTCCCGACGCGACCCATCTGAACGAGTACACGCACAGCGAGGCGGAGATCCCAGGAGACCTCGACGACCTGATCAGCTACACGAGCGGGTACGTCAGCGCGCTGTCCGCCGCCATCCTCGACCGGCTCGGCGACCGGCTGGCGGCCACCCGGGGCGATGTATCCCACCTGGAACGGATGGCGTGCGCCGCGGGGTTCGAGCAGCTCACGTTCGACGAGGCGGTGCGCGTGGTGGCCGACGTGGACGGCTGCGTACGGGACGAGGGCAGTTGGCGGGTGCTGACCCGCAAGGGAGAGCGGCTGCTGATGCGGCGGGTGAGCGAATTCCTGTGGGTACGGCACTTCGACGCGCTGAGCGTGCCGTTCTACCAGGCGTTCGCGGACGACAGCGGCGCGACCGCGCGGAACGCGGACCTGTACTTCGGCCTCGGCGAGATCATCGGCTCCGGCGAACGGCACGCGGACGCGCAGACCCTGCGCAAGTCCATGGCGGCACACGACGTCAACGAACAGGACTACGCGTGGTACGTGCGCATGCGGGAGGAGTTCCCGATGCGCACGTCCGGATTCGGCATGGGGGTCGAGCGCTTCCTCATGTGGGTGCTGCACCACGACGACATCCGGGACATCCCGGTCCTGTCACGGCTCAACGAGCCACGGGAATTCCCCGCTGCCGTGAACCGGCCGTAAGCGACGGCTGGATGCCACGGGTGGACGCGATGCATGACATTCCGGGCCGGCCCCGTACCCGCTGGGGAGTGTTCGCCCGCCCCGATTTCCGCCGGCTCTGGCTGGGCGAGACCGTGAGCGGACTGGGCAACAGCATCACCGTGGTGGCCCTGCCGCTGATCGCGGTCGTGGTGCTGGACGCCGACTCCACCGCCGTCGGCCTGATCTCCGCGGCGGTGTGGCTGCCCTGGCTGCTGGTGGGGCTGCCGGTGGGCGCGTGGGTGGACCGGATGCGCAAACGGCCACTGATGATCGCGTGCGACCTGGTGTCCGCCGTCGCGCTGGTGAGCATTCCGCTGGCGGCGTGGGCCGATGTCCTCACCCTCCGGCAGTTGCTCCTCGTCGCGCTGGTCTGCGGCACCGCGGCGGTGTGTTTCAACACCGCCTACCACTCCTACATCCGGATCGTGCTGGACGGCCGCGACCTCCTGGAGGGCAATGCCAAGCTGCAGGGCAGCGAGGCCGCCACCCAGGTCGCCGGGCCGGGCGCGGCAGGGCTGCTCGCCCAGGCGGTCGGCGCGGTCAGCGGGCTGGTGGCCGACGCGGTGACGTTCCTGGTCTCCGCGTGCTGCCTGAAGCGGATCGACGTGGTCGAGCCGGCCCCCGCCCGCGACGAGGAACGCGTCCCGCTGCGGCGGCAGATCGCCGAAGGGCTCCGCTTCCTCGGCCGCGACCCGTACCTGCGCTCGATGGTCACCTGGGGCGCCGTGCTCAACATGGCGCTGATGGGCTCCCAGGCGGTCCAGGTCGTGTTCCTGGTCCGTACCCTCGGCCTGAACTCGGCCATGGTCGGGCTGCTGCTCACCAGCAGCAGCGTCGGCGGCCTCGTCGGGGCGCTGGTGACCACCCGGGTCACCCGGCGGATCGGCACCGGACGCGGACTGCTGCTGCTCCAGGTGGTCACCGCGCCGTTCGCGCTGCTCGTGCCGTTGGCCTCCGACGGGCCCGGGCTGCTGCTGTTCGCGGTCGGCGCCTTCGCCCTCGGCGTCGGCATCGCCGTGGCCAACGTCGTGGTCGGCAGCTTCCGGCAGACCTACTGCCCGCCGCGCCTGCTCGGCCGGGTCGTGGCGACGGCCATGATGCTCAACCACAGCACCATTCCGCTCGGTTCCCTGCTCGGCGGCGTGCTGGGCGACGCGGTCGGCCACCGGCCGACCCTGTGGATCATGGCGGGCGTCATCGCGCCCTGCTGGCTGATCCTCGCCCTGAGTCCGATGCGCCGCGTGCGCGACCTTCCGCTGAGCCACGCGTCGGAACAGGTCCACCAGCAACTGAAGGGAGAAAAGAGTGCCACCTGACCGGAACGAACCCCTGCGTGTCGCCATTCTCGGTGCCGGACTCATCGGCATCGATCTCCTGATGAAGATCCGGCGTTCCCCCGTGCTCGACTGCCGGCTGGTGGTCGGGCGGCAGGACGGCGGCCTCGGGCTGCGCCGGGCGGCCGACCTGGGCTGTGCCACCGCCGGGGACGGCATCCGGTCGCTGGTCGCGGCCGACCGCCCGTTCGACATCGTCTTCGACGCCAGTAACGCGGTCTCCCACGTCGAGCACTGGAAGTGCCTCGAACCGCTGGGCACCCGGCTCGTCGACCTGACCCCGAGCATGGTCGGGCACATGGTCGCGCCGACGGTGAACGGGGCGGACGCGACGGCGCACCGCAACATCAACCTGATCAGTTGCACCGGGCAGGCGGCGGTACCGATCCTGCACGCCCTGACCCGGCAGTTCCCCACCAGCTACATCGAGGTGGTCACCACGGCGGCCAGTTCGAGCGTGGGCCGGGCGACCCGGCTGAACCTCGACGAGTACATCGACACCACGCAGGACGCCGTCCGCACGTTCACCGGCGTCCCGGACGTCAAGGTCATGGTCAACCTGAGCCCCGCGTCCCCGCCGACGACGTTCCGGGTGGCGCTGTCCGTCCTCGGCACCGGGTTCGACGCCGACGCGGTTCGCCACGTCGTGACGGAGGCGGCCGCGCAGGTCAGCGCCTTCGCTCCCGGATTCGCGGTCAAGGCGTGCACGGCGGCCGACGACCGGGTGTTCGTCGCCGTCGAGGTCGCCGCCACCGGCGACCGCATCCCGCGCCACGTCGGGAACCTGGACATCATCAACTCGGCCGCCGTACTGATCGCCGAGCGGTGCGCACGGGACAGTGCGCCGGCCACCACCCTGGGGGTGTCATGAGCCAGCCCGACGGACGACGTCGGGTCGTGATCCACGACCCGACGCTGCGCGACGGCCACCACGCCGTACGGCACGCCCTGAGCCGCGAGCAGTTGAGCCGGTACGCGGCGGCCGCCGACGCCGCCGGTGTCCCCGTGGTGGAGGTGGGCCACGGCAACGGCCTCGGCGCCTCCTCCCTCCAGGTCGGCCGGGCCGCGCTGAGCGACGACGAGATGCTCTCGGCGGTCCGCGAGGCGCTGCCCAACAGCAAGATGGGCGTCTTCATGCTGCCCGGCTGGGGGACGGCCGACGATCTGCGCCGGGCCCTGGACCACGGCGCGGACGTGGTGCGGCTGGGCACCCACTGCACCGAGAGCGACCTGACGGAACGTCACCTCGGTTTCCTGCGGGACGCGGGCGCCGACGCCCAGTGCCTCCTGCTGATGAGTCACATGGCCGACGCCGCGCGGCTGGCCAAGGAGTGCCGCCGGCTGGAGGGCTTCGGGGCGACGGCGGTCGGGATCTTCGACTCCTCGGGCCACTATCTGCCCCCGGACGTCACGGAGCGGATCTCGACGATCGTCGACGCCGTCCGCGTACCGGTCATCTTCCACGGCCACAACAACCTCGGCATGGCCGTCGCCAACTCGGTGGCCGCGGCGCAGGCCGGCGCCACCGTCATCGACGCCTGCGCCCGGGGGTTCGGCGCGGGCGCCGGCAACACCCAGCTCGAAGTCGTGGTGCCGGTGCTGGAACGGACCGGCTTCGCGACGGGCATCGACCTCTACAAGCTGCTGGACGCGGCCGACCTCGCCGAACGGGAACTCATGCCGGCGCCTCCCACCATCGACTCGGTCAGCCTGGTCAGCGGGCTCGCGGGCGTCTTCTCCGGCTTCAAGACGCGCGTACTGGACATCGCCGGCCGGGAAGGGGTGGACCCCCGCGACATCTTCTTCGAACTCGGCCGGCGGCAGGCGGTGGCCGGGCAGGAGGACCTCATCGTCGACGTCGCCCTGGAACTGCGGGGAGCGCGCGGATGACGGCCGGGACGGCAGCCGGACGGACACCGTCGGCCGGACGGCCACCGGACGCCGCGGTGATCTGCGGCATCGGATACTGGCTGCCGCCGCTCGCCGTGAGCAACGCGGAGCTGTGCGCCCGCCTCGACACCACCGAGGAGTGGATCACCCGCCGTACGGGCATCCGGTCCCGGCGCGTCGCCGGACCCGGCCTGTCCACGGCGGACCTGGCCACGGAGGCCGGCGCCCGGGCGCTGAAGTCCGCCGGCGACCAGGAGGTACAGGCGGTGGTGCTGGCCACCACCACGCCGGACCGCACCTGCCCGGCGACCGCTCCCGAAGTCGCCGCCCGGCTCGGCCTCAGCGGGGTGGCCGCCTTCGACGTGGCGGCGGTGTGCACGGGCTTCCTCTACGCGCTGGCCTCGGCCACCGGCCTGATCGCCGCCGGCCACGCCGACCGCGTCCTGGTGGTCGCCGCCGAGCGGTTCACCACCCTGCTCGACCCCGCCGACCGGACCACGGTGCCGATCTTCGGCGACGGTGCGGGCGCGGTCGTCCTCCGGCGCGGCACCGCCGCCGAGCCGGGCGCGGTCGGCCGGGTCGTGCTGGGCAGCGACGGCGAACAACAGGACCTGATCTGCGTCACGGACGGCTACTTCCGGATGCAGGGCCGCGCGGTGTTCCGGCAGGCCGTGGAGCGCATGGCCGAGGCGGCGCGGGCCGCGGCCCGGTCGGCCGGCTGGCGGACGGACGACGTGGACCGGCTGGTCGCCCACCAGGCCAACGCCCGGTTGTCGGCCGCGGTCGCGTCCGAGCTGGAGATCCCGGCGGAGCGGCAGGCGCAGAACATCCAGGACGTGGGCAACACCGCGGCCGCGTCGATCCCGGTCCTGCTGGGGCAGGCCACGGCGGAGGGCACGCTGACGCCCGGCGACCGGGTGCTGATCACCGCCTTCGGCGGTGGCCTGACCTGGGGCGCGACCACGGTGGTCTGGCCAGAACTGAAGACGGCGGCATAGACGGCTGCACAGACAGCGGCACAGACAAGGAGACGGCGTGTACGAGCTGCTCAAGTCGATCCTGGTGGAGGACCTTCAGCTGACGGAGGCGGACGTACGGCCGGACGTCGACCGCGAGGGAGCCGGTCTGGACTCGCTCGCCCTGGTCGAACTGTCCATGATCCTCAGCAAGAAGTTCGCCATCGAGATCAGCGACGACGAGATGCTGGAGGTCGAGACCGTCGCCGACATCGCGCGGCTGATGGAGGAGCGCGGCCCGCGTCCGTAAGAGCCCGTGTCACGAACCCGGCCGGGCCGGAGGCGCGGCCCAGGCTCTGTCCCCGACCGGTCCCCGAACGAAAGCAGGTCACCGATGTCCGGACGCGGATCCCGCGACCACCGAGAGCGGGCGCAGGCCCTCTACAAAGCGAGGGCCACCCGCACGCCCATCGCCCCGCTGACCGACGACGACCCGTCGCTGGGTCTGGCGGACGGCTATGCGATCCAGCGGGAGCTGGTCGCGATGCTGGCCGACGACGGCGAGCGGATCGTCGGGTACAAGGCGGGGCTGACCTCCGAGCCGATGCGGCGTCAGTTCGGCGTCGACACCCCGGACTACGGCCCGGTGTTCGCTTCGACGCTGTACCGCGACGGCGGCCGGGTGCCCCGCGAGGATTTCATCGCGCCGAAGGTCGAGGCCGAGATCGTCTTCCGGCTCGGCAGCCGTCTGGCCGGCCCCGGCGTGACGGTGGAGGCGGCCCGTGCCGCCGTCGCGGACGTCATGGCCGGGCTGGAGGTGGTCGACTCCCGTATCGAGGACTGGCGGATCAGGCTGGCCGACACCGTCGCCGACCTGGCCTCCAACGGCGCTGTGGTGCTCGGCGGCCGGGCGGTCCCGCTCCGCGGCGTCGACCCCCGCCTGATCGGCATGGTGTTCAGCCGCAACGGCGAGCTGGTCGCCACCGGCGCCGGGGCGGCCGCCTTCGGCGATCCGGTCGAGGTCGTGGCCTGGCTGGCCAACACGCTCGGCGCGCACGGCGTCGCCCTGGAGCCCGGACACCTGATCATGACCGGTGCGCTGCACGCCGCGGTCACCGTGGAGCACGGCGACACGTTCACCGCCGAGTTCGACCACCTCGGCTCGGTGACGTTCCAGGCGTGAGCCGGGTCCTGGGGTCGGGCCGGGGGGGGGCCCCCCCCCGGGGGGGGGGCCCCCCCCCCCCCCCCACGACAGGACCTATTCCGTACGACGCCGCAGCGTCACCGGTGCCGTCTCGTACCCCTGGATGAAATTGGAGCGCACCCGGCGTGGCTCACCGGTGAGTTCGGGGCGGTCCACGCGCTTGAGGAGTTCCTCGAACAGCACGGTGATCTCCATGACGGCGAGCGAGGACCCGAGGCAGAAGTGCGGTCCCGCGGACAGCGCGAGGTGCCGGTTCGGCTCCCGCCCGACGTCGAACCGGTCCGGATCGTCGAATACGGTGGCGTCGCGGTTGACGGCCGGGAGCCAGACCGCCACCTTGTCGCCGTCCGCGACGGCCCGGTCCCCGATCCGGGTGTCTCTGACGGCCGTACGCAGTACGTGCAGGACCGGGCTCGCGTACCGGAGGATCTCCTGCACCGCGGTGGGCATCAGGCCGGGGTCGGCGCGCAGGCGGTCCCACTCGCCGGGGAACCTGATGAAGGCGAGCAGACCGCCGACCATGGAGTGCCGCGTGGTCTCGTTGCCGGCCGACAGCAGGGCGTTGCAGTTGAGGATGATCTCCTCGTCGGTGAACGGCACCCCGTCCACCTCGCCGTGGATCAGGGCGCTGACGACATCGTCCCCCGGGTCCTTCCGGCGCAGCCGCACCAGGTGTTCGTAGTACGCCAGGATCTCGCTGTTCGCCTCGATCTCGATCTCCCGGTCACCGCCGGAATTCATCGCCGTCATGGACTGGTGCAGGAGATGTTCCCAGTCCTCGCGGGGCACGCCCAGCATGTCGCAGATCACCGAGACCGGGAGCCTGGCCGCCATCTGGACCGCGTCGCAGTCCCCTTCGGCGACCGCCGCGTCCACGATGTCCGAGGCCGTCCGGCGGATCGTCGACTCCAGCCGCCGGACCGTACGCGGGGTGAAGGCGGAGCTGATGATGCGCCGGATGCTCCCGTGCCGTGGCGGGTCGCTGACGATGAGCACCCGGCCGGCCGCCTGGGCGGTCGGCGCGGGCGGTGAGTCGAGGCGCATGCCGCGGGAGGAGACGAAGGTCTCGCTGTCCCGGAGGACGGCGTTCGCGAGCGGGTGGCCCAGCACGGACCAGAAGCTGTCCCCCGTCGTCCGTTCGGTCCTGAAGAGCGGTGCGCGTTCGCGCAGGGACGCCCAGAGTTCCTCCGCCCGGCCGCCGGAATACCACAACGGATCGGAAAGGTCGGGAAGTTCTTCCTCGACGTGCTGCGCATCCAAAGACATCCACGTGTCCCTTCCGTGGTGACTCACCGTTCGGGTCGCGTCGCGTACTCCTGGCCATCGTCCGGTCAGCGGGCGCGGCCCGTCAATGGACGGGTGTTTTGTCGGCGGGTGCTGTCTATGCTCGACCGTACGGATGCTGGAGTGCCGGTTTCTGTCATTCGGCGCGCTCGGACCGACAAGGAGAATTGATGGTCTCCGACGACCGCATACGGCCGTTTCGCGTGGACATTCCGCAGGAGGTTCTGGACGACCTGGCGGAAAGGCTGGACCGGACCCGCTGGTCCGCGCAGGCGGCGGATTCCGGCTGGGAGTACGGCGTGCCGGTGGATTACCTGCGGGATCTCAGCGCGTACTGGCGCACCTCGTACGACTGGCGACGGGCCGAGGCGCAACTGAACGCGTTCCCGCAGTTCACCACGGAAATCGACGGAACCACCGTGCATTTCCTCCACGTCCGGTCCGCGGAACCGGACGCGCTGCCGCTCGTCCTCACACACGGCTGGCCGGGATCGGTCGTCGAGTTCCTCGACGTCATCGGCCCGCTCACCGACCCCGCGGCGCACGGCGGCGACCGCGCGGACGCCTTCGACCTGGTGATTCCCTCGATCCCGGGGTTCGGTCTGTCCGGCCCGACCCCCGACAACGGGTGGGGGGTCGAGCGGGTCGCCGCCGCCTGGGCCGAGCTGATGAACCGGCTCGGGTATCGCCGGTACGGTGCGCAGGGCGGCGATTTCGGCTCGCTGATCTCGCGCCAACTGGGTGTCCACGCGCCCGGGAACGTGGTGGGCGTGCACCTGAACTTCCTGCTCACCTTTCCGTCCGGCGATCCGGCGGAGATGGCCGCGCTCTCCCCCGCCGACATGGAACGCGTCAGCCGCCTCGAAGTATTCAACACGGAATTGTCCGGCTACGCCCAGGTGCAGACGCAGCGCCCGCACACGGTCTCGCACGCCCTCGCGGACTCTCCGGTCGGCCAGCTCGCCTGGATCGTGGAGAAGTTCAAGGAATGGACCTATCAGGCCGGAGTTCCGGAGGACGCGGTGAGCCGTGACCGCATCCTGACCAATGTCATGCTCTACTGGCTCACCAACACCGCGGCGTCCGCCGCCCGCCTGTACAAGGACTCGGCCACGAGCTTCGGCCTGCCCAGGCAGTTGAACGTCCCGCTCGGGATCGCGGTGTTTCCCGGCGAACAGGCGCCGCCGGTCCGGCGGTTCGCCGAGCGCACCCATCCGCACATCACGTCCTGGACCGAGTTCGACACCGGCGGGCATTTCGCCGCACTGGAAGCGCCCGGTCTGCTCATCGACGACGTCCGCCGGTTCTTCCGTCCGCTGCGGTAGGGGCGAAGAGCCGTCGAGGCGGGAGCGGGGACCGCCGGTCACCCGTCGCGGTGGGCCGTACCGTACTGACGGTACGGCCCACCGCTGCGCCTCAGCGCGGTCCGACGTCCTCGGTGAGCAGGGCCTGGTACGTGTCGGCGATGCGCCGTACCGCGTCCCGCCGGATCAACCGGGACTGGAAGGTCAGCTCCACCCGTAGCCCGCCCCCCGGCTGCGGCCACACCTCGCAGGCCAGCTCCGCCGACGGCGCGACCAGCGGCTGCGGCAGGGCGCGGACGGCGCACCCGTCGAGCGCCAAGGACCCGGTGACGTTGTTCTGGTAGGCGAACACCGTCTGGTACAGCGGGTTGCGCGTCGTCCGCGGAGGCGTCACGGCCGCCACGACCTCGTCGAAGGCGACGTCCTGGCACGCCATCGCTTCTTTGATCACCGGGTAGGTCCGCGCCATCCGGCTCCTGAGGGAATCGGCCGCGTCCGCGGGCGGCATACGGAGGCACAACATGTCCACCACACAGCCGACGGCGCGGATCGCGTGCGCGCCGCCGCGTCGCGCCACCGGGACACCGACGCAGAAGTCCCCCTGCCCGAGCACCTCGCGCAGAGCCGCGTCGAACCCCGTGAAGAGGGCCAGGAACAGCGTGCTCCCGTACTGGCGCGCCTCCCGTGCCAGGCGCTCGACGGCGGGCGTGCCGAGCGTGAAGCAGCACACGCCCACCGGGTCGTCGTCCACCGACTCCGGCTCGGGCCACACCACGTCCTGCGCGCCGAGCAGCGCCGACTTCCAGTAGTCCAGTTGACGCCCGCGGTCCTCGTGCCGGCGGACCGTCAGCTCCTCCAGGGCGAGTTCCGCGAGGGTCGGGGCGGGGCCGTCGAAGGTTTCCCGGGTTCCGGCGAGGCGGCTGCGGTACGCGGCCGACAGCTCGGCGACGAGCAGCGATTCCGACCAGCCGTCGAACGCGATGTGATGCACCGTCAGCCCGAACAGGGTGCTGCCGCTCGCCTCGCGCACCACGGCACAGCGCCAGACCTCGCCGGTCTGGATCGACAGCGGACGCAGCAACGCTTTCTCCAGCCGGTCCTGTGCCGGCTCGCCGTCGCCGCACGGGCCGAGGTCGGTGAGCACGACACGGCCGCCCGGGCCGGTCAGACGCGCGACCGGCCCGTCCTCCAGGAGATAGGCGGCGCGCAGTGCCTCGTGCCGTGCGTGCAGGTCGTTCAGGGACTGTTCCAGCGCCTCCAGGTCGACGGGCCCGTCGATCCGCCAGGCTCTGCGGCACAGGGTCGAGGTGTCTTCGGGGAGCAGCTCGTACCGCATGCAGAAGTGCGCCGGCATGCCCACGAGCGGAACCACCGTGCTGTCGGTCGCCCCGGCCCGGTCTTCCGCCGGCAGCGCCGCGGCCTGCCCGACCAGACGCCGCAGCCCGTCGAGGTTCGGCTCCTTCATGAAGTCCGACACCGACACCCGGACGTTCAGCTGGCGCTGGATCCGGGCGCACAGCCGCATCGCGTCGAGCGAGGTGCCACCGAGCGCGGCCCAGCTGGTGTCGGGGGGCCAGGCGCCGGGACATTCGTCAGGGGACCGGACGAGTTCGCCGAAGAGCGCGTCGAGGTCCGGCCCGGTCCCGGTTCCGGTTCCGCTTCCGGACGGCCCGAGCCCGGCCAGGAGCGCCCGGTGGTCGGTCTTGCCCTGCGCCGTCAGGGGAAAGGCTCGTACTTCTTCGATCAACTCCGGTACGCAGTAGGACGGCAGCACGTCCCGGAGCCGGTCGGCCAGGGCCGCGGAGCGCCGCGCCGCGGGCGCGGCCGTGTAGAACAGCGCGAGGCGGGTGAAGGCCAGGTCGGTTCCTTCCACGGGAACGACGACGGCCCGTTCCACCTCCGGCAGTGCCTCGCAGGCACTCTCGATCTCGGCCGGCTCGATCCGGTGCCCCTGGATCTTGACCTGCCGGTCGGCGCGGCCCAGGTAGTGCAGTACGCCCTCGTCGTCGAGCAGGCCCAGGTCTCCCGTACGGTACATACGCACCGGGCCGTCCGCCGTCCGCACGGTCGTGAAGCGCCGCGCGGTCTCCTCGGGATGCGCGAGGTAGCCGACGGCCAGGCCCTCGCCGCCGATCCATATCTCGCCCGGTTGGCCGGGGGCCGCCGGTGCCCCGTCGCGCAGCACGGCGGTCCGGGTGCACGGCACCGCCCGCCCCAGCGGAATCCCGTGCGTCCGCCGGGTGTCGGCAGGCGTGATCCGGTGCGTCGTCGCGAAGACGCAGCTCTCCACCGGCCCGTAGCCGTTGAGCAGCGTGATGCCGGGGTGCGCGGTGAGGAAGCGGCGCACATGGGCGGGCGAGAGCCGTTCCCCGCCGATGATCAGTACCGACAGTCCGCGGAAGCACTCAGGCTGTTCGTCCAGGAACAGGTTGAACAGCGAGGCGGTGAGCCACGTCGTGTTCACCCCGTGCTCGTGGATCATCCCCGCGAGAGTGTCGGGCAGGAAGTACTCGCCCTCGGCGAGGACGCAGGTGCCTCCGCTGACCAGCGGCCCCCAGAGTTCCAGCGAGAACGCGTCCCACGGCAGCGCGGCGGCGGCGGAGGTGACGCGGCCCGGCCCGAAATCGGCGAAGCTCCCGGCGGTGAACAGCCTGGTGACGGCGCCGTGCGTGGACACCACGCCTTTGGGCGTGCCGGTGGTGCCGGAGGTGAAGAAGACCGTCGACGGCGTGCCGGCGCCGGTCACGGCGTCGCTCACCCGCCGGCCGCCGCGAATCGCCGCGGCCACCGGCCGTGCCTCGGTGACGACGACCGGCGACCCGAGCTGCCGGACGAGTTCGTCGCGGCGCTCCCGCGGCCACCTCGCGTCCAGGACGGAGTAGGCGGCGCCCAGTTTGAGCAGGGCCAGCAGTGTCGCCACGAGTTCCGGTGTGCGCGGCAGGAGCACCGGTACCAGATCACCTGGCCGGACTCCGAGCCCGGCCAGCTCCGCGGCGTAGTCGTCCGCCGCCCTGGCCAGCTCGGCGTAGGTCAGGACCGTCTCGCCCTGGATCAGCGCCACCCCGTCCGGCCTGCTCCGGGCCTGTGCGCCGAACGCGCCGTGCAGGGTCCGGTCGCGGGTCAGCACCGCTGGTTCCTGATCTTGAGGGCATCTGGCACGGTCACTCCGGGAGGTGAGCGGGTGATCGGGCGGGGCGGCGGGGACGACAGGGGCCGGTGTGCCGCCGACGGTGCGAGGGCGGCTCGGCTCTCCGTAGGTATCGACCCCGCGCCGAGGCAAAAGTAGTGGGGGGCCGGTCCGAAGGCCAGGTACCGGCGGGTGTCCAGCTTGGACGGACGGCGGGGCGGCCCGCCGCCCGCCGGAGCACCGTCCGCCCGGCTGTCCGGCGATCGCGGTCCGGCGGTCCGGCACATGGGGGCGGAAGAGCACGGAAAACAGCCCCCGGCCTGAGATTTCCCTCAGACCGGGAGCTGTTTCACCCGGTCGGGACGACAGGATTTGAACCTGCGACCCCTTGACCCCCAGTCAAGTGCGCTACCAAGCTGCGCCACGTCCCGATACCCGTCCGGCCCGGTGTTTCTCCCGGCCGACCGCGCAAGAGAACAATACCGCATGTCAGGGGGTGTCCGCCGCCAGGTTCGGCACGGCGGGCCCGGCGGCCGCTCCGGTCCGGCCGCCAGGGTGCCGGGGGCGCATGAGTACGCGTACTCATGCGCCCCCCGGCCCCCGGGGGGGGCGAAAGGCCCGGGACACACCAACCAGTA
>NZ_JBEZAN010000003.1:460041-482930 GCF_040646595.1 Streptomyces sp. NPDC045470
AACACACCCCCTTGCGTGGGGGTCCCCCCCCCCGGTCCGCCCCGGGGGCGCGGGGGGCCCCCGCGGGCCGGCCGTCGGGGGGGGGGGGGGCGCATGAGTACGCGTACTCATGCGCCCCCGGCACCCTGGCGGGACGCTACGCGCATGACCACTCCATCGATACAGCGGCCGACGACCACCGCCTTCTTCGTGCAGTCCGCGATCTCGTTCGGGCTGTCCCTGGTCGCCCTGATGGTCGGGATCACCAAGCTGCCCGTGGGCGCCTGGGAGCGCGGCTTCCTCGGGCTCGGTCTGGTCTTCGTGGTCTCGTCGGCGTTCACACTGGCCAAGTGCGTACGGGACCGGCAGGAGGTCGAGGAGGTCACCAACCGGGTGGACAAGGCGAGGATCGACAAGCTCCTGATCGAGCAGGACGTCTTCAAGCCGGGTCAGGTCTGACGCCCGGCGTCTCGACGCCGACCGTTTCGGGGCGGTCGCCCAGCAGGTAGCGGGCGCCCGCCCCGCTCACGGCCGCCGCGTCGCCCGGGTTGTAGAGGCCGCACTTGCGCAGGCTCAGGCAGCCGCAGCCGATGCAGCTCGACAACTGGCCGCGCAGCTCCTGGAGTTCGGCGATCTGCTGGTCGATGCGGCGGGTCCAGGTACGGGCGACCTTGTTCCACTCCGTGGCGTTGGGCGCGCGGTCCCGCGGCAGCCTGGCCAGCGCCGCGCTGGTCTCCTCCAGGGACAGCCCGACCGCCTGGGCCGCCCGGATGAAGGCGATGCGGCGCAGGGTGGCGCGGGTGAAGCGGCGCTGTCCGCCGCCGGTGCGCTCGGAGTGGATCAGGCCAAGCTGCTCGTAGTAGCGCAGCGCGGAGGCGGCCAGCCCGCTGCGCCCGGCGAGCTCGCCGATCGGGAGCCGGTCGTGGGGTGAGGTCATGCCTGCCAGAGTAGCGCTTGACTTCAAGTGGACTTGAAGTTGCAGGCTCTTTTCCATGACGCACACGACCCTGCACGGGACCGCCGCGCACGACGCCGGCTTCGGCGAACTCCCGCACCTGATGAGCCTGATGACCGGTGACGAGAAGCACGGCCCGGCCGCCACCTCCACCCTCGACGCCCTGTGGGTGCTCTACGACCGGGTGCTGCGGGTCTCCCCCGCCACCGCCCAGGACCCGGCCCGGGACCGCTTCCTCCTCTCCAAGGGCCACGGCCCGATGGCCTACTACGCGGTGCTGGCCGCCAAGGGTTTCTTCCCCACCGCGTGGTTGCCGGGCTTCGGCTCGTACGACTCGCCGCTCGGCCACCACCCGGACCGGGTGCTGGTGCCGGGCGCGGAGATCGGCAGCGGTTCGCTGGGGCACGGGCTGCCGCTGGCCGTGGGCACGGCCCTGGGCCTGCGGGCCCGGAACCTGACCGATCCGGCGGTGTGGGTCCTGATCGGCGACGCCGAGCTGGACGAGGGCAGCAACCACGAGGCCATCGCGTACGCGGGCGCCGCCGGTCTGTCCCGGCTGCACACGCTGGTCGTCGACAACACCTCGTCGAGCCACGGCTGGCGCGGCGGGATCGCCTCGCGGTTCGAGGCCGCCGGCTGGTCGGCGGTGACCGTGGACGGGCGCGACCACGAGGCCCTGTACGCGGCGTTCACCGCGCCGCATCCGGACCGGCCGCACGCGGTCGTGGCCCGGGTGGAGGCCAAGGAGTACTCGGGCGAGCCGAAGCCGAAGGCCGCGGCGGCCTGAGGCACGCCGCCCGGCCCCGTCCGTACGCACGGCTCCATGCCTACGCACGACCCCGTCCGTACGCACAGCCGTATCCGTATCCGCACGTCCCGCACCGCAGCACATCGCCGAGCACGCACCGACTTCGAGAAGGATCACTCTGATGGACACCATGCGCGAACGTTTCGCCTCGGTCACCACCCAGCTCCTGGACGAGGACCCGCGGCTGGCGGTCGTCCTCGCCGACATCGGCGTCGACGGCTTCCGGTCCGCCCGGGAACGCCATCCCGCCAGGGTGGTGAACGTCGGCATCAGAGAGCAGCTGCTCGTCGGGGTCGGCGGCGGCCTCGCCCTGGCCGGGATGCGGCCCGTCGTGCACACCTTCGCCAGCTTCCTGGTGGAGCGCCCCTTCGAGCAGGTGAAGCTGGACTTCGGGCACCAGGACGTGGGCGGGGTGCTGGTGAGCGCGGCGGGCTCGTACGACTGGCCGGCCGGCGGCTTCACCCACATGGCACCGGGCGACATCGCCCTGCTCGACACCCTCGACGGCTGGACCGTGCACGTCCCCGGCCACCCGGACGAGGCCGACACGCTGCTGCGGCGGGCCGCCGCGGCCGGTGACGACAAGGTCTACGTACGGCTGTCCGTGCAGACCAATGCGGCACCGCGACCGGTCGACGGGGCACGCTTCCTGACGGTGCGCGAAGGGACCGGCGGCGTCGTGCTGGCGGTCGGGCCGATGCTGGACAACGTCCTGGCCGCGACCGAGGGCCTGGACGTGACCGTGCTGTACGCGACGACCGTCCGGCCCTTCGACGCCGCGGCGCTGCGGACCGCGGTGGCCGGTGCGACGGCGGCGGACGTGGTGATCGTCGAGCCGTACCACGAGGGCACCTCGACCCGGCACGCGAACGACGCGCTGGAGCAGGTGCCGCACCGCGTCCTCGGCCTCGGCGTCGGCCGCCGGGAACTGCGCCGCTACGGACAGCTCGACGAGCATCTGGCGGGCCAGGGCCTGGACGCCCGGTCGCTGCGCGAGCGGATCACCGGCTTCCTCGCCCGGTGACGCCGGACGGCCGGCGGTCCGCGCCGGCCGCGGATCTCCGTCCCCCGGCCCCTCCTCCACCCCCGTGACTCGCCGAGGCGCGCGCCGCGGGGTGTTGACCTCGGACCATCGGTGCGTGACACGATCGGTCGGCTCGCCCCAGGCCACCGACCCACGTAACCCCCCATGGCTGGAGGACCGTTGGACACCACGGACAGATCCGAGGACGCTTCCCGGGCCGCGCGCCTTCCGCGGCCTTTCTCCCGGCGCACTTTCCTGCAAGGGACGGCCTCCGCCGCGGCGGTCACGGGCCTGGCCGCGCTGCCGGGACCGCTCGCCCCCGCCGCCCGCGCCGCCGAAGCCGCCCGTCTGCCGACCCTTTCGTTCACCGCCGCCACGAACGGCGCCGCCACCCTCTCCCCCGCCGGCGACCGGCTCGTCGCCGAGATCCAGAACGTCCTGTGGTCCGTCCCGCGCGCAGGCGGCGAGGCGCGCGCGCTCACCCCGCCGGACTTGGAACCGACCCGGCCGGTCTTCTCCCCCGACGGCAGCCGCCTCGCCGTCTGCGCCTACCGCGGCGGCGGCTTCCACCTGTGGACGCTGCGTCCCGACGGCTCGGACCTGCGGCAACTGACCGACGGGCCGTGGGACGACCGCGGGCCCGCCTGGTCGCCGGACGGCACCCGGATCGCCTTCGCGTCCGAGCGGGGCGGTGATCCGGTGGCGGGCAGCCCGTACCGGATCTGGGTCCTGGACGTACGGACGCGGAAGCTGACCCGGGTGACCGGGCTGGCCGGACAGCAGGGGCCCCATCAGGGCGGCGCGTGGGAGGACTTCGACCCGGCCTGGTCGCCGGACGGCGAACGGCTGTGGTTCGTGCGCGGCGCGGTGTCCGGCACCTCCCTGGACAGCCGTACCGTCGCGTCCGTACGGGCCGACGGCAGCGGGGCGGTCGTCACCGAGCACACGGCCGCGGCCGGCACCCAGGCCATGGTCCCGGCCCTGGCGCCCGCCGCGCGGGGCGGCGTCCCCCGGCTCGCCTATCTGCGTACCACCGAGCGCCCCGGCGCCACCTGCGCCCTCGTCGTGGACGGCGCGGAGGTTCCGGTGGACGGTGACGTGGAGCCCGTACCGCCGCGCTGGGTCTCGCGCGAGGAGCTGCTGCTGACCGTGGGCGGGCAGTTCACGGTGGTGCGGCCCGCCGCGCCGGACGGCGCGGAAACCATTCCCTTCACCGCCGAGATGCCGGTCCGGCGGCCGCGTTACGAGGCCAAGGACTACGGTTTCGAGCGCACGGGCGTCCGGCCGGTGCGCGGCGTCCACCTGCCCGCGCTCTCCCCCGACGGACGCCAGGTGGCCTTCGCCGCCCTCGACTCGCTGTGGCTGGTGTCCGCTTCGGGCGGCCGGCCGCGGCGGCTCGTCCGGGCGGGCGCCACCCGGTACGTCCTCGGGCCGAGCTGGGCCCGCGACGGCCGTTCCCTGGTGTACGCGGACGACCGCGACGGGCTGTTCGCGGTCCGCCGGCACGATCTGGCGACCGGTGCGGAGACGGTGCTGGCCGGCGGGGGCCGGGTGCAGCCCGCGCTGTCCCCGGACGGCAGGCGGCTCGCCGCGATCGACATGTCCGGAAATCTCATCGTACGGAATCTGGCCGACGGCAAGGAGACACCGACCGCCCCGCTGGGCGGCGGCGGTGTGCCCGGCCGTCCCAGCTGGTCCCCGGACGGCCGTTACGTGGCCTTCTGCGACCGCAACCGCCTCAACCGGCGCTTTCGCGAGGGCTACAACCTCATCCGGATCGTCGACACCCGCACCGGCGAGGTCCGGCTGCACGCCCCGGACCCGGGGCACACGGTGCGGTCGATCGCCGACCGCTACGACTCGGGGCCCGTCTGGTCCCCGGACGGCCGGTGGATGGCGCTGATCGCCGAATCCGCGCTGTGGGTGCTGCCCGTACGCCCGGACGGCACTCCTGACGGCGCGCCGCGCCGGCTGACCGACGAGAGCGCCGACCACCCGTCCTGGTCCGGTGACTCCCGCACCCTGCTGTACCTGTCGGCCGGCCGGCTGCGGCTGACCGGCCTGGACGGCGGCCCCGCGCGGACCGTCCGGGTGGCCCTGGACCACCGCGGTTCGCGCGCCCGGGACACGGTCGTGCACGCGGGCCGGTTCTGGGACGGCACCGGCGAAGAGGTGCGCGAGGACGTCGACGTGGTGGTGCGCAACGGCCGGATCACCGGTGTCGAGCCGCACGGCCGGGCCGCCGGCCGGCGCGCCGCCCGCCGTGTCGACGCCTCGGCGCGCACCGTGATCCCCGGTCTGTGGGACTCGCACACCCATCCCTGGCAGACCACGTACGGCGGCCGCCAGACCGCTCTCCAGCTCGCCTACGGCATCACCACCGCCGTCTCCTTCGGCGGCTTCTCCTACGAACAGGCCCGCGTCCGGGAGTCCGTCGCCGCCGGCACGCTCGCCGGTCCGCGGCTGCTGGCCTGCGGCGAACTGCTGGACGGCAGCCGCGTCGCCTACAGCATGGGCCGCGCCCACGCCACGCGGGAGGGCCTGCGCCGGTCGCTGGAGCGGGGCGCCGCGCTCGACTGGGACTTCGTCAAGACGTACGTACGGGCCCCCGGCTGGATCATGGAGGAGGCCGCGCGCTTCGCACACCAGCGGCTGGGGGTGCGGTCCGGGAGCCACCTGCTGTCGCCCGGCGTACAACTCGGCCAGGACCTGACGACCCATCTCCAGGCCACCCAGCGACTGGAGTTCGGGCACGCCGTCACCGCCACCGGCCACGCCTACCAGGACGTGGAGGAGATCTACACCGGTACGGACTTCCACCTCATCGCCACCCCCTTCACCGCCTCCGTACTGCTGGGCGAGGACCCCGACCTCGCCGACGACGACCGGGTGACGACCCTCATGCCGCCGTGGGACGCCGCGCTGGCGCGGGAGAACGCGGGGCACCGGCCCACCCCGAAACAGTTGGGCGACCTCAAGACCGAGATCGGCGTCTACCGGCGGGTGCTGCGCGGCGGCGGCCTCGTCGCCCTGGGCACCGACCAGCCGCTGACACCGGTCGGCCTGCATCTGCACCTGGCGCTGCGCGCCCTGCACCGCTACGGGCTCACCGCGGCGCAGGCCCTGCGCACCGCCACCGCCCTGCCCGCCCGCGTCTTCGGCGCCGACCGCGACCTCGGCACGCTGGAAGAGGGCAAGCTGGCCGACCTGGTGGTCGTGGACGGTGACCCGTTCACCGACTTCGACACGCTGGTCCGCACGGCGGCGGTGCTGCGGGGCGGGCGGCTCTACGAGCAGGACGAACTGGTGGCGTCCTTCCCCGCGCCGGACAGCCGCGCGGTCAGGGCGGCCGGGGCGGGCGCGGTGGACTGGCTGGAGGTCGGGCGGCAGCACCGGCGCGATTCCTGCTGCGGGGCGGCCGACTGAGGGAGGAGGCTCACCCCTCCTTGGTCTGGCCGCGCTCGAAGTAGTCCACCAGCTCCGGGTCCAGGGGCGGCACCTCGTACGGGGTGCCGCCGTGGCGGAGCGAGGCGGTGGCCCGGTCACCGGCCGCCACCGCCATCCGGGCGGCGACCGGTGAGGTGTCGGTCGGCCCGCCGTGCCGGACGAACCGCAGGAACTCGTCCATCAGCAGCGGATCGGCGCCGCCGTGCCCGGCTTCGTCGTCCGCCTCACTGGCCGGAAGTTCGTACGCGGCGTCGGCGTCGGCGCGGTAGCCGGACTGGCGGGAGTTCCACACCCGTACCGAGCCGCCCGGCCCGTCACCGAAGTTCTCCAGGCGTCCCGCGTCGCCGATGACGGTGTAGTTCCGCCAGTAGTCAGGACTGAAATGGCACTGCTGGTAGGCGGCCAGCACCCCGTTGTCCAGGCGCATGTTGACCAGGGAGACGTCCTCGACGTCGATCCGCGGGTTCAGGCCTCGCTGGCTGCCGGGGGGCCAGTGCGCGTCGTGCGCCAGCCAGTCCTCCGGCCGGGGCTCCCCCGGCGCCCGGCGCATGCCGGGATCGCCGTAGACCGTCAGGTCACCCAGCGCCTGCACCTGCCGCGTGTAGCCGTTCGCGAGCCAGTGCAGCGCGTCCAGGTCGTGCGCGCCCTTCTGGAGCAGCAGCCCGTTGGTGTGCCGCCGCTCGGCGTGCCAGTCCTTGAAGTAGTAGTCGCCGCCGTGCCCGACGAAGTGCCGTACCCACACGGTCCGGACCCGGCCGATGTCGCCGCGCGTGATCAGTTCGCGCATCAGGCGGATGACGGGCATGTGGCGCATGTTGTGGCCGACGTACAGACGCGTACCGGTCTCCTGGGCGGTGCGCAGTATCGCGTCTCAGTCCTCGACGGAGGTGGCGAGGGGCTTCTCCACGAAGACGGGGAGGCCGGCGCGCAGCGCCTGGCGCGCCAGGTACGCGTGGGTGTGGTCGGGGGTGAGGAGCAGGAGCGCGTCGAGGCCGGGGTGGTGCAGCAGCGCCCGGTGGCCGGCGAAGGTCTCGGCGCCGGGGAAGCGCCGGGCGGCGTACGCCAACGCGTCCGGGTCGGGGTCGGCCACGGCGGCGACCCGGGCGCCGTATCCCGGCCGGTGAGCGGTGCGCGCGAGATCACCGCGCATCCCGAAGCCGATGACGCCCAGGCGCAGATCGTCGGTCATGAGGTGCCTCCAGAGGCTGCCGGACTCCATGGTCGGCTGGGTGCGGGACCTGGGAACGAGGGGGCGGCGGGGGCCGGGGGCCACCGGTGTCGCGCCTCCCCTCGCCACCCCACGAGAACACCGCCGGACGTGCTGCACGCACCGTAAACCACAGGGGTGGTGAAGTGGTTCCGCGCGCTCCCATTGCTCGCATAAATGCACGGTGTTGATGTTTTATGCGCCGTGCAGCAGGTATGCCAACGGGTATTGCACGAGGTAAGCAACCCATGACGGTCCGGAACGGCGTGGTCGCAGACCAGGGCGACCGGCGGCGCACTTTCCGGGTGCGCCGCCCGGCAGGCAGGCGGAGAGCAGCACAGCGCGGGGGCGTTCGACGGAGGAGGCTCGTCTTGCATCGCTACTTCACCAACCAGCGGCACGAAGCACTCCGGCACCGGGTCAGGGACTTCGCCGAGAGCGAGGTCCGGCCCCGGATAGCCGAGATGGAGGCGTCCCGTACCGTCTGCCACGACCTGTCGCGCCTGATCGCCCGCCAGGGGTGGATCGGTGCGACCGTCCCCCGGGCCTACGGCGGCATGGGCGCCGGGCACCTGGCCAAGACCCTGGTCATCGAGGAGCTGTCCCGGGTGAGCGGCGCCATGGGCGCCATGGTGCAGGCGTCCCAGCTCGGCGCCGCGAAGATCATCCACTTCGGCAGCGAGGAGCAGAAGAAGACCTGGCTGCCGGCCGTCGCCACCGGTGCCTGCCTGCCGACCATCGCCGTCACCGAGCCGCAGTCGGGCGGCCATGTGCTCGGCATGACCAGCCGGGCGGTCCGCGACGGGGACGACTACGTCCTCGACGGCCGCAAGATCTACGTCGGCAACAGCCACGTCGCCGACCTGCACGGCGTCGTCGTACGGACCGGTGAGGGCTCCAGGGGCCTGTCGGCGTTCCTGGTGGAGGCGGACCGGCCGGGCCTGCGGGTCGGCGCGCAGCAGCAGGCCATGGGGCTGCACGGCTTCAGCTTCGGCGAGCTGTTCTTCGACAACTGCCGGGTGCCGGCGGCGAACCTGCTCGGCGACGAGGGCGACGGGCTGGCCGTCGCCTACTCCTCCAGCGTGCTGTACGGGCGGCCGAACCTGACCGCGGTGTCGCTCGGCATCCACCAGGCGGTGCTGGACGAGACCGCGCGCTTCTGCGCGGAGCGGGAACGCTACGGCAAGCCGCTGGCGAACCTCGGCAACATCAAGATCAAGCTGGGCCGCGTCCAGTCCCGGTTGCTGACCGCCCGGCTGGCCGCCTACCACGCCGTCCACCTGCTCGACCAGGGCCTGCCCTGCGACGCCGAGCTGATGAACGCCAAGCTGGTCAACGTGGAGACCGCCCTGGAGTCGGCACGTGACGCGATGGACATCCACGCCGCCTGCGGGCTGTTCACGGACCGCCCGGTGGAACGCTTCCTGCGCGACGCCCACCACATCTTCGCCCCGGCCGGCACCACCGACGTCCAACTGCTGCGCCTGGGCGAGCTGGCCCTCGGCACGGCCAAGGGCGAGTGGTCCAGCCGGCTGGCGAGTCTGGTCCGCGGGGAACCGTCGGACCTCACCGAGACCGAGGACGACCGGGCCACCGAACCCGCGGTCACCGGACGCCGCATCTCCCTCCTGCGGGAGCGGACAGAGTTGCAGCCGACCGGTTAGGGCCCGGCCGGGGGTGGCGCGGGTCTTCTTCCCGGGAGCCGCGCCACCCCCGGCCCGGGGTTCCCGCCGCCCGGCCCGGAATCCCCTCCCTCCGGCCCGGAGGCTCCGCCGCCCCCGGCCCGAGGTCGGCTCCATCCGTCCCGAGGCCCGTCCCGCCGTCAGCCCTCCTCGGCGCCCCGCTGCTCCATGCGGTGGATCTGCTCGACGAGTTCGGCCGCCATCGCCTTGATCGTCTCCAGGCCCTCGCGTCCCCACGGGCGGCGTTCCAGGTCCACCACGCAGACCGTGCCCAGCGCCATCCCCGTACGGTCGATGAGCGGCGCGCCCAGGTACGAGCGGATGCCGATCTCGTCCACGACCGGGTTGCCCGCGAAACGCGGATAGTCGCACACGTCCTCCAGGACGAGGGCCTTGCGGCGGACGATGACATGCGGGCAGTAGCCGTGGTCGCGGGCCATCATCCGGCCGGGCTGGGCGCTCGGCGGCGCGGGGCCCAGTTCGACGGGTGCCTGCTCGTCGTCGGGGGTGTAGAGGCCGGCGAAGTACTGCCGGTGCTCGTCGATGAAGTTGACCATGGCGTACGGCGCCCGGGTCGTGCGGGCCAGCTTGCGCGCGAACGCGTCGAAGGCGGGCAGCGGCGCGTCGCCGATGCCCAGCGCGCGCAGCCGGGCCACGCGGGCCGGCGCCTCGGGGTCCTCCGGGGTGAGCAGCAGATGACGCGTGGGGTCGTAGGAGGCGTACGACACGCGCGGGACGGGACGGGTCACGGGAACTCCGGGGTGGCGGCG
Organism: Streptomyces sp. NPDC045470; assembly: GCF_040646595.1. NCBI lineage: Bacteria > Bacillati > Actinomycetota > Actinomycetes > Kitasatosporales > Streptomycetaceae > Streptomyces > Streptomyces sp. NPDC045470. The sequence continues at coordinate 469,914 of NZ_JBEZAN010000003.1, forward strand.
GGGGCGGGGGTGAGCAGGTGCTGGACGAGCGAGACCAGGACCTGGGTGGACGAACTGCACTGGCGGGCGTCGCAGAGCACGACCGGCGTGTCGGGGGCGAGGTCCATGGCGCTCCGTACCTCGTCCGGTGTGTAGTGGTACGCGCCGTCGAACTCGTTGACCGCGACGATGAACGCGATGCCGCGCCGCTCGAAGAAGTCGACGGCGGCGAAGCACTGGTCCAGGCGGCGGGTGTCGGCGAGGATGACGGCGCCGAGGGCCCCGTTGGACAGCTCGTCCCACATGAACCAGAAGCGTTCCTGCCCCGGTGTGCCGAAGAGGTACAGGATGTGCTCGCGGCTGAGGGTGATCCGGCCGAAGTCCATGGCGACGGTGGTGGTGTTCTTGTCCTCGACACCGGCCAGATCGTCCGTGCCCACGCTGATCTGGGTGAGCAGTTCCTCCGTGCTGAGCGGCTCGATCTCGCTGACCGCGCCGACGAAGGTCGTCTTGCCGACGCCGAAGCCGCCGGCCACCAGGATCTTCAGCGCCAGCGGGAACGGGTCGGCGGCGAAGCCGGCGGCGGGCGCCGCGGGGGACGAGCCCGCGGCGGTCGGCAGCCGGGCGTCGGCCGCCAAGGCGTCAGAGCCGTTTGCGAAGTCCATGCAGCACCGCCTCCAGCAGGGCTCGGTCGGTACGGTTCGGGGGGCCTGCCCCGCAGGCGGACACCGGCACCGGCGCGCGGGCGGCGAGCGCGCCGCAGTCGACCAGGTCGGCCAGCAGGACCTTGGTGACCACGGCGGGCAGGCGTATGTGCGCGGCGATCTCGGCGACCGACACCGGCCCGCCGCAGAGCCCCAGTACCTGGGCGTAGTCGGGGCCCTGGCAGGTGACGGGCCGCTTGCCGGTGGCCATCACCATGGTCAGCAGGTCGAAGTGGGCGGTCGGCCGGGTACGGCCGTTGCTGACCGTGTACGGACGGACCAGGCGGCCGGCCTCGTCGTCCAGCCACGGGATCTCCCGGCCCGCTCTGCGGCGGCGCCGTACGCCCATGGTCAGCGACCACCCGCCGGGGCCTGCTGTCGCACCGGCGTCGCCAGGTAGGGCCGTACGCTCTTGACCAGCATCCCCATCTCGTAGCCGAGGACCGCCACATCGGCCTCCCGGCCGGCCAGCACGGCGAGGCAGGCGCCCGATCCGGCCGTGGAGACGAACAGGAACGTGGACTCCAGCTCGACCACGACCTGGAGCACGTCGTCGCCGTTGCCGAAGCGCACTCCGGCGCTGCGGGCCAGGGAGTACAGGCCGGAGGAGAGGGCGGCCAGGTGGTCGGCGCTGTCCGGGTCGAAGCCGTGTGCCGCCTTGACCAGGCCGTCGGAGGACAGCAGAAGGGCGCTGGTCGCGTGCGGTACGCGGTTCACGAGTCCGGTCAGCAGCCAGGAAAGGTCGGTGTGCCGGCTTGCCTGCAGGTGCGCATGTGCCTGCGCGTGCACGTCACTCACCATGGTCGCGGTCGTCTCCTCGGCGGGGTTCGGGCCTGTCGTGACCGGCGTCGGCGCCGGCCCGGTAACTGTCGTAACCGTCGTGGTCGGCGGGGCTGCCGTAGCTTTCGTCGGCGAGGCTGATGCCGCGCCGGAACGCGGCCATCAGACCGGGGTCGTGCTCGGGTTCGGGCCGGCCGTCACGGCGGCCGGCCGACGGCAGGATCGGCTCGCCGCGCAACTGCGGCACCAGGTGCTCCTGCTTGCGGCGGCGGGGCAGGCGGGGCCGGGCGCCGTCGTCCGCCGCGGTGGGCGGGGCGGGCGGCAGGAGCACCGGGCCGGGGTCGGCGGCGCCGGGCGTGGCGGGGTGCGGGCCGTCACCGTCGTGGGGGCCGGGGGCCCGGTGGGCGCCGGCGGGTGCCGGGCCGCCGGCCGGCGTTGCGGGGGCGCGCGTGCCGGCGTGCGGTGCCCCGGGCGCGCTCGGCCACGCCCCGTCGCCGTACGCGACGTCCGGGTACGCTCCGGCGGCTGCCCCGGCGGCCGGCGCTCCGTGCGCGGCGCGTACGAGCCTGCGGCGCGGTCCGCGCGGCGAGGCGGGCCCGGCCGGTCCGGGCGCGTCGTCGTGCGGGGCCCGGTACCCGGCGTCGGGGAGGGCGGGCGGCTCGGACACCGTCAGGGTGATCTCTCCGGAGTCGGAGTCCACATACTGCTCGCCCTCCCCCGGCTGCTCGGACTCCGGCCCCAGCAGGCCCTTCGGTACGACGAACACGGCCTGCACACCGCCGTAGATGTTGCTCTGCAGCCGCACCACGATGCCGTGCCGCCGGGCGAGCGAGGAGACCACGAAGAGCCCGATGCGCCCGTCGCTCAGCAGCTCGGCCACGTCGACGTGGTCGGGGTCGGCGAGCAGTCCGTTCATCCGGGTCTGCTCGGCCGTCGACATGCCCAGGCCCCGGTCCTCCACCTCGACGGCGAGGCCCGCCGTGACCAACTGGGCGCGCAGCAGGACATGGGTGTGCGGAGCGGAATAGACCGAGGCGTTCTCGACGAGTTCGGCGAGCAGGTGGATGACGTCGGCGACGGCGTGGCCGCGCAGGGTGCCCTCGATGGGCGGCACCAGCTTGATGCGCGGGTACTGCTCGACCTCGGCGATGGAGGACCGCAGCACCTCGGTCATGGTGACCGGGCGGCTCCACTGGCGGCGGGAGATGGCGCCGCCGAGGACGGCGAGGTTCTCGGCGTGCCGGCGGATGCGGGTGGCCAGGTGGTCGACGTGGAAGATCCCCTTGAGCAGGTCGGGGTCCTCGACCTGGTTCTCCAGCTCGTCCAGCAGCTCGATCTCGCGGTGCACCAGGGACTGCAGGCGCCGGGCGAGGTTGACGAACACCTCGACCTTCTGCTCGTTGCCGCTGGCGTGGCTTCGGGCGACGGCCACCGCGTCCACGACGGCCGTCTCGGCCGCCCGGCCCACCGCGGTCACCTCGTGAGCGAGCAGGTCGAGGCTGTCCCCCGGGGGCGGCGTGGCCGGTTCACTCTCCCGCGGCTGGAGCCATTCGCCCTGCCGGACCCGGTCCAGCAGGTCGTCGAGGTCGTGCCGGCTGCGGGCACACACCTCGCGCAGCCGGGCGTGGCGGGCGACGGCGGCGCGCGCCTCGTTGTTGGCCGCGGTGCCGGCGGCCGTCACGATGACGCAGACCAGGACGCAGGCACCGAGAAGTACGGCCCACTCACGGCTGGTCAGCCCGGTGCCGCCGACCCGTACGACGAAGGCGGTGGCGGCCGAGCAGACGGCGGCGACCAAGAGGCAGGGCACGGCGGCGAGCCGTACCAGGCGGGTCCGTATGGCCGAATCGGCGGCCGTCTCCGGGAACGCGGCCCGGCCGTGCCGCCCGCCCTCCCGCTCCCGGCGCCGGGCAGCCGCCGGCGCGGGGTCCGCCCCCTGGGGACCATGGGGGCCCAGGAGCCCGGAGGGCCCCGGGGCCTCCTGGGTGGCGGAAGTCCCCTGGGGGAATGCAGCAGGCATCGGCGCTCTCCGGATCGGCCGTCGGCAGTTCACGGAGCACGCACGCTAGTTGTTGCGGGGGTGGGGTACCGACCCACTTCGGCGTTTCGCCACCCCGCGCCACCTCCCCCCGAGGGGGACGCTCGCACACCAGCGCGCTTCTATACGAACTTCCGTTCACCCACGCGCAGTTGAGAGCCACCGGGGGCGCTCGGCCGGGCGGCGGGCGCGACCACCGAAGCCGTCCGCCTCACCTCCGGAGAGACTGCCCAGCTTCCCGGGCAGGGATGCGGCCCGGCACGACAACCACACCACCGAAAAGCGGAAGATGCGACTCCGGCGACGGGTGGCGCCGGGGCTCCGCGGCCGGCCGGGCGGGCTGTCCGGAGCGGGCCTACGGGGCGGCCGGGGCCGTCCGCACCGCGTCCACCCGCTCGACGGTGAAGCACTCCCAGCCGCCGGCGCGGTCGGAACGGGCGCGCAGCAGGCCGTAGTCACCGTCGGCGCTGTTGACCTCGGTGCTGGCGAACCTGTCGTTCGCCTTCGACTTCAGCGCGAAGGTGCCTTCGGACTGCGGCACCAGCAGGAACTTCTCTCAGGAGCTGATCTTCGCCCCGCGGTTGCGCAGCATTCCGCTGTGGTTTCCCGCGCCCTTGACCTCGGCGCTGACGAACAGCCCGGTCGCATCGGGGCGCAGGCTCACGGTGCCGCCCTTGTCACCGGTGTGCAGCGTGAACTGCTGCCAGGACCCGGCCTGGTCGGCGTCGGCCCGGAGTCTGCCCTGCTGATCGCCGCTGCCGCCGGCTTCGACGGTGACGTACCTGCCGTTCGCCCGGGACTTCAGGGCTCGCCACTGCCCCGCGGACCTGTCGGTGTCCGCGCTCCCGGCGGCCTGCACCGTTGTCGCGGGCAGGGCTGCCGCCACGGCAGCAGCCCGCGCAGCGCGGCCGGCGACGATATGAGCCGACGCGCACGGTCTCCTCTTCCTGGTTCGGCCTGCGTCCATGGAGGTCCGGGCGCAGAAAAGCGGATTCTCCGTACGAGTCAGCGCGTCCCCGTCAAGGATTCCTGGACGGGGACGGCCGCGGCGCACCCGGCGCCCTGCTCGCTCACACACGAAAGCCGGGCACCTCTCGGTGCCCGGCTCCGCGGTTCGCGCGATTCGGGGGTCTGGCTGCCTCCGGCGCGAGCTGCGTCGTGTCGGCGACGGCGGGGAAGACCTCCCCCGACAGTACGGCCGGGCGCTGGTCAGGCGGCGGGCACCAGGGTGCGTTCGCGGGCCAGCGACGTGGTGGTGGTGTCACCGTTCAGGGTGAGGCGGCCGTTGGGCCACGCGACGACGACGTCGTTGCGGGCGGTGTCACCGCCGAAGGCACCGACGGTGGCCAGGGCGCTGGAGCGGAAGCTCGACTTGGCGGGGCTCAAACGGTGTTCGGACTTGAGCTGGTTGGCGCCGATGTTCTCGTAGGCGGTGACTTCGCCGTCGGACCAGCGTACGAAGAGGTCCTGGTCGCCGGTGGCCGGGTTGAAGTCGCCGGCCGCCAGGTCACGGGCGTGCGGCCAGGTGCCGTTGGGGGCGGCCAGCCGGGACTCGGCGTGGAAGCCGTTGGCGTCGACGTTGGTGAAGAAGGTGACGCGGCCGTTGGCCCACTGGACCACGACGTCGTCGCTGCGGGTGTTGCCGCCGCCGAAGCGGCCGGCGGCCATTCCCACCGCCTGCGTCCAGGTACCGTTCGGCGCCTTGAGCTGGATGGCGTTCTTGAGCTTGTTGGTCTCGTTGACGTCCTTGTAAAGGGTCACCTTGCCGTTCGTCCAGCGCACCAGAAGATCGCTGGTGCCGTCCCCGGTGAAGTCACCCGCGGTCATCACCGCCGCGTTCTTCCATTCCGGGTCCTTGATCAGCTGTACGTCCTTGCCGAACCCGTAGGCGCCATTGCCCGGGTAGAGGGAGACCTCCCCGTCCGACCAACGCACGATCAAATCACTGGTGTTGTTGCGCACCGAGGCGGAATGGAAGCTGCCTGCGGTCATGAGGCGCGCGTGCTGCCAGGTTCCGGCCCCGCCCATGGTGAACTTTCCGTCCAGGGGAAGGTCGGCGACAGCCTGCCGGTAGAGCCACGTCGCGTCGTCGTCGAACTGCGAGGTGTACGAGGTGTGGTCGTACTGTCCGCCGGTCTTGTAACCGCCGATGACACCGACCAGATTGCCGCGCTGCCCGTCGAAATCCTCGATGAACGGACCGCCGCTGACGCCCGCCCGGTAACCGTCACACTGGATCTCCATGAAACGGCCCTGGAATGCCCGGGTGTCATTCGTGCACGACAACGGCGTCTTCTGGCCTCCCGGGTAGCCGACGGCGGTGACGCTCTCGCGGGCCAAGTGTGCGGAATCGACGGCTGTGAGGGTGTTGCCGGGGCCCGCGGCGTCCTCCAGCAACTGGCCCTGGGCGTTGGCCCCTACCCGCAGGAAGGCGAAGTCCACGTCGTCGTCGGCGGGGCTCTGCTGGTAGCGGTGGTCGATCCAGACCTTGCCGTCCAGGACGGGGAAGATGCCGTACGGCGTCTCGCCGGCCTGGCCCGCCTTGGTCGTCCCGGCGCGGTAGCCGGGGACGAAGGCGGCGTCACGCAGCGAGGTGTTGCCCTTGAGGCAGTGCGCGGCCGTGACGACCAGGCTCTTGGTGGCGGACGTGACGGTGCTGGCCGTGCAGAACTGGTTGTGGGTCGCGCTGCCGTCCTTGCCGCGCAGCAGGAACACGCCGACGGTGGGGATGCCCTCGGCCACCTGGTGGGTCGGCTCCGCCGACCGCTTGCGCCGCACGCCGGGCGCGGGCTGACCGCCCTCGCTCTTCGCCCCGGCCTCGGCGGTCTCCACCGGCACCGCACTGCGGATACGTTCCGGCGTCCAGTACCGCTCGGTCTCCTTTGCCTTACGCACCTGCTCAGGCGCTGAAGGAACCGACGTGCCCGCGGTCATCTGCACCGCGTCCGGCGCCGCCGCGGAAACGGCGGGCGAGCCTTCCGTCGGCGGCGGGGTGGCGCCGGCGGCCGCCGCGGCGGAGATTCCGGCGCCGGCCAGGGTCAGGGAGGCCACGCCGAGGGTGGTGGCGCGCAGCCAGAAAGTACGTTTCATGAAGTGCTCTTTGCGAAGAAACGGGCTCGGCCGGCAACCCGGCCGAGCAGAATACGGATAGAAAATTCGAGACGGCTGTCAGGGAATGCGCGGCCCGGCCGACAGTGGCGGTGTGACCGTCAGCGGAATGTCCAGGACATTGCCGGACGGGGCGGACGGAGCAGCCGGGCCGGCGGGAGCGTCTTCGGACGGGATGGCCAGACGCAGGAGGTAGGAGCCCGGGCGCGGCCCGGTGTGCAGAGGCGGCAGGGCGATTCGGCCGTCGGCGTCCGCAGGGGGCAGGAGCAAGGAACGCACCGAGCGGTCGTGTGCGTCCCGAAGGGACGGCCCGTCGAGAACGGGCGCCGACTTCTCGCCCTTGGCGGCGGTCAGCACGGTCACGGCGATGCGCAGGCCGGCGGCGGGGCGGCCGTTCCGGGTGACCCGCACGGACGGCAGCTCGGAGAGGAGACTGTCCGGGCCCGCCTGCAGAGGCAGCGACAGCGGCGGACGCTGCGGGTCGTGGTGGTCCTGGTGGTCCCGGTCCCACAGCTCCAGACGGTAGGAGGGCGGCCGGACGGTGACCGTGAAGTCGACAGCCGGGCCACGTCCACCGGGCGCGGTCGCGGTGAGCGTGAAACGTCCGGGGCGGTCGCCGGGCTGAAGGGCGGGGGCGGTGGCGATGCCGCCCCGGTCTGCCGTCACCGTCACGGTGGCGGCCTCCCCCGGCAGTCGTACACCGGTGCCGCGGAACGTGACCCGGGCGCCGGGCACCGGGTGGCCGTGCGCGTCGAGGGCCCGGACCTGCGGCTTTCGGCCGAAGGCCGTACCGACTTCGGCCTCCAGGTGCCGGTCGCCGAGGCTCTCCAGCCGTACGACGGTGTGGTGATCCGCGACCGGCTCGGGGGCAGGGTCCGGCTTGGCCGGCGGGCGGTGGGGGGGCACCGGGCGGCCCCCGGTGCCGGTCCCCTGGCCCGACGGAACACGCTTCGACGCACCGGAGCCACCGGACCCGCCGGAGTCCCGGGGCAGCCTCCGGTTCCGGTCCGGCTGAGCCGGCTGGCCGGTACGGGTGGGCTGGTAACCCCGGCGTACGTCGGACGCCCTCTCCGCGGGGTCGGGCCGGTGCGGCGTGGCCGGAGCGTCGTCCGGCGTCTCAGTGACCCCGGCGCCCCGATAGGTGTCCATCCACTTCCGTACGGCATTCACATACGCACGGGAATTGTTGTAACTCAGAATCGCCCGGTCGAGATCGGCCCCCCGGCTCAGATCCCTGTCCCCCGCACACAGATAACGCGCCGTACCCAATGCCGCATCAAACATATTGTTCGGGTCCTTGACCCCGTCACCATTACCGTCCGCGCCCCAGCTCCCCCACGTCGACGGAATGAACTGCATCGGCCCCACCGCACGGTCGAACGCCGCATCCCCGTCCCACCGTCCCCCATCGGTGTCCCGGATCAGCGCGAACTGCACCCCGTCCAGCCGCGGCCCCCGGATCGGCCGCGCCGTCGAGCCGTCACCACGCAATCCGTAACCAGAGGCATGCACGGACTCCACCCGCCCGATCCCCGCCACCAACTGCCACGGCAGACGACACGACGGCTGACTCCCCCGCAACACCCCCTCCGCCTTCCGATACGCAGCCAAAGCCGTAGCCGGGATACCCGCAGTACCCGGCGACGCCTGACCAGCGTCTCCCGCGTCGGGCTCCCTGCCCTGGCCGTCCCGCAGGAGGTTGGGCAGGTCGAGGGCGGGGTCGCCGCGGTGCCGGGACTGCGGGCTGTCAGGGCCGGTGGCGGCCTGGCGGGCATCGGCGCGCGAGGGGCCGGTGGCTTCCAGAGGGCTGAGTGTCGCCGCGGCGCTCAGGCTGGCGGCCAGGGCGCAGGCACACAGGCTCTGACGCACCCGGCGGGCGACCAGAGTGGGCAGGGTGGGGAACGGGTTCACGGGCGGGCAGGTCCTTGGCGTGCGGAGAAGTGCAAGGAGCACGGTGTCGTGGACACCGGCTCGTGGAGGAGCACCGGCGGGAGCGGGACGCCCCGGCCGGTGCCGGGCTCAGGGCCGGAAGATCGACTGTTCGGTCGCGGCCCTGGCAGCGGTCCGGCCGGCCCTCGGGTACGACGGCCGGCCGGACTGCGGTGAGGTGCGTGCCTCAGCCGACGAGCTTGACCTCGCCGTGCGTCCCCTGGGCGTCCACGCCCGGGTAGATGCCGAGCGTCTGGTCGGCCCAGCGCACGATGACGTCGTTGGGCCGGTCGTTGGCGACGAAGGCACCCGCGCCGACCACGGTCGCGCCGGACCACGGCGACTTGGCCGGGCGGAGCTGGATCTCGCCGTGGAAGCCGGCGGTGTCCACGCCCGGGTAGATGGTGGCCTCACCGTCGGACCAGCGCACCAGCAGGTCCGCGGTCTTCTTGCCGGTGAACTCGCCGGAGGTGATCTGCGTGGCGTGCGGCCACGTCTTGTTCGCCTTGGTCAGCACCTTCTGGGCAGCCGGCTTCACGCCGTTCGTGTCCAGGTCGGGGTGGAGCGTGACGTGGCCGTCTTCCCAGACGACCAGCAGGTCGTCGCGCTGCGCGTTGGCGGTGTACCGGCCCGCGGTGATCTGCGTGGTCTTCGTCCAGTCCGCGCTCTTGGCCAGCATCTTCTCCCCGTGGAAACCGTCCTTGTCCACGTGGGTGTACTGGGTCACCTCACCGTCGACCCAGCGCACCACCAGGCCGTCCGAGCCGTCGCCGAAGCTGGCGCCGGTGATCTGCCGGGCGTAGTCCCAGGTGCTCTTCTTCTTGGGCGTGTTCGGGGCCGCCAGCCGGTATTCGGCGACGAAGGGGTGCTTGGCGTCCTTGTCGTCACCACCCTGGTAGAGGGTCATCTCGGCGTCGGTCCAGCGCACGATCAGGTCCATGTGCCGGGTACCGCCGGCCGAACCGCCGGTGAAGTAGCCCGACGCGACGTGCGTGGCCTTGCCCCACGGCGCGTTGGGGAAGACGCTGCGGTAACGGACCTTGCTGACCCAGTCGTTCAGGTCGTCGACCCGGGAGTCCACGGCGTCCGTGCGGGTCTCCTCCGGGTCGGTTCCCAGGCAACCGCCCTGCCAGGACGTACTGTTGACCGCGACCAGCTCGACCTGGCCGTTCTTCTCCCGCAGCGCCGGCCCGCCGGTGTCGCCCTTGCACACCGAGGCGTCCTTGCCGGTGAGTCCGAGCGCCCCGTCACGTACGGAGTCCACCGTGAACGCGGCGGCGTGCAGCTTGTCCGGCACCCACTCGGTCTTCGTCCGGCCGAAGCCCGCGACCTTCAGCTGCTCGCCCTCGACGGGAGCGGTGGTACCGACGGTCACCGGGGTGACGCCGGCGACCGGCTTGGCAAGCTTGGCCATGACCAGGTCGCGCCCCTGGTAAGGCACCAGCTCCACGACGTCCTCCACGTGTCCGGCCGAGCCGGACACGTCGGTGCTGCCGACCCTGGCGGTCGTCTTGAGCTTGGGCGGCCCGTCGGGAAGCGCGTTACTCTTGCCGGCCTCGGCCGTGAAGCAACTGGCGGCGGTCAGCACCCACTGCTTGTCGACCAGAGCCCCCGAACAGGAACGCTTTCCGTTGCCGATGTCGAGCTTCGCCGTGAACGCATAGTTCGCGTCCGCGGTGGTGCCGCCGCCTACGGCGAGGGCAGGAGAGGCGGCGACGAGTGAGCCGGCTACGACGGACGCAGCCACCAGCCCGGTCATCCACGAGATGCGCGGAGGCTTGCTGTGCATGTTGCTTCTCTATTCCGATTCTAATGATTGCGGGATGTACGGGAGTACTGGGAGATCGAAGGAACCTTTGACGCCGTGGAAGGTGAACGGCGGTGAGCAGGACGCCGTACGCGTTCTCGCCCATGCCTCTGGATCGGCGGCGCCTCTACACCGGGCGGCACGCTGCAACACTTCAGACCGACAGGCGACCTGTTCCGGGATTGCGGTCGAGGCCGTCAGAACGAAGACAAGCGGACGGTGTTTTCCGAGTATTCGGACAGTCGGACCCTCACGCCTATGAGCCTGTTAGGCACCGAGATTGTGGAGCTCGGAGAATGACGGCCACACCGCGATTCAGGCCCGGTTCCTGAGGCCCTGGATTCTGAGGGCCCTCGGCGCACACTTTCCCTGTACGCGTGCGCACAGGGAAAGCCATCCGATTTTCGGGCAGCCTCGATCGCATCCAGCAAGGCAGGCAGAGCCAGGGCCAGACCGAATTTCCGCCGGCCTGCCCCTCACCGCTGCCATGCCTTTTGAGGTGCCGTCAGATTGTACCCGCTCGTCGGCCCGGTCCGTACGGACCGGGTTTCCGTGCGGCTGACGCCGGCGGCATGAGGCGCCGGTCGCCTTCCTTGCGTCAGTACTGCATCAGGTACGTACTGCGTCAGCCGGTGACGCGCAGTTCCAGCAGGGTCGCTTCCTTGGCACCCGTGGTGATGTCACCCTCGCCGAGCTCCGTGAGGTCGTTCTTCTTCAGCGCGACGGTCTTCGTCTTGCCTTCGGTGGTGAGCGTGGCCTTGGCGGCACGCCCCTCGTTCTCCCAGATGCCGACGAGCTGCGGCACCTCCAGCGTGAGGTACCCGCTCTTCCCGGTGACCTTGAAGCAGTAGCTGACCGGCTTCTTGTCCTTGTTGGCCATGACCTCCAGGTCGGCGGCGCCGTCGCAGTCGGCAAGGGTGATGTGCCCGTCGCCCTTGCGGAGCTTGATGCCAACCTCCCGCAGAATCTTGTCCGCGTTCGGGTAATCGAAATCCTCCACCGCGAAGGGCGGGGTGTCGTCTGCCGCCTTCTGCACGGCCGGCGCAGTCTGCGGGCTCGCCTGCGCCACAGCGAAGGCGGCCCCTCCCGCGACGGCCGCGGAGGCGCCGACAACACCGGCAATCAGAAACTTGCGGAGGCGATGTATCACCAGGGTTCCTTTCACATATGAGGCGGCACCACGCTGCAACCGCAGGGAAACCAGCCCAAAGGGGAGCCGTAAACCTAGCACCCTGGCGGTTTGCCTAGCTTGCCGGACCCCGTGGGTAACGAAATCAAAACGAAGCCGAGGGGCGGTACAACCTGTCGCTTCCTCGTTCGTCCGAAGCGGCGACGGTGACAGAACCGACACCCGCGTATAACTGAAGACTTGGCTCTTCAAGACCGTACCGAGCACCGTGTTTGCTGCGGATATGCTCGCGACGCCGAAAGTCGGCAGCACATCGCAAACCGGAAGGGTTTGTACAGTAGTGAGAGCGAGAGGAAAGACGCCGCGCAGCATACGTGCCGTGTGCGCAGGCGTACTGCCGCTGGCGTTGGTCGCGGGCGTCATCGGGACGAGCCCGGCCTACGCGGCGGGAGACCAGAACGGCGGGAACGGCGGTCAGCATCAGCTGACCGATCGCGGCCGCGTCGTACAGTTCTGGAAGAACGGCGGGCCGGGAGTCAAGGCGGCGGCGGAAGCCGCACTGCTGGGCACCGACGCGGAAGTCCGTCAATTCCTGGACAACGACGAAGCACTGGCTCAGCTGGGGGACGAGCGCCTCGCGGCGATCCAGATCCACTCGGCGGGCGGCCGCAATCTGCAGGAAGCTGCCAAAGAAGCACTGAGAAAGGCGCAGGCCGGCTCTCCGGAAGCACTGAGCAGCTTCCTGAAGGACGGCTGGAAGACGCCGCTGGAAGCGGACCAGAGGACCCGTGCGGTCCAGGTCATCAGCGCCGGTGACACGAATGTGCGGGAAGCCGGCAAGGAGGCCCTGAAGGGGTCCGCCGAGGACATCAGCGCGTTCCTGGACACGGACCAGTACTCGGCCCGCGAGGCGGACGAACGCACCCGGCTCATCCAGATCATGAGCAGCGGCGGCAAGGCCACCCGCGAGGCCGCGAAGGTCGCGCTGAGGTCGGGTCCGGCGGACATCCGGGAGTTCCTGGAGGTGGGCCAGTACGTGGCTCACGCCCGGGACCAGGAGCGCGCCTCCGTCGAGGAGTTGGCCCAGCGGGCCAAGGAGGCCGGGGAACTGGCCAAGCGGAAGACCGAAGCCGCCAAGGAAGCGTCCGACCGTGCGGTGGAGGCTTCGAGGCTGGCCAAGGAGGCAGCGCAGCGGGCGGCCGAAGAGGCCAAGGCGGCCGGCAAGAGCTCCCAGCAGGCCGCCAGTGCGGCAGCTCAGGCCGCGGAACTGGCGCGCGGCGCGGCGCGCGCGGCGCAGCAGGCGATCGGCGCCGCGAACGCGGCCAACGCCGCCGCGCGGCACGCGGCGAACGCCGCCGCGCAGGCGGCAGCGGCTGCGGCCGGTGCGTCCGACGCCGCCTCCCGGGCCCGCAACGCGGCCGCCGCAGCCGCGGGGGGGGGCGGGGGGGGGGCCCCCCCCCCGAAGGGAGGCGCGGGGGGCCCCAACCCCCCCCCGCAAGCGGCCGGGGCGGGCCACGGCGCCCACGACGGCGGCGCGGCGGCG
>NZ_JBEZAN010000003.1:482940-919754 GCF_040646595.1 Streptomyces sp. NPDC045470
GGGTCCGGGGCTGCGGCGGGTGCGACCCCCGCCCCGACCCGGCCCCGAACCGGGGCCGCCCCTGCCGGTTCGTACGCGGGAATGCCGACCCACGCCCGTAAGGCTGCCGAGGTGGCCCGAAACGCCGCCAAGAACGCGACATGGGCGGCCCAGGCCGCCGACGAGGCCGGCAAGGCATCGGACAGGGCCAGCGAGGCGGCCGGCGCGGCAACCAGCGCCAGCGCGAACGCGAACGCGGCCGCCGACGCGGCGATGCAGGCCAGTGGTTACGCGGACGCGGCCGGCGCGCACTCGGCCGAGGCGCAGGCAGCCGCCGCCCAGGCCAAGCGGCACGCCCGCGAGGCGTCCCGGGCCGCCCAGTCGGCCACCAGTCTGGCGAAGCGCTCCGCGTCCGCGGCCTACCAGGCGCGCGACGCGGCCAACAGGGCCGCCGCACACGCCAAGAAGGCGGCGGACGAAGCCGACAAGGCCGCCGAGCACGCCGGTGAGTCGGAGAAGGCCGCGGGCGAGTCCCGGCGGCACGCCACCGAGGCGCAGAAGGCCGCCGACGAAGCGTCCAACGCGGTGAAGAAGGCGCGTGAGATCTTCGACCTGGCGCGCGAGACCGAGGCCGAGGACCTCAAGACCCGTACCGCGACCGCGATGGACCTGTCCCGCGATCTCAAGACGGAGTACGAGGACGGTAAGGCACGGTCCGAGCACGCCGCCAAGGAGGCCAAGGAGCTCGACGCGGAGGCCGACCGGCTGGCCGCCAAGGCCGCCGAGCCCGGCGCCGACCCCCGGCAGACGGCGGTCGAGGGCCGCAAGGTGGCGCTGGCCGCGCTGAAGACCCGGGAGGCGTGGAGTCAGGCCGCGGCCGCGGCCGCCCTCTCCGGTTCGGACGAGGACGTACGCAAGTACGTGCGCGTCGACCGGCAGCAGGCCGCCGAGAAGGACGAGCGGAGCCAGGTCGAGCGGCTGGCCGAGGAAGGCCTGTCCACCCCGGTCCGGGAGGCCGCCGAGAAGACCCTCGCGGGCAACGCGGAGCAGATCCACCAGTTCCTGGTCACCGGCCGGCACGAGGCGGCCGCCGCCGCGTACCGCACCAAGGCGGTGCAGCTGTCGAGCACGGGCAGCACCCAGACGCGGGCGGCCGCCAAGGAAGCGATCAAGGCGGGTACCACCCAGGCTCTGGTGGACTTCCTCGACCAGGGGCAGTTCGACGCCCGGGAGGCCGACGAGCGCACCCGCGCCATCCAGCTGTCCAGCAGCGGCAGCCCGGAGGTCCAGGCCGCGGCGAAGGTCGCCCTGGTGGGACCGCCGCAGGTGATCCGTGCCTTCGTCCAGACCGGCCAGTACAAGGCGGCCCGTCAGGACCGGCTCACCGCCACGCACGTCGCGGGGGTGCAGCAGCTGATTGCCGAGGCGGCCGGCGTCGCGGCCACCGCGCAGCAGAACGCCCACCTAGCCGACGAACACGCCCTGCGTGCCGAGAAGGCCGCCGAGCAGGCGCGCAAGGCCGCCAACGCCGCCCAGAAGTCGGCCGACGAGGCCGGCGACTACGCGAAGAAGGCCAAGGAGTCCGCCCGGCAGGCCGAGGCGTCCGCCGCTCAGGCCGCCGAGTCCGCCCGACAGGCCCGCGCCGCCGAGGCCGACGCCAACAACGCGGCCACCCGGGCGGTCCGGTCCGCCACCCAGGCGCAGTCCTGGGCCAACTACGCCCGCGGCTCGGCCGACCAGGCATGGACCGCCGCCGACGAGGCGCGCGCCTCGGCCACCGCGGCGGGCAAGGACTCCCAGGCGGCCCAGAAGGCCGCCGACGAGGCCAAGCAGATCGTCGTCGACAAGCAGCGCAAGGAAGCTGCCGAGTGGCGGAAGCTCCAGGAGGCCTGGAAGAAGAAGTTCGCCGAGGCGAACGAGTCCCAGGAGGAGGACGACGACGACGGCTGGCCGGACTGGGCGCCGGGCTGGCTCAAGAAGGGCGCCGGCGCGGTCAAGGACGGCGCGGAGACGTTCGCCGACTACACCACGTCCATTCTCACCAACGGCGACATCTGGGCGGGAAGTTTCGAAACGCTCCTCGGCCTCGGCGGGATCGGGCTCGGCGCCTCGGGCGACATCGGGGGCGGCTTCCTGTGCGCCACCGGTGTCCTCTGCGTGGCGGGAGCTCCGGCGATCGCCGTGAGCACCGGGGCGATCATCGGTGGCGCGTACGCCACCGCTGACGGCATCGGCCGTATCGACGAGGGTCTCGGGACCGCGCTTCGCGAGGCCCGTAACAAGCGGGCCGGCAGCAAGGGCGGCGGCAACGGGCAGACGCCGAATATCATCCACGACAACGTCAAGAAGGTGATGAATGGCGAGCGGCCGCAACGCCTCAATGACAAGGGAAAGCCGGACTACTACGAAGGCCGCAAGAACACTCCGGCCAGTGTTCTGCGGAAGTGGAAAGACGCGAGGATCTATGACATGGGAGACGGTAAGAACTACTACCGCATCCTCGTGAACAAGCATGGGGAGATCGGCTGGATCACGGAGCACAACTACAACCGGGTCACCATCTACGACCCCCGTGGGTAGCCATCCGGAGGGATCACGAGGCGCGTTCCGCGCAAGGCTCTTGAGAGCCGCTGACGCCGCCTCCCCCAACTGAAGCGGAGGGCCTTGCCGAGTTCCCACTCGGCAAGGCCCTCCGTCGTCCTATCGGAGCTCGACCACCACACCAGACCCTTCGAGGCGTTGCACGATCTCCTCGAAGTAGGCGAGCTCTTCCTCAAGGCTGTCCACGACCCCGGCCAGTGAGCTACGGGCGGTCTCCGCGTCGTGCCAGACCAGCGTGAAGGGTGGCACCACACCGGCCCCGCCGGCGAGGCAGTCGTTGAACGACGGCCAGTCCATACCGTAGTACCCGCCGGGACCGTGGAACGCCTCGCCCAGGGCGCAGTGCAGCCCATAGATGTCCGTGACGTAGGTGCCGTCGACGTGGTAGGTGCCGCCCGACACGTCGGCGCGCCCCGCGGCCTGGTTCCGGAAAGCGACCTTGAGCCACTCGTGCCTGCCCTCGGGCGTGAACCGGGCCCACTCGTTGAGCGTGTCCGGAACCCCCTCGTACCAGGCCTCCCAGACCGGTTCGGCCAGAAGCGGAGGCGGGTCGTCGACACCGTCGGTGAGCGTGATGTCGAGCAGGTCTCCCCCGAGGACGGACGGGCGCACCTCGCCGACCTCCAGCGCAAGGCTCCGGGACGTCATCGGGCGGCCGGAGCGGTCCAGCGCCCACAGCTCGGCGGCTGCCCCTGACTCCGGCGTGTCCAGCACGGCCCGCAGCCGCTCGGTGGGTTCGCAGCCGATCAGCTTCATCGGCTTCTCCGGAGCACCGGCCCGTTCGACGTACAGGCCCTCGACTCCCTGGCAGGTGCCGAGGGAGTCCTTCGCGAACAGCTCGAACCGCCGCCGCCCGGCCGGATCGGAACGGCCCTCCTCCGGCTCGTTCACCCCCGCTTCCATGACGACATCGATCAGGGCGGGGTCACTGCCGCTGGGGCGCCGGTCGACGACATCGGCGTCGATCAGCCCCCACCACTCCACCGGCCGCTTCTCGTTCCAGACTTCGAGGCACAGCTCACCCAGCCGGGCAACCGCCCCGGCGGGCTGCTCGACGGCGGTCCGCAGCGGTCCGGCCGGGTCACACCCGAGAAAGGTCAGACGCTCCCTCGGGGCAGGCACCGGATCGGCGAACAGTCCTTCGGTGTCGGCGCACCGGGCCCACACCTGTTCACCGCCGTCGGCCGCCAGAAGATACCGCAACGGGAAACCGCGTTCCCAGCTCCAGCGGCCGTCCTCAACCTGCATATTTCCTCCTGAACCGCGAATGGCAGAACACGTCTACGAAGCTCCATTGAAGCACTGCCGGCGCAGGAGAAATCACCCTGCCGGAGCAGGCTGCTTCAGACTGCCGGGCGGATGAATTCACCCACGTGCCGACCGTTCGCCTTACCGAACCGGCTTTATCGCGCTCCCTTACCGCACCACCTCGAAAGCATCCGCCGCCGACGCCCCGGCGGGCCACGACGGCCACCCGTGCACCGGCGGCAGGGCCACGGTCCGCCACCACGGGTCCACGATCTGCTCGTCGGCCGGTTCGAAGGGTTTGCCGGGCAGTGGGGCGGCCACCTTGGCGTGTGCCGCGCGTGCTGCCGCGACCGTCCGTTCCACCGGCTCGGACCAGGGGTGCGGGGCGAGGTTGAAGGTGCCCCAGTGGATGGGGAGGAGGGTGCCGGACGGGGTGCCTCCGGACAGGTCGAGGTGGGCGCGCAGGCCCTCCTCCGGCGTCATGTGCACATCCGGCCAGAACTCGCTGTACGCGCCTATCTGGATCATCGTCGCGTCGAACGGGCCGTGTTCGGCGCCGATGTCGGCGAAGCCGGGGAAGTAGCCGGTGTCGCCGCTGTGGAAGACGCGGTGGTCGGGGCCGGCCACCGTCCAGGACGCCCACAGGGTGTGCTGCGGGCCGCGCAGCCCGCGGCCGCAGAAGTGCTGCGCGGGCGTCGCGGTGAGCGTCAGGTCACCGACGGACGCCGACTCGTGCCAGTCCAGTTCGGTGATCCGCTCCTCGGGCACGCCCCACAGTTCGAGGTCGGCGCCGATGCCGAGCGGTACGACGAAACGCGTGCCCGTACGGATCAGGGCCTTGACCGTCGGCATGTCCAGGTGGTCGTAGTGGTCGTGCGAGATCACCACGGCGTCGACCGGGTCCAGGTCCCGGAGCGGGAGCGGTACGGGGTGCAGGCGCCGGGGGCCCGCCCAGGTGAACGGCGAGCAGCGCTCGCCCCAGACCGGGTCGAACAGCACCCGGTGCCCGTCGATCTCGGCGAGCACGCTCGAATGCCCCAGCCACGTCAGCCGCAGCCCGGAGGCGGGCGGCTCGCCCCAGTCCGCCGCGGTGGGCCGGTGCACGGGGATGCGGCCGACCGGCGCACGGCGCAGCCGGCCCTCGCGGCTCAGTTGCTGGCGGGCCACGGCCAGCGCGCTGCCCTGCGTCATCTGCCGGGTCGGTACGGGGTTGCGGAACTGGCCGTCGGCGAACTGCGGTGATCTCTGTATCCGCGCCAGCCGCTCCCCGGTGGGCCACGCGCCGAAGACGGCGGGGCGGCGCAGCCCGAACCGCTCTGCGGGACGCGGGGCGGACGAGGACTCACTGCGGGGTCGGGAGCCGGGCACGGCACCTCCATGGATCGGAGCGGTAGCGCTGTCAACGAGTCGCCGTGCGGTGAACGGACCGCCACGCTGACGGGTTCCGGCACGCCGGCGTCCGGGCTCCTGGTGTCCGCCGCGGACACCGTGGCACCCGGACACGACACGTGTTCCCTGCGCATACCGAACCACTCGGCCGCTCCCGGCATTCCGTGGCGGGCCGTGCGGCCCTACCGTCGTGGCATGAGCCAGACGCTGCCGCCTGGGCAGCCACCGGAACGCGAAGACGCCCCGGGCGGTACGCCCTCCGGCGGCGGAACGGCACCGTTGGACGGAACGGCACCGTTGGACGGAACGGCACCGTCGGACGGAATGACGTCGTTACCGCCGCAGGGCGTGGCGGGACAGCCGGGGGCCGCGGATCACCCCGGTACGGACCCGAAGGGCAACGCCCCCGCGGCCGACGACCTGCCCGCGGACGGCCTGCCGGCGACCGGTCCGCCTCCGGCCGAACTGTCCCCGGCCGACCTCCCCCCGCCCGTGGCCCGCGCCGCCCCGCACGTGTCCCGGCCGGGCCTCCGCCTGGTGGCCGTACCTCTGGCGGTCACGCTCGGCCTGCTGGCCGTCGCCGCGCTCGGCACCGGCCTCGTCGGGCGGTTCGGGGCCGCCGAGTCGCCGGAGGCACGTGCCTTCACCTCGCTCCTGGAGTTCGACCTGTGGAGCGCTCTGGTAGGCGCCTCGATCGCGCTGTACGCGGCGGTGGCGTACGCGATGTCGTACGCGGTGCACCGGCGCTGGCGGCAGCCGATCGACCGGCCGGCACCCCGGGCCGTGGCGGTGCTGGTGGCGGGGGCCGTCGTGCTGCTGGGCGCCGTCTTCGGCATCCTGCGCTTCTTCACACCGCCCGGCAGTGTGCCCGTACCGCTCGACGGGCTGGCGTGGCGGATACCGCTGCTGCTCGTCCTGGGGATGCTGGCGGCGGCGCCGGGCGCGGTGGGGCTGTGGGACGTCCAGGTCCGGCTGCTGCGGCTGAGCCGCCGGCTGCCCACCGAACCGGACGTCCTCGCCCCGGTGGGAGCGCTGCGGGAACTGCACCGCGGGTGGCGGGACGCGGTGCGCTTCCTGACCGGCGGCAGCCTGATCATCTCGACCGCGGTCGTCGACGCGGGCGCGCTGCGCAACGCCCTGCTGGCGTACGGCGTCCCCGAGAAGACCTTCCCGGCGTCCTCCGTGCTGCTCTACGGCGCCTTCTTCAGCGTGATGTTCGCGCTGGTCTTCCTGCCGGTCGTGGTGCTGTGGCGATCGGTCGCCGGCCGGCTGGTCGAGGCGACGGTCCGTATCCCGGAGGCCGACGAGCTGACCGAGGACTGGGTGGAGCGCCGGGCGCGGCTGGTGGCCTTCCTGCGCCTGGACGTCTCGCTGCCGAAGGTATTGGCCCCGGCTTTCGGCATCCTGGCGCCCCTGGCCACCGGCGTGGTCAGCCTGTTCCTGCCGGGCGGGGCACGGTGACACACCGCCCGGCGGTCTCCTGGCGCGCCGTCAGGCCGCCCGCTGGAGCGGTACGACGCTCGTCGGCGGGGCGCCGGCGCCGGGCCGGAGCGGCAGCAGTACGGTCCGCAGCACCGTGCGCGGAGCCATCAGGCGGGACGGCGGCGCGGTCAGGCAGGAGACGTCGCGGAACGCGGCGCCGAGGGCGGGGTCGACGACGGAGCGGAGGATGAGCCGCTGCACGTACCAGGACATCAGCCGCTCGCCCAGGCTCGAGCGGGCGTCCGCGCCGCTCGCGTACGGACGGTCGGCGCCGATGGCGATCATCCAGGCGGGCTCGGTGGCGCGGGCCACCGCGCGCTGCGCCCGCCGCGCCAGCCCCGGGCTCAGGCCGCCCCCGGATTGCAGGGTGCGGCGCAGCGCCAAGGCGTCCAGCGCGGCGATCGACATGCCCTGCCCGTAGACCGGGTTGAAGGTGCAGTTGGCGTCGCCGACGACGACGAACCCTTCGGGAACGGCGCCGGGCCGTTCGTAGTGCCGGCGGCGGTTGGCGGTGTCACGGAAGCCGTAGACGGGCGAGACCGGTTCGGTGTGCGGCAGCAGGCCGTGGATGTACGGGTCGCCGATCGTGGCGGTGAAGTCGGCGAAGCCCTGGTCGTCGGTGGGCGGGTGGTGGCCGCGTACGCCCGCGGCGGTCAGCAGCCAGGTGCCGTTCTCGACCGGTACGTACACCGCGCCGCGCGGACTCCCGGGCCAGCCGGGGATGTTGATGCCCATGTCCGGGGCGCCGGCCGGGCCGGTGGGGCGGAACATCCGGGTCGCGTAGGCGAGGCCGGCGTCCACGGTCTCCTGGCGCGGGGCGGGGCGGCCCAGTTCGGCGAACCACTGCGGCGCCTTGGAACTGCGCCCGGAGGCGTCGACGACGAGCACGGCGGGCACGGTCCGCTCGGCCGGACCCGCTCCGCCGGAGGGCCCGCCGCCCGGCCGGACCCGTACCCGCACGCCCGTGACCCGCCCCGCGTCGCCGGTCAGGCCGACCGCCTCGGTCGCCTCCAGCACCTCCAGGCGGGTGGCCGACGCGGCCGCCGCCCGCAGCACGCGGGCCCGTACGACGCCGTCGATCACCGGGCGGGTGACCGACAGGCACCCGTGGCGGCGTTCTTCGAAGCGGTGCTGCCAGCCCACGGAGGTCCGGGTGACCAGGTCGCTCGGCGGGTAGAGGGTGCGTGCTCCGGCGTCGGTGAACGCCTGACCCGTGCCGGGCAGCAGTTCCTCCAGCGCGCGGAGGCCGCCGCTGAGGAAGACGTGCAGATGACGGGCCTGCGGTACGCCCTTACGGAAGACGTTTCCGGCCGGGTACCGGTCGCGTTCGACGACGGTGACGGTGTCCACGTACCCGAACAGGGCGGTGGCCGCGAGCATCCCGGCGAGCCCGCCGCCGATGACGACCGCGTGCCGCTCCCCAGCCGTTCCGGTGGTCTCTTCCACCGCTGCCCCCGTCCTGCCGCCAGGGCGGCCCTTCAGGTCCGGCGGACGGCCCTCGCCCCACCGGTCGCGCACGGACTCTCACCCTCGGACCACCGGGCGGCGCTGTCAATCACCACTCTGCGCACTTGGACGCGCCGCCCACGCGGCGGTACCGGCGGGGCGGGTCCCTACTTCCGGCCCACTCCGCCGTAGAAGATGATGTTGTTCAGCTCTTCCGGGCCCGGGGGCGGCCCGTCCGGGCGCCACAGCGGCACCCGCACCACGCCCGGCTGCAGCAGCTCGAACGGCCCGAAAAGCGGCTCGATCCCGCTCCTGGTCCGCAGGTTCAGGGTGGCCGTCGCGTTCTTGTAGACGTCCAGCACGCCGTCCCGGGCCCGTTCGTCCGTGCGGCCCTGCTCGTACGCCTCGTACGGTTCGCCCGTGGCGTGGGACAGCACGAGGACACTGCCGGCGGGCAGGGCGCTTGCCAGGGTGGCGACGATCCCCGCCGGGTCCTCGTCGTCGCGGACGAAGTGCAGGACGGCCACCAGCAGCACGGCCACCGGCTGGTCGAAGTCGATCAGTTCGCGCACCGTCGGGTGGTCGAGGATCGCCTGCGGGTCGCGCACGTCGGCCAGCACGAAGCCGGTGTCCTCGGTGGTCGTCAGCCGCGCCCCCGCGTGCGTGGCGACGATGGGGTCGTTGTCCACGTAGACGACCCGTACGCCGGGCGCCGTCTCCCGGGCCACCTCGTGGGTGTTGGGCGAGGTGGGGATGCCCGTACCGATGTCGATGATCTGCCGGATGCCGCCGGCGACCACCTCGCGCACCGCGCGGTGCAGGAACGCCCGGTTGGCACGGGCGCTCAGCCGCACCTGCGGGTGCGCCTCGATGACGCGCTGCGCGGCTTCCCGGTCGACCTCGTAGTTGTCCCGGCCGTCCAGGTAGTAGTCGTACATCCGGGCGGGGTGCGGCTTGCTGGTGTCGATCTCCTCGGCCTTGAAGGCCGCCGCGTCCTGCAGCCCCTGCGAGCCGTCCTCGTCCCACGAGCCGATCACGCCCCGGGAGAATTCCGTTTCCGTCACGCCGTCCTCCGGTCGGAGCCGCAGCCGCAGCCGCACGGCGCGGCGGTGAGCAGGAAGTCGGCGGCGCCGGCCTTCGCGCCCTCGATGAAGCTCTTGATCTCACGGTGGGTGTAGATCAGGGCCGGGCCGCCCGGGTCGGTGGACTGGCGCAGCGCCACCCGTCCGTCACCCAGTCGCAGCGCCTCGACGCACTCGCCGCCGTTGCCGCCGCTCCACGGCTTGTGCCAGCCGTCGCTGCCCAGCTCGGTGGCGGGCATGCCGTTGTAGATGCGTATGCGATCCATGGTTCAGATCTCCTTGCGAAAGCCGCCCAGAAGGGCCTCGGTGGTCTGTGCCGGTGCGGCTTGCGCGCACATCCGGTCCAGTGCCTCCAGGAACTGCGAGACGTCGTCGCGCTGGTCGAAATAGACGGCGCCCACCAGGTTCTCCGCGTACGCGATGTCGGGCAGTTCCGGGATCGGGAAGCGGAAGATGTGGAACGGCCCGTACATCGAGGGGTGCGGTCCGGCGGCGAACGGAATGATCTGCAGCCGGACGTTGGGCAGGGTGGTGGCCTCGGCGAGGTGGGCGATCTGTGCGCGCATCACCCGCGGGCCGCCGATCGGGCGCCGGAAGACGGTCTCGTCCATGACCACCCAGAGCATGGGCGCGTCGGGGCGGGTGAGCAGCGACTGCCGCTCCAGGCGCAGCGCGACCGCGCGGTCGATCTCCTCCCGCGCCGCGTGCGGCATACCGGCGCGCAGGACGGCGTGGGCGTACTCCTCGGTCTGCAGCAGCCCCGGTACGTAGTGGGGCTGGTAGCCGCGGATGAGGTTGGCCTCGCTCTCCAGGCTCACGTAGGCGCTGAACCACTCGGGCAGCACGTCGCGGTAGTTGTGCCACCAGCCGGGCCGGTTGGCCTCGCGCGCGAGCTTGAGGAAGCCGTCGATCTCGTCCTTGTCGGTGACGCCGTAGGTCGCCAGCAGCTTCTCCACGTACGGGATCTTGAGGCCGACCTCGGCCTTCTCCATGCGCCGTACGGTGGCGTGCGTGACATCGAGCGCGGCGGCCGCCTGCTCGTAGGACAGCCCCGCCTTCTCGCGCAGGTCCTGCAGCCTCTTGCCGAGCACCACCCGCAGGACGGTCGGAGCGCCACCCGACCGTGCTTCCGCCACTTCTGATCCCCTCCCACTGACACGAGTGATCAGCAGTGTGTCATGCCGTCAGCACACCGAACAGACTGCGCTTGCGATTCTGCAAATTACACATTGATCCTTGCCATCGGTGACCAACATCGCACATAGTTGCGGAGTGGCTTCCTCCAACAACGCTCCTTCGTTAGGGCGCTGTGGCGGCTTCGTCGCCGAGCGTCTCCGGGACGCGTTCCACTTGCCGGCCCGCAGCACCTCCGTACCGGAGGCGCGCAGACGCGTGATCGCCGTGCTGCACGAGTGGGGCGCGGCAGAACAGGTCTGTGACGACGCCGAGTTGGTGGTGTCGGAGCTGTTCACCAACGCCGTACGGCACACCGACAGCGAAAAGGTCGACTGCGAACTGACGGTCGTCGGCGCCTTCCTGCGCCTGGAGATCACCGATCAGGGCCGGGGCGACTCGGCACCGCACGTCCAGCCCGGCAGCGTGGACAAGGAGTGCGGCCGGGGCCTGTTCCTCGTGGGCGCGCTCTCCGAGAGCTGGGGCGTGCGCCCCGACCCGTCCGGCCGCGGCCGCACCGTCTGGGCCGACCTTCCCTACGGGCCTCCCGCCGCACACTGAAACCGCCGCCCGCGCCTGAACGGCGGGCGGCGGTGTGGCATGGCCGTCTCCCTTGTCACGGCTTCCGCTGCCGCTACAGCGGGAGCAGATCCGGCCGCTTCGGCTCCACGTGATCACCGGAGGACTCGCCGCGCAGCCGGCGGCCGATCCACGGCACCAGATGCTCCCGCGCCCAGTGGATGTTGTCACGGCGCGCCTCGGCCGCGGTGCGCCCGGCCTCCGGCGGCCACGCCTGGTCCGGGTCGGCCGGGACGTCGAGGCCCAGCACCTGCGCGGCGCGCAGCGCCACCCGGGTGTGCCCGTCGGCCGACAGGTGCAGCCGGTCCTCGCTCCAGGCCCGCCGGTCCTGCACGGACTTCAGCGACCACAGGTCCAGGACCGGGCAGTCGTGCCGGTCGGCGATCGCCCGGACGTGCGCGGTGTACGTCGCGATCTTGCCGCGCAGATGCCGCAGCACCGGCATGCCCCGGGTGTCGAACCCGGTGCACAGCAGCACGGTCCCGACCTTCTCCCGCAGGTCGGCGACGGCCGCCTCGTACCGCTCGGCCACCGCGTCCGGGTCCGAGCCCGGCCGCAGGATGTCGTTGCCGCCGGCACAGAACGTCACCAGGTCGGGGGCCAGCTCCTTGGCCCGCGGCACCTGTTCCTCCACGATCTGGTCCAGCAGGCGTCCGCGGACCGCGAGGTTGGCGTAGCGGAACTCGCCCTCCGCGCGCCGGTCCGACAGCAGGACCGCCAGCCGGTCCGCCCAGCCGATGTACGCCCCGTCACGGCCGGGATCCCCGACTCCCTCGGTGAAGCTGTCCCCGACGGCTGCGTACGACCCGATGGCGCCAAGTGCGCCACTGCTCATCTTCTTCGAATCGTCTGCCACGTCAGGAAATACTTCACCCCGGGAAGTGACTTACGCCACCGTAACCAGGGGTTGACGTGGGGTGATTAATGCCACCCGGTCAAATTCTGATCAAGTCGGAATAGAAAACGAGGACGATAAACGGCTTTTTTCAGTCGTTTGTCGGGGTGTGGACGTGGCTGAGCGACGGGGGGCGGAAGGCGGCCGGCGGCTCCGCGAGCATGGCGTGCGCACCGCTCCGGCTCCTCTCCGGCACGGCCGCCGAACCAGCCGTCACCGGCCTGATTGCGGGCTGCACCGATGTCGTATCGTCAAAGTGGCCCGCCTCGTCGACGAGCAGCGTCGGCGACCTGTCCCGAGGAGCGCCCGTGACCCAGCAGATCCCGGAGGTCCCGTCGACCGACTCCGAGCTCGCGGAGGTGCGCAACTTCCGTGACGTGGGCGGGTTGCCGACCGTGGACGGGCGCCGGGTGCGCAAGGGCCGGCTGTTCCGCAGCGGTCACCTGGCGGCGGCCACCGAGGCGGACGCCGCCTTCCTCGCCGGTCTCGGGCTGCACACGGTCTTCGACTTCCGCAACGCCGCCGACATCAAGCTGGAGGGCCCCGACGTCACCCTGCCCGGCGTACGGAACGTCAACATCCCGCTGACCGACCCGGCCGACGGCGCCGAGTTCTGGGCGATGGTGCGCGACGGCGAGCTGGGCCACCTGCGTACGGCGCTGGGCGACGGCAAGGCGGCGGACCGGATGGCACAGACGTACCGCCACATCATCACCACCCGCACCGCCGACCACAGCCGCGTCCTGCACGCACTCGCCGAGGACAGCGTCCCCGCGCTCATGCACTGCGCCGCCGGCAAGGACCGGGCGGGCCTGTCCGTGGCCGTCACCCTGCTCGCGGTCGGTGTCGAGCCGGAGGCCGTCGAGGCCGACTACCTGGAGTCCAACGCCGCGCACCGCCGGTACAAGGTGCGCCGCTCCGACACCTCGGCGGTCGGCATGTCCCCCGAGGTCATGGAGCTGCTCGCGCCGCTCTTCGACGCCCGCGCCGAGTACCTGGCCGCGGCCCTCGACGCCATCAAGACGACCTGGGGCTCGACGGAGGCGTACTTCAGCGAGGGCCTGGGGCTGACCCCCGAGACCCGCGAGCGGCTGCGTTCCCAGCTTCTGGAGGACTGAGCGGCTCCTCCCCCGTGGTCACTTGCCCAGCTTCGCCGCCAGTTCGGCACGCCGGGCGAACTTCTCCTCCTTGGCCTCCGCCATCTCCCGCAGCGCCGTCTTGCGCTCCCGGGCGGCGAGCCGGTCCAGGTAGAGGTGGCCGCGCAGGTGATCCGTCTCGTGTTGCAGACACCGGGCGAAGTACCCCCTGCCCTCGATCACCAGAGGGTTGCCGTCCTTGTCGCGGCCCCGTACGACGGCCCGGTCCAGGCGGGGCACCACCCGGTAGGGGCCGGGGACCGACAGGCACCCTTCGGACTCCTCGACCAGCCTGCGGTGCTCGGCCGGCACCTCGTCCAGGACCGGGTTGACGATGTGCCCGACGTGCCGCACGCCCCAGTCGTCCGTCATGTCCCACACGAAGATCTGCAGGTCCACGTCGACCTGGTTGGCGGCGAGCCCCGCGCCCTCCGCCACCTGGTTGGTGGCGAACATGTCATCGATCAGCCGGGAGAGTTCCGGCGTGCCGAACCGGGTGACCTCCCGGCACGGGCGGTGCAGGACCTCCTCCCCGACCACGGTGATGCGGCGGACCGCCCCGCGCTCCACTTCCGGCGCGAGCCGCGGGTAAGCGTCCACAGGTTCGCCCTGGACCCGTACCCGGCGGTCCTGCGGGGTGTCACCGAAACCGACAGTCATGGAGTATCAACGCCTTCCGCGCATGCCTGGGACGGCCGGGGCGGAAATCCCCGGCCGGCGGCAGGTCAGCTTGACCGAACGCCTTGCAAAGTAGCACCCTTTGCAAAGTGAGCGATGAAGCATCCCGAGCAGCGTCCACCGGCCCGCCGTCGCACCGCGCCCGGCGGCCGCTCCCGGACCACCCCGTACGCATCGCCCTGCTGGACCTGCTCGCCGAGGCCGGCACCGTCACGTCCACCCAGGCCGCCGCCCGCCTCGGCCACAGCTCCGGCCTCTGCTCCTTCCACCTGCGCCAGCTCGCCCGGCACGGCCTCATCGAGGAGGTACCGCACACCGGCGGGCGGGCCCGGCCGTGGCGGCTGCGCTGGGACACCCCGTCCGGACCGGCGGGACAGCAGGAACAGCCCGGACAGGCCGGGGAGGCCGGACAGCCCCAGCAGATCGGACAGACCGGGCGATCCGAGCGGGCCGACCCGGCCGGGCAAGCAGCGCCGGAACGTTTCGACGCACTCGCCCGCGGCCTGGAGGACGAGAGCTACCAGCACTGGCTGGCCCACCGGGACCGGGCGCCCGCCGAGTGGCGGCACGACGCGTCGTTCAGCGAAGTGGTGCACCTGACTCCGGCGGAGACGGCCGAACTCGCCACCGCCGTCCGCGCCCTGCTGGCCCCGTACCGCGAACGGAACCGGGAGCCGGCCGCCCGCCCGGCGGGTACGGCGGCGGTGGCCGCGGTCACCAGGCTGTTCCCCCTGCTGACCGAGGCCCCCGCACCGCGTCGGCCCTAACGCGACTGAAGCGCCTGCTTCATCAGGGTCCGGCCGAAGTCCCACATCAGGCCCCCGCCCTGGTGCGCGTCGTCCATCACCTCCGTGAACGCCGTCACGAACCGGCCCACCTCCCGTTCCCCGATCGTCAGGGGCGGGATGAGCTTGATGACCTCCAGGTGGTCGCCGGAGACCTGGGTGAGGATGCGGTGGCGCTGGAGGAGCGGGACCACGACCATCTGGGCGAACAGGCCCTTGCGGGCTGCCTGGAGCATGGTCCAGTGGCCGCGCAGTCTCAGGGACTTGGGGCGGCCGAACTCGATGCCGATCATCAGGCCGCGGCCGCGGACGTCGTGCAGCAGCTCGTACCGGTCGACGAGGGCGGCCAGCTTCGTACGGAGCAGGTCGCCGGTGTGACGGGCGTTGGCGACGGTCTGTTCGTCCTCCATGACCGTCAGGACCGCCAGGCCGGCGGCCATCGCCTGGGCGTTGGCGCCGAAGCTGGCGGAGTGGACGAGGACGCGGTCCATGGAGGAGTAGACCTTCTTGAAGATCCAGTCCTTGCCGAGGGTCGCGCCGACCGGGACGTAACCGCCGGAGAGGGCCTTGGCCACGCACACCAGGTCCGGCTCCACCCCGTCCTCGTGCTGGTAGGCGAAGAAGTCGCCGGTACGGCCGAGGCCGGTCTGCACCTCGTCGGCGATCAGCAGCGCCTTGTGGCGGTGCAGCAACTCCTGGGCGGCGCGCAGGAAGCCGGGAGGTGTGGGGTGGACGCCCTTGCCTTGGATCGGCTCGACGATGAAGGCCGCCACGTCGCCACGGCGCAGCTCCCGTTCCAGCGCGTCCAGGTCGCCCATCTCGATGCCGGTGTCCGGCAGCAGCGGTGCGAAGCCGTCGCGGAAGCCGTCCTCGCCGTTGACCGACAGGGAGCCGGTGGTCAGGCCGTGGAAGGCGTGGGCGCAGTACAGGACGCGGGGTTTCCCGGTGGCGTAGCGGGCGAACTTCAGGGCGGTCTCGACCGCTTCCGTGCCGCTGTTGCCGAAGAAGACGCGGTCCAGGTGGGGTGTGTGGGACAGCAGTTTCTCGGCGAGCAGGCCGGGCAGCGGCTGGCAGTCGAAGCGGGTGAGGTCGGCGAGCTGGGCGTCGAGGACGTCGTGCAGGGCCTGCCGGACGACCGGGTGGTGCCGGCCGAGGCCCATCACGCCGAAGCCGGCCAGCATGTCGAGGTAGTCCTGGCCGTCCGCGTCCCAGAAGTAGGCGCCCTCGGCCCGCTCGTAGACCTTGTCGAAGCCGATGGTGTGCAGCATCCGCGGCAGTTGGTGGTTGACGTACCTGGCGTGCAGGTCGTAGCGCTCGGCGCCGCGTTCGGCGAGCAGCTTGGTCAGGTCGAATCCGGTCACGAGCCGTTCTCCGTCACGCGTCGTTCTCCTTACGGGCCAGGGAGGCGCTGATCCGGCCGGCGATCTCGGCCGGGGTGAGCCCGATGTCGGCGAGCACCTCGCCGCGCTTGCCGTGCGCCAGGAACTGCTCGGGGATGCCGAAGGTCCGCAGCGGTACGTCCACGTCCGCGTCGCGCAGCGCCTGACCGACCGCCGACCCCACTCCCCCGTTGCGGCTGTTGTCCTCCACGACGGCCACCGCGGCGTGCCCCGCGGCGAGCCGGACGAGGGCGGGGTCCACGGGCTTGACCCAGCGCGGGTCGACGACGGTGACGCCGATGCCGCGCTCCGCCAGAAGGCCCGCCGCCTCCAGGCAGACCGGCGCCATCACGCCCACCGATACCAGCAGCACGTCCGCGCGCTCACCGCGGGCGAGCACGTCCACGCCGCCGATCCGCTCCAGCGCCGGTACCGGCTCGCCCACCGACTCCTTCGGGAAGCGCAGCACGGTCGGCGCGTCGTCCACGTCGACGGCTTCCCGCAGCTCGGCGCGGAGCTGGTCGGCGTCGCGCGGCGCGGCGATCCGCAGGCCCGGGACGACGCCGAGGACGGACATGTCCCACATGCCGTTGTGGCTCGGCCCGTCGGTGCCGGTCACCCCGGCCCGGTCGAGGACGAAGGTGACGCCGCACCTGTGCAGCGCCACGTCCATGAGGACCTGGTCGAAGGCGCGGTTGAGGAAGGTCGCGTACACCGCGAAGACCGGGTGCAGACCGCCGGTGGCCAGGCCCGCCGCCGAGGTCGCCGCGTGCTGTTCGGCGATGCCCACGTCCCACGTACGGTCGGGGAAGGCGGCCGCGAACTTGCCGAGGCCGACGGGCTGGAGCATCGCCGCGGTGATGGCGACGACGTCCGGGCGCTCCTCGCCGATCCTGACCATCTCGTCGCCGAAGACCGAGGTCCACGACGGCGGGCCGGGCGGCGCGACGGGGGCGCAGGTCAGCGGGTCCATCGCGCCGACGGTGTGGAACCGGTCCGCCTCGTCCTCCAGCGCGGGCCGGAAACCGCGGCCCTTCTCGGTGCGGCAGTGCACCAGGACGGGCCCGTGGAAGCGGGCGGCGCGGCGCAGCGCGGACTCGACGGCGGCGATGTCGTGGCCGTCGATCGGGCCGACGTACTTCAGGCCCAGATCCTCGAACATGCCCTGCGGCGCGAAGGCGTCCTTGAAGCCCTTCTTGGCGCCGTGCAGCGACTCGTACAGCGGGCGGCCCACGACGGGGGCGCGCTGCACGATCTCCTTGCCCCAGGCGAGGAAGCGCTCGTAGCCGTCGGTGGTGCGCAGGGTGGCGAGGTGGTCGGCGAGGCCGCCGATGGTGGGCGCGTAGGAGCGCTCGTTGTCGTTGACGACGATGATGAGGGGGCGGTCCTTGGCGGCGGCGATGTTGTTGAGCGCCTCCCAGGCCATGCCGCCGGTCAGCGCGCCGTCGCCGATGACCGCCACGACGTGGTCGGCGCGGCCGCGCACCTGGTTGGCCTTGGCCAGGCCGTCGGCCCAACCCAGGACGGTGGAGGCGTGCGAGTTCTCGATGACGTCGTGGTCGGACTCCTCGCGGGACGGGTAGCCGGACAGTCCGCCCTTGCCGCGCAGCTTGGAGAAGTCCTGGCGGCCGGTCAGGAGCTTGTGCACGTACGACTGGTGTCCGGTGTCCCACAGGATGCGGTCGGCGGGCGAGTCGAAGACCCGGTGCAGGGCGATGGTCAGTTCCACCACGCCCAGGTTGGGCCCGAGGTGGCCGCCGGTCCGCGCCACCGCGTGCACGAGGAACTGCCTGATCTCCTCGGCGAGCGCGCCGAGGGCTTCCCCGGGAATCTCCTTGAGGTCGTGCGGGTCGCGGATCTGTTCCAGCATCGACATGCTCGGTCCCCCTCCATGGGTACAGCTCTGCGGGTTCAGCTGACGGTCACGTCGGGGGTGCCGGGCACCACTCCTTCGGCCGCCATGTCTGCGGCGATCTTCATGGCCTCGTCGATCAGCGTCTCGACGATCTTCGACTCGGGCACCGTCTTGATGACCTCGCCCTTGACGAAGATCTGGCCCTTGCCGTTGCCGGACGCCACCCCGAGGTCGGCCTCGCGGGCCTCACCGGGACCGTTGACGACGCAGCCCATGACCGCGACGCGCAGCGGCACCTCCATGCCCTCCAGGCCCGCGGCGACCTCGTCGGCGAGCTTGTAGACGTCCACCTGGGCACGGCCGCAGGACGGGCAGGAGACGATCTCCAGACGGCGCGGGCGCAGGTTCAGCGACTCCAGGATCTGCAGACCGACCTTGACCTCCTCGGCCGGCGGCGCCGACAGGGAGACGCGGATCGTGTCGCCGATGCCCTCGCTCAGCAGCGCGCCGAAGGCCACCGCCGACTTGATGGTGCCCTGGAACGCCGGACCGGCCTCCGTCACCCCCAGGTGCAGCGGGTAGTCGCACTGCGCCGCCAGCAGCCGGTACGCGTTGACCATGACGACCGGGTCGTTGTGCTTCACCGAGATCTTGATGTCACGGAAACCGTGCTCCTCGAACAGCGAGCACTCCCACAGCGCCGACTCCACCAGCGCCTCGGGCGTCGCCTTCCCGTACTTCTCCAGCAGGCGCTTGTCCAGCGAACCGGCGTTGACCCCGATCCGGATCGGCACCCCGGCGTCGGAGGCCGCCTTGGCGATCTCCTTCACCCGGTTGTCGAACTGCCGGATGTTGCCGGGGTTGACCCGGACCGCCGCACAGCCGGCGTCGATCGCGGCGAACACGTACTTCGGCTGGAAGTGGATGTCGGCGATGACCGGGATCTGCGACTTGCGGGCGATGACCGGCAGCGCGTCGGCGTCGTCCTGCGAGGGGCAGGCGACCCGGACGATCTGGCAGCCGGACGCGGTCAGCTCGGCGATCTGCTGGAGCGTCGCGCCGATGTCGGCGGTGTTCGTCGTGGTCATCGACTGCACCGATACGGGGGCGCCGCCGCCCACCGGCACCGGCCCGACCTGGATACGGCGCGAGACGCGCCGCTCCGCGAGCGGCCGGGCCGGCACCTCGGGGAGGCCCAGGGCGACGGCGGTCCCGGAGGCGCTGCCTCCGGGAGGCTCTCCGGTCCCCATCACGTCACCCGCGGTTTCCCGCGACGGTCTCACGGGCGGCGCGCAGGGACTCCTTGAGGGAGCCCATCGTCGCAAGGACGGCGGTGGGCTCGTAGCCGCAGTGCGCCATGCAGTTGGCGCAGCGCGGGTCCTTGCCGCGGCCGTACTTGTCCCAGTCGGTCTCCTCGATCAGCTGCCGGTACGTGGGGACGTACCCGTCGCTCATCAGGTAGCAGGGCCGCTGCCAGCCGAAGAGCGAGTAGTTGGGGATCGCCCAGGCCGTGCAGGGGAAGTCCGCCTTGCCTTCCAGGAAGTCCAGGAACAGCGGGCTGTGGTTGAGCCGCCAGCGGCGCCGGTTGCCTCCGGCGAAGGCCTTCTTGAACAGTTCCCTGGTCTGCTCGACGCCGAGGAAGTGCTCCTGGTCGGGGGCCTTCTCGTAGGCGTAGGCGGGCGAGAGCATCATCTCGTCGACCTGGAGGTCGTCGTTGAGGAAGTCGAGCACCTCGATGATGGTCTGCGGGGTGTCGGTGTTGAAGAAGGTGGAGTTGGTGGTGACCCGGAAGCCGCGCCGCTTGGCTTCCTTGATCGCCTCCACGGCCTCGTCGAAGACGCCCTCCTTGGCCACCGACTCGTCGTGCCGCTCGCGCATCCCGTCGATGTGCACCGCGAAGGCGAAGTACCGGGAGGGGGTGAACTGGTCCATCTTCTTGCGCAGCAGCATGGCGTTGGTGCACAGGAAGACGTACTTCCGCTTGGCCACCAACTGCCGCACGATCTCGTCGATCTGCGGGTGCATCAGGGGCTCGCCGCCCGCGATGGAGACCATCGGCGCGCCGGACTCCAGCACCGCGCCGACCGCCTGCGCGACCGGCATCCGCTGTTTGAGCACACCGGCCGGGTGCTGGATCTTTCCGCAGCCCTCGCACTTGAGGTTGCAGGCGAAGAGGGGTTCCAGCTCCACGATGAGCGGGAATTTCTCCCGCTTGCGCACTTTCTGTTCAAAGAGATACGTACCGACCCGGATG
Organism: Streptomyces sp. NPDC045470; assembly: GCF_040646595.1. NCBI lineage: Bacteria > Bacillati > Actinomycetota > Actinomycetes > Kitasatosporales > Streptomycetaceae > Streptomyces > Streptomyces sp. NPDC045470. Next base: position 502,902 of record NZ_JBEZAN010000003.1, read on the forward strand.
GACTGACGGAGCGGCATGGCCATCTGGCTCACCTCCTGGGGAGCTGCAAAGAACGGTGCCATTCGAAGAAGACAGGGAGGATGGAGCGCAGCACACGAAAGGCCGACATTCCACCGCGTAAAGTGCCGATTCGGACAAGTTCATGTTCTGGAGCGTCCACGATCACCCGGACGGCCGCAACCGGACGCCCGCCGTCCCGCGTCGCGGCCGCCAGCGTCGCGGCGGACTCCATGTCCACCGCGACGGCGCCCGCGGCCCGCAGCCCGGCCCGCTCCGCGCCGCGCACGACGTGGTCGGAGCCGCGCAGCAGGCCGGTGTGCACCGTCACGCCACGCTCCTTCAGGGCCCGCAGCAGCGGACCGTTGTCGGAGCAGGGCACGTCCGGCGCGCCGGGCAGGTGGCCGCGGGCCGACTCCGCGACGACCACGTCCCCCGGCAGCATCCCGGGGACGAGGCCGGCGCAGAAGCCGGTGGCGACGACCGGCGCCCGGGCCGTGACGGAGCCGTCGCGCAGCGCGTGGGTGACGGCGTCCGACGCCGCCCGCGGGCCCATGCCCGTACGGAGCATGACGGCGGGCGCACTCGCGCCGCCGCGGTCGCCGCCGCGCAGCGCGAGCCGCTCGATGCCGAGCGCGCAGGCGACCAGCAGCGGCGGCTCCTGCGGCCGGGCCCCATGGCCGCCGCGGACGGCGGCTGCGCTGCGCGACCTGCGCATCAGGCCCCCTGGGACGCGCCGGCCGGTCCGCCGTTGACATACCGGCCGAGGGCTGTCAGCGGAAAGACCTGCCGGTACAGGTGGTAGTTGATCGAGAAGTCCCAGGGGAAGCCCGTACCGGTGAAGTACGGCTCGTCCCAGGAACCGTCGGCGCGCTGCGTCTCGGCCAGCCAGCGCACCCCGCGCGTGACCGCCGCGCTCTCCCGCTCGCCCGCCGCGAGCAGGGCCATGAGCGCCCACGCGGTCTGCGAGGCGGTCGACTCGCCGCGGCCCGCCCACGCCTTGTCCTGGTAGGAACGCTGGTCCTCGCCCCAGCCGCCGTCCTCGTTCTGGACGCGTTCCAGCCAGCGCACGGCGCGGCGGACCGCGGGGTGCGAGGCGGGGATGCCGGCGGCGGCCAGCGCGGGGAGCACCGAGCCGGTGCCGTAGACGTAGTTGGTGCCCCAGCGGCCGAACCACGAGCCGTCCGGCTCCTGTTCGGCCAGCAGCCAGCGGATGCCTCGCCGCACCCGCGCGTCGTGCGTCATGCCGAGGTCGGCGGCCATCTCCACGACGTGCGCGGTGACGTCGGCCGACGGCGGGTCGATGACCTCGCCGAAGTCGCAGAACGGCAGCCGGTTGGGGAACGGGCTGGTGTTGTCGGCGTCGAAGGCGCCCCAGGCCCCGTTCTTGGACTGCATGCCGAGCGTCCAGCGCACGGCGCGCCGGACGGCGGCGTCGGCCCGCTCCGGGTCCGGGTACTGGATGCGGCGCAGCGCGAGGACGACTTCGGCGGTGTCGTCGATGTCCGGGTAGTTGTCGTTCTCGAACTCGAACGCCCAGCCTCCGGACGGGAGTTGCGGCCTGCGGACGCTCCAGTCGCCCGGCCGGCGGATCTGCTCGGCGAGCATCCATTCGGCCGCCTTGACCAGTTGCGGGTGGTCGGCGGGCAGGCCGGCGTCGGCGAGCGCGATGGCGGCGAGACAGGTGTCCCAGACCGGGGACTGGCACGCCTCGATCATGCGGACGGGCGCGCCGTCCGCGTCCTCGCGCCACACGGCGAAACGGTCCAGCGACTTCAGGCCCTCGCGCAGCACCGGGTGTTCGAGGTCGTACCCCAGCAGATGCAGCGCGATGATCGAGTAGACGGCCGGCGGCTGGATGCCGCCCCAGCATCCGTCGTTCTCCTGGCGTTCGACGATCCAGTTCGCCGCGGCCTTCATCGCCGAGCGGCGGAGCCCGCGGAGGGCCACCTTGCGGTAGCCGTGCAGGCCCTTGTCCAGCCGCTGGAAGATCCCGTCCCAGGTCGCGGCGGGGGCGAGCGGCCGCGGCGGGTTCGGGCGGGCCGGGTCGGTGTGCAGTTCGTCCAGGGCGAACGGCGCGGGCCGTACCGGACGCACGGCCGAGACGATCGTCAGTGCCACGATCGTCTGCCGCGCCCAGCACGCGAAGTCGTAGATGTTGAGCGGGAACCACTTCGGGAAGTAGATCAGCTCGGGCGGCAGTTCGGGCAGGTCCGACCACGGCCACCAGCCGAACAGTGCCAGCCAGATCCGGGTGAAGACGCGGGAGGCGGCGATGCCGCCGTGCTCGCGGATCCAGGTGGCGGCCCGGGCCATGTGGGCGGCGTCCGGCGCGTCGCCGGCCAGCCGCAGGGCGACGTACGCCTCGATGGTCGCGGACAGTTCGCCGGGCCCGTTGTAGAAGGTGGCCCAGGTGCCGTCCGCGCGCTGCTCGCCGCGGAGGTGGCGGGCGGCGGCCTCGGTGGTGTGCCGGTCGCCGATGCCCAGGAACTGCCGCAGCAGCAGGTCCTCGGCGTCCATGGTCACATTGGTTTCCAGGTCGCCCTTCCACCAGCCCGCGTCGTCCTGCCCGGACAGCAGGTACTCGGTGGCGCGGGCCGCGGCGCGGCGGGCGGCGCCGGCCGTGTCCGTGGTGGCGGCCGGGCCGTTCTCGGTGTTCTCGGCGGTGGCGTCGCCGGCCGAGGGGGCACGGGGCGGCAGCGCCCCGGTGCTTCCGTCGGTCGTCGCTGTCATGGTTTCCCCTTCTGCAGTGAACTCTGTGAAGCGTGCTCAGGGATTCCGTCAGCCGGCACCCGGGCCCCGCCTCGGAGCGGGGAAGGCACCGGCCGGCGACTGCGATCTAGATCGGTTCGATAGTGATCATCTCTCTCGTACGACGACGAAGTCCGCGAGCGCGACGAACTGCGCGCGGACCGGTGCGGGCATGTCCACCTCGTCCAGTGCGGCGATGGCGGTGGTGTGCTGGCGGCGGGCCTCCTGGGAGGTCCACTCGCGGCCGCCTGCCTCCTCGATGAGGGCCGCGCGGGAGGCGAACTCCTCCTCGGTGAAGTCGGCGATCTCGTCCTCGCTCTTCTTCGCGTCCGCCGCGAGGATGCCGGCCAGCCGCTCGGCGGCCGGGTTGTCGGCCGCCAGGGCGGCGACGACCGGCAGCGACTTCTTGCGCTGGCGCAGGTCGCTCCAGGTCTGCTTGCCGGTGGCCTCCGGATCGCCCCAGATGCCGAGCAGGTCGTCGACGGCCTGGAAGGCGAGGCCGAGGTGGTAGCCGTACCGCTCCAGGATGTCGGCGGTACGGTCGTCGGCGCCGCCGAGGACGGCACCGATGGAGACGGCGCAGGCGAGCAGCGCGCCCGTCTTATTGCCCTCCATCTCCAGGCACTCCTCGACGGTGACCCGCTCGCGGTGCTCGTAGGAGATGTCCTGGGCCTGGCCGTCGATGAGCTTGCGGGTGGCCACCGTCAGGCGGCGGGTGGCGCGGCCGGCCTCGACCGTGCCCAGCTCCAGCAGTATTTCGTTGGCGAGGGCGAACAGCGCGTCGCCGACGAGGATCGCCTGCGCCGGGCCGTGCACCTTCCACACCGTGTCGCGGTGGCGCCGCTGCTCGTCGCCGTCCATCAGGTCGTCGTGCAGCAGCGAGAAGTTGTGAACCAGTTCGACGGCGACGGCGCCGGGCACGCCGACCTCCGGCGGCTGTCCGGCGGCCTGCGCCGACAGCAGCGCGAGCGCGGGGCGTACGGCCTTGCCGCCGTCCCCGGACGCGGGCCGGCCGGCGGCGTCGATCCAGCCGAAGTGGTACGCGGCGACGGTGTCCATGGGAGGCGCGAGCCGGTCCACGGCGGCACGCAGCACGGGAGTGGCGAGCCGCCGCCCGCGCTCCAGCAGCGCGGTGACGCTCTCGGTGTCGATAGCTGGGGAAGCCGGATTCACGGTTTCTCCTCTGTTTCCGGTGCTCGTGCTCGTGCGAGCGCTCGTACTCGTGGTCATGCCACCTCCTGGGGCAACCGGCCCTGGGGGCAGCCGAGTTCGGTGAGTGCCTCGCGAACGGCGCCGAGGCCGCTGCGAACAGCGCTTTCCATGGTCGCGGGCCACCCGGTGGCGGTCCACGCACCGGCCAGGTACAGGCCGGGGGTCTGGGTACGGGCGGCGGGCCGCAGCCGGCCGACGCCCGGGGTGGGGGCGAACGTCGCGGTGCGTTCGCGGGTGACGAAGAAGTCGCGGACGCCGGCGCCGCGCGCGGCGGGCAACAGCCGCTCCAGCTCCGGCAGGTAGCGTGCGCGCAGCTCGGCCACCGGCCGGTCGATGTCGTCCTGCGCGGCGGACTGCGACACGGCCAGGTACTGGCTGCGGGCGCCGCCGGGCAGCGCGGCGAGGCCGGAGGCTTCCGTACGGTCGAAGACCCACTGCACGGGCGAGCCGAGCGCCGCGAAAAACGTCCCCCTCGACGGACCTGACGGTCCGGGGGGTGCCCCCAGCTCGAGCACCGGCCGGTCGTAAATGACGTGCAGATTCAGGATCGGCGCGGTGCCGATCTCCAGCAGCCGGTCCTGGCCGTCGAGGCTGCCCTCCGGCAGGAGGCCGTGCGTCTCGCGCTGCGGCAACGCCAGCACGACCGTTTTGGCACCGATCTGCTCGCGGCCGTGCGGCCCGTTCTCCACCGTCACCCGCCAGGTGCCGTCCTCGGCCCGGGCCAGGGCGCTCGCGCGGGTGCGCAGCTCGACGCGGACGCCCGCCTTCTCCAGGGCCTCGCGCGCGAGCGTGTCGTGCACCTCGCCGAGCGGCACCCGTGACCAGCCGATGTCGGCGGCGCCGTTGTCGGAGAGCAGCCCCGTCTTGAAGACCTTGGCGGCCAGGCCCAGCGACGCGTCGCCGGCCCGCGCGTTGAGCGTCGCGACGCCGACCAGGTCCCACAGCGCCTCGACCGCGCGCGGCGACTGGCCGTGCCGGGCCAGCCAGGAGGCGAAGTCGACGCCGTCCAGTGCGGGGTCCTCGGGGTCGAGCTTCTTCAGGGCCAGCGCCGCGCGGCCCACGTTCGCCCGCTCGGCGAGCGACAGGTGCGGGTACATGGCCAGGCTCTTCGCCAGGTGCAGCGGTACGGGCAGGGCCGTACGCCGCAGCCGCCCCAGCCGCAGCCCGTCGGCGTCCAGCACCGGGACGTCCATCCGGTCCTGGAGAGGCACCAGGGCGCGTCCCCCCACCCGGCGGAGGAACCAGTCGTACGCGGTGCAGCAGCGCAGGTAGACGTGCTGCCCGTTGTCGACGGTCAGCTCCCCCGCCGCGGACTCGCGACGGAAGGAGAAGACCAGGCCGCCCAGCCTGGGCCGGCCCTCGACGAGGGTGACCCGCAGTCCGGCGTCGGCCAGCGCCAGCGCCGCCGTGATGCCGGCCAGACCGCCCCCAATGACCACCGCAGCCGCCCCATCGGGACGGCCTGCTTCCTGTGCATCGTGCCGGTCGGGCCCCATCGGTTCCGATGTCATTCGCCCTCCCTGATTACTGCCGTCAGGGACGCAGCGGCCCGGCGGAGGGTTGCCCGCCGCTTGGCCCGCCGCAGTGGCCCTGAGCAGGGCTCGTCGCCCTCACCCGTCTCCCTGACCGTCATCCGCGCCTCCTCACGGGCGGCCGTCCCGCCGCCCGGGCCGCCTGCCGGCGGCCGATCGCCCGCGCGTCGAAGCCCGACAGGCCGCGCACCGCCACGAACGCCTTCTCCCGGCCGGGCAGCGAGACCCGGCCGCGCAGCACGGCCTCCGGGTCCGCGGCGATCCGCGACAGGAGGCGGTGGTAGATGCCGGCCATGGCGGCGACGCAGGCCCCGCTGCGCCGGTCGAGCATCGGCAGCAGCCGGAAGCCCTGGTCGAACAGGGCGCGGGCACGCCTGACTTCGTAGTGGACCAGTCCGGTGAAGTCCGCGCCGGGCGGTGGTACCGGACTGTGGAAGCCCACCGAGCAGCCGAACTTGGCGAGGTCGTCGGAAGGGAGGTACGTACGGCCGTTCCCGGCGTCCTCGCGAACGTCTCTCAGGATATTGGTCAGTTGCAGCGCCAGCCCGAGCGTATCGGCGTACTCGGCGGCGCGTGCGGTGTCCGGCGCGCCGGGTACGGTGCCGAACACTCCCAGGGAGAGCCGGCCGATGGCCCCCGCCACACAGCGGCAGTAGACCTTCAGGTCGTCCCAGGTCTCGTACGTCTCGCCGCGTACGTCCATCAGGACGCCGTCGATCAGCTCGTCGAGCCCGTCCAGCGGGATCGGGAAGCGCCGGGCGGCGTCGGCCAGCGCGACCGCCACCGGGTCGGTGTCGTCCTCGTCGACCGCGCCGTCCTTGATGCGGGCGAGCAGGGCCCGGGTCTCCTCCAGCCGCTGCTGCTTGGCGCCGTCCTCCAGCGGGCCGTCGCCGATGTCGTCGACGCGGCGCGAGAAGGCGTAGAGCGCCGACATGGCCTGCCGCTTGTCGGCCGGCAACAGCCGGATGCCGTAGGCGAAGTTACGTGCCTGCTGCCCGGTCACGGTCTCGCAGTAACGGTATGCAGCGAGCACCGGCGCGGACGCGTGTGCGATGTCCTCCACGGTCCGACTCACCCCTCTCTTCGCAATGTCGCCCCCACCTCGCGCAGCAGGCTGAGCTTGGTCGGCTTGGGCGGTCCAGGGAGTACGTCGTGGTCGGCGGCCGCGACCGCCCGGAGTGCGGCGCGTCCGCCGCCGACGAAGCCGGCGAGCAGCAGCTTGAGCCTGCCGTGGACGCTACCCACCAGCGGGGTGCCTTCATTCAGCAGCGCACGGGCGCGTTCCGCCTCGTACGCGATCAGCGCGCGCACCGGCGCGCCCCCTGTCGGGGCGGCCAGGTCCGCCTCGGTGACGCCGAAGTGTTTCATGTCCTCGCCGGGAAGATAGACGCGGTCCCGGCCCAGGTCCTCGGCGACGTCCTGGAGGTGCTCGACGATCTGCAGCGCGGTGCAGACCGCGTCCGAGCGCCGGACCCGCTCCGGGCTGGCGGTGCCGGTGATGCCCAGGACGAGCCGGCCGACGGGATTGGCGGACAGCTCGCAGTAGGCGAGCAGGTCGCCGTAGGTCGCGTAGCGGCCGACCCGCTGGTCCTGCCGGTTGGCCTCGATCAGGCCGAGGAAGGGCTCGGGGGTCAGGCCGCAGCGGCGCACGGTGGGGCCGAGGCGGCGCATCAGGGGGTGCAGCGGTCCGGGGGCGCGGTCGCTGAAGACGCGGTACAGGTCCGCCTCCAGCGCGTCGAGCAGGGCGAGCGTGTCTCCCGCGTCCCGCTCGGGGTCCAGACCGAGCCGGGCCGCGTCACCGCCGCCGGGCGCCAGGTCGCCGTCGCCGATGTCGTCCACGAGGCGCGCGAAGCCGTAGACGGCCATCAGGTCCCGGCGCCAGGCGCGCGGCAGGAAGAACGGCGCCACCGGGAAGTTCTCGTGCGCGGCCTGGTCCGTGACGGTGCGCGACTGCGCGTCGTCCCGGCCGCCGCCCGGCGTCCGGGGCCGGGCCAGGACGTCGCGTGCCCGTGCCATCCCTCGGCTCACCGGAGGCTGCCCGGCGCGTTTCGGAGCCGGAGAGTTCCAGTAGCCATTGCCGTCACGCCTCCCGTTCTACACCGCCAAGCCAAAACATCCCATTTCGGACACGCCGCATGACGCGACCCGCCCGATCGGACTCCCGGTCGCCAGGACGGGTACGCATTGCCCGACTTGTGCCACTTGTGCTGTTCAGTACCCGTACAGCTTACGCCGTACATCTCACCGGCGTCCGAGGGGGTACCGAACCTCGAAGCAACGATCCGGTCAACATCCATACGCCATGAACTGTTCCTGTATCCGGCCGAGTTGACCAGCTGTTGACGATCTCAGGACCGGCGCACGACCTTCCGCGGCCGGCCCGCGACGATCAACGGCCCCCGCGAGCCGGACTCGCGGGGGCCGTGCGACGCGCTGCGGGCTACTTGCCCGACTCCTTCTCGTACGCCTTGATCACCTCGTCGGTCGGGCCGTCCATCAGCAGCTCGCCCCGCTCCAGCCACAGCACCCGGTCGCAGGTGTCCCTGATCGACTTGTTGTTGTGGCTGACCAGGAAGACCGTACCGGCCTCCTTGCGCAGCTCGCGGATGCGGGCCTCGGAGCGCTTCTGGAACGCCCGGTCACCCGTCGCCAGCGCCTCGTCGATCATCAGGACGTCGTGGTCCTTGGCCGCCGCGATGGAGAAGCGCAGCCGGGCCGCCATGCCGGAGGAGTACGTCCGCATCGGCAGCGAGATGAAGTCGCCCTTCTCGTTGATGCCCGAGAAGTCGACGATCCCCTGGTAGCGCTCGCGCACCTGCTCGCGGGACATGCCCATCGCCAGCCCGCCGAGCACGACGTTCTTCTCGCCGGTCAGGTCGTTCATCAGGGCCGCGTTCACGCCCAGCAGCGACGGCTGGCCGTGCGAGTAGACCCGGCCGCGCTCCGCCGGCAGCAGGCCGGCTACGGCCTTGAGCAGCGTCGACTTGCCGGAGCCGTTCGAGCCGATCAGGCCGATCGACTCGCCGCGGTAGGCGGTGAAGCTGACGCCCTTGACCGCGTGCACCTCCCGCACCCCGCCGGAGGGCTTGCGGCGGATGATGCGGTTCAGGGCCGCGGTGGCGCTGCCCTTGCCCGCTCCGGTGCCGTACACCCGGTACACGATGTGCAGGTCGTCCGCGATCACGGTGGGGACGCGGTTCCCGTCCGCCGTCTGTACGGCGTCCTCTTGCTCAGCCACGGCCGTACCGCTCCTCAGCCTTCCAGAAGTACACGAAGCCGACGACGCCCATCACCAGCGCCCAGCCGACGGCCAGCGGCCACACGTGCGGGGGCAGCTTGTCCGACGTGAAGCTGTCGATCAGCGCGAAACGCATCAGGTCGATGAAGATCACGGCCGGGTTGCAGTCCAGCAGGACGTGCACGAAGGCCGGGACCGCCTTCTCCTTGAGGATCACGTCGATGCTGAACATCACGCCGGACGCGTACATCCACGTCCGCATGATGAACGGCATGAGCTGCGCCAGGTCCGGCGTCTTGCTGCCCAGGCGGGCCATGACCATGGCCAGTCCGGTGTTGAAGACGAACTGGAGCACCAGCGCCGGGATCGCCAGCAGCCAGGACCAGGTGGGCACCTGTCCGTAGCCCAGCAGGATGAGGATCAGCACGCCCATCGAGAACAGCAGCTGCTGGAGCTGCATCAGGCAGAACGAGATGGGCAGGCAGGCCCGCGGGAAGTGCAGGGCGCGCACCAGTCCCAGGTTGCCGGAGACCGCGCGGGTTCCGGCCATCACCGAGCTCTGCGTGAAGGTGAAGATGAAGACACCGGTGACCAGGAAGGGCACGTAGTCCTCGACACCGCGGCTGGTGCCGATCAGCAGGCCGAAGATGAGGTAGTAGACGAGCGCGTTCAGCAGGGGCGTCACCACCTGCCACACCTGGCCCAGCTTCGCCTGGCTGTACTGCGCGGTCAGCTTCGCGCTGGAGAAGGCGCGGATGAAGTGCCGCCGGTCCCACAGCTGCCGGACGTACTCCGGCAGGCTGGGCCGCGCCCCGCTCTGCGTGAGCCCGTACTTGCGGGCCAGCTCGGCACGGGACAGCCCGTCGTCGGATGATGGCGGGGCACTCATGGCGACCGCACTGTCGTGCGTAGTCTCGCTCACTGTTGACACTTTCGTCCTCAAGGTGCGCTGCCGGGGCCGTGCCCCGGGTTCGCGCCTGATGCTCTCAGATTCGAGCTTGTCAGATGACGGGAGGGCGGCCCAGCCGGGTCAGGCGCCACACGGTACGCCACTTCATGGGGCGCCGGGGACCACCGGACGTGGCCCAGCCCTCCTTGAAGCCGCCCAGCCAGGCACGCAGCGCGGGCCGCGAGGGCCGCCGGGCCAGGGTGAGCAGGAACCAGACACCGAGATAGACCGGAACCAGCGGAGCCGGAAGGTTACGGCGGGCCAGCCAGACCCGGTTGCGGGCCACCATACGGTGGTAGACCGCGTGCCGGCTGGGGGCGTGCGTGGGGTGCAGCAGCACCATGTCCGCCCGGTAGTCGATCATCCAGCCCGCGTCCAGGGCCCGCCAGGCCAGGTCGGTCTCCTCATGGGCGTAGAAGAAGTCGTCGGGCAGTCCGCCGACCTCTGCGAAGACCTTCGTACGGACCGCGTTGGCGCCGCCCAGGAAGGTGGTGACCCGGGAGGACCGCATCGGGTCGGAGGCCCGCAGCCGCGGCACGTGCCGCCGCTGCGTCTCGCCCGTCTCCGGGTCCGCGATGCGGAAACTGATGATGCCGAGCTTCTGGTCGCGGGCGAACGCCTCGCGGCACTGTTCGGCCGTGTCCGCCCGCTCCAGCAGCCCGTCGTCGTCCAGGAACAGCAGCACGTCCACCTCGCTGCCGCCCGGTCCGAACGCCTCGATGCCGACGTTGCGCCCGGCGGGGATGCCGACGTTCTCCGGCAGCTCCACGGTCCGTACGCCCTCGGGCAGCGCCGGCAGCGGCGAGCCGTTGCCGACGACCACGACCTCGACGGGGTCGCCGTGCTGCTTGGCGACCGAGTCGAGCAGGGCGCGCAGCTCCTCGGGGCGGTTGCCCATGGTCAGGACGACAGCGCCGACCTTCATGTCTCGTGCCCCCGTCACTTGAGCCTGCTGGAGGCGAGGATGGACACCAGGTGGAGCAGCGTCTGGAGGAGCGCGATCCCGGCCATCACCGCGACGCCGAGCCGCGAGAAGAACAGGTCGCCCCGGGCCGCGTCCACGACCGCCAGGACCAGGATCACCAGCGACGCCTCGATGCCGAGGATCAGCCGGTGGAACTTGAGCGCGGCGGCGGCCCTGCGGGCCAGCGCCATGCCGGACGAGCGCGGCTCGGACGCCGCCTCCTTGACCGGTGGCAGTCCGCCCTGGTGGCGGGCGACGCCGACCAGGTCGGTCTCGGCCTTGATGAGGATCGCGCCGAGGGCGGCCAGGGTGCCCAGGAAGGCCCACAGCCAGTCGATCCGCCCGGAGCCCCACAGGTCGGCGGCGCGCAGCCCGAAGCCGACCAGTACGGCGGCGTCGGTGAGGTAGGCGCCGACCCGGTCCAGGTACACCCCGCCGAGCGAGAACTGCTTCTTCCAGCGGGCCACCTCGCCGTCGACACAGTCGAGCAGCAGGTAGAGCTGGACCATCAGCACCCCGAGCACGGCCCCCCAGATCCCCGGCACCAGCAGGGCCGGGGCCGCGAGGACGCCGAAGAGGGTCATGACGTAGGTCAGCTGGTTCGGCGTGATCCTGGTGTTCACCAGGTACCGGTCGCAGCGCAGCGAGATCTCCCGCATGTACAGGCGACCGGCCCAGTGCTCACCGCTGCGCCGGTCCTTGACACCCGCGGGGTGCACGACCGGGCGGAGTTCAGCTACGGACGGCTTGTGCATAGTCGGCGTATGCGTCCCTGATCTGGTCGGTGGACAGGTCGAGGTGTTCGAGGATCGTGTAGCGGCCGGGGCGGGTCCGCGGCGCGTAGGCGACGGCCTTGACGAACTCTTCGTCGCTGAAGCCGATCTCGCCGGGCGTCACCGGGAGGCCGTGCCGCCGCAGCACCTCGATCATCAGCCCGCAGGTCTCCTTGTCCCCGCGCAGGTGAGTGGCGAAGGCGGCGCCGAGGCCGCACTGCTCGCCGTGGCTCGCCGCCCGCTTGGGGTAGAGGATGTCGAAGGCGTGGTTGATCTCGTGGCAGGCGCCGGAGGCCGGGCGGCTGTCGCCGGCCACGGACATCGAGATGCCGGTGAGGACCAGGCCCTCGGCCAGCACCTGGAGGAAGCCGTCGTCGCCGACGCCGCCAGGGTGGCGCAGTACGGCCTCGCCGGCCTGACGCGCCATGGCGGCGGCCAGTCCGTCGATGTCCTCGCCGGTCTCGCGGTGCGACAGCTCCCAGTCCGCGACGGCGGAGATGTTGGAGATGGCGTCGCCGATCCCGGACCGGACGAAGCGGACCGGGGCCTCCCGGATGACGTCGAGGTCGATCACCACGGCGATCGGGTTGGGCACGCCGTACGAGCCGCGGCCCGCGTCGTTGTCGAGGGTGGCCACCGGCGAGCACAGGCCGTCGTGCGACAGGTTCGTCGCGACGGCGACCAGCGGCAGACCGATGCGGGCCGCCGCGTACTTCGCACAGTCGATGATCTTGCCGCCGCCGAGGCCCACGACCGCGTCGTAGTGGCCCTTCTTCATGGCGTCGCCGAGCTTGATCGCGTCGTCCAGCGTGCCGCCGCCGACCTCGTACCAGTCGGCGCCGGGCAGCGCGGGGGCCAGCCGCTCCCGCAGCCGGGCCCCGGAGCCGCCGCTGATCGCGACGGCCAGCTTCCCGGACGCGGAGATGCGCTGATCGGCCAGCAGGCCCGCCAGGTCGTCCAGTGCGCCGGCGCTGATGTCGACGACGACCGGGGACGGAATGAGGCGGGTCAGTACCGGCATGCGATCTCACGGCCCTTCGCGAGGTCGTCGTGGTTGTCGATCTCGACCCACGCCACCTCGCCGATCGGGGCCACGTCGATCCGGAAGCCGCGGTTGACCAGCTCCTGGTAGCCGTCCTCGTAGTACAGGTCGGGGTCGCGCTCGAAGGTGGTCTTCAGCGCGTCCGCCAGTTCCTCGGCGGCCGAGCCCTCGATGAGGGTGACACCGATGTACTCACCGGTGGCCTCGGCGGGGTCCATCAGCTTGGTGATCTTCCGGGCGCCCTTGTCGGGGTCGACGACGACCTTCATCTCCTCGTCGGCGAGCTGCTTGACCGTGTCCAGCGCCATGATGATCTTCCGGCCCTCACCGCGGGCGGCGAGCAGCGTCCGCTCGACCGAGACCGGGTGCACGGTGTCACCGTTGGCGAGGATCACGTCGTGCTTGATCGCGTCCCGGCCGCACCACAGGGAGTAGGCGTTGTTCCACTCCTCGGCCTTGTCGTTGTCGATGAGCGTGAGCTTGAGGCCGTACTTGGCCTCCAGCGCCGCCTTGCGCTCGTACACGGCCTCCTTGCGGTAGCCGACGATGATCGCGACCTCGGTCAGGCCGATCTCGGCGAAGTTGCCGAGCGTCAGGTCCAGGATGGTGGTCTCACCATCGACCGGCACCAGTGCCTTGGGCAGGGTGTCGGTGTAGGGACGCAGACGCCGTCCGGCGCCGGCGGCCAGCACGAGGCCGATCATGCGGGTTCTCCTTCATCGTGTACGGCGGGTGCTCCGGAGGACACCCAGAAGCGGATGCTCTCCACGAGCACCAGCAGCGCCAGGACCAGTGCCAGGACCGTCAGCGCGATTGTGAAACCTGAGCCGTGCAGCAGTGCCGCGAGGAGGACGACGAGCAGCGTGCGCCCCTCGTGCCCGCCGGCTCCCCGCACCAGCCATCGCGGCGGAGCCCCCGTGCCGACGCGGATGCGGTAGACGGTGTCGTAGTGATGGTAGGCGACCGCCGCCACCAGGCCGAACGCCGCGGGCAGCGCCTGGTCGGCGTCGGAGCGGGCCGCCACGACCAGGATGGCGACGTATTCGCCCACGCGGAACAGCGGCGGCACGAGCCAGTCGAGCGGGCCCTTGAGCGGACGGGCGACGGCGGCACCGGCGAAGGCCGCGTACACGGCCGCGCCGAGGACCGGCCACCAGCCGCCGGCGTCGCTCCACGTCAGCAGCGCCACGAGAAAGGCCACGCCCGCGAACGCCATGACGGGAGCGGTCACCGTGCCGCCCGCCGCCGGGCCCTTGGCGACCAGTTCCGCCAACGGGCCGGAGTCGGCGAGGTCGGCGAGGGCCCCGGCGGCCCGGTCGGTCCGCCGCGCGCGCCGCGTCAGCGAGCGCAGCACCCGGCCCGCCGTGGTGTAGCAGGCGGCCAGGGCGCAGCCGATGAGCAGCGCGTAGAAGACGATGCGCGGGGTGGTGCAGGCGGTCAGCAGGGCGATCATGGCCCAGCGCTCGCCGATGGGCAGCACGATCATCCGGCGCACCCAGACCGTCCAGCCGACGCTGTCGAGCCGGTCGGACAGGGCCGCGGTGGGACTGGTGTTGCCGGTGGCGTCGTGGTTCGCCTCGTTGAAGGAGAAGTCGACGACATGCCGGCAGGTCTGGAGAACCATGGCTCCCAGAGCCAGCGCCCACACGTCGTCGCCGCCGCGCGCCGCGCCGAGCGCGAGGCCCGCGTAGTACGCGTACTCCTTCGCGCGGTCGAAGGTCGCGTCGAGCCAGGCGCCCATCGTCGAGTACTGCAACGAGTAGCGGGCGAGCTGCCCGTCGGCGCAGTCCAGGACGAAGGAGAAGATCAGGAGCAGGCCGGCGGCGATGAATCCGCCGCGACTGCCGGTGGCCGCGCAGCCCGCCGCGATCACCGCGGTGAGCAGCGACGCCGTGGTGACCTGGTTGGGGGTCAGGCCGCGGCGCGCGCACCAGCGGGCGATGTAACGGGAGTACGGGCTGATGCAGAAGGTGGTGAAGAACCCGTCGCGGGCCTTGACCGCCGTACGCAGCCGTACGGCCTCGTCGTCGACGGCGGCGACGGCCTCCTCGGCCGTGGCGCGCTCCGCGGGCGTCAGCGGGACGGTGGCGACCAGGCTGCCCAGTTCGACGCGCTGCAACGCGGCGTCCCCGGCCTCCATGGTCTCGGCGAGCGCGTCCGGCAGGACGTCCACGCGGTAGCGGGTGCCGGGGCCGGCGGGGACCGCGGCCGCGGCGTGCTGGAGCGCGGCGCGCGCCTCGGGCTGCGCGGTGACGGCGCCCGGCACCGCGGCGGCCGGGAAACGCGGGTCGGTCAGCGCCAGCCGGAGGCTGTGCAGGTGACCCACGAACCGGGGGTCGACCACGGCGACGCGTTCATCGGCCGGAACCGCGGCGAGCGCGTCGGCCACGGCCGCGGCACCGTCCGCCGTACGGACGTCGAAACCCAGCGAGCGCAGGGCGGCTTCGAGCGGCGACCCGGCGACCGGCGGACCGGTGAGGATGGCGGTCGACAGACGAACTCACTCCTTGGAAGCTGGCGAGGCCGCGCCGGTCGGTCCGCATTCGATACGGACTACCCGGGCAGCGGGCGTGGCACACCTGGGCCCCCAGGGGGCGGGTGGGCACGTCGGCAGAGGCTATCGGATCGCCGGATGCGGCCGTTCACCGCGCATTCACCGCACGATCGAGTGACCGCAGGCTGCGCCTGCCGCGATCATCATGGTGGATCAACGCACCCGGGAACAACTGACGCCCGGATGCCGTGCCGGATATGGCACGGCTGGTCCCGTGTGGGTGGATTGCATGGGGCACCCCTCGTCCTGTCAGGGTGCTTCTTTCGTCCTGGCAGGGTGGCCCCCGTCGCGGCACGGCGCCCCCTCGCCCTGACGCGGCGCCCCTTGCTCTGACGCGGTGCCCCCTCGTTCCGGCGCGGCGCCCCCGCTCTGACGCGGCGCCCCGTTGCCCCGGCGCGGCGCCCCTTGCCTTGGCGCGGTGCCCTTGCCCTGACGCGGCACCCCCTCGCCCTGACGCCGCGCCCCTCGTCCCGGCGCGGTGCCCCTCGTCCTTACTGGCCGAATCGAACGCCACATTCCCCCACCGGGGGCCTACCCAGCGGGAGCGGACGGGAAGCGTCGGGCGGCAGGGGGCAGGCCGGGGACGGTGACCGCCAGGCGAGGGCGGGCCGCCCCTGGACGGGGCGCAGGCCACCGCACGGCGGGGGCAGACCACCCCGAGGCGGGGCGCAGGCCACCGCACGGCGGGGCAGGCCGCGCCGCCAGACGAGGCGCAGGCCACGACCAGACGGGACCGGCCGCCACCAGGCGAGGCGCAGGCCGCCACCAGGCAAGGCACAGGCCCGCCACCAGGCGGGGCAGGCCGCGTCGCCAGACGAGGCGCAGGCCGCCACCAGACGGGACCGGCCGCCACCAGACAAGGAACGGGCCGCCGCCAGACGGGACAGCCCGCGACCACACGGGGCAAGCCGCTGCCGGACAAGGCCGGCCGCCCCAAGCGAACGCGGCGCACGGCCACCGGGCGGGGTGGCCAGCCGACTGGGCAAGATCGGCGACGGGGAGGGAATCCGCGCAGGTCAGAGTAGTGACAACGGTGTTCAGCGTCGCGTTGCCACATACCCCCCACCCGTAGTTCACTGCTAGAGCCGACGGCTTCGGCCGGGCGGCGTGGAGGCGGCATCTCGGACGGAGGCGTACGGCATGGGCGCAGGACACGACCACGGATTCGGCGGGCCGGCGGCGGGCGGCGCGGGGACCGGCACGGCGGCCGCGGCGTACTGCGGCCGATTGCGCGGGGCGCTGGCGCTGACCTCGACCGTCATGGTCGCCGAGATCATCGGCAGCGTGGTCACCGGCTCGCTGGCGCTGCTCGCCGACGCGGGCCACATGGCCACGGACGTGGTGGGCCTGACGATGGCGCTGATCGCGATCCGCTTCGCGAACCGGCCGCCTTCCCCGCAGCGCACCTTCGGCCTGGCCCGCGCCGAGATCCTCGCGGCGGTGGCGAACGCCCTGCTGCTGTTCGGCGTCGGCGGGTATGTGCTGGTCACGGCGGTGCCGCGGTTCTTCGAGCCGGTCGGGATCGAGGGTGGTACGACCATGGTCTTCGGCGCCGTCGGTCTGGTGGCGAACCTGGTGTCGCTGTCCCTGCTGATGCGCGGGCAGCGCGACAGCCTCAATGTGCGCGGCGCGTTCCTGGAGGTGGCGGCGGACGCGCTGGGGTCGGTGGCGGTGGTCGTGGCGGCCCTGCTGGTCACCCTCACGGGCTGGGCGGCGGCCGACCCGATCGCGTCCATCGTGATCGGGCTGATGATCGTGCCGCGTACCTGGAAGCTCTTCCGCGAGTCCCTGGACGTGCTGCTGGAGTCCGCACCCAAGGGAGTGGACATGACAGAGGTACGGGCGCATCTGCTCGCGCTGCCGGGCGTCGAGGACGTCCACGATCTGCACGCCTGGACGATCACGTCGGGGATGCCGGTGCTCTCGGCCCACGTGGTCGTCGCCCCGGACGCGCTGGACACCGCCGGTCAGGAGAAGATGCTGCACGCGCTGCGCGGCTGCCTGGGCGGGCACTTCGACGTCGGGCACTGCACCTTCCAGCTGGAGCCGGGCGGCCTGGCGGCGCACGAGGCGCAACTGTGCCCATGATGCGGGCGCGGCTAGGGCAGACTTGAGCGGCGAGGAGACCGACGACAAGGATGGGCATGCCGATCACACCTGCCAACGGACAGACCGCCGGAACCACGGCGGTGAACCCGCCGGACGGCACCGCCGAACCGATCTTGCTGGAGCTGGTCGACGAGAACGGCGCGACGATCGGCACCGAGGAGAAGCTCGCCGCCCATCAGCCGCCCGGCCTGCTGCACCGGGCGTTCTCGGTCTTCCTCTTCGACGACCGGGGGCGGCTGCTGCTCCAGCGCCGCGCCCTGGGCAAGTACCACTCCCCCGGCGTCTGGTCCAACACCTGCTGCGGCCATCCGTACCCCGGTGAGACGCCGTTCGCCGCGGCGGCCCGGCGCACCGCCGAGGAGCTGGGGGTCGCCCCGGCGCTGCTCGGCGAGGCCGGCACGGTCCGCTACAACCACCCGGACCCGGAGTCCGGGCTGGTCGAGCAGGAGTACAACCACCTGTTCGTGGGACTGGTGCAGGCCGCGCCGGAGCCGGACCCCGAGGAGGTCGGCGAGATCGCGTTCGTGACGCCTCAGGAGCTGGCCGAGCGGCACCGGCAGGCGCCGTTCTCGGCGTGGTTCATGACCGTGCTGGACGCGGCCAGGCCCGCCGTGCGGGAGCTCACCGGACCGGCGGCGGGCTGGTAGACCCGCCCGTCGGCGGGGCGAGCGGCAGTTCGGCCCAGACCGCCTTGCCGCCGCTCGCCGTGTGCTCGACGTCGCACTTGCCGCCCGCCTCGGCGGTGAGCATCTTGACCAGCCACAGGCCGCGCCCGCCGATGTCGCCCTCGTCCGCCTCGACGGCCTTGGGGCGGTACGGGTGGTCGTCCTCCACGGCGGCCCTGACCCAGTTGGCGCCGACCGTGACCTCGACGGTGATCTCGGGGGAGAGCAGCGCGGCGTGCTGCACGGCGTTGGTGACCAGTTCGGAGACGATCAGCAGCAGGGCGTCCAGGACCTCCCCGGCCGCGGGCACGCGCTGCCGGGCGAGCA
Organism: Streptomyces sp. NPDC045470; assembly: GCF_040646595.1. Taxonomy (NCBI): domain Bacteria; kingdom Bacillati; phylum Actinomycetota; class Actinomycetes; order Kitasatosporales; family Streptomycetaceae; genus Streptomyces; species Streptomyces sp. NPDC045470. Next base: position 521,015 of record NZ_JBEZAN010000003.1, read on the forward strand.
GGTCCCGGACCGCGTGGCGTGCTTGGGGCACCGACGACTCCAGTGCCGGTGCGGTGAAGCGCCAGACTCCTTCGTACGCGCGCGCGGCGGTCAGCTCCTCGGGGGGTTCGGCCGGGGGGCCGGAAGGCGTCCTCACCCTCCGAGTGTTGGTTGTGAGCTGGCCCGGACCGGCTCGCTGAACACAAGTCAGCGTCTATCGACGTCTTCTGACCGAATTCGCCATCGGCGCTCAGGCCAGCGACTGATCCTGACCTTTTTGTTTCCTGTTCAAGAATTGCCGGATGAGGCCGGTGGGCGCCCGGTGGCGTCCGGTGCACCCGTACGCGGGCCGCGGCCGTCCGCCACCATACCGACGATCCGCCGCCCGCCGACGCCCATCGCGATCAGCCCCAGCCCGTCGAAGAGCAGCGCGAGGGAGAAGAAGCAGCCGATCACGTACCGGCTGCTGTGCGGCCAGTCACCGAGCACCAGCACGCCCAGCAGGATGCCGAAGGCCCCCTGCACCAGCGTCCAGCCGAACTGCGGCCCCCGTACGACCGCGCCGCCGGCGAGCCGGAAGACACCTCCGGTCAGGAACAGCAGCGCCGCGAACATCGTCAGGCCCGCCGCCGCCACCTCCGGCTGCCGGATGACCACCACCCCCGCGGCGATGTTCAGCGCCGCCACGATCACCGCGAGCCAGAAGAAGCTGGTGCCGCGCGACTGGATCGCGTGCAGCAGCCCGACCACGCCGCCGATCAGCAGCAGCCATCCGAAGAGCAGCATCGAGGTGAGGGTCGCGAAACCGACGTACACGAGACCCACCAGACCGGCGACCACCAGGATCGCCCCGAGCACCGCCAGCAGGCCGAAGCTGCGTTTCAGCTCGCCCGCCGCCTGCGTCCCCGGCGGCGCCGTGGCCGCCGAGGCCTTCGAGGATCTGTCCCTGCCGAGCATCACGGTCCTCCTCACGGACGCCTTTGTCCCGGTATACCTCTTTCGGGCCCGGACGGCAGCGCACGCACGACAGCAGGCCCGGTGCTTACGGAAAGCACCGGGCCTGCTGCGGAAGTAGCGGGGACAGGATTTGAACCTGCGACCTCTGGGTTATGAGCCCAGCGAGCTACCGAGCTGCTCCACCCCGCGTCGGTTGACACCACCCTACGGGGCGCCGGGGCCGTACGCCAAATCGCCGGGCGGTACGGCCGCGCCCGGCGCGACCGGGCGGCTCAGCGGACCCGCTCGGTGACCCGCCCGCCCTCGACCTCGATGCGCCGGCCGGTGTCCACCGCCTCCAGCATCCGGCGGTCGTGGGTGACCAGCAGCAGCGTGCCCCGGTAGGAGGCGAGCGCGGACTCCAGTTGTTCGATGGCCGGCAGGTCGAGGTGGTTGGTCGGCTCGTCCAGGACCAACAGGTTGACGCCGCGGCCCTGGAGGAGCGCGAGGGCGGCGCGGGTCCGCTCGCCCGGGGAGAGCGTCGAGGCGGGCCGCAGTACGTGGGCCGCCTTGAGCCCGAACTTGGCGAGCAGGGTCCGTACGTCGGCCGGGGACATCTCCGGTACGGCCGTACGGAACGCCTCCGCCAGCGGCTCGTCGCCGAGGAAGGCGCCGCGGGCCTGGTCGACCTCGCCGACGACGACGCCGGGGCCGAGGGCGGCGTGTCCGGCGTCCAGCGGCAGCCGGCCGAGCAGGGCGGCGAGCAGGGTGGACTTGCCGGAGCCGTTGGGGCCGGTGACGGCGACCCGGTCGGCCCAGTCGATCTGGAGGTCCACCGGGCCGAAACGGAAGTCCCCGCGCCGCACCTCGGCGCCGCGCAGGGTGGCCACGACCGCGCCCGCGCGGGGCGCGGCGGCGATCTCCATGCGCAGTTCCCACTCCTTGCGCGGCTCCTCGACCGCCTCCAGGCGTTCGATCATGCGCTGGGTCTGCTTGGCCTTGGCGGCCTGCTTCTCGGTGGACTCGGCGCGGAACTTGCGGCCGATCTTGTCGTTGTCGGTGGCCTTGCGCCGGGCGTTCTTGACGCCCTTCTCCATCCAGCTGCGCTGGGTGTGGGCGCGCGCTTCGAGGGACGCCCTGGTGTCCGCGTACTCCTCGTACTCCTCGCGGGCGTGGCGGCGGGCCCGCTCGCGCTCCTCCAGGTACGCGGCGTAGCCACCGCCATAGGTGTTGACCTGCTGCTGTGCGAGGTCCAGTTCGACGACGCGGCTGACCGTGCGGGTCAGGAACTCGCGGTCGTGACTGACCAGGACCGTGCCGGCGCGCAGGCCGGTGACGAATTCCTCCAGCCGGGCCAGGCCGTCCAGGTCGAGGTCGTTGGTGGGCTCGTCCAGCAGGAAGACGTCGTAGCGGGAGAGCAGCAGCGAGGCGAGGGAGGCGCGGGCGGCCTGGCCGCCGGACAGGGACGTCATCGGCTGGTCGAGGCCGACGGCCAGGCCGAGCTGTCCGGCCGTCTCCGCGGCGCGTTCGTCGAGGTCGGCGGCGCCGAGCGAGAGCCAGCGCTCCAGGGCGGTGGCGTACGCGTCGTCGGCGCCCGGCCGTTCCTCGACCAGGGCCTCGGTGGCGGCGTCCAGGGCGGCCTGGGCGGCCGTGACGCCGGTGCGGCGGCCGAGGAAGGCGCGGACGGACTCCCCCGGGCGGCGGTCCGGCTCCTGCGGGAGGTGACCGACCGTGGCGGTGGGCGGGCTGAGTGTCAGCCGGCCTTCCTCCGGGGTGTCCAGCCCGGCCAGCAGGCGCAGCAGGGTGGACTTGCCGGCGCCGTTGGCGCCGACCAGGCCGATCACGTCCCCGGGCGCGACCACCAGGTCGAGGCCGGAGAACAGGACGCGCTCGCCGTGGCCGGCGGCGAGGGACTTGGCTACGAGGGTGGCGGCGGTGGCAGACATCAGACCGCTGATCGTATCGGGCCCGTCACCAGGCCGTCGCTCTAATATCCGGGGCATGGAACCGGGCATCGTCACACGCGTCAGCGACGGCACAGCGACCGTCACTCTCAGCCACCCCGCCAAGCGCAACGCCATGACGACGGAGATGTGGCGGGAACTGCCGCCGCTGCTGGACCGGCTGGCGGCGGACCGTGCCGTACGGGCGCTGGTGCTGACCGGGGCGGGCGGCACGTTCTGCGCCGGTGCGGACATCGGGTCGCTGCGCGGGTCGGCGGGGGCGGGGACGGGGAAGGGGCTGGCGACGGCCGCGGAGGAGGCGCTGGCGGCGTTCCCGAAGCCGACGCTGGCGGCGATACGCGGGTACTGCGTGGGCGGCGGCTGCCAGCTGGCGGCCGCGTGCGACCTGCGGTTCGCGGAGGAGGGCGCCCGGTTCGGGGTGACGCCCGCGAAGCTGGGGATCGTCTACCCGGCCTCCGCGACCCGGCGGCTGGTGCGCCTGGTGGGCCCTTCGGCCGCCAAGTACCTGCTGTTCTCGGGCGAGTTGATCGACTGTGCGCGGGCGCTGCGGACCGGGCTGCTGGACGAGGTGCTGCCCGAAGGGGAGCTGGACAAGCGGGTGGCCGACTTCACCGCCGTACTGGCGAGCCGGTCGCAGCTGACGCAGGCCGCGGCGAAGGAGTTCGCGGACGGCCGCGCCGACGCGGAGCGGGTGGCCCACTGGGAGGAACAGGCAGGTGAAAGCGGCGACACCGCGGAGGGTGTCGCCGCTTTCCTCGAACGCCGGACGCCGCGTTTCACCTGGACGGCGCGGTGATACGGGCCACGGGGAGACGGGTCATCCCACCTCGCCGTCCGTCGTGAGCGCCAGACGTACGTTCGTGTCGGCCGTGCCGTTGTCGGTGACGCAGGCGGCGCGGTCGCCCGCGCCCGGCCAGCCGGCCCAGGTGTCGCGCGGTTCCGCGCCGTACGCGGTGAACGGGCCGGGCGAGCCGGTACCCGGTACGGTCGCGCCCTGGTACCGGAGCTCGAACTTCGCGCCCTGACCGGCGGCCGACAGGGCCGGCCCGGCGGCCGCGGCCCCGGCGAACGCCGCTCCCACGACAGCGGTGATCCTGCGGTTCATCCGCCTTCGCCCCCCTGAGCCGCCGACTGGACCGACACCAGGAAGCTACGGGCGGGAACCGATCGGTTGGCAGCCCGGCGACTGTCCGTTTCCTGTCCGATGCGGGTCCGTTCCGGTCACCTCGGCGACATACTTGACGGGTGACCGACCGGTTGGGCGACCGGCTCGCGACGGCGCGCGAAGAGGGCTTCGTCGGCCGCCGTGACGAGACCACGGCCTTTCGCGAGCTGCTGGCCGCCGGACGCGGCGCGGTGGTGTACGTGCACGGCCCCGGCGGCATCGGGAAGACCACGCTGCTGCACCACTTCGCGCAGCTCGCCGGGCGCGCCGGGCGGACCGTCGTCCACCTGGAGGCGTCCGGGGTCCGCTCCTACGAGGAGGAGCTGGCAGAACGCATTCCGGACCGGCCGGACCTGGTGCTGCTGATCGACGGCCTGGACGACGCGCGGACCGCGCGCGAGACCGTGCACCGCGCGTTGCTGCCCCGGCTGCCCGCCGACGTGCTGGTCGCGCTGGCCTGCCGGACGGCGCCGTCGATGTCGTGGCGCCTGGACCCGGCCTGGCAGGGGCTGCTGCGTCTGCTGCCGCTCGGTCCGCTGGACGAGGCGGACAGCCGGGAGCTGCTCACCCGGCGCGGTGTGCCGCCCGCCGTGCAGGAGCAGGGGCTGGCCTTCACCCGCGGGCACCCTCTGGCGCTCGCGCTGGTGGCGGACGTCGCCGCGCTCGGCGGCGAGGCGGCCGGGCCCGGGCCGTCGCCGCAGGTGGTCCGGGCGCTGCTGGCCAGCTTGCTGGAAGCGGTGCCCACGCCGCTGCACCGTACGGCGCTGGAGGCGTCCTCGCAGGTGCTCTCGACGACCGAGCCGTTGCTGGCCGCGCTGCTGGACGTGCCGGACGCCCGGCCGTACTTCGACTGGCTGTGCGGGCTGTCCGCCGTGGAGAGCGGGGCACGCGGGGTGCATCCGCACGATCTCGTACGGGACGCGCTGGACGCGGAGCTGCGCTGGCGCGACCCGGAGCGCAGGGCGGCGCTGCACCGCCGGGCCAGCGCGTACTACCAGCGGCTGTTCACGCGGGAGGACGAGCGGGGGCGGCAGCGGGCGGTGCTCGCGGACTTCGCGTACCTGCACCGGGACAGTCCGGTCGTCGGTCCGCTGCTGGAGCCGGTGGCGCGCGGGGCGGCGGGCGCGGCCCGGCTGGACCGGCTGACCGTCTCGCCGGGGCCGGTCACCGGGGGTGAGCTGGTGGAGGCGTGCACGGTCGCCGCGATCCACGAGGGGATCGAGGCGGCGCGGCTGGTGCACGCGTGGTCGCGGCGTCCGCAGGCCGAGACGTACACCGTGCGCGGTCCGGACGGGGTGGCGGCGGGTTTCTACACGCTGATCGAGCTGGGCGCGGCGCCCCCTCCGGGCGGGCCGGACGATCCGGCGGTACGGGCCGCCTGCCGCTGGCTGGACGCGTACGGTGAACTGCGCGGGGACGAGACGGCGTTGCTGGTCCGGTTCTGGATGAGCCGCGACGAGTACCAGGCCGTCTCCCCCGTGCAGACACTGATCACCCTGCGCCTGACGCACCACTACCTCACCGGCCGCCGGCCCGCCGTGACGCTGCTGCCGTTCGCCGACCCGGAGTTCTGGGAGCCGGGCTGTGCGTACGTGGACTTCGCCCGGCTGCCCGCGGCGGACTTCACGTCCGGCGGGCGCCGGTTCGGGATGTTCGTGCACGACTGGCGGCGGGTGCCGGGGCTGGCGTGGCTGGCGATGCTGACCGAGCGGGAGCGGGCCGAGGACCCCCTCGCCGTGGCCCCGCCCGTACCGTCCGGCCCCTTGCGGGTGCTGGACCGGGAGGCGTTCGCGGCGGCCGTACGGGAGGCGCTGCGCGCGTTCGTACGGCCGGACGGGCTGCGGGACTCACCGCTGCTGGAGACGCGGCTGGTGGCCGGGCGGTGCGCGGCGGACGGGACGGGCGCGCGGGAGCGGGTGGCGGCCCTGCGGGAAGCGATCCGTGCGGCGGCGGCAGCGCTGGAGGAGTCGCCGCCGGACCGCCGGGCGTTCCGGGCGCTGCACCACACGTATCTGCGCCCGGCCGGTACCCAGGCGCGCGCCGCGGAGCTGCTGCGGCTGCCGATGACGACGTACCGGCGTCATCTGACGGCCGGGATCGGCCGGCTGACGGAACTGCTGTGGCAGGAGGAGCTGGAGGGTGGTGGGCCGGACGCTTCTTGAGGCGGACGGTCCTTGAAGCGTACGGCCGCGGAAGCGTAGGGCCGTTGAGGCGCACGGCCTCTGAGGCGAACGGCCCGGTCGTCCGCCGGGTGCGTCAGCCCCCCCAGGACGACCGGGCCCGTCAGTCCTCCAGGACGAACCGGCTCCGGGCCCGCATCGCCGCCGTGACTCCGGCCGGGGCCTTCTCCGGCGAGCCCGCGTCGTACGGCGGCTGCGGGTCGTACTCGATGCCGAGCTGAATGGCCTGCGCGCGGGTGTCGCCGGCGATCCGGCCCGCCAGGGCGAGGCCCATGTCGATGCCGGAGGAAACACCTGCGGCGGTCACGTACTTACCGTCGAAGACGACGCGTTCGCCGGTCGGTTCGGCCCCGTGGCGCGGCAGTCGGTCCAGCGCGAGCCAGTGGGAGGTGGCGCGGCGGCCCTTGAGGAGCCCGGTGGCGGCGAGGATCAGCGATCCGGTGCAGACGGAGGTGGTCCAGGTGGTGCGGGTGTCCACGGCGCGGATCCAGTCGTGCAGCGGGCCGTCGTCCATCAGCGCGGTCTGGCCGGGGCCGCCGGGCACGACGAGCACGTCCGGGGCGGTGACGTCGGACAGGACCGCGTCGGCGGTCAGGGCGAGGGTGCCGGTGTCGTTGCGGTGCTCTCCGGTGTGCTCGGCGACGAGGACGGTCTCGGCACCCGGGATGCGGCTGAGCGTGTCGTACGGGCCGACGGCGTCCAGGGCGGTGAAGCGGTCGTAGAGGAGGATGGCGATCTGCATGGGGGCCTTTCGATCCTTTGGTGCCTTCGGCGTCCTTCGGGCCTTGCGACGCCTTCGGTGCCTTCGGTGCCTTCGGTGCCTTCGGTGCCGGGGAGCCTCGGCGGCCAGCAGCCGGGCCGGTCAGCCGAACGGTGGCGGGGAAGCGGGCCGGAAGCGGCGGCGGTATTCGGCGGGCGCGGCGCCCAGCGTGCGGGTGAACGCACGGCGCATCGCCTCCGGAGTGCCGTAGCCGCAGCGGCGGGAGATGCCCTCGACGCCGACGGCGGTGTCCTCCAGGAGGCGCCGGGCGGCTTCGAGCCGTACCCGGTCGACGTAGCGGCCCGGCGTCATGCCGACCTCGGCGCGGAAGGCGCGGGCGAAGTGCCGGGGCGACAGGCCCGCGCGGTCGGCGAGCGTCTCGACGGACAGGTCGGCCGCCGGGTTCTCGGTGATCCACTGCTGTACGTCGCGCAGGGGGCGCCGGTCCGCCGTCTGGGCGGCGAGCTGGACGCTGAACTGCGTCTGGTTGCCGGGTCTGCGCAGGAAGACCACCAGGTGGCGGGCGACGTCCAGGGCGAGGTCGCGCCCGAGGTCCTCCTCCACCAGGGCCAGCGCGAGGTCGATGCCGGCGGTGACGCCCGCCGAGGTCGCCACGTCGCCGTCCCGTACGTAGATCGGCTCCGGGTCGACCCGTACGGCCGGATAGCCCGCGGCGAGCGCGTCGCAGCGGGTCCAGTGGGTGGTCGCCCGGCGCCCGTCCAGCAGCCCGGCCGCGGCGAGCAGGAACGCTCCGGTGCACACCGCCACCTTGCGCCGCGCCTCCGGGGCGTTCGCGCGCAGCCAGTCGACGAGCCGGGGGTCGGGCGCCCGGGTGCCCCGGCCGCCGGGCACCAGGAGGGTGTGCGGCGGTGCGGCGTCGGACAGCCGCAGGTCGGGGGTGACGGTCAGTCCGCTGGACGTACGGACCGGGGCGCCGTCGAGCGAGGCGGTACGGACCGGGTACGCGCCGGGCACGCGCAGGGCGGCTCCCGTGAAGACTTCCAGGGGGCCGGTGACATCGAGGCTCTGTACGCCCTCGAAGAGGACGACCAGCACATCGCGCTGTTCCATGAGCCCCATCCTGGGCGGACGCGGTGATGGCGGCAATGACGAACAACCCACCTTTACGGCCATCACGTACAGCCCGCCCCACCGCCCTCGGCGGCCACCGGACGCGGACGCGGACCGGCGTGCCGCGGGCCTGCCCTCCCCTCCATACCAACGGGTCGGTAACCTGCGGGCATGACCTCCACGACCTCGCTCCCGGAGCGCGCCGGCCGGCGCTGCCACCACGTCGTCAACCCGCTGCACTCGACCGTCTACTTCTCGCCGGACCTGCCGGCCGAACTCGCGGCCGTCGGCGTCGAGGACCGCGCCGCCGCCTACTTCGCGAGCCGGGCCGCGGCCATGGGCGCGGTGGGCCCCGGCACCGTCACCGCGACCTTCTACAACTTCGCGTACGACCTGGTCGCCCGGCACATACCGCAGGTCTGGTCCGTCGTGCCGCCCGCCGAGGTGCTGGCCGCGCGGCTGCGGGCGGTCGACAGCACGCTGCGGCGGCTGCTCGGCGACGCCGTGGTGGAGTCGCCGGAGATGGCCGAGGCGGCCCGGCTGGCGCTGCGCGCCACCGAGGGCTGCACCCGGCACGCCCGTCCGCTGTACGCCGCGCACGCCGACCTCCCGGTCCCCGAGGCCCCGCACCTCGCCTACTGGCACGCGGCGACGCTGCTGCGCGAGCACCGTGGTGACGGCCACCTGGTGGCGCTGCTGGACGCCGAGCTGAACGGCCTGGAGGCCCTGGTCACCCACACCGCCACCGACCGCGGCGCGGACCGCTCGTGGCTCCTGGCGACCCGCGGCTGGTCGCTGGAGCAGTGGGAGGCGGCCGAGGAGGGGCTGCGCGAACGCGGCATCCTGGACGCGGCGGGCGCGCTGACCGAGGCGGGCACCAAGCTGCGCGCGGACCTGGAGGACACCACGGACCGGCTGGACCTGGCACCGTACGAGCACCTGGGCGCGGCGGACGTGGCCCGGCTCACCGAGCTGGCCACCGGCTTCACGCAGACCGCGGTGGCGGCGGGCGCGTTCCCCAAGGAACTCCTCGGCAAGCGCTGAGCCGCCCGGACCGACGCACGGGAACCGTACGGCAGTTGCTCCGCTCCGCCGTGGGCCCGTGCGGCGTCCCGCGCACGGAATTCCAGGTGCGCGGGACGGGGACCCGCTGCCAGGCTGCGCCGATGGACCGCCGACGGATCTCCCGTATCGCCCACACCGGCCACCCGATCGCGGCGCCGCTCGGCGACGACTCGGTACGGCAGTTGCTGGAACACGCCCTGCCGCACGGCGACGAGCGGGTGCTCGACCTCGGGTGCGGGGGCGGGGAATGGCTGTTGCGCGCGCTGGCCCGGCATCGGGGGCTGCGGGCCGAGGGCGTGGACGTCTCCGCGGAGTCCCTGGCGCACGCCCGTACGGCCGCCGTCGGGCAGGGCGTCGCGGACCGGCTCGTCCTGCACCACGAGGACGTCACGGGCTTCCGCTCCCCGCACCCGTTCGGCCTGGTGGTCAGCGTCGGGGCCGCGCACGCCTTCGGCGGCCTGCTGCCCACGCTGGTCGCGGCGCGCCGGCACCTGGCCCCCGGCGGCCGGGTCCTGGTCGGTGACGGCTTCTGGGAGCGTACGCCGTCCCCGGAGGCCGTCGGGATGCTCGGCGACTTCGCCGACCTGCCGACCACCCTGGAACGCGTCACCGCCGCCGGGTGGACCCCCGTCCACGGACACGTCAGCAGCCGCCGGGAGCTGGACGCCTACGAATGGTCGTGGGCCGGGTCGCTGGCCTCGTGGGCGCTGGACCGGCCCGAGGGCCCCGACCGGAGCGAGGCACTGGCGGCGGCCGATGCCCACCGTACGGAGTGGCTGCGGGTCTACCGGGACAGCTGGGGCTTCGTCAGTCTGGTGCTGCGCCGTACCGACGGCTGAGGGCCGCCTTCCGGACGCGCTGACACGCCCGGGCACCGAGCCCTTCCCGGCCGGCCGCCGGCTCCCGGAGCGCGGTACGTCCCGCCCCGCCCGCCCCGTGCGTATCCCCACGTCCCGTACGGACCGCTCCCCCGCGCGTGCGGCTTCTCACACCTCGCCGCGGCGGCCCGGGTCGCGCGACAGTGAAGCCCGCCAACCTGCACAATGCAGGCTCAAGCAAACGCTGGAAGGCGGGGCAGGAACAACGTGACGGCATCCACCGAGGCCAACGGGGCGTCCGGGACCATCGGATCCATCGAAGCGAGGATCGCCGACGAGCTCGGCGTCAAGGAGCGGCAGGTGAAGGCCGCGGTCGAACTGCTCGACGGCGGCTCGACCGTGCCCTTCATCGCCCGGTACCGCAAGGAAGCGACCGAAATGCTCGACGACGCGCAGTTGCGCGCGTTGGAGGAACGGCTGCGCTACCTGCGGGAGCTGGAGGAGCGGCGTACCGCGATCCTGGAGTCCGTCCGGTCGCAGGGCAAGCTGGACGCCGCGCTGGAGGCGAGCATCCGCGGCGCGGAGTCCAAGGCCCGCCTGGAGGACATCTACCTGCCGTACAAGCCCAAGCGGCGCACCAAGGCGCAGATCGCGCGCGAGGCGGGCCTCGAACCGCTGGCGGACGGCCTGCTGGCCGACCCGTCGGTGGAACCCGCGGCGGCCGCGGCGGCGTTCGTGGACGCGGACAAGGGCGTCGCCGACCCGGCCGCCGCCCTGGAGGGCGCGCGGGCCATCCTCACCGAGCGGTTCAGTGAGGACGCCGACCTCATCGGCGAGCTGCGCGAACGCATGTGGTCGCGCGGTCAGGTGGCCGCGAAGGTGCGCGAGGGCAAAGAGGAGGCGGGCGCCAAGTTCGCCGACTACTTCGACTTCGCGGAGCCCTTCACCGCGCTGCCGTCGCACCGGATCCTGGCGATGCTGCGCGGCGAGAAGGAGGAGATCCTCGATCTCGCGCTGGAGCCGGAGACCGAGCCGGTCGAGGGCACCACGGCGTACGAGCAGTCCATCGCCCACAAGTTCGGCATCACCGACCGCGGCCGCCCGGCCGACAAGTGGCTCAAGGACACCGTGCGCTGGGCCTGGCGCACCCGCGTCCTCGTGCACCTCGGCATCGACCTGCGGCTGCGGCTGCGGCAGGCCGCCGAGGACGAGGCGGTACGGGTCTTCGCATCCAACCTGCGCGACCTGCTGCTGGCGGCGCCGGCCGGCACCCGCGCCACGATGGGCCTGGACCCCGGCTTCCGTACGGGCGTGAAGGTCGCCGTCGTGGACGCGACGGGCAAGGTGGCGGCGACGGAGACGATCTACCCGCACGTGCCGCAGCAGAAGTGGGACCAGTCGCTGGCCACGCTGGCGCGGCTGGCCCGGGAGCACGACGTCGAGCTGATCGCCGTCGGCAACGGCACCGCCTCCCGTGAGACGGACAAGCTGGCCGCCGACCTGATCGCGGCGCAGCCCGAGCTGAAGCTGACGAAGGTGATGGTCTCCGAGGCGGGCGCGTCGGTGTACTCGGCCTCGGCGTTCGCCTCGCAGGAGCTGCCGGAGCTGGACGTGTCGCTGCGCGGCGCGGTCTCGATCGCGCGCCGCCTCCAGGACCCGCTGGCCGAACTGGTCAAGATCGATCCAAAGTCGATCGGTGTCGGTCAGTACCAGCACGATCTGTCCGAGGTGAAGCTGTCGCGGTCGCTGGACGCGGTGGTCGAGGACTGTGTGAACGGTGTCGGTGTCGACGTCAACACCGCCTCGGCCCCGCTGCTGTCGCGGGTGTCCGGCATCAGCTCCGGACTGGCCGAGAACATCGTCGCGCACCGCGACGCCAACGGCCCCTTCAAGGCCCGCAAGGCCCTCAAGGACGTGGCGCGGCTCGGCCCGAAGGCGTACGAGCAGTGCGCGGGCTTCCTGCGCATCCGCGACGGCGAGGACCCGCTCGACGCGTCCAGCGTGCACCCGGAGGCGTACCCGGTGGTGCGCCGGATGGTGAAGTCGGCGGGCGGCGAGGTGTCCTCGCTGATCGGCAACACGGCGGTGCTGCGCGCGCTGAAGCCGGCCGACTTCGTCGACGACTCCTTCGGACTGCCGACCGTCACCGACATCCTCCAGGAGCTGGAGAAGCCGGGCCGCGACCCGCGCCCGGTCTTCAAGACGGCCACCTTCAAGGAGGGCGTGGAGAAGATCGGCGACCTGCGGCCCGGGATGCTCCTGGAGGGTGTGGTCACCAACGTGGCCGCCTTCGGTGCCTTCGTCGACGTCGGTGTCCACCAGGACGGCCTGGTGCACGTCTCCGCGATGTCCAAGACCTTCGTCAAGGACCCGCGCGACGTGGTCAAGCCGGGCGACATCGTGCGCGTGAAGGTGCTGGACGTCGACATCCCGCGCAAGCGGATCTCGCTGACGCTGCGCCTCGACGACGAACCCGGCAAGGGCGGCGGCGCGGCCGACGGCGGGCAGCGCCAGGGCGCTCCGCGCGAGGCCCGGCGCGGCGACCGGGACGGCCGCGGCGACCGGGACGGCCAGCAGCGGCGCGGCGGCACCCCGCGACAGCGCCAGGGCGGCAACGAGCGCCGTGGCGGTTCCCGCGACGCCGCCCCGGCGAACGGCGCCATGGCCGACGCCCTGCGCCGTGCGGGCCTCCTGGGCAAGGAGCGCGGCGGGCGCTGAGCAGGCTGAGCAAGGTGCGGCCGGTACCGGTTCGGGCCGGTACCGGCCGCACGGACGTTCAGGTCACTCGGGCGTGTCCGTACGCGGTACCGGGCCGGGGCCCTTGCGGTGCTTCCCGGCCTCCGGCTTCCCCACGTGGCTGACCCAGCGGCCGTCCTCCTGCGACACGTAACTCTCTCCGACGCCGGCGGCCTCCCCGGCACTGCGGTCCGGGGAGGCGGGGGCGTTCTCCTGCGCCGCGCGCTGTGCCCTGCGCTCCCGTTCGGGGCGGTTCTTCGACATGTCACCCATGCTGGCTCCCGGCTCACGCTGGAATCGACGGTTCGGTGGCGCCGCGACGGTGCCGCCCGGCTCCTCCAGTAGCGCACCGGCCCGGCGGCGTCGGCATGCCCGGCGTGCCAAGCGGGTGGCGGCAGCCGTAGCGGCGCCCGTCGGCGGCACGCTTAGGGCGCTTCTGACGGATCTCCGCGGCATCGCGACGCCCGGCACGCACGGAGAACCATCAGAAACGCCCTACCCGCTGTGGGCGGGTTCAGACCGGACGCGCGCGGCCGGCGGGCCGCTTCAGGCCGCGCCCGCGAAGCCGCGCATCCGTTCCAGCTCGGCGGCCACGTCCGTGAGCGTCGCGCAGCCCGGTACGGGCGGGATCTGGGCCGCGAGCGCGGGCGGCCCGGGGCGGCCCGGGTCCTCCAGCGCGTCCGCCATCGCGGTGAGCGCCTCGGAGAGCCGGCGGGCCTCCTGCCGGGTCGGGCGGCGGGCGCCGTGGTCGAGCCGTACGGCGCAGGCGGTCGCCGCGTCGACGATGCGTTCGGCGGCGGTGACGACCGTGAGCCAGTCGGGGTTGCGGCCGCGCGCCGCGACGAGTTCGGCGGCCGCGGTCTCGGCCGCCGCGCGGGCCTCGCCGAGCGCCCGGTAGGCCTCCCGGCGCAGTACCAGCCGCTCGCCCCGGTCGTGCCCCGGTTCGGTCCTGAGCACCTCGCCCAGGTACGTGCCGGTGGCGCGCAGCGCGGCGGTGACCCGGTGCCCGACGCGGCGGCGCGGGTCGGCGAGCCGCGGCAGGTGGCCGACGACGAGCACGATGCCGCAGGCGGCCGAGGTGTCCACGATCCGCTCCAGCGCGGCCTGCGGGTCACCGCTGACGTGCACGAACGACAGCACCATCAGGGTGATCGCGACGGTCTGGAGCGCGAAGTGGCGGGTGGCGAACGGCAGCAGCGCGCCGCCCGCTCCGGCGATGAGCGCGGGCCACCACCAACCGTCCAGCAGCGCCCCGGCCGCCGCGAAGACCAGCACACCGGCGACGGTCCCGGCGAAGCGGTTGACCGTACGGGAGAAGAGCGGACCCAGGTCGGGCTTGACGAGGAAGGTGACGGTGGCGGGCAGCCAGTACCAGTGATCGGCGCGCAGCGCGAGGGCCGCCGCCGCACTCACGGCGATGCACAGGCCGACCCGCAGGCCGTAGTCGCGGCCGGCCGGGCCGAGGAGGCTCCGGCCGCGCCGGGTGCGGGAGGCGACCGCCGCGATCGTCCGGTCGCGCGGGGAGGGGCGGCGGCCGGGCGCGGAGCGTTCCGCGGCGGGCGTCCCGCGCTCCCCGTCCTGCGGCTGCGTCCCGGTCTGCCCGTCCGTCGCCGCCTCCGTTGCCGTCTCCGTCGTCGCCCCCGTTCCCGTACGCGCGGGTACGGCTCCCGAGATCGCCGCGGGCCCGCCGTCGGCCCCGGCGGTGTCCAGCGGTTCCGTACGGGCGAAGACCACTGCGGCGTCCAGGAGGGCGCGGTCGAAGGCGCCGCGCGCCGGGGAACTGGTCTCCGGCGCGGAGAGCCGGCCCGGCGGGCGGCCGGTGCGCAGCGCTTCGGCGAAGCGGCGCGGGCCCTCGGCCACCCGGTCCGGCAGCGGCTGGGCCTCCCACAGCAGCGCGACGCTGGCCTCGCACAGCGCGGTGCCGGCCGCCAGCCGCTCGGCGAGCAGCCGTTCGTCCGCGCGGGGGCGGCGGCGCAGCAGGCGGCGCAGCCGCAGGGCTTCGTCGGCGCGGTCGAGGGCGGCGGTGAGGCGGCGGCGGGCCGCTTCGGCGCCCGGCCCGCCGACGGCTTCCAGCGCGTCCGCGAGCGCGTCGAAGACGGTGGCGACGGCTGCCCGCTCACCGCTGAGCGGCCCGCCGACCGGGCGGGGCGGGTGGAACACCAGGCGCAGCAGGAGCAGCCACAGGCAGCCGGCGAGGAGGTAGAGGGCCTTGAGCCACGGGGCGCCGGACAGCGGCATGCCCGCGCCGAGGACGGTGCTGGCCAGCATCTGCATGCCCGCGTTGGAGCGCACCGGCCCGGCGACGCTGCCCGCGCCCGAGACGAAGCCCACGGCGAACAGGGCGGGGACCACCCACCAGCCCGCGCCGACGGTCTGCAGGGTGGCGCCCATCAGCATGCCGAAGGACGACGCGAGGGCGGGCAGGCCGATGTGCACGACGCCGCGGCGGCGGGTGCCGGGTCGGTCGTTGACGCCCGCGAGCATGGAGCCGAGGCCGGCCAGCACGCCGGCGGCCGGGTGGCCGGTGGCCACGCCCGCGGCGAGCAGCGGGCCCGCGCACAGGGCTCCGCGGACCACGGCGGCCCAGGGCACGGGCAGCCGCTGCCAGCGCAGGGGGTGGGCGAGCCAGGTGGGCACGGCGCGCGGAGCGCGGGGCATGGGCCTCCTTGAACGGCGGATGACGGCAGCGGCGGACATATGGGTACGTACCCGCACAGAGCTGGACGTACTGCGCTGCTGGCTGAGGGGGAGGGCACACGGAGTACCCGGGACGGGTGCGGGGCGGGGCGTCCGAGGGGCGTCATCGGCCGACGGTGCTGACATCCAGCTTAAGGTCCTGTCCGTACGCGTCGGAACGTGCGGGTTACCGGAATGTCAAGAACACATTCAGCCGTACCGAACACGTCCCCGGCCGCCGCCCGCTACTCCCCCGCCACCGGCGCGACCAGCACACTTCCGCTCGTCCGGGCGACGACGTACGCCGTTCCCCGCGTCGCCCGCGCGTCCACCGCCAGCCGGTGCGTGCCCGCCTCGACCTGCCCGGCGAACAGCTCCGCCGTCCGCGTGCGCGACAGGCGGTCCACGCGGTACGCGGTGATGCCGATCCGGCACGGCACCGCGGTCTCGACCGTGACCTCGCCGCGGACCGCGGCCAGCCGCAGCAGGCGCCGCTGGTCCTGCGGGCACCGGTCCAGTGCCTCCTCGACACGGGCGACGAGCAGCGGGACGACCGGCAACGGCAGGTCCACGAAGACCGCCGAGGAGCCCGCCGCCGCGAACGCTGCGCGCACGGCGGCCCGCTCCGCCTCCCCCGTCGCACTGCCGAAGGCCACCGCTCCGTACGAACGTAACTCGTCCGGCGAGGCACCGGCCGCGTCCCGGGTGATCTCCGCGCCGATGCCGATGCCGCGCAGGGCGGCGGCCAGCCGGGCCGGCAGCGCGACCCGCCGGCCGACCAGCAGGACCCGCCGGGAGGCCGCCGCGCCCCGCTCCGGCCCCGCCTCGGACAGCAGGTTCTCCAGCGCGGCCCGGTACTGCGCGCCGTGGAAGCGGAACGGGCCGATGCCCGGGTAGCCGTCGCGCCGCAGGTCCGCGGACTGTCCCGTCTGCCAGGCGAAGTCGCGCCAGACGACGTCCCGGCCGTCCCGCTCGATGACGGCGGTGACCGCGCCGCACTCCAGGCCCTCGCACTCCGGACAGCCGTACAGGACGTAGCGCCCGTCGGCGAGCGGGGCGTCCTCCTCCAGGAGCAGCCGCCGCACGTGCGCGGTGAACAGGGACGGGCCGAGGTCGGCGGCGAGCGGGGAGACCGCGTCGAGGTCGGCCAGGCGCAGCAGGAGCGGTCTGCCGTCGACGATGAAGTCCCAGAAGTCGCGGTGGGCCTCGTA
Source organism: Streptomyces sp. NPDC045470 (assembly GCF_040646595.1). Lineage (NCBI taxonomy): Bacteria > Bacillati > Actinomycetota > Actinomycetes > Kitasatosporales > Streptomycetaceae > Streptomyces > Streptomyces sp. NPDC045470. The sequence continues at coordinate 537,576 of NZ_JBEZAN010000003.1, forward strand.
CGCGCCGTTGGACAGTACCGCTCCGGCGCGCGTCGCGGGCGCCAGTCCGAAAGTCGCGTGATGCGCAGACATGTCCTGAGTATCCCCACGCGACCGCCGATATGAGCCCGGCGCCGGGCAATTCACGGGAGGGGGATGTTCCGGACACCGCGCCGCGGTTCCGCGCCCCGCGGGGCGGCCGGGCGGCGGTCCGGTGCCGCGCGCGGCCGCCCCGTCGCACCCGTCGCCCGCGGCGGGCGCAGCGGATAGCGTCCAGGCATGACGACGAGCGATGTGATCGTGATCGGCGGCGGGGTGATCGGCCTGACGGCCGCCGTCAGGCTGGCGGAGCGCGGGCGCGAGGTGCGGGTCGTCAGCCGCGACCCGGCCCGGGACACCACTTCCGCGGTCGCGGGCGGCCTGTGCTGGCCCTACCGGGTGCGGCCGGAGGAACGGGCGGTGGCCTGGTCGCTGCGCTCCTTCCACCTGCTCACCGAGCTGGCCGCGCGCCCGGCGGAGACCGGTGTACGGCTGGTGACCGGCACGATGGCCGACGCCGGGGACCCGGAGCCGGACGGCTGGCACGCGGCGGTGCCGGGGCTGCGGCGGGCCACGCCGGACGAGCTGCCGCCGGGCTGCGGCGCGGGCTGGCGCGCCACCACGCCGCTGGTGGACATGCCGTCCCACCTGCGGTACCTGGAGCGGCGGTTGGCGCAGGCGGGCGGCACGGTGCAGCGGCGGCCGTTCACCTCGCTCGCGGAGGCGGGGCGGGAGGCCGGCACGGTGGTCAACTGCTCCGGGCTGGGCGCCCGCGAGCTGGTACCGGACGTGGCGGTGCGGCCCGTGCAGGGGCAGTTGGTGGTAGTGGAGAACCCCGGTGTCGAGGAGTGGTTCGGAGCGGCCGACGCGCACGCCGAGAGCACCACGTACATCCTGCCGCAGCCGTACGGGGTGGTCCTGGGCGGTACGGCGCGCGAGGGCGCGTGGTCGCGGGAGCCGGACCCGGCGACCGCCCGCGCGATCGTGGAGCGCTGCGCGCGCGTGCACCCGAAGCTGGCGCACGCCCGTGTCCTGGCGCACCGGGTCGGTCTGCGCCCGGGGCGTACCGCCGTACGGCTGGAGGCGGAGCGGCTGCCGGGCGGCGCGCTGTGTGTGCACAACTACGGGCACGGCGGGGCGGGTGTGACGGTGGCGTGGGGGTGCGCGGACGAGGTGGTTCGGCTGGCGGGTGACGGGACGGTGTGAGGGGAGGGCCGGGCTTCCGCCGGCCCTCCCCCGTGTTCACCCGCGCACGACCGGTGCTACGGCCTGCCCTCCTCGGCGGCCGGTGCCGCCGCGTCGGCTGTTCCGGGCGGTGCGGCGTCGTTGCCGTTGCCCGGTCCGATGCGGATCTCGAAGTCGCCGTCGTAGCGCTCGTGGCCCGCGATGACGGCCAGTTCGACGACCTCTTCGCCCTTCTGCCCGCGGACGATCAACGGGTCGTGACGCAGGTCCTTCATCAGCGCCCAGCACATCGCGATCATCACCAGGGTGAAGGGCGCCGCCACCAGGATCGTCAAGTCCCGCAATCCGGTGAGCGCGTCGTCCGACCCGCCGCCGATCAGCAGCATGATCGCGGCGACCGCGCCGGTGACCACGCCCCAGAAGATCACCACGAGCCGGGTGGGTTCGAAGGAGCCCTTCTGCGAGAGGGTGCCCATCACGATGGACGCGGCGTCCGCGCCGGAGACGAAGAAGATCCCGACGAGGATCATGACCAGGATGCTGGTGACGGTGGCCACCGGGTACTGGTGCAGCACGTCGAAGAGCTGCCCTTCGGGCGTGGTCTCCCCGGAGAGCCGCTTCCTGTCCTGGAGGTGCATCGCCGAGCTGCCGAACACCGCGAACCACAGCAGGCTCACCACGCTCGGCACGAGGATCACCCCGCCGATGAACTGCCGGATCGTGCGCCCGCGGCTGATCCGGGCGATGAACATGCCCACGAACGGCGTCCAGGAGATCCACCACGCCCAGTAGAAGACCGTCCAGCCGCGCAGCCAGTCACCGACCTGGTCGCCGCTGCTGGCCTCCGTACGGCCGGCGAGCTGCGGCAGTTCGCCGATGAAGGTGCCGATGGAGGTCGGCAGCATGTTCAGGATGAGGATGGTGGGCCCGACGACGAAGAGGAAGACGGCCAGGATCAGCGCCAGCACCATGTTGATGTTGGACAGCATCTGGACGCCGCGGGCGATGCCGGAGACCGCCGACAGGACGAAGGCGACGGTCAGCACCGCGATGACGACGACGAGCAGGGTGGTGCTGACCTTGTCCATCCAGCCGAGCACCTTGATGCCGCTGCCGATCTGCAGCGCGCCGAGCCCCAGGGACGCGGCGGAGCCGAAGAGGGTGGCGAAGATGGCGAGGATGTCGATGACCTGTCCGCCCCAGCCGTTGGCCCGGCGCTTGCCGATCAACGGGGTGAACACCGCGCTTATGGTCTGCCTTCTCCCCCGCCGGAAGCAGCTGTACGCGATGGCCAGCCCCACGACGGCGTAGATCGCCCACGGGTGCAGGGTCCAGTGGAACAGGGTGGTGGCCAGCGCGGTGTCCATGGCCTGCGCGGCGTCCTCGGGATCGGTGCCCGGGGGCGGGGTGGCGAAGTGCCCCAGCGGCTCGCTGACGCCGTAGAACATCAGGCCGATGCCCATGCCCGCGCTGAACATCATCGCGACCCAGGACACCGTACGGAACTCCGGTTCCTCCCCCTCCTTCCCCAGCGTGATCCGGCCGTACTTGCTCACGGCCAGCCAGATGGCGAAGACCACGAAGCCGGAGGCGGAGAGCACGAAGGCCCAGCCGCCGTTCTCGATGATCCAGTTCAGCATCGTCGTCGAGGCGCTCTTGAGCGACTCGGTGGAGGTGGCGCCCCAGACGATGAAGGCGAGGGTGAGCAGCGCCGTGACGCCGAAGACCACGCGGTCGGTCTGCGGAGGGCCGGTGCGGTGTGGCGCGCCGGGGAGTTCCGCCTCCACCGACGCACCTCCCCCGCCGCCCGTGTCCTGGTCTGTTTCCGACACGTGTCGACCTTTCAATTGGCCAGTTTTTCCCTACCCGTTACCCCCTACCACACGGCGGGACGCGTTCAGCAGCCCTTGAGCGGAGTCGCGGCCGTAAGGTGATAATCGGCCCGGCCGTCCAGCAGCAGCGGAACGAGGGCGCGCAGCGACTGGCGCAGCGGCACCACGGCACCCCCCTTCCCGGTCCGGTACGAGGACACGCCGTGCAGGGCGAGTTCGTCCTTGACCTGGGCGTACTGCCCTGCGTCGAGACGGTACGCGCACGGCGGGTCGCCCAGGGTCTTCCCGGCGGCGGGCGGTTCGTTGTCCGCGCCGCCGAGGTGGACCGGCCCCCGGTCGGCGTAACCGGCCAGCCGGGCGCGGGCCGTGGCGGACTCGATCCGGCTCCGGCGTTCGGCGACGAAATCGAAGAGGCCGTCCAGCGCGGCGCGTTGGGAGAGGACCCGGCGGCGGTTGTTCAGCGCCGGGTCGGCCTTCTCGGCGTCGGTCAGCGCGTCGACCCGGGTCTCCACGAGCAACCCGACGGAGTTCTTCACCCCGGCGGTGTTGCGCAGGATGCGCTCCTGGCCGTCACCGGCCACCTGTTTGACCGGGTCGCCGGTCCGCGGGTCGGTCCAGATGCCGTAGATACCGGTGCTGAAACCGGCACCGGCGGCTTCCGGGCGGACGTACTTCTCGGACAGGACGGTGGACTCCCGGTGCACCGCGCGGGCGGTGTTGAGGTTGCGGGGCCACAGGGAGAGCAGGTCCTTCATGTAATACGGCACGGTGGGCCCGTACTCGTGCAGGTCGTAGACGACGTCCGGGCGGTAGTCGCGCTGCACGGCGGCCAACGCCCGGGCTTCGGCGGTCTTCAGGGCGAGGTGGTCGCGGTTGATGTCCACGCCGCCGGAGTTGCCGCGGGTGTCGGCGGCCCGGCCGTCCGGGTTGGCGGTCGGTACGACCAGCACGCTCGTGCGTTCCAGGAAGCGCCGGGTGGCCCGGTCCCCGGCGAAGGCGAGGTCGCGGACGGTGGACAGGCACGCCTCGCGCCCGGACGGCTCGTCGCCGTGCTGTGAGCAGATCAGCAGCACCGCGTTGCCGCGTCGCACGTCGGCCGCGCTCTTCGGGGCCGGTGCGCCGATGCGTACGAGCTGGAGCGGGCGGCCTTGCGCGGTGGTGCCGATCCGGTCCGTACGGACGCGGTCGCTCGCCCGGTCCACGGCGGCGAGGAAGTCCTGTTCCTCCGGCTGGGTGGTCCAGCGGGCGCCCTCGCTGGTCTCGAAGCCGGTACGGGGCAGATCCGGGCCGGACGCCCCGGCGGGCGGCGCGGCCAGCAGGGTCGCGGTGAGCGCGGCGGCCAGCGCCCCGAAGGCGAGGCCGCGGGAGAGAGTGGTCACGAGGGGTCCTCCGGTGTCGGACGGTGGGGCGAACGGTGGAGGGGCGCTGCCGGGTACGGACGTACGGGTACGGAGGGGCCGGGCCATGGCGGCCCGGCCCCTCGGTGCGGTCAGCCCGTTCGGGGTATGCGGCTCGGTACGGACGGTTCCACGCCGGTCGTCGGCGCCGGTGCGATCCGCGCCCCGCCGGTGCCCGCCGTGGCCGCGGCCAGCGCCTTGCCGCCACCGACCACGGGCAGCCGGGCGGCGGTGCGGGCGAGGTCGAGGGTCAGACGCGGGGTCGTGGACGGCGGGTCGATCAGGCCGGCGTCCGTCCCGGCGATGACGAGGGCGAGCCGGTGCCCGGCGGGGACGACGTGGTCGCTCGCGGCCAGGTCGAGGGTGATCGTGTAGCGCTTGCCGGGGGTCAGCGGGCGGCCCTTGCCCGGGTCGGCCCAGTTGCCCAGGTCGGCCCAGCCGCGGCTGAAGACGGTGTGGCCGACGTTCACCGTGTCGGCCCTGGTCTCCTTGTAGCAGGCGCTGTCACCGGTGGTGCTCGCGCCCCAGCAGGTGCGGTCGGCGAGGGTGGTGACGCCCTCGCCCGCCGCGCCGTAGTTACGGATGGTGTCGGGCCCGAGGTCCACCAGGACGGCGGAGAGGTGGGCGGTGGCGGTACCGGGGGTGGCGGTGACGGTCACCTTGCCGGAGCCGGACAGGCGCAGCGGCCTGGCGAGGGGCTTGGTGGTGAACCCGGCCTTGGCGGGGGTGGAGGTGTCGATCCGCGCGGCCCAGTCCTCCTCGTTCAGGCGCGGGTCGTCGGTGAAGGTCTCGGTGGCGCCGTGCGGCGCGCGCCGGGTGCCGAGTTCGCCGACGCCGGGGGCGCTGCCGTTGCGCGGCCGTACGGTGGTGGCCGAGGTGCCGGCGGCGGGCCAGACGCGGTCGGTGGTCCACCGGTCGGGGGCGCGTTCGATGTCGGCCATCGGCTCGTCGTCGATGCCGTTGTCGTAGCCCATCAGGTAGTGGTCGAACCAGCGGTGCAGGGTGGGCACCCAGGCGGACCGGCGGAAGTCGAACGGGTCGACGTGGCCGGTCTGGGAGAGCCAGACCTTGCGCTCGACGCCGTTGTCGGCGAGCGCGTCCCACCACTGGCCGAAGTGCTTGGTGCGGACGTTGAGGTCCTGCATCCCGTGGACGGCGAAGACGCTGGCGGTGATGTTCTCCGCGTCCTTGACGTAGTCGCGTTCGGTCCACAGCCGGGTCCAGTCCCCGGTACGCGGGGCGCCCTCGGCGAGCTTCTTCTGCACGGCGTCGCAGCGCAGGCGCGCTTCGGGGCTGTTGACGTGGTCGGCCAGCCGGTCGGGACCGGAGCCGTACAGCGGGGCGCCCTTGGCGAAGTAGTAGTCGTACCAGGAAGAGATGGCGGCGATGGGCACGATGGTCTTCAGTCCCTCGACGCCGGTGGCGGCGACGCCGTTGGCGATGGTGCCGTCCCAGCTCTTGCCGATCATGCCGGTGTTGCCGTTCGACCAGCCGGCGGTGACGCGTTTGCCGCCGGTACGGGAGTCGTAGGCGCGGCCCCGGCCGTTGAGCCAGTCGACGACGGCGCGCGCGGACTGGATGTCGGAGCGTCCGCCGACGTCCACGCAGCCGTCCGAGCGGTTGGTGCCCGCCAGGTCGACCAGGACCGCCGCATAGCCGCGCGGCACGAAGAAGTTGTCGTAGAACAGCGGGAACTGCACGGGCCGTCCGGCGCTGTCGTAGGTCTTCTTCTGACTCTCGTTGCCGCGCCCGCAGCAGGAGTAGTAGGGGCTGGCGTCCATGATCACGGGCACCCGGCGGCCCTGCTGGGCGGGTTCGCGCGGCCGGACGATGTCGACGGCGACCCGGTCGGTGCGTCCGTCCGAGTCGCCGTCGATCCTGGTGTCCACCCAGACCGATTCGCGTATCGCGCGGTCGTAGGAGTACACGGGTCTGGACTCGCCGGAGGATGCCTGGGCGGCGGACGCCGGCCCGGTGAGTGTGGTCAACAGGGCGACGGTCACCGCCGCCACGAGCGCTTTCCAGGGGATGCGGGGGAACCGCGCGCTAGGAGTCACGGGCGGACGGTAGCGCGGGGGAACTCCTGTGCGTAAGAGTGCGCGGGGTGACGGACGTGAACGGAGCGGTGTCCGCGGGGTGCCGTGCCGCACGGTGAACAGGGGCGACCTGTGACGTCCTGATGTCGGTCATGTGTCAGATACAGCCATGGACATGACGGGAGCGCCCCGAGTACATAAGGTCTGAACACCTGAGGATCTGATGGGCCCACCGGGCTCACCTCCCCTACAAGCTGGAGGATTTCGTGCGTCACAGACTCATCGTTCCGGGTGCGGCCGCCCTCAGCCTGCTGCTGGCGATCCCGGCTTCCGCGGCCAGTTACGCACCCGGCGCTCCGGGCGCGGGCGACTCCTACTACCCCGAGAGCGGCAACGGCGGGTATGACGTCTCCCATTACGACCTGCGGCTGAAGTACCAGCCGAAGACGGACCTGCTGGAGGGCACGGCGACGCTGCTCGCCAAGACCACCCAGGACCTGAACCGTTTCAATCTCGACTTCGGCCTGAAGGTCAGCGAGATACGCGTCAACGGCAAGAAGGCGTCCTTCGCCACCTCCGGCAAGCACGAGCTGGAGATCACGCCGGCCACACCGCTGCCCAAGGGCAAGGACATCAGCGTCGTCGTGCGCTACGCGGGCAAGCCGTCCGAGCTGAAGATCGACGGCTACTCCGCCTGGCACCGCACGCCCGACGGCGGGGTGATCGCGCAGGAACCGGACTCCGCCGTGTGGTGGTTCCCGAGCAACGACCACCCGACCGACAAGGCGACGTACGACATCTCGGTCTCGGTGCCGGACGGCGACCAGGCGCTCAGCAACGGCGTCCTGCTGTCGCAGACCTCCAAGCTCGGCTGGACACGCTACAACTGGCGTTCGGACAAGCCGCAGGCGCCGTACCTGACCACGCTCGCGGTCGGCAAGTTCGACGTCACCAAGGACACCACGGCCAGCGGCCTGCCGGTGATCAACGCCGTGAGCAAGGACCTCGGCTCCTACGAGGGCTCGGCGCGCGCGAGCATCGAGCGCACCACCGAGGTCACGGAGTGGCTGGAGTCGGTCTTCGGCCCGTACCCGTTCAACTCCGTCGGCGGCTACGTCCCCAATGTGAAGAAGGGGTACGCGCTGGAGACGCAGACCCGTCCGTTCTACGGCAAGGAGGCGTTCGCCAACGGCGCCAACGTCTCCGTGGTGGTGCACGAGATCGCGCACCAGTGGTACGGCGACAGCGTCTCGGTCAAGGACTGGAAGGACATCTGGGTCAACGAGGGCTTCGCCCGCTACAGCCAGTGGCTGTGGTCGGAGAAGGAGGGCGAGGGCACCGGTCAGGAGCTGGCCGACTACGTCTACGCCCAGCACCCGGCCGACGACCCGTTCTGGAAGGTCAAGCCGGGCGACCCGGGCCCGGACAACCAGTTCCACGGCGCCGTGTACGACCGGGGCGCGCTCACCCTCCAGGCCCTGCGCAACGAGGTCGGCGACCAGGCGTTCTTCGGGCTCCTGAAGTCCTGGCCCACCGACAAGAAGTACGGCAACGCCTCGGTGCGGGACTTCGTGACGTACGCCGAGCGCAAGACCGGCAAGCCGCTCGCCGAGCTGTTCGACACCTGGCTCTTCCAGCCGTCCAAGCCCTCGGCCCCGGCCGCGAAGAAGGCGTTCGGCGCCCGGTCGGCCGCCCCGGCCAAGGCACCGGCGCAGCCGAAGTCCTGGAAGTCGATCCAGGCCACGAACACCGTGCACGACCACGGCCACCGGCACTGACGTGAAGCGGGGCCCGGCGCGGTGTGCGCCGGGCCCCGGCGCACGTGCCACCTCCCCTCCATCTCCACGCCACCCAAACGTTACTCAGAAGTAAGTACGCCTGGTTCGATGTGCGGCGGGTCCCCCCCTCACGCCACCAGGAGTCCGCATGCCGCACCGTCCGCCACGCCGCCCGCTGACCGCCGCCCTCGCCACGGCGCTGGCCGCCGGAACGGCCGTCACGGCATGCTTCGCCATGGCCCCCGCGGCGTCGGCCGCGGGGGCGCCGGAGGCCCGGCCCCCGGCAGCGGTTCCCGCGGTGAAGGTGCTCTCGTACAACGTCTTCCTGATGAGCAAGAGCCTCTACCCCAACTGGGGTCAGGACCACCGGGCCGAGGCGACAGCCTCCGCCGGCTTCTTCCAGGGCCAGGACGTCGTCGTGCTCCAGGAGGCCTTCGACAACGCGTCCTCCGACGCGCTCAAGTCCGCGGCGGCGGCACGGTATCCGCACCAGACGCCGGTGGTCGGGCGCGGCAGGAGCGGCTGGGACGCCACCGGCGGCGCCTACTCCGCCGCCACTCCGGAGGACGGCGGGGTCACCCTGCTCAGCAAGTGGCCGCTGCTCCGTAAGGAGCAGTACGTGTTCAAAGACGCCTGCGGTGCCGACTACTGGTCCAACAAGGGCTTCGTCTACGCGGCGCTGAACGTCCGCGGCACCACGGTGCACGTGGTCGGCACGCACGCCCAGTCGACCGACCCGGGGTGCGGGGCCGGGGAAGCGGCAGCGGTCCGGGCCCAGCAGTTCAAGGAGATCGACGCCTTTCTGGACGCGAAGAACATCCCGGCGGACGAACAGGTCATGGTCGCCGGAGACTTGAACGTCGACACCCGCAGTCCCGAATTCGCCTCCCTGCTCACCGACGCCGGACTCGTGGCGGCCGACACGCGCACCGGGCACCCGTACTCCTTCGACACCCGGGAGAACTCCGTCGCGGCCTACCGCTACCCGGACGACCCGCGCGAGGACCTGGACCACGTCCTGCACCGCCGGGGCCACGCCCGGCCCGCCGGCTGGTCCAACGAGGTCGTCGAGGAGCGGTCCGCCCCCTGGACGGTGTCGAGCTGGGGCAAGGACTACACGTACACGAACCTCTCGGACCACTACCCCGTGGTGGCCGCTCAGCGCTTGAGCTAGGCCAGGGCTCCGGCCGGGCGGCTCTGCACGGGCAGGCCGGCGTGCGGACCTTCGGTAAGGGGCGGAGGAGCATGGCGCCACTTGCTTTCCTGGACACGGTGGGTCCAGGATGCTGTGGTGACCGAGTTATCAGCCGATCCACGGGCCACTTCCGGGCGGCCCTCCCCCACGACCGCCGCTCCGCGTCCGGGACCGCTGCTCGCCGTCCTGCTGTCCGCGTGGTTCATGGCACAGTTCGACTTCTTCGTCGTCAACGTCGCCGCCCCCTCGTTCGAGAAGGATCTGCACACCGGGCCCGCCGCCCTCGAACTCATCGTCGGCGGCTACGCCTTCGCGTACGCCAGCGGCATGATCACCGGCGGCCGGCTCGGTGACCTCTTCGGGCACCGGCGTACGTTCATCGTCGGGCTGATCGCCTTCGCCGTCACCTCCCTGCTGTGCGGCATCGCGGTGAACCCGGCCCAACTGGTCGGCGCCCGGCTGCTGCAAGGCTTCGCCGGGGCCGTGATGGTCCCGCAGGTGCTCGCCACGATCACCGCCACGTTCCCGGTGCACGCCCGGGGCCGGGCGATGGCCTGGTACGGCGTCGCCGGAGGGACGGCCTCGGTCGCCGGGCAGGTGCTCGGCGGGCTGATGCTGGACGCCGACATCCTCGGGCTCGGCTGGCGGGTGCTGTTCCTGATCAATGTGCCGATCGGCGCGGTCGCGGCCCTGCTGGCCCTGCGCTTCCTGCCCTCGGTGCGCTCCGCGCGCCGGGCCCGGCTGGACCTGACCGGTGCGGGCGGCGTGGCGCTGACGCTGGGCCTGGTGCTCGTACCGCTCGCCATGGGCCGCACCGCCGGCTGGCCGGTCTGGACCTGGCTCTGCCTGGCGGCCTCCCTGCCGGTGGGCGCGGCCACGGTGTCCTGGCAGCGTCGCCTGGCCGCGCGGGGCGGCGATCCCGTCCTCGACCTCACGCTGTTCCGCGAGGGCTCCTACCTCGCCGGTGTCGTGACGGGGGCGGCCTTCATGGCGTACTGGGCGAGCGTGATGTTCACCCTGACGCTGCTGCTCCAGGGCGGTTTCGGGCTGGGGCCCTTCGGGGCCGGGCTGGCCTTCGCGCCGACCGGCGTCTGCTTCGCGGCCAGCTCGCTGCTCAGCCGTCCGCTGGTGCAGCGCTTCGGCCTGCGCATGCTGCAACTGGGCAGCGTCGTCACGGTGACCGGCCTGACGGCGCTCACCCTGGTGCTCCACTTCCTGCCGGACCGCGGGGCACTGCCCTGGGTCGTCGTCACGATGGCGGTGGCCGGGGTGGGCAACGGGCTCACCTTCCCGCAACTGATCGGCGCCTCGCTGGTGCGGGTGCCCGTGCAGCGGGCCGGGATCGGCGCCGGGGTGCTCACCACCGCCCAGCAGTTCGGCGGGGCCGCCGGTGTCGCGGTCATCGGCGCGGCCTTCTTCGCCCTGGCCGGCGGCGCGCCGACCGCCGCCGGGTACGCGCGCGCCGCCATGTGGACCACGGTGGTCTCGGTCGCCTTGACCTGTGTGGTCACGGTGCTGACGACGGTCATCCGGCGCGCGGCCGACCGTACGGCGCGGGCGGAACTCGACCGGGCCGCGAAGGCGGCGAAAGCGGCGGACGGCTGAGCCACCCGCACGGCGAAGGGCGGTCGCGCGGCCTGCGCACGACCGCCCTTCACCACGTCCGCTGCCCTACGGCCTCGGGGTCACCCCTTGTCGAGCATCGACCGGCCGGCCGCCGCCTCGCGTTCGGCCGCGATCCGGCTCACCCGGCCGCGGACCACGAACCAGCCACCGAACAGCGCGGCGCCGATGACCGGCACCAGCATCACGGTCTGCTGCCCCACGCCCTCGCTGTCGAAGGCCATCAGGACGACGACACCCAGCAGGAAGACGATGGTCGCGATGTCGGTGACGGGGGTGCCCGGAAGCTGGAAGCGGGGGCGGTCGACCAGGCCCGCGCGGGAGCGCCGGACGAAGACCAGGTGGCAGAGCATGATGGTGCACCAGGTGCTGATGATGCCGAGCGCCGCGATGTTCAGCACGATTTCGAACGCCTTGCCCGGCACCAGGTAGTTGAGGCCGACGCCCAGGACGCACACCGCGGAGGTGAGCATGATGCCGCCGTACGGCACCTGGTTGCGGTTCATCAGGGCGGCGAACTTCGGCGCCGAGCCCGCCATCGACATCGAGCGCAGGATGCGGCCGGTCGAGTAGAGGCCGGAATTCAGGCTGGACATGGCGGCGGTGAGCACCACGAGGTTCATCACGTCGCCCGCGGCCGGTACGCCCACGTTGGACAGCACGGTCACGAAGGGGCTCTCGGAGCCGGTGTACTTGTTCCACGGCAGCAGCAGCGCGAGCAGGATGACCGAGCCGACGTAGAAGACACCGACCCGCCACATGATCGAGTTCACGGCCTTGGGCACGACCTTCTCCGGCTCGCTGGTCTCGCCCGCGGTGACGCCGACCAGTTCGACGGCGGAGTAGGCGAAGACCACGCCCTGGAGCACGACCACCACGGGCAGCAGGCCGCTCGGGAAGAAGCCGCCGTGGTCGGTGATCAGGTTCAGGCCGGGGGTCTCACCGCCCACCGGGTGCTGGGTGGTCAGCAGGAAGATCCCGATGAACATGAAGACGACCAGGGCCGCGACCTTGATGATCGCGAACCAGAACTCCATCTCGCCGAAGATCTTCACCGAGATGAGGTTGATCGCCAGCACCACCGCGAGCGCGATCAGCGCCATGGCCCACTGCGGCACGGCGGTGAACAGGCTCCAGTAGTGGGTGTAGAGGGCGATCGCGGTGATGTCGGCGATGCCGGTCGTGGACCAGTTGACGACGTACATCCAGCCCGCGACGTAGGCGCCCTTCTCCCCCAGGAACTCCCGCGCGTACGAGACGAAGGAGCCCGAGGACGGGCGGTGCAGCACCAGTTCGCCCAGGGCCCGTACGACGAAGAACGCGAACAGGCCGCAGACCGCGTACGCGACGGCGAGCGCGGGTCCGGCGGAGGCGAGCCGACCGCCGGCGCCCAGGAACAGGCCGGTGCCGATCGCCCCACCGATCGCGATCATGTTGATGTGCCGGCCCTTGAGGCCCTTGCTGTATCCGGCGTCCCCCGCGTCCTGGGCGGTCGACACCTTCCCCCCGTCCGGTGGCCTGTGGGCGTCTTCCTGGACGGTTTCCGTGCTCACAGCTGGTTCATCTCGCTTTCGGGCAGGCGATGGAGCCGTCACCGGTCCCACGGGTCACGCGAGTCCGGCCGACGGCACACCTTCCCCCAGAGCCGCCCCCTCGTCTGTGTGCTGGATCACAGCATGTATGAGCCATCAATAATCCGTACGGTTATGCCCGGAATGGCTTGTCGGGGCCATGTCGACGAGCCCACCATTCCGCCACGCTCCGGTCATCACCCCTCACCGAAAAGAACGAAGCGCACCATCGCGTTCCGGTCTTCACTGGCCGGAAACAGCCGCCGAGCCGAGAGCGTGGCGCCGTCGCAGTGGCGCTTTCGCCGACCGGGCGCCGGTGGACCGCAGGCGAGTCAGCGCACCGTGACCAGCACGTGGTCCGTGGGCGGCAGGGATTCCGGCATCTCGTCCGCGATCCGGGCGTACTCCAGTGCCGCCAGGCAGGTGCCCCTGTCGGTCCACACCAGCAGTTCACCGAGGTACTCGCCGTACTGGTCGTGGACGTGCGCATCGACGGGCACCAGCTCGGAGGGCAGGGCGGCGTACCGCACCGGTTCCCGGACCCGCAGATCGACGCTCACCGACCCGGGCCCCCAGAGGGCCACGACATCCGTCCGGTCCAGTTGACCGCGCAGCTCGTACGCACCGGCGAAGTCGGCCGCGAGGATGTGCTCCAACACGGCTCGCTCGGACACGGTCAGCGGACGACGCTCGACGGGCAGGCGGGACATGCACCCATGATCCCAGGCCCGGGTATCCGCGGGTCCGCCTCGCGGGTGAAGACCCGCGATCCGCCACTGACGGTCACACACCCGCGTACCTCGTTCCCACCGGTCCCGAAAGGTTTCACAAGGCCGGTGAGACAGCAATACTGTTGAACACGGGCCCCGCGGCACGGACGCGGCGGGCGCAGGGGGCGCGGGCACTCGCGCGGACGCAGTGAGGGAAGTGAGGCGCGGCATGGCCACCGGGGCCGGGGAAGAACCGACACTCACCGTCGACGAGTTGGCCGCCCGCGCGGGCGTGACCGTGCGCACCGTCCGTTTCTACAGCACCCGTGGGCTGCTGCCGCCGCCCGCGATCGGCCCGCGCCGCGTCGGCAGGTACGGCGCCGCCCACGTGTCCCGGCTCGCCCTGATCGAGGAACTCCAGCATCACGGCATGACGCTGGCCGCCATCGAGCGCTATCTCGCCCGGCTGCCCGACGACCTCAGCGCCCACGACCTCGCCATCCACCGCGCGCTGGTCGCCTCCTGGTCTCCGGACTCCGCCGAGGAGGCGACCCGGGCCCACCTGGAGCGCCGCGCGGGACGGGCGCTGAGCGAGGACGACATCGACCGGCTGGCGGCGATGGACGTCCTGGAGCGCACCGGGGACCCCGACGCGTTCCGGGTCGACCCGGCCGTCCTCCACCTGGGCATCCGCCTGCTGGACGTACCGGTCGCGCTGGAGACGCTGCTCGCCGCGCGTACCGTCGTGCAGGAACACACGCGCTCGGCGGCGCGCGAGCTGACCCGGCTCTTCCATGACGAGGTCTGGGGCCCGTACCGCGAACGCGAGTCGGACCCCGAGCAGGTGGAGTCGATGAAGTCGCTCTCCGCGCACATGCAGCCGATGGTGGTGCAGGCGCTGGTCACGGCCTTCCAGCGGTCGATGCGCGAGGAACTGCGGGCGACCTACGCCGAGGAGTGATCCCGCGCCCGGCGGGCATGACCTGGTTACCGGTCCCACGGGGTGCGGCCGGCGGTGCGGCACGACCCGACGAGCGAGACGAGGCCGTGGGTGGAGGGGCGCAGCGTTTCCCGGGCCGAGGCGGCGGACATCCTCGCCCGGCAGGAGAGTCACTTCTGGGAGTTCAAGAGCGGCCGCGCCGGCGGGGCGGTCGTACAGGTCATCGCGGCCGCCCTGGCCAACGCCGAGGGCGGGGAGTTCATCGTCGGCATCGAGGACCCGCGCAGCGGGCGCGGGCTGGCGCGGTGGCGCGGCTTCGCCTCGCTGGAGGACGCCAACTTCGTCCAGCAGGCCATGGTCGACCAGGTGGAGCCGCCGGTTCCGTACGACATCGAGTACCTGCGGGTGGACGGCCATCCGGAGCTGGGGTGGGCCTGCCTGGTCACGGTCCACAAGAGCCCGGACGTGCACAAGACGGCGCGCGGCGAGGTACCGCAGCGCCGGGGCGCCCAGTCACGGCGCCTGAAGGGGACACAGATCACCGATCTGTCGCTGTCCAAGGGCGCCCGCTCCTACGAGGACCAGTTGCTGCGCGACTACACCCTGGAGGAGCTGCGGGACGAGGACGAGCTGCACGTCTTCCTCGGCCGGTACAGCCCGAGCACCTCCGCCGAACGGTTCCTGCGCCGGCAGCGCCTGGTGGACCGCGGCGGGTCGCCGGCGACCGTGGCCGGCGCCGTCCTGTTCGCCGCCGAGCCGCCCGTCGTCGTACCGAAGAAGTGCTCGGTGAAGATCGCCCGGTACGAGACCGGGGAGCAGGTCCCGGACCGCCGGCACCTGAAGTCGGCGCCGACGACGGTGGACGGGCCGGCCCGGCTGCTGATCGACCGGACGCTGGCGGCGGTCACCCGGATCATCCAGTCGGTTCCGGTGCTGGGCCCGGACGGCGCCCTGTCGCCGATGGCCTATCCGCCGGAGGCGCTGAAGGAGATCATCGTCAACGCGGTGATCCACCGGGACTACAACCTCTCCGACGACATCCTGATCTCGGTCTTCGACAACCGGGTGGAGGTCCGCAGTCCGGGCCGGCTGCCCGGCCACATGACGCCGGACACCCTCTTCACGGACCGCTTCGCGCGCAACCCGACGATCGTGCGGCTGCTCAACAAGTACCCGGACCCGCCGAACAAGGACATCGGCGAGGGGCTGGACACCGTCCTGAGCACGATGAAGGCGGCCAAGCTCAGGGAGCCGCGGTTCTTCGTGGAGGACAACGCGTTCGTCGTGGTGCTGGAGCACACGCCGCTGGCCCGGCCCGAGGAACTGGTGCTCCAGTACCTGCGGTCCAACCCGGAGATCCCCAACCGGATCGCGCGCCGGATCACCGGCATCGCCTCCGAGAACCGGATGAAACGGGTCTTCCACCGGCTGCGGGACGCCGGGCAGATCGAGCCGGTGCCGGACCGGGCCGGGCCCCGTGCGGCGTGGCGCCTCAGACGGGAGTGACCGGCCGGGCGGGGCCGACCGGCCCGGTCCGTGGTGGTGCGGGGCCGGCTCCGGACGGCCCGCACCACCACGAGCCTCACGCGTCGCTGAACTTCTCCCCCTTCTCCGCCTTCTCCACCAGCAGCGCGGGCGGCGCGAACCGCTCCCCGTACGTCGCCTGGAGTTCGCGGGCGCGGGCTACGAAGCCGGGCAGCCCGCCCTCGTAGCCGTTGATGTACTGGATGACGCCACCGGTCCAGCCGGGGAAACCGATGCCCAGGATGGAGCCGATGTTGGCGTCCGCGACGGAGGTCAGCACGCCTTCCTCGAAGCAGCGGACGGTGTCCAGCGCCTCGGCGAACAGCATCCGCTCCTGCATGTCCCGGAAGGGGATCGCGGCGTCGGCCTTGGTGAAGTGCTCGCGCAGGCCCGGCCACAGGCCGCCCCGCTTCCCGTCCTCGCCGTACGCGTAGAAGCCCCCGCCGCCGCTGCGGCCCGGCCGCCCGAACTCGTCCACCATGCGGTCGATGACGGTGTCGGCCGGGTGCTCCGACCAGGTGCCGCCGGCCGCCTCGACCGCCCGCCGGGTCTCGTCGCGGATCTTGCGCGGGAGGGTGAGGGTCAGCTCGTCCATCAGGGAGAGCACCTTGGCCGGATAGCCCGCCTGGGCCGCGGCCTGCTCCACGGAGGCCGGCTCGATGCCCTCGCCGACCATCGCCACGCCCTCGTTGATGAAGTGGCCGATGACGCGGGAGGTGAAGAAGCCGCGCGAGTCGTTGACGACGATGGGGGTCTTGCGGATCTGGCGTACCAGGTCGAAGGCGCGGGCCAGCGCCTCGTCGCCGGTCCGCTCGCCCTTGATGATCTCCACCAGCGGCATCTTGTCGACGGGTGAGAAGAAGTGCAGGCCGATGAAGTCGGCCGCCCGCTCGACGCCTTCGGCGAGGCCGGTGATGGGCAGCGTGGAGGTGTTGGAACACAGCAGCGCGTCGGGGGCGACGATGTGCTGGATCTCCTGGAACACCTGGTGCTTGAGGGAGGTGTCCTCGAAGACCGCCTCGATGACGGCGTCGCAGCCGGCCAGGTCCCGCGGGTCGGCGGTGGGGGTGATACGGGCGAGGAGTTCGTCCCGCGCGGCCTCGGTGGTCCGGCCGCGGCTCAGCGCCTTGGCGAGCAGGCCCGCCGCATACGCCTTGCCCTTCTCGGCCGCCTCCGGGGACACGTCCTTGAGGACGACCTCGATGCCGGCCTTGGCGCAGGAGTACGCGATGCCCGCGCCCATCATGCCGGCACCGAGGACGGCGACCTTCCCGACCGTGCGCGGCGCGATGTCCTTGGGGCGGTTGGCGCCGGAGTTGACGGCCTGGAGGTCGAAGAAGAACGCCTGGATCATGTTCTTGGAGATCTGGCCGGTGACCAGTTCGACGAAGTACCGCGCCTCGATGGTCTGCGCGGTCTCGAAGTCGACCTGCGAGCCCTCGACGGCCGCCGCGAGGATGTTGCGCGGGGCCGGGTACGGGGCGCCGTTCAGCTGCTTCTTGAGGTTGGCCGGGAAGGCGGGGAGGTTGGCGGCGAACTTCGGGTGCGCCGGGGTGCCGCCGGGGATCTTGTAGCCCTTGACGTCCCAGGGCTGCTGGGCCTCGGGGTTGGCGTCGATGAACGCGCGGGCCTTCTCGGTCAGTTCCTCGGGCGTGGCCGCGACCTCGTGGACCAGGCCGTGCTCCAGAGCGCGGGTGGCGTTGTACTGGGTGCCTTGGAGCAGCACCTTCAGCAGCGCGTCGGCGATGCCCAGCAGCCGGACCGTACGGACCACGCCGCCGGCCGCGGGGAGCAGGCCGAGGGTCACCTCGGGCAGGCCGATCTTGGTGGCGCGGGTGTCGAGGGCGACGCGGTGGTGGCAGGCGAGCGCGAGCTCGTAACCGCCGCCGAGAGCAGCGCCGTTGATGGCCGCGACGACGGGCTTGCCGAGGGTTTCGATGCGGCGCAGGTCGCGTTTGATGCCCTGGCCCGTCTCGAACGCCCGCTCGGCGTGCTCGGGCGTGACGGCGATCAGGTCACGCAGGTCGCCGCCGGCGAAGAAGGTCTTCTTGGCGGAGGTGAAGATGACGCCGCGTACGGTGTCCCGCTCGGCCTCCAGGCGGTCGGCGACGGCGGTCAGCGACGTCTTGAAGGCCGCGTTCATCGTGTTGGCCGACTGGTCCGGGTCGTCGAGGACGAGGGTGACGACGCCGGTCTCGTCCTGTTCCCAGCGGATGGTGGTGGATTCACTCATGGGGTGCGTACTCCGTAGTGGGTGCGGACGAGGGTCAGACGCGCTCGACGACGGTGGCGATGCCCATGCCGCCGCCGACACAGAGGGTGGCCAGGCCGTACCGCTTGTCCTGGCGCTCCAGTTCGTCGACGAGGGTGCCCAGGATCATCGCGCCGGTGGCACCGAGGGGGTGGCCCAGGGCGATGGCGCCGCCGTTGACGTTGACCTTGTCCAGGCTCAGGCCCATGTCCTTGACGAAGCGCAGCACGACGGCTGCGAACGCCTCGTTGATCTCGACCAGGTCGATGTCGTCGATGGTCAGCCCGGCCTTGGCCAGCGCCTTGCGGGAGGCGGGAGCGGGGCCGGTGAGCATGATCGTGGGCTCGGAGCCGGAGACCGCGGCGGAGACGATGCGGGCGCGCGGGGTGAGTCCGTAGCGCTCGCCGACCTCCCGGGAGCCGATGGCGACCAGGGCCGCGCCGTCCACGATGCCGGAGGCGTTGCCCGCGTGGTGGACATGGTCGATCTTCTCGATCCAGTGGTACTTCTGGAGGGCCACCGCGTCGAAGCCGCCCAGGTCGCCGATGCCGGCGAAGGAGGGCTTGAGGCCGGCCAGCGAGTCGGCGGTGGTGCCGGGCCGCAGGTGCTCGTCGTGGTCGAGGACGACCAGGCCGTTGCGGTCGGTGACGGGCACGACGGAGCGGGCGAAGCGGCCGTCCTTCCAGGCCGCGGCGGCGCGCTCCTGGGAGAGGGCGGCGTACTCGTCGACGTCGCGGCGGGAGTAGCCCTCGATGGTGGCGATGAGGTCGGCGCCGATGCCCTGCGGGACGAAGCCGGTGTCGAAGTTGGTCATCGGGTCGGCGAACCAGGCGCCGCCGTCGGAGGCCATCGGTACCCGCGACATCGACTCGACGCCTCCCGCGAGCACCAGGTCCTCCCAGCCGGAGCGGATCTTGGCGGCGGCCATGTTGACCGCTTCGAGGCCGGAGGCACAGAAGCGGTTCTCCTGGACGCCCGCGACGGTGTCGGGCAGTCCGGCGGCGATGGCCGCGATCCGGGCGATGTCCGAGCCCTGGTCGCCGACCGGTCCGACGACGCCGAGCACGATGTCGTCGACGGCGGCCGGGTCGAGGTCCGGGAAGCGGCTGCGCACCTCGTGGATGAGGCCGACGACGAGGTCGATCGGCTTGGTGCCGTGCAGCGCGCCGTTGGCCTTGCCGCGGCCGCGCGGGGTACGGATCGCGTCGTATACGTACGCTTCGGAAGTCACGGTGAGCAGCCTTTCCAGCTGGCGTTTCGGGAGCGGCGGGGGTGGAACGAGGGGGCGGGGTGCGGGGGTACGGGCGGGGTCCGGGGCGGGTTCGGGGAGGCGGGCGCGGGTGGGGCTCCGGGGGCCGGGCGCGGGCCGGTCAGCCGAGGATCGAGCGGCCGATGATCTCCTTCATGATCTCGGTGGTGCCTCCGTAGATGGTCTGGATGCGGCCGTCGGTGAAGGCCCTGGCGACCGGGTACTCGCTCATGTAGCCGTAGCCGCCGTGCAGTTGCAGGCAGCGGTCGGCGACGCGCTTCTGCAGCTCGGTGGCCCACCACTTGGCCATCGAGGCGTGCACGGCGGAGAGGGTCCCGTCGGAGTGGTCCACGATGCAGCGGTCCAGGAACTCGCGGGTGACGGCGCACTCGGTGGCCATCTCGGCCATCTCGAAACGGATGTGCTGGAGCTTGGCGAGCGGCCGGCCGAACGCCTCCCGCTCCTTCACGTACCGTGTGGTGATCTCCAGCAGGTGCTCGGCGGCGGCGATCCCGGCCACCGCGATGCCCATCCGCTCCTGCGCGAGGTTGGTCATCAGGTGGACGAACGCGCCGTTCAGCTCGCCGAGGAGGTTCTCCTTGGGCACCCGTACGTCGGTGAAGAACAGCTCGGCGGTGTCCTGGGCCTTCTGACCGATCTTGTCCAGGTTGCGGCCGCGCTCGAAGCCTTCCGCGCCGCGCTCGACGACCAGCAGGCTCAGTCCGTGCGCGCCGCCCTCGGGGGTGGTTTTGGCGACGACGATCACCAGGTCGGCGAGGATGCCGTTGGAGATGAACGTCTTGGAGCCGTTCAGCAGCCAGTGGTCGCCGCGGTCCTCGGCGGTGGTGCGGATGCCCTGGAGGTCGGAGCCTGCGCCCGGTTCGGTCATGGCGACGGCGGTGATCTTCTCACCGCTGCAGAAGCCGGGCAGCCAGCGCCGCTTCTGCTCCTCGGTGGCGAGCTGGGTCAGGTACGGGCCGACGATGTCGTTGTGCAGGCCGACGGCGAGCCCGGCGACGCCGGCCCGCGTGAACTCCTCGGCCAGGACGGCGGCGTAGCGGAAATCGGGGTTGCCGCCGCCTCCGTACTGCTCGGGGACGGCCAGGCCCAGCAGGCCCTGCTTGCCCGCCGCGCGCCAGGCGTCGCGGCTGACGATGCCGTCCTTCTCCCACTGGTCGTAGTGCGGCAGGACCTCCCGGTCGAGGAAGGTCCGTACGGTGCGGCGGAAAGCCTCGTGGTCCTCGGTGAAGATCCGGCGCTCCAGCTTCGCGGTCATCGCGGGGTGCCTCCTCGGGTCCGGCGGTGGGTCAGCGCCTGTCTTTGAACCCCCGTCGGGGCGCAGGCGGGGTTTCGAAGACAGGCTCTTGAGGGTGTGTCCATCAGCCGTCTGCCCCCGAAGGGCCGGAACCGGTGTCCGCGGCCCGGGTGCCGTCCGGCCAGACCGCCCCGCGGCCCGCTCCGGAAGCCGGATCGCGGCGGTCGGTGAGCGTCGGGACGTCCCAGTCGCGGGCCACGTCGACGGTGTCGGCGCCGGGCCGGGCCGGCGGCCGGCGGATCGTGCCGGGGGTGGCGGAGAAGCGTGGGGCCGGTGCGGGCTGGGTGATGCCGCCGTGGTCGGCGAAGGTACCGCGGGCGGCGAGGTGCGGGTGGCCGGGTGCCTCCCGCAGCGAGAGCACCGGCGCCACGCAGGCGTCGGACGCCTCGAAGACGGCCGTCCACTCCGCACGGGTACGGGTCTTGAAGCGGGCGGCGATGACGGCGCGCAGCTCCTCCCAGGCGGCCGGGTCGTCGCGGGCGGGTGCCTCGTCCTCGATGCCGAGCAGCCGGACGAACTCGCCGTAGAAGCGCTGTTCCAGCGCGCCGACCGCCATGTGGCCGCCGTCGGCGGTCTCGTACGTGCCGTAGAACGGCGCCGCGCCGTCGAGGAGGTTGGCGCCGCGGCGGTCCTGCCAGCCGCCCGCGGCCAGCATGGCGTGGATCATCGCGGTGAGGTGGGCGGTGCCGTCGACGACGGCCGCGTCCACGACCTGGCCGCGGCCGCCCTCGGTGTGGGCGTGCCGGAGCGCGGCCAGGATGCCGACGACCAGGTAGAGGGAGCCGCCGGCGTAGTCGCCGAGGAGGTTGGCGGGGACGGCGGGCGGGCCTCCGGGCGGGCCGATCATGCCGAGCGCGCCGGTGACGGCGATGTAGCCGATGTCGTGTCCGGCGGTCCCGGACAGCGGCCCCTGCTGGCCCCAGCCGGTCATCCGGCCGTACACCAGCCGCGGGTTGCGCTCCAGACAGACGTCCGGGCCGACACCGAGGCGCTCGGCGACGCCGGGGCGGTACCCCTCGACCAGGACGTCGGCGCGCTCGGCGAGGTCGAGCACCTGGCCGGGTCCTTCGGCGGACTTCAGGTCCACCAGCACGGAGCGCTTGTTGCGGTTGGTGAGGTCGTACGCCGGGTCGACGCCCAGGCCGGAGCCGCCGGGCCGGTCGACGCGCACCACGTCGGCGCCGAGGTCGGCCAGGAGCATCGCGGCGAACGGGCCGGGCCCGATACCGGCCAGCTCCACCACGCGCACCCCGCTCAGCGGGCCGTTCCCTGTCCCTGCCATCGGGCCCCCTGAGCTCCGCAGCACTGTGACACTTCTGATGTAACACTCGCGATGTTAAGAACGTGTTCCCCTTTCCACAAGCCCCCACGGCAACGGACCGGTACGGAAAAAGCCCGTGGCGGCGGTGGTCAACTCCCACCGCCGCCACGGGCCTTCACGCGTCACCTCAGCAGCGGCGCGCTCCCCCGTCGGAACCGGCGATGGACCCGCGCACGGATATGGACCGCCGCACCATCGCCACCCCCTCCCGCGCCCGGACCGGCCGTCCGCCGGTCATCCTGCGACCGTCCGCCGGTCGCCATGAGAACCACGCTAGCGGCGACCACTGACAACGGCCCGTGCGCCGATCATGGAGGGACAATGGCCGAATGCCTCACACGCACCTCGCATCCCCGTTGTTCGACATCAGCCATGGTCAGGGCCTGCGCCAGTTCGCCGAACTGGCGTTGGCGCTGGTCCTGTCCTCCCTCATCGGGCTGGAGCGGCAGGTCCAGCAGAAGAGCGCGGGGCTGCGCACCCACACCCTCGTCGGCGTGGGCAGCGCGCTCTTCATGGAGGTGTCGGTCCACGGCTTCTACGCGCTGCTGGGCACGGACGGCGTCACGCTGGACCCGTCCCGGGTGGCCGCGCAGATCGTCTCGGGCATCGGCTTCATCGGCGGCGGCCTGATCTTCGTGAAGAAGGACGCGGTACGGGGCCTGACGACCGCCGCGACGATCTGGCTGACCTGCGCCATCGGCATGGCCTGCGGCGGCGGCCTGCCCCTGCTGGCCCTGGGCGCGACGCTCGTCCACTTCCTCGTGGTCCGCGGGTTCCCGAAGCTGTTCTCGGGGCGGCGGCGTGCGCCGTTCGTCGAGCGTATCGAGCTGCGCCTGAGCTACCGTGCCCAGCACGGGCTGCTGGGCCGGATGCTGGAGATGTGCACCAGCAGCGGCTTCCAGGTGACCGACGTCCAGGTGGAGACGGGCTCGGACGACCAGGTGCCGGCCGAGGTGCTGCTGCGGCTGGAGGGCCCGGGCTCGGCGCACCCGCTCGTGGAGCAGCTGACGGAGCTGGACGGCGTGCGCGGGGTGACCTTGGGGCGGGAGTCGGACCGTACGGAGTGACAGCCGGAAACAGCGAACAGCGGACAGAGGAGGCGGCGTGGTGAGCACGATCTGGCAGGACACCGGCGCGGGAGTGCTGCGACTGCCCTCCGGACGTACGGTCCGGGGCCGCGGCCTGCGCCGTCCGCTGCCGCCGGGCCCGGCACCGGACTTCGCCGTGTACCTGCTCGGCAAGGAGCCGCCCGAGGTTCCCTGGGAGGCCCGCTGGCTGCGCTGGCCGGACTTCCGGCTGCCGAGCGACCACGCCCGGGCGCGGGAACTCTTCGGTGAGGTCTGGGAACGCGCGAAGACCGAACGCGTCGAGGTCGCCTGCGGTGGCGGCCGCGGCCGTACCGGCACGGCGCTGGCCTGTATCGCCGTCCTGGACGGGGTACCGTCCGAGCAGGCGGTGGACTTCGTCCGGGGCGCCTACGACCACCGCGCCGTCGAGACACCCTGGCAGCGGCGCTACGTACGTCGCTTCGGGCGCTGACGGCCGGATCCGCCCGTCGCGCCGGCCCCGGCTCCGGCCCCGGCGGGCACCAGATGGTCCCCCACCGTCTCCCGGTCCAACAGGCGCGCCAGCCGCACCGGTACGTCCCCGCCCACCAGAACGACGACGACCAGCGTCAGCCCGAAGGTGAGGACGGCCAGCGCCC
Source organism: Streptomyces sp. NPDC045470 (assembly GCF_040646595.1). Lineage (NCBI taxonomy): Bacteria > Bacillati > Actinomycetota > Actinomycetes > Kitasatosporales > Streptomycetaceae > Streptomyces > Streptomyces sp. NPDC045470. The sequence continues at coordinate 561,226 of NZ_JBEZAN010000003.1, forward strand.
GGCCCAGTGACATGCCCTCGGCGAGCCGGGCGCCGAGCACCGGGGCGACCGCGCCGCCGAGCGCGCCGACGTTGTAGACGAAACCGAGCGACGCCGCGCGCACCGCGGTCGGGAAGTGCCCGGCGAGGTACTTGGGCAGGATGCCCGAGATGCCTTGGCCGAGGGCGAGCAGCCCGAAGAGCAGGACGCCCAGGGCGACCAGGCTGTCCTGGACGGCGAACACCGGGAAGACGAACACCAGGGAGAGCAGCAGCGTCCCGGCGTACGCGCGACGGGTGCCGAACCGGTCCCCCACGAAACCGGCCAGCCAGCAGCCCGCCATCGTGCCGAAACCGGCGTAGAACATCACGTCCGCGACCTGGGCGGGCGCGTACCCCAGCTCGGTCTTGAGGTAGGTGGGCAGCAGGGCCTGGACGGGCCAGCTGTAGAGGAACGCGCAGAACACGGTGAGCGTCAGGGACACGTACAGCACCCAGCCGCGCCGCCCGCCGAGCTGGACGGCGAAGGCGGTCAGGCAGAGCGCGGCGAGCGCCGCGAGCCAGAGTGTGTGTCCGGACCCGGCCGGGGTGAAGACGCAGAAGAGGGCGGCGGACGCGACCGCCGCGAGCAGGACGTTGAGGCGCCGCCTGGCGCGTCCGGCGAACAGCGGTCCGAAGGGACGGGGGCGTACTCCGGCCGCTTCGACCTCGGTGCTCCAGTCGCCCGCCTCCGGGAGCGACCGGCGGACCCAGAGGGCCACCAGTACGGGCAGCACCCCGATCCAGAACATCCAGCGCCAGCCCCAGTGGGGCACGACCCACCGGTAGAGCTGGGCGGCGAGCACCGTGCCGCCCGCGTAGCCGGATATGAGGAAGCCGGAGGCCCGGTTGCGCAAGGGGGCGGGCCAGCTCTCCAGGACGTACGTGGCGCTGGCGCTGTACTCCCCTGCCATGCCCATGCCGATGACCAGCCGGGCGGCGAACAGGCTGGTGTAGTCCCAGGCGAAGCCGCAGGCGAAGGTGCCGAGGGAGTACAGGAGGATGCTGGCGATCATCGCGGCCTTGCGCCCGTACCGGTCGCCCGCCGCGCCGAGGAGCGCCCCGCCGAGCCAGCGGGTGATGAACGCGCCGGACACCAGGGAGGCCGCACCGGCCGTGCTCAGTCCGAACGTGTCGGCGATCTCGGTCAGCACGAGGGTGATCAGGACGAAGTCGAAGCCGTCCAGGAGGTAGCCCACCCAGGCCGCGAGCATCGACTTCCACTGGCGGGGCGTCACCTGCCGGTACCAGGGCGGGCGCCGGTCCCGGCGCCGGGGGCCCTTCGCGGGGCGCGCGCTCACAGCAGTCCGGCTTCTTCCAGGCACCGCCGGACCGTGCCGACGGCGGCTTGGTCCAACGGGAGCTGCGGCGGCGCGGTGGCCGGACAGTCGAACACGCCCTGGAGGTGCAGCGCCGCCTTGAAGGCGCCCAGGGCGGAGGAGTTGCGGCCCATCACCGCCGGATCACCCGCGTCGGTGAGGGCGAAGAGGGCGGCGAGCCGGTCCTGTTCGGCGGCCGCCGCGCGCCAGCGGCCCGCCGCGGCGTGCTCGTAGAGACGTACGTAGCCGTGCGGATCGACGTTGCCGAGGCCGGGGACGACACCGTGGGCGCCCGCCAGCAGGGCGCCGTCCACGGTCAGTTCGGATCCCGTGAGCACGGAGAAGTCCGGCGCCTGGGCGCGGACGCGCACCAGGAGGCGCCGCAGCGCCCCGTCCTCGCCGCTGCTGTCCTTCAGGCCGGCCAGCACGCCGTCACGGGCCAGCGTGAGCAGCGTGTCGAGCGGCAGCTTGGTGTGCACGGCCATCGGGATGTCGTACGCGAACAGCGGCAGGTCCGCGCCGTCCCGTACCCGGGTGAAGTGGTCGGCGATCTCGGCGGGGTGGGTGCGGGTGTAGAAGGGCGCGGTGGCCACGATCGCGTCGGCGCCCAGGCTCCGGGCGGTGCGGGCGTGTTCCAGGACCCGGGCGGTCGTCATGTCGATGGCCCCGGCCAGTACGGGCAGCCGTCCTTCGGCCGCCTCGGCCACCGTCTCGACGACGGTGCGGCGCTGCGCGTCGGTCAGGTAGGCCGCCTCGCCGCTGGAGCCGAGGACGAACAGCCCGCTCACCCCGGCGCCGACGAGCCGGGTGGTGAGCGCGGCCAGCGAGCGGGTGTCGACCCGGCCGTCCGGGGTCAGCGGGGTGCACAGCGGCGGGACGACGCCGGTGAGCGGCGCGGGGAGCCGGGCGGGGCGGGGCCCGGGGAGCGGTGCTCGGCACGGCGCGGGAGAGGGCATCGGTGACCAGCTTTCTGCTCGTGCCGCGTGCCGTGCGGGGACCGGCGCGGCCCGTCCGGCCGAGGACGTCGCGGCCGGTCGGCCAGGCACATTCCGGACGTCGGACGTCCCATGTTGGCGGACGTGCGGGTGAATGTGGACCAGCCGCCCAGGCGTGTCAAGACCGCCCGCGCGGGCCCCCTCGTTGACGGCGGACCGGCCGCTGCCTAGCGTGGCGCCGCACCGGCCGGTGCCACGGCCGGGGAACCGATGCGGAGGCAGGCGTGAGCGCACGGCAGGACACCGCAGCACGACCCCATGACCTGGTGCTGTTCGGCGCCACCGGATTCGTGGGACGGCTGACCGCCGCGTACCTGGCCCGGCACGCCCCCGAGGGCTGTCGCTGGGCACTGGCCGGCCGGGACCGCGGGAAGCTCGCCCGGCTGCGGGACGACCTGGCGCGGACCGATCCGGGCTGCGCGGACCTCCCCCTGCTGTGCGCCGACACCGAGGACCCCGGATCGCTGCGCACGCTCGCCGCGAGCACCCGCGTGCTCGCCACGACCGTCGGCCCGTACCTCAGGTACGGGGACGCGCTGGTCGCCGCCTGCGCGGAGGCGGGTACGGACTACGCCGACCTGACCGGTGAGGCGGAGTTCGTCGACCGGACGTATGTGCGCTACGACGCGGCGGCGCGTGCGTCGGGTGCCCGCCTCGTGCACGCCTGCGGCTTCGACTGCGTACCGCCCGACCTCGGCGTGCACTTCACGGTCGGCCAGTTGCCGCCCGGCGTGCCGCTGCGCGTCGACGGCTTCGTACGGAGCAACGGCTCCATCTCCGGGGGCACCCTGGCGTCCGCCCTGACGGCGGCCTCGCGCCCGCTCGGCATGGTGCGCGCCGCCCGCGACCGGCAGCGTCTGGAGGGGCGGCCCGCGGACCGCACCGTACGGGCGCCGCTCGGACGGCCGTACCGCAACGGCGTCATACGGGCGTGGGCCGTGCCGCTGCCGACGCTCGACCCCCAGGTGGTCGCGCGCTCGGCGGCCGGACTGGAGCGGTACGGGCCCGACTTCACCTACCGGCACTTCGCCGCCGTCAAGTGGCTGCCGGTCGCCGTGGGCGGCGTGCTGGGCGCGGGCGCCGCGTGCGCGGTCGCGCAGGTGCCGCCCGCGCGCCGCTGGCTGTCGGGGCGGCTGGCTCCGGGCGCGGGGCCGGACGAGGAGCGCCGGGCGCGCAGTACGTTCTCCGTGCGGTTCGTCGGTGAGGGCGGCGGCCGGCGCGTCCTGACGGAGGTCTCGGGCGGTGACCCGGGCTACGACGAGACGGCGAAGATCCTCGCCGAGTCGGCGCTGAGCCTGGCCTTCGACGACCTGCCCGCGACGTCCGGGCAGGTGACCCCGGCGGTCGCGATGGGTGACGCGCTGACCGGGCGGCTGCGGCGGGCGGGCATCACGTTCCGGGTGGTCGCCGAGTCCGCGTCGGGGGCGGGCCCGGTGCTCTGACGGGCGGCTGTCGGCAGGGCGGCGGCCCTCGGCAGATCAGCGGCCCTCGGCGGGGTGGCGGTCGGCCGCGTGGCCCGCTGCCGGCCTTCCGTCTGCCGTCGCTGGCCGCTGGTCGCTTGGCGCGCCGTCAGCCGGCGCGCGCCTCCGACAAGGCACGCCGGCACAGCGCGTCGGCGGCCCGGGTCGTCTCGGGGATGCGGTACCGGGGCGACAGGTGGAGGGTGTGCGCGCAGGCCCGGTCGAGGTCGATGCGGTGGCCCACGGACACGAAGACCGGCTTGACGCCCTTCTGTGTACGCAGCGCCCGCCCGACCACCTCGTCGCAGCCGTCGGCGGCACCGTCGAGCAGGGGCGAGGAGGCGCCGCGTTCCTCGCCCGGCAGGTCGTAACGCGAGGTGAAGGGGTTCTTGGCGACGCCGATGGTGGGCAGGCCGGTGAGCACGCCGAGGTGGCTGGCGAGGCCGAAGCGGCGCGGGTGGGCGAGCCCGTAGCCGTCGCAGACCACCAGGTCCGGTGTGCGGCCGAGGCGGCGGAGGGCGTCCACCACGGTGGGGATCTCCCGGAAGGCCAGCAGTCCCGGCACGTACGGGAAGGACACCCGGCCCACGGCGGTGGCCTCCTCCACGACCGCGAGGGTGACGCCGTCCAGGGCGACGGCCGCCGCGGCCACCAGGTCGCGTTCGTCGTCGTAGGCGACGTCCACGCCGACCACCGTCCCGGCGAACCCCGGCTCGGGCCCGGACTGCGCACGCCGTACACGGGCGCGCAACCGGTCCTGGGTCGCGAGCGCCGCGGCCTCGTCGGTGGGCCAGTGGGCCAGTTCGTCATCGAGGGAGAGCGTGGCGTCGTTCGTCATGGTGGGACCACGGTATCGAACGGGCGGGCGGGAAAGTCGCCGTGGGCCGCGGCGGCCGGGCGGGCGGATGCGCGCGAGCTACCCGCTTCGCGGCAGGTCCTCCAGCAGGGTGCCGAGCGCGCCGGTGACCAGCGCGCAGACGGCGTCCGGGTCGGCGTCGGCCAGCGGCTGCTTGCCGACGACCACCCGCATCAGGCCGATGCCGAGCATCCACGACAGGGCGAGGTCGGCGCGCAGTCCGCGGTCGTCGGCGGTGCTGAGCGTGGCGAGCACCCGCGCATAGTCGTCCCCCATCTCCCGTACGGCGGTGGTGATCTCGTCGCTGTCGCCGATGGAGCGCAGGAAGGTCTCCAGGGCACGGTCCCCCGGGTCCGCGCCGCGGTGGCCGAGCATGCCGCGCAGCGCCACCTCGAACAGTTCGCCGGGCGGTGTGCTGTGCAGCTGCTCCTGGCCGCCGAGTGCCACCACCTCGCCGAACAGGGCCTTCTTCGACCCGAAGTAGCGAAAGAGCAGGGCCTGGTTGACCCCGGCCCGCTCCGCGATGTCGCGTACGGTCGCCCGCTCGTAGCCCCGCTCGGCGAACAGCGCGGCCGCCGCCTCCAGGAGCAGCAGACGGGTGCCCTGAGCCCCACGGCGCCGGGCGGCGCCGCCCGTCCCCGGCGCCGGGCCGGGCTCGTCCGGCGCGCGGTCCGCGGCGGGGACGTCGGGCATGTGGTCCGCAGCGGGTACGTCCGGCGCGCGGTCCGTACCGGGTACCGGCCCGGCCACCGGCTCGCTCCCGTCCATCGGCGTACTCCTCTCGTCCCCTTCCGCGTCCGCGGGGCCCGACGCCCCGCCAATCCGAAGATCGCGCAAGGCCGTTGACCGTACCAAGAACGCCCCTCTACTTTGTAAGCAGTTGCTTACACGAGGGAGGCCCCCCGGTGACCACAGCCGACACGATGCCCCTTGCCTACCCGTTCAACGAACCCGACGGACTGACCCTGTCCGACACCTACGAACAGATCCGCGACCGACCGGGACTGCTGCGGGTGCAGATGGCGTACGGCGAACCCGCCTGGCTCGCCACCCGCTACGCCGACGCGCGGCTGGTCCTCGGCGACCGGCGCTTCAGCCGCGCGGAAGGGCTCGACCACGACGAACCGCGGCAGGCCGAAGGGCAGCGCAACAGCGGGATCCTGAGCATGGACCCGCCCGACCACACCCGGCTGCGCACCCTCGTCGCCAAGGCGTTCACCGTCCACCAGGTGGAGAAGCTGCGGCCGTGGGTGCGGGAGCTGACGCACCAGTTGATCGACGAACTGGAGGCCGCGGGGCCGCCCGTCGACCTCGTGGACCGCTACGCCCTGCCCATCCCGGTCGCGGTCATCTGCCGGATGCTCGGCGTGCCCGAGGAGGACCGGCCCAAGTTCCGTACGTGGAGCGACGCGGCACTGTCCACCAGCTCCCTGACGGCCGAGGAGTTCGAGGCCAACCGGGAGGAACTGCGCGCCTACATGGCGAAGTTGATCGAGGAACACCGCGCGGAGCCGCGGGACGACATCATGACCCGGCTGATCGAGGCCCGCGACGTGAACGACCGGCTGACCGAGCTGGAACTGATCGACCTGTGCGTCGGCATCCTGGTCGCCGGACACGAGACCACCGCCACCCAGATACCCAACTTCGTCCTGTCGCTCCTGGACCACCCCGGCGAGCTGGAGCGGCTGCGCGCGGAACCCGCGCTCGTCAAGAACGCCGTCGAGGAGTTGCTGCGCTTCGTCCCCCTGGGCAGCGGCGCGGCCTTCCCCCGCTACGCCACCGAGGACATCGAGGTGGGCGGCACGCTCGTCCGTGCGGGTGAACCGGTCCTGGTCGCCGTGGGCGCGGCCAACCGGGACGCGCTGCGCTTCGACGAGCCGGGCACCCTCGACATCACCCGCGACGGCAACCAGCACCTCGGCTTCGGGCACGGCGTGCACCACTGCCTCGGCGCGCCGCTGGCCCGGCTGGAGCTCCAGGAGGCACTGATCGCCCTGCTCACCCGCTTCCCCGGGCTGCACCTCGCGGGGGACGTGGTGTGGAAGGACCAGATGCTGGTCCGTGGCCCGCGCGAGATGCCGGTGGGGTGGTGAGCCGGATGACCTGGAAAGCCTCGATCGACGGGCAGCAGTGCATGGCGTCCGGGATGTGCGCCGGCATCGCCCCCGGCCTCTTCGTCCTGGACGGGCCGCACGCCCGGCCGCTGAAGGAGGAGATCCCCGAGGACGAGGACGCGCTGGACGCGGCCGACTCCTGTCCGGCCATGGCGATCCTGATCCAGGACGGTGACACGGTGGTGGGGCCACGGCCGTGACGGGGCGGGCGGCACGGCCGGCGGGCCGGTTCACGGGCGGGGCGGGGCGGTGCGCCACCGGCCCCGAACGGCCTACGCCGACACGGCCGCCCCTCACCCGTCTGTCCCCGCCCGGCACGGACAAATCGCCGGCCGCGCGTCGGCGCAGTGACCTGCCGCAACGCCGTCCCGTACGGGCCGACACGCCGGAGGGCGGCACCTTACCTGACGAAGCCTCACCAAGCGGGGAGGGCGCGCCGAGGCTTATCTCAAATGCGTCAGCGCGGATCCATCCGACCCACCGCGGCGCACCCGTGCCGCCTCCGCGCTGCCGGAGGATCAACCATGCGTCCCACTCGCATCATCGCCGCTTCCGGCCTGACCATCGCCGCCCTGGGCCTGTCGACCGGCGCCGCGCTCGCCAAGCCGGTGGCCGGCACCAGCCCGAAGCTCGTCGGCCCCGGCGGAGCCGTCACCGTCACCGTCACCTGCGACACGGGCAAGGCCCAGCGCATCGCCGCCTCCTCGCAGGGCTTCCGCGGCGGCACGGTCTGGCTCCACCGCACCCACAAGCACGGCAAGACGTACCGCGGGACCGCCCGGGTGGCGTCCCAGTTGACCGGCGGCCCCCATCACCTGGGCCGCTACTCGACCTGGGGCGTGAACGGCGACTGCCCGGACGGCAAGCAGTGGACCACCGCCTTCAAGACGGACGCCAGACTGCCGCACGGCAAGGTGCGCACGGGTGTCGGCAGTACGAGCCAGGACTCCAACACCACGGAGATCGTCGCGGGCGCCGCGGTTCTGGCCACCGCGGCCGTCGGTGGCACCTACTTCCTGCGCCGCCGCCAGAACAACCAGTCCTGACGGCCCGCTCCGCTGGTTCCACGGCGCTTCGGCCGCTGTGCCCGTGCCGGGTCCCCACCTCCCGGCCCGGCGGGGCACAGCGGACCGAGCATGCGCCGGCCGGGGCGGGCGGCCACACCGGGCATGCGGCGACACTGCGTCACCCGGGCTGCGGGCTGCATAGTGATCACCGCTGCCTACCATGGCACTCATGTTCGTACTGGAGCTGACCTACACCGCGCCCCTGGAGCGCGTCGACGCCGCCCTGCCCGACCACGTGGCATGGCTGAAGAAGCACTACGCGGCCGGGCACTTCCTGGCCGCCGGACGCAAGGTGCCGCGCGACGGCGGCGTCATCCTCGCGTCCGTCGCGGACCGGGCGACGGCCGAGCGGATCGTGGCGGAGGACCCCTTCACGGTCGCGGGCGTCTGTGACTACCGGATCACCGAGTTCGTGGCGACCACGACGGCGCCGGGGCTGGAGCCCTACCGGGAACTGCTGCCGCCCTCCTGAGCGAGCAGCGCGCCGATCTCCTCGTGCAGCGCGGTCGGCACCTCGGTCCCCCAGCGCGCCGCCGCCTCACCGGCCAGTTCCCGGCTCCACTGCCAGCCGGCCAGCGCCGCCGTCCGTACGGCCGGGAGCACGGCGGGAGCGGTGGCCGCGACGTAACGGTCGCGGTCGGCGGCCGGCAGGTCCTGCTCCAGGGCGCGGCTGGGAGTGAGCCAGTGTGTGGTGGACCCGCGCAGCAGGCGGCAGAGCTGGAGTTGCTGCGGGGCGACGACCGAGTGCATCAGGGCGTGTGCGCGGGCCGTCTCGCCGCGCTCCAGGACGTGGGCGAGCATCAGCGTCCAGTTGGTGAGCTCGTCGGTGAGCTGCTGAGCGGTCGGGCCCGGCTCGGGCGGGCAGGGGTCGGCGAGGTGGCCGGCCGCGGCGGTCAGCCGTCCGTCCCGGTCCAGCAGGACGGCGGCGCCTGGGTCCGGCAGCCGGACCATGCCGCGCCAGGTGGGCACCTCGTCGATGCCCGGACCGGCGGCCACGAGGTGGAACTCGCCGCGCATCAGATCGTCGAAGACGACGGCCAGGATGCCGTACATGTTGGTGTAGGCCAGCTTCAGCGGGGCGATGCGCCCCACGAACTCCCGGCCGTCGAAGGTGTCGGCGTGCGCGTCGCGGACGTACAGGTACGCCTCGATGTCGGAGTGGGCGTCGGCCTCGCCGAGGGTCCATGAGCCGTAGAGCAGGACGCCCTCCAGCCGGGGCTCGGCCTCGGCCAGCTCGCGCAGGCGCGCGACGCGGCGGTCGAGGGCGGGGCAGGACGAGACAGGGGTGCGCGGCATGGGTGGTGTCTCCTGAGCAGATGTATGGGCATACGGACGGACACCACCGGCCCGGCGGCACCCGTCGGGCCGGTGGTTCTGGACTCACGTCCGTCTGCTCAGATGAAAATGCCCATGGGCCGGATCGTACGGCCGTGACCGGAGCGGGGCCAGCGGTTTTCCGCGCGCCACGCCATCGGCACGCGGTACTACGGGGCCGGGGTGGGCCAGCGCCCTCCGTTGAGCCAGAAGCCCTGGATCTCCTCCAGCTGCCGGCCCTTGGTCTCGGGGGCGGTGCACGCGGCGAAGACCAGCGCGCCGAGCGCGAGGACGCCGAGGCCCGCGAAGGTCGTCGCGGCCCCCGCCCAGGACATCAGGGACGGGAAGAACTGCGCGATGAGGAGGTTCGCGACGAGGTCGGCGGTCAGCATCGCCGACGCGCCGGTGGAGCGCAGCTGGGCGGGGAACGCCTCACTGGCGTACACCCAGATCAGCGAGCCGAAACCGAAGTTGAAGGCGGCGGTGAAGAGCAGGATGGCGCCGAAGCCGATCCAGGTGCCGGAGCCCGTCAGGTCCCCGAAGCCGAACACGGCGGTCAGGACGCCGAGCATGGCCGTCATCGTGGCGATGCCGGAGAGCAGGACGACGCGGCGGCCGAGCCGGTCGATGATGAGGATGGCGAGGATCGTCGCGGCCAAGGAGGCCAGCTGCACGAAGGACGGCAGCAGGAAGTTCTGGCCGTCGCCGGTGAAGCCCATCTCCTCGAAGATCTGCGGGCTGTAGTACGTCACCGCGTTGATGCCGGTGATCTGGCAGAAGAAGCCGAGCCCGAGGACGAAGAGCGCGGCGCGCGCGTACGGCTTGCGCAGCAGCGAGCGCAGCGACCCGCCGCTCTCCTCGGCCAGGGCGGCCCGGACCGCCTCGGTCTCCGCGCGCGGGTCGACGTCGGGGTCGGTCAGTGTCATGACCTCGACGGCCTTGTCGGTCCGGCCCTTGAGGACGTACCAGCGGGGTGTGTCGGGAAGCCGGAACAGCGGGATCAGCACGAGGGCGGCGGGGACCGCGGACAGGCCCAGCATCAGCCGCCAGTGGCCACCGTCGGACAGCCCCCAGTTCACGAAGTACGTGAGGGCGATGCCGGCGACCGTGGCGACCTGGTACGCGGCCACCGAGGCGCCGCGGGTGCGCGCCGGTGACGACTCGGCGATGTACAGCGGCGCGGCCACGATCGAGATGCCGATGGCGACGCCGAGCAGGAACCGCACCGCGTCCAGGACGACGACGTTCGGGGCGAGCGCGGAGAGCGCCACGAAGACCGTGTAGGAGCCCGCGACGATCAGCATGGCGGCCTTGCGGCCCAGCGCGTCGGCCAGCTTGCCGCCGATCAGCGCGCCCAGGATCGACCCCAGCACCAGGATGCTGTTGACCAGGCCCTTCTCGGTGTCGCTGAGGTGGAAGTCCTTGCTCAGGAACACCAGGGCGCCGGAGATGCTGCCGGTGTCGTAGCCGTAGATGACGCCGACGACGGCTCCGGTGAGGGCGAAGAGCCGGCCGGTGCGCCGGGGCGGCGGGCCCTCGGGGCCCGGCGGCGAGGACGGTGACTGCGTGGAGCGCGTTGCAACGGACATGGGGAGTCCTTTGTGACGACTGTCGGCGGAACGGCCTTGCTGCGTGACGATCACCGCGGCAGCCGCCGGTGGACGGCCGGTGACCGGACGTACCGCCCGGCGCCGGCGCTGGCAGCACCGTCCGACGGCCGCCGCTCCACTGCGGCTGCGTGAGTGATCCTGCGAGTATTCGACTCCTTTCATTCATGTGTCAACAGTCATCCGGGGCGGCCGGGTCCGCCGCATACCTCCTGTACGGAGCGCCAGTTCACGGCACATCCCTTCCCGCACTACGGGCACTCCCACCCTTCCGAGGGATGGATTACGCCGCAGGGCGTGCGTAGAGTTGCTTGCAATCGAGCATGTTGTTGCAAGTTCACGCAGACAACTGGAGGGCGTCGTGAGCGGGACCTCGTACATGGAGCAGGAGCTGCGCAGCCAGCCGGACACCTGGCGGGAGGCGGCGCGGATCGGCGCCGCCGGCACCCCGCTGCCCGGCGCCGGCCGGCGGGTCGCGGTGGTGGGCTGCGGCACCTCGTGGTTCATGGCACAGGCGTACGCCGCCCTGCGCGAAGGTGCCGGGCTCGGAGTGACGGACGCCTTCGCGGCCTCGGAGGCGTCCCTCGGCGCCGACCGGGGCTACGACGCCGTCGTGGCGATCACCCGCTCCGGGACCACGACCGAGGTGCTGCGCCTGCTGGAGCAGGTGAAGGGGCGCATCCCGACGGTGACCGTGCTCGGTGACCCCGACACCCCGGCGACCGCGCTGTCGGACGCGACGGTCACCCTGCCGTTCGCCGACGAGAAGTCCGTGGTGCAGACCAGGTTCGCGACGACCGCGCTCGCGCTGCTGCGGGCCCACCTCGGCGAGGACCTGTCCGGCGCGGTGCGCGACGCGGAGGAAGCGCTGACCGCGCCCGTGGAGAAGGAGTGGCTGGACGCCGAGCAGTTCTCCTTCCTCGGCACGGGCTGGACGTACGGGCTGGCCAACGAGGCGGCGCTGAAGATGCGGGAGGCGTCGCAGAGCTGGACGGAGTCCTACCCCGCGATGGAGTACCGCCACGGCCCCGTCTCCATAGCGGCACCGGGCCGCATCACCTGGGTGTTCGGACCGGTGCCGGAAGGCTTGGAGGCGGAGGTCGCCCGGACCGGCGCCGGGTTCGTGCGGCACGGGCGCGACCCGCTGGCCGAGCTTGTGCTGGTGCAGCGGATCGCCCTGGAGCGGGCCCGCGCCCGCGGCCTGGACCCCGACAACCCGCGCAGCCTGACCCGGTCGGTGATGCTCACGGCACCGGAACCGGCGGCCGGGTAGCGGGGCGGGCAGGCCGGCCCACTCCCCCGCCCTGCCCCTTCGTACCGCCGTCCACCTTCACCGCCCACGCCGCCCACGCCCCCGCCGCCCGCACCGTCCACGTCCGCACCGTCCACGAACTGCCGGAGACGGCCGTGTTCCGCAAGGGAGTCAGGACCCCATGCCCCTCGTTCCCACCTCGTCGATCGTCACCGCCGCCCGTGAGGCGCGGGCCGGCGCCGCGGCGTTCAACGTCATCCACCTGGAGACCGCCGAAGCACTCGTCACGGCCGCCGAGCGCAGCGGCTTCCCGGTCATCCTCGGCATCAGCGAGAACTGCATCCGCTACCACGGCAGCCTGCTGCCCATCGTCCGCGCCACCCTCGCGCTCGCCGAGGCGTCCCCCGCCCGGGTCGCCGTGCACCTGGACCACATCACCGAGCCGGACCTGGTGCGTGCGGGGGTCGAGGCCGGGGTGCGGTCGGTGATGGTGGACGCCTCGGCCCTTCCGTACGAGGAGAACGTCGCCGCCACGGCGGAGCTGACCGCCTGGTGCCACCAGCGCGGCGCCTATGTCGAGGCCGAGCTGGGCGAGGTCGGCGGCAAGGACGGTGTGCACGCCCCCGGTGCCCGTACGGACCCCGACGAGGCGCTGGCGTTCGTCCGCTCCACCGGGGTGGACGCGCTGGCCGTCGCCGTCGGCTCCTCCCACGCGATGCACGAACGCACCGCCGTCCTGGACAAGGAGCTGATCGGGGCGCTGGCCGGGAAGCTGCCGGTGCCGCTGGTGCTGCACGGCTCCTCCGGTGTGCCCGACGACGAGCTGCGCCGGGCCGTCGCCGCCGGCATGACGAAGATCAACATCTCCACCCATCTGGTCTCCGTCTTCACCCGCAGCATCCGGGACACCCTGGACGCGGACCTGACCCTCGTCGACTCGCGCAAGTACGTGAAACCGGCGCGCGAGGCCGTGGCCCAGGAGGCCGCCCGGCTCCTGGCCCTGCTCGGCGCCCCGGCCGCGGTACCGGGCCAGTCGCCAGCCGCGGAGGCGCCCGTGCAGAAGTGAGACGCGTCCGCCGGGGCGCGTGCGCTCCGGTGGTCGGACGACACCAGGGGCCGGCCCGGGACCCTCGGCGGGTAACGCCGGGCGGGCGCCCCTCGGCGCATGGCGCCGGGCGGGGCACCCCTCGGCGGATGCTGCCGGACGGGGCACGCACCCTCGGCGGGTGACGCCCGGCGGGCACCCCTCGACGGATGATGCGAAAACGCTTGCGTACCCTCCCACCACGGGGTGTACGTGGTGCCTGCCCACCCCTCGCCCCCGGCCGACCGCAGGGCTTCCCGATATCACGCAGGCCGCCGGAGAGGACTTAGGCTCGCGCCATGAACCGCCATGAACGGATGAACGCCCTCCTTGAGCTGCTCGGCGAACGCGGCCGGGTGGAGGTAGAGGAGGCCGCGTCGCAGCTGGAGGTGTCGGCCGCGACGATGCGGCGCGACATGGACGCCCTGGCCGACCAGCAGCTGCTGACCCGCACCCGGGGCGGCGCGGTGCTCAGCTCGGTGGCGTACGACCTGCCCATCCGTTACAAGCGGGCGCACCACGCCGCGGAGAAGGAAGCGGTGGCGCAGGCCGCGGCGAAGCTGGTCGAGCGCGGTGACGTGGTCGGCCTCAGCGGCGGCACCACGACCACGGAGATCGCCCGGGTGCTGGCCACCCGACCGGAGTTCGCCGAGGCGGGACCGCAGCCGCATCTGACCATCGTCACCAACTCGCTGAACATCGCCAACGAACTCGCCGTACGGCCACAGATCAAGATCGTGCTGACCGGCGGCGTGGCGCACTCCAGGTCGTTCGAACTGGTCGGCCCGTTCAGCGAGCTGGTCCTCCAGCAGATCTCCGTGGACATCGCCTTCATCGGCGCCAACGGCATAGAACCGGTGATGGGCGCGACCGTGCACGACGAGGCGGAGGCCCGGATCAACCGGCTGATGGCCGAACGGGCGCGGCGCGCCGTGGTCGTCGCGGACTCCTCGAAGATCGGCGCCCGCTGCTTCGCCCGGGTCGGCGGCGCGGACGTCTTCGACACCCTCATCACGGACAGCGGCGCGCGGGAGTCCGTCCGGCGGGAGTTCGGCGAGCGGGGCCTGCGCGTGGTGGCCGCCCGGATCGCCGCCGAGGACTGACCCGCAGCCGCGCGAAGATCCACCGGCCCCGTCCGAAGCCATAACAGGCCACAAACTCGCGCCTCCACCCCGCGCCCCGCAGCCCGCCTCACGCCTCCCGCCCGTGCTTCCCACCCCGCAGCCCGCCTCACGCCCGCCGCCCGCGCCTCCCGCCCAGCAGACCGCCTCACGCCTCCCACCCCCGCAGCCCGCCTCACGCCTCCCACCCCGCGCCTCACCCTGCCTAGCCTCGACGTGCCTCACGCCCCGTGCCTCACGTCTCTGCCCCGCAGGCGGTCCTCGCAGTCCGTCCCCGCAGGCCGTCCCCGCGCGGGCCACCCCGCGCGCCGCGCCTCGCATACCGCGCTGCCGCCTCGGCCGGCACGCCGTCGTACGCCGTCGCACGCCCCGGCGTGATCGGCATCTGGCGGCGTCCGGCGGCCACTGCCACGATGGCCCGATGGATTCTCTGGATCAGAAGGTGACGGTAAACAGGCGTACGGCGCACCACTCTCCCGTGCGGAGCGTGCGCAGGATCAATCTCGGCTACTTCGTCCGTCCCACGTCGGAGACCGGCGGGCCGGAGCCGCGGGTGGAGCCCGTACTCGCGTATCTGGTGCGGCACGATGCCGGGTTACTGCTGTTCGACACGGGAATCGGTGCCGCCGATCCGGAGACCGAGGCCCACTACCGCCCCCGGCGCCGGTCCTTGGAGGCCGCGCTGGCCGCCGCGGGGCACCGGCTCGACGACGTGTCCGTGGTGGTCAACTGTCATCTGCACTTCGACCACTGCGGCGGCAATCCGCTGCTCGCCGGGCGGCCCGTCCTGGTGCAGGAGACGGAGCTGGCCGAGGCCCGCGCGGGCGGGTACACCGTGGACGCCCTGGTCGACTTCCCGGGTGTCGTGTACGAGGAACTGCGTGGCGAGGCCGAGGTGTGGCCCGGCGTGCACATCGTCCCCACGCCGGGGCACACCGCGGGACATCAGTCCCTGGTGGTGGAGCAGCAGGAGGGCACGGTGGTCCTCGCGGGCCAGGCCCGTGACTTCGCCTCGGATTTCGCGTCGGACCAGTTGGCCCGGCACGCCGCCCTCGAAGGGGTCGCCGCCCCGCTGCCCGGTCATCCGCCGTGGCTGGAGCGGCTCAGCGCGTTCGAGCCGCGGCGGGTGATGTTCGCCCACGACGGTTCGGTGTGGGAGCCCGCCGAGTCCCCCGAACCGTAGCGGACCCGGTCCGGCGGCGCCCGGCCGCTCCGGCGGCGGGCTGACGCGGCCGCGGGCTGACGCGGTGTCACCAGGTGCGGTCGCCGCGCGGTACGGCGTCGGCGCCGCCTTCGAGGAAGACGGTGCTCGGAAGGGGCTGCGCTCCACTTCTCAGTGAGATCCCTTCTGAGCGAGCTCCCCCTATGAGCGAGCCCTCCTACGAGCGAGCCCTCCTGTGAATGAGATCCCCTAATGACTGAGCGCGGATCTGCCGGGTTCTGAGAACCGATCGCCTCACAAGGCGCCCGGGGCGCCTGCCCCTGGGCCTCCTGCTCAGCGTCGCAGGCGCTACGCCGTGGCCTGCGGAGTCTGCGCCTCGGGGTGAAACTGCTCGACGCGGTCGCGCTTGGTGTACATGTTCCAGTAGTGCTCGGCGAGGTCATCCGGGTCGACGACCGGGAACCGCGGACCGTCGGCCGACTCGAAGGCGGCCTGGGCCGCGGCGGCCACCTCACTGCGGGCGATCAGGGACGCGATGGTCAGGGCGCCGACGTGGATACCGGTGCCGACCAGCTCGGCATTGAGGGAGTACAGGTAGTTGCGGGTGGCGGACATCACCGGGCCCAGGCCGCTGAGGTGGGGCATCGGCTGCGCTGCCGAGTAGCCCTGGGCCAGCAGGAAGGTGCCCTCGCCGCGCTCGGTCCATTCCGGCAGCACCGCCCGGACCACCTCGACCGGGGTGAGCAGCAGGAGCGGAACCAGCCCCTGCAAAGTGGCCGCGTCCAGCTCGGCGGCCGGGGTGAAGCCCTGGTCGCCGCTGATCGGCCCGTACTCGACCACGTCGATCCGGCCGAAGCGCTCACGGATCGCCCCGACCAGAGCGGGTACCTCGGCAGGCTCGGAAAGGTCGGCGGAGAACGCGACCGCCTCGATGCCTTCGCCGGCGAGCACCTCGACGAGGGCGTCCAGCCGATCCTTGCGACGGGCCACCAGTGCGACCCGGAAACCTTCACGCCCGAAGCGGCGGGCCACGGACACACCCAGACCGGTACCGGCACCGAAGACGGCGATCACTTTGGACATGGGACTGCTCCTTGCCTGAGCGGCTTTCTTGACCCATCGGTCAACTTACCGCCGACCGTAGCACTCAACATGACCCGCAGGTCAAGTTAATCTGCCGAAGCGTGCGACCATGGAGGCCGCAATGCCAGGACCAGGAGGAACCACCGGATGCGGGCCGACGCCCAACGGAACGCGCAGAAACTGCGAGCAGCCGCCGCCGAGCTCTTCCAGGAGCGCGGCCTCAAGGTCTCCCTGAAAGAGATCGCCCGCCGGGCCGGGGTCAGCCACGGCACTCTCTACAACCTCTTCGGCAGTCGCGAGGCGCTCATCGACGAAGTGGTGACCGGCCTGGCCGCGGACCGTCTCGGCGAAGCCGCCGAGCGCGCCCTGTCCTTCGAGGAGGCCTGGGAGGGGTTCGCGTACTACATCGAGAAGGTCTGTGAACTGCAGGCCACCGATCCCGCGGTCGCCGATGTCATCAGTGGTCGTTACCCGGCCGCCGAGTGCCTCATGACGCTCTGCTCCCAGGCGAAAGACGCCGCCACGCGGATCATCGAGCGAGCCCGGCTGGCCGGCGCCATCCGGCCGGACTTCACCAGCGAGGACCTCCTGCTCTTCTTCGGCACCAACGCGCTGCTCGCTCGCGCGGCCGCGGACACCGCACCCGACGCCTGGCGCCGCCAAGTCACCTTCCTGCTCGAGGGGCTGAGCACGGAAAAAGTGTCTGAGCCACTGTCCGTCGCCCCGCTGACCCAGCATCAGGTGTACGACGTGATGGGCAAGCTCGCCGGCACGCCGTAGCAGCGGACGCCTCAGGGAACGAAAGCGCTGCCCGCGCCCCACAGGGCGCCGTCCCCGCAAACGGCTGTTCCAGGGACCTCCTCGGGCGCCAGGGCTTCGACGGTCGCGACGGCCCCGGCCACCGCCGTACGCGGCGCGACCTCCTCGGCGGCCGCCCACAGCGCGGCGACGTCCAGGCCACGCCATGCTCGGCGATCAGGCCCGGCCCTCCCCGGTCAGGATCTTCGACGCCTTTGCCAGGATGCGCGCGGTCTTCTCCCGTCACGGCAGCATCGCCAGGCGATCACGCTCCGAGGCACGGTCCAGGAACCGGCCGATGGGGCGGACGGTGCAGATCCGCACCGCGGCGCCCGGCCGGTGCGCGCCGGTACACCGCAGCGCGATCAGGTCACGGCCGTCGCCACCGTGGAAGCAGAACCGTTCCGGCTACGGGCGCGCGGGCGCCTGGGTGAATGTCCCGTTCGCGTCGGCCTGCTCATCAGTCAGCGACGCCACCGGCACGATCGGACCGGACGGTGGTCAGCGCCGACAGCCGCTCGTCCGGGCCCGGCGAGCAGTGGCTGCCACGGTCGCCGGCCTACCTCGGTGCCCCGTACACCGGTTCCGGTGCCGTCGCCTCGGCGAGCAGGCTGCGTGCCGTGTCGCCCGCCTCGGCCGGGGTGAAGCGGGCCCGCCGGTCGGCGGTGGGGCCCGGGCGCCAGCCCTCCATGACCGTGATGCGCCCGCCCTCGGCCGCGAAGACCCGGCCGGTGACGCCTTCGGAGGCGGTGGAGCCGAGCCAGACGACGAGCGGAGAGACGTTCTCGGGGGCCATCGCGTCGAAGGTGCCGTCCGCCGGTGCCGCCATGGTCTCGGCGAAGGCCCGTTCGGTCATCCGGGTGCGGGCGGCCGGGGCGACGGCGTTGACCTGTACACCGTACCGGCCCAGTTCGGCGGCGGCCACGAGGGTGAGGCCGAGGACACCTGCCTTGGCGGCGGAGTAGTTGGCCTGGCCGACGCTGCCCAGCAGCCCCGCCCCCGAACTGGTGTTGACGACGCGAGCCCGTGGCGGAGCGCCCGCCTTGGCCTGCGCGCGCCAGTGCGCCGCCGCGTGCCGGAGCGGCAGGAAGTGACCTTTGAGGTGGACGCGCAGGACGGTGTCCCACTCGTCCTCCGTCAGGTTCACCAGCATCCGGTCGCGTACGAAGCCCGCGTTGTTGACCAGGGTGTCCAGCCGTCCGTACGTGTCCAGCGCGGTGGCCACGAGCGAGGCGGCTCCGGCGGGCGTGGCGACGTCACCGCCGTGGGCGACCGCCTCGCCGCCCGCCGCGCGGATCTCCGCGGCCACCGCGTCGGCGGGACCTCCGCCGTCCTCGGCCGGGGTGCCGTCCGGCCGTACCCCCAGGTCGTTGACGACGACCCGGGCTCCTTCGGCGGCGAACGCCAGGGCGTGGGCACGGCCGAGGCCGCGGCCCGCGCCGGTGACGGCGACCACGCGGCCGGCGCAGAGACCGGCGGCGGCGCTTCCGGTCGGGTGGTCATCGGTCATCGCTGCCCTCCGGGTCGACGGTGACGGCCGTACCGGCCGCCGGGGCTGGGGACGAGAACGGGGGCGCCGGTGGGCACGGGTGCGGGTGCGGGTCCGGTGTTCCGGGAGGCCGTCCGGCCGCCTCCGGAAAAGCCGCTGGTCCGGCCGCCTCCAGGAAGGCCGGCCGTTCGCCCCCGCCGTGGACGGCCAGGCTCGCTCCGCTCACGTAGGCGCACCGGTCGCCGGCGAGGAAGGCACAGAGGTCACCGATCTCGTCGGGGGTCGCTAGCCTGCCGAGCGGGACGGTACGGCCGACGGCGGCGATGCCCGTTTCGTCGCCGTAGTGCAGGCGGGAGAGTTCGGTACGGACCATGCCGACGACCAGGGTGTTGACGCGGATGTGCGGTGCCCACTCGACGGCCATGGTGCGGGCGAGGTTCTCCAGTCCCGCCTTCGCTGCCCCGTAGGCGGCGGAGCCGGGGGACGGGCGGGTGCCGCTGACGCTGCCGATCATGATGATCGAGCCGCCGGACGGCTGCCGCGCCATGACGGCCCGCGCGGCGAGGGAGACGGTCAGCGGCGCGACGAGGTTCAGCTCGACGACCCGGGCGGCCTGCTGCGGGGAGGAGTCGTCGAGGAGCCGGTACGGGGTGCCGCCCGCGTTGTTGACGAGGATGTCGAGGCGTCCGTGGCGGGCCCGTACCCGGTCGAAGCAGGCGGCGACCGCGTCGGGGTCGCGCACGTCCATGGGCGTGAAGGCGGCGGTGCGCCCGTCCGCCGCCGTGACCGGCCGTTCCGGCGGGCGGCGTGCGCAGGCGACGACTTCGGCCCCGGCCGCCAGCAGGGCCCGGACGATACCGGCGCCGACGCCCCGGGTGCCGCCCGTGACGACCGCGACGCGCCCCGCCAGGTCGATGTCGAGCGCCAAAAGGCCACCTCCGCCCTCCCGTTGCGGGCACCGCGCTGCTACCTTCTCAAGCAGCCTGCACCTAACAAACGTTTGGTGGAAAGGTAGCTGATCCGCCCATGGGTGTCTCCACCACCGTCACCGTGTCCCGCCCCGAGGACGGCACCGCCCTCGTCACCGTCGACCGGCCGCCGGTCAACGCCCTGCCCGTACAGAGCTGGTTCGACCTGGCCGACGCGGTACGCGCGGCCGGCCGCGACCCCGGCGTCCGCTGTGTGGTGCTCGCCGCGGCGGGCCGCGGCTTCAACGCGGGCGTGGACATCAAGGAGATGCGGCGGACGCCGGGGCACGCCGCGCTGCTCGGCGCCAACCGGGGCTGTTACGAGGCGTTCGCGGCCGTCTACGACTGCGAGGTGCCGGTCGTCGCCGCCGTACAGGGCCACTGCCTGGGCGGCGGCATCGGGCTGGTGGGCAACGCGGACGCGATCGTGGCGAGTGACGACGCGACGTTCGGCCTGCCCGAACTGGACCGCGGCGCGCTCGGCGCGGCCACCCACCTCGCCCGGCTCGTCCCGCCGCACCTGATGCGCACCCTCTACTACACCTCGCGCACCGTGACCGCCGCCGAACTCCACCGGCACGGCTCCGTCTGGGCCGTGGTCCCGCGCGACGAGGTGCGGCCGGCGGCGCTGGTGCTGGCCGGGGAGATCGCCGCGAAGGACGGGTACCTGCTGCGGCTGGCCAAGGCCGCCATCAACGGCATCGACCCGGTCGACGTGCACCGCAGCTACCGCTTCGAGCAGGGCTTCACGTTCGAGGCCAACCTGAGCGGCGTCGCCGACCGGCACCGGGACGCCTTCGCGCGGAGGGGAACGCCGACGGACGGACCGGAGCGCGGACGCAGTGCCGACATCTCCGGAGGGGAGCCGGGTTGAGCGACAAGAGGATGACCGCCGACGACGTGGTGGCGCGGCTGGAGAGCGGAATGACGCTCGGCATCGGCGGCTGGGGATCGCGCCGCAAGCCGATGGCGCTCGTCCGCGCCCTGCTGCGGTCCGGCCTGACGGATCTCACCGTCGTCTCCTGCGGCGGTCCCGACGTGGGCCTGCTGGCGGCCGCCGGAAAGATCCGCCGGCTGGTCACGCCCTTCGTCACGCTGGACTCGGTCCCCCTGGAGCCGCACTTCCGCGCCGCCCGCGAGCGCGGCGCCCTGGAACTGACCGAGCTGGACGAGGCGATGTTCCTGTGGGGGCTGACCGCGGCGGGCCAGCGGCTGCCGTTCATGCCGGTACGGGCCGGGCTCGGCTCCGACGTACTGCGGGTCAATCCCCACCTGCGTACGGTCACTTCGCCGTACGAGGACGGCGAGGTGCTGGCCGCCGCCCCGGCGCTGCGGCTGGACGCGGCGCTGGTGCACCTCGACCGGGCGGACGCGCGGGGCAACGCCCGGTACCTGGGGCCCGATCCGTACTTCGACGACCTCTTCTGCGAGGCGGCGGACGCGGCGTACGTCTCGTGCGAACGGATCGTGGACGGCGAAGAGCTGGCGCGGGCGGGCTGCCCGCAGACGCTGCTGGTCAGCCGGATGTTCGTCAGCGGTGTCGTGGAAGCGCCGCACGGTGCGCACTTCACGTCCTGTGTGCCGGACTACGGGCGGGACGAGGCGTTCCAGCGGGCGTACGTCCGGGCGGCGGCGGACCCGGGCACCTGGGCGGCGTTCGTCAAACGCTTCCTGTCGGGCGACGAGGACGACTACCGGGCGGCGGTGGCGGCCTTCACCGAAGAGACCGGAAGCGAAGAGAGCAACGAGTCCGCAGCGTCCACCGCCGAGGAGCGCCGATGACCGCCCGCACGCCGACGGCAGCCGGCGCCGGTTCCACCGCCGTCACCCGCGCCGAGTACTGCGTGATCGCCTGTGCCGAGGTGTGGCGCGGCGCGGGTGAGGTGCTCGCCTCCCCCATGGGCACGGTCCCCGCCCTCGGTGCGCGGCTGGCGAAGCTGACCTTCTCCCCCGACCTCCTGCTGACCGACGGCGAGGCGCTGCTCGTCGACGGCGGACCGGCGGCAGGAGCGACGGGCGCGCCGTCGGCGGTGACCGAGGGCTGGCTGCCGTACCGCCGGCACCTGACGCTGGTCGCCACCGGCCGCCGGCACGTCATGATGGGCGCGAGCCAGATCGACCGGTACGGCAACCAGAACATCTCCTGCATCGGGGACTGGGCGCGCCCGTCCCGTCAGTTGCTCGGGGTACGGGGCGCCCCGGTCAACACCCTCAACAACCCGACCAGCTACTGGGTGCCGAAGCACTCGCTCCGTACCTTCGTCGAGCGGGTCGACATGGTCTGCGGCGTCGGGTACGACCGGGCCGCGTCGGCCGGGCCGTCCGCCACCCGCTACCACCGCGTCCCGGAGGTCGTCAGCGATCTCGGCGTGTTCGACTTCGAGACGCCCGGCCGCACCATGCGGATCCGGTCACTGCATCCCGGCGTACGGCTCGCAGACGTCCGTGCGGCGACGGGGTTCACGCTCCGCCTGCCGGACGGCGGCGGGGCCGACGGCTGCGGGTCCGGCGGGGACGGACCGGATGGCGGCGTACCGGACGGTGGTGTTCCGTCCACCCGTGAACCGACCTTCCAAGAGCTGCGGCTGCTCCGCGAGGTCGTCGACCCGCGGGGGCTGCGCGACCGCGAGGTGCCGCCGTGCGGCCCCTGACCACCGCGCTCACCGCGCTGACGGGCGTCCGCCACCCCGTCGTGCAGACCGGCATGGGGTGGGTCGCCGGGCCGCGCCTGGTCTCCGCCACCGCGGAGGCGGGGGCGCTCGGCATCCTGGCGTCCGCCACCATGTCGACCGGGCAGCTTCGGGCCGCGGTCCGCGAGGTCGCCTCCCGTACGGACCGGCCCTTCGGCGTCAATCTGCGGGCGGACGCCGGGGACGCGGCCGAGCGGGTGCGCATCATCGTCGAGGAGGGCGTACGGGTCGCCTCGTTCGCCCTGGCGCCCTCGCGGGAGCTGATCGCCCGCCTCAAGGACGCGGGGGTCGTCGTCATCCCGACCGTGGGGGCGCGGCGGCACGCGGAGAAGGTCGCCGCGTGGGGTGCGGACGCGGTGATCGTCCAGGGCGCCGAGGGCGGCGGGCACACCGGTGAGGTGGCGACCACCGTACTGCTGCCGCAGGTCGTGGACGCGGTGGACATCCCGGTCGTGGCGGCCGGCGGCTTCCACGACGGGCGCGGGCTGGTGGCCGCCCTGGCCTTCGGGGCGGCCGGCGTGGCCATGGGGACGCGCTTCCTGCTCACGTCCGACAGCACCGTCCCGGAGGCGGTCAAGGCGCGCTATCTCGCGGCCTCGGTCGGGGACGTCACCGTGACGCGCGCGGTGGACGGGCTGCCGCACCGGATGCTGCGGACGGACCTGGTCGCCGCCCTCGAACGGTCCGGGCGCCCGGCGGCGCTGCTGCGGGCCGCGCGGCACGCGGCGGCGTTCCGGAAGCAGGCGGGTACGGGCTGGGCCCGTACGGTACGGGACGGGCTGGCCATGAAGCGGGGGGCCGGGCTGACCTGGAGCCAGGTGCTGCTGGCCGCGAACACGCCGATGATGCTGCGGGCCGCGCTGGTGGAGGGCCGTACGGACGCCGGGGTGATGGCGTCCGGGCAGGTGGCCGGGGTCATCGAGGACCTGCCGTCGTGCGCGGAACTGGTCGGCCGGATCATGGCGGGGGCGACGGCGGCGCTGGACCGGCTGGAGCGGGGCGGCACGGGGTGAGCGGGGCGGCCGGTCCGGGCCGGGCGGGCACGAGCAGTCCGGGCCAGGCAGGCACGGCCGCTGCGGGCCGGGCAGGCACGGCCGGTCCGGGCCGGGCAGGCGTGGGCTCTCCGAGCCCGGCAGGCGCGGCCGGGGCGGGCCGGGACCCGAACACCGGTCCGGATGTCGTCCACTACGGTGGGACCGACCACTGTAGGCCGCCCCGGCTCCCGCCGCGGGCGGAGATTTCCGTCGGGGGAGATCGCATGCGCAAGTTCCTCGCCACGGCCGTCGCGGCGACGGCGCTCAGCACGACGCTGGGTCTGGCCACGGCCTCGCAGGCCGCGGCAGCCCCGCGGGCGCCGCAGTGCGCCAAGGTGATGAAGTACTTCACCAAGGACCACAAGCGGTTCGTCCGCCTGAAGAACCTCTGCGCGCAGCGCACGGCCTGCTACACGATCGTCGTACCGGCCCGGCCCGCCGTGAACGGCCGGCTCACCAAGGCCGCGACCAAGGACGTCCGGTACGGCACGGACCGGGGCCCGCGCGCCCTGTACGTGAAGAACCGGGCCTGCTGACACCGCGGCGCACCGGGGGGCCGGGCCCGGAGGCCCGGTTCCCGGCCCGTCTCACAGCCGTTCGATCACGGTCACATTGGCCTGGCCGCCACCCTCGCACATCGTCTGGAGCCCGTAGCGTCCGCCGGTGCGCTCCAGCTCGTGCAGCAGCGTGGTCATGAGTTTGCAGCCGGTCGCGCCGAGCGGGTGGCCGAGGGCGATGGCGCCGCCGTTGACGTTGACCCGGGCGGGATCGGCGCCGGTCTCCTCCAGCCAGGCCAGGACCACCGGCGCGAACGCTTCGTTGATCTCGACGAGGTCGACGGCGTCGATGCCCAGCCCGGTCTTCCGCAGCGCGTGCGCGGTGGCCGGGATCGGCGCGGACAGCATCCGGACCGGGTCCTCGCCGCGTACGGAGAGGTGGTGGACACGGGCGCGCGGGGTCAGCCCGTGGTCCCGTACGGCCTGCTCGCTCGCCAGCAGCAGGGCCGCGGCGCCGTCGGACACCTGGGAGGAGACGGCGGCCGTGAGCCGGCCGCCGGGCACCACCGGCGCGAGGGCGGCCATCTTCGCCGCCGAGGTGTCACGCCGCGGGCCCTCGTCGGCCGTCACGTCCCCGTACGGGACCAGTTCGCGCGCGAAGCGCCCCTCGTCGGCGGCGCGGACGGCCCGCCGGTGCGAGCGCAGCGCGTACTCCTCCATGGCCGTACGGGAGATGCCCCACTTGTCCGCGATGAGTTCGGCGCCGTGGAACTGGTCCACCGGCTGGTCGCCGTACCGGGCGCGCCAGCCGGTGCTGCCCGCGAACGGCCCCTCGGTCATCCCGAGCGGTTCGGCGGCCCGGCGGCTCGCGAAGGCGATGGGGATCATCGACATGTTCTGCGTGCCGCCCGCGACCACCAGGTCCTGGGTGCCGGAGAGCACGGCCTGCGCGGCGAAGTGGACGGCCTGCTGGGAGGAGCCGCACTGCCGGTCGACGGTGACGCCCGGCACCTCCTCGGGGAGCCCGGCCGCCAGCCAACTGGTGCGGGCGATGTCCCCGGCCTGCGGGCCGACGGCGTCCAGGCAGCCGAAGACCACGTCGTCCACGGCGGCCGGGTCCACGCCCGTACGCGCCATCAGTGCTTTCAGGACGTGCGCGCCGAGGTCGGCCGGGTGCGCGGCGGCGAGCCCGCCGCCGCGCCTGCCGACCGGAGTGCGCAGCGCGTCGATGATGTAGGCCTCTGCCATGCCGGCTCCTCGGTCGTCGGGACGGGCGGAGCGTGCGGGGTGCGGTGCGGCTCTTCCTGCGCAGCGCGAGGTGGCGCGTCAGTCCCGTACCGCGATGCCGTCCAGCACCATCGACAGGTACTGGCGGGCGATCTCCTCCGGGCCGTGGTGGCCGCCCGGCCGGTACCAGCTCGCGGCGACCCAGACGGTGTCGCGGACGAACCGGTAGGTGAGCCGGACGTCGAGGTCGGGGCGGAAGACGCCGTCGGCGACGCCGCGTTCCAGCGTGCCGAGCCACGCCTTCTCGAACTTCTGCTGCGAGTCGGCGAGATAGCCGAAGCGGGGCCGTCCGGCGAGCTGCTTGGACTCCTTCTGGTAGATGGCCACGGCGGGACGGTGCCGGTCGATCTCCCGGAAGGACTCGGTGACCAGGGCCTCGATGGTCTCCCGGGGGCCGAGCCCGGCGGCGAGCACCGCGTCGTACCCGGCCCACAGCTCGCCCAGGAAGGTGCTGAGGATCTCGTCCAGCATCGACTCCTTGGAGTCGAAGTGGTAGTAGAGGCTGCCCGCGAGCAGACCGGCCTCGTCCGCGATCCGGCGTACGGTCGTCGCGTCGTAGCCGTGGTCGGCGAACACCTCGGCCGCGGTGGCGAGCAGTTCGCGGCGGCGGGCGGGCGACGGCGGGGTCACGGCGGACTTCCTGGCGGCCTTCCCGGCGGCCTTCCGGGCGGCCGGTTTCTTCTGGGGGCTGCTGTCGGTGGGCACCGGGCCATTGTCCCTCCCCGATCTCCCCGATCTCCCCGGTCACGCGCGCTGGCTGCTGACCGGGACCGTCTCGCCGGTCATGTACGAGGCGTAGTCGCTGGCCAGGAAGACGATGACGTTGGCGACCTCCCACGGTTCGGCGGAGCGCCCGAACGCCTCCCGGCCGGTCAGCTCGGCCAGCAGCTCCCCGCCGGTGACCTTGGCCAGGTGCGGGTGGACGGCCAGGCTGGGCGAGACGGCGTTGACCCGGACCCCGTACGCGGCGGCCTCCACCGCGGCGCAGCGGGTCAGGGCCATCACCCCGGCCTTGGCGGCGGCGTAATGCGCCTGGCCGCGCTGGGCGCGCCAGCCCACCACCGAGGCGTTGTTGACGACGACTCCGCCCCGGCCGGCCGCGCGCATCCGGCGCAGTGCGGCGCGGGTGCAGCGGAAGGTGCCGTTCAGGGTGACGTCGAGGACGGCGGTCCACTGGTCGTCGGTCATGGCCACCAGGTCGGCACTGCCGCCGAGTCCGGCGTTGTTGACGACGACGTCCAGGCGCCCGTGCAGCCGCTCGGCGTGCTCGAAGAGGGCGGTGACCTGCGCCTCGTCGGTGACGTCACAGGGCTGTGCGGCGACCCGCCCGGCGCCGAACTCGGCGGCGAGCACGGCCTCGGACTCCTTCAGGCGCCGGGTGTGCGCGTCGGAGAGGAGTACGTCCGCGCCTTCCTCCAGGAGTTTGCGCGCGGTGGCGCCGCCGATGCCGGTGCCCGCCGCGGCGGTGACGACGGCCGTGCGGCCGGTGAGCAGGCCGTGTCCGGGGACGTACGGGGGTGCCGGGTGCGCCGTCGGAGGCTTCTCGGGCGTCATGCCGGTACGCTAACCTACCAAACACTTGTTAGGGAACGGTCCCGCAGGAGCCCGCCGCCACCGGGGAGGCCGCTGGTCGATGGATCTCGAACTCAGCCCGGACGACGAGGAGTTCCGGCGCGCGGCACGGGCCTGGCTGACCGCTCACGTGCCCGCCGTGCCCCTGCCGTCCCTGGAGACGGCGGAAGGTTTCGCCGCCCACCGCGCGTGGGAGCGCGAACTGCACTCGGGGCGCTGGTCGGTGGTGTCCTGGCCCGAGGAGTACGGCGGGCGCGGCGCCTCACCGGTCCGCCGGCTGCTCTTCGAGGAGGAGTACCACGCGGCGCGGGCACCCGGCCGGGTCTCCCAGAACGGCATCAGCCTGCTCGCCCCCACCCTCTTCGAGCACGGTACGGACGAGCAGTTGGCGCGCGTGCTGCCCGCGATGGCCAACGGCGCGACCGTCTGGGCGCAGGCGTGGTCCGAGCCCGGCGCCGGGTCCGATCTCGCCGCGCTGCGGTCGGCCGCCGTGCGGACCGAGGGCGGCTGGCTGCTGCGCGGGCACAAGACGTGGTCCTCCCGGGCGGCGTTCGCGGACCGGGCCTTCGGGCTGTTCCGCAGCCACCCCGGCGCGGACCGGCCGCACCACGGGCTCACGTATCTGATGTTCGACCTGGCCGCGCCGGGCGTGACGGTGCGGCCGATCGGCCGTCTCGACGGGAAACCGGCCTTCGCCGAGCTGTTCCTGGACGACGTGTTCGTGCCGGACGCCGACGTGATCGGCGAACCGGGCCGGGGCTGGCGGGTCGCGATGAGCACGGCGGGCGACGAGCGGGGGCCGACGCTGCGCAGCCCGGGGCGTTTCACGGCCGCCGCCGCCCGCCTCGCCGCCCTGTGGCGGGACACCGCCGACCCGGCCGACACCGCGCTGCGCGACCGGGTCGCCGACGCGGTCATCGGTGCCCGCGCCTACCACTTGGCCGCCTGCGCCCAGGCCACGCGGATCGCGGCGGGCGACGCCCCAGGCGTGGCGGACAGCGCGCCTGGAGCGGCGGGCGGTACCCCGGGTGCCGGGGCCAGTCTCACCAAGGTCTTCTGGTCCGAGCTGGACATCGCCCTGCACGAGACCGCGCTCGACCTCCTCGGCCCGCACGGCGAGCTGGCCGGCGACGCCCCCGAGGCGCCGGACCACGGGAGCTGGGCCGAGGGCTGGATCTTCGCGCTGGCCGGCCCCGTGTACGCCGGAACGAACGAGATCCAGCGCGACATCATCGCCGAACGGCTGCTGGGCCTGCCGAAGGGACGGCGCTGAGCCGGACCGGCGAGGGGAGTTGAGCAATGCGGTTCCTCCTGGACGACGAACAGCGGGACTTCGGACGGACGCTCGGCCGGATGCTGGCGGCGGCGGACACCCCGACCGCCGTACGGGCCTGGGCCACCGGGGACCGCGGCCCCGGGCGCGCGGTGTGGCGGCGGCTCGGGGAGGCCGGGGTGTTCGGGCTGGCCGTACCGGAGCGGTACGGGGGCTCGGGATTCCTGCCGGTCGAACTGGTCGTGGCGTACGTCGAGGCGGGGCGGCACGCCGTCCCGGGCCCGCTGGTGGAGACGGCCGCGGCGGCCGCGCTGCTCGGCCGGCTCGGCGACGCGGCCCCGGCCGGGCACTGGCTGCCCGCCGTCGCGGCAGGGGACGCGATGGTCTCGTACACGGACCTGGCGCGCGGGCCGTACGCCCTCGACGCGACGGCCGCCGACGCCGTCTTCCTCACCCACGGCGACACGCTGCGGCGGCCCGGCGGGAGCGGGCCGGGTCCGGACCAGCCGTCGGTCGATCCGGCCCGGCGGCTGTCCCGGTGCGCGGCGGACGGCGGGAAGGTCCTGGCGAGCGGGCCGGCCGTGCGGGCCGCCGCCTCGTACGCCGCGGACACCGCGCGGCTGCTCACCGCGGCGCAGGCGCTCGGCGTCGGCCGACGGCTGCTGGACGACACCGTGGCGTACGTCAAGCAGCGCACCCAGTTCGGTGTCGCCATCGGCTCGTTCCAGGCGGTGAAGCACCGGCTGGCGGATGTGCTGGTGGCGCTGGAGTTCGCCGAGCCGCTGATCCTCGGGGCCGCGGTGGAACTCGCGGGCGGGACGGCAGACGGCAACGCGGACCCGGCCGGCGCGGGGACCGGCATCGCGATGGCAAAGGTCGCCGCGGGCGAGGCCGCCTACGCCGCGGCACGGGCCGCGCTCCAGTTGCACGGCGCCCTGGGCTACACCGACGAACTGGACCTCTCCTTGTGGATGCGCAAGGCGCGAGCGCTGCGTGGCGCCTGGGGCACCCCCGCGGAGTGCCGGGCCCGGGTGCTCGCCTCCCCCGCGCCGGGCCGGTGAGCGGCGCACGCACGCGAAGGCAAATCTTTCACGAGTAAAACACCTGTTAAGCTTTTGATATGGGGAAACATGCCAGACCGACGGGACAGCAGGCAGCGGCCCTCTCCGGAAGCGCCGGAGCGGTCCGCGCGCGCCCGCTGCCCCTCAGGAGCACGGTCCTGCTGCGCCGCCCCGTGGACATCTGGCACAAGCCCGCACTGAGTGCGGTCGTCGCCCTGGGCCTCCCCGAATTCGTCCTGTTCGCGCTGGGCCGCCTGGACCTGGTCCTGTACACCTCGGCCGGCGCGATGTGCGCCCTGTATGCGCACGGCCTGCCGTACGCGGCCCGCGCGCGCACGCTGGCATGGGTGGTGCTCGGCATGGTCGCCAGCCTCGGTGCCGCCCTGACCGCCGCCTCGCTCACCGCTTCGGTCCCGCTGCTCGTCCTGCTCGCCTCGTTGGTCGCCGCCGTGCACAAGACGGTCTGCGACGCGACGCGCGTCGGGCCGCCGGGAAACCTGATCTTCACCTTCATCTCGGCGTCCGCCTTCTTCGTGCCTCAGCGGATCGGCCAGGTGCCCTTCCATCTGTCACTGGCCCTGGGCGCCGGCGCGCTCGCCTGGCTGGTGTGCATGGCCCCCGCACTGGTCCGGCCGCGCGGGCCGGAGCGGATCGCCACGGCCCGCGCGCTGGAGGCCGCCGCGGCGCTGCTGCGCACCGGCCCGGAGTCCGGCGGCTCCCCCGCCGCACCGGACCGCGCCCGGCACGCCACCGCCGCCGCCGTGAACGCCGCCTGGCACACGCTCTTCCAGGTCCCGGGCCGCACCCCCGCCGCGGCCGCCGACCGCTCGGGGCTGGAGCGGCTGCTCGTACGGGCCGAGTCGGCCCTCGCCGCGAAGGCGGCCGACGAGGAGGAGGCCGAGCGCTGCACGGCGTGGGCGCGCGGCCTGCGCCGGGGCCGGGCCCTGCCGGAGGTCGCGCTCACCGGCGCACAGGCCGGTGAGCTGGCCGGGGTCGCCGCGGAGCACGCGGACCGCGAACGGGGCGCCGGCCACGGACGGGCCACGGACCGGGAGCCGCGCCGTCCCGCGCCCGGCCACCCGCACGGTGTCCGCGCCGTGCTCCACCGGCTGGCGCCCGGCTCACCGCTGCTGCCCATCGGCGCGCGGGTGGCCGTCGGCTGCGCGCTGGCGGGCTGGGGCTCGATGGCGGTCGGTGTCGGCCACCCGTACTGGGCCGTGGTCACCGCGGCCTCCATCTACCAGGCCAACACCACCCTCTCGTGGCAGCGGGCCCTCCAACGCACCATCGGCAACCTCCTCGGGCTGCTGCTCTTCACCGCGCTGCTGCCGGTCATCCACACCGGCCACCTCGCGATGATCCTGCTGGCGCTCACCTTCCAGTTCTGCGCGGAGGCGAGCATCACCCGCAACTACTGGCTCGGCTCGGTCTGGGTCACCCCGATGGCCTTGCTGCTGACCGAGTTCGGCAGTCACCTGCCGGCCCGGACGCTGGTCACCGACCGCTGGACCGACACCGTCGTGGGGGCGGCCGTGGGCCTGGCCTGCTGCGTCCTGGTCACCAACCGCCGCGCCGCCGACCGCATCGAAGCGGCACTGGACCGGGTGGCGGCCGCCGAGGCCGCCGCGCTCCGGCTGCTGGACGGCGACGGCCCGGAGGCCGCGGGAGCGGGCCAGGACCCGGCGGTACGGGAGGACGACGCGCGCGAGACGGGCTGGGCGCGCGACCGCCTGGCCGCCGGCCTGGTCGAGCTGCGGGAAGCGGTGGAGGTGTCGGCCGGCGAGTGGTGGCAGCGCGCCGTCCCCGAGGAGCGCGTCGCCCTGGCCGAGCGGCAGGGGCACCGCACGCTGGCCCGGCTCGTCCGCCGGCTGTCCGCTCCGGCACTGGCCGCGTAGCCGCGTACCCACGTACTCACCCAGCCGCGTGCCGCTCCCCCGCCTCCGCCCCGGCCCGTACCCGTACCGCCCCGCCCTGCCGCCGGGAGCGGCACCAGGCAGAATTGGCCGGGCGCGGCGCGGCGCGGGGCCCGTACGGCGGCCCGCGGCACGCCGTACGCGAATCAGGACGCCGACGGGGGCCGGGAGAGCCCGGGAAGTAGAGGTGCGCGTGACCGAGGACATCGTCGCGGGGGTGCTGCGGCAGTGGCAGCAGGTCCATCCGGGGCTGGACACCGGCCCGATGGCGGTGATCGGACGGCTCAACCGCTGCTCCGCGCTGCTCCAGCAGGCCGCCGACGCGCCGCTGCGGCGGGAGGGCCTGACCCGCCCGGAGTTCGACATCCTCGGAACGCTGCGGCGGATGGACCGCGAGCTGACGCCGGGCCGTATCGCGCGCGAGACGTTCGCCTCCGGAGCCGCGGTCACCAAACGGGTAAGGCAGTTGGAGACCCGCGGGCTGGTCGCGCGGCGGCCCGACGAGCGGGACCGGCGGGTCTCGCACCTCTCGCTCACCGACGAGGGCCGGGCGGTCATCGACCGGCTGCTGCCCGAGCAACTGCGCTACGAGGCCGGTCTGCTGGAGGGCATCGACGGCAAGCGGCGGACCGAACTGTCCGAGGGGCTGGCCGAGTTGCTGGTCCTGCTGGAGGGGCGACTCGGGAGCCTGCTGGACTGACGGCCCCGGGCGGGGAGGCGGCGGGGCGGAGAGGTCGGAGGGACCGGAGGGGCGAGCAGGACACCGAGCGGCACACCGGCCGCGTGCCGGCCGTACGCCCTCCGTACGGCCGGACGGACGTCACCCGTACGCCTTTCGTACGTCCGGCGTCCGTACGCCGTCTGGGCAGGGCGGGTGGCGCACCGGCCGTTCGCCCGGTGCCTCCCCGGGAACGCCCGAGGGCTGCGGAATGATGCGTTCCGTAGACGTGGGCGGAGACGGCTCCCAGGTGCCCGGCCGACGGACACCGCAGCGGTGCCGGTGCCGCGCGGGCGGAGGGAGGAGCGCCGGTTTGCCTGATCGCACGCCCTGCCCCGCGGGCGGCCGCCGGGAACGGCCCCGCGCCGCGGGCGGCCGCGGGCCTCCCGGGGCCCGTCCGCCCCGCCCGCCCGTCCACCGCCCGCCCCGTCGCCCGGCGACCCGCATTCCTGAGGCAGCGTCATGACTTCCCCCTTCGACGGTATGGCCGCGCTGCACGAGCGCAGCATCGACGAGCTGCCCTTCAGACGGCACATCGAAATGCCCTCCGTCCTCGCCGCGGCGGGCGGCGTCGAGGGGCGGCGGGTCCTGGACCTCGGCTGCGGCTCGGGGCACTACGCCCGCTTCTTCGCCCGTAACGGGGCCGGCCTGGTGCTCGGTGTCGACCGGTCGCCCGGGATGATCGCGCACGCCCGGCACCGGGAGGAGGTGGAGCCCCTCGGCGTGTCGTACCGCGTCCTCGACGCGGCGACCACCGACGCCCTGGACGGGGCCTTCGACGTGACCGTGGCCGTCTACGCGCTGTCCTACGCCGCCACCCCGGCGGCGCTCGCCCGGCTGTGCGCCGCCGCCCGCGACACGCTCGCCCCGGGCGGCCGCTTCGTGGCGGTCACGCTCAACCCGGACTTCGCGACGGTCCCCCACTACTACCGGCCCTACGGCTTCGACCTCACGGTGGCCGACGCCCACCTGCGGGACGGCGACCCCGTAGGGCTGCACGGCCGGGCCGAGGAGGAGACGTTCCAGGTGACCGCTTACCACTGGTCCCGCGAGGCGCTCGAACGGGCCCTGACGGAGGCGGGGTTCACCGGCATCGCCTGGCAGCTCCCGCGCACCGCCGCCGAGGGCAGCGCGTCACTGTTCGCGCGCTACCTGGCGGCGCCGCACGTCGTGGTGGTGTCGGCACGGGTGGCCTGAGACCGGGCGCGCGGGCCTCCGCACCCGCCCGCCGGGTGCGCGAGCGCCCCTCGGGCCGGCCCCGGGACCGGTCCGAGGGGCCGGTACGTCACGGCTCCAGGCGGGCGACGCGCCCGTCCTCCCCCGCCGCCCAGCAGCCGAAGTCGGCGGAGCAGTCGACGGTGTCGTACGAGCCGTCGTCGAAGGTGTACCAGGACCGGCCGCCGTCGAGCGTGACGTCACTGCCCGTCGGCCCGACGGCCAGGGCGACGCGCGTGGTGCGGGGGAACCAGGCCACCCCGGACCGGTAGCGCTTCGGCGGCCGGGCGGACGCCTGCCAGGACGCGCCGCCGTCCGCGCTCACCGCGGCGGCCCTGGGCGAGGGCCTGCCGGTCCGGTGGTCACCGCCGACCGCGAGCCCGTGCGTACGGTCGCGGAAGGCCAGGCCGAACACGCCGCGCGCCGGGTCGCCCGCCGGAACCGGCGTCTCGGAGACGGTCCAGCTTCGGCCGCGGTCCGGGGAGTGCAGGACGCGGCTCTTCGCCGCGCCGCCGGTGGCGAACCACGCGTCGTACGCGCCGGAGCTGACCAGGCACTGGCCGCCGGCCGCGAAGGACGCCTCGCCGGGCTGGGCGGGCGGCATGCCGCGGGTGGGCAGCACCCGCCAGTTCCGGCCGCCGTCGACGGTGGACAGGATGCGGTACGTCCCGTCGACGGGGTCGGCGAGCGCGATGCCGTGGCTGCTGTCGAAGAACGTCATGCAGTCGTAGAAGGCGCGCGGGTCGGTGTTGCGGAAACTCTCGGTCCAGGTGGCGCCGCCGTCGTCCGTACGGAAGACCCGGGACGCCGCGCCCTCGCCGGCCGACAGCACCACGGCGTGCCGCGCGTCGAACGCCTCGATGTCGCGGAATTCCAGCTTCCCGGCGCCCGGCGGCGAGACGTCCCGCCAGTGGTCGCCGCCGTCGCGGGTGCGCAGCACGGTCCCGCCGGTGCCCGCGACCCAGGCGGTACTGCGGCTGACGGCGGCCAGGCCGCGGAAGCGCGCGTCGCTGTCGCTGTCCTTCTCGTCCCAGCCGCCGCCCAGCACCCCGGACACCGTCAGCGGCCCCGCGGCGGGCCGTGCGGCGGCGGACGGCTGTGCCGATACGGGAGCCGCGCCCGCGACGCTGAGCACCGCGGCGCAGGCCACCGCCCACACCCCGCGCCCGCGTCTCCCGCGCCCCGGCTGTCCTGGCTGTCCCGGCTTCCCCATGACCCTCATGACGCTGGAAGCTAGCCCAGCCGGGACGCCCCGTCCAGACATTCCCGTACGCGCCTCGCCTCGCGCCGGCCCGGTGCCGCTCCTACTGTGCTGAACAGGGGGTGCGGAAGCAGCCGGGGGGCGAAGCGGGAGGAGACGGCGATGGACCGGCAGGAGATCCGCTCATGACCGCGCCGGCCCCGGTGACGGTGACCGACGACCGTGCCGCGAACCGCTACGAGGCCAGGCTCGGCGGTGAAGTGGCGGGCGTGGCGGCCTATCTGCGCGCCGAAGGGCTCATCGCCCTCGTGCACACCGAGGTCGACCCGGTGTACGAGGGCAACGGCATCGGTTCGGCGCTGACCCGGCACGCGCTGGACACGGCACGCGCGGACGGGCTGCGGGTGCTGGCCGTGTGCCCGTTCGTCGCGGGCTGGATGGAGCGGCACCCCGAGTACGGCGACCTCGCCTACGAGAACCGCAGCACGGTCACGGACTGAGGCCGGGGCGGCGTCAGCCGATACGGCAGATCCGCACCGGGCCCCAGTGCCGGCTCCAGCGGCAGTGCTCGGGCGGGGTCGGGCCGGTGGTGGGTGGGGGCGAGACCCTCGGAGTGGGCGAGACCCTCGGAACCGGTGTGCGGGTGGGTGTGGGTGTGGGCCGTGCCGTGGGGCCGCCGGTCGGTTCGGGCGTGGGGGTGGGCCCGCCGGTCGGTCCGGACGCCGTCGGGTCCGGAGTGGGGCTTGCCGCCGGTCCCGTGGGGGCCGGGGTGGAGCCGGGCCTGCCGGTCGCGGACGGCGCGGGCGCCTGCGGCCCCGAAGGCCCGGGAGCCGGCGAGGCGGTCGGCCCGCCCGCCCGGGGCACCGGCGGCGTACTCGCCGTGCCCCGCGCCGCCGGCGCCGACGGAACGGCAGGAGCGCCGGTGGGTACGGAGGTCGCCGACCGCTCCGCGGTGGCATCGGGCACCGCCCGGTCCGCGCCGTCGCCCGGTTGCGTGCCGCCCCCGGCCCCGTCCGGCACCGCTGCCGTCCGCCCGGCCGTCGGCGCCGCGTCGCCGCCGGTCAGGGCGATGCCCGCGGCGACCGCCACGCCCGCGACCACCGCGACGCCGACGCCCGCGGCGGTGGCGGCCACCGGCCCGGCCTGCCCGATCTGGCCGCGCAGCAGATGCCGCACGGACTTCTGTACGGCGGTGAGCGCTTTCTGTACGGACGTGGCCGCGCCGCTCCCGGCCGCGTGAGCGCCTCCGGCCGCGGCGGCCCCGGCCCCCGCGAGCGGCAGCAGGAACTTCGCCGAACCGCCCGCCAGGAGCACCAGCAGCGCGGGGCCGGTGAGCGCGGGCAGCCGGTCGTTGGCCCGGGTGAGCAGTGCCATCCGGGCCCGGCAGTCGGGGCAGTCCGCGAGGTGGCCGGTGACCCCGTCGGCCTGTTTCGCGGTGGCCTCGCCCCGTACGTACGCGGGCATCCGCTGCCAGTGCACCTCGCACGCCGGGTCGTCCGGGGTG
This sequence comes from Streptomyces sp. NPDC045470, assembly GCF_040646595.1. Lineage (NCBI taxonomy): Bacteria > Bacillati > Actinomycetota > Actinomycetes > Kitasatosporales > Streptomycetaceae > Streptomyces > Streptomyces sp. NPDC045470. The sequence goes on from NZ_JBEZAN010000003.1 coordinate 596,900, forward strand.
CCGGGCACCGAGCCCAGGAACGCCTGCCGCATGCCCTCCCTGGCCCGGTGCAGCAGCACGGCCGTCGCGCCCTTGCCCGCCCCGATCGCCTTGCCGACCGCCTCCAGCGGCTGGTCCTCGGCCTCCGCCAGCCACAGCGCCGTCACCCAGCGCTGCGGGAGCCGTCCCATGACGCGGGCGAGCAGGTCGACGTAGGCGACGCGCTGCGCCGGGTCGGCGTGCTCGGCCGCCGGTCCGGTGCCGGCCCATGCCTGGCCGTCCTCGGGATCCTGCGGTATCTCCCGGGCGGCGGCCGCGCCGACGGCCGAGGCGAGGTGGCGGATGGTGGTGCGGAGGTAGGCCGGGACGTTGTCGATGCGGTGGCCGGACCGGATGCGGCGCCAGACCCGGAAGTGCGCCTCGGCGACGAGGTCCTCCGCGAGCCAGGCGCTGGTCGTCAGCGACCGTGCGTAGGCGACCAGGCGCGGGTGTTCGCGCTCGTAGAGCCGGGTGTAGTCGTCCGCCGCCGACGCCGGGGACCCTGCGGATGCTTCGGACATGAACGGCCAACCCCTGACGTGTCACCCCCAGCGCCGGAGTTGCGCCACGACCCCGGTCCGGCGCCCTGGTCCGGTCACAGGCTCTCCGTCGCGGGCAGACTCGTTCCGGTTCTGACGGCCTTGCTTGGATTTCGCAAGCCTAAGGAGCACATATCGCCGCAATCAAAAGTTCGTGACGCACCTCACGCGGCCATTCGGTGCACTGGCGTAATACGCGGCGCGTCTTACGGGTCGTAGAGGCAGAGACCCGTCCGCACGAGCATCCAGGGAGCCGGCGATGTCCCACGTCATCGACCAAGCCGTCCACGCCCGACTGATCGCGTCCGTGCCCCGGTCGCGGAAGGTCCCCGCCCGGCTGCGCTACGACAGCGAGGACCCGCTGGCGGTGCACGTCGTCTTCCCGCCGGTGGCGTCGCTGGACGGGGCGGAGGTCGGGTGGACCTTCGCGCGCGACCTGCTGGCGGACGGCCTGCGGGAGCCGTCCGGCCAGGGGGACGTGCACATCTGGCCGTGCGGCCCGGACCACACGATGCTGGAGTTCCACACCGCCGACGGTCTGGCCATGGTGCAGTTCCCGGCCCGTGACCTGCGCCGCTTCCTGATGCGGTCGTACGGCGTGGTGCCCCTGGGCAGCGAGGCCCGCCACCTCGACGTCGAGGGCGACCTCGCGGCCCTGCTGCGCGAGGCGTAGGCCGCCGGGTGCGGCCGGTCTGCCTCAGTCGCGCCCGAGCAGGGTGTCCAGTTCATCGTGCCGAGAGCGGTTCGCCGGGCGGGGGATTCCGCGTACCGGGAGTCTCCGTCCCGGCGACCGCTTGACTTCAAGTGCACTTCAACAGGAAGAGTGATCAGCGAAATATTCAGCACTCATCCCGAGGAGCCCCGTCATGCGCACCACCACGCTCGGCAGCACCGGACCCGAGATCGGCGTCATCGGCCTCGGATGCATGGGCATGACGCATGCCTACGACCCTGCCGGCCGCGACGAGGCGACGTCCGTCGGCGTCCTCCGGCAGGCGGTCGACCTCGGTGTGACGCTCGTCGACACCGCCGATGTCTACGGTCCGTACACCAACGAGGAGCTGGTGGGCCGGGCACTGGCGGGCGGCTACCGGGAGCGGGTGGTGCTGGCCACGAAGGTCGGACTGGAGTCCTCCCCGGGCAGGCCGGGTGATCACACCGCGCTGGTGCGCAACGGCCGCCCCGAGCACATCCGCCGCTCCATCGACGAGAGCCTGCGCCGCCTCCGCACCGACCACGTGGACCTGTACCAGCTGCACCGGGTGGACCCCGAGGTGCCGGTCGAGGAGAGCTGGGGCGCGCTGGCCGAGGCCGTCCAGGCGGGCAAGGCCCGGCACATCGGCCTGTCGGAGCCGACCGTCGAGGAGATCCGGCGCGCGCAGGCCGTGCACCCGGTCGCCTCCGTACAGTCCGAACTGTCGCTGTGGACCCGTGAGGCGCTGGACGAGGTCGTGCCCTACTGCGAAGCGCAGGGCATCGCCTTCCTGCCGTTCTCGCCGCTCGGCCGCGGCTTCCTGACCGGCAGCATCACCTCCTTCGACGAGCTGCCGCTGGACGACTTCCGCCGCCGGCTGCCGCGCTTCCAGCAGGACGCGCTCAAGGCCAACCTGGAGCTGGTGGGCAAGGTCCGCGCCATCGCCGGACAGCACGGCGCCTCCCCCGCGCAGGTCGCCCTCGCGTGGGTGCTCGCCCAGGGGCGGTACGTCGTCCCGATCCCCGGCACCAAGACCCCGAAGTACCTGGTGGACAACGCCGGTGCGGCGGACGTCACCCTGCCGCCCGCCGCGCTGGCCGAACTCGACGCGCTGCCGGCGGCCGAGGGCACGCGTCTCTGAGGCCGGCCTCCGGCACCACCGCGCGTTCGCTCGTTCGGGTCACACTGCGGCTCCGTCGGTGCCCGGACGGCACCGACGTGGGCATGTTCCCGGCGGGGGGCGGTGGTGGAGGGGCCGGGGAGGGGCATGGTGGAGACGGGGCGGCTGCCGTCGTTGACGGGCCTGCGGTTCTTCCTGGCGGCCTCGGTGCTGGCGACCCACCTCTGCACCGACGCGACGTTCTTCGCCGACGCCCGGCTGCGTACGGCGCTCCTTCCACTGGCCACCGTCGCGGCCTGTGCGGTCAGCGGCTTCTTCGTCCTGTCCGGGTTCGTGCTGACCTGGACGCACCGGCCGGGTGAACCGGCCGGTGCGTTCTGGCGCCGCCGCCTGTGGCGCATCGGCCCCGCGCATGTGCTGGGCTGGCTGGGGGCGGTGACGTTCGCCGTCCTGGCCGCGGACTCCGCGCTCCCGAACGGCCTGCCGCTGCGCTGCGACCCGGGGTTCGGCGCGGTCAGCCTCCTTCTCCTCCAGGGCTGGGCCCCGCACCTGGCGCTGAACGCGTGCTTCAACTCGCCCTCGTGGTCCATCTCCTGCGAGGTGTTCTTCTACGCGCTGTTCCCCTTGCTGATCGCCGCGGCGCGCCGTCTCCCGGCCAGGCGTCTCGGAGCGGCCTGGACGGTCCTGGCGGTCGCCGTCCTGTCCCTGCCCCTGCCCGCCCTGGCGGTCGGCGGCCCCGCCCTCGGCAGGGACATCCCCTTGTCGGCCGAGAGCGTCTGGCTGTGCTACTTCTTCCCTCCGGCGCGGCTGGCGGAGTTCGCGCTCGGCATCGTCACGGCGCGCCTGGTCCGCGCCGGCCGGTGGCCGCGGGTGCAGCGCACCGTGCTCCTGCCGGTCTGCGCCACGGCCGCCGCACTGACGCCGTTCCTTCCGGCGCCGTTCCGCTTCGGGGCCCTCGGAGCCGTGCCCCTGACCCTGGCGATCGCCCACTGGGCGCGTGCCGACGCCGGGGGCCGGCCCGGCCTGCTGGCCCGCCCGGCCCTGACCACCCTGGGCGAAGCCTCGTACGCCCTGTACATCCTCCACTGGCCCCTGCTGCTGACCGTCCGGCACCTGCTGGGCGAGGACCGCACCTTCACGACTCCCGTCGGGCTGGTTCTCGTCGCGGCCTGTGCCCTCCTGGCGCAGGGCACGGCCCTGCTGGCGCACCGGTTCGTCGAACGGCCGCTGGCCCGGCGTTTTTCCCGCCGCCGGAGCCCGGCGCCCTCGTCCCCCGCCGAACCGGCCGGGGTGCCTTCCGCCTGACGAGGGCTCACGTCGGCGCCGTATCGCGCCTCTGCCCGGAGGTACGGGCGACGCTCTGTCCCGGCCCGTCGAAGAGCTGGTCCAGTTGCCGGTCCAGGAGCTGGACGGCCTTCTCGGGGGTGTGGACGTCCAGCAGGATGTACGTCGAGAGTCCGTCGACCAGGCTGATCAGCACCATCGCCTCGTCGTCGGCGTTCCGGTCGGGCCGCACCTCGCCGCGTTCCATCGCCTGCCGCAGTTGGTCGGCGAAGAAGCCTCGCAGTTTGGGGATGCCGTCCCGGACATCGGTGCGCAGGGCCGGGTCGTGGACGGCCCGGTGGAAGTGGGCCACGCCCACCAGGAAGCCGATGCGGCTCTGCTCGTCCAGGGGCAGCATCCCCGTCAGGCAGGCGCGCAGGATGTCGCGCGGGGTGGGCTCGCCGTCCAGCGCCTCGATGCGTGCGCGGATGCGCTGCTGGGCGAGGGTCTCGATGTGGCGGAGCGCGAAGACGAGCAGTTCGTCCTTGGTGCGGAAGTAGTGCTGGAGCCGCCCGAGGGAGATGCCCGCCTCGGCGGCGACGTCCCGCAGGCTCGCGCCCTCCAGGCCCCGGGTGCTCGCGATCCGCCACAGCGCCTGGGAGATCTCCCGGCGCCGCGCTTCGTGGTCCACCTTCTTCGGCACGTGACCGTGGCCTCGCCTTCTTTTTACAAGTCGCTCGTACCGTTATAACGTACCGCTACTCAATACGATCGACTTGCCAAAGAACGGGGAACCCTCATGTCCGCATCCGCCACTCCCCTGCTGCGGCCGCCCCGCAACCGGGTCGATCCCCGCGCCCGCCGCTGGTGGACCGTCCAGGCGCTGCTGACGGTCAGCGGTCCGGTGCTGCTCACCGCGCTCGCCCTGGCGGTGTGCTCGGTGCTGTTCTTCCCCCGGGCCCTGCCCTGGCTCGCTCCGCTCCTGCTGGTCGTACTGGTCCTGCCGGCGCTCGGCTATCTGCTGGTCATGCCGCGATGGCGGTACTCCGTGCACGCCTGGGAGCTGGGCGGCCGCGCGGTGTACGCGGCGAGCGGCTGGTTCTGGCAGAAGCGGCGGATCGCGCCACTGTCGCGGGTGCAGACCGTGGACACCGTGCGCGGCCCGGTACAGCAGCGGTTCGGCCTCGCGACGGTCACCGTCACCACCGCCTCCACCGCAGGCGACGTGAAGATAGCCGGGCTGTCCGACGCGGACGCCGAGGAGCTGTCGCGGCGCATCGGCGAGGCCGCGCAGGCCGTGCCGGGTGATGCCGCATGACCGCCGCCACCTCTCCTGTCACCGACGCGCAGCCCCGGTGGCACCGGCTGGACCCGCGCACCCTCCTGGTGCACTGCGGCTGGCTGGCCGCACCGCTCGGCTCGCTCGCGCTGACCGCGCTGGCCACCGGCGGCCGGATCGGGACCGGCGCCTGGATCACGCTGGCCTCCATCGCGGCCGGCTTCGCGGTCCTCACCCTGATCGGGTCGGTCCGCTGGGCCCGTACGGACTACCGCGTCACCCACGACTCCTTCGAGGTGCGCAGCGGCGTGCTGACCCGGCGGCTGCGGTCCGTGCCGCTGCACCGCATCCGCACGGTCGACCTGACGGCCTCACCGCTGCACCGGCTGCTCGGCGTCACCGTCCTGCGGGCCGGTACCGCGGGCTCGGCGGACGGCAGCGGCGACCTCTCGCTGGAGGCGCTGACGGCGGCCGACGCGGAGCGGCTGCGGACCGTACTGCTCACCCGCGCCGACGTCCGGGCGACGGACGAGGATCCGCTCGTCGCCCGTATCAACTGGCGTTGGCTGCGCTACGCGCCGCTCACCTTCTGGGTGATCGGCGGGGTCTTCGCGGCGGCCGGCGGCGCCTACCGCGTCCTGGACGGCGCCGGTATCCAGCCGTGGAGGCTGAGCGTCGTGCGCGGCGCGTTCGACGAGTTCGGCGCCCGCGCGCTCTGGGTGACCATCCCGCTCGCGCTGCTGGCCGTCATCGCCCTCGGTACGGTCGGCGCGCTCGCCCTCTACGTCGAAGGGTGGTGGAAGTTCCGCCTCGAATGGACCGACGCGCGCACGCTGCGGGTGCACCGCGGCCTGCTCACCACCCGGTCGGTGACCATCGAGCGGGCCCGGCTGCGCGGTGTCGTCCTGCGGGAGCCGCTGCTGCTGCGGGCGGGGGGCGGGGCCACCGTCCGAGCGGTCGCGGGCGGCCTGGGCAACAAGGAGGAGAACCGCAAGCGCAGTGTGATCCTGCCGCCCGCGCCGCGTGCCGAGGCGATGCGCACCGCCTCGGGGACGCTTCGGGCCGGATTGTCCGACGCGGACCTCCGCGGGCATCCGCGAGCGGCCCTGCGCCGCCGCCGGATGCGCGGGCTGCTCTTCGCAACGGTCCCGGGCGCCCTCGCCCTCGCAACCTTGGGCGTCCTCCTGACGCCCGTACTGCTGCACTGCGCCTGGGTGTTCGCGCTGGTGTCGGTGCCGGTGGTGCTGTGGCTGGCCCGGGACGCGTACCGCAATCTGGGGCACGGGCTCGACGGGCGGCATCTGGTCGCGCGTTCCGGCACGTTCAGCCGGGACACCGTGGTGCTCCGGCGTGACGCGGTCGCGGCCTGGACGTTCTCCAGTACGCCGTTCAGCCGGCGGGCCGGTCTGGTGACCCTCACGGCCGCGGTCGCCGCGGGCGAGGACGGTTATCACCTACGCGACATCCCGGCGGACGACGCTCCGGCCCTGGCGGCGGCCGCGGCGCCCGGAATCCTGGAGGAGTTCCTGGCGCACGGTCCCGCGAAGTCCCGCGCGGACCGGCGCCGGAGCCGATCACAAACCCTTGTCAACCCACGCGTTACCCACCAACCATGACGACCTGGACATGACATAAATCACACCCCTGTCACGTGCACGGCTCGGGCGGGCACACCGTCCTACACGGTGAAAGCCATGTCCCGACCCGACAGCCGTAAGGGAGCAGCCGCGGTGCAGAGTGTCATCGACCAAGCCGTCCAGGTACGTCTCATCGCGACCGCGCCCGGCTCCCGGACCGTGCCCGCGGTGCTGCACTACCACCCGGCCGACCCGCTCGCGGTGCGGATCACCTTCCCGCCGGAGATCTCGCTGGACGGCGCCGCGGTCGACTGGGCCTTCGCCCGGGAACTCCTCGCCGAGGGCCTGCGGTCCCCGGCGGGCAGCGGCGACGTCCGGGTGCGCCCGGTGGGCCGGGGCCGCACGGTGCTGGAGTTCCACGTCGAGGACGGTGTCGCGATGGTGCAGGTCGACACCGCCGAGCTGAGCCGCTTCCTGGACCGTACGTACCAGGCCGTGCCGGCGGGCCGGGAACTCCTCGACGTGGACCGCGGCCTCGCGGAGCTGCTCGGCGACGTGTGAGGGACGGCGTCGGGGCCCCGGCCCGCCCGACGGGTGAGGAGCGGCACCCGGGCCCCGGCCCGCCCGGGGCCCCGACGCCGCTTCCCGCCACGCGTCAGCGCTTCGGGAACCCGAACCCGTACCCCTGCTGCTTCATCCACGGCAGCAGCCGGTCCAGCGCCGCGACCGTCTGGCTGCGGTCGCCGCCGCCGTCGTGGAAGAGGACGGTCGGCCCGTTGCGCAGTTCCCGGCGCACCGTGCGCACGATCGCGTCGGTGCCCGGCCGCTCGAAGTCCTTGCTGTCCACGTTCCAGCCGAGCGGGCGCATCCCGTGCTCCGCGGCCAGCTTCCTGCTGTACGGGGTGAACGCGCCGCCCGGCGCCCGGTAGTAGTCGACCCGCGGGCCGCCGGCCGCCTTCTCGATCATCTGCTGGGCGTCGACTATCTGCTGCGACTGGTACGTCTCGGGCCGGTGGTCCATGCCGGTGTTGTGGCTGATGGTGTGGTCGCAGAGCTTGTGGCCGGCCGCCGCCACCTGCTTGACCAGGTCCGGGTGGGCCGCCGCCTGCGGACCGATCATGCAGAAGGTGGCCTTGACGTCGTACTTCTTGAGCGTGGCCAGCACCTTGGGGGTCCAGACCGGGTCCGGGCCGTCGTCGATGGTGATGTTGAGGCTCTTGCCGGGCCGGTCGGAGGCGTGCACGATGCTCGGGTCGACCGGGGCGGGCCTGGCCTGCTCGGTGGTGTCCGCGTGCGCCTCCGAGGTGGCGCTCGACTGCCCGAACGTCAGATAGCCGGCCACCCCGAGCGACGCCACCGCCACCGCGGCTCCCCCGATGATGCCGCTCCGCCTGCCGTGCCGTGCCATTGCGAATCCCGTCCCTCACTGCCGTGCGCGGACCACCGCGGACCCGGGTACGGACGCCTCCGTCGGCGCCGTACGCTTCCCCCTGCGGTGCGCTCGCGCGATCACTGCCTTGCATCACGACAGATGCGAAGAATTGCGGTCAGGATCCGCCTGTTACCGATCCATCATGAAACTTATTGATACTGGTGCCATGCCCCGAGTACTTCTGATCGAGGACGACGCCGCCGTGCGCGACGGAGTCACCCTCGCGCTGCGCCGGCGCGGCCACGAGGTGGCGGCCGCGGCCAGCGGCGAGGACGGCCTGGACCTCCTCCCCGCCTTCCGCCCCGACATCGTGCTGCTGGACCTGATGCTCCCGGGCAAGGACGGCTTCGAGGTCTGCAGACGCATCCGCGCCGACCGCCAGCTCCCGATCATCATGCTCACCGCCCGGGGCGACGACCTCGACGTGGTCCTCGGCCTGGAGGCGGGCGCCGACGACTACATCGTCAAGCCCGCGCGCGGCGAAGTACTGGAGGCCCGCATCCGCGCGGTGCTGCGGCGTACCGCACTGCCCGCCGACGGGGACGCCGCCGGACCCGCCGAGCCGGGCCCGGCCCCCGTGGAGACCTACGGCGAACTGGCCGTCGACCGGGCCGGGCTCGTCGTCTCCAAGGGCGGCACCGACCTCCCGCTGGCCCCTTCCGAGATGAAACTGCTGCTGTTCCTGTCCGCGACCCCCGGCCAGGTCTTCAGCCGCCAGCAGCTTCTGGAACACGTCTGGGAGCACAGCTACCACGGGGACGCGCGCCTGGTGGACGCGTGCGTGATGCGGCTGCGCACGAAGATCGAGGACACCCCGCGCACCCCTCGGTACGTCCAGACCGTACGCGGCTTCGGCTACCGTTTCGGCCCCCTGTGAAGCGTCCCCGGCCCGCCGGCCGCCCGCGCCGCACCACGCTGACCCGCTCCCTGCCGCGCGGGCTGCGGGCCCGGCTCGTCGTCGCGTTCCTGCTGGTCGCCGCGGTCAGCGCGCTCACCACCGCCGCGCTGACCTACCGCGAGGCCCGCAACGCCATCCTCCAGCGCTCGCAGGACACCGCGATCAAGGACCTGCGGGGGCAGGTCAACTCGCTGGCGCCCGACCTCGCCGTACCGCCGACCCGTGCGGATGTCGACGAGTTCACCCGGCAGCTCGACCGCTCCGGCAAGGCCCGGGACTGGGACGTCTACGTCCAGTACAAGGGCGTGGCGGAGAACGACCGGGACCAGCTCCGCCACCCCGTCATCGTCCCCGACGAGCTGCGGGAGTCCGTCGAGACCCGGCATGTGACGGCGTTCCAGCGGGTGGACCGGGACGGCGATCCCTGGCTGCTGATCGGCATGCCGGTGATGCAGTCGCAGACCGAGACCCGTACGGCGTCCCCGCTGTCCGTCTACGCCCAGCTCCCGCTGCGCGCGGAAGAGGCCAACGTCGAGGCGCTGGTGAGTGCCGCGCAGCGGGGCGCCCTGCCGGTGCTCGGGCTGGCCGTGGTCCCGGCGCTGCTCGCGGCCCGCGGTGTGCTGCGGCCGGTGCGCGGTCTGCGGCAGGCCGCCGGGCGGATCGCCGAGGGCAAGCTGGAGACCCGGCTGGAGGTCAAGGGCGCCGACGAGCTGGCCGACCTGTCCCGGACGTTCAACGACATGGCCGCCAAGCTGGAGGAGAGCGTCGCCGACCTGCGCCGGATGGAGGCCAACGCGCGGCGGTTCGCGGCCGACGTCTCGCACGAGCTGCGCACCCCGCTCGCCGCGATGACCGCCGTCACCGACGTGCTCGACGAGGACGCCGACGCCCTCGACCCCGACACCGCCTCCGCCGTCCGGCTGATCAGCCAGGAGACCGGCAAGCTGGCCCGGATGGTGGAGGACCTCATGGAGGTCTCGCGCTTCGACGCCGGGGCCGCCGCGCTGCACCTGGACGAGGTGGACGTCGCCGAGACGATCCGCAAGACGCTCCAGGCCAGGGCCTGGCAGGGCCGGGTGGGCACCGAACTGCCGGACGGCGTACGGGCGCGCCTGGACCCGCGGCGGCTGGACGTCGTGGTGGCCAACCTGGTCGGCAACGCGCTGCACCACGGCGGGGAGCCGGTACGGGTGCTGCTGCGGGCGCCGGACCCGGGCGACGGCCGACTGGTGATCCGCATCACGGACAGCGGGCCCGGCATCGACCCCGAGGTGCTCCCGCACGTCTTCGACCGCTTCTACAAGGCGGACTCGGCACGCGCCCGTTCCGAGGGCAGCGGGCTGGGTCTGGCGATCGCGATGGAGAACGTACGACTGCACGGCGGGACCATGCAGGCCGCCAACCATCCCGACGGCGGCGCGGTGTTCACCGTGGAACTGCCGCTGCCCGAGCAGGAGACAGGCTCCGCCGCCGAAGCCCGGGAGGCGGCCGGAGAACCCGGCCGGGCGCCCGCGGACCGTACGGAGAACGGCCCCGCCGGAACGGACGGCGGTCAGGACACGGCGGGCGGCAGTGACGACCCGGCGAAGAGCCCGGCGGCCGCGCCGGCCGGGAAGGCGGACCAGACGTGAGCGTGCCGAACTCCGCGCGGACCCGGCTGACCCGGCGGATCACGCTGGGCGGACTGCTGGCGGGTGTGCTGGGCGCCCTGTCGGCAGGCGCCCTCGCCGGCTGCGGCATCGCGCCGACCGGGGTGATCGACGCGGGCGAGCCCGCCCACGGTCTCAAGGCGCCGGGCAAGCCCGCGCCCGACGTCCAGCTGTACTTCCTCGGTCCGACCGGTCTGCGTCCCGCGAGCCGCCCGGCGACCGCGCCGGTCGGCCCCGAGGAGGCGATCAACCTGCTGCTGAAGGGCCCCAACGACGCCGAACGGCAGCGCGGCCTCACCAACGTGCTGCCCGTGCTCCCGGGGCCGGTCACCGCCGAGACGGAGGACGGCCGGGTCACCGTCCATGTACCCATGAACGCCAAGCGGCTCGACACCCCGTCCGTGAGCCAGTTGGTGTGCACCGCCGCCAACGCCTCCGTTCCCGGCAGCCGCGGCCCGTCGGACGTCCTGGTGACCCTGGTGGGCGGCAGCGTGCAGGTCGGTCCGATGGTGTGCGGCGGCACCAACGCCTTCCCGTTCATCCAGCCCAGCCCTTCCAGCGCCCAGCCGGACTGACGCCCGCCCGGCCCGCCCGCCGCGCTGACGCCCGCCCCCGCTTGCCCTACGATCACTACCCACAAGTAGGGGCACGGGGCGGGACGTTGAGCATCGAGAGGGCGGGCTCGGATGACCGGCGCAGGAGTGTACGGCCGACTGTACGACTACGTCGTCGTCGGCGCCGGGTCAGCGGGCTGTGTGCTCGCGGCCCGGCTGTCCGAGGACCCGACGGTACGGGTGGCGCTGGTGGAGGCCGGCGGGCCGGACCGCAGACAGGAGGTCCGCGTCCCGGCGGCGTTCCCCCAGCTCTTCCGCACGCCGTACGACTGGAACTTCACCACGGCACCCCAGACGGGCCTGCACGGTCGCGAGCTGTACTGGCCACGCGGCCGGACCCTGGGCGGCTCCTCGTCGCTCAACGCGATGATGTGGGTGCGCGGGCACCGCGCCGACTACGACGGCTGGGCCGAGTCGGCGGGCGAGGAGTGGTCCTGGGACGAGGTGGCCCGCTACTTCCGGCGCGCCGAACGCTGGGCCGGGCCGCCCGGCGGGACGGCGTACGGTACCGCGGGCCCGCTGTGGATCTCCCCCGCACGCAGCTTCCACCCTCTGACCGGCGCCTTCCTCGACGCCTGCGAGGAGGCGGGCCTGCCGCGGCGCGCCGGACCCGACGGCCCGGGCCACAGCGGCTGCGCGCCCACTCCGCTCAACCAGCGGCGCGGGCGCCGGTGGAGCGCCGCCGACGGCTATCTGCGCCCGGCGCTGCGCCGCGCCAACCTGCGGGTCGTCACCGGGCAGCAGGCCCGCCGGGTGCTGTTCGAGGACGGCCGGGCGTACGGGGTCGAGTTGCCCGGTGGCGTCCTGCGGGCCCGGCGCGAGGTCGTCCTGAGCGCCGGCGCCGTCGGCTCACCGCAACTGCTGCTGCGCTCCGGCATCGGCGACACCGGCCACCTGGCGGACGCCGGGATCGAGCCGGTGGCCGAGCTGCCCGCCGTGGGCCGCCACCTCCAGGACCACCTGTCCGTACCGGTCCTGATGCGCACCGCGCTGCCCCGCACGCTCACCGGCGCCGACACCCCGGCCAACATCGCGCGCTACCTGCTGTCCCGGCGCGGCCCGCTGACCTCCAACATCGGCGAGGCCGTCGCGTTCCTGCGCAGCACCGGCGGGCTCACCGCGCCGGACCTGGAGCTGATCTTCGCGCCGGTCCCGTTCGTCCGGCACGGCTTGGAGGCGCCGGCCGAGCACGGCGTCACCATCGGGATCGTCCTGCTGCAACCGGAGAGCCGCGGCCGGATCACGCTGGGCGGGCCGGGCCCGGACGCCCCGCCGGTCATCGACCCCGGCTATCTGACGTCCGAGGCGGATCTGCGGCGGCTGCTGGCCGGGGTGCGCTTCGCCGAGCGGCTGTACGGGACGCGGGCGCTGGCCCCGCACGTCACCGGGCCGCTGGAACCGTGGCCCGGAGAACAGGACGACGAGGCCGCCGCGGAGACGGTGCGCGCCCTCGCGGAAACGCTCTACCACCCGGTGGGCACCTGCCGGATGGGCACCGGCGACGACACCGTGACCGACCCCCGGCTGCGGGTGCGCGGGGTGACGGGACTGCGCGTCGCGGACGCCTCGGTGATGCCGGCCGTCACCCGCGGCCACACCCACGCGCCCACGGTGATGATCGCCGAACGGGCCGCGGACCTGCTGCGCGCCGCCCAGCCGGTGGCGGAGCCCGGGTCCTGAGCGCGTACATGCGCGATCCGGTGGAAAGCCGGACACTGGATCACCCGGGGTGATCTCCGGAACCGCACGGAGAGCAACCCCGGCGGACGCTGCGCAGCGCGCCGCACCGGGGCGCGGGCCAGGACGGACGATGGGAGGGTCCGATGGCGGAATCCATGCTGCGGGACCGGACCGGGCGGGCGTTCGGCCGCCTGGTGGACCGGTACCTGGACATGCCCGAGCCGGTCACACCCGACATCGAGTGCGTACGTGACCTGCGTATCCCCGTGCGGGACGGCACCGTGCTGCTCGCCGACCGCTACCGGCCGCGCGGCGCCGGTCCGCTGCCGGTGGTGCTGCTGCGTACGCCGTACGGGAAGCACAAGCCCGACATCAAGCTGTTCGCGGGCGTGCTGGTACGGCGGGGTTTCCAGGTGGTGGCGCAGAACGTACGCGGTGTCTTCGGCTCGGGTGGCGAGTTCCGGGCCTTCGTGCACGAGAAGGACGACGGGCTGGCGACCGCGGCGTGGCTGCGCGCGCGGGCCTGGTGCGACGGCCGGCTGGCCACCGCCGGTGCCAGCTACCTCGGGCACGCGGAGTGGGCGGTCGGCCCGTACCTCGACCCGCCGCTGGAGGCGATGTGCCTGGGCATCACCACGTCCGACTTCCCCGCCGCCTTCTATCCGGGCGGGGTGCTGGCGCTGCACAACATGCTGGTGTGGTCCTCCGCGACGGGCACGCAGGAGGAGGCGCCGCTCGGCGGGCTGCTGCCCAATCCGCTCCAGACCCGCAGGGTGCAGCGCGCGATGCGGACGCTGCCGGTCGGCGAGTCCGACCTCGCGGCCATCGGGCGGCCGGAGCGTTTCCTGCGCGAGGTCAGTGCGCACGCGGAGCCGGGGGACGGTTTCTGGGCGCCGATCGACCACAGTGCGACGGCGCTGCGGATGACCACGCCGACCAGCATGGTGACCGGCTGGTGGGATCTGTTCCTGCCGTACCAGCTACGCGACTTCACGGAGCTGACCGCCGCCGGGCACCACTCGCGGATCACGATCGGGCCGTGGGCCCACGACCGCGGCGCGCTGAAGGCGACGCTCACCGACCATGTGTCGTGGCTGAGTGCCCAGTTGGCCGGTGACACCACGCAACTGCACCAGTCGCCGGTCCGGCTCTACCTCCAGCGGGCGGGCCGCTGGCTGGACTTCGACCGGTGGCCGCCGCCGCAGTCCGTACCGACGCCGCTGCGCCTCCAGCCGTCCGGCGGCCTCGACTGGCCGGAGCCGCCCGGCAGCACCCCGGACCGGTTCACCTACCACGGCGCCGACCCGACCCCGTCGACCGGCGGCCCGCTGCTGCTGCCCGGCGAGATACGGCAGCAGGACAACACGGCCGTCGAGCGGCGGCCCGACGTGCTGGTCTTCACCGGCCGTCCGCTGCCCCGCGACCTCGACCTGATCGGCCCGGTGTCGGCCGTGGTGCACGTCCGTACGGACTCCGGCTACGGCGATGTCTTCGTACGGCTGTGCGACGTGGACCGGGCGGGCGTCTCGCGCAACGTCACCGACGGCATCCTGCGGCTGCGCCCGGGCTCACCGGCGGCGGACGCCGACGGGGTGGTGGCGGCCCGGGTGGAGATGCACCCGACCGGCTACCGGTTCCTGCGCGGGCACAGCCTGCGGGTGCAGGTGGCGGGCGGCGCGTTCCCGCGGTTCGCGCGCCATCACGGGACCGGCGCGCCGGCCGCGTCGGCCGTCGCCTGCCGGCCGATCCGGTTCGAGGTCTTCCACGAGCCGGGCCGTCCGTCCGCCGTGGTGCTGCCGCTGATGACCGCACCGGCCACGCGCGGCGGGAGTGAACCGGCCTGACCGCGGTACTCGTCGTCCCGGCCCGCGCGCCGCGCGGCCGGCACCGCGGACGGTGCCCTGCCGAGGAGGGCCCACGGGGCCGAGGAGATGCCATGGGACTGGTCAAAGCCGCCGTGATCGTGCTCGACTGCGCCGACCCGGAGAAGCTGGCGGACTTCTACGCCGGCTTCCTGGAGGGCGAGGTCCGCAAGGAACACCTGCCGGACCGGGTGGAGGTCGTCGCCAACGGCACCATGATCTCCTTCCGCCGCGACCTGAACATGACGCCGCCGACCTGGCCGCGTCCGGACAGCTCGCTCCAGGCCCACCTGGACCTGCTGGTCGACGAAGGGGACATGGACGAGGCCGAGCGCAAGGCGGTCGGCCTGGGCGCGCGTCCGCTGGACACCAAGGACGACACCGGTCCCCGCGAGGTGCGGATCTACTCCGATCCGGCGGGGCACCCGTTCTCGCTGCGCTGCTCGCTCCAGTCGGGGCCGAAGACCGACTGACCGGCGGGCCCACCGTCCGCCGGAGTGTCATCCGCGGTGCAGGCGCAGCCTCAGGAAGCGCGGCCGGTACAGCTCGACATCGCGGTTGACCTGGGCCACCGAGGGGGCGCCCGGCGGGCCCAGCCAGTTGACGTCGTAGCTGACCAGCAGCGCGCCGTCGGCCGTGAACTCCGGGTGGGCCTGCGGGTTGTACACGCCGACACGCTGCTGTCCGGTGGGGTCGGCCGGCCGGGGCGGGGCGACCCGCCCGGCCGGCCCGTGCCACGGTCCCTGGGCCGAGCACGCCCAGTACGCGGTGACGGCCGACAGCCCGTCACCCGGCGGCCCGGGGTCGTCCATCGTCAGCAGCACCCAGGTCCCGCCGTCCCGTACGACGGTGAAGGCGCTGCCCACCCCGCGCCCCCGGCCCTCGCGGATCACGGGGGCCGCCCGGCCGGCGTGCGGTTGCCAGCCCTGGCCGTCCCAGAACTGCCAGGCCCGGGCCTCCCCGAGCTGCCCGGTCGGCACCCGGGCGAGGTAGGCGTTCGAGCCGGCCCGGTGGGGCCCGTCGTCGCCGCCGTAGACGTACGTGTACGCGCCGTCCCGCACGGACGCGGTGCCGTACAGCACCCGGTCGCCCGGGTTCCGTACCGAGGTCTGGTCGACGGCCGGGGCGATGCCCTCCAGCCGCAGGTCCGGCAGGGAGAGCGTGGCGATCTCGGTCGCTCGGGGCACGCCGAAGACCCAGGGGCCCTGGCCCGGCGCGCGGTTCCACAGCAAAACCCGGACGACCTGTTCGGGTGATCCGGGCGTGCGCGGCTCCACGTGCGCCTGCACCGGCCAGCGCCAGCCGTCCGGGGTGTCGGGGAAGAACGGTCCGGGGCCGGTGCCGGT
The DNA here is from genome assembly GCF_040646595.1 of Streptomyces sp. NPDC045470. NCBI lineage: Bacteria > Bacillati > Actinomycetota > Actinomycetes > Kitasatosporales > Streptomycetaceae > Streptomyces > Streptomyces sp. NPDC045470. The sequence goes on from NZ_JBEZAN010000003.1 coordinate 612,871, forward strand.
GCTGCCGGTGAGGGTCCGCTCCAGGCGGCCCGCGCGGTCCATGACGACGAGGGAGTTGTGCGTCAGGGCGGGTTCGCGGCCGGAGTCGGAGGAGCGCCAGGGGTACGGCTGTCCGTGCGGGTTCGGCGGGGGCTGCACCCGGTCGAGGAAGGTGTCGGAGAAGATCCACAAGGTCCGGCCGTCGGGCAGCCGTACGGAGTGGGTGCCGTCGCCGCCGGTCCAGTCGTCCACGCGGAGGTTGTCGTTGCCGTACCGGGTGAACTCGCCGGTGAAGCGGGACTCGGCGGCCCATGAGCCGATCTTCCGTCCGGTGCACGCCGGGCCCTCCTCGCCGGGGAGGGCGAGCAGCAGGACCAGACCGGCGATCAGGGCGAGCACCGCCGCCACGGCGACGCCTCGCCTCACCGGCACGCGCATGTCCCTCACCGGCACACGCATGTCCCTCCTCGTCACGGTGACGGGCCGCCCACCGTACAGAACCGGTCGCGCACCACCCCGACCTGCCGAAAATGCGGCGATCCGCCCGCCGCCAAGTCGCTACCCGCGGGTACACACCCGCCCGGAAGGGCGATCGTAGAGCTTCCCAATGGAGCAATCCCAGGTCAACGAGTGCAAGGTCACAGCCCGATGCCCTGCTGCGGCTAACGACCGTTCGCCTAGCCTGCTGCCATGACCGCCCAGTCCCCCGAACTCCCTCTGGCCGCCGCGTTCCCCGACGCGGACCGTGAGCAGTGGCAGCGCCTGGTCGAAGGCGTGCTGCGCAAGTCGGGCGCCGCGGAGGTGACCGGCGCCGCCGCCGAAGACGCGCTCACCACCGCGCTCGAAGACGGCATCCGGGTCCGCCCGCTCTACACCGCCGAGGACGCGCCCGCCGCCGATACCGCCGGCCGCCCCGGGTTCCCGCCGTTCGTACGGGCCGGCCGCGCCACCGGCAGCACCGTCGCGGGCTGGGACGTCCGGCAGCGCCACACGGACACCGATCCGCGGCGCGCCAACGAGGCCGTCCTCGCCGACCTGGAGAACGGCGTCACCTCGCTGTGGCTGGCCGTCGGGGACGGCGGCGTGCCGGTGGGCGAGCTGGCCACCGCGCTGGACGGGGTCTACCTGGACCTCGCCGCCGTCGCCCTGGACGCGGGCGCGGACTTCGCCGCGGCGGCCGACGCCTGGTTCCGGCTCTGCGCCGAGAGGGGCGTGGCGCCGTCCGAGACGGCGGGCACCCTGGGCGCCGACCCGCTGGGCGTGGTGGCCAGGACCGGCCGCGCGGACGGCCTGGCCGGTCGCCTGGAGGCGGCGGCCGGGCTGGCCCGCCGGTGCGCCGACGAGGCGCCGCGGACGCGCGCGCTGGCCGTGGACGCGCTGCCGTACCACGAGGCGGGCGGCTCGACCGCCGAGGAGCTGGGCTGTTCGCTGGCCACCGGTGTGGCCTACCTGCGGGAGCTGACCGCGGCGGGCCTCGGTGTGGACGCCGCCTGCGCGCAGTTGGAGTTCCGGTACGCGGCCACCGCCGACCAGTTCCTGACGATCGCCAAGCTGCGGGCCGCCCGGCGGCTGTGGTCGCGGGTCGCCGAGGTGTGCGGGGCCTCCCCCGCCGCGCGGGCGCAGCGCCAGCACGCGGTCACCTCGACCGTCATGACGACCCGTCGGGACCCGTGGGTGAACATGCTGCGCACCACCGTGGCGGGCCTCTCCGCCGGAGTGGGCGGCGCGGACGCCGTCACCGTCCTGCCGTTCGACGCGGCGCTCGGCCTGCCGGACGCGTTCGCCCGCCGGATCGCGCGCAACACCCAGTCGATCCTGCTGGAGGAGTCGCACCTGTCGAAGGTGATCGACCCGGCGGGCGGGTCCTGGTACGTGGAGCGGCTGACCGACGAGCTGGCCCGCGCCGCCTGGGGCTGGTTCCAGGAGATCGAGGCCGCGGGCGGGCAGGCCGCGGCGCTGGACTCCGGGATGGTCGGCGAGCGGCTGGCGTCGACCTGGCGCAAGCGGTCCGAGGCGCTGGCGCACCGCCGCGAACCGGTGACCGGCGTCAGCGAGTTCCCGTTCCTCGCGGAGCCGGCGGTGGAGCGCGAGCCCGCGCCCGTACCGGCCGGCGGCGGGCTGCCGCGGGTGCGCCGGGACGAGGCGTACGAGGCGCTGCGCGCCCGCTCGGACGCGCACCTGGCGGCCACCGGCAGCCGCCCCAAGGCGTTCCTCGCGGCGCTCGGACCGGCCGCGGTGCACACCGCGCGCGCCACCTTCGCCTCCAACCTCCTCCAGGCGGGCGGCATCGAGCCGGTGCACGACCCGGTCTCGGTGGACGCGGAGTCGGCGGCCGAGGCGTTCACGGCGAGCGGCGCGGGTATCGCCTGTCTGTGTTCGAGTGACGCGCTGTACGCCGAGCAGGCCGCCGGGATCGCCGCGGCGCTCAAGGCGGCGGGCGCGCGGCAGGTGCTGCTGGCCGGGAAACCGGGCGAGCGGCGGGAAGCATATGAACGAGCCGGAGTGGACGCCTTCGTCTTCGCGGGCTGCGACGCGGTCGGGGTGCTGTCCTCGGCCCTGGATGTCATGGAGGTGGCGTGATGGAGCGCACGGCAGGGCAGGCGGGCGCCATCCCGGACTTCAGCACGGTCGAACTGGGTGAGCAGGCGCCCGAAGGCGACGCGGCCCAGTGGTCGGCGGCCGTCCAGGAGGCCACCGGCAAGGGCGTCGACGACCTCGTGTGGGAGACGCCCGAAGGGATCGAGGTCAAGCCGCTGTACACCGGCGAGGACCTGGCCGGGCTGGACTTCCTGCGTACGTACCCGGGCATCACGCCGTACCTGCGCGGCCCGTACCCGACCATGTACGTCAACCAGCCCTGGACGATCCGGCAGTACGCGGGCTTCTCCACCGCCGAGGAGTCCAACGCGTTCTACCGGCGCAACCTGGCGGCCGGTCAGAAGGGCCTGTCGGTCGCCTTCGACCTGCCGACCCACCGCGGCTACGACAGCGACCACCCGCGGGTGACCGGTGACGTCGGCATGGCGGGCGTGGCGATCGACTCGATCTACGACATGCGGCAGCTCTTCTCCGGCATCCCGCTGGACCGGATGACGGTGTCGATGACGATGAACGGCGCGGTGCTGCCCGTCCTGGCGCTGTACATCGTGGCCGCCGAGGAGCAGGGCGTACCGCCCGAGAAGCTGGCCGGGACCATCCAGAACGACATCCTCAAGGAGTTCATGGTCCGCAACACCTACATCTATCCGCCGCGCCCCTCGATGCGGATCATCTCCGACATCTTCGCGTACACCTCGCAGAAGATGCCGCGTTACAACTCCATCTCCATCTCCGGCTACCACATCCAGGAAGCCGGCGCGACGGCCGACCTGGAGCTGGCGTACACCCTCGCGGACGGCGTCGAGTACCTGAAGGCGGGCATCGACGCGGGGATGGACGTGGACGCCTTCGCGCCGCGGCTGTCCTTCTTCTGGGCGATCGGCATGAACTTCTTCATGGAGATCGCCAAGCTGCGGGCGGCCCGGCTGCTGTGGGCGAAGCTGGTCCAGCGGTTCGACCCGAAGAACCCCAAGTCGCTGTCGCTGCGCACCCACTCGCAGACCTCCGGCTGGTCACTGACCGCGCAGGACGTGTTCAACAACGTCACGCGGACGTGCGTGGAGGCGATGGCCGCGACGCAGGGCCACACCCAGTCCCTGCACACCAACGCGCTGGACGAGGCCCTGGCCCTGCCCACCGACTTCTCCGCCCGCATCGCGCGCAACACCCAGCTCTTCCTCCAGCAGGAGTCGGGCACCTGCCGGGTCATCGACCCGTGGGGCGGCAGCGCGTACGTCGAGAAGCTCACCCACGACCTGGCGCGCCGGGCCTGGCAGCACATCGAGGAGGTCGAGGCGGCCGGCGGCATGGCCAAGGCCATCGACGCGGGTATCCCGAAGCTCCGGGTGGAGGAGGCCGCGGCCCGTACGCAGGCGCGGATCGACTCGGGGCGGCAGGCGCTGATCGGCGTCAACAAGTACCGGGTGGACACCGACGAGCAGATCGACGTGCTGAAGGTCGACAACTCCGCGGTGCGCGCACAGCAGATCGACAAGCTGCGGCGGCTGCGCGAGGAGCGCGACGAGGCGGCCTGCCAGGACGCGCTGCGGGCGCTGACCGCCGCCGCCGAGGCCGGGCCGGGGCCGGGCCTGGAGGGCAACCTGCTGGCGCTGGCCGTGAACGCGGCCCGTGCGATGGCGACCGTGGGTGAGATCTCCGACGCACTGGAGAAGGTCTACGGGCGCCACTCCGGGCAGATCCGTACGATCTCCGGTGTGTACCGAGACGAAGCGGGGCCGTCCTCCGGCGTGGACCGGACCCGGGACCTGGTGGCGGAGTTCGAGCGGGCCGAGGGGCGCCGGCCGCGCATCCTGGTCGCCAAGATGGGCCAGGACGGCCACGACCGCGGCCAGAAGGTGATCGCCACGGCCTTCGCCGACCTGGGCTTCGACGTGGACGTCGGTCCGCTGTTCCAGACGCCCGCCGAGGTCGCCCGGCAGGCGGTGGAGGCGGACGTGCACGTCGTGGGCGTCTCCTCGCTGGCCGCCGGTCATCTGACGCTGGTGCCCGCGCTGCGCGAGGAACTGGCGGCGCAGGACCGGGAGGACATCATGATCGTGGTCGGCGGGGTGATCCCGCCCGGCGACATCCCGGCGCTGCACGAGGCGGGCGCCACGGCCGTCTTCCCGCCCGGTACGGTGATCCCGGATGCCGCGTACGACCTGGTCAAGGAACTCGCCGAGGCCCTCGGCCACGACCTGTGAGCCGCTACGTTGACGCCTGAGAAGCCCCGGCCCCGCCCGGCCCGCAAGCGACCGACGATCGACATCGACCAGTACGCGGCGGGCGTGCGCGAGGGCTCCCGGGCCTGGATCGCGCGCGCCATCACGCTGGTGGAGTCCACCCGGGCCGACCACCGGGCGATGGCCCAGCGCCTGCTGGTCGAGCTGCTGCCGTACTCCGGCACGGCCCGGCGGGTCGGCATCAGCGGGGTGCCCGGAGTCGGCAAGTCGACCTTCATCGACGCACTGGGCACCCAGCTCACGGGGGCCGGGCACCGGGTCGCCGTGCTGGCCGTCGATCCGTCGTCCAGCCGGACCGGCGGCTCGATCCTGGGCGACAAGACACGGATGGAGCGACTGGCCGCCGACCCGGCGGCGTTCGTGCGGCCGTCCCCCACCTCGGGCACGCTCGGCGGGGTGGCGCGGGCGACGCGGGAGTCCATCGTCGTCATGGAGGCCGCGGGCTACGACGTGGTGCTCGTCGAGACGGTGGGTGTCGGCCAGTCCGAGACCGCCGTCGCCAACATGGTCGACACGTTCCTGCTGCTCACCCTCGCCCGCACCGGCGACCAGCTCCAGGGCATCAAGAAGGGCGTGCTGGAACTGGCCGACCTGGTGTCGGTCAACAAGGCGGACGGGCCGCACGAGCGCGACGCGAAGTCGGCGGCCCGGGAGCTGTCCGGCGCGCTGCGCCTGCTCCAGCCCCCGGACGCCGCCTGGACCCCCCCGGTCCTGACGTGCAGCGCCCGCGAGGGCACCGGCCTGGACACCGTGTGGGACCGCGTCGAGCAGCACCGCAAGCTGCTGGAGTCCACCGGGGCGCTGGCGGGCAAGCGGCGCGACCAGCAGGTCGACTGGACCTGGTCGATGGTCCGCGAGCAGTTGCTCAACCGGCTCCGGGACCACCCGGGCGTCCGGGACGTGGCACCGGAGGTGGAGCGGGAGGTACGGTCCGGCACGCTGACGGCGACGCTCGCGGCGGAACGGATCCTCAAGGCGTTCGGGATGCCGGACGGCGGACTGTAGCGTCCGCGTCCGGGGCTCACGCCGGGGACATCACCTCGTACAGGTTCCCGGCGTCGTCCTGGAAGAACAGGCCGCGCGGGCACAGCGGGTGGTCGATGCGGCCGTTGTCCGGATGCGCGGGTTCACTGCCGTAGGGCACCCCGGCTGATCGGATGCGCGCGAGGATCGCGTCGAAGGTGGCCGGGTCCACGTCGAAGGCGAGGTGGTGGCCCTCGGGCTCCGGCACCGCCATGAAGTCGAGGGTCAGCCGGTCGTTGACGCGTACGGGGGCGAAGTGCCCGTGCCGACCGGCCGGCGGGAGTTCCTCCAGACCCATGACCGAGGCGAAGAACCGGGCCGCCGCGCGGTGGTCGGCGGCGGGCACGATGGTGTGGTTGAGGCTGACGGGCACGGGCGCTCCCCGGGTCGACGAGACGGCCACCGTACGGAGTGAGTACTCACTCCGTCAATGGTCCATCGGTCCCCGCCGCCCGAAGTGCGCGACGGCCGCCTCCTCGAAGTGCCGTTCCGCCGTGGAGACATAGGTGTCCGCACGCCGCACCAGACTGAGCGTGCGCCGGCAGCCCGGCACGTCCAGGCGCAGCCAGTGGACCGGCGCTTCGGGCGCCTCGTTGCGGGCGAGCGCCGGGATGAGCCCGATGCCGAGACCGGCGCCGATCAGGAACTGCGTCGCGGCCGGCTCGTCGCCCTCGCAGGTGATGACGGGGGTTCGGCCCGCCGCGGCGAACAGCCGGTCCAGCAGCTCGCGTTGCCAGTGCCCGGCGCGCGGGGTGACGAACGGCTCGTCCACGACGTCCTCCAGACGGACCCGCCCCCGCCCGGCCAGCGGATGCCCGCGCGGGACGGCCAGCAGCACGTCCTCCTCCATCAGCACCACCGAACGCAGCCCGGCCCCGCGCAACGGCTGGGAGGCGACGCAGAAGTCGACCTCGCGCGCCGCAAGCTGGCGCCGCATCACGGCAGCGGTCGACTGGTACAGACGTATGTCGACCCCGGGGTGCGCGGCGCGGAAGGCCGAGAGCAGCGAGGAGAGCGTCAGCAGTGTCTCGGCGGCGACCGCGACGCGCCCCTGGTCCAGGCCCGCGGCGTCGGCCACCTCGCGCCGCGCGTCGTCCAGTTCGCCGAGCGCCCGCTCGACGCGGCGCAGAAAGGCCGCGCCGTACCGGTTGAGGCGGATCGAGCGGCCCTGCCGGTCGAAGAGCAGCACCCCGAGGCCGGCCTCCAGCCGGGCGATCGTCCGGCTCACCGCGGGCTGCGCGACCCGCAGTTCGACGGCGGCCCGGCTGATGTGCTCGTGCCGGGCCACCACCTGGAACGTCCGCAGGGACGGCAGATCCACTCCGGCCCCCGCTCAGACGGTCAGGCCGCCGTCGACGGGCAGGATCGCGCCCGTCACGTACGACGCCCGGTCGCTGAGCAGCCACGCGGCGGCCTGCGCCACCTCGTCGGGAGCGGCCGCCCGGCGCAGCGGTGTACGGGCCGTGAGCCGGTCGACGACGTCCGGTTCGCGGGCGGCCCAGTCCTCGATCATGGCGGTCATGGTCGTGCCGGGGGCGACGGCGTTGACACGGATGCCCTGCGGGCCGTACTCGACGGCGGCGGTCTGGGTGAGGCTGTTGACGGCCCGCTTGGAGGCTCCGTACAGGCTCATCCCGGCGGACGGTTTCAGGCTGCCGACGCTGCTGTTGTTCACGATGGCGCCGGTGCGCGCGGTGGCGGTGATCGCCCGTATCTCGGCGGCCATCGCCAGCCAGACCCCCCGGTGGTTGACGGCGGTGATCCGGTCGAACTCCTCGACGGGGATCTCGGCGAGCGGGGCGTGCCCGATGCCCATGCCCGCGTTGTTGAACGCGCCGTCCAGGCGGCCGTGGCGCTCCACCGCCGTGTCCACCGCCCGCTGTACGGCGGCCGGGTCCGCCAGGTCCGCGACGACGTGGTCGGCGGTGCCGCCCGCGGCCCGTACCGCCTCGGTCACCGCGGCCAGCTCCGGCCCGGTCCGCGCGGTCAGCACGACCGCGGCTCCCTCCCGCGCGAACAGCCGTGCCGCGGCGGCGCCGATGCCGCGCCCCGCGCCGGTGATCAGCAGGACCTTGCCGTCCAGCAGTCCGCCGGCGGCCGCGCCGCGCCCCGCACCCGTGTCCGTCGTCTCCGTCATGTCGATCATTGTGCAGGAGGCCGCAACGGCGCTTCCGAGGGACCTGAGCGGCCTGAGTGACCACCGTTGTCGCCGTGCCCGTCATGGCCGGGGATCGTGCCGTCCGGCTTGGCGATCAGGAGGAGTCCGGCCATGCCCATGTCGGAGTGGCTCTGGACGTGGCAGTGGTACATCCACGCGCCGGCGCCCACGCCCTCGCCCGCCAGGAACTGGAAGCCGAAGGAGTCGGCCGGTCCGGTGATCTTGTTGTCGATGACCCGGCTGGGGTCGTCCGGGCCTTCCAGGACGCCGGTGCGGTTGTCCGCCCAGCGGTGACCGTGCACGTGGAAGGTGTGGTAGTACTCACCGTGGGTGATGGAGATGATCTCGACGCGCTCCCCCACCGTGGCCCTGAAGTCCGGCCCTTTGGGCAGGTTGTTGATCGTCATGTCGTTGAAGACGATGGTGAACTGCCGGTCGGGCAGCGGGTCGCCGGCCCGCCGTACGACCACCGGCCCGTACAGGCCCCGGCGGATGCCGCCGGTGCCGTGCTCGGTGCCCACGACATGGTCGTGATAGTGCCAGTAGCCCGCGCTGCCCGGCCGCCAGGTGCCGTCCCCGCGCCGGCCGGGGGCGTGGGTGCGCCAGGTGTACGTACGGGTGGCGCCCGGTTCCAGGTGGCTGCGGTTCAACCGGGTGCCGTCGCCGGCCACGTCGTAGTCGAGGCCGTGCACGTGCAGACTGGCCGCGGTCTTCAGGGTGTTCTCGCACTCGATGTGCAGCGTGTCCCCCTCGACCAGCTCGATCGGCGGACCCGGTATGGTCGCCTTCCCCTTTTCCAGACCGTATCCGAGCTGCCCGCCCGGCAGTTCCTCGATGTAGAGCTTGAGGTGCTTGACCGCGCCCGCGGCGACCGCGGTGCGGCCCGTCCTCACCGGACGCCCGGCGGCCGCGGCCGGGGCCACGGGCGGGGCCGCCACCGTGCCGAGCGCGGCGACGGCGGCGCCTCCGGCGAGGAGACGGCGGTTGAAGCGGCGCCTGGGGACGTCGGGTTCCTCGGTCATCGTGCTCCCACGGCAGGAGGGACGGGGCGGGGCAGCGGATCGGGGCGGAGGGATGGCAGGGACGGTAGCCGCACGGGCCTTGTTTATCCACACTCAGGACAAAGTTGGACGGGTTGCGGCCATAGCTCTTGGCGAGTCACCGAAAGGGGTCTAGCTTCATCGGCTGCCGCTGTCCGTGGCCACAGAGGGGCGGGTGCACCCGTGCGACGATTCCGGCACCACTTACCACGGCCGCTTCGCGCGATGCCGCGCACCGGCCGCCACCGACCGCCGAAACGGCCGCGCCCCGGGCGGGCCGCCGGCCTCCCCGCGCTGGTGCTGGCCGTGACGGCCGCCCTGCTCGGCGGCGCGCCGGCGCACGCCTCCGGGCCGGGCGCCGGACTGCGGCTGCCCACCCCGCCGGGCGGTGAGAACGTCCGCGTCCTGGTCTTCCACGCCTCGGCGGGCGCGGAGCCGCCCACCGTCGACGCGGGGATCGAGGCCGTCGAGCGGATCGGCCGCCAGGGCCCGCCCGCCGAGCACTTCGCGGTCGACGCGACCGACGACGCGTCGGTCTTCACCGACCCGCGCCTCGGGACGTACAACGCGGTGGTCTTCCTGACCGGCGGCGGCGACCTGCTCGACCCCGAGCAGGAGGCGGGTCTGGAGAGCTACCTGGAGGCCGGGGGCGGGTTCGTCGGCATCCATGACGCGGCCCGCGCCGAGCCGTACTCGGACTGGTTCACCGGCCTGATCGGCGCCCGGCCCACGGCCACCGTGCCGACCGCGGCGCAGCGGGCCGTCGTGGAGGTCGGCGACCGCCGCCATCCGGCCACCCGCGACCTCCCCGTCGAGTGGAAGCGCCCGGACACATGGCTCAACTGGGCCACCAATCCGAGCGGTTCGGTGCACACCGTGGCCCGGGTACGGGAGAACACCTACCGGCCGGGACCCGGCGCCAACGGCTGGGACCACCCGGTCTCCTGGTGCCGCGACTACGACGGCGGCCGGTCGTTCTACACCGGTATGGGCGGCACGCCCGACAGCTTCCGTGAGGCCGACTTCCGTACGCATCTGCGCGGCGCGCTGCTGTGGACCACCCGGCTGACCCGCGCCGACTGCCAGGCCACCATCGCCTCGCACTACAAGGCCGAGCGCCTGACCGCCCCCAACCAGCCGGGTACGTCGGACCAGATCGGCGAACCGCACGGCCTGGTGACGGCCAAGGACGGCCGGGTCTTCTACATCGGCCGCGGCGGTGGTGACGCGAGCGCCCCGGTCGTCACCGACTGGAACGACCCGGCCGTCGGCAAGGGCGAGGGCACCGTCCACGTCTGGGATCCGAAGACCGGCAAGGCCACCCTCGTCGGCACGGTGACCGTCTTCGGCAACAAGGGCGGCGGCGACGAACTCGTCAAGAACGAGGAAGGGCTGCTGGGCATCGAGCTGGACCCGGCCTTCCTCACCAACGGCTGGGTCTACCTGCACTACACGCCGCACTCCGGCGTCGACCGGACCACGCGCATGGCCGAGCGACGCGTCTCCCGCTTCACGCTGGACGCCCGGACGAACAGGCTGGACCCGGCCTCGGAGAAGGTCCTGCTGACGTGGCCGGTGCAGGTGCACAGTTGCTGTCACGCGGGCGGCGGCATGGCCTGGGACTCCAAGGACAACCTGTACATCGCCACGGGGGACAACAACTCCTCGCGGTTCAGCGACGGTTACTCGGGCAACAACCCGCAGCCCACATACAAGGGCGTCGCCTTCGCCGACGCGCGGCGTACCGCGGGCAACACCAACAACCTCAACGGCAAGATCCTGCGCATCCACCCCGAGCCGGACGGCACGTACACCCTGCCGGAAGGCAATCTCTTCACCGGCAAGGAGCCGGACGAGGGCGGTGGCAAGACCCGCGGCGAGATCTACGTGATGGGCGTACGCAACCCGTCACGGATCTCCGTCGACAAGAAGACCGACACGCTGTACGCGGGCTGGGTCGGTCCGGACGCGACCGAACCCAGCCCCACCTGGGGCCCGGCCAAGTACGACACGTTCGCCGCGATCACCCACGCGGGCAACCGCGGCTGGCCGTACTGCATGGGCAACAACCAGCCGTACCGCGACCGGAACCTGCCCGACCCGTCGAAGCCGCTGGGCTGGTACGACTGCGAGCACCCCAAGAACGAGTCGCCGCACAACGACGGCCTGGTCCTCCTCCCGCCCGCCGAGCCGAACAACGTCTGGTACGCGCCGCAGGGCGGCGGCCCCGACTTCCCGCGCGACGCCCAGGGCGTGCCCAGCTACCGGCTGTCCGAGCAGAAACTGCTGCTCCCCTGGCTCAAGGGCGGCGGCCAGGCCGCGATGGACGGCCCGGTCCACCGCCACGACGCGGCCGCCACCCGCCAGGGCGCCTGGCCCGCCTACTGGGACGGCAAGTGGTTCGTCGGCGACTTCTACGACGGCGACCAGCCTCGGCACGCACTGGTGATGGACCCGCGGACAGCGGGCTCCGGCGGCCTGCCCGCGCACGTGGAGAGCCTGGACGAGATCGTGCCGGTCGGCGTGAACGGCATCCGCAATCTCATGGGCTGGACGTTCGGCCCCGACGGCGCGCTGTACGTCCTCGACTACGGGCGCGGCTTCTTCACCTCGGACGCCAAGTCAGCACTGTGGCGGGTGACCTATACGGGCGGCGAGCCCACCCCGCGCCCCGCGGAACTGGCCCGCGAGGGACGGGAGGCCGGACGATGAACCCACGGCGCGCATGGGCGGTCCTGCTGACCGCGCTGCTGGTGCTCGTCGGCCTGACCGCCACGGCAGCACACGGCCGCCCGCCCGCGCGGCCGACGGCGCCCGGGCCCCCGGCGGCGCGGCAGACCCTGACCTGGACCGCGGGCGACGACATCACCAAGTACACCACCGCCCCCGCCACCGCCGTGGCCGGGCGGACCACCATCGTCTTCGAGAACAGCACGGCCACCGGCAACACCACGGGCATGCCGCACACCCTGACCTTCGACATCTCCGACCCGCGGTACAACAACGACGTGCGGCTCAACATCATGGCCAACCCGGGTGACGCGCAGGGCGGCAAGTACACCACCGAGGTCACCCTGACCCCGGGCACGTACCGCTACCACTGCACCATCCCGGGCCACGAGCAGATGCAGGGCGTCCTGGTCGTCACGGACGGCGGCGGCGCGGACACCACACCGCCGGAGACCTCCGCGACGGTGGACGGCGTACGGAACGACGCCGGCGCGTACGTCGGCGGGGCGACCGTCACGGTCGCCGCCTCCGACACCGGGTCCGGGGTCGCCACCGTCGAGTACGCGGTGGGCGGCGGGGCGTTCCAGCCGTACACCGCGCCGGTGCTGGTCCGCGAACCCGGCACGTACCAGGTCCGCTACCGCGCCACCGACAAGGCCGGCAACACCGCCGCCGAGAAGTCGGCGGGCTTCACGGTCGTGGCGCCGCCCGGTGACACGACACCGCCGCGCACCTCGGCGACGACCGAGGGGCAGCGCAACTCCGACGGCGAGTACCTCGGGCGGGCCACCGTGACGGTCACCGCCACCGACGACGGGTCCGGTGTCGCGTCGACCGAGTACTCGCTCGACGGCGGCCCGTTCCTCGCGTACACGGCGCCCGTCGTGGTGGACCGCAGCGGCCGGCACACCGTCGCGCACCGCGCCACCGACCGGGCGGGCAACACGTCCGAGGCGGTACGGGTGTCCTTCACCGTCGCCCCGGGCGGCGGGGTGCCCGCGCCGAACTGCCCCGAGTGGGACGAGCGGCGCACCGTCGTCGTCGGCACGGTCGACACGGGCGTGCCCAACCGTGTCACCCGCAACCGCTGCACCGTCAACGAACTGATCGAGGACGAGAAGGACTGGTCCTCCCGCGCCCTGTTCCTCAAGCACGTCAGGACGGTCACCGCCAAGCTGCTCACGGACGGTGTGCTCGACGAGCGCGAGAGCCGGGCCGTCACCGCGGCCGCCGACGCGTCCGGGATCGGCACGCCCGGCCACCACACCGGCTACCGCGACCTGTTCGACGGGACCAAGGCGTCCTTCGACCGCTGGCGGCAGGTCGGCGGCGGTGCCTTCGGGCTGACCGCCGACGGCGCGATGACCAGCAGTTCCACGGTGCCGGGCATGGGGATGCTGTGGTTCCCGCGGCGGACGTACGACGACTTCTCGCTGCGGCTGCGGTTCCGCGACGACGCGCCGGGCACCGGCAACGCCAACGGCGGGGTCTTCGTCCGCTTCCCGTCCGTGTACGACCATCCCGAGGAGCCCCGGCCGGAGTGGGTGGCGATCAAGTACGGGCACGAGATCCAGATCCTGGACCGGCCGGACGGTGACCTGTACAAGACGGGATCGGTGTACGGGTTCGACCGCGTCGGGCTCGGCGGGGCGGGCGTCACGCCGAAGGGCACCTGGAACGACTACGAGATCCGGGTGGTGGGCCAGCACTACGCGGTCTTCCGCAACGGTGTGCTGATCAACGAGTTCGACAACACCGGCGGGCAGCAGTTCTTCCCGCCGCGGGCGGACGATCCCGGGACCGACGGGCGCCGGTACGCCGCGGGCCACATCGGCCTCCAGGTGCACGGGACGTCCGACGTCATCTCGTACCGCGACATCCGGATCAAGGAGCTGTAGGGCGCGGGGCGGCCACGGGGCGGGGCGGTGGGCGCGGGCCCGCCGCCCCGCCCTGGTGTCAGCGTATGTTGACGTCGATGCAGGCGTAGAAGGCGTTGGAGGTGTCCGCGACGTTCCAGACGGCGAGGACCTTCTGCTTGCCCTTGATGCCCTGGAAGTTCACGTTGTGCGTGACGGTGGCCGGCGGCTTGGCCCCGTGGTCGTCGACCTCCGCGATCTTGCGTCCGCCGATGAAGTACTGCCAGGTGCTGGTGCGGTGCTGGGCCGTCAGCCGCCAGGTGAAGGCCTGGGAGCTGCCGACCGAGGTCGCCTTCCAGCCCTTGCTGTCGTCGTCGAGCTCCCGGAACCGGGCGTTGCCGCCGCTGCAGCTCTTCAGACCCTTGGGGCCCTCGACGCTCTGCGGCTCCCACTTGATGTCTCCGCAGGAGACGGTGCCCGCCGCACACTGCGCCTGCCGGCTGGCCGGGGCGTTCACATAGCCGTGGGCGCTCGCCGAACTCGCGGGCAGGGTCACGACGAGGAGCGGAGCCAGCGCGGCGCCGACGGCCGTGGCGATCTTTCTCTTCTGGTGCATGTCGACTCCTTCACGGTGGGGGCCCGGCGCGGGACGGACACGTACCGGCGCTGTCGCGCGGTGCGTCCGGTCCGTGCGGGCCCCGCTGGTGGGGGTGGGGTGACGCGAAGGTGTGGTGCCGACGCGCGAGGACCACGGCCGTCCCGGAGTACAGTGCCGACCACCTGGGGAAGGCCGGAATCCCGCTCGCCAATTGGTCTAGACTTTACCGATTGGCAGGCCCCGGTCAAGGGGGCGGACATCACCTTGTACCGCCCCAGGCGTCACCCACGCCCCACAAGCGGATGTCGCCTCACCTCGTGGGCCGGAGCGGGCCGTTGGGCGTGTACGGGTCCTCCCGGACACCGTGGCCGGCCGTCCTTCACACCTTGGGAATGTCGAAGTACCGGTTCATGTGCGCGGCCAGCCCCAGGTCACCGGAGACCTTGATCTTGCGGGTGAGGACCATCGTCACCGGATTGCCGTTGCCCGACACCAGCCGCAGGAACTCCGCGTCGCCCATGACCATGGTCAGCCGCGGCGCGTCCGTACCGGCACCCCGGCGCACCGTGCACTCCCCGTCCGCGAGGACGGTCTCCCAGACGGCCTCCCGCTCGCCGGTGATCCGCCAGCGGATCACCGCCCGCACCCCGGCCGCGGCGTCGGGACGGAACTGCCGTCCCATCCTGCCGAAGACCTCACCGAGCACCCGGTCCCGCAGCTCGCCCCGCGCCAGCGCGGTGATCTCCTTGGTGGACAGCCCCTTCACGATCCGCGCGAACTCCTCCGGCGTGACGCTCGCGAAGTCGAGCTCGGCCAGCAGCGACCTGACGTCTTGGGCCACGGCACTCTCCTCGTCGCATGATTGTCTCCCCTGCATGGTGCCCCCGCCGCACCACGCGGCGCCCGCCGGGTCCCGTACCCGGCACGTCCCGGCTCCCGCACCGGCCACATCCGGCCGCCGGGGCCACGGTTCGCGCCGTTCGCCGGGGCACCCGGCCGTCGAGGGGTTGGCGGCCCGCCTGCCGGATACCCGGGTACCGCGCGGAGGCGGCCGTTGCGACGTACCCGCCTCTCCTCCCGCGCAGCGCAACCCGGCCGGCGGCCGCCCCGCCCCGCACAGCGCGCCGGCGGGAGGGGAGACACCCCTGAGGAGGAGCGTCACCATGCCCGGAAACCGGACCGTCCGCCGCGCCGCCCTGGCCGCCGCCCTGTCGGCCCTCGCCGTCACCGCGCCCGCCGGACCGAGCGCCACCGCCGCGCCCGCCCCGGCGCCGGCCGGCGACCGGTCCGAGACACCCGTCCGCAGCGGCCGCACCGACTCGGCCGTCGACCGGGTCGCCCATTTCTACGGCAGCTACCTCGACGCCGTGAGCGACGACGGGCGCGGCGCGCTGGCCCAGGCGCTGCGCGGCCATTACCTCACCCCCGAGCTGCGGGCCCGGCTGGCGAACTGGGAGCAGCGGGAGCACGCGGACGGCGTGCTGCGCGGCCAGGACACCCCGACGGCCTGGCGCGTCACCTACAACGACAGCGCCATGGGCCGTGCCTGGACCCGGGTCCGCCTCACCTGGGGCAGCCCGGAGCAGCCGCGCTACACCCATCTGCTGGTCACCTCCGACCTGAACACCCTGCGCATCACCGACATCGAGCCGGACACGGAGCAGTAGCCGCCCGGCGCCGAGCAGGGGCCGCCCGGCGCGCGGCCGCCGGATGCCCGTACACACAGCCGCCGTGCCGGGCCGCGCTGTGCAGCGCGGACCCGGCACGGCGTCCCCCGAGAGCCGGTCCTCAGTGGTGCGGTCAGCAGTTCAGGTAGGCCACGTGGATCCACACGCCGGTGCGGCCGCCCCACAGGTCGCCCATGACCCAGTTGCCCTGCTGCCCCCGAAGGTTCAGCTTCTGGCCGGCGTTGACCTTCCCCAGGACCGGGAAGTTCTCGCCGGGCCCGCCGCGGAAGTTGACCCCGTTGTCGTTGACGGTGCACACCGCCGCGGCGGCCTGCCGCGCGGCGTGCGACGCGGTGGCGGTGTCCGGCGTGCGGGCGGTGGCGTGGGCGGCGCCGGTGGTGGCGGCGAGCGCGCCGGCGGCGGCGGTCGCGACGGCCAGCTTGGTGATCGTCCTGGTGACTGCGGTCCTGCGCATGGTGCTGTTCCTTCCCGTTTCTGCTTCCCCGTTGCGTGCGGTGGCCGCTGCCGTTGCCGTGCAGCGCCCTGCCTTACGTGCTCCACCCTGCGGCGGTACGGGCCGCAGCGGTACCTGACGTCTGTCAGGGCCGCAGCAAGAGCGCAGGTCAGGGCGGTGTCAGCGGGTGTACCGGGCGAGGTGGCGGGCCACCTGGTCCACATAGGCGCGGGTACGGGCGGGTACGCCGCGGGTCTCGATGACGACCCGGCTGCTGGTGCGGTATCCGGCGGCGATCAGCCCCGGCAGGTCGCGGCGCAGCCCGTTCGCCTTGAAACGCTGGTCGAGCCAGCACAGATAGGAGCCCATGGTCGCGATGGCGTCGGGCGGCGACCAGTAGTCCTTGCGGCCGTCGTGGTCACCGTCCACGGCCCAGGCGCGGAACACCGCGGGCGTCCACATCGCGATGCCGAACTCGTCCGTGCGGCGCGCCCGCGGATCGAAGCCGCTCTCCGCCTTGAGCATGGCGGCGATCAGGGCCGGCGTCACCTCCTCCTCCGCACAGCGCTGCGCGGCCGTCGTGATGTACGGCCGCAGCGCCCTCGGTACGTCGGAGTCCTCCGGCAGCGTCCCGGTCACGGACGCCGGGGCCGACGGCGCGGCGGACGCCGACGTCCCGGCGGCGGCCTTCCCCCGCCCGTCGTCGGAGGTGAGCAGCACACCGGCGCCCGCTGCCGCGGCGAGCAACGCGGCACCGGCCGTCAGCAGCACCGGCCGGCGTGCGGCGCCACGGCGGGCGCGGTGACGGGCACGGGGCGCGTCGCACAGTTGCCGTACCCGCCGGGACAGCTCGGCCGCGGTGTGCCGGGCCCGCGACGCGTGGTCGGGCAGCAGGCAGTCGGCGATCAGCTCCCGCCACTCCGGCGGCAGTTGGCTGCCCAACCGCAAGGGCGTGCCGCCGTGCGCGTACGCCTGGGCGGCCAGCGCGCGGGCCCGTGCGGTACGGCCGGGGAAGGGATGCCGGCCACCGGTGAGCACTTGGTGGGCGAGCACGCCGTACGCCCAGATGTCGGCCGTGGGCCGGGCCGTCGTGCCGCGCTGTCCGGTGCGCTGGGACCACCATTCGGGCGGTACGTGGTCGAGCGAGCCGAGCGGCGGTACGTAGGCGTGGGTGCCCTCCAGTTCGGCGGTGAGACCGAAGTCGGCGAGCCAGACCGTGCCGTCCGGGGCCAGCAGGATGTTGGCCGGTTTCAGGTCCCCGTGCACCCAGCCACGCCCGTGCAGGTGGGCCAGTCCGTCGGCGGCTTCCCGAAGGATCCGGGGCGCGTCCGGCAGCGGGCCGGCGGCGTCGGCGAGCACGTCCCGCAGGCTGCGTTCGGCCCGGTCCATGACCAGGGCGGTGAGCCCGTCCAGCTCCGGGTGGTCCGGAACGGCGACGGTGAGCGCGGCATGCGTCCGTACGACGTGCGGGTGGTCCGCCTCCAGGCTGAAGCGCACCTCGCGGCGTACCAGTTCGTCCATCCAGGCCCGCTGGCCCGGTGCCAGCAGGTCGGTGCGGAGGATCTTGACGGCGGCCGGGCGGCCGTCGCCGACGCGCTCGGCGGCGTACACGCTGCCCCAGCTCCCCTCGCCGATCGGCCCGGCCAGCCGCCAGTCACCGACCCGGTCGCCGGGCCGGACGCCGGGCGGCGGGGTGGTTCCCGATCCGTCCATCGCGGTCCGCCCTCAGTTCACCGTCCGTCCCGCGGGGTCAGCAGGGCGAGGTGCTCCTCGCGGACCAGGTCGAAGCGCAGCGCGAAGGCGACGAGTTCGTCGCGCTTGCCGCCGCCCAGGCCCTCCGTGTCCGCCGGGCCGTCGGCCCGCAGGCGCAGCTTCACCGAGGCCAGGTAGTCGATGTGGTAGTTGACGGCCGAGCGGGTCAGCCGCCGGCAGGTCTCCAGCGGCCGCAGTCTCTCCAGCACGTCGCCGACGCCCGGTACGGCGCCGCTGGAGGCGTGGCGCAGGCGCGGCTCGCACAGGGCCAGCAGCACCAGGAAGTACTTCGAGGTCGGGTCGAGCGCGAACGGGATCGTCGTGGGCTCACCCACCCCGTCGTACGGTTCGCCGTCCAGGTAAGCGTGTTCGGGCGCGAACACCTTGAAGGACGCCTCCCCCTCGGCGGCCGGCAGCAGCACCCGGGAGAACTCGAACGGCACCGGCGCGCCGAGCCGTCCCGGCGCGACCTTGACGTGCTCCCCCGCGCCTTCCAGGTTCTCGACGACGTAGGTGACCACCCGGCTGAAATTGGACAGCCGCCAGTAGTCCTCGGCGGCGGTGAGCTGCCCGGCCAGCCGCGAGACACCGGGGTCGGACAGCGGCACGGCCACCGGGGCGCCCGGTGCGCCGCGCCCGAAGTCCGCGGTGTCCCCGGGCCCGAGCCGCAGCAACCGCGGCCTGTCGGGGCGCTCGTGCGACCCGTCCCCCGCCTGTTCCGGCAGTTGTACGATCACGGTGTCCATGCCGTTCCCCCGTTCGCGCATCGGCACTTCCACCGGTACCACGCGCCGCCGCGGCGCCCCGTCATGTCAGGGCGGTGGTTTCGGCCGACCTCACTCCGTCCGCAGGACCGGCTTGACGACCCGCCCCGTCGACGCGGCGTCGGCGGCGGCCTCGATGTCGGCGAAGGGGAACTCGGTGACGAGTTTTTCCAGCGGAAGCCTGCCCTGCCGGTAGAGGCCGATCAGTTCCGGTATGGCCACAGCCGGTACCGCGTCGCCTTCGGTCACCCCCCGGATCGTGATGCCCTTGGTCAGCACCGGCAAGGTGTCGAACTCCGCCGTGCCGATACCGACCAGGGCGAGCGTGCCGCGCCGACGCAGGGCCTGGACCGCTCGGGACACCACGGCCGGGCGCCCGGTCGTGTCGATGGCGCAGTGCGGCCCGCCTCCGGTCAGATCCCGGAGCGCCGCCACCACCTCGTCCCCGGCGGGGTCGACGACCGCCGTGGCACCGAGTTCCCTGGCCAGGGCGCGGCGCGCGGCGAGGGGTTCGACGGCGACGACGGGGACGTCCGCCGCGACGGCCGCCATGACCGCGCTCAGGCCGACGCTGCCGGCGCCGAAGACGGCCAGGGTGGTGCCCGCCGCCGGGCGCAGCACGGTACGGACCGTGCCGACGCCGGTCTGGACGCTGCATCCCAGCGGAGCGACGACGGCCGCGGGAAGGTCCCCGGGGACCTTGACGGTGTTGCTCTCCGTGGTGAGGCAGTGGGAGGCGAAGGCGGACTGGCCGAAGAACCCGCCGTGGGCCGGGGAGCCGTCCGTACGGGAGAGCGGGGAGCTGCCGTCCGGACGGGTTCCGGCGGCGTTGAGGAGCGCGGAGTGCTCGCAGTAGGCGGGCTCGCCCGCCGAGCACTGTTCGCAGGCGCGGCAGCTCCGGTACGTCAGGCACACGGTGTCCCCGGGGGCGAGGGTGGTCACCGCCTCGCCCACCGCCTCGACGACTCCGGTGCCCTCGTGCCCGAAGACCATGGGCAGCCGTTCGGCAGGCCAGACCTGCCGCATGCCGAGGTCGGTGTGGCAGATGCCGGCGGCGGTCAGCCGTACCAGGATCTCGTCCGCCCTCGGTTCCTCCAGCTCGGCCTCGCGGACGGTGAAGGGACCGCCGGGCGTTTCGACCAGAGCTGCTCGTATGCGCATGGGGCCTTCCTAGCGGTTCCGGGCCGCCATGCTCAACACTGATCCGTCCGGCGCCCCTGGCTTCCACGGGCGATCGCGTACCCGGCCGGTCCGTGACGACGACAGGAACCACAGGCAGGAACCACAGGAAGAGGACTGAACATCATGGCGAAGCTGCCGGAACTGACGTACGGCCGTCCCTTCAACTTCCAGCGGTGGCTGGAGGACCACCGTGACCTGCTGGAACCGCCGGTGGGAAACGCTCAGTTGTGGGAGGAGTCCGGGCTGATGGTCACCGTCGTCGGCGGGCCCAACCAGCGCACCGACTTCCACGACGATCCGATCGAGGAGTTCTTCCACCAGATACGCGGCAGCATGGTGCTGCGGATCATGGAGGAGGAGGGCCGCCCGCCGCGGGACGTCCGGATCGACGAGGGGGACGTCTTCCTGCTGCCGCCGCATGTACGGCACTCCCCGCAGCGGCCCGAGCCGGGCAGTGTCGGCATGGTCGTCGAGTACGCCCGGCCGGCCGGGCAGCTCGACGGCTTCGAGTGGTACTGCACCGACTGCCACCGTCTGGTCCGCCGCTTCGAACTCCAACTGGGGTCCATCGTCCGTGATCTGCCGCCGGTGTTCGAGAGGTTCTACGGCGGTGACCGCCGCTGCCCGCACTGCGGCGCCGTGCACCCCGGCCGGGAGTGGCCGGCCGGGATGCGTCCCCGCACGCGCGCCGCCACCTGACTCCCGCGGTCCGGCGGGCCGGGCGGACGCGACACGTTCCGGTTTCTGACCTGGTGTTACGGTCCCGGCCCCCCGGTGGGATAGGTTCGTTCGACATTCCGTTCGCCCTGGAGGTCGCAGGTATGCCCGTCGTTGTCGCCACGGTCAGGACGAAGCCCGGCGAGCTGGAGACGGCGCTGGACGTCTTCCGCTCGCACGCGTCCGCCGTCCACGAGGAGGACGGCTGTCTGCTGTACGCGGTCCACGCGGGCGAGGACCGGGTGGTGGTCGTGGAGAACTGGGCGGACGGCGCCGCGCTGGACGCCCACTCACGGGGTGCCGCGCTCGCCGGGATCGCCGCCGGGGTGAGCGGCCTGCTCGCCGCGCCGATGGATGTCGCCGTCCTGGACGCCGTCCCGATGGGCGACCCGGGCAAATCCACGCTTTAGGCACATCACGCGGAGCGCCACCCGTAAAAGGAAGGCAAATACTCCGTCAATTGGTCGCCGGCACAGAGTCCGTCATTTCGGACGTTCTGTTTTTACGTGAGCGGCCGCCGCCTCCGCGCGCGCGGCCGCTCACGCCCGTATACCACCCGAGCGACCCCGCGCTTCGTTGACCGGCCATTCTCGCGATCCTCTCCGACTTCCCGCGACACCGGCCTGACCTGCCGCTTCGCACTCCTGGAATAGCACCGGGGACGAGGCGCCGCCCCCACGGGCGCCCCTGCGCGGTCCGACCGGTTGGCCAAATGTCCGCGCCTCGGTAAAAGGCCCGCCAACGGGCGTTCGTGCCAACTTGGAACCCTTGATCGACGACCGTTAGCATGGAAATGGTTGTCCGGGGCAACTAACTATCCGTCGTGCCCCGGAATCAAGGAGGAATCACCTATGCCCGACACCGCGCACGACTTCCGCACCTACGTGGAGGAGAACCTCGACGCCCTGGGGACCGACCCCGGGCGCGTGGCGCTGGTGCACCAAGGGCGACGCGTCACCGCGGGTGAGTTCCGCGCCCTCGTCCACCGCACGGCCCGCGCGATGCGGAACCAGGGCATCGACCGCGGCCAGACCGTCACGCTGCTCAGCGGCAACCTGCCCGAGACCATCGCCGCCCGTTACGCCGCCAACCTCATCGGCTGCCGGGTCAACCACCTCTACAACAAGCTCTCCGCCGACGTGCAGGCCACCATCGTCAAGGACGTGGAGACCAGCGCCCTGATCGTCGACCCGCGCTTCGACGACCGCGCCGCCGAGCTGACCGCGCTGGCGCCGGTGGCCACCGTACTGACCCTGGGCCCCGCGAAGTTGGGCACCGACCTGCTGGAACTGGCCGCCGCCGAGAGCGACGAGCCGTTCCCGAGCCTCGCGCAGCCCGACGACATCTGCACCATCCGCCACACCGGCGGCACCACCGGCCACCCCAAGGGCATCTGCACCACCTACGGGCAGGTCCGCTCCTTCGTCGCCGACAACGACGAGGACGCCGGCGACGCCAAGGTGATCTGGGAGCGCCCCTCGGACGACGAGGCGGCCCGCCTCCTGGTGTGCACCACCCTGGCGCACGCGGGCGGCATGATGGCCGACGTCACCCTGCGCGAGGGCGGCCTGGTGGTGCTCCACGAGGACTTCGAGCCCGGCGAGGTGCTCGCCGCCGTCGAGCGGGAGCGCATCACCCACATGTTCCTGCTGCCGCCGCTGCTCTACCAGCTCACCGACCACCCGGACGCGGCCACCACCGACACCTCCAGCCTGCGCTGCCTGACCTACGGCGGCTGCCAGTCCTCGCCCGCCCGCATCGCCGACGCGATCCGGCGCTTCGGCCCGGTGCTGGTCCAGTTCTACGGACAGAACGAGGCCGGCGGGATCAGCGTGCTGCCCGCCGAGGAGCACGACCCGGGCAACCTGGAGCGGCTGCGGTCGGCCGGCCGCATCCTGCCCAACGTCGAGGTGGCGGTCCGCGACGAGAACGGCCGCGACCTGCCGCGCGGCGAGCACGGCGAGATCTGCATCCGTTCGTCCAGCATCATGCAGGGCTACTGGAAGCAGCCGGAGCTGACCGCCGAGGTGCTCCGCGACGGCTGGCTGCACACCGGTGACATCGGTTTCCTGGACGACGAGAACTACCTGACCATCGTCGACCGGATCAAGGACATGATCGTCGTGGTGGGCGGTCATGTGTACACCACCGAGCTGGAGGACCTCCTCAACACCCACCCGCAGGTCGCGCAGAGCGCCGTCTTCGGTGTGCGCGACGAGGACCGGATGGAACAGGTGTACGCGGCCGTGGTGCCCGCCGCCGGGGAGAGCGTCGACGAGGACGGCCTGCGCACGATGGTGCGCGAGGCGCGCGGCGCGATGTACGAGCCGGCCCGGATCGAGTTCGTCGACGCGCTGCCGCTGACCGACGCCGGAAAGCCGGACAAGAAGAAGCTGCGCGAGCTGGCCACGACCGCCGCCTGACCCTCGCACGGCCGGGACCGGCCCCCGCCTCTCCGGAGGCGGGGGCCGGTCCTCGTCGCCGCCCGCGGCAGCGGCTCCGCGTCCGTGACGCGCCGCGCCCTCCCGGGGCAGCCACCCGGAGCAGCGCACCGTGCGGGCGCACCACCCCCCGCCTACGCTCGGTACACAGATCGCACAGATCGTCACCACGGGCTGTCCGGCCGGGCCGTCCGACCGCGAGCACAGGCACGGAGGCTCACCCATGCCGGAGCTGTTCATCGGGGGTCAGTGGACCGCCGCGGCCGACGGGGAGGTGCGCGAGATCCGCTGCCCGGCGGACGGCACGCTGGTCGCCACCGTCGACGAGGCGGGCGCGGCGGACGCGGCCGCCGCCGTCACCGCGGCCCGCGCGGCGTTCGACGACGGGCCGTGGCCGCACACCCCGGCCGCGGAGCGCGGGGCGCTGCTGCTGCGCGTGGCCGGTCTGCTGGAGCGCGACAAGGACGCGTACGCGCGTGCCGAGTCGCTGGACACCGGCAAGCGGTTCGTGGAGAGCCAGTACGACATGGACGACATCGCGAACTGCTTCCGCTACTTCGGCAACCTGGTCGCCTCCGGCAACGACGGCCGGGTGGTGGACACCGGGCAGCCGGAGGTCGACAGCCGGGTGGTGTACGAGCCGGTCGGCGTCTGCTCCCTGATCACGCCGTGGAACTACCCGCTGCTGCAGACCGCCTGGAAGGTGGCCCCGGCCGTCGGCGCGGGCGACACCTTCGTCCTCAAGCCCAGCGAGCTGACCCCGCACACCGCGATCCTGCTGATGCGGACGCTGGTCGAGGCCGGGCTGCCGGACGGGGCGGCCAACCTGGTGCTGGGCGCCGGCGCCGCCGTCGGCACACCGCTGACCACCGACGAGCGGGTGGACCTGGTGTCCTTCACCGGCGGACTGGTGACCGGGCGGAGCATCATGGCCGCCGTCGCGCCCACCGTGAAGAAGATCGCGCTGGAGCTGGGCGGCAAGAACCCCAACATCGTCTTCGCCGACACCGACTTCGACACCGCCGTCGACTACGCGCTGATGGCGGTGTTCCTGCACTCCGGGCAGGTCTGCTCGGCCGGCGCGCGGCTGCTGGTCGAGGACGGGCTGCACGACGACTTCGTGGACGAGCTGGTGCGCCGGGCCCGCGCGATCCGGCTGGGCGGGCCGTTCGACGAGGACGCCCGCAGCGGGCCGCTGATCTCCGCGCAGCACCGGGACAAGGTGGAGAAGTACGTGGCGGCGGGCCTGGCCGAGGGCGCGGTACTGCGCTGCGGTGGCGCACGCCCCGACGACGCCGCCCTGCGGGACGGCTTCTACTACCTGCCGACGGTGCTGGACGAGTGCTCGCCCGGCATGTCGGTGATCCGCGACGAATCGTTCGGCCCGGTGCTGACCGTGGAGCGGTTCCGTACCGAGGACGAGGCCGTCGCGCTGGCCAACGACACCGTCTACGGGCTGGCCGCGGGTGTGTGGACGCAGAGCGTGGAGCGCTCGCACCGGGTCTCCTCCCGGCTGCGCGCCGGCACCGTGTGGATCAACGACTTCCACCCGTACGTACCGCAGGCCGAATGGGGCGGCATGAAGCAGTCCGGCGTCGGGCGGGAGCTGGGCCCGGCCGGGCTCGGGGAGTACCAGGAGGCCAAGCACGTCTGGCGCAACACCGCGCCCCGGCCGCAGCGGTGGTTCGAGTGAGCGGCACCGGGCCGACGGCGGGCGGCCCCGCACCGGACGGCGGCACGGCGCACCCCGGGAAACCGGCCGACGAGGAGGCGAACGGCAACGGCACCGCACCGGCAGACGACTCCGACGCCGCCACCGACAGCCCCGACGACGACGAGTCGCTCGCGGAACTCGGCTACAAGCCCGAACTCAAACGCACCCTCGGCAACTTCCACACCTTCGCCGCCGGCATCAGCTACATCTCCATCCTCACCGGCACCTTCCAGCTCTTCTACTTCGGTGTCAGCCACGGCGGGCCCGCCTACTGGTGGTCCTGGCCGATGGTCTTCTGCGGCCAGTTGATGGTGGCCCTGTGCTTCTGCGAGCTGGCCGCCCGCTACCCGGTGGCCGGATCGGTCTACAACTGGTCCAAGCAGTTGGGCGGACCGCACGTGGGCTGGCTCGGCGGCTGGATGATGATGACCGCGACCATGGTGTCGCTGGCCGCCGTGGCGCTCGCCTACCAGGTGACGCTGCCGCAGATCTCCTCGTTCTTCCAGTTCATCGGCGACGGCAGCGGCCGGACCGACCACGCCGCCAACGCGGTGCTCCTCGGCGCCGTCCTCGTCCTCTTCACGACGCTCGTCAACGCTTTCGGCGTCAAGCTGATGGCCCAGATCAACTCCGCCGGCGTGGCCATCGAGCTGATCGCCGCGCTGGCCCTGATCGTGCTGCTGGCCGCGCACATCACCCGCCCCCCGAGCGCGCTGACCGAGACCTACGGGCTGGCGGAGGGCCAGTCGCTGGGCTACCTCGGCGCGTTCCTCACCGCGTGCCTCGCCTCCGCCTACGTCATGTACGGCTTCGACACGGCGTCGTCCCTCGGCGAGGAGTCCAAGGACCCCGGCCGCAACGCGCCGCGCGCGATCCTGCGGGCCCTGTCCGCCTCGTTCCTCATCGGCGGGCTGATCCTGCTGTTCGCCCTGCTGGCCACCCCCGACCTGCACGCCAAGGAGCTGTCCGTGGACGGGCTCCAGTACGTCGTGCTCAGCACCCTCGGCTCGACCATGGGCCAGATCATGCTGTGGTGCGTGGTGATCGCGATCACGGTGTGCGCGCTGGCCGTGCACACCGCCGGCATCCGGCTGGCGTTCGCCATGGCCCGGGACACCAACCTGCCGGCCGCCTCGCTGCTCGCCCGGGTCAGCCCGCGCTTCCAGACGCCGGTGGCGCCCGCGGTGATCATCGGGTGCATCGCGGTCTGCATCCTGCTGATCAACGTGAACCAGCCGCAGATCTTCTCGGTGATCACCAGCATCGCGATCATCATGATCTACGTCGCCTACCTGATGGTGACCGTGCCGCTGCTGGTACGGCGGCTGCGCGGCCAGTGGGAACCGGCCCAGGGCAAGTTCTCGCTGGGCAAGTTCGGGCTGCCGGTCAACATTCTCGCCGTCCTGTGGGGCACCGCGATGGCCACCAACCTCGCCTGGCCGCGCCCCGAGGTCTACAACGCGACCGGCCCGCAGCACTGGTACCTGCGCTGGGGCGCGATCCTCTTCGTCGGGATCGTCGCCGTCGGCGGCTTCACCTACTATTGGTTCGTCCAGCGGAAACGCACCTGCGTCCTGGCCGGCCACGCCGCCGAGACCCCGGAGGACGGGGAGGGTCGGCACGCCTCGGAGGACCATGCGGACGAGCCCGGGGGCCCGGCCGGCACGTCGCCGTCCTGACGGAGGCGCCGTTGCCGGACGGGATCTCCGAGGAATGGGGAGCCGGCATGATCAGCGGGCCTGGGCGCGTCCCCGCGGAAGCCGAGGCGGCTGAGGCGCCGGCGAGTGGGACAGGCATGGATTCCGTGCTGGGCCGGCTCCGCAACAAGGACTTTTCGCCGATGGACTGCATCCGTGCGGTCATGAAGCTCACCGGCTCCTCGCTGCCCGACGCCATGCGGGTCGTGCACTTCAGCAGCGCGTGGCCCGAACTCACGGAGCGCTGAGGGACCGTCTCCGGAGTTCCGCCGCCGAAGCCCCGCCAGGCCACGCCTGGCGGGGCTGTTAGCGTCCTCCGTCCGGTCCGGCGGCGCCCCGGCCGTCGGGGGCCGACGGCTCGGCGTACACCTGTACCGATCTGTGACACAAATATCCGTTTCTCCAGGCAACCGATCATGCGGTGTCACCCGTCTGCATGTACGGCGGTTGCCCGCAACCGGCTCCGGCGGTCGGCATGACCGTCCCGGAGGCCGGGCGGTGCCCGCCACCGCCTGTTGTGTTGCTTCGGAGGGAACCGCTCGTGCACGTCAGATCAGCCCGTCGCACCGTCCTGCTGTCCGCCACCCTGGCGGGAGCCGCGCTGCTGACCGCGTGCGGAGCGGACGGCGGCTCAGCGACGTCGGACAAGCCGGCGGCGAAGGTGACCGTGACCCCGGCCGCGGGCAGCAAGTCCGCCGCGCTGGGCTCGCCGATATCCGTGAAGGTGGACGGCGGCAGCCTCACCGCCGTCGAGGCCAAGGACGACAAGGGCGGCAAGGTCAGCGGCAAGCTGTCCGGTGACGGCTCGTCGTGGACGTCCGACGGCAAGGTCAAGCCCGGGACCACGTACACCGTGCACACCAAGACGAAGTCGGGCGACGGCAAGGAGTCGGCCGCGGACTCGTCCTTCACCACCGCGCAGGCCGACAAGGTCAACAAGCTCACCAACACCCCGTCGAACGGGATGACCGTCGGCACCGGCATGCCGATATCCATCCTCTTCGACCACCAGGTCGCCAAGGACCGGCGCGCCGAGATCCAGAAGGCCCTCAAGGTCACCACCCAGCCGCAGGTGGAGGGCGCCTGGGGCTGGGTCAAGGACTGGTCGGGCAAGGACCGGATCGACTGGCGGCCCAAGACCTACTGGCCGGCCGGCACCAAGGTGTCCGTGAAGGGCAGCCTGGGCGGCATCAACTCCGGCGAGAAGGGCGGCTGGTTCGCGCGCGACTACGACTTCGGGTTCACCATCGGCGCGGACCACAAGGCCGTCATCGACGTCACGGCGCACAGCATGACCCTGTACGAGAACGGCAAGGCCGTCGACACGATCCGCGGCTCCGCGGGCTCGCCGCAGGACCCGACGCGCGGCGGCGTGCACACCGTACGCAGCAAGAACGCGGCCGAGACGATGGACTCCTCCACCATCGGCCACGGCAACGAGTGGATGCTGGACTCGAAGTGGGTGACGCATCTCACCGCGTCGGGCACCTTCCTGCACTCCGCGCCCTGGAACAAGTCGGTCGGCGTGGTCAACAACAGCCACGGCTGCTTCGGCATGACCACCTCGGACGCCAAGCGGGCCTACGACTTCCTGACGATCGGCTCCACGGTCGAGGTGAAGAACACCACCAGCACCAAGAAGACCGATGTGGGCAACGGTCTGGAGGTCTGGCAGGAGAGCTGGGACCAGTGGAAGCAGCGCAGCGCGGTGAAGTGACCGCGGCACGGCCGGGGCGCTACGGCGCCTGAGTGTGCGAGCGTACGTGTGGGGCTCCCCCGGAGACGGGGCGGGCCCCGCCCGCGGTTGCGGACGGGTTCGGACCACACCCCCGTGCCGGTCCGAACTGTCCGCCCCGCTTCACACCAGAGTCTTTGACTCAGGTGTGAAGAATAGAGGGTCCGGGCTGAGCGTGCCAGCCCACACGGGAGGGAGCGCCCATCCGTCCCGGCGACCGGACCACTACAGTGGAAGTCTCACGTTTGGCCTTGAAGGGAGCGCGGCGCGATGGGGGACGAGGACCGCGGGCCGGTCAGCCTGGCCGAAAAGCTGGACCGGCTGTTCCAGGAACGAAGTCGCGAGCGGGGCAAATCGCTGTCCGCGAACGACGTCGCCACCGATATCAACATCAGGGCCGGCGAGCAGGTGATCTCCGGCAACTACATCTGGCAACTGCGCAAGGGCAAGCGGGACAACCCGACCAAGCGCCACATCGAAGCGCTCGCGGAGTACTTCGGCGTGCCCGCCGCGCACTTCCACGACCAGCAGGACGCGGGCTCCGGCGGCGCGGCGGCCGACCGGACCGACCAGCCCCCGGAGCTGCTGGAAGCCATGCAGGACGCGGGGGTCATCGCCATGGCCGCGCGCTTCATGGACATGTCCGCCGAGTCCCGTACGGCCGTGCTGGAGATGATCGACCGCGTACGGAAGCTGGAAGGGCTGCCGGACGTCGGCAGCACCACGGGCAACGGAGCGGGACATCCGATGGGCAACACGGGAGAAACCTGGCGTACCGCCCGCTGAACCATGCCCCTGACCGACGTACTTCCCGCACTGTCCCCGGACGCCGCCCCGCCCCGCTTCCGGCCGGGCGGCCGGCGCCGCGGCAGCCCGCGGGCCCGCACACGATCCCGTTCGGGAGGGGCCATCCGGCGCTGCATGAGACTGGCACGTGTACCTTTCATGGCTGAGGCCGAAGGAGAGCACGCCATGAAGTTCACACGGCGACCGGACCGTGTGCTTGCCGACTGTTCGGACCGGCTGCGGGGGCTGCACATCCCCCGCCCCTTCGAGCTGGGTGCCTTCCTGGACCGGCTCGCCGAACAGCGCGGCCGCCCGATCCACCTGGAGCCGCAGGTCACGCCGCCCGCCGGGCCGTGCGGCCTGTGGATCGCCACACGGCGGGCCGACTACGTCTTCTACGACGCGGCCACCACCGCGCTGCACCGCGACCACATCGTGCTGCACGAGGTCGGCCACATGCTCAGCGGCCACTCCAACCTGCTCTCCGGCGAGGTCGCGCAGGCCCTCGTACCCGACCTCGACCCCGCGTCGGTGGAATCCGTCCTGGGCCGCAGCCACTACAGCGATCAGGACGAGCAGGAGGCCGAGATGATCGCCTCACTGATCCTGCGGCGCGCCGACCGTACCCCCGCCCGCCGCCCGGCGACGTCCCAGCAGGCCGAGGTCCTCAGCCGGATGGACGACGTCTTCGGCTCCCCGAAGCGACGGTAGACACCCAGATGGTCAACGTCCTCTTCCTTTCCATAGCCGCCGTCCTGCTGCTGGCCGCCGCGTACAAGGCGCGGCCGCTGCTGCGCCGGCCGCGGCCGCAGGGCCTGGGTGCCCTGTGCGGGTTCCTGACCGGGCTGGGCGCCTCGCTGGTGTTCCTGACGCCGGCCGTCGGTGACGCACTGAGCGTCGTCACGCCCAAGCTGGGCCGGCTGCTCGGCAACTGCAGCACGCTGGCCGCCGCCACCTGCATCTCGATCCTGCTGCTGCGCTTCAACGAGGAGCCGACGGACGCCGACCGCAAGGCGCGCCACCGGCTCGTCTCGCTGGGCGTCGTCCTGGCCGCGATGGCCGTCCTGTTCTTCGCCTCGCCGGTGGACGACTCCCCCGGCGCCCCCACCTTCGGCGAGCTGCCGCGCACCGAGCCGCTGCTCAACATCTACGTCCTGGTGTTCACCGCGCACCTCGGCGCCGCCATCGTCGACCTGCTGCGCCAGGCGCTGCGCTACTCCCGGCACGCGCCGCGCACCAGCCTGCGCTGTGGACTGCGCGTCATCGCCGCCGGCTGCGCGCTCGGCATGGTCTACATCGGCTACAAGATCGTCCATGTCGTCGGCCTGTGGACCGACGCCGGGTGGCTGCCGCCCGAGCAACTGTGCAGCTCCCTGGTGACGCCCGCGACCTGCACCTTCAGCGTCGGCCTGCCCGCCATTTGCAGCCTGCTCCTGGTCATCGGCGTCCTGCTGCCTGCCGTCGGTCCGGCCCTGGCCTGGCCCTGGCGGCGGATCCGGCTGTGGCACCTGCACCGCGGGCTGCACCCGCTGTGGGCCGCGCTGTCGGCGGCGGTCCCGGAGATCCAGCTCACCGCCACCGAGAACCGGTACGCGGCGCCCGACCCCGAGTTCCGTCTCTACCGCCGGGTGATCGAGATTCGGGACGGGATGCTGGCGCTGCGCCCGCACCGCAGCGACGCGGTGCGCCGGGCCGCCGAGGAACGCCTGCGGTCCGGCGGGGCCGACGCTCGGGAACTGGACGCCGGGGTCGAGGCGGCGGTGCTGGCCGCGGCCCTGGAGTCGCGGCGCGACGGCGGCGCTCCCGCGCACGCGGTCAGCGCCGAGGACGCCACCCTGACCCGCCCCGAACTGAACGACCTGTTCGACGAGGCCCGCTGGCTGTGCAGGGTCTCGCACGCCTTCATGGCGTCCGGCACCGGCCCCGCACCGTCCGAACCGTCCCGGCCCGCCGCAGGAATCTGAGGTCACACGTGAGCCACCCCATGGAGTCACCGGAGTTCTTCCGCGACCCGTACCCGCTGCTCGCCGCGCTGCGCGAACGCGGCCCCGTCCAGCAGGTACGGTCCGGGCCGCACGGCGCGACCTGGCTGGTCACCGGGTGGGCCGAGGCCCGTACCGCCCTGGCGGAGCCCCGGCTGTCCAAGGACACCACCCGCTACTTCGCGGACAAGCCGTCCAAGCGCGACCTGGCCCCGGCCGTCAGCGCCACCATGCTCGCCACCGACCCGCCGGACCACACCCGGCTGCGCAGGCTGGCCGTCAAGGCGTTCACGCCGGCCGCGGTGGCCCGTCTGGAGCCGCGGGTGGCCGAGATCGCGGGCGGACTGCTGGACCGGATGGCCGCCCAGGGCGGTACGGCCGATCTCGTCGAGGACTTCGCCGTACCGCTGCCCATCGAGGTCATCGGCGACCTGCTCGGTGTGCCCCGCGAGGACCGGGCCGCGCTGCGCGGCTGGTCCAACGACCTCTTCGCGGCCGGCGCCCCGGACACCATCGACACCGCCTCGCACGCGATCAGCGACTACATGACGCGGCTGATCGCGGAGAAGCGGGCCGCCGGGGCGGCGGACGGCGCCGGCGGCCCGGGCCGTGACCTGCTGACCGACCTGATCGCCGCGCGCGACGAGGGCGAGCGGCTCAGCGAGTTCGAGCTGGTCTCGCTGGCCGTCCTCCTGGTCGTCGCCGGTCACGAGACGACCACCAACCTGATCGGCAACGGCGCGCTCGCGCTGCTCCAGGACGACGCGCTCCGCACCCGCCTGCGCGAGGACCCCGCGCTCGTCCCGGACGCCGTGGAGGAGCTGCTGCGCCACGACTCCCCGATCACCACGGCCACGTTCCGGTACGCGGCCGAGCCGCTCACCCTCGGCGGCGCCGAGATCGCCGCGGGCGACGTGGTACTGGTCTCACCGGGCGCCGCCAACCGCGACCCCGCCCGCTTCACCGACCCCGACGCCCTCGTCCCCGGCCGCGCCTCGGGCCATCTGTCCTTCGGTCACGGCCCCCACCACTGCCTCGGCGCCCCGCTGGCCCGTCTGGAGGGCCGGATCGCCTTCCACGCCCTCCTCACCCGCTTCCCGGACCTGCGCCTGGCCGTGCCCCCGGCCGAACTCCCGTGGCGTCACACCCGTCTGATGCGCGGTCTGGCGCATCTGCCGGTCACGTTCGCGGCCTGACCCGCCGGCCGTCCGCCGTACGCCGCAGGCGCGCCGGGAGCGCCGGAAGCGCCGGTTCCGGTGTCACTCCCCCGACGCGAAGGCCTCCACCGCGCGGCAGACGGCGGCCGCGTGGTCGGCCAGGTAGAAGTGGCCGCCGGCGAACGTCTCCTCCCGGTACTCGGCGACGGTGTGCGCCTTCCAGGCAGCCGCTTCCTCGCGGGACACCCGGGGGTCGGCGGCGCCGGTGAGGCACAGCAGCGGAATGTCGAGCACGGCGTCGGCGGCGGGCCGGTACGTCTCGATGACGCGGTAGTCGTTGCGGATCGCCGGGAGGATCAGCCGCACGATCTCCGGGTCGTCGAGGAGTTGGCTGTGGGTGCCGTCCAGGCGGCCCACCTCGGCGAGGAGTTCCGCGTCGGTTCCCTGGTGGAAGTTCTTCTCCTCCCGGAACATCGAGGGCGCGCGGCGGCCGGAGACGACGAGCCGGCGCGGCGCGGGCCGTCCGAGGTCCGCGAGCCGCCGGGCGGTCTCGAAGGCGACGGACGCGCCCATGCTGTGTCCGAACAGCACCAGCGGGGTGGTGTCCTGAGGGCTCAGGCAGCCGACGATCTCGTCGGCGAGCCCCTCCACGGAGGTGACGAACGGGTCGTTCCACCGGTCCTGGCGCCCCGGGTACTGGATCGCCGACACGTCGAACTGTTCGCCGAGGTGGGCGGCGAACGGGCGGTAGTACGAGGCCGATCCCCCGGCGTGCGGGAAGAAGATGAGGTGGGCGGCGGGCCGCGGCCCCCGGCGTACGTCCCGTATCCAGGCGTTCTTCCCCGTCATGTGTCGTGCTCCTGTGCTGGTGGGCCGATGGTCGGGCTGCTCGTACGGGTGCGGTGCGGCCGGTTCGGCCGGACCGCACCCGTACGGGTCAAGGATGACCGGTCGGGGGTGCATCGGGCCAGCAGGAAATCGATCAAGAACGTCGGAGGCCGGCTTCCGCCCCTCAGCGCGCCAGCGCCGCGGCCCCCGTCGCCGCTTGTTCGGCGGCTCGTGCCCGGGCCGTGGCCGCCTTGGCCGTTTCGCCGAGTTGGTCGGCGAGGCGCGCCTGGGCCAGCCAGTTGTAGGGGCAGACCGGGCGCAGGCTGATGCGCTCGCTGAGCAGGGTGCGGGCGGTGTCGTCGCGTCCGGCCCGGAGCGCGGCCTCCAGCAGCGTCTTCTGTACGGCGTCCCGCTGGGCGTGGCTGCCGCCGAAGGTGTTCAGGTGGTAACGGACGGGGGCCAGGAGGTCGACGGCCTGCCCGTACCTGCCCTGTCCGTAGGCGATCAGAGCGCGGCAGACGGGCAGGCCGACCCCGGCGGTCATGGCGACGTTGGACAGTCCGGGCCGGGCGCGGACGAGCCAGGCCGCCCGCTCCTCGACGAGGCGTTCGGCGTCGGCGACACGGTCGGCGCCGACGTACGCCATGACGGCGTGCACGTCGTTGAAGGCGTAGTACGGCGGGTCCTGGCGGGCCGCCCAGGCGTCGGCGAGGCGTTCCCAGCGGGGGCCGGCGCCGCGGTCGGCCAGCAGGAGCCGCCACAGGAGGGCCGAGGCGTCCAGGAGTTCCATCGCCAGGCCCGGCGACTCCTCGTGGTGCAGCACGGCGTCGTAGATCTCCAGCGCCCGGTCCGTGTCACCGGATTCGAGGGCGTAGAGGCAGTAGTGCCACCAGTTGTGCACGTTCAGGTAGTTGCCGGAGGCCCAGTCCTCCATGCGGGCGTCCAGGAAGCGGATGCCCTCCGCGAACCGGCCCTGCATCTCGTAGGTGTGCACGACCGCGTGGATGCCCCACACGTCACGGGGGTTGCGCTGGACGGCTGCCAGGCCGGTCTCCTCCGAGCGGGTGTAGTGGCCCGATTCCTCCAGCCCGAAGGCGTACATGCCGAGGAGGTGGCCGTAGTGCGGGTCGTCCTCGGGCCAGGCGGTGAGCGCGCCGCCGACGCGGTCGCGCAGGCGGGCGGCGTCACCGGTGAGGAAGTCGATCTGGTGGCCGACGGCGAGCGCCAGTTCGTCGCGCGGGAAGGCGACGGTCAGCTCGCCGAGCACGTGCCCGGCGCGGTGGATGTCTCCGTCGAGCCAGGACGCGGCGGCGGCGAGGTGCATCCGTTCGCGGTCCGTCGGCCGCCCGGCGCGTACACAGTCCGTGAAGCGGGTGAACGCCGCCTTGGCGGCGGTGGCGTCCTTCTCCTCCGTGCCCAGCAGGCCGAGGTAGGCCGCGAGGACGTTGCCCATGACGGACTTCGGGGCGGCCTGGAGGACCGCCTGGGACGCGGTGGCGACCGCACCGCGGAAGAAGAGCAGGTCGCGCAGCGCGTCCTCGTAAGAAGACAGGGCTTCCGCGCTGGTCTCCGACATCACGTGACCGTGCCGGTCACGGACCGTTCGCGGCATCATCGGCTCCTCACGGCACTCTGGCGTCACTGGGGCCCCCGCCTTACCTTGTCGGGGGTAGGAATTCTGTTCGATCACCTGTCATGTCCCGGTCTTGAGATCACAGACAAGAGGTGCGCCTTGTTCCTTCCCCACAGACCGGCCCGCCCATACCGCGGCGGGGCCCGTGGACCGGTCGTTCTGGCCGTGCTCCTCGGAGTCCTGACAGCCGCCGTCGCCACCGGACCCGCACGGGCGGCCCCCGAGGCCGCGCCCGCGGCCCGGCCCCCGCTCGTCCAGCCCGTCGACCCTCAGAACTGGCGCAATCCCGACGCCATGACGTGGGCCGAATACCGCGCGGTCCCCGGCACGAACTGGGCCGACCCCGCCCTGAAGCCCACCCGGCGCATGTTCAAGGGCGCACTCGTGCTGCTGGACTACCCGGACGAGGAGTTCAGCGTCAGCAGGCCCGCCGGCTCGTCCGTCTTCGGCAACCCGCAGCCCGGCGCCCACGACATCCCCCGCGCGAAGGTGCCCGCGTTCTACCGGGACTTCCTGAACAAGCCGGGCAAACTCAACCGCGGCCACACCATCAACGAGTACTGGATGGAGGACTCCGGCGGCCGGCTCGGCGTCGAGCTGACGTCGTTCGGCGTCTACCGGATGCCGTTCAAGTCCTACCAGTACGGCATCGAGCCCGGCATGAACCCCGGCGCCTGCCCCGTCGGCGACAGCTGCGGCAAGAACATCCGCACCGACGGCAAGGCCGCCTGGGTCGCCGACGTGGGCGACGCGGAGACCAAGAAGTACGACTTCATCTTCTACCTGACCGCGGGCCAGGACGAGTCGGCCGCCTGGCAGGAGTTCGGGCAGATGAAGTTCGCCACGCCCGAGGACGTCCCGGCCGCCTGGGGCCCGCCCTCCCCCATTCAGGGCGGCGGCAACGCCGCCCGCACCCGCTACGTGCCGTGGACCTCCTGGAAGGCCGCCGCCCGCATCTGGCCCAACGCCGAGACGGGCTCCTCCACCCAGGCCGAGAGCTCCGGCATGGCCGTGTACGCCCACGAGTTCAGCCACATCCTGGGCATCGCGGACAACTACAACAATCCGTACGGCACGCCGCTGCGCCGGGCCTACACCGGCATCTGGAGCATGCTCTCGCGCGGCTCCTTCAACGGTCCCGGCGGCCCGCACACCCGCTGGCAGATACCGGCCGTCAACGGCGCCTCGATGGGCTCGCAGCACGTCCTGCGTGACAAGCTCAAACTCGGCATCGTCGACGAGAAGAACGTCCTGCGCCTGGACCGGGACGCGCTCAAGACGTCCGGCGTCGCGGTCGCCCAGGTCACCGCGCGCTCCGCGCCGCCCGGCGCCAAGGGCCTGTCCGGCGTCAACATCACGCTGGGCCGGGACCTGGAGCCGGCCTGCTCCACCACGGCCGACCCGTTGTGCGACGGCGGCGGCTACGACAACTACACCGTCGAGGTAGTCGACCGGATGGGCATGGACTCCTTCACCCCGGACAACGGGGTGCTGCTGTCCAAGACCAAGAACGAGGACCGGGCCCCGTTCGCGTGGGTGATCGACGCCCACCCGGAGGACATCGGCATGGTCGACTTCCGGCGCCCCGACGGCACCCCGCAGATGATCACCATGGGTGACTACCGGCAGCTCAGCGACGCGCTGTTCCACGCGGGCGCGGACTCCGGCAGCGCCTACGAGTACGCCGACCGGGCCAACCGGCTGCACTTCTACGTACTGGACATCCGGCGGGACAAGAAGGGTGTGCTGAGCTACACCGTCGCCGTCCGGTCCCTGGACGGCGCGGGCCCGCAGCGCCGCGGTGCGAAACTGCGCCACGGCACGGCGCACGGCAACCCCGCCAAGGGCCGGGCGGTGTGCACCTTCCCGCTGACCAACACCGGCCGGCCGGGCAGCGGGGGCGCGCACCTGGACTCCGACGTGTACCGGCTCTCGGCCGCCGCCACCGGACGCGGCTGGTCCGCCTGGCTGCCGCACCGGATCGCCACCGCGAAAGCCGGCAGCACGGTGAGCGTCCCGGTCGCCGTCACCGCGAAGCCGGGCGCCGCCCGGCACGGCCGGGTCGTGCTGAAGGCCCGCTCCGAGAGCGACCCCCGCAAGTCGGTCCAGGCCATCTGCACGCCGGCCCGCTGACCCGGCGTACGGGCCGTGCCGCTCGCCCCGGGTGAGCGGCACGGAGGCCGGCCGGTGCGGGCCGCGGAGCGTCAACCGGCGCGGCCGGCCGGTACGGCGTGCCGCGGTGCCCGTGCCTTGGCCTCCGCCGCGTACGTGTCGACGTACTCCTGCTCGGACAGCTTCAGCAGGGCGTACATGATCTCGTCCGTGACGGCCCGCAGCACCAGCCGCTGATCGGCCATCCCGGCGTACCGGGAGAAGTCCAGCGGCTCCCCGAAGCGGATGGTGATCGGGACGACCCGCGGCAGCCGGCGCCCGGCCGGCTGGGCCTCGAACGTCCCGATCATCGCGCACGGGATCACCGGCGCGCCCGTACGCAGCGCCATCTCCGCGACGCCGGTCTTCCCCTTGTACATCCGGCCGTCGTGCGAGCGCGTGCCCTCCGGGTAGATCCCGAGCAGCTCGCCGCCGCTCAGCACCCGTACGCCTTCCTCCACGGCGGCCTGGCCCGCGCTGCGGCCGGAGCGGTCCACCGGGATCTGCCCGCAGGCGCGGAAGAAGGCCGCCGTCAGCCGCCCTTTGACGCCGCGTCCGGTGAAGTACTCCTGCTTGCACAGGAAGGTGATCCGGCGCTTGACCGTCGCCGGCATCAGGAAGCTGTCGCAGAAGGAGAGATGGTTCCCGGCGATGATGGCGGCGCCCGAGGCGGGCAGGTTCTCCAGTCCCTCGACGCGGGGGCGGAACAGGCACCGCAGCAGCGGCACCATGACGATGGATTTGAACAAGTGATAGAACATGTAACTGATCCCCTCCCCAGAGTGATCCCCCGCGTCGGGGGACGGTAGTGCCGCTCCGCTTCCGGAGGGAGAGGGCCTATTGAGCCATCGTCAGGACGGCGGGCGAAGCGAGCGGATCACGCCACCGTGCACCGTCGGGCCGGTGCGGGCGTGCTCACTCGTTCGCCGGTGTCTCGTCGGCGAAGACCTTGGTGACGATGTGACCGTCCTCGGTCAGGTAGCCGTGCAGCATCCCCTCGCTGCTGTGCGGGGCGTCGAAGACGCCCCGGGCGTTCAGCGCGATCACACCGCCCGTGCCGCCCAGGTGGGGCAGCCGCTTCACCAGCACCTCGTACGCGGCGCCGGCCAGGTCCCGTCCGCCGAACTCGATCAGGTTCGAGATCGTCACGGTGGCGGCGCCCCGGAGGAACACCTCGCCCGCGCCCGTGGCGCTGGCCGCGACCGTGTCGTTCTTGGCGTACGTGCCCGCGCCGACGACGGGCGAGTCCCCGACCCGGCCGGCCATCTTGTTCGTCAGCCCGCCGGTGGAGGTCGCCGCCGCCAGGTCCCGCTTCCCGTCCACGGCCACCGCGCCGACGGTGCCCTGGGTCAGGGTCTCGCCGGAGCCCTTCAGCCGTCCCTTGGCCTTCATCAGCTCCTGCCAGCGCTTCTCGGTCCAGTAGTAGTCCTGGGTGACGGTCGGCAGGCCGTTGCGGGCCGCGAAGTCGTCGGCGCCCTCGCCCGCCAGCAGCACGTGCTTGGTCTTCTCCATCACCAGCCGCGCCGCGGAGACGGGATTGCGTACGTTGCGGACGCCGGCCACGGCCCCCGCCGCGAGGTCGGAGCCGCGCATGACCGACGCGTCCAGTTCGTGGCCCGCGTCCTCGTTGAACACCGCGCCCTTGCCCGCGTTGAACAAGGGGTTGTCCTCCAGCCTGCGTACCGCGGCCTCGACCGCCGCCACACTGCTGCCGCCCTCGCGCAGCACCTTGTGCCCGGCGCGCAACGCCCCGGTCAGACCGTCGCGGTACGCCTTCTCCTGGGCGGGGGTGGTGTCCTCGCGCTTCAGGGCGGTGCCCGCCCCGCCGTGCACCGCGATGACGACGTGCCGGGCGTCCGGCCGCGGCTTGCCCTTGGCGGTCTGCGCCGCGCGCGCCGCGACGGGCCCGGCCGCTTCCGGCTGAGCGGCGGAGACCGCGTTGCTGCCGGGCACCACCGCCAGCAGCGCGGCCACGGACAGCGCTCCCGCGCACACGCACGTCATGCGGACTGCCGACTTCCTGGCCATGGACTCTCTCCCTCGAACGGGTGATCAGGCGTCGGCACGATATCGCGCACATGCCAAGCGGCAGCCGCCATGATCCGGCCGACGCGGCGGGCCGCCCCCGGCAGGCAGGGGCGGCCGTACGGCTCAGACCGTGTGGATTCCGGGGTCGCTCACCCCGGCCGTGCCGTTCTCCACATGTCCCGCGAACCGGCGCAGATATGTGCGGTCCGCGTCGCAGACCACGCTCACGTCGTACCAGCGCTTGCCCGCCCGCAGGTCCAGGGTGTGGGTCACCCGCTGCCCCGGGCGCACGGTGAACGTGCGGGACGTGCTGCCGTACGCGTCGGTGACCTTCAGGGTGCGGGCGCCGTCGCCCGCGTTGGTCAGGACCAGGTCGAGGTTGCCGGTGGCCCTGTTGTGCCGCGCGGTCACCTCGGGCCCCGCCGTCCTGCCCGGCCCCCGGAACGTCCGCAGGAAGCCGTTCGGGCCGAACACCGAGAGGTCGTACGTGCCGTTGGAGTAGGCCGTGTTCCAACTGTCGGAGTCGGCCTTGCCGCGCTCGGTGGTGTACGTCCACGGGCCGTCACCGCGGTTCGGCGCCGTCACGTAGAAGTGCGCCCCGGCGGCGTCACCGCCGCTGAAGGTCAGGCGGTACTTCCCGGCAGCGGTGTCGGCGGCACCGTCGACGTACGGGGCATAGGGCAGCGGCCGGGTGGGACGGGTGCCGCGCTCCTGCCGGGGCAGGCGGCCGGCGGCCGGCGGCGCTGGGTGGAAGTCGGCGGGCTCCGGATGGATCGGCGTGTAGCCGCCGGTGTCCGGCAGCGCGCCCGGACTGCCCGTACGGCTGAAGTCGAAGGCCGAGGTCAGATCGCCGCAGACGGCGCGCCGCCACTTCGAGATGTGCGGCTCGGCGAC
The DNA here is from genome assembly GCF_040646595.1 of Streptomyces sp. NPDC045470. Taxonomy (NCBI): domain Bacteria; kingdom Bacillati; phylum Actinomycetota; class Actinomycetes; order Kitasatosporales; family Streptomycetaceae; genus Streptomyces; species Streptomyces sp. NPDC045470. The sequence goes on from NZ_JBEZAN010000003.1 coordinate 652,678, forward strand.
CCCGAAGCGGCGCTCCATGAAGCGGATGATCGAGGTGTGGTCGAAGGTCTCGGAGCAGACGTATCCGCCGGTGCTCCAGGGGGAGACGACGAGCATCGGCACGCGCTGGCCGAGGCCGTACGGGCCGGCCGGGAAGCCCGCGCCGCCGGGGTAGAGCTCCATTTCGGTGGAGACGGTGGACCGGCCCTGGGCGGCGTCGGCCGGCGGGTACGGCGGGACGACGTGGTCGAAGAAGCCGTCGTTCTCGTCGTACGTGAGGAACAGGGCCGTCCTGGCCCAGACCTTCGGGTCGGAGGTCAGCACGTCCAGGACCTGGGAGATGTACCAGGCCCCGTAGTTGGCGGGCCAGCTCGGGTGCTCGGTGTACGCCTCGGGACAGGCGATCCAGGAGACCTTCGGCAGCCGGCCGTTCCTGACGTCCGCCCGCAGGTCGTCGAGGAGCTTTCCGCCGCCCTTCACATTCGAGCCGCGCCGGGCCTTCTCGTAGAGCGGGTCGCCGGGCTTCGCGTTGCGGAAGCTGTTGAAGTACAGCAGGGAGTTGTCCCCGTAGTTGCCCCGGTACGGGTCCTTGATCCAGCCCCAGCTCCCCGCCGCGTCCAGACCGTCGCCGATGTCCTGGTAGATCTTCCAGGAGACGCCCTTCGCCTCCAGCCGCTCGGGGTACGTCGTCCAGCTGTAGCCCTTCTCGGCGTTGTCCAGGACCGGGCCGCTGGGGTCACCGGGTCCCTTGCCGTCGTTGCCCGTGTAGCCGGTCCACAGGTAGTAGCGGTTCGGGTCGGTGGAGCCGATGAACGAGCAGTGGTAGGCGTCGCAGACGGTGAACGTGTCGGCCAGCGCGAAGTGGAACGGAATGTCCTTGCGCGCGAGGTGCGCCATCGTGGTGGACGTCTTGGCCGGGACCCACTGGTCGTAGCGGCCGTCGTTGAACGCCCGGTGGCTGCCCTTCCAGTCGTGGTTGAGGTCCTCGATGAAGGTCAGCCCGAGGTTGTCGTCCTTGACCTGGGGCCGGAACGGCAGCACCTCTTTGCCCTTGCCGTCGGACTGGTGCCACACCGGCTTGCCGCTGGGCAGCGTCACCGGCCGGGGGTCGCCGAAGCCCCGTACGCCGCGCAGCGTTCCGAAGTAATGGTCGAAAGAACGATTTTCCTGCATCAGCACGACGATGTGCTCGACGTCCTCGATGGAGCCGGTGCGGCGGTCGGCGGGGATCGCGGCGGCACGGGCGATGCTCTGCGACAGCGCGGAGAACGCGGCGGCCCCGCCGGTGAGTTGCAGGAACCGCCGCCGGTCGAGTTCTGGCATGGCTGAAATGCCCCCTTGGGCTGGGAGGGTACAGGCGCGACTGGAGTGTTCCAAGAGGAACCAGGCCGTGGGAAGACGCCGTGTCACCCCGGTGAAGATGCGCCGGAGGTGACGTGAACAGGCGACGGACCACCCTCCGTCGCCTCCGCACGGGGCATACGGTGCCCCGCCGCCCATACCGGCCCGCCCGGCCCGAGGCGGACCGTGGACGACAGGTCGGGCGAACCCTCGCCGACGGTACGCTTCGGTCGGCCTGGCATATGCCAATTGCATACCGCGCATTTTCCGCCGCCGCGTGATCGACCGATTTCGCCGCCAATGTCGCGCACGCCGTCGTTGCGGAATCAGGTAATTCCGATCACCAGTTTCGAACCGAGTTGCTGCTGAGTAGGGTGTGGCACTGCCGGTGGAGCTGGGGGAACAGTGCGTACCGGTTGATCTCGGCATGGCTGAAAATGCGCTGGTGCCCGACCTCACCGGCAGAACGGCAGGAGCGGCAAGGGACATGACCGCTGGGTTATTCGAGGGGCAGTACGTGTGGCATCCGGCAGCCGACGACCTCCGGCTCGCGCGGGCCTGCGTGGACATCCGGGCAGGCCGCTACTTCGGGGCGCGCGAGATCCTGCGGGAGGCGCGCGGGGACCACGGCGTACGCGCGCACCGCTCCTTGGTACTGGCCTCCGAAGCGGCCGATTCGGACCTGGCGGAGCGCTGGCTGGCCGAGGAACCCGGCCGGGAAGCGGCCCTGCTGTGGGCGCGCGTCGCGGTACTGCGGGCGGTCCGCGCGGCCGACGGCGGCGACAGCCGGGCCGAGGCCCTCGGCCGGATCGCGGTGGCCGCCTGCGACCGCGCCGCCGAGGCGGCTCCCGACGACCCCACACCGTGGTCGGCCAAACTGACCCTGGCCCGCCTGCAGCAGCCCCGCGATCCCGCCCCGCAAGGGCTGCTCACGGCGCCGCCCGGCCCCTGGACGCTCTTCTCCCACATCCTGCGGCTCGACCCCTGGAACCGCGAGGGCCACCACCGCTTCCTGTCGTTCTTCTTCCCGCGCCACGGGGGCGAGGCGAACGCGGCCTGGGACGTCGCCGCGTTCCTCAGCCAGCGGGCCCCGGCCTCCTCCCCGCTGCGGCTGCTGCCGCTGGTGGCCCTGGTGGACGGCTACAACGCCGATTCGCTCCTCGCGGAACGCACCTGGGAACAGCCGCAGTGGAAGGCCACGGCCCTCAGCGTCTACCGCAACTGGCTGCCGCACGTCGCCGGTTACCGCTTCACTCCCGTGCTGGACCTGGCCTACCTGGCGCACGCGCTGCACATGGCGCAGTGCGCCTTCGAGGCGCGGGCGGTGTTCACGGCCATGGGCCCGTACGCCTCCCGTATGCCGTGGAGCGCCTTCGGCGACCCCGAGGAGCAGTTGAACAAGGCGAGACGCGCGTGCGGTCTCCCGGTGCCCGATGCTTCCTGACGTCCCGGACGGCGGTTCCGGGGGCGGCGCCGCGCGCCCGCCCCCGGGACCGCCGAGCCATGTCCCCCGCCCGGGGCGCTCCACCCACCGCACCCCGCCCCCGGCCCGCTGATGTCCCGTTCACCCATCCCCCCGGCCTGCCGGCCCCGGCCTCCCGTGCCCCGGCACGCCCCGAAGACAGGTGCCGACACCGCGTATCGGCGCTCCGCGCCGATGTCTTCCTGTCCCCCACCAGAAAGGTTGCGGTTGTGTCCGATTCCGTGTCCCCCGCCCGCACCAGAAGCCACCGCGCCGCGGATCCCGTCACGCTCGACGACGACGCGACGCTGCACGCCATGGGCTATCCGCGGAAACTGACCCGGCGGTTCCGCGCGTTCGACAATTTCGCCATCTCTTTCACCATCATCAACATCCTTTCCGGGATCTTCTCCTCCTTCGGGTTCGGTATGAACGCCGGCGGGCCGGTGATCCTGGTCTTCGGCTGGATAGCCGTCGCCGCCATGGTGCTGTTCGTCGGCGCCTCGATGGCGGAGATCGCCTCCGCCTACCCGACCAGCGGCGCGCTGTACTTCTCGGCCGGGAAGCTGGCCAAGCGGCACCGGGGCGCCTGGTCCTGGTACACGGGCTGGCTGAACTTCGTCGGCCAGGTCGGCGGCACGGCCGCCACCGGCTACGCGGCGGCCACCTTCATCCAGGCGTTCATCGCCATGCAGTGGCCGTCCTACGAGGCCAGCCCGCAGCGGGCGGTCCTGATCACCGCGGCGATCCTCTTCGTCCAGGCGCTCGCCAACACCTTTACGGTGCAGCTGGTCGCGGTGCTGAACCGGATCTCGGTGTGGTGGCTGCTGATCGGCCTGGTCGTCATCGTCACCGCGCTGGTCGTGCTGCCCTCGCACCACCAGTCCCCGTCGTTCGTGACGCACTTCGTGAACAACACCGGGTTCACCAACGGCCTGTACGGCGCGATGCTCGGCCTGCTCGTCACGAGCTGGACGTTCACCGGGTTCGACGGCAGCTTCCACATGTCCGAGGAGACGGTCCGGGCCACCGTCAACGCGCCCAAGGGCATCATGCGGGCCATCGGCTACTCCGCGGTCGCCGGCCTGGTCCTCATGCTCGCCCTGGTCTTCGCGATCCGCGACTACGCGGGCGCGGCGAGCGCCGAGGCACCGCCGGTGCAGATCCTCATCGACGCGCTCGGCACCGGCACCGCCAAGTTCCTGCTGCTGATCGTGATCGGCGCGATGCTCTTCTGCGGCCTGGCCAACATGACCAGCAACACCCGGCAGATCTTCGCCTTCTCGCGGGACGGCGCGATGCCCGGGTCCCGCTGGTGGCACTCGGTCTCCTCCCGCACCCGTACCCCCGTCAAGGCGGTCTGGCTGGCCGCGGCCTGCTCCCTGGTCCTCGTCATCCCCGGCTGGTGGTCGCACACCGCGTTCACCGCCGTCGTCAGCATCAACGTCGTCGGGCTCTTCCTCGCCTACGCGGTACCGATCTTCCTGCGGCTGCGGCTGGACACCTTCCAGCCCGGCCCGTGGAACCTGGGGCGGTACGGCAAGCTGGTCGCGGCCGTCGCGGTGACCTGGATCGTGATCAGCAGTGTGCTGTTCATGCTGCCGCAGGCCTCGCCGATCACTGCTGAATCGTTCAACTACGCGCCGATCGCGCTGGGCGTGGTCCTCGTCATCGCCACGGTGTGGTGGTTCGCCACCGCCCGACGGCGCTTCCAGGGTCCGGTCAGCTACGGTCGGCCCGACGAAGTCGCCGCCATGGACCTCATCTGACCCGCCGCCACCGCCCCGCTGCTCCGCACGGCAGCGGGGCCCGACAGCCAAGGACACCCACCAGGTATGACCTCCCCCGGCGAGACCCCGCACCAGAACGCCACCACCGGCACCCCGGCAGCCGACACGGCCGGCACCGCGACCGCGACCACGACGCCGGCCACGGCCCCGGGCGCCCCGGCCGGTGAGTTCACCGTCCGCCCCGCCACCCTTGAGGAATGGCGCGAGGTGGCACAGTGGGCCGCCGACGAAGGCTGGAACCCGGGCCACCGCGACACCGACTGCTTCCACGCCACCGACCCCGACGGCTTCTTCATAGGCACCCTCGACGGACAGCTCGTCTCGTCGGTGTCGGTCGTCAACTACTCCTCGCAGTACGCGTTCCTCGGCTACTACCTGGTGCACCCGGACCACCGCGGCCGCGGGCTGGGCATGGCCACCTGGCACGCCGCGGTGCCGCACGCCGGGGACCGGACCATCGGCCTGGACGCGGTCCCGGCGCAGGAAGCCACGTACCGGCGCTCCGGCTTCACCACCGCCTACCGCACCACGCGCTACCGCGGACGCCCTGTACGCCCCGGCACACCCGCGGCGACGGTGGTCCCCGTCGCGCCCGGCCACCTCGACGAGATCGCCGCGTACGACCGGCAGTGCTTCCCGGCCGACCGGCGGGCGTTCCTCTCCCGCTGGCTCACCGCCGACGGCCACCACGCGTACGCGCAACTGCGGGACGGAAGGATCGCGGGTTACGGCGCGATCCGGCCGGCCCGCGACGGATACCGCCTGGGCCCCCTCTTCGCCGACACGTCCCGCGGCGCCGAGGCCCTGTTCGACGCGCTCACCGCGCACCTGGCCCCGGACGACGTGGTCCACGCCGACATCCCCGACCCGCACCACAGCGCACGTTCCCTGGCCCTCTCCCGGGGCCTGGCCCCGGACTCCCACACGATGCGCATGTACACGGGTCCGGTGGCACCGGTGCAGGCGGAGCGGGCCTACGCGGTGACGAGCTTGGAACTGGGCTGAGCGGAGCGCCGGAGCCTCGCCCCGCCGCCGCCGAAACGCACGCGAATCCCGCGCGCACACGCCTCGAACCCCCGTGCGCAGGACCCGCGTTCACGCGACGTCAGTACCCTCACCTGAGAAAGATGATGTTGCGCGGTGCGCATGGGGCACAGGAGGCTTCGATGGGCGACGGGGAGACGGGGGGCGAGGACGCGGCGGCGTTCTCCCGGCTGGGGGCGAGGTACCGGGCGGAGTTACAGGTGCACTGCTACCGGATGCTCGGATCGTTCGAGGCGTCCGGCGAGCTGGTGACCGAAACGCTGCTGCGGGCCTGGCGCGAGCGGGAGACCTTCGCCGGGCCCGCGACGTTCCGTACCTGGCTGTACCGCGTCGCCACCCGCGCCTGCCTGGACCACCTGGCCGCCGGCCCGCGCACCCCTGCGACCGTGCAGCCGTGTCCCGACACGCTGCTGGAGCAGGTGCCGGCCCAGGAGCCGGCGTCGGGTGAGGTGGTGGCCGGGCACACGATCGGGCTGGCCTTCGTGACGGCGCTCCAGTCGCTGCCGCCGCGGCAACGGGCCGTGCTCGTCCTGCGGGACGTGCTGGGCTGGTCCGCACGGGAGACCGCCGCGACGCTGGAAGTCAGTGTGGCGGCGGTGAACAGCGCGCTGCAACGCGCTCGTCCGCGGGTCCGGGACCGGGCACCTGCGAGATCGGCGGGCTCCGACGAAGGCGCTGTGCTCCAGCACTACGCAACGGCGCTGGAGAGCCAGGACAACAATGCGCTTGCCGCCGTACTGGCAGAGGGGGCAGGCTCTGTCCGGCTCGCCTTGCCCCCGGACCTCCGCACCATCGCCACCTGGATGAACCGGCAGCCCGCTGTCGCGCTCTACGCCCGGGGCCCGGGCGAGCCCGCCCACCGTGCCCACGCCCTCGAAGTGCTGCGCGTCGAGGACGGACGGATCGTGGAGATCACTGTTTTCGGCCCCGGCCTGTTCGCCGTCCTGGGCCTGCCCGTTGCCCTGTGACCCCTATGCCTCCTGTGACCCCTGTGACCCCTGTAAGGACATCACCCATGCAGAGAAGTGAGATCGCCGGTCTGCTGGCGCTTCTGGACGAGGAGCGCCGGAGTTCCGGTACGGCCGCCCCGGACGGGACGACCGTGCGGGAGACCGCTCCGGACGGCTCGGAGTGCCGGATCGTGTACGCGCGGTGTACGGAGGAGGACGCCGACCTGGTGATCCGCGCGGAGACGGCGCGTGCCGACGCGCTCGGCTGCACGCTGGAGTGGAAGCTGTACGGCCACGACGTCCCGGCCGGTATGGGAGACCGCCTGCGGGCGGCCGGATTCGAGCCGGACGACGTGGAGAAGGTCCTGATGCTGCCGGTCAGCGAGGCGACGGCAGCGGCATTCCAGGCACCGGCGTACGAGATCCGCCGCGTCCGGGACGCGCAGGGCCTGGACGACGTGGCCGAGATCTCCCGGGACTCGGGGCGCCGCAACGTCGCCGAGGAGCGTCGGCAACTGGAGCTGAGCCTGCGGGACACGCCCGAGGAGATGAGCGTCCACGTGGCGTACGTGGACGGTGTACCGGCGGCCTGCGGGCGGGTGTACTACCGGCCGGGCGGTGCCTTCGCCGAACTGGCCGGCGGGCGGACGCGCCCTGCCTACCGGAAGCGGGGACTGTTCACCGCGCTGGTGGCCGCCCGCCTGCGGGAGGCGGGTGCCCGCGGCCGTACCCACGCGTGCGTGGACGCGCTCCCCACGTCCGAACCGACGCTGGTCGGACGCGGGTTCACCGAGGTGACGACGACCCGGCCCTTCCTGTACGAGCCCGCGGCACGGGTCGGTTAGGCGACGGCGGGCCGCCGGCGTTCTCCCACGGGCCGAGCCGGCTCACGCGACGCGCGCCGGGCGCCCGTCGGCCTCGGTGTCGGCATCCCAGCCCTCGGCGGTGACGCGGGCCAGCAGGGGGCCGGAAACGGCGGCGGGTACGGCGAGCCGGACCGTCAGGTCCCCGCGTACCCCGTCGGCGGGGCGTATCTGCGCGTCCTCGGGACCGACGCCCAGTTCGGCGGTGGCCGCCAGCAGCCGGGAGAGTTCGCCGGGGCGGTCGGCGATCCGGACGCGTACGGACGTGAGATGCGCCGGACGCCCCGGGAGTCCCGTGGAGAGTTCGCCGAGCCCGGTGATGCCCCGGTCGAGGAGGTCGACGACCGCCGCCAGGCTGTGCGCGCTGCGCCGGTCGGCCGGTCCGGCCAGGTCGCGCAGCGCGGTGAGGAGTTCGGCGAGGTCGGCCTGGAGGTCGGTGAGGACACCGGCGACTGCACCGGCGTTGGCCTGGAGGATGTCGCTCCAGAGCCGGGAGTCGCCGCCGGCGATCCGGGTCACGTCCCGGAGCCCCTGGCCCGCGAGCCGCGCGGCCTGCGGAGGCCCGGCGCCGAGCCGGGCCGCCATCAGGCTGGACACCACGTGCGGCACGTGGGACGTGAGCGCCACCGCGTCGTCGTGCGCCTTGCTCTGCATCACCAGCGGTACGGCTCCGCAGAGCCCGATCAGGGAGAGCGCGCGGTCGAGGGCGGTGCGGGAGGTGAGCCGGGACGGGGTGAGCACCCAGACGCGGTCCTGGAAGAGGTCGACGCGGGCCGCGAGGGGGCCGGAGCGTTCACGGCCGGCCAGCGGGTGGCCGCCGATGTAGCGGGTCGGGTCGGGTGCCCTGGCCAGGACCGCCCGTTCCGGCTCGTACTTCACGCTGGCCACGTCGGTGTACGTACCGGCGAGTCCGCGGGCCTGCTGCTGGGCGAGGACGGGGGCGACGAGGCTGGGCGGGACGGCGATCACGGCGAGGTCCACCGGTTCGGGCGGCGGCCCCGGCAGCCCGGCGCCCAGCGCGGCAGCGGTCCGTACGGCGGACGGGTCGCTGTCCTGGAGGTACACCCGGACGCCGTGGCGGGCCGCCGCGAGGGCGAGTGAGGTGCCGATCAGTCCGGTGCCGACGACGGCGAGGGTGCGGATCACCGGGCACCGTCCGGGGGCGGGCCGGCCGGTGCGGCGGGCGAGGTGGCGGCCCCGTCCGCCGCACCGGCCTCCTGGGCCGCCGCACCACCGTTGGCGCGGAGCCGGTCGGTGATGAGCGCGGCGAGCCGGTCGAGGCCCTGCTCGATGCGTTCGGGGGTGAGGGTGCTGATGGACAGCCGGAGCTGGCGGCACTGCGCGGACGCGCCGTAGAAGTGGTGCATCGGGGTGAACAGCACGCCGTAGCGGCGGGCCGCGTGCTGCAGGAAGGCGTCGGTGACGACGAACGGCACGCTGACGACGACGAAGAAGCCGCCGGTCGGTTCGTTCCAGGTGACGCCGGGGCAGTCGGCGAAGCGCCGGGCCAGTCCGGCCAGTACCTGGCTGAGGTTGCGCCGGTAGACGTCCGTCTCGCGGCGGTTGGCCTCGACCATGCTGCAACCGTGCCGGAGCAGTTTGCCGCCGATGACCGCCTGGGCGATCGGCGAGGTGTTGACGGTGAGCATGCTCTTGATCTTCGACAGTTCGTCGGCGAGCAGCCGGTCGCCGCCGTCGCCGGTCACCCGCTGGTCGGCGACCACGAAGCCGACCCGCGCCCCGGGGACCCCGGTCTTGGCGAACGAGCCCAGGTAGACGACCCGGCGGTTGCGGTCCAGGGACTTCAGCGTCGGCGGCCGTTCGGCGGACGTGTGGAAGACGCCGTACGCGTTGTCCTCCAGCAGGAGGAGGTTCTCCTGCTCGGCGATCTCCAGCAGCCGGTGCCGGTCGGCCGGTTCCATGCTGGCGCCCACCGGGTTGGCGAAGTCGGGCGTCACGTAGCAGGCGCGCACCCGCCGGCCCGCGGCCCGCGCGCGGCGCAACTGGGTGAGCAGGTCGTCCAGATCGATGCCGTGCTCCCCGGTGTGCACCGGCAGCACGGGCAGGTCGGCGAGGAGCGCGGCGCCGGTGAGGCCGACGTAGGCGGGCCGGGGCGCGAGCACGGCGTCGCGGCTGCCGGCCCGCAGCGCGCGCAGGACGAGGAACATCGCCTCCTGGCAGCCGACCGTGACGACCACGGACCCGTCCACGGTCTCGATGCCCTCGTCCACGGCCAGGCCCCGCGCGATCAGTCCGGCGATGATCCCTTTCGTCTCGCCGTACTGGTAGAGGGTCCGCGCGATTTCCGTTTCGGTCATCCGGCGCTCGGTCCGCAAGTGATCGCAGAAGGTTTGCAGGTATTCATGCACCTGAGCTGCGTCATAAAAGCCTTCGTACGGCCGTCCCGCCGCGAAAGAGATCGCTTCCGGATACTCGTCGGCGATCTGATTCAGAAGATTCATGGACTCCATCGAGGCGTCGGCCAGCGAAGCGTGCAGCGTCGCGGCATTCAACTCGGCGACAATTTCCGGTTGCATGATTTCCATGGCTGCCTTCTGTCAGTCAGGAAGGGGTACGGCGCGCGCGTCCGCGGTCCGCGCCGGGCCCTCAGCATCCCCCAGGGCCGGATCGACAGCAATGGTTCTCCCGCGCGCGTACGGGGTCAAGGTGATACCACTCCGACGGCCGGGCCCATCGCATTTCTTGACAGGTGCGACAGCCGTAGCGCCGGAGTAATGTCGGGCATCACCGAAATGGTTCGCCTTCCGCTGTCCGGCGGCAGTGGCGAACACGCGAAGAGGACGAAGAGGTCCACGGATTGGACCGGGCCGGGCCGGGCGGTCATCGGCGCGGTCGTGCGGCAGGAAATCCGTCCACTCCGGTAGGCGAGCCGGCTCGACGAGCCGCGTCCAGATCATTCCTTCAAACGGGGACTCTCATGACAGTTTCTACCACCACAGCGGCCACGGCTGCTGTCAGCCCGGTCAGCGATCTCGCGATCGACTACGTCGAGATGTACGTGGAAGACCTGGACGCGGCGGCGTTCGCCTGGGTCGACCGGTACGCGTTCACCGTCGTCGGCACCGGCGGCTCCAGCGAGCACCGCAGCATCGCCCTGCGGCACGGCACGATCACCCTGGTGCTCACCATGGCGACCTCCGACCGGCACCCGGCGTCGGTGTACGTCCTGGCGCACGGCGAGGGCGTCGCGGACATCGCGCTGCGCACCGCCGACGTCGAGGGCGCGTACGCCCACGCGGTGGCCAACGGCTCCCAGCCGCTGCGCGAGCCTGCCCGGCACGGGCCCGACGGCGGTGTCACGGCCACCGTCAGCGGCTTCGGCGACGTGGTGCACACGCTGGTGCAGCGCGCCCCGGAGGAGGGTCCCGGGCTGCCGGTCGGCTTCGTACCGACGCTCAAGTCCCGGCAGCCGGTGCCCAGCGAGGTGGGGCTGCTCGAACTGGACCACATCGCGGTGTGCCTGAACAACGGCGACCTCGACGCGACCGTCGCGTACTACCAGCGGGCGCTCGGCTTCCAGGAGATCTTCGAGGAGCACATCGTCGTGGGCGCGCAGGCGATGGACTCCAAGGTCGTCCAGAGCCCCACCGGCCGGGTCACCCTGACCCTCATCGAGCCGGACACCACCGCCGACCCGGGGCAGATCGACGACTTCCTCAAGAGCCACCACGGGGCGGGGGTCCAGCATCTCGCCTTCTCCTGTGACGACGCCGTGCACGCGGTGCGCACCCTCGGCGGCCGCGGCGTGGAGTTCCTCAGCTCCCCCGCCGCCTACTACGACCTGCTGGGCGAGCGGATCGCCCTCAGCGACCACAGCCTGGACGACCTGCGGTCGACCGGTCTGCTGGCGGACCAGGACCACGGCGGGCAGCTCTTCCAGATCTTCACCGCCTCCACCCACCCGCGGCGCACGATCTTCTACGAGATCATCGAGCGGCAGGGCGCGGAGACGTTCGGCAGCTCCAACATCAAGGCGCTGTACGAGGCCGTGGAGCTGGAGAAGAAGGGCCAGCGTGTCCTGTGAGGACCCGGCGCCCGGCGGCGCGGCGGCGGACACGCTCCTGACGCTCGACGACGTCGAGCGTGCCGCCGCCGCGGTGCTGCCCGCCGGGGTACGGGACTTCGTCGCGGGCGGCAGCGGAAGTGAGCGTACGCTCGCCGCCAACCGGGAGGCGTTCGACCGGGTCTTCGTGCGGCCGCGGGTGCTGCGGGACGTGTCGCGGTGTGCGACCGGCGCCGACCTGCTGGGCCGTCCGGCGCGGATGCCGGTGGCGGTGGCACCGGTCGCGTACCAGGCCCTGGTGCATCCGGACGGTGAGCTCGCGGCGGCGCGGGCGGCGAAGGCCGCGGGGGTGCCGTTCACAGTCAGCACACTGAGCACCGTGCCGGTGGAGGAGATCACCGCGCTCGGCGGCCGGGTCTGGTTCCAGTTGTACTGGCTGCGCGAGCCGGGCCGGGCCCTGGAGCTGGCGCGGCGTGCGGAGGACGCCGGCTGCGAGGCGCTGATGCTGACCGTGGACGTGCCCTGGATGGGGCGGCGGCTGCGCGACGTACGCAACGAGTTCGCGCTGCCGGAGCGGGTGCGGGCGGCCCACCTGGACGGCGGCGGCGCCTCGGCCGCGCACCGGCGCGCCGCCGGAGCCTCGGCGGTGGCCGTGCACACCGGCCAGGAGTTCTCGTCGGCGCTGACCTGGTCGCAGGTGGCGGAACTGCGGGCGCAGACCCGGCTTCCGCTGCTGCTCAAGGGGGTGCTGGCGGCCGAGGACGCGGTGCGGGCGGCGGAGTTCGGGGTGGATGCCGTCGTGGTGTCCAACCATGGAGGTCGACAGTTGGACGGTGCCCTGCCGAGCATCGAGGCGCTGCCGGAGATCGCCGAGGCGGTCGGCGGGAGCTGCCAGGTGCTGCTGGACAGCGGCGTCCGCTCGGGCACGGACGTGCTCAAGGCGCTGGCGCTGGGCGCGTCCGGGGTACTGGTCGGGCGCCCACCGGTGTGGGGCCTGGCCGCGGCCGGGGAGGCGGGTGTGCACCGGGTGCTGGGCCTGCTGGCCGCCGAACTCTCCGACGCGCTGGGGCTGGCGGGCTGCGCCACGGTGGCGGACGCGCGTCGGCTGCGTACGGTGCGGATCGGCGCTCCGGCGGGGGCGGCCGGGCCGATCGGATCGACCGGGCCGACCACACCGGACCGGCCGGGCGGTCCCGGGGTCCGGGCCGACGCCGTCCGGTCGGAGCCGGACGGGCCTTAGTCAGCCGGAGACCGGCGGGCCTTGGCCGGTCCGAGGCCGGCGGGCCGCAGCCCCGGCATGCGGGGTTCCGCACGGCAGGCACGACGAAGCTCCTGGTGGCCGATTCCCGGCCCCCAGGAGCTTTGTCGTGGTGTTCCCGGTGGCCCGGCGCGGTGCCGGGCCCGGTGGCGCTACGAGGCGTCGGTCTCCATCTCGTGCACCGCGATGGCGCCGGCCGGGCAGCGCAGGGCCGCCGTCCGTACCTTCGCCTCCAGTTCCGCGGGCGGCACCGGGTCGGTGAGCCGCACCGTGCCGTCCTCCTCCGACTGGTCGAAGACCGCGGGCACCAGCAGCTTGCACATGCCGGAAGCGGCGCAGATCTCCGGGTCCACCCGTACCTCGACCATCGTGCTCTCCTCATCTCCGGGGTGTCCGGGCGCCGGGCGCCCTGGTGGTTCCCGGCCGTCACCAGGCGACCGGGAGGCGCTCCAGGCCGTAGGCGATGGAGTTCGTCTTGTGCGGTACGTCCGCGGCGGGTACGGCCAGCCGCAGCTCGGGGAAGCGCCGCCACAGCGCCAGGTAGGCGGTGCGCAGTTCCATCCTGCCGAGTGCGGCCCCGATGCAGTGGTGGATGCCGTGCCCGAAGGCGATGTGCGGCAGCGGGTCGCGCTCGACGTCGAACCGGTCGACGTCGGGGCCGAGTACCGGGTCGCGGTTGGCCATCGGGATCGAGCAGACGATCTCCTCCCCGGCCTTGACGAGCTGTCCCGCCACGACCACGTCCTCGACGGCGGTGCGCGGGGTCGGCGCGTGGGCGACGGACAGGAAGCGCAGCAGTTCGTCGACCACGCGGTCCACGTTCTTCTCGGGGTCCGCCAGCAGGATGGCGAGCTGGTCCGGGTGTTCCAGGAGGGCCAGTACGCCGAGGCTGATCATGCCGGTGACGTTGTCGAGCCCGGCGAGCACCATCAGGCCGCAGATGCCGAGCAGTTCCTCGTCGTCGAAGTGGTCGCCGTGGTCGCGGATGAGCTGGCCGATGAACCCCTCGTCGGGGTCCTTGCGCTGCCGTTTGACCAGTGCGCGCAGGTAGCCGGAGGTGTACGCCTGGGCGGCGGCCCGGTCCTTGCGGCTGCGGTCCTGCTCCAACTGCCACTGGTGCTTGACCAGGAACTCGCGCCGGTCGTCGCGGGGCACGCCGAGCAGTTCGCACAGGACGGCGCCGGAGATCGGGCTCGCGTAGAGCTCGACGAGGTCGGCGGGCCGACCGTTGCGCTCCATGGCGTCCAGACAGCGTTCCGCGATCTGTTCGGTCACCGGCTTGAGCCGCTGGATGCGGCGCACCGTGAACTCCGGTGTGAGCATCTTGCGGAGCCGGGTGTGCTCGGGCTGGTCGTAGTCCATGAGGTGGCCGGACATCTCCTGCGGGCGGTGCTTGCTCCCCCCGCGGACGGCCTGGGCGCGGAACCGGCGCTGGTTGCTGAAGCGGACGTGGTCGCCCATCACCTGCCGGACCGCTTCGTAGCCCAGGGCCATCCAGATGGACTCGGTCGCGGCCCCGGGCGCCGGGGCCACCTCTTCCTTGACGAGGGCGCCCTGGGCGCGCTGCTGACGGATCTCGTCCGACGGGCCGAAGCCCGCCCGGCGGGCGTGGTCGAACTGGTGCTGGGTCTCCTCCGGCATTGCGTCTCCTACCATTCGACGGGCAAGGATTCCAAGGCGTACTGGCGTGAGCGGGCGGGCCGGAAGCGGACCTTCTCCGGCGGTACCGCCAGCCGGAGGCCGGGGAAGCGGCGCAGCAGTGCCGGGAAGGCGATGCGCAGTTCCATCCTGGCCAGCGGGGCGCCGAGGCAGTGGTGGATGCCGTGCCCGAAGGCCATGTGCGGGGTCGGCTCGCGGGTGATGTCGAAGCGGTCCTCGGGTTCGCCGGCGGCCGGTACGCGGTTGGCGGCCAGCAGCGAACAGGCTACGCTCTCCCCGGCCTTGATGTGCCGGCCGCCGATGGTGACGTCTTCCAGCGCGGTGCGGGGCGAGGCGGTGTGGATGACGGTGAGGTAGCGGACCATCTCCTCCACGGCGCGGTCGGTCAGCTCGGGGTTGTCGCGCCAGAGGGCGAGCTGGTCCGGGTGCTCCAGCAGCAGCAGGGTGCCCAGGCCGATGATGCTGGCGACCTGTTCGAAGCCGGCCGCCATCACCGTCGCGCCGATGCCGGCCAGTTCCGCGTCGGAGACGGCCGAGCCCTGTTCGCGGACCAGGTTCCCGATCATGTCCTCGCCGGGGTTGCGGCGGCGCCGCTCGGCGAGCTGCCCCATGTACGCCCAGTACGCCTTGCCGGCGGCCAACTGCTGTTCCTGGGTGCGGCCGACGTCGCGGGTGATGTCGAGGTAGCGCGCCAGTTCCGTCTGGTCGTCCCGGGGCACGCCGAGCAGCTCGCAGCTGACGAGCCCCGGGATCGGCCAGGCGAAGTACCGTACGAGGTCCGCCGGGCGCCCGATGCGCTCCATGGTGTCGAGACAGTCCTCGACGACCTCCTCGACGCGGGGCTCCAGCCGGCGCATCCGCCGCACCGTGTACTCCGCGGTGAGCAGTTTGCGCAGCCGGGTGTGGTCGGGCGGGTCGTACTGGAGGAGGTTGCCCGCCTGCACCAGGTTCTGCGCGTCCTCCTCGCTGTCGGCGGGCGGCCGGGTGCTGAACCGTTCGGTGTCGGAGAGCACCGCCCGTACCTCGGCGTGCCCGGTGGCCACCCAGCCGAGCTGGCGGGACGGGCCGATGGTCACGTCGGTCTCGACCAGGGGCGTCTCCCTGGCCATCCGGACGAGTTCGGGCACCGGGTCGAAGCGGTCCCGCCGGTAGTGGGCGGGAATCTCGGGTGTCTCGGGCATCCGCGGATCCTTTCCTTCCTCGGGGTCAGCCGCTGCTGGCGGGGAGCCAGAACATGCCGTCGGGGGACGAGACGAGCCCGCCGGGGACGAGAGGGGCCTCCGGTTCGGCGTCGGCGCCCAGCAGGGCCCGCATCTGCACCTGCGAGCCCTCGCGGGTCACCTGGCTGACCACGGCGGACTTGAACAGCGGCAGCATGCTGCCGTCCTCGCTGTGCGCCAGTTGGTCCACGGCGCCCGCGAACTCCGCCGAGCCGGCCTGCAGCCGCTCCGCCATCGCGTCGGCTTCGGAGAGCGCCGCCTCCCCCGACGAGACGCCGCCGACCAGGTCGACGAACGCCTCCATCTCGGAGCGGTCGTGGTGGGTGACCTTCTTCGCCTGCCAGAAGTAGGACTGCTCGCTGTGGTGCATCTCGTAGAACGAGAGCAGGAACTCGTAGAAGACGCCGTACTCGCGCCGGTAGCGGGCCTCGAACTCGCGGATCGCCACCGTCTCGTCGACCAGCCCGGCCAGCGCGCTGTTGATGCTGCGGGCGGCCAGCAGGCCGCTGTAGGTCGCCAGGTGGACGCCGGAGGAGAACACCGGGTCGACGAAGCACGCCGCGTCGCCCACCAGGAGCATGCCGGGGCGGGCGAACGTCGTCTGGTGGTACGAGTAGTCCTTGCGGACGCGCAGGTGGCCGTACTGGCCGTCGGTGACCCGGGTGGCGCCGGACAGGTACTCCGAGATCAGGGGGCACTCGGCGATCAGGGCCGCGAGCGCGCGCTCGCGGTCGCCCTGGATCTTGTCCGCCATCTCGCGCCGTACCACCGCGCCCACGCTGGTCAAGGTGGGGCTGAGCGGGATGTACCAGAACCAGCCGCTGTCGAAGGCGACCGAGAGGATGTTGCCGGAGTTCGGCTCGGGCAGTCGCTTGCCGCCCTCGAAGTAGCCGAACAGGGCGAGGCTGCGGAAGAACTCCGAGTACTTCCGTTCGCCGCCCACCCGCTGGAACAGCCGGCTCTTGTTGCCCGAGGCGTCCACCACGTACGTCCCGTACGCCTCGTGCTCCACCCCGTCGGCGTCGGTGTAGCGCACGCCGCGTACCCGCTCGGCGTCCGCGATCACGTCCGCGACGGCGCACCCCTCACGCACCACCGCGCCGCACCGGCCGGCGTGCCGCAGCAGGATCTCGTCGAACTTCGAGCGCTCCACCTGGTACGCGTACGAGGTCGGCCCGGCCATGCGTTCCGAGACGGAGAAGGAGAACGTCCACGGCTCGGGCGTCGCCCCCCAGCGGAAGGTGCCGCCCCGTTTGCGGGTGAAGCCCGCTGCCGCCAGGTCGTCCGCGACCCCGGTCAGCCGGCACACCCCGTGCACCGTCGACGGCAGCAGCGACTCGCCGATCTGGTAGCGGGGGAAGAACTCCTTCTCCAGCACCAGTACCCGGTGGCCCTGCCGCGCCACCAGCGCGGCCAGCGTCGAGCCGGCCGGCCCGCCGCCGACGACCACCACGTCGAACGTCTGTGAGCGAGCGGAGTTCCCTGCGTCCGCTGAATTCACCACGGCCCTCTCCCCCATTCTCGGGCGGAATGCGCCTGTGCGTTTGCGCACGGGCTCCAGTCCGCCTGCTATTCGATTGTTAATTTTCTCTGAGAAGCCGTCAAGGAAGGCGTTTTGACAACTCCTTCAGGTGTACCGCGCCGTCCGATCAGGGACAGCAATGGTCCGGTCATGAAGGTGGTGATCAGCGCCATGAGTACCAGCACGGTGAAAAGCCCGGGGCCGATGACACCGGATTCCAGACCCACGTTCAGGACGATCAATTCGGTCAGTCCCCGGGTGTTGACCAGCGCGGACACCACTGCCGACCGGTGCCGGTCGAGCCGGCTGAGCCGGGCCGCCGCATAGGCCGGTACGAGTTTGCCGACGGTGGCCACGGCCACGATCAACAGCAGCAGCAGACCGGCGTTCCCGTCCAGCGCGCCGAGGTTGAACGACAGGCCGGTGGTGACGAAGAAGAGCGGCAGCAGCAGACCGGCGCTCTGCTCCATCGGGCGCAGCACGTCGGCGTCCGGCGCGCCGTCGCGGCGGGGCATGGCCAGGCCGGCCAGCAGCCCGCCGAAGACCGGGTGCAGGCCCAGCGACGCGGTGACCCAGGCGCTGCCCAGCGCCAGCGCCAGCGCGAGGGTGACCTGGTTGGCCATCAGCGCCCTGGAGCGCCGCAGCCACCAGCCGAGCACCGGGCGCACCACCAGGAACATGCCGGCCACGAACACCACGAGCAGCAGCAGGGTCACGGCCCACGACGGCCCCGTCGCGTGGCCGGTGCCGACCAGGGCCGCGGCCAGCACCAGCCACGCCGCGACGTCCATGAGTCCGGCCGCGGTGGTCGCCACCGTGCCGGCCGGGGAGCCCGCCAGGCCGCGTTCCCGGACGATGGCGACCAGCACCGGCAAGGCGGTGATGGAGACCGCCACCGCCATGAAGAGCAGGAAGGGCCGGCCGCCCGCGTGGTGCGGGTCGACCGCTTCGAAGACGCCGGGCAGCAGTTGCACCGTCCCGACGCCCAGCCCCGCGGGCACCAGCAGCGCGAACAGCGCCACCGTCGCGGCCGCGCGGCCGCCCCGGCGCAGTTGCCGCGGATCGATCTCGTAGCCCGCCACGAACATGAAGAGCACGATGGCGACCTGGGACAGCACGGTCAGGAACGGCAGGACCTCCCGCGGGAAGAGGTGCTCCGTCAGGTTTCCGGGGAGCCGACCCAGCAGGGTCGGCCCCAGCGCGATACCCGCCACGATCTGGCCGATGACGACCGGCTGGCCGATCCGGCGGGCCGCCGCTCCCAGCAGCCAGGAGACGACGACGATCAGTGCGACATCACCGATGACGACGGTGACGACGGTTTCTGTATTCACTGTGAAAGCCTCCCCCGCAGGGGCGGCCCGTATCCGGGCCGCCCCTTCATGGCCGTGCCGCGCGGGCGCCTAGGAGGCGTTGCCGCTCGCGCTCATTTCCGCGATGAGACTCTTCGGACGCATATCCGTCCAGTTCTCGTCGATGTAGTCGAGGCATTCCTGCCGGCCGGCTTCTCCGTGCACGGAGGTCCAGCCTTCCGGAATTTCCGCGAAGGCGGGCCAGAGCGAGTGCTGGCCCTCGTCGTTGACGAGCACCAGGAAGGTGCCGTTCTCGTTGTCGAACGGATTGGTCATGACGGGTTCCTTTCCCCTGTCGGCCGCACGGCCTGGAGCTTTTCTGCGACGACGCGCCCGATCTGCGCCAAGGGCGCGGGCTGGAGCATGTCGTTGTGGTCGACGGCGATGTCGTGGGTGTCGATGTCGCCCGCGACGAAGGTCCGCCAGCTGGCGACGGCGTCCCACGCCTGGGAGTTCTCGGGCCGGCCGACGGTGGCGACGAACACCACGAGGTCGCCGCCGAACCGCTTCGGGGTGTAGCCGTAGGAGAGCCGGCCGGAGTTGACGGTCACTTCCCTGATGGCGGTCAGGAGCTGTTCGTCCAGCCCCAGTCCGGCGCCGCCACCGTCACCGCCGGGCTCCTCGCCGCCGTACGGCGGACCCTGCTCGCCCAGCTCGCGGCGCATCGTGACGTCCTCGCCCTCGCGGGCGGCGGGCGTCTCGTCGAAGAACTCGCCGGTGTCCCCGCCGAGGTAGGTGTCGAGCAGGGCGAGCAGGGCGACCTTCTCGCCCTGGGCCTCCAGGGCGGTGGCGACCGCGTAGGCCACCGTACCGCCGAAGGACCAGCCGAGGAGGTGGTACGGGCCGCTGGGCTGGACGGTGCGGATCTGGTCGACGTAGTCGGCGGCCATCTCCTCCATGGTCAGCGGCAGCGGCTCGGGCCCCGACAGGCCGCGGGCCTGGAGCCCGTAGACCGGCCGGTCGGCGGGCAGGTGCGGCAGCAGGCCCCGGTAGCCCCAGCTCAGCCCCAGGCTGGGGTGGAGGCAGAACAGTGGCGGCTGGCTGCCCTGGGTCCGCAGGGGCAGCAGGACGCCGAGGTCGCCCCGGCTGGTGCCGCGGGCCGCGCCGGTACCGGCCGTGCGCGCGCTGCTCGCGTCCGCCACGGTGATCAGGCCGGTCGTGCTGCGCCGCGCCCGGTCGCCGGTGTGCAGCATCCGCTCGCCCGCGGGGCCGAAGGGGTCGACGACGAACCGTTCACCGGTCCGCGCGGAGCCGCCCGCGTAGCCGCGTGCCACCGCCGCGCCCGCGACATACAGGTCGCCGGTGACACCGGGCGGGACCGGCCGCAGCAGGTCGTCGAGGACGTAGGCGCGGGTGTTGTGCACCGGCCGGCCCGTGGGCAGCGGCGACGGTACGGGCTCGCCCGGGGCCGCGCGGTGTTCGAGCCAGGGGCCCGCCGTCCCGGTGGCGCCGTGGCCGGTGACCACGGTGACGTCCGGGTGCATCGCCCGCCACTTCAGCAGGCCGTCGTCGGCCTCCGGCGTGCCCGCCGACACCACGAGGACTTCCGTGGGCCGCTGTCCGTCCGGCAGTTCGGTGAGCGTCGGCAGCAGGTCCCGGGTGGTCACCAGCAGCCGTGCGGTGCCGGGCCCGGCGGGTGTGCGGACGTCCTCCGGGGCGCCGAGCCGGACGCTGCCGCCGCCGCACAGGGCCGCGAGCAGCGGGGTGACGAGCGCCGCGACGGGGGCCCGGGTGTCGAGCAGGGCCGTGCCGCGGGCCACCGGGGTGGCCTGGGCTCGGTACGCCGTCTGGGCGGCCAGGGTCCGGTGGTCGACGACGGCCGCGGGGCCGTCCGGTGCCGTGCCGCCGAGCACCAGCGCGGGCTGGGCGGGCAGCGGCGGCCGGAACTCCGGTCCCGCCGGCTCGGCGCCGCCGGGTGCGACGGTCAGCGGGCCGTCCAGGACGACGGTCGGCGCCGGGCCGTCCGCGGACAGCCGCGCGGCCGTGGCCGGGGTGCAGACCAGGGCGGCGGGCCGGCTCGCGCGCAGGTCGGTCTCGATGTCCTCGACCGGCCGGTGGGAGTCCACGAGGCGGCAGGCGGCGCCGGTCTTCAGGACGCCGGTCAGCGCGACCAGGAACGCGGCGGTGACCGGTTCCGCCACGGCCACGACGTCCTCGGCGCCGATGCCCCGCTCCGTGAGCCGGCGGGCCAGCGTTCCGCTCGCGGTGTCCAGCGCGCCGTAGGTGAGCACGCCGTCGGGGCCGGTGGCGGCCACCGCGTCCGGGGTGCGGGCCGCCTGTGCGGCCAGCTGCTCGACGACGGTACGGTCCGGGGCCTCGGCCGCGGTGCCGTGGAAGTCCGCCACCAGGCGGCGGAACTCCTCCTCGTCCAGCAGGACGTCCACCTGGCCCAGGGACAGTTCGGGGTCGGCCGCGAGCTGTTCCAGTACGCGCACCAGCCGGTCGGCGAACGCCTGCGCGGTGTCCTGGTCGAACAGGTCGGTGGCGTACGTGAGGTGGCCGTCCATGCCGTCCGGGGTGCCGTCGGCGCGCTGCCGCTCGGTCAGGCCGACCGACAGGTCCAGCTCGCCGGTCGCGCCGCCCACGTCGAGGCGGCCGGTGCGCAGGCCGGGCAGCTCCCACGGGTCCCACACCTCGGTCTTGCCCTCGTGGACGTCCAGGCCGACCTGGAAGACGGGGTGCCGGTCCACGGAGGGCGGCAGCGGCAGCGCGTCCACCAGGCGCTCGAAGGGCACGTCCTGGTGGTTGACGGCCTCCCGGTGGGTCTGCTGGACGCGGCGCAGCAGTTCGAGGAAGCCGGGGTCGCCGGAGGTGTCCGTACGCAGGGCCAGCGGGCCGTCGAACGGACCCACCAGTCCTTCCAGGCCGTCCTCGTCCCGGCGTGCCCGGGTGGTGCCGAGGACGATGTCGGTGCCCGCGCCGAGCCGGGTGAGCAGCAGGGCCAGCGCGGCCTGGACGACCATGAAGCCGGTGGCCTCGCGGGGTTCGGCCGCCGCCATCAGCCGGGCGTGGGCCGCCGGGTCCAGGCGCAGCGGTACGCGTTCGACGCGCCGGGAGGGCAGTGCGGGCCGCGGCCGGTCGGTGGGGAGTTCCAGTTCACCGGCGAGTCCGGCCAGGGCGTCCTGCCAGTACGTGAGCTGGTCGCTGACCAGGCTCTCCGGCTCGTCGGCGCCGCGCAGCAGCTCCCGCTCCCACACGGCGTAGTCGGCGAACTGGAGCGGCAGCGGGGCCCGTTCGGGTGCCCGGCCTTCGCAGCGCGCGCCGTACGCGGCCGACAGGTCGCGGAAGAGCGGGTCGAGGGACTGGTCGTCCGCGGCGATCCGGTGGACGGTGACCAGCAGGACGTGCTCGGTGTCCGACAGCGTGAACAGGTGCGGCGCCCAGGGAGCTTCCCGGGTCAGGTCGAAGGTGCGGGCGGCGCGGGCGGCCAGCAGCTCCGGCAGTTCCTCCTCGGTGGCCGCGGTGACCGGCAGCCGCGGGCGGGCGGCGTCGTCGGTGGCGGGCACGATGTGCTGGCGCAGCTCGTTGCGGGCGCCGGAGAAGGTGGTCCGCAGGATCTCGTGCCGGGCCGCCACGTCACCGAGTGCGGCTTCCAGCGCCGCGCGGTCCAGCGCGCCGGTCAGGCGCAACGCGGCCGAGAACTGGTGGGCCGGGCCGCTGTCGTGCAGCCGGGTCAGCAGCCAGGTGCGGAGCTGGGCGACGGTGGCGGGTGCCTCGCCGTCGTGGCCGACCGGGTTCAGGACCGGGCGGGCCTTCGTGGCCAGGGTGCGGGCCACGCCCGCCGCGGTGGGCGCGCTGAAGAACTGCCGCAGGTTCAGTGCCGCGTCGAACTCCTCGCGGATCCGCCCGATCAGGCGCATCGCCAGGCCGGACTCGCCGCCCAGCTCGAAGAAGTCGTCGTCGGCGCCGACCTGTTCGAGTTTGAGGACGTCGGCGAAGAGGCCGCAGAGGATCTCCTCGGTCTCGTTCTGCGGCGCCCGCTGGGCGACCCGTTCGGCGAAGTCGGGGGCGGGCAGGGACTTGTGGTCGACCTTGCCGTTGGCGGTGACGGGCAGCGAGCCCATCACGACGACCGCGGCCGGGACCATGTAGCCGGGCAGGACCTTGGCGGCGTGGGCGCGTACCTCGTCGGAGTCGACCTCCTGGCCGTCCGGGACGACGTAGCCGACCAGCAGCCGCTCGCCCGGCCGGTCCTCGCGGGCCGCGACCACGGCCTGGCCGACCGCCGGGTGCGCGGTCAGGGCCGCCTCGACCTCGCCGAGCTCCACCCGGAAGCCGCGGATCTTGACCTGGTCGTCGGCCCGGCCGGCGAACAGCAGCTCGCCCGCCTCGGTCCAGCGCACCAGGTCCCCGGTGCGGTACATCCTCCCCCCGCCTTCGGCCGGGGGGACCCCCACGCCGGGGGCGAACGGGCAGGCCACGAAGCGTTCCGCGGTCGGTCCGGCGCGGTTGAGGTAGCCGTGGGCCAGTCCGGTGCCGGCCACGTACAGTTCGCCCACGGTGCCCGCGGGCACCGGCTGGAGGAACGCGTCCAGGACGTAGACCTGCCGGTTGCCCAGCGGGCGGCCGATCGGCAGCACGGCGGCCGGCCCGTCGTCCGGCCGGGTCAGGTGCCAGGTGGCGCAGAGCGTGGTCTCGGTCGGTCCGTACAGGTGGCGTACGGCGGTGCCGGGGCAGGCCGCGCGTACCCGGTCGACGGCCGCGGCGGGCACCACGTCGCCGCCGGTCAGCACCTCGCGCAGGCCGTGCAGGCACTCCGGCGACTCCTCCGCCACGACGCGGAACGTGCCGGCCGTCAGGTGCACCGCGCTCACTCCGGCGGCCACCGCGGCGCGGATGTCCTGGGCGTCCACCGCGCCCGGCGCGGCGACCACCACCCGGCCGCCGGAGGCCAGCGGCACCCAGATCTCGAACAGGGAGGCGTCGAAGGCGTGCGGCGCGTGCATGAGCACCGCGTCCCGCGGGCCCACCGACCAGCCCAGGTCGCCGACCAGGCCGGCCACGCTGCCGTGCGGTACGGCCACGCCCTTGGGCACACCGGTCGATCCCGAGGTGTACATGACGTACGCGAGGTCCTCCGCTCCCACGCGTACCGGCTCCAAGGCGTCGGCCGGGCCCACCGCGACGGCGGCCAGGGTCCGGTCGTCGTCCAGCACCACCAGTTCCGCGGCGGCGTCGACGGGCACCGCGTCGCGGGTGGCCCGTGTGCACACGACCGCCGAGGGGCCGGAGTCCGCCAGCAGGAACGCGACCCGCTCCGCCGGGTACCCGGGGTCCACCGGGACGTACCCGGCGCCCGTCTTCCACACCGCGAGCAGCGTCACGAGCAGGTCGGCGGAGCGTTCCATCAGCACCGCGACCCGGTCGCCGCGTGTCACGCCGCGGCCCGCGAGGTAGGCCGCGAGCCGGTCCGACTCCCGGGCCAGTTCGGCGTAGGACAGGGAGCGCCGCGGGTCGCTCACCGCGACGGCGCCCGGCACCTGCGCGGCCTGTCCGGCGATCAGTTGCGGCACCGAGGTGCCGGGGGCCTTGGCGGCGGTGGCGTTCCAGCCCGCCAGCACCAGGGCGCGCTCCTGGTCCTCCAGGACGCCGATGCGGCCCACCGGCATCGTGGGGTCGGCGGCCAGTTGGGTGAGCACCCGGACCACCCGCTGCCCGATCAGCCGGGTCGCCTCCGCGCCGAACAGGTCGGGGCGGGAGGACAGCCGCAGGCTGATGCGGTCGCCGGGGAACACGCCGAGGGTGATCGGGTAGTGCGCCGCGTTGCGGGACAGCCCGGCCGGCTCCAGGGTCAGGGCCCGCGGGTCGTCCGGTCCGGCGGGCGGGCGCGGGAAGCTCTCGTAGACCACGAGGGTGTCGAAGGACGCGCCGGGCCCGGCGAGCTGCTGCACCTCGGACAGGCCCAGGTGCTGGTGCGGGAGGAGCGCCGACTGGCGTTCCTGGAGCGCGCTGAGCATGTCGATCGCGGGCTGTCCGCCGTCGAGCCGTACCCGTACCGGAAGGGTGTTGATGAACAGGCCGACCATCGACTCGACGTGCGGCAGGTCGTGCGGGCGGCCCGCGACGGTGGCGCCGAACACCACGTCGGTACGGCCTGCCAGCCGGGCCAGCACCAGGGCCCAGGCGCCCTGGAAGAGGGTGTTGAGGGTCAGTCCATAGCGGCGGGCCAGGTCGGTCAGCTCCCTGGAGGGCCCCTCGGGGATGTCGATCAGGACGTCCTCGGGCACCACACTGGCGCGGGTGCGGTCCGCCGGGACCACCAGGGTGGGCTCGTCGGCACCGGCCAGCTCGGCCCGCCACGCCTCGCGGGCGGCGTCCTTGTCCTGCCGGTTCAGCCAGGCCAGGTAGTCGCGGTAGGAGGCGGTCGGCGGGAGGGCGGCGGCATCGCCGCCCGCCGCGTAGGCCGCGGACAGCTCCGTGAGGACGATCGGCATCGACCAGCCGTCCATCAGGATGTGGTGGCTGGTGACGACCATCCGGTGCCGGTCCGCGCCGAGGCGGATCAGCAGGACCCGCAGCAGGGGCGCGGTGGCCAGGTCGAAGCGGCGGGCGCGCTCGGCGTCGGCCAGCCGCCCGGCCTCGGCCTCGGCGTCGTCCGGGGCGAGGCCGGACAGGTCGGCCTCCTGCCAGGGCAGTTCCACCTCGCGGGCGATGACCTGCACCATGCGGGCCCCGCTGACCCGGCGGAAGCAGGCGCGCAGGGCCGCGTGCCGGGCGACCAGGGTCTCCCATGCCGCGCGCAGCCGGCCCGCCTCCAAGGGTCCGTCGACGGCGTGTGCGGACTGCACCGTGTAGACGTCCGGCCCCTCCTCGTCAAAGGTGGCGTGGAAGAGCAGCCCCTCCTGCAGTGGTGACAGCGGCCACACGTCCTCGACCATGGATCGGGTCATCGCTTTCTCCTCACAACGCCTCGTCGTCCTCGGTAGCTAGCGCTTGTCGTCGGTGAATCCGGCTTCCAGCTCGTCGATCTGCTGCTGGGCGAGATCGATCAGGCCGAAGTCGGAGGGGGTGTGACCGCCCGCCGTGGGATCGGTGGTGTGCGCGGCCAGGGCGGCCAGCAGGTCCAGCCAGGCCCGGCCGACGCGCTCGGCCGTCGCGTCCGCGGTGTGGGCGGTCCGGGCGAGCGTGAGGGTCAGTTCCGGCTCGTCCGGGGTGCCCCGGAGGACGGTGCTCGCCTCCAGGTCGTACGGGGCGGCCGGGCCCGGCCGGGTGGTGCCGCCGGCGGCCGCGGGTCCGGCCGGCTGCCAGGGCATGTCCCCGGGCCCGGTGCGGGTCCGGTCCCGGTGGGTGAAGGAGAGGCGGGGTTCCGGCAGGGCGTCCGGGACCGCGCCGGGCCCGGGGTCGGCACGCAGGTGTTCCTTGACGGCCTTCAACAACGTACCGGCCGCCGGTCCGCCTGCCCAAGCCCCGTCCAAATCCGCGCCGGACAGGTCCAGCCGTACGGAGCGGGTGCGGGTGAACCGGCCGACCGTACGGGCCAGTTCCCCGTCGTCCGCGTCCGGCGCCGACCGCCTGCCGTCCGCCTCGACGGCCACCAGGACGGGTTCGCCGTCCCCCTGGCGGGCGATCGCGCCCACCAGGGCCGCGAGCAGCACCTCGTCGGTCCCGCAGTGGTAGAGGGGCAGGGTCCGGTGCAGCAAAGTGGCGGCGATGTCGCGCGGTACGGTCCACGACCGGTGCTGTACGGAGGCGGCGGCGTGCGGTTCCGGCGGCTGCCCGGTGGGCCCGCCGTCCTCGGTCCGCGGCGCGTCCAGGTCCGCGGCCCACCGCCGGAAGGACGTACCGACGGGTGCGAGTTCCGGTACGGCGTCGGCCGCCGCGGCGGCGCAGGCCGCCGCGAGGTCGGTGACCAGGACGCGCCAGGACGGCTCGTCCACGACGAGATGGTGGGCCGCGAGGGCCAGCCGGCCGGTCCGTCCGGTTCCGGCGTCGAGCCAGACGGCGCGGAGCGCGGGGCCGGTGGCGGGGTCCAGTTGTTCCGCCGCCTCGCGCCCTGCCCGGTCCGCCACGGCGTCCAGGTCGTCGTCGGGGATGCGGGTGCCGTCGATACGGAGGACGGCCGAGTCGGCGTCCACCGTGCCGCGTTCACCGGCCACCAGCACCGGCCGCCCGTCACCGTCCGGCAGGACGCGGGCCCGCAGCATGTCGTGCGTGTCCAGTACGGCGGCGAGGCCGACGGTCAGGGTGTGCGTCCGCAGGCCGGCCGGCGCGGTCACGACGATCCACTCGGCGAGGCCCCGGCCGAAGGCGACTGCGCCCAGTTCCCGCATGGCGGGGGTCGGTGCGATCTCTCCGGTGCCCACGTTTCCGGCCGCCCGCGCGCGGTCCGCCGCCCGGTCCGATTCCACGGCCTCGGCGAGGCGTTCGGGGGTCGGCTGCTCGAAGACCTGACGCGGTGTCAGGGTCAGCCCGGCGCGGCGGGCCCGGGAGGCCAGTTGCATCGACATGACGGAGTCGCCGCCCACGTGGAAGAAGTTGTCGTCGATGCCCACCCGTTCGAGCCCGAGAACCTCGGCGAACAGGGTGCACAGGGTCTCTTCCACCGGGGTACGCGGGGCGCGTCCGGAGACCTGGCCGGCGAAGTCCGGCGCGGGCAGCGCCGCGCGGTCGGTCTTGCCGTTCGGGGTCAGCGGCAGCCGGTCCAGCGGCACCAGGGCCGCGGGGACCATGTACTCGGGCAGCCGCTCGGCGACGTGTTCGCGCAGGGCGGCCAGCAGCGCTCCGGTGTCGCGGCCCGCGGCGGGCGCGTTGGTCCACGCCGTCAGCGGGGCCGCCGGGTCCGCCGGGCCCGCGGCGGGGACGTAGGTGTCCACCGGCGCGCGGCCGTCGGCCAGTTCGGTGCGGACGAACGCGAGGTCCAGTGTCTCCGGTGTGCCGGTGGACCAGGTGGCGCCCACCCAGTAGCCCAGGCTCTCCCCCAGCTCGTGGAACGCCTCGACGTCGGGGGTTTCGACATCCGGGCGCCGGTGCCCCGTGGCGCCGCCGGGGGCCGGCTGTGCCGGGTCTCCGCCGTCCTGCACGGTACGGGCGAGCGCGGCCTCGTGCGCGACGCGGGTGTTGGGCACGCCGGTGACGCGCAGCCGGTCCGGGCGTTCGGCGTCCAGGTGGCGCCGCAGCGCGGTGAGGCCGCCGTGCTGCCCGTCCCAGTCCCGCTCGGGCGCGCCGTCGAGGGAGAGCACGGCGGCTCCCCGCTTGTGCAGCGTCACGTCGTAGCGGTAGCGGGTCAGCTCGTTGTGGTGGTGTCCGCGCTTGAGCTGGATGTCCACTCCGGCGGCGTCCGGCAGCCGGTCCCGCAGCGCGGTGAAGAACTCCGGGTCGACCAGGAGTTCCTTCTCCAGGACGACGCTGCGCTCCACGGCCCGCCGCAGTGCGGCCGGGTCGCCGTCGTGCGCCGCGCGGCCCGCGTGCACGGCGGTGGCCAGGGCCCGCAGGAGACGGACGTTGCGCACGTCGCCGACGAACAGCGCGCCGCCCGGTGCCAGCAGCCGTAGGGCCAGTTCGACGACCTCCTGGAGGTATCCGGCGTTGGGGAAGTACTGCGCGACCGAGTTGAGCACGATCGTGTCGAAGTACCCGGCGGGCAGGCCCTCGGCCTCGTGCGCTGCCTGGGTGCGCAGCTCGACCCGTTCGGCCAGCTCCTTGTCGGCGTTCACGTGCCGCCGCAATTCCTCGATCGCGGAGGCGGAGAAGTCGGTGCCCCAGTACGTCTCGCAGTCGGGAGCGAGCTGGGACAGGAGCAGGCCGGTGCCGACGCCGAGCTCCAGCACCCGGCGGGGGCGCAGGGCGCGGATGCGTTCGACGGTGCGTGCCCGCCATTCGCGCATCTGCTCCAGCGGGATGGGCTGTCCGTCGTAACTGCTGTTCCAGCCGGCGAAGTTCTCGCCGAGGACGTCGGACTCCGGGTTGGCGTGCAGCGTGTCGTACAGGTCCTGCCACTCGCCGACGTGTTCCTGTTCGAGCCGCTCGTCGCGGTCGCCGGTGGCCGTGTCCGCGACCACGTAGCCGACCAGGCGGCGTTCGCCGGGCCGGTCCTCGCGGGCCACCACGACAGCCTGGGCCACGGCCGGGTGGGTGGCCAGCGCGGCCTCGACCTCGCCCGGCTCGACGCGGTACCCGCGCACCTTGACCTGGGCATCGGCGCGGCCGACGAAGACCAGGTCGCCGTCCGGAGTCCAGCGCGCCACGTCACCGGTGCGGTACATCCGCTCGCCCGGCGCGAACGGGCAGGCCACGAAGCGTTCCCCGGTCAGGCCCGGCCGGTCGAGGTAGCCGCGGGCGAGGTTGACGCCGGTGACGTACAGCTCGCCGGCGACGTCCGGCGGGACCGGCTGGAGGAAGGCGTCCAGCACGTACGTACGGGAATTGATGATCGGCCGGCCGATCGGCACCACGTCGGCGTCCGGTGTCAGCGGGGCGCTCATCGCCGCGCACACCGTCGTCTCGGTCGGCCCGTACGCGTTGACCATGCGCCGTGTCCCGGCCCAGCGGGCGGGCAGGCCCGGCGGGCAGGCCTCGCCCGCCACGGTCAGCGTCTCCAGCGTCGTGGGCAGTTCCTCGGCCACCGCCAGCACGCTCGGCGGGACCGTGGCGTGGGTGATGTCCCAGCGGCGCAGCGCGGCGCCCAGCGCCACGTGGGGCGGCAGCCCTTCCGCGCCGGGGACGACCGAGGCCGCGCCGGACAGCAGGGCCATGCACAGTTCGGAGACCGCGGCGTCGAAGCTCAGCGACGCCATCTGCAGGACCCGGGACTCCGGTGTCACCGCGAACCGTTCGATCTGGGCGCGGGCCAGGTTCCCCACGCCCGCGTGCGGGACGACGACGCCCTTGGGCCGTCCGGTGGAGCCGGACGTGTAGGTGACGTACGCCGCGTGGGCCGGGCGCAGCGGCGCGGTCCGCTCGGCGTCGGTCAGGGGGCCGCCCGGCAGGGCCGCGGTCTCGGCCGCCACCGCCGGGTCGTCCAGGATGACGACGCGTCCGGCGTACCCGTCCGGTACGACGTGCCGGGTCCGCGTGGTGCACAGCACCACCGGCGGACCGGCGTCGGCGAGGACGTACGCCACGCGCTCCGCCGGGTGTGCCGGGTCCACCGGTACGAACGCGCCGCCCGCCGCCGCCACGGCCAGCACGGCGGTCACCATGGCCGCCGACCGCTGCACGGCGACCGCGACGCGCTGCTCCGGCCCGACGCCGAGCCCGGTCAGGTAGCGGGCCAGGCGGCCGGTCTCCTGCGCCAGTTCGCCGTAGGTCAGCGTGCGGTCGTCCGAGACCAGGGCCGTCGCGTCCGGGGACGCGGCGGCTCGGCGGGCGAACAGGTCCGGCAGGGTGGCGGCCGGGGCCGGCACCGCGGTGCGGTTCCACCGTGTCTCGACCAGCTCGCGTTCGTCCGCGCCCAGCAGCCGGACGCGGCCCACGGGCGTCGTCGGGTCGGCGACCACCTGTTCCAGGGCCCGGACCAGTGCGGCCTGCATCCGCTCGGCGCGGGCGCGCGGGAAGACGTCCGGGCGGTAGATGAAGTCGCCCTGGGCGCGCTCCCCGGGGGCCACGATCCAGGTGAGGGGGTAGTGGCCCCGGTCCTCGGGGATCCCGGCCGGGCGTACGGCGAGGGAGTCCGGGTCGGCGGGCGGCTCGGGCGGCTGCGGATAGTTCTCGTAGACCACGAGCGTGTCGAAGGTCGCGCCGGGCCCGGCGAGGTGCTGGATCTCCGGCAGTCCGACGTGCTGGTGGGCCATGAGCGCGGTACGGCGGCGCTGGAGGTCGGTGAGCATGTCGACGACCGGCTGCGCGCCGTCCAGGTGCACGCGGACCGGCAGGGTGTTGATGAACAGGCCGATCATCGACTCGACGCCCGGCAGCTCCGGCGGGCGGCCGGCCACGGTGGTCCCGAAGACCACGTCGGTGCGGCCGGTCAGCCGGGCCAGCAGCAGGGCCCACATGCCCTGCAGCACGGTGTTCGTGGTCAGGCCGAGGCCGCGGGTCAGCTCCGTCAGCCGCCGGGTGAGGTCGTCGGTCAGCTCGAAGCGGATGCGTTCCGGCACGGCGGGCGCCCGGACCAGTTCGGCCGGGACCACGCTGGTCGGCTCGTCCACCCCGGCCAGTTCCGCCCGCCACGCGGCCCGGGCGGCCGCCTTGTCCTGGCGGTCCAGCCAGGACAGGTACTCGCGGTAGGAGGTGGCCGGTGGCAGCGTGCGGTCGTGGCCGCCCGCCGCGTACACCGCGGCCATCTCGTTGATGAGCACCGGCAGCGACCAGCCGTCCTTGACGATGTGGTGGCTGGTCAGCACCAGCATGTGCCGCCGCTCGCCGAGCCGGACCAGCAGCAGCCGCAGCAGCGGCGCGACCGTCAGGTCCAGCCGGTGCTCGCGGTCGCCGTCGGCCAGTTCCTGGAGCGCGGCCGGTACGGCATCGGCGGGCACGTCCGACAGGTCGGCCTCGCGCCACGGCAGCGGCACGTCCCGGGCGATGACCTGCACGGTCTCGCCCGACGCGCGCGGATGGAAGCTGGCCCGCAGGGACGGGTGGCGTACCAGCAGCGTCTCCCATGTGGCGCGCAGCCGGGCGACGTCGAGCGGGCCGGTCAGCTCCATCATCCGCTGGCCCTCGTAGATGTCGGGGCCGTCCTCGTCGAACGCGGCGTGGAACAGCAGCCCTTCCTGGAGGGGCGACAGCGGCCAGATGTCGGCCAGGGACGGCACGGCGGTCTCCAGTTCCGCCACGGTGTCCTGGGTGAGCTTCAGGAGGGGGAAGTCGGAGGGGGTGTGCCCGCCCGCGCCGGGCCCGTCGGTGTGCGCGGCCAGGCCGCCGAGTGCCGTGAGCCAGTCCTGTCCGAGCCGCCGTACGGCGTCCTCGTCCAGCAGCCCGCCGGGCCAGCTGAGGGTCAGGGTCAGGGCGGGCCCGCCGGGGCCGTCCTGGACCACCGCGCCCGCTTCCAGGGCGTGCCGCGCGGGCATGGTCTCGTCCACCGAACCGCCGAGCGCCGCCTCGCCTGCCATCTGCCAGGGCGCGGCCGTCTCCGGCGCGGCCCCGGCGGTGAACCGGCCGAGGTAGTTGAACGCGATCTGCGGGGCCGGGAGGGCGGCCAGCACGGGGCCGGTCTCCGGGTTCAGGTGGCGCAGCAGCTCGTGACCGAGCCCGTCACCGGGCACGGCACGCGCCTGTTCCTTGACGGTCTTGAGCAGCGCCCCGGCCGCGGGCCCGCCCGTCAGGGCCTGGGCCAGGTCGAGGCCGGTCAGGCGCAGCCGCAGCGGGTGCGTGCTGGTGAACCAGCCGACCGTACGGGAGAGGTCGGCTCCCGCGACCGGCTCGCGCCCGTGTCCTTCGACGTCCACCAGGACTCCGGCGCCGGTGTCCTGGCCGCGCTCCTGCTGCCGCCGGGTCACGGCGGCGGCCAGCGTGGCCAGCAGCACGTCGTGGACGCCGCAGTGGAAGGCGGCCGGTGTCCGGGCCGCGAGGACGGCGGCCGCGGTGGCGGGCACGGTCCAGGTGAGGCGGCGGACGGTGGCCGCGGTGTCCCGCTCCGGGTCGAGTGCGCGCTCGCCCACCAGCGGGTCGGGGCCGTCCAGGAGGGCGGTCCAGTGCTCCAGTTCGGCGGTGCGTGCGGGGTCCGCCGCCTGTTCGGCGAGCAGGGCCGACCACTGTGCGAAGGTCGTGCCGACCGGATCGAGGTCCGGCTCGCGGTCCGCCGCGACGGCTTCGCAGGCGGCTTGCAGGTCCGGGACGAGGATGCGCCAGGAGACGCCGTCGACGACCAGGTGGTGGACGGCGAGCACCAGCCGGCCGGTCCGCGCGGGACCGGCGTCCAGCCACACCGCCTGCACCAGGACGCCGTCGGCGGGCGCCAGGCGCCGTACCGCCTCCCGCGCGGCGCGGTCCGCCGCCCCGTCCAGGCCGTCGTCCGGCACGTGCGTGGCGTCGACGCGGCTGACCAGCGCGGCGGCGTCCACCGCGCCGCGCGGGGCGACGTGCAGCGCCGGTTCGGGGCCGCCGGTCACCTTGGCACGCAGCATGGCGTGGGTGTCCAGTACGGCGGCCAGCCCGGCGGCCAGCACCTCCTGGCCGAGCCCGGCGGGGGCGCCCACGACGGCCCACTGAGCGAACTCGCCGCGCGTCGCGGCCGGTATGCCGAGGGCCCGTACGACCGGGGTCCAGGCGACCTCGCCCGATCCGGCGTCGGCCGGTTCCGGCGCGGCCGCGGTGTCGTCCCCGGCCGTCTCGGCCACCTCGGCCAGCCGTTCCGGGGTCTTCTCCTCGAACACCTGCCAGGGCGTGACGACCACCCCGGCGCGCCGGGCCCGGGACACCAGTTGCAGCGACATGATCGAGTCGCCGCCCAGCTCGAAGAAGCTGTCCTCGACGCCGACCCGGTCCAGGCCCAGCACCTCGGCGAACAGCGCGCACAGGGTCTCCTCGGTGCCGGTGCGCGGCGCCCGCCGCGCGGCGCGCGCGGCGAAGTCGGGCGCGGGCAGCGCGGCCCGGTCGACCTTGCCGTTCGCGGTCACCGGGAGGGTGTCGAGGACCACCACGGCGGCCGGGACGAGGTAGTCGGGCAGCAGTCCGGCGACGTGCTCGCGGACCGCCTCGGCGGCCACGGCGGTCCCGTCCGGGACGACGTATCCGATCAGGCGCCGCTCGCCGGGCCGGTCCTCGCGGGCCACCACCACGGCCTGGGCGACCGCGGGGTGCCCGGCCAGCGCCGCTTCCACCTCGCCGGGCTCCACCCGGTAGCCGCGCACCTTGACCTGGGTGTCCGTCCGCCCGGCGAAGACCAGTTCGCCGTCGTACGTCCAGTGCGCCAGGTCGCCCGTGCGGTACATCCTCCCCCAGCCCTCGGCCGGAGGGACCCCCGTGCCGGGCGGGAACGGGCAGGCGACGAACCGTTCGGCGGTCGCGCCGGGACGGTCGAGGTAGCCGCGGGCCAGACCGGCGCCGGCCAGGTACAGCTCGCCGTCCACTCCCGGCGGTACGGGCCGCAGGAAGGCGTCGAGCACATACGCCCGGCGGCCGTCCAGCGGGCGCCCGATGGGCAGCACGTCGTCCGTCACCGGCTCACCCGGCCGCAGCGGCCGCCAGGTGGCGCACAGGGTGGTCTCGGTCGGCCCGTACATGTGCCGGACCACGACGCCGGGGCACGCTTCCCGTACGCGGGCGACGGACCCGGCCGGGACCACGTCGCCGCCGGTCAGCACCTCACGCAGGCCCGCGAAGCAGTCCGGGGACTCCTCGGCGACCACGCGGAACAGGCCCGCCGTGAGGTGGACCGCCGTCACGCCCGCCGCCACCGCCTCGCGGACGCGCCGGGCGTCGACCGTGCCGGGGGCGGCCACCACCACACGGCCGCCGGTGGCCAGCGGCGCCCAGATCTCGTACAGCGAGGCGTCGAAGACGTGCGGGGCGTGCAGCAGCACCGCGTCGTCGGGGCCGAGCGCCCAGCCGCGGTCCGCCGCCAGCCCCGCCACACTGCCGTGCGGCACGCCGACGCCCTTGGGCACACCGGTGGAGCCGGAGGTGTACATCACGTACGCCAAGTCGTGTGCGGAGAGCGGCGGTTGCTGGGCACCGGCCGGGCACGCCGCCACGGCCGCCCGTACCTCCGGCGTGTCCAGCACGACCACCTGCCCGGCCGCGTCGGCCGGCACCGCCGCCCGCGTGGCCCCGGTGCACAGTACGGCCGACGGGCCCGAGTCGGCCAGCATGAACGCGACCCGCTCCGCCGGGTATCCGGCGTCGACCGGCACGTACGCCGCACCGGCCTTCCAGATGCCCAGCAGCACCGCCACCAGGTGGGCCGAGCGCTCCATCAGCACCGCGACCCGGTCGCCACGGCCCACACCGAGGCCCCCCAGGTACGCGGCGAGACGGTCCGACTCGGTGTCCAACTCGCCATAGTGAACAGTTCGACCCCCGTCCGCCACGGCCACCGCCGAGCGGGCACGGGCCACCTGGCGGGCGAACAGCTCGGGCACCGAGGCGGCGGACGGCTCCACGGCGGCAGCCGGGTTCCACTCCGCCACGGCACGGTGGTGCTCCGGTGCGCCCAGGACGCCGATCCGGCCGACGGGCGCCTGCGGGTCCGCCACGACCTGTTCCAGTACGCGGACGACGCGCTCGCCCAGTTGCCGGGCCTCGCGCCGGTCGAACAGGTCCGGGCGGTACGTCACGTAGATCCGCAGCCGGTCGCCGGGGACGACGCCCACGGCCAGCGGGTAGTGGGTGCCCGCCACCAGGTTCGCCTGGGAGATCGTCACCTCGCCGCCCGCCCGCATGGAGGCGGACAGGGTGGCGGTGGTCCGCGGGTAGTTCTCGAACATCAGCATGGTGTCGAAGACCGCGCCGGGACCGGCCAGGCCCTGCACCTCCGGCAGGCCGAGGTGCTGGTGGGCCATGAGCGCGGACTGGCGCTCCTGGAGGCCGGTGAGCATCCGCAGGACCGGCTCGGCGCCGTCCAGCCGTACCCGTACCGGCTGGGTGTTGATGAACAGGCCGACCATCGACTCGACGTCGGGCAGCTCCGGCGGCCGGCCGGAGACGGTGCCGCCGAACACCACGTCGGTCCGCCCGGCCAGGCGCGCCAGCACCATCGCCCAGGCACCCTGCACCACGGTGTTGACGGTCAGGCCGTGCTGCCGGGCCAGCCGGGTCAGGGCCCGGGTGCCGTCCTCGGAGAGTTCGGCGGCGCCGGTCTCGGGCTCCGCCGGGGCCCGGCCCTGGCCGGAGCGGGCCACCAGGGTGGATTCCTCGGCTCCGGCCAGTTCCGCCTGCCAGGCGGCCCGCGCGGCGTCCTTGTCCTGCTCGTCCAGCCAGGCCAGGTAGTCGCGGTAGGAGGCGGTCCGCTTCAGGCCCGCGCCGTCGCCGCCCGCGGCGTAGGCCGCGCCCAGTTCGTCGAGGACGATCGGCATCGACCAGCCGTCCAGCAGGATGTGATGGCTGGTGACCACGAGGAAGTGCCGGTGCTCCGTCAGGCGTACGAGGAGCAGCCGCAGCAGCGGGGCCGCCGCGAGGTCGAAGCGGCGGGCCCGCTCGTTGGCGGCGAGCCGGTCCAGCGCGGCCTGCTGCTCGGGTTCCGGCAGCGCCGACACGTCCGCCTCGCCCCAGGGCAGTTCGACGTTCCCGGCGACGACCTGCACGGTGTCGCCGGACTCCCGCTGGTGGAAGCCGGCCCGCAGCGCGTCGTGCCGGGCGAGCAGTGTCTGCCAGGAGGCGCGCAGCCGGGCGGCGTCCAGGGGGCCGGTCAGTTCCAGCAGCCGCTGGGTCTCGTAGACGTCCGGGCCTTCCTCGTCGAAGGCGGCGTGGAACAGCAGCCCTTCCTGGAGGGGAGAGAGCGGCCAGATGTCCGTCAGGGACGGCACGGCGGCCTCCAGCGCCGCCACGGTCTCCTGGCTGATGTCCAGGAGCGGGAAGTCGCCCGGGGTGTGCCCGCCCGCGCCGGGGCTGTCGGTGTGGGCGGCCAGGCCGCCGAGGAGGTCCAGCCAGGCCTGGCCGAGTCCGTCCACGGCGGTCTCGTCGAGGAGGGCGGCGGGCCAGCTCAGCGCGAGGTCCAGGGCCGGCCCGTCCGGGGTGTCGCGGACGACGGCGCTCGCCTCCAGGGCGTGCTGGACGGGCAGGTCCGGCGCGGCCGTACCGCCGATCGCGGTGGTGCCGGCCGTCTGCCACGGGCCGACGGCGCCGCCGTCCGCGCCCGCGGCGAAGCGGCCGAGGTAGTTGAAGCCGATCTGCGGGGCCGGGAGGGCGGCCAGCACGGGGCCGGTCTCCGGGTTCAGGTGGCGCAGCAGCTCGTGACCGAGCCCGTCACCGGGCACGGCACGCGCCTGTTCCTTGACGGTCTTGAGCAGCGCCCCGGCCGCGGGCCCGCCCGTCAGGGCCTGGGCCAGGTCGAGGCCGGAGAGGTCCAGGCGGACCGGGTGGACGCTGGTGAACCAGCCCACCGTACGGGTCAGGTCGGTGCCGTCGAGCGGTTCCCGGCCGTGCCCTTCGACGTCCACCAGGAGCGCGGTTCCGTTGCCGGGCCGCCGGCGGGCGACCGCTCCGGCCAGCGTGGCCAGCAGGACGTCGTGCGCTCCGCAGTGGAACGCCGCCGGGGCGCGGTTCAGCACGGCCGCGGCCGTCGCGCCGGTCAGCGTCCAGGAGCGGCGGCGCAGGGTGGCCGCGGTGTCGGTGTCCGGGTCGGGCGTACGGGTGCCGAGCTGGGGGGCCGGGGTGTCGAGCAGGGCGGTCCAGTCGGCGAGTTCGGCGGTACGGGCCGCGTCGGTCGCCTGGGCGGCGAGGAGTTCGGCCCACCGGCGGAAGGACGTGCCGACGGGGTCCAGTTCGGGCACCTCTCCCGCGGCCGCCGCTTCGCAGGCTGCTCGCAGGTCGGGGGCGAGGATGCGCCAGGACACGCCGTCCACGACCAGGTGGTGGGCGACCAGGGCCAGCCGCCCGGTCCGGTGCGGTCCGGCGTCCACCCACACCGCGCGGACCATCACGCCCGCGGCCGGAGCCAGCCGGGCGGCGGCCTCGCGGGCCGCGTCCTCGGCGATGCCGTCCAAGGCGTCGTCCGGCGCTTCCGCGGCGTCGGTACGGGTGACCAGCGCGGCGGCGTCCACCGCGCCGCGGCCCGGCACGTGCAGCGCGGGCCGCTCGCCGGTCTCGGCCCGGGCCCGCAGCACGGCATGGGTGTCCAGTACGGCGGCGAGTCCGGCGGTCAGCGCGTCCAGTCCCAGCCCGGCCGGCGCGCCCATGACCATCCACTGGGCGAAGCCGGGACGGGCGGCCCGCTCCCCCAGCGCCCGCATCACGGGCGTCCACGGGATCTCGCCGTCGTCCGTGTCGGAGCCGGTGCGGGCCGCCGCGTCGGCGGGGGCCGCCACCGCCGCCAGCCGCCCGGGCGTCTTGAGGTCGAAGACCTGACGCGGCGTCAGGACCAGTCCGGCACGGCGGGCCCGCGACACCAGTTGCATCGAGCCGATCGAGTCACCGCCCAGCGCGAAGAAGCCGTCGTCGGCCCCCACCCGCTCCAGGCCGAGCACCTCGGCGAACAGGCCGCACAACAGCTCTTCGGCCGGGGTGCGCGGGGCCCGTCCGGACACCCGTCCGGCGAAGTCGGGGGCGGGCAGCGCCACCCGGTCCACCTTGCCGTTGACCGTCACCGGCAGCGACGGCAGCACCAGCACGGCCGCCGGGACCATGTAGTCCGGCAGCACCTTGGCGACGTGCTCGCGGATCTCGTCCGCGTCCGTCTCCTGTCCGTCGGGCACCACGTAGCCCACCAGGCGCCGCTCGCCGGGGCCGTCCGTACGGGCCACGACCACGGCCTGGCCGACGGCCGGGTGCGCGGCCAGCGCCGCTTCCACCTCGCCCAGCTCGACGCGGAACCCGCGCACCTTGACCTGCGCGTCCGCCCGCCCGACGAAGACCAGCTCGCCCTCGGCCGTCCAGCGCACCAGGTCGCCGGTGCGGTACATCCGCCCGCCGGCGCCGAACGGGCACGCCACGAAGCGTTCGGCGCTGAGCCCCGCGCGCTGCCAGTAGCCCTGGGCCAGGCCGGTGCCCGCGACGTACAGCTCGCCCACGACGTCCGGCGGTACGGGCTGGAGGAACGCGTCCAGGACGTACACCTGCCGGTTGTCCAGCGGGCGGCCCACCGGCAGTTCCGCACCCGCGTCGGCGCCGGGCGGCAGGACGTGCCAGGTGGCGCACAGCGTGACCTCGGTGGGCCCGTACAGATGCCGTACGGTCACCTCGGGGCACGCCGCGCGCACCCGCGCGACCGACGCCGCCGGGACCACGTCGCCGCCGGTCAGCACCTCGCGCAGCCCGGCGAAGCACTCCGGGGCGTCCTCCGCGACCACCCGGAACAGCCCGGCCGTGACGTGCACCGCCGTCACGCCGTCCGCGACGGCCTCGCGGATCCGCTGCGCGTCCACCGCGCCCGGCCGCGCCACCTCGACGCGGCCACCGGCGACCAGCGGCGCCCAGATCTCGAACAGCGACACGTCGAAGGCGTGCGGGGCGTGCGTCAGCACCGCGTCGTCCGGGCCGAGCGCCCAGCCGCGGCTGCCGGTCAGCGCCGCCACGCTGCCGTGCGGCACGGACACACCCTTCGGTACGCCGGTCGAGCCGGAGGTGTACATCACGTACGCCGTGTCGTCGGCCGTGAGCGGCGGTCCGGGGGCCGGGCCGTCGTACTCGGCGACCTCCGGCGCGTCCAGCACCGCCAGGCGGCCGTCCGTGTCGACCGGGACCGCCGAGCGCGTCGCCTCCGTGCACAGCACCGCCGCGGGCCGCGCGTCGGCCAGCATGAACGCGATCCGTTCCGCCGGGTACCCCGCGTCCACCGGCACGTACGCCGCTCCGGCCTTCCACACCGCGAGCAGCGCCACCACCAGGTCGGCGGACCGTTCCAGCACCACCGCGACCCGGTCGCCGCGCCGCACGCCCGCACCGTCCAAGTACGCGGCCAGCCGGCCCGCCTCGGCGTCCAGCCCGCCGTACGTCAGCGTCCGCCGCTCGTCCCGGACCGCCACGGCGTCCGGCGCCGCCGCCACGCGCCGGGCGAACAGCTCCGGCACCGACGGGCCCGGCACCTCCGCCGCCGTCGCGTTCCAGCCGTCCACCACGAGCTGCCGCTCGTCCGTCCCCAGGACACCGATCCGGCCCACCGGTGCGGACGGGTCCGCCACCATCTGCTCCAGAACCCGCACCAGCCGGGCGAACACGGCCTCGGCGGTACGGCGGTCGAACAGGTCAGGGCGGAAGTCGAGCTTGCAGAGCATCCGCTCGCCCGGCACGACGACCAGCGTGAAGGGGTAGTGGGAGGTCTCCCGCCCTTCGAGGAAGCGCAGGGTGAAGGCGTCCGGACCGGTCGCCCCGGCGGGCGCCGCCGGATAGTTCTCGAACACCACCAGGGTGTCGAAGACCGCCCCGGGCCCGGCCAGTTTCTGGATCTCCCCCAGGCCCAGGTGCTGGTGGGACATGAGCGCGGTCTGCCGCTCCTGGATGCCCGCGAGGAGCCGGTGCAG
The DNA here is from genome assembly GCF_040646595.1 of Streptomyces sp. NPDC045470. NCBI lineage: Bacteria > Bacillati > Actinomycetota > Actinomycetes > Kitasatosporales > Streptomycetaceae > Streptomyces > Streptomyces sp. NPDC045470. Next base: position 692,135 of record NZ_JBEZAN010000003.1, read on the forward strand.
CGGCTGACCGCCGTCCAGCCGGACGCGGACCGGCAGCGTGTTGATGAACAGGCCCACCATCGACTCGACACCGGGCAGGGCGTCGGGGCGGCCGGCCACCGTGGCGCCGAACACCACGTCGTCGCGCCCGGCGAGCCGCGCCAGGAGCAGCGCCCAGGCGCCCTGCACCACGGTGTTCACCGTCAGCCCGTGGGCGCGGGCCAGCCCCACCAGGCCGCGCGTCAGGTCCTCGGGGATCTCGCTGATCAGGCTCTCGGGGACCACCGGCAGCCGGGCCGGGTCGGCCGGTGCCACCAGGGTCGGCTCGTCGTTGCCGGCCAGTTCGGCCCGCCACGCCTGCCGGGCGGCGTCCTTGTCCTGGCGGTTCAGCCAGGCCAGGTAGTCGCGGTAGCGGGCCGCCCTGGGCAGGCCGCGCGCGTCACCGTCCGCCGCGTACACCGTGGTCAGTTCGTTGAGCAGCACCGGCATCGACCAGCCGTCCATCAGGACGTGGTGGGAGGTGATGACCAGTCGGTGCCGGTCGGTGCCCAGGCGGATCAGCAGCAGGCGCAGCAGGGGCGGCACCGCCGGGTCGAACCGCTCGGCCCGTTCCCCCGCGGCCAGCCGTTCGGCCTCGGCGTCGGCCGCCTCCTCGTCCAGGCCCGACACGTCGGCCTCCCGCCACGGCAGCGTCACCTCGCGCGCGACGACCTGCACCGGGTCGCCCGACCTGCGCCGCCGGAAGCCCGCCCGCAGCACCGGGTGCCGGGCGACCAGCGCCTCCCACGAGGCGCGCAGCCGGTCCGCGTCCAGCGGGCCGTCCAGGGCCAGCGTCCGCTGGCCCTGGTAGACGTCCGGGCCCTCCTCGTCGAAGGCGGCGTGGAACAGCAGCCCTTCCTGCAACGGCGAGAGCGGCCACACGTCCTCGACAAGAGATCGGGTCATCGCTTACTCCTCAAAACGACGTGCGTTCATCGGGCTACGGGTGCTGCGGCGGCTCACGGACTACGGGGCACCGTCCGCGAAACCGGCTTCGAACTCCTCGACCTCGTCCTGGCCTAGGTCCAGCAGGGGGAAGTCGGAGGCGGTGTGCCCGCCCGCGGCCGGATCGGCGGTGTGCGCCGCCAGGCCGTCCAGCAGGTCCAGCCAGCGCCGGCCCAGCCGCTCGGCGGCCGCCTCCGGCCACAGACCGGCGGGCCGGCCGAGCGTGAGGGTCAGTTCCGGCCCGTCCGGGGTGTCCTGGACGTACGCCCCCGCCTCCAGGGCGTGCGGGGCGGGTGTGCGGGGGTCGGCCGAACTGCCGACCACCGAGGTGCCGGCCGGCTGCCAGGCGTCCCCCGGCGCTCCGGCCCGGCCCGCACCCGCGAACCTGCCCAGGTAATTGAACCCGATGTGGGCGTCCGGCAGGGTGTCCAACTCCGGTGCGGTGAGCGGGTTCAGGTGGCGCAGCAGGGCATGGCCGAGGCCGTCGCCGGGCACCGCCCGCGCCTGCTCCTTGACGCGTTTGAGCAGCTCACCGGCGGCCGGGCCGCCGCGCGGCGCCTCGTCCAGGTCGATGCCCGACACGTCCAGGCGTACCGGGTGGACGCTGGTGAACCAGCCCACCGTCCGGGACAGGTCCGCCCCGCCGGCCGGTTCGCGTCCGTGTCCTTCGACGTCCACGACGAGCGCGGCTTCCGGCCGGTCGTACGCGACCGCGCCCGCCAGCGTCGCGAGCAGCACTTCGTGGACGCCGCAGTGGAACACTCCGGGAGCCGTGCCCACGAGGGTGGCCGCCGTCGGCCCCGGCAGCGTCCAGGTGCGCCAGACCATGGCGGCCAGGGTGTCCTCGGCCGGATCGAGCGCCCGTCCGCCCAGCGGGGGCGCCACGTTCTTGAACAGGGCCGCCCAGTCCGGCAGTTCCGATATTCGGTGTTCGGCGGTGGCCTGGGCCGCGAGGGCGCCCGCCCACTGCCGGAAGGAGGTGGGGACGGGGTCGAGTTCCGGTGCGCGCCCGTCGGCCACCGCTTCGCAGGCGGCTTGCAGGTCCGGGAGCAGGATGCGCCAGGACACTCCGTCCGTCACCAGGTGGTGCACCACGAGCGCCAGTCGGCCGGGCTCCGCGGGTCCGGCGTCCAGCCAGACGGCCTGCACCAGCACGCCGTCCTCGGTGTCCAGCCGTCCGGTCGCCTCCCGGGCCGCGCCGTCGGCCATGCCGTCCAGGGCACCGGCCGGTACGTCCGTGGCGTCGATACGGGTGAGCAGGGCGGTGGCGTCGACCGTGCCGCGCCCCGGCACCACCAGGCGTGGTCCGCCCTCCGCTCGCACCACGCGGGCCCGCAGCATGTCGTGGGTGTCCAGTACGGCGGCCAGCCCGCCGGTGAGCGCGTCCGGCCGAAGGCCCGCAGGGGTGGTGACGACCATCCACTGCGCGAAGCCGCCGCTCAGCGCGTACTCCCCGAGCGCCGCCATCGTGGGGGTCCAGGCCACCTCGCCCACGCCCGCGTCCGGGGCTGCGCGCACCTCGTCTGCGAGGCGGGCGACGGCGGCCAGCGCGCCCGGCGTCTCCTGTTCGAAGACGTCCTGGGCGCTGAAGACCACCCCTTCGCGGCGGGCCCGGGTGGCGAGCTGCATGGACATGATGGAGTCGCCGCCCAGTTGGAAGAAGCCGTCCTCCGCGCCGACGCGTTCCAGGCCGAGCAGTTCGGCGAAGAGTCCGCACAGGATGTCCTCCGCCGCCGTGCGCGGTGCGCGGCCCGCCGCCTTCCCGGCGAAGCCGGGCGCGGGCAGGGCCTTGCGGTCCACCTTCCCGTTGGCCGTGACCGGCAGGGCGTCCAGGACGAGGACGGCGGCGGGCACCATGTACTCCGGCAGTACGCGGGCGAGGTGCTCGCGCAGTGCCTGGCCGTCCGGCGCTGAGCCGTCAGTGCCGTCCGTGCCGCCCCCGGCCGCCACCACGTAGCCGACCAGCCTGCGCTCACCCGGCCGGTCCTCGCGGGCGACGACGGCGGCCTGGGCCACTCCCGGCGCGGCCGCGAGCACGGTCTCGATCTCGCCCGGTTCGATCCGGTAGCCGCGCACCTTGACCTGCGCGTCGGCGCGCCCGGCGAAGACCAGTTCGCCGTCCGGCGTCCAGCGCGCGAGATCGCCCGTGCGGTACATCCTCCCGCCGGGTCCGAAGGGGTTGGCCGTGAAGCGTTCAGCCGTGGCGCCGGGGCGGTCGAGGTAGCCGCGGGCCAGGCCCGTACCGGCCAGGTACAGCTCGCCGGCCACGCCGGGCGGTACGGGCTGGAGGAACGCGTCGAGCACGTACGCCTGCCGGTTGGCCAGCGGGCGTCCGATGGGCAGCACGTCCGGGGTGGGCCCGCCGGGCCGGAGCCGGTGCCAGGTGGCGCTCAGGGTGGTCTCGGTGGGCCCGTACAGATGCCGTACGGACACCTCGGGGCAGGCCGCGCGCACCCGCGCCACCACCCCGGCGGGCACCACGTCGCCGCCGGTCAGCACCTCGCGCAGCCCGGCGAAGCACTCCGGGTCCTCCTGCGCGGCCACCCGGAAGGACCCGGCGGTCAGGTGCACCGCCGTGACACCCGCCGCCACCGCCTCCCGCACCCGCTGCGCGTCCACCGCACCGGCCGCCGCCACGGCCACCCGGGCGCCGGAGACCAGCGGCACCCATATCTCGAACAGGGAGGCGTCGAAGGCGTGCGGGGCGTGCATCAGTACCGCGTCGTCCGGGCCGAGCGCCCAGCCGCGGTCCCCGGCCAGCGCCGCCACACTGCCGTGCGGCACGCCGACGCCCTTGGGCACACCGGTGGAGCCGGAGGTGTACATCACATACGCCAAGTCCTGCGGGTGCAGGGGCGGTCGGGGCTCCCCGGCGGGTGCTTCCGCCACCGCCGTCCGCACCTTCGGGTCGTCCAGCACGACCGTCTGCCCGGCCAGTTCCGCCGGGACCGCCGCGCGGGTGGCCTCGGCGCACAGCACGAGCGCGGGCCCCGAGTCGGCCAGCAGGAACGTGATCCGCTCCGCCGGGTACCCGGCGTCCACCGGCACGTACGCGGCGCCCGCCTTCCACACCGCCAGCAGCGACGTGAGCAGCCCGGCCGACCGTTCCAGCACCACCGCGATCCGGTCGCCACGGCCCACCCCCAGGCCGCGCAGGTACGCGGCGAGGCGGTCCGACGCGGTGTCCAACTCACCGAATTGAACACTTTGACGCCCGTCCGTCACGGCCACGGCATCCGGCGCGGCCGCCACCCGCGCCGCGAACAGCTCCGGCACGGTGGCGCCCGCCGGTTCCGCCGCCGTGGCGTTCCACTCCGTCACGGCCCGGCGCCGCTCGGCCGCGTCCAGGACGTCGACCCGGCCCACCGGGACCGTCGGGTCCGCCACCAGTTGCTCCAGCACCCGCACCAGCCGCCCGGCCAGCGCGCGGGCCGGCTCGGCGGTGACCAGGTCGGGCCGGTAGGAGACCTCCACCTCCAGCCGGTCGCCGGGGAGGATGCCGAGGGTCAGCGGGTAGTGGGTGGCCTGGCGCAGGCCGAGTGTGGTGAAGGTGAGCGTGCCGGGAGCCGATTCGGCGGCCGGGCGCGGGTAGTTCTCGTACACCACCAGCGTGTCGAAGCCCGCTTCCGGACCGGCGTGCTTCTGGATGTCGGCCAGCCCCAGGTGCTGGTGCGGGAGCAGCGCGGACTGGCGCGCCTGTACGTCCTTGAGCATCTCCACCACGGGCTGCCCCGCGTGCAGGCGCACCCGTACCGGCACCGTGTTGATGAAGAGACCGACCATCGACTCGACGCCGGGGAGTTCCGGCGGGCGGCCCGCCACGGTCGTGCCGTAGACCACGTCGTCGCGCCCGGACAGCCGGGCCAGGAGCAGCGCCCAGGCGCCCTGCACGACGGTGTTGACGGTCAGGCCGTGGCGGCGGGCCAGGTCGGTGAGGGCGCGGGTGAGGGACGCGGGCAGGTCGGCCTTGGTCTGGTCGGGCAGCTCGGGAGTGCGCGCCGGGTCCGCGGGGGCGACGAGCGTCGGCTCGCCGTCCCCGGCCAGTTCGGCGCGCCACGCGGCCCGCGCGGCGTCCTTGTCCTGCCGGCCCAGCCACGCCAGGTAGTCGCGGTAGGAGACGGTGCGCCGCAGCACCGAGGGGTCGCCGCCCGCCGCGTACACCGTGGTCGCCTCGTCGAAGAGGATGGGCATCGACCAGCCGTCGAGCAGGATGTGATGGGCCGTCAGCACCATGCAGTGCCGCTCGGCGCCGAGGCGTACGAGCAGCACCCGCAGCAGCGGCGCCACCCCGAGGTCGAAGCGTTCCGCGCACGCGTCGGCGGCCAGCCGTCCGACCTCGGCGAGCGCGTCGGCCTCGGGCAGGCCGGACAGGTCGGCCTCGCGCCAGGGCAGCACCGCCTCCCGGCTGACGAGCTGGACCGCCTCCCCCGACTTGCGGCGGTGGAAGCTGGCGCGGAGCGCCGCGTGCCGGCCGAGCAGCGCCTGCCAGGACGCGTGCCAGCGGTCCGCGTCCAGCGGGCCGTCGATGGTCAGGGTGCGCTGGATGACGTAGACGTCGGGCCCCTGGTCGCCGAACCCGGCGTGGAAGAGCATCCCTTCCTGCAACGGGGACAGCGGCCACACTTCGGCGAGTGCCGAGCCCTTGCCGGATGCCGGTGCCGTGGCGGGTGGTGAGGTCTTCACAGCGACAGTCCCCCTTCGAGCCGTGCCGCGATCGCTTCGAACTCCTCGACCTCGTCCTGGCCGAGGTCCAGGAGCGGGAAGTCGGAGGGTGTGTGGCCGCCCGCCTCGGGCGCGGCCGTGTGGGCGGCCAGGCCGCCGAGCAGGTCCTTCCAGAGGCCGCCCAGGCGGGTGACGGCCGCGTCGTCGAGGACGCCGGCCGGCCCGCCGACGGTGAGGGTCAGCGCGGGGCCCTCGGGCGTGTCGCGGATGACCGCGCCGGCCTCCAGGGCGTGCGGTGCGGGCATGTCCGGGTCGTCCGAGCCGCCCAGTGCGGTGCTGCCCGCCGCTTCCCACGGCCGGACGGTGCCCGCGGGCGCGCCCGCGGGGAACCGGCCGAGGTAGTTGAAGCCGATCTGCGGGGCCGGGAGGGCGGCCAGCACGGGGCCGGTCTCCGGGTTCAGGTGGCGCAGCAGCCCGTGGCCGAGGCCGTCGCCGGGCACCGCGCGCGTCTGTTCCTTGACCGCCTTGAGCAGCGCTCCGGCCGCGGGCCCGCCCGCCATGACCTGGTGCAGATCCACACCGGACAGGTCGAGCCGTACGGGGTGCACGCTGGTGAACCAGCCCACCGTCCGGGACAGGTCGACCCCGGCGACCGGTTCCCGGCCGTGCCCCTCGATGTCCACCAGGACCCCGGCCGCCGCTTCCGTGGCCGGCCGGGCGCACACGACCGCCGCGGCCAGTGCCGCGAGCAGCACTTCGTGCACGCCGCAGTGGAAGACCGCGGGGGTGCGGGTGGCGAGGACCGCCACCTGCTCCCGGGGCACCTGCCAGGTGCGGTGACGCACGGTCGCCTGGGTGTCCGTGCCCGGGTCGAGGGTGCGGGCGCCGAGCACCGGGTCGGGTCCGTCGAGTACGGCGGTCCAGTGCGGCAGTTCCGCCACCCGCCACGGCTGTGCCGCCTGCGCGGCCAGCAGTCCGGCCCACTGCCGGAACGCCGTACCGACGCGGTCGGGTTCCGGTGCGCGCCCGGCCGCCACCGCTTCGCAGGCGGCCCGCAGGTCCGGGAGCAGGATGCGCCAGGACACGCCGTCGACCGCGAGGTGGTGCACGGCCAGCACCAGCCGGCCGGTGCGGTGCGGTCCCGCGTCCAGCCAGACCGCCTGGACCAGGACGCCCGCGGCCGGGTCGAGCCGTCCGACCGCTTCTCCGGCGGCCCGTTCCGCGAGGCCGTCGAGGCCGGTGTCCGGTGCCCCGGCCACGTCCACCCGGGTGACCAGCGCGTCGGCGTCCACCGAGCCCCGGCCGCCGACGGCCAGCACCGGCCCGCCGGGGCGCGGCACCACCCGGGCCCGCAGCATGGCGTGGGTGTCCAGTACGGCGGCCAGTCCGGCGGCCAGCACGTCCCGGCCCAGTCCGGCCGGGGCGCCCACGGTCATCCACTGCGCGAACCGCCCACCGGTGATCCGCTCCCCGAGCAGCCGCATCACCGGTGTCCACGGCACCTCGCCGGTGCCCGCGCCCGCGGTGTCCGCGCGGGGGCCGGACGTCACCGGCTCCGCCACCTCGGCCAGGCGCTCCGGGGTCTGTTCGTCGAAGACCTGGCGGGAGGTGAGCAGCAGCCCGGCCCGGCGGGCCCGCGCCACCAGTTGGAGCGAGGTGATCGAGTCGCCGCCCAGCTCGAAGAAGCTGTCCTCGGCGCCGGCCCGGTCCAGGCCCAGGAGTTCGGCGAACAGGGCGCACAGCACCGTCTCGGCGGGGGTACGCGGCTCCCGGCCGGTGACCTGTCCGGCGAAGTCGGGCGCGGGCAGCGCCGCGCGGTCCAGCTTCCCGTTCGGGGTCCTCGGCAGCTCGTCGAGGGCCACCACGGCCGCGGGCACCATGTAGTCCGGCAGGGTCCCGGCGACATGCGTACGGACGGACCGTTCGTCCAGGCCGGGACCGGCGGGGACCGCGTAGCCGACCAGCCGGCGTTCGCCGGGGCGGTCCTCGCGGACCACCGCGACCGCGTCCGCCACCGCGGGGTGCGCGGCCAGCGCGGCCTCCACCTCGCCGAGTTCGACACGGAAGCCGCGCACCTTGACCTGGGCGTCCGCCCGCCCGGCGAAGACCAGTTCGCCGTCGCCGGTCCAGCGGACCAGGTCCCCGGTCCGGTACATCCTCCCCCAGCCTTCGGCCGGGGGGACCCCCATGCCGGGCGCGAACGGGTCCGCCACGAACCGCGACGCGCTCAGCCCCGCGCGCCCCAGGTAGCCGCGCGCCAGGTTCACCCCGGCCACGTACAGCTCGCCGACCACACCCGGCGGCACCGGCTGGAGAAAGGCGTCCAGGACGTACGCACGGGAGTTGATGATCGGGCGGCCGATCGCGGGCGCACTGCCGGCGTCCAGCGGCGCGGTCACGGTGGAGGTGACGGTCGCCTCGGTGACGCCGTACTCGTTGAACAGCTCCCGTCCGGCGGACCAGCGGCGGCGTACCTCGTCGGTCATCGGCTCGCCGCCGGTGACCAGGACCCGCAGCCGGGACAGCCCGTCGGACGGCAGTTGGGGCAGGAACGCGGCGGGCAGCACCACGTGGGTGGCCTTGCGTTCGCGCAGCAGGTCGGCCAGGTCCTCGCCGAAGGACTCCTGCCCGGCCGGGGCCAGCACGAGCCGCCCGCCCGCGCACAGCACCGGCCAGATGTCCCCCATGGACACGTCGAAGCTGGGCGAGACGCGTTGGACGACGCGGCTGTCCGGGCCGATGCGGTAGCGCCCGACGCGGTCGGCGACGAGGTTGGCCAGCCCTCGGTGCGGTACCAGGACGCCCTTGGGCACACCGGTCGATCCGGAGGTGTAGATCACGTACGCCGCGTGGTCGGCGTGCAGCGGCGCGGGCCGCTCGGCGTCGGACAGCGAGCCGCCCGCCCGGCGCGCCACCGCCGCGGCCACCGTGGGGTCGTCCAGGACGACCGTGCCGCCGTACGCACCGGCCGGGACCGCGGCCCGGGTGCGCGTCGTGCACACCACGACGGCCGGTCCGGCGTCCCGCAGCACGAACGCGATGCGCTCGGCCGGGTATGCGGGGTCGACCGGTACGTACACACCGCCCGCCATCGCCACGGCCAGCACGGCGACGGCCATCGCCACCGACCGCTCGACGACGACCGCCACCCGGCACTCGGGGCCCACGCCGTGCCCGGTCAGGTGCCGGGCCAACTGCCCGGCCTGGTGTTCCAGCTCGGCGTAGGTGAGCACCTCGTGCCCGTCCTGCACCGCGACGGCGCCGGGGGTGCGCTCCGCCTGGGCGCGGAACAGCTCGGGCATCGTCGCCACGGTCACCGGCGCGTCCGTACGGTTCCAGTCCGCCACGACCAGCGCGCGCTCGTCCGCGTCCAGGACACCGACCCGGCCCACCGGCACCGAGCAGTCCGCCATGAGCTGTTCGAAGACCCGCACCAGCCGCCCGACCAGCTTCTCGGCGATGTCCGCCGCCACCTGGCCGCGGCGGTGCGCCACGTGCACGCGCAGCCGCTCGCCCGGTATGACGCCCAGGGTCAGCGGGTAGTGCGTGGCCTCGCGGGTGCCCAGGACGGCGAAGGAGAGCGCGTCCGGGGAGCCGGGCGCGGCGATCGCGCGGGGGTAGTTCTCGTGCACGACCAGCGTGTCGAAGACGGCGCCGGGACCGGCCAGCCGCTGGATCTCCGGCAGGCCCAGGTGCTGGTGGGCCACCAGTGCGGACTGGCGCTCCTGGAGGTCGCGCAGCAGCCCGAGCACCGGCTGCGCGGCGTCCAGACGTACCCGTACCGGCACGGTGTTGATCAGCAGACCGACCATGGACTCCATGCCGGGCAGCTCCGGCGGCCGGCCCGCGACGGTGGCGCCGAACACCACGTCGGTACGGCCCGCCAGCCGGGCCAGCACCAGGGCCCAGGCCCCCTGCATCACCGTGTTCACGGTCAGACCGTGGCGGCGCGCCAGCCCGGTGAGGCCGCGGGTGGTCCGTTCGGGGATGTCGGTGATCACGTGGCCGGCGTCCACCGGGCCCCGGTCGGCCGCCCCCGGCGCGACGAGCGTCGGCTCGTCGGCGCCGGTGAACTCGGCGGCCCAGGCGGCCCGTGCGGCGTCCTGGTCCTGGCGGGCGCGCCAGGCGAGGTAGTCGCCGTAGGACGCGGCCGGGGCCAGGGCCGACGCGTCGCCGCCCGCCGCGTAGACCTCGGCCAGTTCGGCCAGCAGGACCGGCATGGACCAGCCGTCCATCAGGATGTGGTGGCTGATGACGACGAGCCGGTGCCGGTCCGCGCCGAGGCGGATCAGCAGCAGCCGCAGCAGCGGCGCCGCCGCCGTGTCGAAGCGGCGCTCCTGCTCCCGGGTGGCCAGTTCCTCGATGCCGGAGAGCGCGTCGGCCTCCGACAGGCCGGACAGGTCGATCTCCCGCCAGGGCAGCCGCACCTCACGGGCCACGACCTGGACGGCCTCGCCCGACGCGCGCCGGTGGAAGCTCGCGCGCAGCGCGGCGTGCCGGTCCAGCAGCGCCTCCCACGAGGCGCGCAGCCGGGCGGCGTCCAGCGGGCCGGACAGCTCCAGCATCCACTGGGTCTCGTAGACGTCCGGGCCCTCCTCCTCGAAGGAGGACTGGAACAGCAGCCCCTCCTGGAGGGACGACAGCGGCCAGATGTCCGCCGGCCGCGGCACGACGGCCTCCAGCTCCGCGACGCCGTCCTGGGTGAGGGCGAGCAGCGGGAAGTCGGAGGGCGTGTGGCCGCCCGCTCCCGGCCGGGCGGCGTGGGCGGCCAGGCCGCCCAGCATCTCCACCCAGCGGCGGCCGAGCCGCTGCGCCGCCGCGTCGGCCTGGCCGTGCTCGTCCCGGTGCCGCCAGGTGAGCGTGAGGGTCAGGGTGGGTCCGGCGGCGGACGTACCGATCGCCGCCCCGGCTTCCAGGTCGTACGGGGACGGCGCGTCGCGGCCGGTCGCCACGGCTCCGGCCGTGACCTGCGCGCCGCCCCGCTCCGGGCGTCCCGAGCAACTGAACGCGATGCGGGGGGACGCGGAGGCGGCCGGTGCGGTGCCCGTCTCCGGGTGGCGGTGCCGTAGCGGGCCGTGGCCGAAGCCGTCGCCGTCACCATCGCCGCCGTCGGGGGCCGAACGTACCTGCTCCTTCACCGACTTGAGCAGCGTCCCGGCCGCCGGGCCGCCCGCGAGGACCTCGCTCAGGGCGGTCCCGGAGAGGTCCAGCCGTACGGGGTGCACACGGGTGAACCGGCCCACCGTACGGGACAGGTCGAGCCCGTCCGGGCCACCGCGACGGCCGTCCCGCTCGATGTCCAGCAGGACACCGGTACGGGCGTCCGCACGCCCCTCGCGCCCGTGGGCGACCGCTGCGGCCAGCGCGGTCAGCAGCACCTCGTCGGCGGTGCAGTGGAACACGGCGGGTGCCCGGTCCACCAGCGCCGCCGTCTGCTGCGGCGGCACGGTCCAGACCATGCGGCGCGCCGTTCCGGCGGGTTCCGCGTCCGCGTCCGCCGCTGTGCTCGCGGGGGCGCCCCCCTCTGGAAGGGTGCCGGCGCGCGGGCCGTCCGCCTCCGCGTCCCGGTGCTCCTGGGTCGCCTGCGCGGCCAGCAGGCCCGCCCAGTGCCGGAAGGACGTGCCCACCGGGCCGAGCGCCGGCGTGCGGCCGGCGGCCGCGGCCTCGCACGCGGCCACGAAGTCCGGGACCAGGATGCGCCAGGACGCCGCGTCCGCCACCGCGTGGTGGACCGCGAGCACCAGGCGGCCGGGCTGTGCGGCGCCCGCGTCCAGCCATGTCGCCCGGAGGTTCGCCCCGGCCGAGGGGTCGAGCCGTGCCACCGCTTCGCGGGCCGCGCGTTCGGCGGCGGGGCCGAGGTCCGCCGCGGCCACGGACTCGCGGGTGACCAGTGCCGTCGCGTCCACCGTGCCGCGGGCGGGCACCACCGTGCGGGGGCCGTTGCCCCCGTCGGTGGTCCGTGCGCGCAGTACGGCATGGGTGTCCAGGAGGGCGGTGACTGCGGCCCGCAGTGACTCCGGCCGCAGACCGTCCGGGGCCGCCAGGACCGCCCAGCGCGCGAAGTTCCCGCCCCGCGCGGGGCTCAGCGACGCCCAGGGCACCTCGCCGGTCTCCGTGTCCGCGTCCGGCGGCCCGGCCTGCGGGGCGGGGGCCACCCGGGCCAGCCGCTCCGGGGTCCGCTCGTCGAAGACCTGGCGTGTGGTCAGCACCAGCCCGGCGCGGCGCGCCCGCGAGGCGAGCTGCACCGCCATGATCGAGTCGCCGCCCAGCTCGAAGAAGCTGTCCTCGGGTCCCACCCGTTCCCGGCCGAGCACCTGCGCGAACAGCGCGCACAGGGTCTCCTCGGCGGCGCCGCGCGGCTCCCGCGCCGACCCGCTGCCGGTGAAGTCGGGTGCGGGCAGCGCCTGGTGGTCGACCTTGCCGTTCACGGTCAGCGGGAGTCCGTCCAGCGGGACGAACGCCGACGGCACCATGTACTCGGGCAGCCGCCCGCCCACGAACTCGCGCAGCGCCGCGAGCAGCGCGCCGGTGTCCCGGCCCGCCGCGCCCGCGCTGCCGCCGGACTCCCCGGTGAGCAGGGCTTCCGAAGCGCTGCCCGCGCCCGCGGCGGCCCGCTCGCCGCCCGGCTCGTCGCGGAACGGCCGCTCGTCGCGCGACGGCTGACCGTCCCGCGACCCGCCGTCGGACGCGGGCTGCGCCACGACGTAGGCCACCAGCCGGCGCTCTCCCGGCCGGTCCTCGCGGGCCACCACCACCGCCTCGCCGACCGCCGGGTGGGCCGCCAGCGCCGCTTCGATCTCCCCGGGCTCGATACGGAAGCCGCGCACCTTGACCTGGGCGTCCGCCCGCCCGACGAAGACCAGTTCGCCGTCGTCGGTCCAGCGCACCATGTCGCCGGTGCGGTACATCCGCTCGCCGGGGACGAAGGGGCTGGCGGTGAAGCGTTCCGCCGTCAGGCCGGGGCGGGAGAGGTAGCCGCGCGCCAGGCCCGTGCCGGCGATGCACAGTTCGCCCGTCACGCCCGGCGGTACGGGCTGGAGGAACGCGTCCAGTACGTACACCTGGCGGTTGTCCAGCGGGCGGCCCACCGGCAGTACGGACGGCACCGGATCACCGGGCCGCAGCCGGTGCCAGGTGGCGCACAGGGCGGCCTCGGTCGGCCCGTACAGATGCCGTACGGCCACCTCGGGGCAGGCCGCGCGCACCCGCGCCACAGCGGCGGGCGGCACCACGTCACCCCCGGTCAGCACCTCGCGCAGCCCGGCGAAGCACTCCGGTGACTCCTCGGCCACCACCCGGAACGAGCCCGCGGTCAGATGTACCGCCGTGACCCCCGCCGCCACGGCCGCACGGATCCGCGGCCCGTCCACCACGCCCTGCCCGTCCACCACCACGCGCGCCCCGGACACCAGCGGCACCCACACCTCGAACAGCGAGGCGTCGAAGGCGTGCGGCGCGTGCATCAGCACCGCGTCGTCCGCGCCGACGGACCAGTCGCGCTGCCCGACGAGCCCGGCGACGCTGCCGTGCGGCATCGACACACCCTTCGGCACCCCGGTCGAGCCGGAGGTGTACATCACGTACGCCAGGTCCTCGGGGCCCACCCGGACCGCAGGGGCCTGCGCCGGGCTCCCGGCCACGGCCGCCCGGGTCCGGGGGTCGTCCAGCACCACGACGCCGGCGGGCACGCCGGGCGGCACCGCGGCCCGGGTGCTCCCGGTGCACAGCACGGCCGCGGGCGCCGAGTCGGCCAGCATGACCGCCACCCGCTCCGCCGGGTACGCGGCGTCCACCGGCACGTACGCCGCGCCCGCCTTCCAGACTCCGAGCAGCGCCACCAGCAGTCCGGCCGAGCGCTCCATCAGCACGGCGACCCGGCTCCCGCGTGTCACGCCCCGGCTGATCAGGTACGTGGCCAGACGGCCCGCCTCCGTGTCCAACTCCGCGTACGTCAGGGCGCGTTCGTCGTCGGACACGGCGACGGAGCCGGGCCGGCGCGCGGCCTGGCGGGCGACCAGCTCCGGCACCGAGGTGCCCGGCCGCTCGGCGCCCGTGGCGTTCCAGCCCTCCACGACGAGCCCGTGCTCCGGCGCGCCCAGCACCCCGAACCGCCCGACGGGCAGTTCGGGTTCGGCCGCCGCCTGCTCCAGGAGCCGGACGAAGGCCCGGTGTCCCGCCCCGGCCCACTCCTGGTCGTACAGCGCCGGGTCGGCTTCGAGGACGACACTCGTCCCGGCGTCGTCCGGCAGCTCGCGCAGCACCACGGAGAACGCCTCGACGGGCCCGCCCGGCAGGTCGTGCAGGGCGCCCCGGGCCTCGCCGAACCGCAGGTCCGTGCCGTTCGCCGGGACGGCGACCGAAGGGCCGAAGTCGCGGCGGCCGCCCGGCCGCCCCAGTTCGGCGTGCAGGCGCTCGCCGCGGTACCTCCGGTGTTCCAGCAGCCCGTCGATCTCCCGCTGCGCGGCGCGGGCCAGCCCGGCGAGGCTGTCGCCGGGCCGGGCGGGCAGCCGCAGCGGCAGCACGTTGGCGGTCGCGCAGGGCGTCCGCCGGGCCGCCGGACCTGTACGCCCGTCGACCGGGAAGCTCAGCAGCGCCTCCTCCGCCCCCGTCGTGCGGCACACGAAGGTGGCGACCGCGGCGACGACGAGCGCGCCGCGGCTCACCCCCGTACGGTCGGCGGCGGTCCGCAGCGCTTCCCGGCCGGCGGCCGACAGGTGTCCGGACGCGCGAGGGCGGGCGTCCCGGCTCACCGACCGGTGGCCCGGCACGGTGGCCGGTTCCGGCCGGTCGGCGAAGTGCTCGTGCCAGTACCGGCGGTCGGCCTCGTGCCGCGGCGACTCCCGGTAGGCGGCCTCCTGCTCCCACAGCTCGCGCAGCGGGACGTGCCCGGGCGGGCAGTACGGCTCACCGCGCAGGGTCGCGCTGTAGAGAGCGGCGACGCGGCGGGCCAGCAGGGTGCTCCCGAAGTGGTCGACCAGCAGTTGGTGGTGGCGCTGGTACCAGACGTACCGGTCGGGGGCCAGCTTGAAGAGGACGTGCGCGCAGAGGTCCCCTTCGGTGGGATCGGCCGGGTGCCGGCCGTCCGCGCACATCAGTGCCTGCGCCGCCTCCCACGGTGCGTTCTCGTCGGTGAGGTCGACGTGCCGCAGCGCGATCTTCTCCCCGGCCGCCCGGATCACCTGCACCGGGACGCCGCCGTCCTGCGTGAACCGCAGCCGGAGCGCCTCGGTCTCGGCGACGGCCTGCCGCAGCGCCCGCCGGAAGACGTCCGTGTCGAGCGGGCCCAGCACATCGGCGTACTGCCTGATGTCGTACTGCCGGGGCGGGTTCTCCGCGCGCTGGGCCAGCCACGTCCCCTCCTGGCAAGCGGTCAGGGGCGCAGTGAACTGTGCCTGGCCTTCCATTTCTCCCCCTTTGACGGACAACCCGTTGCTCGCTTCTGCCTGCCGCGCCACCGCGGCGGTCGCCCGCGGCGGTCGCCCGCGGCGGTGGCGCGTCGTTCCCCGTGTACGCGGCCGCCCGGCGGCCGTCGGTCGGCGGCTCAGCGGCCGCCGGGGCCCGGCCCGTTGGTGTGCCACACCCCGCCACCCGGGGCGCCGCCGCCGTCGCCGGGCCCGGAGCCGTCGAAGAAGACCATGCCGCCCGGCATCATCTGCGGCGCGGCCTCCTGCGGGCTGCGCTCCTCCTCGGAACCGGGCCCGGCCGGTTCGGGCCCGCTGCCGTTGACCGCCTGCCGGGCGAACTGCGTGTGGTACAGCTCCGCGTAGAGCCCGCCGGCCGCCAGCAGCTCCTCGTGCGTGCCCCGCTCGCGGATGCCGCCCTCGTCGAAGACCAGGATCTGGTCGGCCTCCCGGATGGTGGACAGCCGGTGCGCGATGACGACGGAGGTACGGCCGTGCAGCGCCGTCTTCAGGGCCCGCTGGACGGCCGCCTCGGACTCCGAGTCCAAGTGTGCGGTCGCCTCGTCGAGGACCACGATCGAGGGGGCCTTGAGCAGCAGCCGGGCCAGTGCCAGACGTTGCTTCTCGCCGCCCGAGAGCCGGTAGCCGCGGTCGCCCGCCACCGTGTCCAGGCCGCTGGGCAGCGAGCTGATGGTGTCCCAGATCTGCGCGGCCCGGCACGCCTCGATCAGCTCCTCCTCGGTGGCGCCGGGGCGGGCGTAGGTGAGGTTGTTGCGGATGGTGTCGTGGAAGAGGTGGGCGTCCTGGGAGACCACACCGACGGTCCGGCGCAGCGAGTCCAGGGTGACGTCGCGCAGGTCCTGCCCGGCGATGCGGACACTGCCCGCCGACGGGTCGTACAGCCGCGACACCAGGTGCGTGGCGGTCGTCTTGCCCACGCCGGACGGGCCCACCAGCGCGGTGAGCTTGCCGGACGGCGCCGTGAAGCTGATGTCGCACAGCACCTCGGGCGACTCCTGGGACCGCTCGTCGGCGGGCAGCGCGTGCGACTCCAGGGACGCCAGGGAGACCTCGCTGGCCTTCGGGTAGCGGAAGGACACCCCGTCGAAGGTGATCTCGGGGGCGGCTCCGTCGTCCGGCGCCGGCAGGTCGGTGGCGTTCTCCCGCTCGGTGATCAGCGGCTTCAGGTCGAGCAGTTCGAAGATCCGGTCGAAGCTGACCATCGCGGTGTGCGCCTCGCCCTGGATGCTGGAGAGCTGGGTGATCGGGCCGTACAGGCGGGCCAGCAGGGCGGCCAGCGCCACCAGCGTGCCGACCTGGAAGGTGCCGTCGACGACCATGGCACCGCCGAGGCCGTAGACGAGCGCGGTGACGACGGCGGCCAGCAGCGTCATGATGATGACCGTCAGCCGGCTCAGCACCATCCAGGTGACGCCGACCTCGCGCACCTTGCCCGCGCGCTCGGCGAACAGCCGCGCCTCCTCGTGCGGGCGGCCGAAGAGCTTGGAGAGCATCGCGCCCGCCACGTTGAAGCGCTCGCCGATGGTCGCGCCCATCTCGGCGTTCATCTGCATCTGTTCACGGGAGTAGCGGGTCAGCCGCCGCCCGACCAGCGCGCCGGGAATCATGAACACCGGCAGGATCACCAGCGCGACCAGACTGACCAGCCACGACAGGTAGAACATGCTGCCGAGGACCAGCACCAGCGTGAACACGCTGGACAGCGAGCCCAGCAGGGTGCCCAGCGCGTGCTGCGCGCCCACCACGTCCGTGTTGAGCCGGCTGACCAGGGACCCGGTCTGGGTCCGGGTGAAGAAGGCCAGCGGCTGGCGCTGTACGTGGGTGAACGCCTGCACCCGCAGGTCGTAGCTGACGCCCTGGCTGATCCGGCCCGAGTACCAGCTCTGCGCGAGTTGCAGCCCCGCGTCGAGGAGGGCGAGCCCCGCGACGACGAGCGAGATGACCGTCAGCACCGTGGTGTCCTTCTGGAGGATGCCGACGTCGATGATCTCCTTGAGGAGCAGCGGGGTGGAGACGATGATGAGCGAGTCCACCACGGTCAGCAGCAACAGCAGGACGCTCTCGCGGGAATGCGGTTTCGCATACGCGAGAATCCGGCGGAGCGTTCCCGGCCGGAGCCGCTGCGAAGCCGTGGAATTGCCCGGGTCGTCGTACGTCGCCAGCATGATGCCCGAGCCTTGTCCGGCAAACATATCAGCGGAAACCTCCTGGGTCGGGATTCCTGGTCATGCGGTCGGACCGCATGGAAAAGGCGGCACCCCGAGGGGCGCCCGATCCGTCATGTTCGGCGGGCTTTCACGAAGGCCGGCCCACCGGATGCGGTGACCGGAATGCTGTCCTGCTGCCGTGCGCCTTTTCGACGATACCCATATCAACTCCCGCCAGCCAGGCCGATGGGCCCGGGGCGGCTCCAGGGATTTCTCGCCCGGCCACGGAAAAGGTGAAAGTGCAGCACCGGCCCCCGGCACACCGGTGCACCGGGGAATTCACGGTGCCGGGTGCCGGGCGGCCCGGCGGGCGGCGCTTTCGCGGGCGCCCGCCGGTACCGACCGTATCGCGCATTCTCATCGGGTGCGGCCGGCCCGGCATTCGTCCAACCGGCCGCGTTCCTCACTTGGACATGGTGCGGCCGCCTGTCAGACGGCCTCGGCGACGTTGCGCTCGGCCCGCTGGGCGAAGTCCGCCCAGATGTCCGCGCATTCCCGGGCCAGTTGCGCGATGATGCCGCTGCAGTGCGGAGGAATGTTTGCCATGATGTCGTCCCACTCCTCCGCGCTGATCGTGTGAATGCTCAGCAGCCGCAGCAGCGTCCGTCCGGTCTCGCTGAACCGCAGGGCCGGGTCGACCTTGAGGCGGCGGACCACCACCGTCCGGTCCTGGACGGGCATCCGGACGGGCGCGTTGCCGTCACCGCCGTCGCCCGCGTCGGCGGGCCCGGCGGACAGTTGCTCCTGCGGTGCCCTGGCCGGCCGGCCCCGCCCCTTCAGGAGCGGCTCCTCGCCCCGGCGCAGCCGGTTGCGGACGTCGCGCGCCGTCTCGGGCGAGATCCCGGACGCCCGCGCGATCTGCCGCAGCGACAGACCGGGGTTCTCGGCGATGAGATTGCCGGCGAGCCGGCGGCCCTCGGCTCCGTTGAGCGGCCGGAAGCGGCCGTCCTGGCCGATCCTGCCGCGCCCCGCGGACGCCGCGCCCGCCACCCGCCGGCGGATGTCCGCGACGGTGCCCGGCGCGATTCCGGTGACCGAGGCGATCATCCGGTCCGACCACAACGGGTGCGAACGGATGATGCGTTCGGCCGCGTTCTTGCGGTCCGCCATGGACAGCGGAAGGCCGTGCGTGATGTTCGACTCGACGGCGAGGACGAAGGCGTCGGCTTCGTCACCGTCGAAGAACCGCACCGCGATCTTGTCGTCGCCGCGCCGTTCCGCGGCGCGCAGTCGGTGGACGCCGTCGATGACCCGCATCGTCGCGCGATGCGCGATGATGGGCGGCAGCGGTGCCTGTGCCACCGTCAGCATCTCCACATGTTCGGTGTCTTCCCCGGATATACGCGGAGAGCCGGCCACCGAGAGAGAATTGATCTCCACCTCGACGACCGTCTGCATATCCAGGTGCGCCTGCCCAGGTTCCACTCCAGGCTCCTCGCGTTGTGATTCCCCCGTGCGCAAGCTCGCGCTGACGCACCCTAACGACGTACGGCAGGCCCGTGCTTCGGCGATGCCGGCCTGAGTAGGACATCACCGGGCCGTTCAGGTGTGTAGAACCCACCCCCGCTTCTCGACCGGTTACAACTCCCGGCGGGGGAGGAAGGTTCCCGAACCGCAGAAAACGCCCCACGCGAAGCGGAACACATATTCAAACAAACCATCTTCCCCCATTCAGATACATACTCTAACAGTGCCTTTATCTACGGGGCACCCCTACCTGAAGTGCCTGAACCCGCGATGTCGCATTCCCCCGGGCACCGGAATCGGCGATTTCGGCTCCCGCCCCGCCACCGCGACACCGGTGGACGCGCGAGCCGGTCAGCCGGCCCGCTTTCCCCGCCGGGCGCGCCCCCCGCGCCCGTCCTCCGCCCGCGTCCAGCCACCGGGCTCCCGTCCCTCCCCGCCGGCCACCGGCGGCACGTACGTCCACCCGTGGCGGCGCATCAGCTTGCGTACGCCCTGCACCGTGTACGTGACCCGGAAGCGCCGCACGATCACGGCCTGGATGCGCTCCAGCGTCCAGCGGTCCCCCGACCAGCCGTACGCCGCGGGGCCCCGGGCGAGTTCCGCCTCCAGCAGGCGGAACTGGGCCGGGCTCAGCCGCGGCCGGGACGCCGGCCCCTTCGAGTCCAGCGCCCGCTCCCCCGCCTGCTGCCAGGCCCGGCGCCACCGCTGCACCGACCGCACACTCACCCGCAGCTCCCGGGCGATCACCGCGTTGGTCTCGCCCCGCGCGAAGCGTTCGACCGCCTTCAGCCGCAGCCGTTCGCGGAACTCCCGCCGCTCGGCGGTCAGTCCGCCGCCCTGTGCGTATCGCA
This sequence comes from Streptomyces sp. NPDC045470, assembly GCF_040646595.1. Taxonomy (NCBI): domain Bacteria; kingdom Bacillati; phylum Actinomycetota; class Actinomycetes; order Kitasatosporales; family Streptomycetaceae; genus Streptomyces; species Streptomyces sp. NPDC045470. The sequence continues at coordinate 711,707 of NZ_JBEZAN010000003.1, forward strand.
TCTCTCCGACATACCCCAAGATGTGCGACGGGCCGGCCTCCGGCGACATCACGGGTTCAGCACCGCTACCCCTATCGCGGGCGGCGCCGTGCACCGGGGAACACCGGTCCCCGGGCGTCCCGTCCGTCCGGCCGCCGGCGCGGAAATTGGCCTGTACCAAGCGGCCGGACGGTGGGTCGTGTGCGCTTTCGTCCGGCCGCCTGTCGGGGTACCCCTACCGGCGGTGCGCACCCCGCCGGGAGGAGCCGGGGCTTCTGGAATCTCAGGAGGCGACGGCCGCCGCCTGCGGCACCGGCTGCGTGAGCGTCCGGCCCATCAGCGGCGACAGGATCGTGGCGGTACTGGCGATCTCCCGCATGTCGGCCTCCAGCAGCGCCTGGTCACCGTCGCACCGCGCCGTCTCCGGCGCCGGATGCACATCGATCATGACGCCGTCCGCGCCGACCGCCAGCGCCGCCCGCATCAGCGGCAGGACCAGCTCCCGGCGGCCGCCGGAGTGCGACGGGTCCACGATCACCGGCAGGTGCGACAGCCGCTGGGCCACCGGCACCGCGCTGATGTCCAGCGTGTTGCGGGTCGCGGTCTCGAACGTGCGGATGCCGCGCTCGCACAGCACGATGTCCAGGTTGCCGCGCTGCGCGATGTACTCGGCGGCCATCAGCCACTCGTCGATGGTCGCGCCGAACCCGCGCTTGAGCAGCACGGGTTTGCCCGCGGAGCCCACCGCCTGGAGCAGCGCGAAGTTCTGCATGTTGCGGGTGCCGACCTGGAGCATGTCCGCGTAGGAGGCGACCAGTTCGACGCTGCCCGGGTCGATGACCTCGGTGACCACCGGCAGCCCGGTCTCGGCCCGCACGTCGGCGAGGATGCGCAGCCCGGTCTCGCCCAGCCCCTGGTAGGCGTACGGCGAGGTGCGCGGCTTGAACGCGCCGCCGCGCAGCATCGCGGCCCCGGCGGCCTGGGCCATCCGCGCCGCGGCGAGTGTCTGCTCGGCGGACTCCACCGCGCACGGGCCCGCGACGACGGACAGGGTGTCGGGCCCGATCGGCACACCGCCGACCCGCACGACCGACCGGGCGGGGTGGTGCTCCCGGCTGACGAGCTTGTAGGGCACGGAGATCCGTACGACGTCGAGGACGCCCCTGCGGCTGCGCAGGTTGAGCGCCTCGAACTCGTCCACGTCCCCGACGAGTCCGACGATCGTCCGGGTCACCCCCCGGCTGACGAAGGCGTCACCACCCGCCGAGCGCACCAGGCCGACGACGGCGTCGACATCCTCCTGCGTGGCCCCGGGGGCCATCACCACCACCATGAGGGGTTCCTCCCGTTGAGTGGCCGGCACCGGCCGGCCGGATGCGGTGGGACGAGAGTCCGGCGCACGCCCGCACCGCCGTGCGCCGGACCAGATGCCGGGGCTCGTACGGGCCGTCCGGCCGCGGCACCGCCGCCCCGGACGCCTCCGGCACCGGCCCCGGTACGCACCCGCCCGCCAACTCCGGTCGCGCTGCCAGAACACGTCAACTCCCTTGCCCCACAATGGAGTTCGCGGACATTCTTTTCACCGTCAATGATTCCACACGCACGCGCCGGGCTGTCCAACCGCGCAACATGCACCGCGGCTCCGCACGCCCGTCCCCCGCTCCCGCCCGCCCCGCGCCTACCCGGCACGCAGGCAGTCCCGCTGAGCGCCGTCCCCGCACCCGTCGAGACCGGTGTCCGGCTCCAGCCGCGTCGCCAGATCGGTACGGCGCTGCACACCCAGCTTCCGGTACGCCCGGGTCAGGTGCTGCTCCACGGTGCTGATCGTGATGAACAGCGCCCCGGCGATCTGCCGGTTGGTGTAGCCCCGGGCGGCGAGCGTCGCGACCCGCAGCTCCGCGCCGCTCAGCTCGGCGGGCGGGCGTCCCGCGCAGCCCGCCCCGGACCGTTCGGGCGGACCGGCGCTCGCCGCACCGACCGGCGACGCCTTCAGGACGGGCGCCTTGATGCCGCACTCCCGCATCAGCTGCTGCGCCTTGCGCGCCGCGATCCGTGCCCGGCTGTCGTCGTTCACGTCCCAGTAGCTGTACGACAGTTCCGCCATCGCGTACGCCAGCTCCAGCCGGTGCCCGCCGCGCTGGAGGATGTCCATCGCCTCCCCCAGGAGCCGCGGCCGGTCCGCGCGCTCGGCCAGCGCCGCCAGCACCCGCAGCGCGACGCCCCGTGTCCACAGCGGGCGGCGCCCGGTACGGACCAGCTCCTCCTCCAGCAGGGCCCGCGCGCGGCGGTCGTCCCCCAGCGCGACATGGACCTGCGCGGCGTCCGTCCGCCACGGCACGAGCCCGGACAGGTCCAGGCGCCACCGTGCCATCAGGTCGCCGCAGCGGTGGAAGTCCTCCAGCGCGGCATACGGCCGGCCGGCGGCGAACTGGTGGTGACCGCGGGCCCAGAGATACAGCAGCCCGGCGGGCGTCCGGAACGCCGCGTCGGGCACCGGGACCTCCAGGTGGGCCGCCGCCTCGTCCAGCCGTCCCGTGGCGGCCTTCGTGTACAGCAGCGCGGCGACCGGGACGGCGACGGCCGCGCCCCACCCTTCGGGCGGGACGACGGTGAGCGCGGTGTGCGCCGACTCCTCCGCCGCGGCCAGCTCGCCGAGTCTGATCTCGATGAACGCCTTGGCCGAGGCGAACAGCGACTGCCACATGGGCGTACGGTGCTCCCGCGCCTCCGCGAGCAGGATCTCGCACCAGCGGGCGGCCTCCGGCAGCCCGTCGGCGACGATGAGCGCGACCAGCGCCGCCAGCCCCGCCGCCGGGGTACGGTCCTCCGGCCGGGTCTCCTGGAGGATCCGCTCCGCACGGCCGGTCACGTCGCCGGTAACCCTCTGGTCCAGTACGGAAGCCATCAGGGCGAGCGCGCGCTGCTGGTTGTCCTGCTCGGGCGTCAGGCCGGAGGCCCGGGCGCCCGCCGCCGTACCTCGGTACGGGCCCGCCGCCACCTCGGCGCGGTACTTTCCCGCCAGCCCCGGATACCCGTAGGCGAACCAGAACCGTACCGGCTCCAGCGCTCCGCCTCCCTCCTCTTCCGCCTCTTCCCCCTCGTCGCCCTCCTTCTCCTCCACGATCCGCAGAACCTCCAAGGCATCGTCCGCCCTGCCGAACCACAGCAGATGGCCGACCAACTCCTTCATGGCGCGCGCCGTGAGCCGCCCGGCCGGTGCCGCGTCGGTGAGCGCCGACAAGTGCCGTACGGCGGCGGACGGATCGACCCGCCACCCGGCCCGTACCAGGGCGAGCCTGACCTCCAGCAGCTGCCGCTCGTCCGCACAGCCGTCCCTGGCCACGCGCAGGCAGTCCAGCGCGGTGCCCACCTCGTCACGGGCCAGCGCCGCCTCCGCCGCCTCCAGCAGCACGGGCAGCGCCCACGGCGCGTCCACGGTCTCCGCGGCCACCAGATGACGGGCCAGTGCGGTCGCCGGCGCACCGTGCTCGTACAGCACCTGGGCGACGCGGGCCTCCAGGCGCGCGCTGCGCGGCGGTTCCGCCCGCCGCAGCACCGCCGTCCGTCCCGCCTCGTGACGGAACCGGCCATCGGCGAGCAACCCCATGTCGTGCAAGGCGCGCAGGCTGCGTTCGCCGGCCTGGCGGGGCACCCCGAGCAGTTCGGCGAACCCGCCGTGCGCGGCCCGCTCCCCGAGCACCGCCAGCAGCCACGCGGTACGGCGCGTGAGGTCGTCGCCGCGGCTCAGGCACTGTGCCACGGCACGTTCGTACGCCTCACCGGGCACCGGTCCGGCGCCCCCGGCCCGCTCCGCGTCCGCGTAGTCGTCCAGCAGCGCCCGCATCAGCAGCGGACTGCCGCCGCTCAGCCGGTGGAATTCCGCGACGGGCGGCGCCGAACGCCGCCCTTTCTGCCCGGCGGCCAGCATGGCGACGACACCGTCCCGCGGCAACGGACCGACGTGCAGAAATCTGCACGCCGGACCGCGCAGCAATTCCCGCCGCACCGGACTGTCCTCCCAGGCCGTACCACTGCTTTCCCCGAGGACCACCAGAATCCTGCTGACGGCCAGCCGCCGCACCACGTACAGCACACATTCCAACGAATAGGCGTCGGCCTGATGGACATCGTCGATACACACGACGACCGGCCGCTTCCTGGCCTGCGCGAGCAGAATGCCGCACACCCGGGGAATGACGTTCACGGCGACTTCCGCGGGAATGGACCCCGCGGCCGCCCGCACCGGCGCGCCACCGCCCCCGGCCGGCGGCGGCAGCCACACCACCGGTCCCGCGCCCGCGCCGGCCAGCTCCGCGGTGCGCAGCAGTTGCCCGGCCGCGCGCAGCGGCACGTCCTTCTCCGCCGCGGCCGCCGTGGCCTGCAACCACAAGGCCCCGGTGGGCGCGGCCCGCTCCCGGAAGGCGCGCAGCAGGGCCGTCTTGCCGCTGCCCACCGCGCCGCTGACCACCACCGCTCCCCCGCGCCCGGCCGCGCAGGCGTCGAGCAGGCCCTCCAGGACGGAGAGCTCCGTGTCCCGCTCCACCAACCTCATGAGCCGGTTCACCCCCGTATCCGGACTCGCGTTGTTCAGTTGGACGGGAATCCAGCCGCAACCGACCCTTCGGCTCCAACGGTCACAGGAATTCCACACCGACCGGTTGCCCCGGCCTCCGAAACGGTCACCGCCCGCGTCCGCACCCCGGCGCCGACCGCCCCATCTGACATGTTCCGCATTACCTCAACATTACCCCGGCCCGCCCCTCCGACCAGGCCGCACCGGAAAGTATTTCAGAAGTCCACCATTCTCCTCCGAACCCCTCCCCGCGACCTCCCCCAAAACCCTTACTACGCGTAACGAAAAGCGCCGGAGAAGCTCCAGAATTCCACCCCATCAGATACACCACCCCCTCTTCACCCGAACACACCACCCGCCCCGCCGCCCCTGAACACCCCACGAGCGCCGGCCGCCTCCACGGCCTCAGTCACATCGCGGCGGGCTCGGCCTTCGGGGCAGCGACCGGCCGGCGACTGGCGTGGGGAACGGTCAGGCCCGTGACGCCACGAGATGCCGTACTGCACCCTCGGAAGGCGCTGACAATGATCTCGCGGTAGACAGGGCGGACCGCAGCGGCTCCGAGCCTGGACAGGTCGGAGTTGTCGGGAAAAGACCCCGGAACCGGCAGCTTGAACGGCAGACTTGATCTCTGACGACCCGAGGAGATCAAGGCATGGCAACAGACGCCCACGACAGACCGGTTCCGGCAGCGGACTTACGTGGGCAGCGAGTCCTCGCCCTCCTGGATCGGCCTGCCTGACGAACAGCGCACCGCCAACGTCCGAGAACACGCATGGCCGACCTCGGTGCCCTGAAGGGCCACGGAACGGTCGCACGCCGCGTCGGCCCCGCCGGTCTCGACCTCGCGAGCCCCGGCGCCGCCGGGCAGCGGTGCCTGCGGGAGCGCGCGGCCAGCAGCGGGGGGCTGCCGGCCGCGCGCGTGTCACTGGTCAGGAGTCGCCACGGAACCTCGGTATGAAGTACTGGGTGTCATTCGAGGAGGTGCACTTGTTCAAGGCGGGGTATCTGTTGCGCTTGTCGCCCATCATGGTCACGCACAGATTGGTCCTCGTGTGCAGAAGCTGAAGATGCCCGCCATATTGAAAGACAAGGAATTCCTGGCTGAGCTGTCCGGCGCAGTCCCATTCGTTGAGGGAGCTTCCGCTGGTGGCGTCATTGCCGCCGGAGACATCGATGCATTTCTGGGTCTGATTGTTGACGAGATTGACGTGGCCGCGCCCGGCGCCCCGCGTGCGCCAGGTGACGTCGGCCATGTAACTGTCAGTGACCGGGACGATCCGCGTGCCGTTCGCCGGGCTGCGTCCCTCGATGCCCAGGACACTGTTGAGATCACTGGCGCTTTCGAGGCCCATCCACTCGTCGTGGTAGCGGTGGCCGCGAAATTCTATGGGGTAGTGGTCCGAACTCATGCCCGCGGACCGCCGCGCGAAGTAGTTGGGCATGTTACGAGAGGTGATCATGTAGTCCAGCTCCCCGCCACTCTGCTGAGTGCTGTCCCCGTACCTGAACATGAACCCGGCCTGCAGGGTGATCGCCCCACGCATCGCGCTCGGGTCACGGTTCCAGTCTCCTACCGCCGTCCAACCGTGGTTCCCCGCCTGGCGTGCCTGATTCGCGAGGTTCGCGAGCAGGTCGGGGGCTTCGTTCTGGGTGCCGGACGCCTGTGCGTGCACGGAGTAGTAGATGTCGTCACCGAAGCGCAGGCCCAGGGCGGGCCGCGCCCCGTTCCGGCCGGGGGGAGCGACGTACACATCGTCCGCGAGCCGATGCGTGATGATCATCAGATTGACCCGGCCGCCGGTCCCTCCGTTCGGGTCACCCGAGAGCCAGTAGACATGCCGGACCCCATCCCTGCCGCCCAGACGCCATTCGTACTGGTGAACGCGGTAGGTGCCCCGATCGTGCCAGCCTATGTAGCTCCATTGCGCCGGGCGGGGACCCGCCTCCTGAACCATGACGATGGTGTTGCGCCTGGTGAGAGTCCTCAGATCATCCGGTCTGTAGCCCTGCGAGTTGTACGTCGCTACCGTCTCTTCGTCGGGCGGAGTGGCATGAGCGGCCGGAGCGGGATATCCGATGAGCAGGCTGAGCAGAACGGCCAGTGCCACGACTGGCGCAGGGACCCTTCTTCGCGCCTCGGACAGGGTGAATGACATCGGAGCAGGCCTTTCCTAGGTGGGTTCGTCGGTGTGCGCGAAGGCCGGGGAGAGGTGGATGTCGCGGCGCGGGCAAGGCGTGTTGGTGACACCGGTGGGTCCACTCCCGGTGGTGTTCGGCACGGGGATCACCGGCGGACACGGGGTACGTGAAGTGACGGAGCGCGGCGGCCGGGTGGGGCCGGCCCCGCGTTCGTGCGCCCTTGAGTCAACCCGACGGAACCTGGGCGCAACAGGAAAATCCACCGGCAAAAGTAGGGTGCTGCATACTTTTGCGGGTGGGGTTGCGCATCCGGTGGGCCCTGGCGTTGTGGGGGCTTTGAGCATGGGTACCGGTACACCGGCCGCGGGCGGCTTCGGCGCGCTCCTGCACAGCTTGCGCCAGGGCGCCGGGCTCACCCAGGAGGAGCTGGCGCAGGCGGCGGGAATCAGCGTGCGGGCCCTGTCGTACATGGAGCGCGGCCACTCCCGTGGGCCGCAGCGCCGGACTGTGTCCGCCCTGGCCACGACCCTGCGCCTGAGCCCGCAGGACGCGAGGGAACTGGAGCGCCTGGCGAGCCTGGGACGGCCCCGCCGGGCCCCCGCCAAGGAGGTACTGCCGCCTGTCGCCGTAGTGGATACCGTGGCGGGGGCGCCCGATCTGCTGCCAAGGGCGCCGCGCGGCTTTCACGGGCGGGCGGCGGAGCTGGCCGCTGTGTCCCGGGCCGCCGCGGGCGAGGCGCCCGTCTGCCTGGTCATCGGGCCCGCCGGGGTGGGCAAGACGGCGCTCGTGCTGCACTGGGCCCACCACAGCCGTGCGAGGTTTCCCGACGGGCAGCTCTACGCCGACCTGCGCGGCTTCGGCGACCAGGGCGAGCCCTCTCTCATGGAGGTGCTGCGCGAGTTCCTGCCGGCGCTCGGTGTGGCGCACGGCCGGATACCTCAGTCGGCCAACGGCGCGGCCGCGCTGTTCCGGTCGCTGGCCGCCGACCGCCGGCTCCTGGTGGTGCTCGACAACGCGCGGGACTCCGAGCAGGTCAGACCGCTCCTGCCCGGCGGGCGCCGCTGCGTCACCGTCGTCACCAGCAGACACCGGCTGCCGGGGCTGATCGTCACCGACACCGCCCGGCCCGTCGCCGTGGACGTGCTCGGGCCGAGGGAGGGCACGCTGCTCCTCGCCGAGGTCCTCGGCGCCGAACGGGTACGCGCGGAGCCGGCGGCTGCGCGACGGCTGGCCGAGCTGTGCGGCGGGCTGCCCCTGGCGCTGCGGGTGGCGGCCGCCCGGCTGGCGCAACGGCCCGCCTGGCCGCTGGGCGCGATGGCCGCCGAGCTGTCCGACGAGACGCGTCGGCTGAGCCTGCTGGAGGTGGAGGACACCGGCGTACGGGCGGCGCTGCGGGTGACGCTGCACCAGCTCCCGGGGCCGGTCTCCCGCCTGTTCGCCCATCTCGGCCGCCATCCCGGCACGCACGTCGACCGGTATGCCGCGGCGGCCCTGGCGGACACGGACCCGGTAGCCGCCGAGGCCTGTCTGGAGCGGCTGGCCGTCGCGCACCTCGTCACGGAGACGGCGCCCGGCCGCTGGACGATGCACGATCTGGTGCGGCTCTACGCACGGAGCCTGGACGCCGGGCCCGATGCGCTCAAGCGCGTGCTCGACCACTACATCGCCACGGGCCTCGCGGCGGTGGCCGCGGCCGAGCCCGGCAACGAGGAGTGCTTCCCGCTGCCCAGGGACTACCTGCCGCCCGCCGCCGTGCGGGAGTTCGGCGACCGGTCCGCCGCCGTGGCCTGGTACGCGGCCGAGCGGGACGACCTCACCCTGGCGGTGGCCGCGGCGCACGCCGCCGCACTGCACGAGCGGACCTGGCGGATCGTCCTGACGCTGTGGCCGCTGATCGTGTGGCGCGTGCGCGACGGCTGGGCCCCGCTCCTTGAGACCGCGCTCGAAGCGGCCCGGGCCGACGCCGACCAGCACGGCGAGTCACGGGTGCTCAACGTGCTCGGCTGGATCCTGATCGAGGAAGGGCGCATCCCGCAGGCGCTCACCCACCTGGAGGCCGCCCGCGCCCTGGCCTCCCGGGCAGATGACGCGGTGGCCGAGGCGAACGCCCTGCTCGTTGTGGCCATGGCGCAAGCGGCGCTCGGCCGCCTGGACGAGGCCGCGCAGGGGTGCGAGCGGGCGGTTCGGCTGGCGCGTCAGGCCGGCGACCGGACCACCGAGAAACTGGCCCTGCAGCACCTCGCCCGCCACTGGGCCGACGCCGGCAGATGGCGCCGGGCCCTCGACACCGCGACCCAGGCCCTGGCCCTCCACGACCGGCCGGGCACGACCGACATCCCCCACACCCTGCTGCTGATGGTGAAGGGAGAGGCGCTGCTGGGGCTCGGCAACGAAATCGAGGGCATCAGGCAACTCGACCTGGCGGCCCGGGAAGCGGAGTCCTCCGGCTACGACGACGGCGCGGTACGGGCGCTCGGCGCTCTGCTGCGTGTATCAGCCGACGCGGGATTCCAGGCACGGTACGACGCGGCACTCGCACGCCTGTCCACCCGGGCGTGAACCGCCAACTCGCCGCCGACCGCCCGCGGCCGCGCCCGGCGGCCTTCTTCCTGCTCGGGCCCGCAGACTCGGCTGGATGCCCACTTCTGGGCCGTGCTGGGCCGGAGCCGGAGGGAAGTGGTGTGCGGCGACGTGCACACCCTCAGCCTGTCCGGCAGGGGGAAGCCTGCCGCTCCTCCCTGCGCCGACCGCCTCTCCACGGTCCCGCGGACCCGGTCGCGCCAACCGGAAGGCATCATCCGGTGCGCAACGCCCACTGAGCGCGGCTCCCGGTAGCGCCGTGCGGGCGCTTGTCGAACAGGCCCTTTCGAGACCCTGACAGGGCCCCAGGGCGGCCTTCCTTCACGGCGACCACCACGCCACGGGCTGCAGATCCCAGTACGGGCCCCGGCGCCTCGTCTTCCGCCGTCGCAAGGACCGCTTCCGCATCAGGCCCGCCCCGGATGCCGGGACGGCAGCGGGGCCGGGTTCGGGGGCGCCCATCCGTAAAGCCGGGTCAGGGCCCCAGTGCTCCACCCACCATCGAGGGGTGTAGCTAACCCCCCGGCCGATTGGGGTGCGCAGTGGATGGTCCGGTGGCCCCCGCGCGGGGAGAGTTGGGGCCCATGAACACGCACAAGGCCCTGCTCGCCGCCCTGCTCGTCCCGCTCGGTGCCACCCTGGCCGTCGCCCCGGCCGCCTCCGCCACCACCCCGCCCGCCGCATCGGTCTCCGCCGGTGCCGCCCCGCACGCCGACCCGGAGAAGGCCGCGGCCACCGCGTTCCGCGCCCCCGAGGCGGCCCTGGACCGGGTGGCCCACCCGCTGCGCACCAGCGAGCCCCGCGGCGGCCTGGCCGACCTCCGCCCCTTCGGCCGGATGGTCGGCGACGCCCGGGTGGTGGGGCTGGGCGAGGCCACCCACAGCTCGCACGAGTTCTTCACCGTCAAGCACCGGGTCTTGCGGTACCTGGTCGAGGAGAAGGGCTTCCGGGCCTTCGCCCTCGAAGCCCCGTGGAGCACCGGACTGCGGCTCAACGCCTACCTCACGAGCGGCAAGGGCAACCTGAAGCAGATCATGGACGAGGAGTTCCAGGGCACCTACCGGTGGTGGAACAACGCCGAGTACCGCGATCTGCTCCAGTGGATGCGCGCGTACAACGTCAAGCACCCGAAGGACCCGGTCCGCTTCGTCGGCGACGACGGCGGGTTCGCCGGTGCCGAGCTGTACGACAAGGTGAGCGCCTACGCGGCCAAGGCCCGCCCCGAACTCGTCCCGAAGCTCACCGAGCTGTACCGGGGCCTGCGGCCCGCCACCGACGCCGACACATACGTCAACGACTACCTGTCGAAGCCGCCGGCCGAACGCAAGGAGCTCGCCGAGCGGACCGGCCGGGCGGTCGACCTGCTCAAGCAGCGGCCCGGCACGGGCACCGACGCCGACGCGCACGCCTGGGCCCTCCAGCACGCCACCGCGATCCACCAGATGACCACGCTGTTCGCCTTCGACCTGGACGACCCGCAGAGCATCGCCGGCGCCATGCTCCACCGAGACCGGATCATGGCGGAGAACGTCGCCTGGTGGCAGCAGCGGACCGGCGACAAAATTGTGCTCGCCGCCCACAACAGCCACCTCAGCCTCAGGACTTACGTCCCCGACCACTACCCGAAGGTCCAGGGCGACTTCCTCCGCGAGCGGTTGGGCACCGGCTACCTCAGTGTCGGCCTCACCTTCGACCGCGGCTCGTTCAACGCCTTCGGCCAGGACGGCGGCGCCCACCGCTTCACCGTCGGCCCGGCCGCGCCCGGCACCACTGAGCACACCCTCGACCGGGTACGGCACCGCGACTTCGTGGTGGACCTGCGCAAGGCCCCGGCGGCGGCCCGCACCTGGCTCGCCGCGCCACACACCGTCAAGAACATCGGCGCCACCTACCCCGGGATCGCGGACGCCCCGCAGATCCGGCTCGCGGACTCACACGACGTCGTCATCCACTTCCACCGGGTGAAGGCGGCCCGCATGCTCAAGTAGCACCGGACCCGCGCGGCGCGGCGGCGGTGCGGTAGGTCAACCGGTCCGATGTCCCGCGCCGCCTGGGCGTTTCCCGCTACTCCCCGATGCGGACGGCCGCGGCCCTGCATACGAACCCCTCGGCCACGGGCACGAGCGTCGCACCGACGCACCACACCGGCCGGCGGATCGTTCCCGGCTGACGCACCACGCACCCTGTAGGTCCCGGCCGTCACCCGAGGTCGCTGGTTTCGGTCTTCACGGCCGCTGCTGCTGAAGGCGTCGAAGCCTGGCCGGGTGGCTGCCTGGTACCGTGCAGGGCTTGCCCGCCCCGGCATTGCAGGTCGGGCAGGGGACGCGAGCGACGCTGTGGGCCAGGTCCTCGGCCGTGGTGCCACGGCTGTGTGCGGGCTGCTTCCCGCCGCCTCGTGCCCGTTTGCGGGCCGCTTCCTTTTCCCGGTCCTCGATGACCAGGCGCAGTCGTTCGGCATGGCCGCCGAAGCGCCGCAGCCGTTGCCCTTCCGGCAGGTCGTCGAAGCACTCCTTGCCCGTGCTGGCCCGGCACGCCGGACAGTGCCGCGCAAGCCACTTCCGGCGCGCGACCTGGTCGTGGAACGCGCCCAGCTTCTGGCCGTACACACGCTCCCTGGCCCCTCGCAGCAGGTCGACCTGCGCCCGCGTCAGCGGCATGCGAGTGTCCGGCAACTGGGAGATTGCCCTGAGCAGAGCACGCGCGTCTCCGAAGCGCTCTTGTTCAAGGGCTGGGGCCAGCTCCAGCAGGTATTCCTGGCGCTGGAGTGCAGCCTGCTGTGCTTCGTGCTCCCGCTTCTTCTTCTCCTGCGCCGCGGTCTTGCCGGTCAGGACGACGACCCGGCCTTTGGGACGGCCTTGTGCGACGACCTCCTTGCTGTGCCCCGACAGCCACCGCTCGGCTGAGTCGCGGGCCTCCTTCAGCACGGTCGGCGCTGCGGCTCTGCGGCTCAGCACGCCGTCGCATTCCTTGATCAGTCTGCGGGTGAGGGCGATGTCGCGGCCTCGGCGGGCGGTGGCCAGGCGCAGCAGAAGGTGGCGGATCTCCTCGGAGATCCGGGCGGGCCGGCCTTGTGGTCGGTCTTGACTCCGCGACGGCGGGCGGGCGATGGGCCGGTCTGGCAAGTCGGTCAGCGCGGGGGTCATCAGGCCGGCAGAGCTCAGGGAGCACTGTTCGGTGCTGAACCATTGGGTGCCGCGGGCGGTCTCGGTGCCGATCTGGACGCGGCGGCTCGTGCCCTGGCTGTCGCAGCGGATGCGATGCACGTAGCGCAGACGCTGCAGGGCTGCCCGGTCCAGCAGTACTCCGGCTTCGACCACGGTCCGGGCGGCGGCCTGCGGATCGTCCCAGTCGGGCGGGACAGCCGGACTCATGTGGATGGTCAGTCCGGAGCCGTCTTCGAGCTGCACTCGCACCACGGAGCCGGCCGTGGCCTGGCCCGGCCTTGGCGGAGAGCACGTCACCTCGCCCGGCAAGCCTTGGGTGCGCAGCAGACTTTCGGCAGCGGCTCTGACATAGAGATGGTCGGCGCTGGTCACGTCGCGGGCGCGGCGTGCGCACGGCGACCGTGTGCTGTCCGGGTCAGGATGATGGGCGAAGTGGCACACGCGGTCCACGTACAGCTTCGTCGTCAGCTGCCGGCCGCAGCCGCCCAGCCAGGTTCCGCACCAGAAGCTCTGTCCCTGATACCGCTTGCGGAACGCGTCCAACTCGATCGCCTCCAGCGGCAGGGCAAGAGGTTCCTGGGAACCCACCGACCCCAGTACTGCCGTCTGAATCTGCCTTCGGTCATCTCGCACGAGCCCCCGCCTCCTGCCACAGCCCCAGCCCCAGCCCCAGCCCCAGCCCCAGCCAGCCCATCGTGTCATCACCGACGCTGCCCGCACGGCTGATGTTCATATCCAACCCGCCACAGGCGGCGCCGCGTTCAGGCTCCCCGTCACAGGCTGGCCGAGCAGCTTCATCCGGACCGACCAGACCCGTGCCAGGCACCACACGCGCAGCCGCCCAGTTGGTCCGAGGCAGCGGAGCATGCGGGAGTGGTGGTGGCGGATTCCTCGCAGCAGAGCTCAGCGGCCTGTCCGCGCAGCTGCTCCAGCCGCGTCGCCGACAGGTACTCGGCTGTGCGTTCCCGGGCCGTGCCGGCGGCCTTCAGCGCTGCCGTGACGGCGTTCGCGCCGTTCGGGTTGTGGCCTGTACCAGCGGCGCCTTGGTCGGTGTCGTACGCCCGCCGCGCCTCGCCTCGGCTTCCCCGGTGCGGCTCGCCCCCGTACGCTCTCGCCTGCTCGTTCCGTCCTTGACTGTCCGGCGGTCAGCAGCAGCGACAGGCCTGTACCCGTGCGCTGCTGAACCAGCCGGAAGTCATTTTCGCGGACGAACCCACCGGAAATCTGTGGCGTCTCGGTCGCCGCCCGGCCGCGAACGCATTACGAAGACCGCAGCCGGCCGCTGGCTGGTCCCGCGGGTACCCGGCCCGGATCGTCTGCAATGCAGGACGTCTCGCATCGCGAGGCAAGAATCGGCCGACCTCGTTTCCGGAGGGAGAGGCAGTAGGACCCAGGCGGGCCGGACCTGCGGCGGCCATGGCAGACGAGGACCCGGCCAGTCCGCTCTACGGCCCTGCACCGAGGCCCTTGGCAGCAAATCCTGCCCCGGACAGGAACCGTGCGAGAAGCACTGGAAGTAACCAAATGACAGGGGCTGCTCGGTGATTCCCTGACCAAGATCGTCCGGGCCGAAGTCACAGCCACCCAGGCCGGGGACCATGTCGTCCTCGGCCGGCTGGCCCCGAAGCGGCCACCGCTGCGAGGCATGTACTCGAAGAGCGGACGGGACTGTCCTAGTGGCGCATGGACCAGGAGATCCACTACTCCGCCCGTTCCGTCGGCCGCAACGGCAACCGCGGCCCGGGGACGCTGGCCGACATCACTCCCCCCGCTCCGTGCACCGGGATCTGCCCTGCCCGCTGTCCGGCGCCCAGCAGACGGCTGGCGGCAACATTCTGACCCGGCCGCCTGGAACTGCCCCCAGGCCCGGTGGAACGACTGGACGGGCCGCGCCCTCCTGGAGGGCGCCACCAACCCGCAGGGGGTCGCGACCGTCGCCTCGGAGATCCTTCGCCATGCTCACGCGGACGGTCACGCAGTCCCGCCTGTGCTGGTCTTCGCCGCGATGGACGACAAGGGCGTCGACGGCATGCTCACCCCGCCCCCTCCCACTGGCCACTGGTCCTCACCCGCACCGGCTCGCACCAGGCCGCAGACGCCGCTACTTGCACCGTCGGCTCGTCCCCACCCGCCGACGGCCGTGCCAGACGTCCGAAGACCCTCCGTCGGCACTGCGCCGGACTGCCGAACTCACCGGTCCCGGCGGCCCATGTGAGTCATGCAGACAGGCGAAGACGAGGGTGGATATGCGCCGAGCACATCAACGGCTACGCCGAAGACCAAGAAGCCGTTGAACGCAGCCGCACCCGCCCCACCCCACGCAAAACCCCCATCACTGCCCCCAGGCACCTCCCCCACCCCTGACCTCACCTGACCTGACCAGCAAAAACGCCCGACAGCCCCCTGCCAACGGGCAAGGGGCTGCCTCATACCCGACAACAGCAAAAAGGCCGGTCGACCCGACAAAACGTCGGGCCGACCGGCCTCATTGGGTCGGTTGACCTCTGTGTCCGAGGGGGGACTTGAACCCCCACGCCCGATAAAGGGCACTAGCACCTCAAGCTAGCGCGTCTGCCATTCCGCCACCCGGACCAGGTGTGGTCTTCGCGGGGTGTTCCCCGCGGCGACATGGACAACAATACCAAGGTTTTGGAGTGGGTTTCACCTGCGTATCCGCCGAGGCCATAACCGGAGGTTATGGGGCATCCCGGGCCTCGGCCCAGTGGCTGGAACGGTGTGGTCGGCTCTGGACAGCGGCGGCTCGATGCGGGATACAGGCTCCATACAGTATTCGTCGACTGTATGCGATCTGCCGGAAGCCGAAGCCCGAGCCCAAGCCCAAGCCCGTGCCCCCGAAGGGAAGCGATGCCCCCATGCCCGACGAAGCCCACGACCTCGCCCCGGACCCCGCCCGCCAGGACCTCGTCTCCGGCGGTCACCTCGTCGCCAAAGCGCTCAAGGCGGAGGGGGTGGACGTCGTCTACACCCTCTGCGGCGGCCACATCATCGACATCTACGACGGCTGTGCCGACGAGGGCATCGAGGTGGTCGACGTACGGCACGAGCAGGTCGCCGCCCACGCGGCGGACGCCCACGCCCGGATCACCGGGCGGCCGGGGTGCGCCGTCGTCACCGCGGGCCCCGGCACGACGGACGCCGTGACCGGTGTGGCCAACGCCTTGCGTGCCGAGTCGCCGATGCTGCTGATCGGCGGCCAGGGCGCGCGCGGCCAGCACAAGATGGGGTCGCTCCAGGACCTGCCGCACGTCGAGATGATGACGCCGATCACGAAGTTCGCGGCCACCGTTCCGGACACGGCGCGGGTGGCCGACATGGTCTCGATGGCGTTCCGCGAGTGCTTCCACGGCGCGCCCGGGCCCGCCTTCCTGGAGATACCCCGGGACGTGCTGGACGCGAAGGTGCCGCGGGACACGGCGCGGACGCCCCGGGCCGGGCACTACCGCGCCTCGACCCGTTCGGCGGGTGATCCGGAGGCCGTCGAGAAGCTGGCCGACCTGCTCGTACGCTCCGAGAGGCCGGCGATCCTGTACGGGAGCCAGGTGTGGACGACACGCGGTACGGACGCGGCGGTCGATCTCGTACGGGCCCTGAACGTCCCCGCGTACCTGAACGGCGCGGGCCGCGGCACACTGCCGCCCGGCGACCCGCACCACTTCCACCTCTCCCGCCGCCACGCCTTCGCCCGCGCCGACCTGATCGTGATCGTCGGCACCCCCTTCGACTTCCGGATGGGGTACGGGAAGCGGCTGTCCCCCACCGCGCGCGTCGTGCAGATCGATCTGGACTACCGCACCGTCGGCAAGAACCGGGACGTCGACCTGGGCATCGTGGGCGACGCGGGGCTGGTCCTGGCCGCCGCCGCGCAGGCCGCTTCGGGCCGCGTGGACGCGGGCGCGGGCGCCGGGCGGCGCAAGGAGTGGATCGAGGAGCTGCGGGCCGTCGAGGAGGCCGCGGCGGCCAAGCGGCTGCCGCTGCTCCGCTCGGACGCGGCGCCCATCCACCCGTACCGCCTGGTCAGCGAGATCAACGAGTTCCTGACCGAGGACTCGCTCTACATCGGGGACGGCGGCGACATCGTCACCTTCTCCGGTCAGGTGGTGCAGCCGAAGGCGCCGGGCCGCTGGATGGACCCGGGGCCGTTGGGGACGCTCGGCGTCGGTGTGCCGTTCGTGCTGGCGGCGAAGAAGGCGCGGCCGGAGACGGAGGTCGTGGCGCTCTTCGGGGACGGCGCGTTCTCACTGACCGGCTGGGACTTCGAGACGCTGGTCCGCTTCGGCCTGCCGTTCGTGGGGATCGTCGGCAACAACTCGTCGATGAACCAGATCCGTTACGGCCAGCGTGCCAAGTACGGCGCGGCGCGCGAGCGGCTCGGCAACACGCTGGGCGACGTGCCGTACGACGCGTTCGCGCGGATGCTCGGCGGGCACGGCGAGGAGGTCCGCGACCCGGCGCAGATCCGGCCGGCCCTGGAACGCGCCCGGCAGTCCGGCAAGCCGTCGCTGGTCAACGTCTGGATCGACCCGGACGCGTACGCCCCCGGCACCGTCAACCAGACCATGTACAAGTGAGCAGCGAGGAGCCGCTGATGAGCACGGCCACAGCTCAGGAGACCGGCGGGAAGGCGCTCAGTGGTGTGCGGGTGCTGGACATGACGCATGTGCAGTCGGGTCCGTCCGCCACGCAACTGCTCGCCTGGCTCGGCGCGGACGTCGTCAAGCTGGAGGCGGTCACCGGCGACGTCACCCGGGGCCAGCTCCGCGACATACCGGACGTGGATTCCCTGTACTTCACGATGCTCAACTGCAACAAGCGCAGTATCACCCTCAACACCAAGACCGACCGCGGCAAGGAGCTGCTGACCGAGCTGATCCGCCGCTCGGACGTGCTGGTGGAGAACTTCGGGCCGGGCGCCGTGGACCGGATGGGCTTTCCCTGGGAGCGTGTCCGGGAGATCAATCCGCGGCTCGTGTACGCCTCGATCAAGGGGTTCGGCGACGGCCCGTACACCCGGTTCAAGGCGTACGAGGTCGTCGCGCAGGCCATGGGCGGGTCGATGGCGACCACCGGCTTCGCGGACGGGCCGCCGCTGGCGACCGGCGCGCAGATCGGCGACTCGGGCACCGGCGTGCACTGCGTCGCCGGCATCCTCGCCGCGCTCTACCAGCGCGAGCACACCGGACGCGGGCAGCGGGTGCAGGTCGCGATGCAGCACGCGGTGCTCAACCTGTGCCGGGTCAAGATCCGCGACCAGCAGCGGCTGGAGCACGGTCCGCTGCCGGAGTACCCGGACGACACCTCCGGGGACGAGGTGCCGCGCAGCGGCAACGCGAGCGGCGGCGGGCAGCCCGGCTGGGCGGTCAGGTGCGCGCCCGGCGGCCCCAACGACTATGTGTACGTCATCGTGCAGCCGGCCGGCTGGGAACCGCTCTCCCGGCTCATCGGACGGCCTGAACTGGCCCACGACCCGGAGTGGTCGACGCCGGCCGCCCGGCTGCCCAAGCTGGCGAAGGTCTTCCAACTGGTCGAGGAGTGGAGCGCCACGCTGCCCAAGTGGGAGGTGCTGGAGCGGCTGACCGCGCACGACATCCCCTGCGGTCCGGTGCTCTCCACGAAGGAGATCGTGCGGGACGCGTCGCTGGCCGCCGACGGGATGATCGTCCGGGTCCGGCATCCGCGGCGCGGCACGTTCACCACGGTCGGATCGCCGCTGAAGCTGTCCGACTCCCCCGTGGAGATCGACCGTTCACCGCTGCTCGGTGAGCACAACGACGAGGTGTACGGCGGCGAGCTGGGGCTCGACGACGAGGAACTGCGGCGGCTGGCAGCGGACGGAGTCATCTGATGGCGGACCGACAGACGGATGCGGCAGCGGTGGACGCGGCGACGGTGGACGTGGCATCGGTGTTGCGGGCCGCGCGGGCGGCCGGGCGTACGACGCTGACGGCTCCCGAGGGCAGGCTGCTCGCGGACGCGTACGGGATTCCCACCCCGGCGGAGGGGCTGGCGGAGACGGCGGACGAGGCGGTGGCGCTCGCCGCCCGCATCGGCGGGCCGGTCGCTCTGAAGATCGTCTCACCGGACATCTCCCACAAGACGGACGCGGGCGGCGTACGGGTGGGGCTCTCCTCGGCCGCCGAGGTGCGCGAAGCGTTCCCGGCGATCGTGCGGAACGCCGCCGCGTACGCCCCGGAGGCCCGCGTCGAGGGCGTACTGGTGCAGCGGATGGCGCCGGAGGGCGGGCTGGAGGTGCTGGTCGGCGCGGTGACCGACCCGACCTTCGGGAAGGTCGTCGCCTTCGGACTCGGCGGAGTGCTGGTGGAGACGCTCAAGGACGTCACCTTCCGTCTCGCGCCGGCCTCCACGGCGGATGCGGAGTCCATGCTGGACGGCATCCGCGCGGCCGAGGTGCTGCGCGGCGTACGCGGCGGGCCCGCCGTGGACCGCGCGGCGCTGGCGGACCTGATCGTCCGGGTGTCCCGGCTGGCCGCCGACCATCCCGAAGTGGCCGAGATCGATCTGAACCCGGTGTTCGCCTCCCCGGACGGCGTGCTGGCCGCCGACGTACGGATCGTGCTCGGCGACGGGCCGCCCCCGGAGCGCCGCCGGTACTCCGAGGAGGAGATCCTCGCCTCGATGGAGCGGCTGATGCGGCCGCGCTCGGTGGTCGTCGTCGGTGCCTCCGCGGAGCCGGGAAAGATCGGGCACGCGGTACTGCGCAACCTGCTCGACGGCGGCTTCGACGGCGCGGTCCACCCGGTGAACCCGAAGGGCGGGACCATCCTCGGCCGTACCGCGTACCGGTCGGTCGCGGACGTACCGGACGGCGCCGACGTGGCGGTCTTCGCCGTTCCGGCGCGCCTGGTGCCCGCGGCCCTGGAGGAAGTGGGGCGCAAGGGCATCCCGAACGCCGTACTGATCCCCTCCGGCTTCGCCGAGACCGGCGAACACGCCCTCCAGGAACGGCTGGTGGCCATCGCCGAGAAGTACGGGACCAGGCTGCTCGGCCCGAACATCTACGGCTACTACTCCCCCTGGCACCGCCTGTGCGCCACGTTCTGCACCCCGTACGACGTCACCGGCCCGGTCGCGCTGACCTCGCAGTCCGGCGGCATCGGCATGGCCGTCCTGGGCTTCGCGCGCGCCACCGGGACGGGCGTCTCGGCCATCGTCGGCCTCGGCAACAAGGCGGACGTGGACGAGGACGACCTCCTCACGTACTTCGCCCACGACCCGCACACCCGGAGCATCGCGATGCATCTGGAGGACCTGAAGGACGGCCGCGCGTTCGTGGCGGCCGCGCGGAAGACCGTACGCGAGAAGCCCGTCGTGGTGCTGAAGGCGGGGCGGACCGGTGCGGGCGCCAAGGCCGCCGGGTCGCACACCGGCGCGCTGGCCGGTGACGACGCGGTCTACGACGCCATCCTGCGGCAGGCCGGCGTCATCCGGGCGCCGGGACTCGACGAGATGCTGGAGTACGCGAGGGCGCTGCCGGTGCTGCCCACACCGCAGGGCGAGAACGTCCTGATCGTCACCGGGGCGGGCGGCTCCGGCGTCCTGCTCTCGGACGCGGCCGTCGATCACGGGCTGCGCCTGATGACCGTCCCGGACGACCTGGACGCCGCCTTCCGGCAGCTCATCCCGCCCTTCGGGGCGTCCGGCAACCCCGTGGACATCACGGGCGGCGAACCGCCCGCCACGTACGAGGCCGCCATCCGGCTCGCCCTGCGCGACCCCCGGGTCCACGCCCTGGTCCTCGGCTACTGGCACACCCTCGTCACCCCGCCGATGGTGTTCGCGGAGCTGACGGCGCACGTGGTGGCCGAGTTCCGGGCAGCCGGTGTCGAGAAGCCGGTGGTGGCGTCGCTGGCCGGGGACACCGAGGTGGCGGAGGCGGGCGCGTACCTCTTCGCGCGGGGCGTGGTGGCGTACCCGTACACGACCGAGAAGCCGGTGGCGGCGCTCGGCGCGAAATACCGGTGGGCACGCGCCGCCGGCCTGCTGTGATCCGGACGGCTGCGCGACGGGAGGCGATGTGAGGTGACCACTCAGGACGTCAGGAGCGCGGACCGCACCACGGTCACCGAGGTCCGCGACACACACGGGCGGGTCTACCGCCTGGGCGAGACCGACCGGCAGTTGCTCGGTCACCCCCGGTGGACCATGGTGCTGCTGCCCTGGGCGGCGATGCTCGGCATCAGCATCTTCGAGTACGCCTTCGGAGCCGCCGAGACCACCCTCTCCGCGGCGCACCACTGGACGCACACGGACACGTTCTGGGTGCTGAGCGTCTGGGTCTTCTTCCAGGCGGCGGTGGCCTTCCCCGCGGGCAGACTGCGGGAGAAGGGCCTGCTCACCAGCCGGGCCGCGATGCTCTGCGGGTCCGTACTGTCCCTGGCGGGCTTTCTGAGCCTGAGCCACGCCGCGGACGTCTGGTGGGCGATCGCCGGGTTCGGCGTGCTGGGCGGCACCGGCGCCGGGCTGGTCTACGCGACCTGCATCAACACGGTCGGCAAGTGGTATCCGGAACGGCGCGGCGGCAAGACCGGGTTCGTCAACGGCGGCTTCGCGTACGGCGCCGTGCCGTTCATCTTCCTGTTCTCCTACGGCTTCGACGCCGACAACTACCGGACCGTCCTCGACCTGGTCGGCCTGTACGTGCTGCTGCTGACCGCCGTGGCGGGCCTGTTCTTCAAGGACCCGCCGAAGAACTGGTGGCCCGCCCACGTCGACCCGCTGGCCGTACCGCGCGACGCCCGTACCTCCGCCGCGCTGCGCAAGAACCCGCCCGCGGCGGCCCAGTTCACCCCGCGCGAGGCCGTCCGTACGGGCATGCTGCCCCTGATGTGGGTCTGCCTGCTGTGCACCGCCGGCGTCTCGATCTTCGGCATCTCCTTCCAGGTGCCGTACGCCAAGGACGCCGGGTTCGGGCCGCTGGTCGCGGCGTCCTCCATGGGCATCATGTCGGTCGTCAACGGGACGGGCCGGGGCGTGGTCGGCTGGCTCTCGGACCGGCTGGGGCGGCGGGTGACCCTGACGTACGTGTGCCTGGTCCTCGGCCTGGCCCAGTTCGGTGTCCTGTGGGCCGGGGAGAGCGCCAACCAGCCCCTGTTCCTCGTCTTCGCCTTCCTGTCCGGCTTCGGCGGCGGCGCGTTCTTCCCGCTCTTCGCCGCCCTCGTCCCCGACTACTTCGGCGAGAACAACAACGCGTCGAACTACGGCCTCGTCTACAGCTCGAAACTGGTCTCCGGCCTCCTGGGCGGCGGCATCGGCGCGGCGGTCGTGGCGGCGTGGGGCTACGAGGGGGCGTACGCGATTGCCGGATGCGTGGGCCTGCTGGCAGCGGGCCTGTCCCTGCTGCTGCGGCGGCCGGCGGGGAAGGGAGGGCCGGCCGGTCCGGGGTGAGGGCCGGGTTCGGCCCGCTCCGGGTGCGGGCGGACGTGCCGGGCCCGCTCCGGCCTACCGGGAATCGGTGGGCCGGTAGCGGGCCTTGACGTGGAAGCGCTCACCCTGGGGACCGAGGATGCTGAGGAACTCCACCGGCCGCGCGTCGGCGTTGCCGAACCAGTGCGGCAGGTGGGTGTCGAACTCGGCGACCTCGCCGCTGGTCAGGACGAGATCCTGAGCGCCGAGGACGATGCGCAGCCGTCCGCTGAGGACGTACAGCCAGTGGTAGCCCTCGTGCGAACGCGGGTCGGGCTCCAGGTCGGCCGGGCCCGCGGGAAGCAACTGCTTGAACGCCTGGAGGCCGCCGGGGTTGCGGCTCAGCGGGACGACGGTCATGCCGTTGCGGGTGAACGGCTGCGGGTGCACCCGCGGGTCGAGGACGGCCGGGACGGCGATCAGCTCGTCGAGCGGCATCCGGTAAGCCTTGGCCAACGGCAGCAGCAGTTCCAGACCCGGCTTGCGGTGCCCGGACTCCAGCCGGGACAGGGTGCTGACCGGGATGCCGGTGGTCTCCGACACGGCCGTCAGCGTGGCTCCGTGGCGGCGCCGTACCTCGCGCAGCCGCGGCCCGACCGCGGCCGGCACGGCATCGAAGTCGTCGCCTGCCCGCTCGCTGCCCACCGCTCCATCGTGCCCCCGTTTTGCGGTTTCCGCAAAGAACTTTGTCAGCCCGGTGGGAGAGGGCGCAGGTTGGGGGCGGAGGTGGTCACGATGACCCGAGAAACCCTAGATACCCGGGAAACCCGCGAAGCCCGAGAAGCCCGCGAAGCCCGCGAAGCCCGCGAAGCCCGGACGGGCCACGGCGATTGGTACGACGTGGTGATCGTCGGAGGCGGTCCGGCGGGCCTGAGCGCGGCGCTCATGCTGGGCCGCGCCCGGCGGTCCGTCCTGGTGATCGACGCCGGTGAGCCCCGCAACGCGCCGGCGGCGCACATGCACGGCTTCCTCTCCCGCGACGGCGCGCCGCCCGGCGATCTGCTGGCGGCGGGGCGGCGGGAAGTGGCCGGTTACGGGGTCGAGGTGCGCACCGGCCGGGTGCGGTCGGCGGTACGGGACGGCGGTCTGTTCGCGGTCACCGACGAGGCGGGGCGTACCGTACGGGCGCGGCGGCTGCTGGTGGCCACCGGGTTCACCGACGAACTGCCCGACGTCCCCGGCCTCGCCCGGCGGTGGGGTCGGGATGTGCTGCACTGCCCGTACTGCCACGGCTGGGAGGTACGCGACGAGCCGATCGGTGTCCTGGCCACCGGCCCGATGAGCGTGCACCAGGCCCTGCTGTTCCGCCAGTGGACCGACCGGCTCACCCTCCTGCTGCACACCGGCCCCCGCCCTACGGACGAGGAGTCCGAGCAGTTGGCGGCGCGCGGCATCGCGGTCGTCCCCGGCGAGGTGACCGGCCTGGAGATCACCGACGACCGTCTCAGCGGGGTCCACCTGGACACCGGCGAGCTGTTCCCGCTCCGGGCGCTGACCGTGGCGCCCCGCGCCGTCCCGGGCGCCGCTGCGGCCGCGTTCCTGGACTCCCTCGGGCTGGCCCCCACCGAGCACCCGAGCGGCATGGGCTCGTACCTCGCCGCCGGTCCGGCCGGACTGACGTCCGTGCCGGGCGTATGGGCCGCGGGCAACGCCGCCGACCTCACCGCGAACGTCCTCGCGGCCGCCGCCTCCGGCTCGGCCGCGGCGGGAGCGATCAACGCCGACCTCGTCGCCGAGGACACCCGCCGCGCGGTGCGGGCCCGTAAGGACCCGTTCTCCGTCGCGTCGGAGGCCCGCGTCTGCGAGCTGGTGGCCGGCGACCGACGCCACGGCCTGTGACCCCGACCCCTCTTCCTCTCCCCCAGGAGAAACACATGCAGGAGAACATCATGGACGCCCAGTTCTGGGACGACCGGTACAGCAGCCGCGACCAGCTCTTCAGCGGATCGCCCAACGGTGTGCTCGTCACCGAGATCACCGGCTGCCCGCCGGGGCAGGCACTCGACGTCGGGTGCGGTGAAGGCGCCGACGCCCGGTGGCTCGCCCGGCAAGGCTGGCAGGTCACCGGGGTGGACATCTCCGAGGTCGCCCTGCGGCGCGCCGCCGAGGCGACCGCGGACGTCGCCGACCGCGTCGCCTGGGCACGGGCCGACCTGGCCGTCACGCCGCCCCCGGCCGACGCGTTCGACCTGGTGTCCGTCCAGTACTTCCCGCTCGTGCGCGAGCCGGAGCACACCGCGCTGCGCGGGCTGCTGGCCGCCGTCGCCCCCGGCGGCACCCTGCTCTTCGTCGGCCACGACATGACCGGCCTGCCCGCACAGCCCGACTTCGATCCGGCCGACTACTACCGGCCCGCGGACGTCGCCCGGCTCCTCGACCCCGACTGGACCGTACAGATCAACGAAACCCGCCCCCGGACGGTTCCCGCGCCCGCCGGCACCCCCCACACTCACGACACCGTCCTGCGAGCCCGGCGCCCGCGCTGAACCGGACTTCGGCCGACTCGGCAGGCTCAGCAGGCTGAGCCGAATCAGCCGACTCGGCAGGCTCAGCCGACCCAGTGGGCTCGGCAGGCTCAACCGGCTCAGCGGACTAAGCCGGCTCAGTAGACTCAGCGGATCTCGACAGGCCCATCCAGCCTCAACAGTCCTCCTGGAACTTCACCGCCTCCAGTGTCACCGGCTGCCCCTCCAGCTTCGTGCCCGCTGCCGGGCTCTGTCGGCACACCTTCCAGTTGGACTCCACGAGCACCATCCGCCCGCGGCCCGACGCGTCCTTGACCGTGATGCCGGTACCGGCGTCGAGAGCGCGCCGGGCCACCTTCACCGACTTGTCCCGGAAGTCCGGCATGGCCGATCCGGCCGCGGCGGACGCGTCCGCCGCGGCCCCGGACCCGGCGTCGGTCTCGGGGCAGGACTCCGTCAGCTTCACCGCGCCGAAGTCCACCGTCCTGCCGGTGTCGGCCTGGCCTGGCCCCGGGGTCTGCGTACAGACCTTCCAGTTCCGGTCGAGCGCCTGCATCCGTCCGCGGCCGAGCGCATCATGACTGCGCAGCACCCGGAATCCCGCCGCCTGGGCGGAGTCCTGCGCGCTCTGCAACCCCTTCCCCACCAGATCGGGCAACGTGGCCTTCCGGGCCGGAGCGGGCCCTGGTGTGGTCTCCGCGGCCACACTGGGCTCCGCCACCGCCTTCGTGGGCGAGCCCCCACCGCCGTCGGCGCTCCCCGCGGGCTGACAGGCGGTGAGCCCGAGACAGAGCGCCGCGAGAGCAGCGGCGGAGACGGTGGTGCGGTGCATGGTTCCCCCAGTACGGGAAGGACGCCGGTTCAGAGACGACGCCGTAACAGACCGTGACGGAGACGGAGACCTCCGATCACCGGCAAGGGTTGTACGCGGAACCGGGGGAAAACCTGTTCGCGGGGCCGGGCGCGGCCGGTGGCTCAGTCCCACCCTCCGGGACGCGGTTCCGAGGGTGCGCCGAAGAGCGGCCCGTACTCGCCCCCGCCCTCGGTGGTCACCACGTACTCGGGCACAGTCCGCGAGGCGGCCTCGTGCAGCCGGACGACGAGGTCGGTGACCGGCACGACACGTAGCGAAAGAGCCTCGGCGACCCGGGCACGGTCCTCGGCGATCTCCGGAGCGTCCCTGGCCAGTTGCCGTTCGAGATGCTGGGCGGAGACCTGCATGACGGCTGCGTCACCGCCGCCGGAGAAGCCGAGACAGTCCCTCCAGTCGAGGCCGACGATGATCTCCAGCGCATCCGCCAGGTCGTCGGCGATCAGACCGCCTTGCCCCTCGGAGCTCGCGTACACCACCGGCCGACGGCCGTCTGTTTCAGGGCACAGGAAGTACGTCCCGCCTGCGAACTCCCCGGCGATCGGCTCCAGCGGCGCGCCCGAGGCGAGGCGCAGGCCGTCGCCGTTCCGCCGCCCGGTGTCGAAGGCGAAGGACGAGCGCAGCAGTTCCCGGACGTCCGGGGTGCGCTCGATCCGGTCCAGCAGACGGTTTCCCGCGGTCATGGCAAGGACGATAACGACGGCCACTGACAGCGGGGGTTCCCCGGACCGGCGGCCCTCGCCCTCTCAGCCGGACCTGAGCGTGTCGGGAGGACCGTCAGCCGATGGCCACATCGCGTCGGCCGGGGGCGTCCTCCCGGCCGACTTCCTGGTCCGCGATGGCTTTGTGGTGGCGTACGACCTCGCCGATGATGAAATTCAGGAACTTCTCGGCGAAGGCCGGGTCCAGTTTGGCGTCCTCGGCCAGTCTGCGCAGGCGGGCGATCTGGGTGGCCTCGCGGGCCGGGTCGGCGGGCGGGAGGTTGTGGCGGGCCTTCAGTTCACCGACCTGCTGGGTGCACTTGAAGCGCTCGGCGAGCAGGTGCACGAGTGCGGCGTCCAGGTTGTCGATGCTGCCGCGCAGGTAGAGCAGGCGCTCCCGCGCCTCCTCGTCGGCGACGGAGGTCGCGTCGCCCGCCGGTGGTGCGGTCCTCTCGCTCATGTACGTCTCGCCAATCTGGTCGTACCGGTGGCCCCGGTCGGGTAGCGCTGATCCTGAGCACACTACCCGGCCACCGGCGTACGGCTTAACCGCACGGTGCGCGCAGGCTCCGCAGATGGCGGGCGGAGCGGCGGGCGGTCGACAGGGAGCCCGCCGGGTTGGCGGCCGGGTCCACGGCGTCGTCCCGTTCGACGATCCAGTGGGCGCAGCGGCGGCCGCGGCGGTGTTCCACCGCGGAGAGGAAGCGGCGGTAGTCGATGTCGCCGTCGCCGACGTCGACCATGCGGTAGCCGTCCTGGGTGGCGGTGTCGTGCTCGCCGTCCTTGACGTGGAAGAGGGGGTAGCGGGCGGGCGCGGCCAGGACGTAGTCGAGAGGTTCGAAGGGGGCGGGGGTGCCGTCCGGACGCCGGGAGAAACGGTACTGCGCCACATAGGCCCAGAAGATGTCCATCTCGAAGAAGACGAGCCGCGGGTCGGTCTCCGCGAGCAGGACGTCATAAAGACGGACGCGTGGGTCGTCGGTGGCGAAAGCGAATTCCTCGGCGTGATTGTGGTGGTAGAAACGCATGCCGCGGGCCCGGGCGGCGGCGCCGTACGCGTTGAATTCGGCGGCGGCACGTTTCCAGGCGTCGACGGTGTTGCCGTACCGGTCGGGGCCGGACGGGGTGCCGACGTACGGCAGGCCCAGGGCCTCCGCGTCGTCGAGGACCCTGGTCAGGGCGGTGGCGAACGTGTACGCGGTGGGGTCTGCCGAGGCGTACCCGACGTGGCTGCCGATCCCGCGCAGGCCGTTGTCCCTGAGGAGCCGCCTGATCCGGCGCAGGGTGATCGCGCCGGCGGAGCCCTGGGTGTAGCCGGCGAACTCGACCTCGTCGTAGCCGTACCGGGCCAGCTCCTCGAAGACGCGGGCGAAACCGAGGGACGAGGTCTGGTCGCGGAGCGTGTAGAGCTGGATGCCGAGGCGGCCGGGCGGGAGTACGGGGCGGTGGAGGGGGTGCCGGGCGGGAGTCGCCGGGGCGGCGGACTGGGCGGCACGTGCGGGGGCCGATCCGGTGGTGAGGAGTGCGGCCGCCGAGGCGCCGGCGGCGACGCCGAGGAATCCGCGGCGGTGGAGGGTGCGTCTGAGGGCGGCTTGCTGCGGGTCGTCGTGGCTGTGTCGGTGGAACGGCATGGTGGGTGGGCTCCTCGATCGGTGGCCGGTGGGTGGGCGAAGCGGGTTGTCGGTGGGTGGGCGGTGGGTGGCGGGGCGCGTTGTCGGTGGCTGGCGGGGGCGCGTTGTCAGTGGGTGCGGGCAAGATGAAGGAGCAGTGACTTCACGTCGGTGGCGGCGAAGGGGGTGTGCAGGGGTGCGTCGGGTGCGGAGCAGATGAGGAGCGGGCCGTCGGCGGGGTCGGCTCCGGCCGCGGGGAGCAGGCCGTGGCTACCGCGTACGGGCTCGGGGTCGAGCGGGACGACCGCCATCCGGTAGCGGAGGCCCGCCTTCTTGCGGGCCAGGGCGGTCGCCGCGCGCAGGCGTACGTACGGGTCCCGGGGGTCCATGAAGAGTTCGGCCGGGTCGTAGCCGGGTTTGCGGTGGATCTCGACGAGGCGCGCGAAGTCGGGTGCACGGGCGTCGTCGAGCCAGTAGTAGTAGGTGAACCAGGCGTCGGGCTCGGCGAGGGCGACGAGTTCGCCGGAGCGGGGGTGGTCCAGGCCGTACGCCTTCTTGCCTTCGTCGTCGAGCAGCCGGTCCAGGCCGGGCAGTCCGGTGAGGGCCGCGCGGGCCGCGTCGAGGTCTTCGGGACGGCGTACGTAGACGTGGGCGATCTGGTGGTCGGCGACGGCGAAGGCCCGGGAAGCGGTGGGGTCCAGGTATTCCATCCCGTCCTGCGTGTGCACCTCCAGCAGGCCGGAGCGGCGCAGGGCGCGGTTGACGTCCACGGACCGCCGGACGGGCCGGATGCCGTATTCGGACAGGGCGACGACCGTGACGCCCGCGGAGCGCGCGTCGGACAGGAGGGGACCGATGACGGTGTCGAGCGCGGCGGCGGCCACGGCGGCGCGGGGGTCGTCCGGGCCGTACCGCTGCAGGTCGTAGTCGAGGTGCGGGAGGTAGCAGAGGGTGAGGTCGGGACGGCGGGTGTGCAGCAGGTGGCGGGTCGCGTCGGCGATCCACTGGGAGGAGGGGAGGGATGCGGTGGGCCCCCAGTAGGTGAAGAGGGGAAAGGTGCCGAAGCGGCTGGTGAGTTCGTCGTGGAGGGACGGCGGCCGGGTGTAGCAGTCGGGTTCCTTGCGGCCGTCGGCGTAGTAGACGGGGCGCGGGGTGACGGTCCAGTCGGTGTCGGCGCCCATGGCGTACCACCAGCAGACGTTGGCGACCGTGTAGCCGGGGTGTTCGCGGCGGGCGGCGTCCCAGACCTTGTCACCTGCGACGAGGGCGTTGTGCTGGCGCCAGAGGTGGACTTCGCCGACGTCCCGGAAGTACCAGCCGTTGCCGACGACGCCGTGCCGGGCGGGCGTCGCGCCGGTGAGGAACGTGGACTGGACCGTACAGGTCACGGCGGGCAGCACGGTGTCCAGCGGTGCGGTCGCGCCGGTGTCCGCAAGCGCCTGGAGGTGCGGCATGTGGGCGAGGAGGCGGGGGGTGAGGCCGACGACGTCGAGGACGAGCAGGCGGTTCGGTGCTGCGCTCATGGGAGTTCCTTGAGTCCGAGGTCGGCCAGCAGGTCGCGGGCGAGGGCGAGTTCGGCCGCGATGCCGTCGGCGAGGCGGCTTCTGCTGCGGGGGCGCAGGCCCGGCGGGAGGGCCTGCCAGGTGTAGGTCTCGACTTCGAGGTGACAGGTGCGCGGTACGGACCCGCCCACGAGGAGGGCCAGCGTGTCCCGGAGGACAGGGAGGGTGGAGGTGAGCGGCGGCTCGGGCGGGGCGTGCAGCGGCACGTGGAAGTGGGCGCGCCACGGCGCCGTGTCCGGCAGGCCGCCGGCGGCCTCCCCCGCCAGGGCTTCGTCGAGATCGTCCGTGGCGCGCAGCCGCCCGTCGGAAGTGCGGGTGCGGGTCTGGTGGAGGAAGCGCGGTTCGGCGAAGGCACCCAAGGCGGCGCGTACATCCGGGCGGTCGGGGTGTTCGGCGTGCAGCGCGGCGGACAGTTGGACCTTGACGACGGGGATGCCTGCCCGGCCGAGGGCTTCGAGGGCGGTGTGCGGGTCCTCGAAGGAGGTGGCGAGGTGGCAGGTGTCGACGCAGACACCGATGCGGTGGGCGGGGGGCGCGGCGGGCCGGGACGGCTCGGCGGGGCCGGCGGGGCTGGGTGACTCGGCGAGGCCGGCGAGGCCGGCGGGCCCTGGTGGCTCGGCGGGCCCGGACGGCTCGCTTCGTCCGTGTCCCAGCGCCTCGACGGCGTCGGCGGTGGTTTCGACGAGACAGCCGGGCTCGGGCTCCAGGCCGACACGGACGGACCGGCCGGTGAGTTCTTCGAGGGCGTCGAGCCGGCCGGCGAGGGTGTGCAGGGCGGTGCGAACGGTGGCGCGCCGGGTGGCGGCGTCGCGTACCGCGTCGAAGTCGGTGCGCCAGGCGAGGGGCAGGGTGGAGATCGTGCCCTCGGTCATGTCGTCGGGGAGGAGCGCGGCCAGCAGCCGGGCGAGGTCGGCCGTGTGGTCCAGGCGCGCGGGCTCGGTCCAGTCGGGCCGGTAGACGCGGTATTTGACGTGGCTGTCGCCGAAGCCGCGGTACGGGAAACCGTTGAGGGTGACGACTTCGAGGCCGCGGAGGTCGAGTTCACGACGCAGCCCGCGCAGTGCGGCGGGATCGTGGACGAGCGCGCGGGCGGCGTCGCGGGCCAGCCACAGGCCGATACCGAGGCGGTCCCGGCCGAGCCGCTTGCGTACGGGCTCGCAGTGATCACGGAGTTGGGCGATCACCCCGTCCAGGGTCTCGGCCGGGTGGACATTGGTGCAGTACGCGAGGTGGACGGTCGAACCGTCGGGGTGCCGGAAGCGCATGGCCCGCCCCCTCTCATTCCCCGCCGCGGAGGATGGAGTTGCCCTCGTGCAGGGCGCCCGGCGACGGCGTACTGAGGTCCAGCCGGCCGCTGAGCCCGTAGAACTCGACGGGGTTGCGCCACAGCACCTGGTCCACGTCGTCCTCGGTGAACCCGGCGGCCAGCATGGCCTCGCCGACGCGCCGCGTCTTCAGCGGATCGCTGCGGCCCCAGTCGGCGGCGGAGTTGACCAGTAACCGGCCGGTGCCGTGCAGACGCAGGATGCGCACCATGCGGTCGGGGTCCATCTTGGTGTCCGGGTAGAGGGAAAAGCCCAGCCAGCAGCCACTGTCAGTGGCCTCCCCTACCGTTGTCTCATTGAGATGGTCCAGGACGACGTGATCGGGGGGCAGATCGGATTCACGCAGGACGTCGAGGGTGCGCCTGAGGCCCGCCGCCTTGTCGCGGTGGGGGGTGTGGACGAGGGCCGGCAGGCCGTGGTCCACGGCGAGCTGGAGCTGGGCGGCGAGGGCGGTGTCCTCGGCGGGGGTCATCGAGTCGTAGCCGATCTCGCCGACGGCGACGACCGGGTCTTTTACGAGGTAGCGGGGCAGGGCTTCGAGGACGGGGGTACAGCGGGGGTCGTTCGCCTCCTTGGGGTTGAGGGCGAGCGTGCAGTGGTGGGCGATGCCGTACTGGGCGGCACGGAAGGGTTCCCAGCCGAGGAGGGAGTCGAAGTAGTCGAAGAAACTGGCGGGCGAGGTGCGGGGCTGCCCCAGCCAGAAGGAGGGCTCGACGACGGCGCGGACACCCGCGGCGTGCATGGCTTCGTAGTCGTCCGTGGTGCGGGAGGTCATGTGGATGTGCGGGTCGAAGATGCGCATCTTGGTCTCCTCGCGGGCCGGGGGAGGCGGGGCCGGTGGACGGGGCTGGGGACGTGGAGCCGGTGCGCGTGCCGGGGGCCGGGCTCGGCACACCGGTGAGGACAAGTGCGGGGACGCCGGTGCCGGACTCGGGTGCGGGGCTCAGGTGCGGGGCTCAGGCGCGGTGCGGTGCTGGAAGGGAGGTACGGGAGGTCGCAGGGGGACGTCGGGTGAGGAGGCGGGGTCGGGAGCGGTGGCGGGCGCGGCTGCGGGCGCGGAGGCGGGAGGGGGCGTGGAGGCGGGAGGGGACGTGGGCGTGGAGGCGGGAGGGGACGCGGGCGTGGAGGCGGGAGGGGACGCGGGCGTGGAGGCGGGTGCGGGATCAGGGTCGAGGTCGGGATCGGACGGGAAAGGGGGTGCGTGTGGGGCGGTGGATGCGGACGGTGCGGTGAGGTCCAGGACGCGCTGAAGGTCGGCGGGTACGGGGCGGTACGCGGCAGTGCGCTCCCGGGCGTACGCGGTGAGCATGTGGGCCAGCTCCGTATCGCCGCGGGCACGTTCGGCCAGGCCGGCCACGGCAGTCACCGGGACGCCGGTGAACAGGCACTTCAGTACGGCGTGCCGCCAGGTGTGCGCGTCGAGGTGACGGGCGGCGTACGGGCCCACGGCGGCGGCGACCAGCCGGGTGTCGTCGGTGCGCAGCGCGTCCTCGACGAGCGGCCGGGCGCTCGGGCCGAGGTCCAGGTGGGGCAGCGCCATGAGCACGGCGCGGCGTTCGGCGGCGGTGCCGTGCTCGTAGAGCCGGGTGACGGTACGGGTGTCGGCGCGGGCCGTGTGCAGGAGCAGGATGCGGGCGGCCTCGGCCGCTTCCCGGTCCCGCGCGTGCGGCGGCTCACGACGGGTGCAGTGCCGGCCCGCCGAGGCGAAGCGCATCTCCCACACGGGCGGGGCGTATGCCGTGTAGGAGAGGGCGGGGCCGCTGCTGCTCGCCGGGGCCCGGGGGCCTGCGGTTTCGGCTGGTGCCGCGGTCCGGACTTCGGGCGCGGCTGGTGCTGCGGTCCGGGCTTCGGCTGCGGCTGCGGCTTCGGCCGTGGCTCGTGCTGTGGCTTCAGCTTCGGCTCCGGCTCGTGCTGTGGCTCGGGCTTCGGCTGCGGCTCGGGCTGTGGCTGTGGCTCGGGCTTCGGCGTGTGCTTCGTCCAGCGCCTCGTCGAGCCAGGCGCGTGCGGCGCCGCCGAGCCGGTCGCGCAGGGCCGTCTGGAGCTGGGCCATCCATGCCTCCGGCGTCAGCATCGCGGGTCTCCTGCGCTCGGGACGGACGGGTGTGAGGGGACGGTGGCGCGGGCCGGTTCAGGGGTGCGGGTGGGGCTCGGTGGTCCGGTGTCAGCGTGGGCGGGGTCGGTGTGGGCGGGGTCGGTGTGGGCGGGGTCGGCGGTGCGCAGGAAGGAGAGGGAGGTACGGGCGAGGTCGGGGCCCGCGTGGGAGTGGCGGGGCAGCTCGACGCTGACCAGGCCCTGGTAGCCGGTGTCCCGGAGCGCTGCCAGGACCGGCGGGAAGTCGATCTCCCCCGTGCCGAACGGGAGATGCTCGTGCACGCCGCGCCGCATGTCCTCGATCTGGACGTGCCGCAGCCAAGGCGCGGCGGCGCGGACGCACGCGGCGGGCGGTTCGGGCTCCAGGCACTGGCAGTGGCCGATGTCCAGGGTGACGCCGAGGACTTCGGCGGGCGGGGCGTCGAGGGCGGCGCGTAGACGGTGGAAGCCGGCGAGGTCGGAGAGGAGGTGGCCCGGTTCGGGTTCGACGGCGAGGGGGATGCGGGCGGTGGCGGCCGCATCGAGTACGGGGGTGAGCGCACCGGCGAGGCGGTGCCAGGCGTCCGGTTCCGGCGTACCGGAGGGCCGGGGCCCGCTGAAGCAGTGCACGGCCGTGGCGCCGAGGTCGGCGCCGACGCGGACCGCGGTGCGGAGCAGGTCGACGCGGGCCGTACGGGCGTCCGGATCGGGATCGAGGAGAGTGGGGTGGTGCTTGCGCCGGGGATCGAGGACGTACCGGGCGCCGGTCTCGACGGCGACGGACAGGCCCAGGGTGTCGAGGCGGCGTGCCAGTTGACCGGTGCACGACGCGAGGTCGGGGGCGAGGGGGTCGAGGTGCATGTGGTCGAGGGTGAGGGCGACGCCGTCGTAACCGAGGTCGGCCAGGAGGGCCAGGGCGTCGGTCAGCCGAAGGTCGGTCAGGCCGTTGGTGCCGTAGGCCAGGCGAAGCGGACTCGTCGTGGTCATGTCGGGCTGACCTTCCGGGACAGCCGCCGGGCGGCGGGCACCAGAGCCAGCAGTGCGGCCCCCGTTCCGGGAGCGCCGGCCCGGGCCGCGAGAGCCGCCTGGAGCGGGATCATGGCGCGGATCCCGCTGCCGACGGCGCGCTGGAGCAGGTAGGGCGAGGGATTGAGGGCCGCGTGGAAGAAGGGGCGGGCGGCGGTCCCGGCGTAGAGGACGGCGGCGGCTCGGGCGAGGGGCCTGGCGAGGGATGCGGGGAAGGCGTCGGGGAGGGCGTTGGCGAGGGGCTTGGTCACCGGGTCGGTGACGGAGGTGTTGCCGTTGGCACCGACAGTCCCGACGGGCCCGATGGACCTACTAGCACCATAGAGCTCACTCGTACCACCGGATCCACTAGAACCACTGGGACCACTGATCCCCCTCGCCCCTCCGACCACCCTGCCCACCGCAGCCACTACCCCCAACGCGGCCAGCGGCAGGGCCGGCGAACTGCCCTGCGCTTCGCGGCGCGAGACCGTGGTGACCGCGAGCGTGTGCGTGCCGAGCAACGCGGCCGATGGCAACGCCCTCCGCAGCGTCCATATCGCCCGCCCCGATCGCACCGGAGCCACCGAAGCCGCGCCCTGCAGTACGTCGAGGGCGCGGGCCCAGGCCATGGCGAGCGGACCCGCCGGGGTGTTCTTGAGGTGGAGGTCGTACGCCCAGACGGTGGCGGCGAGCGCCGTGGCGGTGACGAGGGACGGCCGACCGGCCGCGGCCGCCAGGGCGAGGCCCGCCCCCGTCAGCCCGGCGGCCGCGCCGAGGGCGGCGGCCGGGGCGATGCGGCCGGACGGGATGGGGCGTCCTGGGCGTTCGACAGCATCGGTGTCGCGGTCGGCCCAGTCGTTGAGCGCCATGCCCGCCTCGTAGAGGCAGAGCGAGGAGCCGGTGGCGAGGAGGGTGCGGCGGCCGGGCCGGGCGCCGGCTGCCGCGGCCCCCGTCAGCAGGTCCCCCGGCACGCTGAACAGGGCGGAGACCCGGAAGAGTTCCAGCCAGGGAGAGGAGGCACAGGAGGCACGGATCGGCGCGACGCGTGAGGGAGAGGGAACGGAAGAGACGTCGGCGGGGCCGGTAGGCCCGGTGGCGGCGGTCGGCGGGAGGTTCATCGGCGGATCCGGAGGTCGTGGGCGAAGGCGAGGAGTTCGGCGTACTGGTCGGCCAGGGCGGCGGACCCGCCGTCCGGGTCCTTGAAGTAGAAGCCGAGGGGGCCGAGGGGCCCGGAGATGCCGGCCGCGTGCGCGGCGGCCACCAGCCGCACCAGGTCGAGGACCAGCGGCGCGGCGAGCGCCGAGTCGCAGCCCTGCCAGACGGTCTGGAGGATCATGCGGTTGCCGAGGAACCCTTCGAAGGCGACGTGGTCCCAGGCGGTCTTCCAGTCGCCGAGGGCGGGGACGTTGTCGATGTGCACCTCGCCGGGCGGTGCGGCGCCGAGGTTGTCCGCGAGGACGCGTGCCTTGCCCGCGTTCTTGGCGGCCGCGGCCGCCGGGTCGGTCAGGGTGGCACCGTCGCCACCGCCGAGCAGGTTGGTGCCGGACCAGGCCCGGACGGCGAGGGCCCGTTGGGCGAACATCGGGGCGAGCACGGAGCGCAGCAGGGTCTGTCCGGTCTTGCCGTCGCGGCCCGCGTACGGCAGCCCGCTGCACACGGCCATCTGCTGGAGCAGCGGGTGGTGCATCCCGGTGGAGGGCGTGAAATTGACGTACGGACAGCCCGCGCGCAGCGCCGCGTGCGCGTAGAGGGAACTGGGCGGAAGGCGGTCGTCAGCGCGCTCGCCCCCGGCCGCGGGCTCCGTGGAGGCCACGTTGACGACGACGGCACGGTCGAGTGCGTGGGTCCGCAGGAACGCGCGCAGGTCGGCGGTGAAGGCGGTGACCAGCTCCCGGTCGTCGCGGTCGTCGCCGGGGAGCGGGCCGCCGGGCCGTACGGCTTCGTCCGCCGCGACCAGTTCGGCGCGTACGGCGTCCGGCAGGCCGTACGGGAGCACGCCGCCGGCCGCGAGTTCCTCGGCCCGCTTGGACAGCGGGTACGAGGTGGTGTCGTGGCCGCCGAAGACGAGGGCGGACAGTGGCGGCAGCGGGACTCCGTCGAACGGCGCGGTCTCGGTGACCATGCCGGTCGGCGGGTGCAGCCCGGCGGCGACGGCGGCGCAGCCGGCGACCACGGTCGTCGCGACCGATCCCCGCGCCCCGACCAGCCACACCCCCGTGCGCCCACCACCGCCCCTGAACTCCCCGCCAGAATCCAGCCGGCCACCGCCACCGTCCCCAGCCCCCTTACCCGGCCCCGACCCGCCACCACCCCCAGCACCCCAGCCCGGCCTCAGCCCACCACCACTCCCAACCCCCTCCACACCCATGCCCGCCTCCGCCGTGCGCTCCGCCCCCACCGCCCACTCCGACCCCGTCATCATCTGCCGCCCTTCGCCGCCGTCTCGTACTCCTTCACCCGGATGGTGCGGAAGGAGATCCGGTCCTCGTCGCCGTGGTTCTGGATGCCGATGTGGCCCTGGCGCAGGCTGCGCGCCGGGTCCGTGTTCGTGAAGTCGTTGATCTTGCGTCCGTTGAGGAACACGCGTAGCCGTTCGCCCTCGACCCGGAGTTCGTAGGTGTTCCACTCCCCCGGCGGGTTGAGCGCGGCGTCGCGCGCCTCGGTGTCGGCTGCCTGGAATCCGTAGACGGAACCGGTGGTGCGGTCCGGGGCGTCGGTGGCGTCGATCTGGATCTCGTAGCCGTTGTTCACCGCTGACCAGGGGTCGTCGGAGGGCGGAAACCCGAGGAAGACCCCGGAGTTGTCGTCGCCGTCGGCGCCGGACATCTTCCAGTCCAGTTTGAGGGAGTACGACCCGAACTCCTTTGCCGCGTACCAGAGCAGACCCATGCCGCCGGTGGAGGTGAGGGTGCCGTCCTCCAGGGCGAAGGAGCCGGGGCCGGCCTGTTTCCAGCCACGGGTGGAGGTGCCGTCGAAGAGGGGCCGGTAGCCGGTCTCCGGGCGGCAGTCGGCCTGTGCGGCGCCGGTGGCCCAGCGGATGCCGCCCAGCAGGTGCGTGCGGAAGGCGGGGTCGGCGAAGGACTGACGGGTGTGGCCGCGGCCGGTGTAGAAGGCCCGGCCGCCGCGGTACTCCTGGCACCAGGCGATGGGGTGGTCGCCGCGCATGGTGCCGCCGTTGTAGGTGGACTCGTCGAGGGTGGCGAGGACGTGGGCGCGGGTGCGCGGGTTGCTGCGGTAGTTGTACCACTCGTCGGTGCGGTTCCAGACCTCCGCAAGGTGGGCTGTGGCCGGGTGGGCGCGGTCCTCGACGCGTACGGTGGCGGGCTGCACGGCGGGGTGGGACTGGAAGTAGGCGCCCGCCAGTTCGCCGTAGAAGGGCCAGTCGTACTCGGTGTCGGCGGCAGCGTGCACCCCGACGTATCCGCCGCCGCGCGCGATGTAGCGTTCGAACGCCTGCTGCTGGGCGGGGTGCAGCACGTCTCCGGTGGTGGAGAGGAAGACGACGGCGGCGTACCGGGACAGGTGCTTGTCGTTGAAGGTGTCGGCGTCCTCGGTGACGTCCACGGTGAAGCCGTGCTGCTTGCCGAGGGCCTTGACGGCGGCGATGCCGTCGGGGATCGAGTCGTGTCGGAATCCGGCGGTCTTGGAGAAGACCAGGACCCGGTGCGCGTCGCGTTCCGGGGCACGGGTGGTGCCGGCGGACAGGGCCGTGGTCGCCAGCAGGGCGGCGGCGGCCGCGGTGGTGGCCAGCCGGGCAAACGGGTGCATACGGGGTCTCCTTCCTCCGGCCACGGGGCGGGCGGCCGGCGGTTCCGCGTCCGGTCGTCCCGGGCGCCGCCCGCCCGCCCCGGTGGCCACCTGGGGTCAGCCGGTGGTGAAGGTGAAGTCGTCCAGGTCGTAGAGGGCGCCGGTGCCACTGCCCTTGAAGACGAGGTAGAGGGTGGTGGTACCGGCCGGGGGTTTGCCGCCGAGGGCGGCCGAGACGTCGGTGAAGGTCTCCCAGCCGCCGGTCACCGGTACCTTGACGCTGCCGAGCAGCCGTCCGTCCGCCCGGCCCGTACGGATCTCCAGCGTGCCGCCGGACCCGGCGGAGGACACCCGGGCGGTGAACTTCTTGGCGTTCTTGACGAGGTACGGCTGGAACGCGATCCAGTCGCCGTCGTGGATGTCGCCCACGGTCCGGCCGCCGTGCGCCGGTGTGTGGGTGATGACCTGGACGCCGCGGGAGGTGCCGAAGTGCTCGGCCTGGCGGTGCCGGGGCTGGGTGACGGCCTGGTCGTGGGTGGTCAGC
The DNA here is from genome assembly GCF_040646595.1 of Streptomyces sp. NPDC045470. Lineage (NCBI taxonomy): Bacteria > Bacillati > Actinomycetota > Actinomycetes > Kitasatosporales > Streptomycetaceae > Streptomyces > Streptomyces sp. NPDC045470. The sequence goes on from NZ_JBEZAN010000003.1 coordinate 749,489, forward strand.
GGCGGCTGGCCGTTGGCTCCCCGGTCGGTGTACTCGGCGTCGAAGACCCCGAAGATGTTGGCGTCGGGGTCGTGCTCGTGGTCCGCCGAGGTCTGGATGGTGCCGGAGCAGCCGGTGGCGGAGGTGACGGGGTGGCCGTGGCTGTCATGGCCGAGGATGTGGGTGACCTTGACCTTGGCGCAGTCGACGGTGCGGTCCTCGGGGTCGGTGACCTCGACCTCGAACGGGACCTTGTCGCCGAAGGTGAAGAGCTGGCCGTCCCCGGGGAGTCGCAGGGTGACCTTGGGAGCGGTGTTGCCGACGGTCAGGTACACGCTCGCCGTGCCGGTGCGGCCGCCGGGGTCCTCGGCGGTGACTGTCGCGGTGTAGGTGCCGTTCTTGCGGTACGTGTGGGCGGGGTTCTGCTGCTGCGAGGTGGTGCCGTCGCCGAAGTCCCAGGTGTACGTCAGCGCGTCGCCGTCCGCGTCGGTGGCCGAGGCGGTGAACTTCGCCCGGAGCGGCGCCTGTCCGGAGGTACGGTCGGCCTTGGCCTCGGCGACCGGTGAGTGGCCGCCGGTGGCGTTCTCGATGCGGTAGAGGGCGGAGTTCTCGTCTCCGTTGAAGTAGCCGGTCCCGTAGTCCAGGACGTACAGCGCGCCGTCCGGGCCGAAGGCCATGTCCATGACCTGGGTGCCCTTCCAGGGGAAGGCGTTGATGGTCCGCCCGGTGCCGTCGGCGGCCTGTTCGATGCGCTTGATCCAGCGGCGTCCGAACTCCCCGGCGAAGAAGTTCCCGTCGTACGCCTGCGGGAACTTGATCTGCGAGGTGGAGGCGGCGTCGTAGCGGTAGACGGGTCCGGCCATCGGGGACTCGGAGCCGGTGCCGAACTCGGGCACCGACCCGCCGTCGTACGGGATCCACGCGGGCTGGGCGGCCGGCAGGTCGGCCAGCCCGGTGTTGCGTGGCGAGGTGTTCCTGGGCGCGGCGCAGTCGAAGGGGGTGCCCGGGGTCTCGGTGGCGAAGTCGTAGTCGACGTAGGCGTCGTTGTCGCCGGTGCAGTACGGCCAGCCGTAGTTGCCGGGCTTGGTGACACGCGCGAACTCGACCTGGCCCGACGGGCCGCGCTTCGGGTCGGCGGTGCCCGCGTCGGGCCCGTAGTCCCCCACGTACACGGTGCCGGTGGGCTTGTCGACGCTCATCCGGAAGGGGTTGCGGAAGCCCATCGCGTAGATCTCGGGCCGGGTCTTCGCGGTGCCGGCCGGGAAGAGGTTGCCGTCGGGAACGGAATACGTGCCGTCGGCGTTGACCTTTATACGCAGGATCTTGCCGCGAAGGTCATCGGTGTTCCCCGCACTGCGCTGGGCGTCGTAGGCAGGGTTGCGGATCGCGCGCTCGTCGATGGGCGTGTAGCCGTCGGAGGCGAACGGATTGGAGTCGTCGCCGGTGGAGAGGTAGAGGTTGCCCTGTGCGTCGAAGTCGATGTCGCCGCCCACGTGACAGCAGATGCCACGGGAGGCGGGCACGTCCAGGATCTTCTTCTCGCTGGCCGGGTCCAGGGTGCCGTCGGCCTTCAGGATGAAGCGGGAGAGGCGGTTGACGCCGTCGAACTTCGCGAAGTCCGCCGCGGTGCCCTCGTCGGGGGCGTCGCCGGAGGGGGTGTCGAGCGGGGGCGCGTAGTAGAGGTAGACGAAGCGGTTGGCGGCGAACCCGGGGTCGATGCCGACACCCTGGAGGCCCTCCTCGTCGTGGCTGTAGACGGGCAGCTTGCCGGCGACCTTGGTGGTGCCGCCCGCGTCGGTCAGGCGAACCGTTCCGTCGCGGGAGGTGTGCAGCACGGACCGGTCCGGCAGCACGGCGAGCGTCATCGGCTCGCCCGTCTCCGGCTCCCCCTTGGCGAGGGTGACCTGCTGGAAGTCCTCGGCGGCGGCCGCGGCGGACTGCGTCGCGCCCGCGGCCGGTACGGCGGTGGCGGCCGGGACTCCGGCCAGGGACAGGGACGTGGCGGCCAGCAGCGCGCTCGCGAACAGGGCGAGTGCCGGGCGCAGGGTGCCTCGGCGTGATCTTCGGTGCACGGTGCCTCCCTTGCGGGTGGGTGGGCGAAGGGGTGTCGCTCGGCCATGCGGCCCGGCCGGGGTGCGCGCCTGGGGGGGCACCTCCCGGCGGAAGCTGGGGAGTCGCGATGCCCGCGGAGATACGTCGTGAGCGCCCGGTCCTCAGCCGCCGGACGGGTCCGCTCCGAATGCCGCGTCGAACGCGGCGGCGGGCGGCTCGTAGTCGTACGACTTGAGGTGGGCCAGCGCTTCGGGCGCGCCCTGGAGGCGGTCCATGCCCGGGTCCTCCCACTCGACCGACACCGGGCCCTCGTAACCGATCGAACGCAGCATCCGGAAAACGTCCTCCCAGGGCACCTCACCGTGCCCGGCCGAGACGAAGTCCCAGCCGCGGCGCGGGTCGCCCCAGGGCAGGTGGGAGCCGAGACGGCCGTTGCGGCCGTCCAGCCGGCGCCGCGCTTCCTTGCAGTCCACGTGGTAGATGCGGTCCCGGAAGTCGTACAGGAAGCCGACCGGGTCGATGTCCTGCCAGACGAAGTGGCTGGGGTCGAAGTTCAGACCGAAGGCGGGCCGGTCGCCGACCGCCTCCAGGGCGCGGCGGGTGGTCCAGTAGTCGTACGCGATCTCGCCGGGGTGCACCTCGTGGGCGAAGCGCACGCCCTCCGCGTCGAAGACGTCCAGGACCGGCCCCCACCGCTCGGCGAAGTCCGTGTAACCGGCGTCGATCGTCGAGGGCGGTACGGGCGGGAACATGGCGACCAGGTGCCAGATCGCGGAGCCGGTGAAGCCGACCACGGTCCGTACGCCGAAGGCCGCGGCGGCGCGTGCGGTGTCCGCCATCTCGGCGGCGGCCCGGCGCCGTACGCCCTCCGGCTCGCCGTCGCCCCAGACGCGGGCGGGCAGGATGGCACGGTGCCGCTCGTCGATGATCGCGTCGCAGACGGCCTGGCCCACCAGGTGGTTGGAGACGGCCCAGCACTTCAGGCCGTACTTGTCGAGGAGCCCTCCCCGGGTGGCGAGGTAGCCCGGCTCGGCGAGGGCCCGGTCCACTTCGAAGTGATCGCCCCAGCAGGCGAGTTCGAGGCCGTCGTAGCCGAAGTCGCGGGCGAGCCGGCAGACCTCTTCCAGGGGCAGGTCGGCCCACTGGCCGGTGAAGAGCGTGAACGGTCTGGCCATACGTGACTCCTCGGGGCGGGCGGACGAGTGGGCGGGCGGGCGGAGAGGTTCGGGGGTACGAGGCGGTACGGGAGTACGGGGCGGTACGGGAGTACGGAGGCGAGCGGGGCGGTACGGGTGGTGCGGTGGCCGCTTGCGAGGAAACGATCCGGTCGGCGGGCGCGGCTGACAAGAGGGAGGGCCGCGTCAGGTGGGGATGTCGGCCACCGGCACGGCTGCGGGACCGGATCCGGGTACGGGAGCGGAGTGGGGGGCGGAAGCGGATTCGGGTGCGGATACGGGTACGGGCGTGTACGCGCAGTTCCTTGCCGCGCTGTCCTCGACGGCCGCCAGCACCCGCTGCACCTGCAGCCCGTCCGCGAAGGACGGCGCGGGCTCACGGCCGGCCGCGATGGCGTGCACGAGGTCGCGTGCCTGGTGGACGAAGGTGTGCTCGTAGCCGAGACCGTGGCCGGGCGGCCACCACGCCTCCAGGTACGGATGGCCGGGTTCGGTGACCAGGATGCGGCGGAAGCCGGCCGCGACGGCCGGTTCGGTGTGGTCGTGGAAGGACAGTTCGTTGAGCCGTTCCAGGTCGAAGGCGAGCGAGCCGTGGGCCCCGTTGAGCTCGATGCGCAGCGCGTTCTTGCGGCCCGCGGCGACCCGGCTGGCCTCGAAGGAGGCGAGCGCGCCGGAGGCGAAACGGCCGGTGAACAGCGCGGCGTCGTCGACGGTGACGGCGCCCGGGCCGCCGGTGGGCAGCGGCCGTTCCCGTACGAAGGTGCCGGTGACCGCGGAGACGCCCGCGAGCTGTTCCCCCGCCAGGTACTGGGCGAGATCGACAAGGTGCGCGCCGAGGTCGCCGAGCGCTCCGGAGCCCGCCTGTTCCCGGCGCAGCCGCCAGGTCAGGGGCGCTTCGGGGTCGACCAGCCAGTCCTGGAGGTAGGTGGCGCGTACATGCCGCAGGGTGCCGATCCGGCCGTCCCGGATCATACGGCGGGCGAGGGCGACGGCCGGGGTGCGGCGGTAGTTGAAGCCGACCATGGCGCGTTGGCCGCGGGCCCGGGCGGTCTCGGCGGCGGCCGCCATCGCCTCCGCCTCCGTCACGGAGTTGGCCAGCGGCTTCTCGCACAGTACGTGCTTGCCGGCCGCCAGCGCGGCGAGGGCGATCTCGGCGTGACTGTCGCCCGGCGTGCAGATGTCGACGAGCTGCACGTCGGCGCGGTCGAGCAGGCGCCGCCAGTCGGTCTCGGCGGCGGCCCAGCCGTGCCGGGCCGCGGCCGCCGCGACGGCGTCCCGGTCCCGGCCGCACACCGCGTTCATCGCGGGGCGCAGCGGCAGGTCGAAGACACGGCCCGCGGTGCGCCAGCCCTGGGAGTGGGCGGCGCCCATGAAGGCGTAACCGACCATGCCGATGCCGAGTTCGGCCCGCGGGCCGGGCGACGGGGGCTGCTGGGGGCGCGGGGCCGGCGGGGTCACCTCCGCAACCGGCCGTGCGGCGTGCGGGGCCGGATTCCGCACGTGGTCGTCGCGGTCGTCGCGGTCACCACGATCGTCGCGGTCACCACGATCGCCGTGCTCACCGTGCTCGTCGCGGTCGGCGTTCTCACCGTGCTCGTCGCGGTCATTCATGCATCACCTCGTCGGTCGGCCGTGGTCGGCGGTCTTCCGTGGAACTGTGCGGTCGGTTCGGTCAGTTGAAGCCGGTGGGGAGGTAGTCGTCGACGTTGTCCTTGGTGACGACGGCGGAGTAGAGGGTCACCGAGGCGGGGATCTCCAGCTCGGCGGTGCCGGAGATGCCCCGGCCCTGGGCGAGGGCGCGGGCCAGGTCGACGGCCGAGGCCGACATGGTCGGCGGGTACAGGACGGTGGCCTTCAGCACCGAGTTGCCCGCCTTGATGGTCTCCATGACGCGCCGGGAGCCGGCGCCGCCGACCATCAGGAAGCCGTCCCGCCCGGCCTGTTCGATGGCGCGCTCGGCGCCCACGCCCTGGTCGTCGTCGTGGTTCCACAGGGCGTCGAAGGAGGGGTGTGCCTGGAGCAGACCGGCCATCTTCGCCTGCCCCGACTCCACGGTGAACTCGGCGGCCTGCCGCCCCACCTTGCGGATGTTGGGGTAGTTCTTCAGGGCGTCGTCGAATCCCCTGGTGCGCTCCCGGGTCAGTTCGAGGGTGTCGATGCCGGCCAGTTCCACGACCCTCGCGTCCGGCTTGTCCTTGAGCTGCTCGCCGATGTAGCGCCCGGCGTTCAGGCCCATGCCGTAGTTGTCGCCGCCGATCCAGCAGCGGTACGCCTGCGGGGAGGCGAAGACCCGGTCGAGGTTGACGACGGGGATGCCGGCCCGCATGGCCTTCAACCCGACCTGGGTGAGCGCCTTGCCGTCGGCGGGGAGGACGACCAGGACGTCGACCCTCTTGTTGATGAGGGTCTCGATCTGCCCGATCTGCTGAGCGGTGTCGTTGGAGCCCTCGGTGATGTCGAGGGTGACGTCCCGGTAGCGCTTCGCGCGGTTCCTGGCGTTCTGGTTGATGGCGTTGAGCCAGCCGTGGTCGGCCTGCGGTCCGGCGAAACCGATGGTGACCTTCTTGCCCGGCTTGTCGTCGGCGCCGCCCGCCTGCTGCTGCGTGGCGCCCGAGGACGCGTCGCCGCGCTGGTTGCTCGTACAGGCGCTGAGCAGGGCTCCGGCCGAGACGGCCGCCGCGCCGAAGAGCATGCTCCGGCGACTGCCGCCGCGGGCAGTGGCCGAGGCGCCCGCCTCCCTGCCGCACGGGCCGGATGTGCCGTACGAGCCAGACGTGTCGTACGGGCCAGACGTGTCGAACGTGTCAGACGTGTCGTACGGGCCTGGCATGTCGTTCGCGCCTGGCGGGCCGTACGGGCCTGGCGTGCTGTCGGTCATGACTTGTGCCCCTTCTGGACCAGTACGGCGACGACGATGATGGCGCCCTTGGCGATCTGCTGGACGGCGGTCTCCAGGTTGTTCAGGGCGAACAGGTTGGTGATCGTGGTGAAGACGAGGACGCCGAGCACCGAGCCGGTGACGGTGCCGCGGCCGCCGCTGAGCAGGGTGCCGCCGATGATCGCGGCGGCGATGGCGTCCAGCTCGTAGAGGTTGCCGTTGGAATTCTGGCCCGACCCGGTCAGCACGATCAGCAGGAACGCGGCGATGCCGCAGCACAGTCCGGACAGCAGGTAGAGCAGCAGCCGCTGCCGCCGTACGTCGATGCCCGCCAGCCGCGCCGCCTCCGGGTTGCCGCCGACGGCCACGGTGCGCCGCCCGAAGGTCGTACGGTTCAGCAGCAGCCAGCCCGTGATGGTGACGGCGGCGAAGACCAGCACGATCGGCGGGACGCCGAGGACGTACGCGTCGCGGCGGCCCAGATCCAGTACGGACGGTACCGACACGATCTGCGTGCCGCCCTGGCTGATCTGGAGGGCGAGTCCGCGGGCGGCGGCGAGCATGGCGAGCGTGGCGATGAACGGCACCATGCCGCCGAACGAGACCAGCAGCCCGTTGACCAGCCCGCAGCCGAGGCCGACCAGCAGCGCGCAGAGCAGGATGCCGCCGAGTCCGTACTCCTGCGTGGCCACCGTCGTCGCCCAGACCGTCGCGAGGGCGACCATCGCGCCGACGGACAGGTCGATCCCGCCCCCGATGATCACGAAGGTGACGCCGACGGTCACCACACCGATCACCGACGCCTGGGTGAGCACCAGTTGCAGGTTCTGCACGCTCAGGAACTGCTCGGGCCGGGTGAGGGCGCCGACGGCGACGAGCGCCGCGAGCACGCCGAGCAGGGAAAGGTTGCGGACGTCGGCGCGGGCGCGCAGCCGGCCGCGCACGCCGGGGGCGCGGACCGGCGGCGGGCCGGGCGCTTCCGGCGCGGGGCCCGGCGCGAGGTCCGACGCCGGGGCGCTTCCGGCACCCGCGGGCACCGGTCGGCGGGGCACTTTCTCTCCGGAGGTGTTCACGGTCGGTCTCCTCGCGGTGTGTCGGCGCTGCCTGCCATGACCAGGTCGAGCACCCGGTGTTCGTCCAGGGCCGCCGCGCTGTCCTCGTGCACGACCCGGCCTTCGCGCAGGACGAGCACGCGGTCGGCCAGACCCAGGACTTCGGGAAGTTCGCTCGACACCAGCAGCACCGCCACCCCGTCGTCGGCGAGCCGCCTGACCAGCGCGTACAGCTCGGCGCGCGCGCCGACGTCCACCCCGCGGGTCGGCTCGTCGAGCAGCAGCACCCGGCAGCCGCGCAGCAGCCAGCGGGCCAGTACGGCCTTCTGCTGGTTGCCGCCGGACAGGGTCCGCACCGGCCGGTCCGGGTCGTCGGGCCGCAGCGACAGGTTCCGGGTGGCGGCGCTGGTGGCGGAACGTTCCGCCACGCGGTCCAGCCACCCGGCACGGGAGAAGCGCGGCAGCGAGGAGACCGAGACGTTGCGGTTGACGGACTCCAGGAGCAGCAGGGCCTGGGACTTGCGCTCCTCCGGGGCGAGGCCGAGCCCCGCGCGTACGGCGGCGGGGACGCTGCCGGGGCGCAGCGGGCGTCCGCCGACGAGGACACGGCCCGCGGTCGGACGGCGCGCGCCGAAGACGGTCTCCAGGATCTCCGAGCGCCCGGACCCGACGAGCCCGGCGAGCCCGAGGATTTCCCCCGGGTACAGGTCGAAGTCCAGCGGTGCGAACTCGCCGCGGCGGGCGAGCCCTTGGACGGTGAGAGCGGGGGTGGGGGTGGGGGCGGCGGTGGGGACGGGGGTGAAGGCCGGGGTGGGGGCGGGGGCACTGTCCGCGGTGGGCACGGGGGGCGCCGCGCGCTGCCGTACGGGGAAGGTGTGCTCGACGGTTCGGCCCGTCATCAGGGTCACGATGTCCCCGGTACGGGTCGTCCGCGCGTCCAGCCCACGGGCCGCCGCCCGGCCGTCCTTGAGGACGGTGACCCGGTCGCCGACCTGGCGGATCTCCTCCAGCCGGTGCGAGATGTACACGACCGCGACACCCGCGCCGGTCAGGCCGGCGACGATCCGGAAGAGGTTGCCGACCTCGTCCGGATCGAGGGCGGCGGACGGCTCGTCCATGACGATCAGCCGTACGTCGTGGGAAAGAGCACGGGCCATGGAGGCGATCTGCTGCCCGGCGGCGGACAGCGAGCCGACCGGCGCGCGCGGGTCGATCTCGGGGTGACCGAGACGGCGCAGGATCGTGGCGGTGGCGGTCCGGGCCTCACGGGGGCGGACAAAACCTGCGGTGGCCCGTTCGTGCCCGAGGAAGACGTTCTCGGCCACCGACAGGTGCTCCACCAGGTCGAGTTCCTGGTAGATGGTGGCGATGCCGAGCCGCATGGCGGCGGCCGGCGACTTCAGTACGACCGGTGCGCCCTGCCAGCGGATCTCGCCCGCGTCGGGCTGGTGGACCCCGGCCAGCACCTTGATCAGGGTGGACTTCCCGGCGCCGTTCTGGCCGAGGAGGCAGTGCGTCTCACCGGCCGCCACATCGAGGTCGACACCGTCCAGGGCCCGTACGCCGGGGAAGGACTTGCTGATGCCGTACATGGTGAGCAGGGGTTCACCGGGGCCCGGCGGTCCGGACGAGGCCGGCGGTCCGGGGTGGCGCTCTGGTGCCATGGCGTGCAGCCTCCTCGACGACGTCGGTGAGCGGCCGGACGGTGCGGGCGGTGCGGGCGGTACAGGCACGCTGCGGCGCGGACGGACGCGTGCGGAACGTAAGGCGGTACGGGGCGGTACGGCGGTACGGGGGCGGTACGAAAGAACGCAGGCGGTGCGACGAAACGGGGACGGTACGACGGAACGGTGGCGATACGACGAAACGCAGGCGGTACGACGCGACAGGGGCGGTACGGCGGTCACTGGCGTACGGAGTCACTTCGGTACGGACGTACGGCGTGCTCGGCGCCGCCCGGGCGCCGCTCGGGCGGTGTGCGGGCGGTGTGCGGGAGCGGGCGCGTGACATGGTGCGTGAAGCGGTACGGCGGGTGGTGCTGCGAACGGTGCGTCAGGCGGGCGAGAAGAGGTGGTCGCTGATGAGGCGCGCGGCGCCGGTGACGCCGGCCGCCTGCCCCAGCTCCCCCAGCACGATGGGCAGGTTGTTCGTCGCCAGCGGCAGCGACTGGCGGTAGACCTGGGTGCGGATCGCGGCGAGGAGGGTGTGGCCGAGGCCGGTCACCCCGCCCCCGATCACCACCAGCCCCGGGTTGAAGAAGCTGACGAGACCGGCGATGACCTGGCCGGTGCGGCTCCCGCCGGTCCGGATCAGGTCCAGTGCGACGGGGTCGCCGGCGGCGGCAGCGGCGGCCACCTCGGGCGCGCCGAGCGAACCGGCCGTCGCCAGCCGCGCCGCCAGCTCCGGTGAGGTGCCCTCGCGCGCGGCGGCCTCCGCGTCACGGGCGAGGGAAGCCCCGCCGAAGTACGCCTCCAGGCAGCCGCGGTTGCCGCAGGCGCACGGACGGCCGTCCGGCTCGACCTGGATGTGGCCGATGTCGCCGGCGCTGCCCGTCGTCCCGCGGTAGACCTCGCCGCCCACCACGATGCCGCAGCCGATCCCCGTACCGATCTTGACGAAGAGGAAGTCCTGCACGGTGCGGGCGACGCCCGCGTGCTGCTCCCCCACCGCCATCAGGTTGACGTCGTTGTCGACCATGACCGGGCAGCCCAGTTCCTGGCTGAGCGCCTCCCGTACGGGGAAGCCGTCCCAGCCCGGCATGATGGGCGGCGCCACCGGTACGCCTTCGGGGAAGCGGACCGGCCCCGGCACGCCGATGCCCGCGCCGTCGAACCCTTCGGCCACCCCGCTCGCCTTCAGCTTGCCCGCCAGCGCGAGGGCCTGCTCGAAGACGGCGACCGGCCCTTCGCGCACGTCCATGGGCTGGGTCAGATGACCCAGCACCTCCAGCTCGGCGTTGGTGACGGCCACGTCGACGGAGGTGGCGCCGATGTCGATGCCCAGGAAGCGCAGGGCGGGCGCGAGCCGGACGTTGTGCGAGCGGCGGCCGCCCCGGGAGGCGGCGAGACCGTCGGCGACGACCAGCCCGGTCTCCAGCAGCCGGTCCACCTCCACCGCCAGCTTGGAACGCGAGAGGTCGACCTGGTCGCCCAGTTGGGCACGGGAGTTGGGGCCGTGGTCGCGGAGCAGGCGCAGGAGCCGCGCCTGGTGCGCGTTGGCCGGCCTCGCCGTCATGCGCCTCACGCCACCCCTCCAGCCGTCGTCGGCCGTACGTGGTCCGGCACCGGGAGGCGCCGGGGCTTTCGAGGGGAACGTAGCAGCGCTTGTCCGGGCGGGGAAGAAGTAGGGACAGGATCGCCACAGACTTTCTCCTGTGTGAGGACAAAGCCCCGCACAGCTCCCGCCGCCACCGGCCGGCGGCGGTCCGGGGAGAATGGGCCGGTGAACTACCGCTACCGCGTGCTCGGCGCCACTCAGGCGCGCCGCCCCGACGGCACCGAAGCGCCCGTGAAGGGGGCGCGACTCCGTGCCCTGCTGGCCGCGCTCGCGGCGGGCGGCGGGCGGCCCGTACCGGCGGACCGGCTGATCGCCCAGGTATGGGGCGAGGACGCGGAACCGCCCGCGGACGCCCCGGCGGCGCTCCAGGCCCTGGTCGGCCGGCTGCGCCGGGCTCTCGGCGGGCCGGCGGTCACCTCGTCGCCCGGCGGGTACGCGCTGGCGGCCGGGCCGGACAGCATCGACCTCTTCCACTTCGAACGGCTGACGGCGGACGGCACCGCCGCGCTGCGCGACGGCGACCCCGCGCGGGCGGCCGCGCTGCTGCACGAGGCGCTGGCGCTGTGGCAGGGCCCTGCCCTGGCGGACCTGCCGGGGAGGGACAGCGATCCGCTCGCCGTACGGGCCGAACGGCGGCACGGCGAGGCCCGCCGCATCCGGCTGGCGGCCGAGGTGGCGCTGGGCCGGGCGGCGGACACACTGGCCGAACTGGCGTCGCTGGCCACGGCGGAACCCCTGGACGAGCCCTTGCAGGCCCTGCACATCCGGGCCCTGTGGGCGGCGGGGCGGCAGGCCGAGGCGCTGCAGGCGTACGAGGAAGTACGGACGGGACTCGCGGAGCGGCTGGGCGCCGACCCCGGCACCGAACTGCGCGCCCTCCACGCACACCTGCTGGCCGGGACCATGGAACCGCCCACCGCACCGGCTCCCGCCGCCGCACCAGCCCTCGTCACCATGAAACCGCCCGCCGCACCGGCTCCATCCACCACAGAACCACCCACCGCACCAGTCCCCTTCACCCCAGCACCACCCACCGCACCGGCTCCCACCACCCCCGCACCGCCCGGCCGTCTCCGCGCCCGGCTCACCTCCTTCGTGGGGCGCGCCGACGAACTGATCTCCCTCACCCGCGAGTTGACCGAGCAACGCCTCGTGACGCTGCTGGGCGCGGGCGGCGTCGGAAAGACCCGCCTGGCCCTGGAGGCCGCGGACGCCGCCGGCACGCGGGGCGAACGGTGGCCCGACGGCATCCGGGTCGCCGAGCTGGCCTCCGTACGGGACGGGAAGAACGTGCCCGAGGCCGTACTGACCGCGCTCGGCGGCCGGACCACACAGGTACGGGCGCCGGGCGCCGACAGCCTGCGCGCCTCCGGGAGCCCGGCGGTCCCGCTCGGCCAGCTCGTGGAGTACTGCGGGCAGCGGCGTATGGTGCTGGTGCTCGACAACTGCGAGCACGTGATCGACGCGGCTGCCGAACTGGCCGACACCGTACTGACCCACTGCCCGGGCGTGACGGTGCTGGCCACCAGCCGAGAACCGCTCGGTGTCCCCGGCGAGTCGGTACGCCCCGTCGAGCCGCTGCCGCCGCAGGCCGCGCTCCGGTTGCTGGGCGAGCGGGGCGCCGCCGCGCGCCCCGGATTCCGTACCGAGGACGATCCGGCCGCGTGCGCCGAGGTCTGCCGCAGGCTGGACGGGCTGCCGCTCGCCGTCGAACTGGCGGCCGCACGGCTGCGCGCCCTGACGCCGCGTCAGATCGTGGAACGGCTGGACGACCGGTTCCGGCTGCTGACCGGCGGCAGCCGGACGTCCCTGCCCCGGCAGCAGACGCTGCGCGCCGTGGTGGACTGGTCCTGGGACCTGCTCACGGCCGACGAGCGCGCGGTGCTGCGCCGCCTGTCCGTCTTCTCCGGCGGCTGCGAGGCGACGGAGGCGGAGGACGTGTGTGCCGTCCCCGCCCCGGCCGACGGCCCCCACTCCCCCGCCGACGTGCTGCCCGTACTCACCTCCCTGGTCGACAAGTCCCTGGTCACCGCCACCCCCGAGAGTCCGCGCGGGATGCGTTACCGGCTGCTCGAAACGGTCGCCGAGTACGCCGGGGAGCGGCTGACGGAGGCCGGGGAGCGGGCGGCCGTGGAGCGGCGGCACCTGACGGCGTACCGGGAACTGGCCCGGACCGGGGAGCCCGAGCTGCGCGGGCCGGGCCAGGCGGTGTGGCTGGAGCGCTTCGAGACCGAGCACGCCAACGTACGGGCCGCGCTGCGTACGGCGGTCGCCCTGGCCGAGGAGCAGGAAGGACTGTGCCTGGCGCTGTCCATGAGCTGGTTCTGGCAGTTGCGCAACCACCAGGCGGACGCCCGGCACTGGGCCGCCGCCGTCGCGGGCCTCGGCCCCGACCCCTTCGCGGACCCCGTGCGGCCCGCCGGGCCACTGGCGGAGCGGTGCACGGCGGTCCCTCCGCCGTGGACGGGCGAGCGGCTGCGCGAGGCACGGCGTGGCGTCCGGCTGCTGGTGCTGGCGAGCAGCAGCGACCGAGCCGGGCCGACCGGGCCGTCCGCGACGGTGCGGCCGGAGTCGGTGGTGGCCGCGTACCGGCCGGGACTGCCGCAGACCGTGCGGCAGCCGGGCGTCATGTGGTTCTTCGCCCGGCTGATGGCCGGCGGGTTCGCGGGGCTCGAAGAGACCGTCGACGCCGTGGTGCGGCACTGCCGGGAGTCGGGGGACGGCTGGGACCTGGGCCTGGCCCTGCTGCTGCGCACCAAGGTGCTCGGCGGGCGGCCGGGCGAGCTGGACCGGTCGGCGCGCGACGCGGAGGAAGCGCTGGCGCTCTTCGAGGCGGCCGGGGACCTGTGGGGTACGGCCGAGGCCCTCTCCGCGCGCGGCGACACGTACGAGCGGCGCGGGCAGTACGCACTGGCGGACGCGGACTTCGAGCGCGCCATGGAGTTTTCCGCCCGGATCGGGGCGGACGTGCAGGTGCCGGAGTTCAAGGCGAGGCTGGCGGCCGTACGACTGGAAGGCACGTACGGGAGGGACGACACGTACAGGGCAGGTGCGGAGGTCGGCAACGCCGTGGAGAGCGGCAACTCCGTGGCAGCCGACGTTCCCCTCCCGCTCCGGGCACGGGAGGCCGAGCGGCTGCTGCTGGAAGCCGTGGCCGAGTCCCGGCCCTCCGCCGGCGAAACGCTCAGCACGGCGCGGCCGCTGCTGGCCCGGCACTACGGCCGGACCGGGCGCACCGGCCTCGCCCGGGAGCAGTTGCGGGAGGCCGAGCAGGCGTTCACCACCGGCACTCCGGCCCTCTTCACCGGCATGGTGACCGGGCTGCACGGCTGGCTGGACTGTCTCGACGGGGAGTTCGTACGGGCGCGCGAGCACGTGCGCCGGGCCGTACGGCAACTCGCCGACCTCGCGCCCTTGGTGGCTCCGCAGTTGCTGGCCCATCAGTTGCTCTGCGGCGGGTGGTCCATGGCCCACTCGGGCGCGGCCGAGGACGGGGCCCGCCTGCTGGGGGCGTACGACCGGCACGCCACCGGCGCCGACGGTTTCGGACTCCGGCCGCTGCCGCCCGAGGCCGAGGCCCGGATCCGGCAACAGGCCGAGGCGGCACTGCGTGCCGCGCTGGGCACTGACGCGTACCGGCGCGCCCACGCCGAGGGCGGCGGCCTCACGGTGCATGAAGCCGCCGCCCTCGTCTGACGGGCGGCGCCGCCTGCCCTACCGCGCGTCGGCCGACCGTTCCCGCGCATCGGCCAGGTCGGCTTCCGTCGGCGCGTCGTCCTGGGTCAGCGCGCGCCGCCAGTAACCGGTGAAGTCGATGTCCCGCCTGCCCAGGCCGCGGTCCTCGACGAGATGCCTGCGCAGCGCGCGGACCGCGCCCGCCTCCCCGGCGAGCCAGGCGAACACCGACCCCACCGGGAACCGGGCCCCGCGCACCGCCTCGACCAGCCGCTCACCCGGCCCGGCCGGACCCGTACCCGGTGCCGGACCCGGGCCCGTACCCCGGTGCAGCCAGTGCACGGTCAGGTCCCCGCGGGTGTCGAAGGTCTGCTCGTCCGCCGCGTCCGGCACCTCGATGTACGCCACCGCGCGGGCGCCTTCGGGCAGCCACTCGGCCAGGGTGCCGATGGCCGGCAGCGCGCTCTCGTCCCCGGCGAGCAGCATCCAGTCGGCCGTGCCGAGCGGGACCGGACGGGCGAAGTACGCCGACGGGCCGAACATGCCGAGCGTGTCGCCCGGCGCCGCGCGGTGCGCCCAGCGGGTCGCCGGTCCCCTCGCCGTGTCCGTACTGTGCAGCACGAAGTCGATGTCGATCGTGCCGTCCCCGGGGTGGTGCGCGCGGACGGTGTAGCTGCGCATCCACGGCCGTTCGTCCTCGGGGATCGTCCGGAACGCCTGGTACCACCGCATCAGGTCGCCGTCGGCCGACGGTTCCGGGAGCCGCGGGGCGCGCTGACCGTGCCGGGGAAAGTAGAGCTTCACCTGCTGGTCCGGCCCGTCCAGGCGGAATCCGGCGAGGCCGGGGCCGCCGAAGGTGATCCTGGCCAGGTGCGGCGAGAGCCGTCGGACCGCGGTGACCTGGAGGTATCGGACGGGGAGGCGTTCCGGCCGGGGAGTCTGCTGCTGCATCACTTCTCCTGAGAGGCGGGCCACCGGCCGACTGCGGCGGTGGCGCGCTGTGCGGGACAGGGAGGACACGACCGTCGCAGCCACCGCCGACACGCCGCCTACAGCTCACCTGCACGGGCATGTGCGGGCGTGCACGGGCACGTACGGGCGTGCACGGGCACGTACGGGCGTGCACGGGCACGTACGGGCGTGCACGGGCACGTACGGGCGTGTACGACGCCCCCCCGCACGGAAAGCCGGTCCCGCGTGCCGCGCGCGGCCCAGCTATCCGGGTGATTCGCCGGCAGGGCCGTCACAGGGGGCGCTCCACCGTCAATAGGTCTGCTGACAGCCGTCCCGCACGAGATCCCGCACGAGAACGGAACCCCACACCATGCCCCTGCCCACGGACCGCCGCCGCCCGCACCCCTTCGCCGCGGCGGGCGTCATGGCCCTCGCCGCCGCCCTGGGCGCCGGAACCGCCCTCGCCGCCTCCCCCGCACACGCCGCGCCGCAGGCACCCCGGGACGCGTCGGTGCGGGTGGGGACCGGCACCGCCGACTTCTGCCTCACCCCCGGCGCCACCCGCGCGCTCGCCACGGCCGGGATCCGCCTCACGGCGATCGCCCCGGCCAAGCTCACCGGCCCGACCGGGCGGCGGTGCGTGTCCGCGCCCGTCGCGGGCGGCGCGTTCGACCCCCGTTTCACCTCCGGGCACCTCACCTTCAGGGGCGGCTTCGACTTCGTACGCAAGGACAAGCGCCATCTGAAGGTCGACTCCCTGCGGGCGGACCTCGCCACCTCGCGCGTCACCGCGAACGTGGGCGGTTCCAAGGCGCACCGGACCGACTTCCTGGCGTTCCGCGTGGACCGCAACCGGGTCAAGGTGGGCGGCGGACAGGTGCGTGCGCAGTTTCCCTTCACCCTGACCGAGCGTGGTGTCGGCGCCTTCCGCGGCGCGTTCCAGGGGCGTTCGCCGCTCGCCGCGGGCCAGCGGGTGTTCGACGGGGACGGTACGGTCCGGCTCGCCGCACCGGCAGCCGCCGGCACGTCACCCGGGACCACCGGCACCGCCCAGAAGCAGGCACCGGGCACCGCCCAGAAGCAGACGCCGGCCGCCCCTCGGAAGCAGGCGCCGGGTACCTCCCAGGGCCAGGCGTCGCACGTCGCGCCCCGCCCGGTCAGTGACACGGCCGTCGACCCGGTGAACGACGTGGCCATGGGCCCGCTGCACCAGATGGCGTCCGACTGAGCCCGCTGTCCGTGGCGGTGGCGGCCTGACGGGGCGTCACCGCCACGGGACGCCGACGCCGACCGCGCGGAGGTTCGCCTCGATCAGCGTGTTCAACCGGGCGATGGGCGGGGCCTGGTCCTCACCGTGCCGGTTGACCAGCCCGTACCGTGCGGCGGCGTCGGACTGGTTCCCGAAGCCGGCCGGCATCGTCAGCCGCGCGCGGTCGGCCAGCAGTTCGCCGGTCAGCGCGGGTGGGTTCCCCGGTCCGCGGGTCGTCCGGCTCCCAGGACCGCGCGTCCCCGCCGCGCCGGGTCAGCTCGACGTGTCCGGGATCGTCGAGGAGGAGTTCGAGCCGGGGCAGAAGGCTGTCGACGGGCTCCGGACCAAGCGCCCGGGCCAGCACCAGCGCCTCCCGCTGAGCGGCCGCGTAGTCGGGCCGGAGCCGAGGCCGGTGAGCCGGTCCAGGACCGCACAAGCCGGTCGGGCAGCAGGACCCGGTCGCCATGGGCAGCACGCTCGACGGCAGCAGGACCCTGACCGCCGCGCTGCACCATGCGGACGACGCCGCGCTGTCTCTGACGCAGAGGTTTCTGCGGGCGCAGGGCAGGCTCGTCGAGTAGGTGTCCGGCGGCGGGCGGGCCGTCTCGGCCGACGAGACGGACGAGGCCGACGAGGCGACCAAGGCGGCCGAAGCGGCCCAGCCGGCGGGCTGAGTGCCTCGGCTCCGCCGTCAGTCCCGGTCGCGCTCGTGGTACGTACGCCGGGTGTGCTCGGTGTGCGCCCGCATGACGGCGGACGCCCGTGCCTCGTCCCGGTCGGTGATCGCCGCGATCAGCTCCCGGTGCTCGGCCCAGGACTGTTTGCCGCGCTGCCGGGCGACGGGCGTGTAGTACCAGCGCACCCGTCGCCCGACCTGCGCCGCCAGACCGGCCAGTACGGCGTTGCCGGCCAGCTCCATCACCTTGGCGTGGAACTCCGCGTTGGTGGCGACCGCGGTCTCCACCGCGTCGTCCCGTACCGCCTGTTCACCCTTGTCGCACAGCGCTTCCAGCTCCGCGATGCCCGCCGACCCTGCGTTGGCGGCGGCGAGCCGGGCGGCCTCCGCCTCCAGCAGCGTCCGTACGGTGAACAGTTGGTCGGCCTCCTCCTCGGTGGGCTCGTGCACGAACGCGCCCTGCGCCGGGCGCAGATCGACCCAGCCCTCGGTGTTGAGCCGCTGGAGCGCCTCGCGGACCGGCTGCCGGGAGACCCCGAGGTGCCCCGCCAGCTCGCTCTCGACCAGGTGCTGGCCGGGGCGCAGCGTGCGCGTGGTGATCAGTTCGAGAAGCGCTTCGTAGACGCGCTCGCGCAGCGGTCCGGGGCGTTCCAGCTTCGGTACGGCGCCCTGCGGCAGCCCTGTGGACAGCATCGAGTACCCCTCCGTGACGCGGCCGGGACGGTGTTCCCGCGCGGGCGTCCGTGCTGCGGACGCGCGATTGGTTATCGTCTACAGTCTACCGACCGCAGCGGCCCCCGCGCAGGTCACTCGCACAGCCGCCACGTTCAGCCACCGCCGACCACCGTCATCCCGGACACCGGCGCTTCCTGAGAAACTACGCCCGTCTCCACACCCTCGATCCACCGCGGCTCCGCTTGCTCTCGGAGCCGCCGAGCGAAGCGGGTTGCCGATGCACGGAGGAACGGTCGCCGTCGTGGGCGGCAGCATCGCCGGTTGCGCCGCCGCACTCGCCGCACACCGGGGCGGCGCGGCGGAGGTCACGGTGTACGAACGGGCCGCCGGTCACCTGGCGGACCGCGGCGCCGGGCTGGCCGTGCACAACGACCGCTACGCGGAGCTGGCGTCGGCGGGCTACCTGGACACCGGCATCCCGTGGCTACAGCTCTGCCGTCGCCGCTGGTACACGCGCGACGGTGAACTGCCGCTCGGCCGGCCGGTGGGTGAACTGCCCTTCCCGTTCCGTACGTACAACTGGGGGCCGCTCTGGCGCGAGCTGCGCGCCCGGATGCCCGAGACCGCCGTGTTCCGCGGTGACAGCCCGGTCCGTACGGTCGAGACCTCACCCGACGGCGCCGCGGTGCGCCTTGAGGACGGCAGCGCCCACCACGCCGACCTGGTCGTCGGCGCGGACGGCTACCGCTCCGTGGTGCGCGGCGCCGCCTTCCCCGACATACGGCCCGCGTACGCCGGATACCTCGCCTGGCGCGGCGCGTTCCCCGCCGAGCGGCTGGCCGCGCTCGGCCCGGACCCGGACGACGCCTGGCCGGTCGAGGACTGCGTCTTCGCCGTCTTTCCCCGCGGTCACGCCGTCATCTACCGCATTCCGGACGGCACCGGGGGCCACCGCGCCAACTGGGTGCTGTACGCCGTCCCGCCGCCGGGCACCGCCCTCGGCCTGGACACCCCCACCAGCCTGCCGCCCGGCACCCTCAGCGAGGCGCTGCACGCCTGCTTCGCACAGGTCACCGGGGAACTCCTGCCGCCCTATTGGGGCGGCCTGCTCCGGCTGACCCGGCCCGAGGAGCTGTTCATCCAGCCGCTGTACGACTTCACGGCGCCCCACTACGCCGCGGGCCGTCTGCTGCTCGCCGGTGACGCGGCCACGGTCGCCCGGCCGCACACCGGCAGCGGCGCGGTGAAGGCCCTTCAGGACGCCATCGCGCTGGAGACGGCGTTCGCCGCCGCGACCACCTGGTCCGAGGTGTCCGCCGCGTACGAGGCCGCGCGCGGTCCCGTAGGAGTCTCGATGATGGAGCTGGGCCGCCGGCTGGGCGAGGCCCTCGTCCTGCGGAGCACCGACTGGCGGACGGTGGGTCAGGCGCAGTTGGACGCGCTGTGGGCCGGCGCGGGCGCGGCCGCGTTCGGCGGGCGCGCACTGCGGGGAGCGAACAGGCCCGTGGCGCGCGGGACGAAGCGGTAGGGGCAGCGGGACGCGTACGCACCGGCCGCGGGCGGCGGGGCGCGTACACATTGGCGGCGGAGTGGGGCGCGTACGCACCGGCGGCGGGCGGCGGGCTCGTACAGCGGACGGCGAACCCCGTACGGGCAGCCGAACGCGTACCGGACAATGGAACCGCCGAGACCGGCCCGCTGCCACGGGCCGGCGCACCAGGACGGACGGGACTGATCAGACATGGGACGGGTCACCGAGCGACGCCGCGTCATCCGCATCCGCGACGGCGCCGTGAGCACGCGCCCGGACACCCTCGTCGGCGAGGAGCCGCTGGAGATCCGCCTCGGCGGCCGGCCGCTCGCCGTCACGATGCGCACACCGGGCGACGACTTCGCGCTGGCCGCGGGCTTCCTCGTCAGCGAGGGCGTGCTGGGGAACGCCGGGGAGCTGGCGAACATCGTGTACTGCGCGGGCGCCACCGAGGACGGGTCGAACACGTACAACGTGGTGGACGTGCAGCTCGCGCCCGGTGTCCCCGTCCCCGACATCTCCCTGGAGCGCAACGTCTACACGACGTCGTCCTGCGGCCTGTGCGGCAAGGCGAGCCTGGACGCGGTCCGCACGTCCGCCCGCTGGCGCCTGGACCCGCCCGCCGACGCCGCGGCCCGCATCACGCCCGCGACCCTGTCCGCCCTCCCCGGCCGACTGCGGGCCGCGCAGCGCGTGTTCGACCGGACCGGCGGGCTGCACGCCGCCGCGCTCTTCGACTCCGACGGCGAACTCCTCGACGTCCGCGAGGACGTGGGCCGCCACAACGCCGTCGACAAGGTCGTCGGCCGCGCCCTCCAGGAGGGCCGGCTGCCGCTGCGGGACACCGTGCTGATGGTCTCGGGCCGGGCGTCGTTCGAACTCGTACAGAAAGCGGTCATGGCGGGCATCCCGGCCCTCGCAGCCGTCTCCGCGCCGTCCTCCCTCGCCGTCGACCTGGCCGTCGAGAGCGGTCTGACGCTGGTGGGGTTCCTGCGGGGGACGTCGATGAACGTGTACGCGGGCGAGGAACGGCTCGCGCTGGGCGCGGCGGCGGGGCGGACCTGAGAGCGGGAGGGTCCGAGAGCGAGGCGCAGGCCAGGACACGGCGTCAGCCCGCCCCCGATCCCTCCTTCGCCCCCGCCCCCGGCTCCACGATGCGCGCCAGCAGCGCCATCAGTTGCTCCCGTTCGGCGGGGGTGAGGCCCGCGGTCAGCTCGTCGTTGGCCCGGTCGCCCAGTTCCTCCGTACGCCGGAGCCGGCGCTCCCCCGCCGCGGAGATCTCGACGGCGTTCTTGCGCCGGTCCTCAGGGTCGGGGGTGCGCGTCACCAGCCCGTCGGCCTGCAGGTCGTTGACGACCGCGACCATGTCCTTGGGGTCGATGCCCACACTGCGGCCCAGTTCGGCCTGGGAGACGGGCCCCAGTTCGCCGACGGCCGAGAGCACCGCGTGGTGCGTCATCCGCATCCCCTCCTCGGCCAGCGCTTCCGCGACGAGGCGGTGGCCACGGGCCGCCGCCCGGCCGAGCAGCCAACTGGGGAGGGAGCGGATGCGGGAGGGGGCGTACGGAGTCTCTGGCACGGGATCACCCTATCCGTAAAACCATTGGGCCACCCAACAATCACTGTTACCGTTGGGGCGCCCAACGGTTCCCGGACGCCCCGGGCGACCGCCCCTGCGCGGCGTCCGGCCGCGCCCACCCTCCCGGAGGTGCCCGTGCGGCGAGTCCGTTTCCATACCTACGGCGGACCCGAAGTCCTGCGTGTCGAAGAGACCCGGGCACCCGAGCCGGGCCCCGGCGAGCTGCTCGTCCGTACGGAGGCCATCGGCGTGACCCTGCCGTCCGTCCGCCGGACACGCGGTGACGGGAACGGCGGGGGCGTACCGTTGCCCGCCGTACTCGGCGGCGAGGTGGCCGGCGAGGTCGTCGGCCTGGGCCCGGACGTCACCGGTTTCACGGCCGGCGACCGCGTCACCTCGCTCTCCTTCACCGGCTCGTACACCGAGGCGGCCACCGTGCCCGCCGCGATGGCCGCCCGTATACCGGACGCCGCGTCCAGCGTGGACGCCGTCGCACTGGTACGCGGCGGACAGGTCGCGCTCGCGGCGCTGGCCACCGCCGCCCCGGCCGACGGGGAGTCGGTACTGATCACGGGCGCGGCCGGCGCCACCGGGCACCTGGCGGTGCAACTGGCCAAGCTGCGGGGCGTGCCGCGGGTGGTGGCGGCCGTCGGCTCCGCCGCGAAGGCGGACTTCCTGTACGGGCTCGGCGCCGACGAGGTCGTGACGTACGAGGAAGCGTCCTGGGGCGAGCCCGTCGACATCGTCCTGGACGGCGTCGGCGGGGAGCTGCTGCCGCGCGCGGTGGCGGCCCTCGCGCCGGGCGGGCGGCTGGCGTTCTTCGCCTCGGGCGGCGGCACGGTCCCGGCCTACGACCTCCTCGCGGGCTCGAAGACGATCACCGGCCTCACCATGGCGCGGTTCGCCGCCACCCGCCCGGAGCTGTACGCGCGGCACGGCGCCGAGCTGTGGGACCACTTCTTCGCCGGGCGCCTGCGGGCCGCCGTGCACGCCCGGGTTCCGCTGGCCGAAGCGGCTCGCGCGCACGAGATCATCGAGGCCCGCGCCAACCTCGGCAAAGTCGTACTGATCCCCTGAGCGGCCCCGTGACAAGGCCCGTACTGATGTGCCCGCCATGGTACGGACGGGGGAAATCCGGCCGGGTGCGAAGAACCGCCGCGTGTGGCTTGTGGCGGTGCCGGGGGCCCAGTAGCTTCCTGCGCACCGGAGAGCAGACATGGGACGTCCTACGTCGGATGTCCGGCACAGGCCGGACATCTCAGGTCGCATGGCTCCTCTCCCCTCCTCCCCGGTTCCCCGACGCCTCGCCGATGCCTCGAAGGGCAGGTCGGATCATGACGTCACCGTTCCGCGCCCACGACGACCACCGCCGCAGACCCGCCACCGGGGCCGGTGGTCCCGCCCACGGCGGCCACCGGCCCCGGGTCCGCACCCTGGCCGCGCTCGCCACGGCGGCCGCCGTCCTCGTCCCGGTGGCCACCGCCCAGGCCCGCCCGGCGGCGCCCGCCACCGCTTCCGGCGCCGCCTCCCCCGCCACCGGCTTCGAGCAGCAGGTGCTGTTCAAGGCGTCCCAGGAGCACGGCTACGCGTGCTTCCGCATCCCGGCGATCGTCCGGTCCGCCGACGGCACCCTGCTGGCCTTCGCCGAAGGCCGGGTGCGCGACTGCGGCGACGCCGGCGACATAGACCTCGTACTGAAACGCTCCACCGACGGCGGCCGCACCTGGGGTCCCCTCCAGATCGTCAACGAGGGCGGCGGGGACACCCACGGCAACCCCGCCCCCGTCGTCGACCGCGAGACCGGCCGCATCCTGCTCGCGGAGACCTACAACAAGGGCCGCCCCGACGCCGCGAACTGCGGCGTGCCCTGCGATCGCACCCCGCACCTCCAGTACAGCGACGACGACGGCGCGACCTGGTCCACGCCACGCGACCTGACCGCCGAACTCCGGCCCGCCGGATGGAACTCCTGGTACGCCACCGGCCCCGTGCACGGCGTCCAGCTCGCCCGGGGCCGGCACGCCGGGCGCCTGGTCTTCACCGTCAACGCCGAGAGCTACGCGGGCGGCCGGATCACCGCCAACCACGCGGCGCTGATGCTCAGCGACGACGGCGGTGACAACTGGCGCGTCGGCGCCGTGGACAGCTACCCGATCGCCGCCGACGGCACGTTCCGCCAGAAGCCGTCCGAGATGAGCCTGCTGGAACGTTCCGACGGCTCGGTCCACGTCAACGCACGCGAGCAGGACGGCACCGACCTCGGCCACCGCACGGCGGCCGTCAGCCACGACGGTGGCGAGACCTTCACCCGGCCCTTCCGCACCCTGCCCGGCCTGTACGCGCCGATGGTGCAGGGCTCGGTGCTACGGCTGCCGGCCCGCGGCCCCGGCAAGACGGGCCGTACGCTGCTCGCCGCGCCCGCCGACCCGGACCGCCGCCGCACCATGACCGTCCGCTCCTCCTACGACGAGGGCCGCACCTGGGAAGGTGTGGACCGGGGCGCCCGGGTCACCACCGACTGGTCCGGCTACTCCGACCTGGTGTCCGTCGCGCCCGGCCTGACCGGTCTGCTGTACGAGGGCGGCGCGGCCGACGCCCGCGACGAGATCCGCTTCGCGCGCTTCACCGACGGCTGGCTCGGCCCGCGCCGCGCGCCCGATCCGACGACACCCGACCTCGGGCGGCACGCCCGCGCGGCGCTCGTCCTGGGCGGCGCCCGGCCGACCGCCGGACGCTTCGGCTACGGGCTCTCCTTCGACGGCCGGGACGACGCCGTACGACTGCCCTTCCGCCGCTCGCTGCCCCTCGGCAGCGGCGACTTCACGTGCAGCCTCTGGTTCCGCCACCGCGCCGCCTCCGGTGAGCAGCCCTTCCTGTGGATGGGCGGGGTGGGCAGCCGCAGTCCACAGGTGGCGCTGCGCGGCGACCCCGCCCGTAACCGGGTCGTCGCCCACATCACCGCGCTCGACGGCGCCCGGCCGCCCGCCACCGCCGAGGTCGCCGCCACCGCCGCGTACAACGACGGCGCGTGGCACCACTTGGCGCTGCGGCGCACCGGCGGGCGGCTGACGCTCACCGTCGACGGCGCCGAGACCCGCACGGTCCCCGACGTGCCGGGCTCCGTGAGCCGCACCTCGGTCTTCGGTGTCCACGCGGGGCAGAAGGCGGACAGCCGTTCCCAGCTCTCCGGCGATCTGGACGAAGTGCGGGTCTACGGGCGCGCGTTGGACGACGACGAGCTGGCACGTGTACGCCGGGACAACGCGCGCGTCCCTGGCCCCGTGGTCCTGAATCTGCCGCTGGACCGCGTGGACGAGTATCACTGACGGAGCGTCATGCCCCAGGCACCCCGCGGTGATCGCGGAGCAGGCCGGTCGTACCGCACCGGCCTGCTCCGCGCCGCCCCGGGCCCCGGAGCGGACGCTCAGGCGATCGGGCCGGTGTGCCGCAGCCGGTGCGGGAACGCCTTCGCGAGCGTGCTCCAGCCGCCGAGCGGGAAGAACACCGTCGCCCACGAGCCGTCGGCGAAGCCGGTCCCGTGCGTACCGTGCCGCACCTCCCCGCGGTCCCGCAGCCAGGTGATGTCCTGGCGGGCGACGGCGTAGGCGTGCCCGGCCGCGCCGGCGGCCCTCTTGCCGTCGGAGGAGGGCCGGACCCGCACCACGTGCGTCCCGCCCCTGGTGAGCAGCAGCACCGACAGGTACTGCTCGGCGCGCCACGCCCCGGCGAGCAGCCGGCCGACGGCCGACGGCGTCCACCCGGTGGGCCGCCGGGGGCTCCGGGACCCGCCCGCCCGGCTCGACGGTGCGCCCGTCCGCCAGCGTCTCGGCGGGCGGCAGCAACGCCGCCGCCTGCCCCTTGGCCTCGCGCGCAGCCGGGAGAGTTCGGCCGGGGCCCGGGTCCGGCGGGCGATGTCGGCCGCTTGGTGGCGCGGTCCCGAGGGCTAGCGGGAGCCGCCCGCGCCGACGCTTTCGCCGCGCCGTGGCCGCACGACCGCCTTGCTCTCCCCGGGCTCGGGCAGCGCCCCGGGCTCGGCCCCGGATTCCCGCTCGTCGGGTGCCTGTGCCGCGTACCGCTTCGCGAGGACCGCGCAGACCATCAGCTGCATCTGGTGGAACAGCATCAGCGGCAGCACCGCCAGCCCGGCCTGGGCGCCGAACAGGACGCTGGCCATGGGCAGCCCGGCGGCCAGGCTCTTCTTCGAGCCCGCGAACGTGATGGCGATCCGGTCGCCGCGGGCGAAACCGGCCTTCCTGGAACCGTACGACGTGATCGTCAGCATCAGCGCCAGCAGGACGGCCTCGACGGCCAGCAGGCTCAGCAGGCGCCACGGCGAGACCTGGTGCCATATGCCCTCGACCATGCCCGTGCTGAAGGCGGTGTAGACGACGAGGAGTATCGAGCCGCGGTCGACGAGGCCGAGGATCTTCTTGTGGCGGGTGACGAAGCCGGCGATCCAGCGGCGCAGAAGCTGACCGGCGAGGAACGGCACCAGCAATTGGAAGACGATCGAGACCAGTGAGCCGACCGAGAACCCGCCGCCGTCACCGCCCAGGAGGAGCGCCGCGAGCAGCGGCGTCACGACGATCCCGATGAGGCTGGAGAAGGAGCCCGCGCAGATCGCCGCCGCGACGTTGCCGCGCGCCATGGAGGTGAAGGCGATCGAGGACTGCACGGTGGAGGGCACCAGGCACAGGAAGAGCAGGCCGGTGTAGAGGGGCGGTGTCAGGAGGTACGGGACGAGGCCGCCGGCGGCCAGCCCCAGCAGGGGGAAGAGCACGAACGTGCACCCCAGCACCGTCAGGTGCAGCCGCCACTGGCGCATCCCGTCCACCGCCTCCCGGGTGGAGAGCCGGGCGCCGTAGAGGAAGAAGAGCAGCGCCACGGCGCCGGTCGACGCGTCGCCGGCGACGGTGGCGGCCGCACCCCGGGCGGGGAGCAGGGCCGCGAGGCCGACGGTACCGACGAGGGTCAGGATGAATCCGTCCACGGGGAGCCAGGAGGGGATTCTGAGCTGAGGACGGCGCATGTTCTCTCTTCGCGGGCGGGGCGGGGCTGACGGAGCGGGCGGGGCTGACGGAGCGGGCGGGACGGGGGCGGACAGTACCCGAGGGACTGAAGGTGCAGGTGGGGCGGACGGTGCCCTCTCCAGCCTGCCTGGCGGCACAGCCATCGGGAAGCCCTCTTATCGTGGTGACTGTCATCATGAAGTGTGATGACGGATGATGACGCGTGACGAGTGACCGGACCGGGGCGATGTTCGACCCCGTGCAACTGCGGACGTTCCTCGCGGTGGCGCAGACGCTGAGCTTCACGCAGGCCGCGCACCGGCTCGGCCTGCGGCAGTCCACCGTGAGCCAGCACGTGCGCAAGCTGGAGGACGCGGCCGGGCGGCGGCTGTTCGCCCGGGACACCCATGCCGTGGACCTCACCGAGGACGGTGAGGCGATGCTCGGCTTCGCCCGCACCATCCTGGAGGCCAACGAGCGGGCCGCGACCTTCTTCACGGGCACGCGGCTGCGCGGCCGGCTGCGGTTCGGCGCCTCGGAGGACTTCGTGCTGACCCGGATGCCGGAGGTACTGGAGGAGTTCCGGCGCGATCACCCCGAGGTGGACCTGGAGCTGACGGTCGAACTCTCCGGGACGCTGCACGAACTGCTGGCGGCCGGCCGCCTCGACCTCGTCCTGGCCAAGCGCCGTCCCGGCCCCGCACGCGGCCGGGCGGCGGCGCCCACCGGCCGGCTCGTCTGGCGGGACCGGCTGGTGTGGGTCGGCACGGACCGGCTGCGGCTGGACGCGCGGCGGCCGGTCCCGCTGGTGGTGTTCCCACCGCCGGCGGTGACCCGGGCCCGCGCGCTGGAGGCGCTGGAGCGGCAGGGCCGCGACTGGCGCATCGCCTGTACGAGTGGCAGCCTCAACGGCCTGATCGCGGCCACCCGGGCGGGCCTGGGCGTGATGGCGCACAGCCTGGGCATGATCCCGCCCGGTCTGGTGCGGGTGCCGTCCCGGGCCGGTCTGCCGGACCTCGGCGGGGTGGACTTCGTCCTGCTGTACGGGGAGCGGGACGGTGCGGCCAGGGGCCCGGCGGACGCGCTGGCCGACGCGATACTGGCGGGTGGCGACCGCTTGCAGTTGCCTTAGCGACGCGCCCGGCCCTCCCCGGAGCGATGCCGGGAGACGCCGAGTACCAGGGAAAGATTTGGTGCAGATCCGGTCCCGGCGTCGTGATCGTCGGGGGCGCGGCGCCCCCGACGATGTCCGGGCTTCTCCGGAGTAGCCCGTTTTCGCCTCATGACCAGCGACTATGCCACCGGTCCGGCCGGCTGGACGCCCCTCCCGCGGGCCGCGGTGTTGGGGTACGGTCTCGGCCCGGTGAGAAGCACGTCGAGGAGCTGGGTCATTGCGCGAGTTCACCGTCCCACCTTTGGCGACGGCGCCCCGCGTCGGCGGGTTGGCGGACGCTGTGTTCGATCATGCCGGCTCGGATCCCGGCCGGGCCGCGCTGGCGCGCAAGGACGACGCCGGTGCGTGGCGGGACGTGACCTCGGCGCAGTTCCGCGACGAGGTGCTGGCGCTGGCCAAGGGGCTGCTCGCGCAGGGCGTCCGCTTCGGTGACCGGGTCGGGATCATGTCCCGTACCCGCTACGAGTGGACGCTGTTCGACTTCGCCCTGTGGTCCGTGGGCGCCCAGTCCGTACCGCTGTACCCCACCTCGTCCGCCGAGCAGGTCTTCTGGATGCTGCACGACGCGGGGGTGTCGGCCTGCATGGTGGAGCACGAGGACCACGCGATGACCGTCGGCTCGGTCATCGACCGGCTGCCGCAGTTGCGCCGCCTGTGGCAACTGGACGCCGACCCGGTCGCCGAACTGACGGCGGCGGGCGCGCACCTGGAGGACGACGTGGTGCACCGCCACCGGATGGCGGTCACCCCGGACGCGACCGCGACGGTCATCTACACCTCCGGCACCACCGGCCGCCCGAAGGGCTGCGTGATCAGCCATGCGAACTTCATGGCCGAGGCCGACAACGTCGTCCAGCGTTACGAGACGGTGTTCCACTCCAAGCCCGGCGACGAGGCGTCCACCCTGCTGTTCCTGCCGCTCGCCCACGTCTTCGGACGGATGGTGCAGGTCGCGGCGGTACGCGGCCGGGTCAAGCTCGGCCACCAGCCCGACCTGTCGGCCGCCGCGCTGCTCCCGGACCTCCAGTCGTTCCGGCCCAGCTTCATCCTCGCCGTGCCGTACATCTTCGAGAAGGTCTTCGCGGCGGCCCGGCGCAGGGCCGAGGCGGAGGGGCGGCTCGGCCCGTTCGAGAAGGCCGTCGACGTGGCGGTCCGGCACGCCGAGGCGCTGGAGCACAAGGCGTTCGGTACCGCGTCCGGGCCCGGCGCGCCGCTGCGCATGCAGCACCAGCTCTTCGACAAGCTGGTCTACAGCAAGGTGCGGGAGGCGCTGGGCGGCCGGGTGCGGCACGCCATGTCGGGCGGTTCGGCGATGGAGCGCCGGCTCGGGCTGTTCTTCGCCGGCGCCGGAGTGACCATCTACGAGGGGTACGGCCTGACGGAGTCCACCGCCGCCGCCACCGCCAACCCGCCCGAGCGCACCCGCTTCGGCACGGTCGGCTCCCCCGTCCCCGGGACGACCGTGCACATCGCCGAGGACGGGGAGATCTGGCTGCACGGCGGCCAGGTCTTCCAGGGCTACCTGAACGACGCCCGGGCCACCGACGCCGTCCTGCGCGACGGCTGGCTGGCCACCGGCGACCTCGGCGCGCTGGACGAGGACGGCTACCTGACGATCACCGGCCGGAAGAAGGAGATCCTCGTCACCTCCGGCGGCAAGACCCTCTCCCCGGTCGTCCTGGAGGAGCGGGTACGGGCGCACCCGCTGGTCGCCCAGTGCATCGTCGTCGGCAACGACCGCCCGTACGTGGCCGCGCTGGTGACGCTGGACGCGGAGGCGGTCGGGCACTGGCTGAGGATGCGCGGCAAGCCGGAGCTGCCGCCGACCGACCTGGTGCACGACCCCGACCTGGAGACCGAGATCCGGCGGGCCGTCGTCGCCGCCAACACGCTGGTCTCGCAGGCCGAGTCGATCCGTACGTTCCGGATACTGGCGCACCAGTTCAGCGAGGAGCACGGCCTGCTGACGCCGTCGCTCAAGCTGAAGCGCAAGGCCATCGAGGCGGCGTACGCGACGGAGGTGGAGGCGCTGTACCGGGCGTGAGCGGGCGGCGCGCGGCGCCGTACGGGTCGCACCCGCCTCTCCCCCGCGCGGCGGAGCCGGTTCATCCCCCGGCCGGAGGTGCCGTCCGCACGCCGCCGGGAGGCTCGTGTCATGACCACCGATCAGCTCATGGGCCGCCGCCAGGTCCTCCTGGGGCGCGTGGCCGTCGCGGCCTGCGCCCCGTACCTCCTCCTCAAACTGCTGTGGGTCCTGGGCCATGACATCGGCATCGTGGACGTGGGCAGGGCCGGCCGGGGCACCTGGATCGCGGCCAACGTCGTCACCTTCCTCATGGACGCCGTCGCCGCCGCCATCGCGTACGCACTCACCCGCCCGTCCGGTCTGCGGGCCCCCGCCTGGCTGCTCGCGCTGCCCCTGTGGATGGCGTCCGGGCTGCTCACGCCCCTGATGATCAGCGTGCCCACCGGTTCCGCCGTCGCCGCCCTGACCGGCGCGGCGAACCCGATGGCGTCCGGCGACTTCCTCGAACCCTGGGTCTACGTCCTGGTCTACGGCGCCTTCATCGTCGAGGGCCTCACCCTGCTGAGCGCCTTCTGGTTCCACGCGCACCGGCGCTGGGGCGCGCTGCTGCGCCGGCGGCTGGAGTCCGTACCCGCTCCCGCCCCCGGCGTACGGGCGGCACGGCGGCTGCTCGGCGTGCCGGCGGCCGTGCTCCTCGCCGTACTCGGCGTCCTCGACGTGCTGTGGGGCCTCGGGATGCCGACGGGCCCCGGAGGGGCGGCCCTGCCCGCGCGCAGCGTCGTCACGGCCACGTCCGGCGTGGTCCAGGGGCTGCTGGCGCTGGCCGGCGCGGCCGGGCTGGCCGCCCTCCTCTTTCCCCACCGGGGGCGCCTGCGGCGGCTGCGTACGCGGGTGCCGCTCGCGCTGGCCTGGCTGGGTTCCGCGACGGTGTTCGCGTGGGGCGGAACGATGTGGCTCTCGTGGACCGTGGCCGACGCCCTGACCGGCGGCGGCTCGGCCTCCACCGGTGGCCTGCCCGGCCTGGCGGGCGCCCTGGAGCTGGTCGCCGGGCTGGTCGTGCTCTGCCTCGGCACCCTCACCCTGGCCGCCGAGACGGCCCGTTCCGTGCCCTCGTCCGCGCCCGCGCCGAAGGCTGTCGGCACGTACTGAAGGTGCGCGGGAATGCTCCGTACCGGATGATCGTTGACGTTGGAGAACATGTACGACGACCTAAGGATCGAATCCGTCGTGAGCAAGGTCCCCCACATCACCCTCAACAACGGTGTCGCCATGCCGCAGCTCGGCTACGGCGTCTGGCAGGTGCCGGACGACGAGGCCGCCACGGCCGTCGGCACCGCCCTGGAAGCCGGGTACCGCAGCATCGACACCGCCGCGATCTACGGCAACGAGGAGGGCACGGGGAAGGCGCTCGCCGCCTCCGGCATCGCTCGTGACGAGCTCTTCGTGACGACGAAGCTGTGGAACGACGAGCAGGGCTACGACTCGACCCTGCGCGCCTTCGACACCTCCCTCGGCAAGCTGGGCCTGGAGTACGTGGATCTGTACCTGATCCACTGGCCGATGCCCGCCAAGGACACGTTCGTGGACACGTACCGGGCGTTCGAGAAGATCTACGAAGAGGGCCGCGCCAAGGCCATCGGCGTCTCGAACTTCCAGCCCGCCCACCTGGAGCGACTGCTGGGCGAGACGTCCGTCGTGCCCGCGGTCAACCAGGTCGAGCTGCACCCGCAGCTCCAGCAGTCCGAGCTGCGCGCCTTCCACGCCCGGCACGGCATCGCGACCGAGGCGTGGTCGCCGCTGGGCCAGGGCAAGGACCTCCTCAAGAACACGACCGTCACCGGGCTCGCCGAGAAGTACGGCCGCACCCCCGCGCAGATCGTGCTCCGCTGGCACCTCCAGCTCGGCAACGTCGTCATCCCGAAGTCCGTGACCCCGTCCCGGATCGAGGAGAACATCGACGTCTTCGGCTTCGAGCTGGACGACGCCGACCTGTCCGCCCTCGCGGCCCTGGACTCGGGCACCCGCCTGGGCCCGGACCCGGACACCATGAACGGCTGAGACACCTCCCGGACCCCGGTCCGGTGCAGCACCCTCCGGCGCCGCCGCCCCACCCGGGACGGCGGCGCCGTCGTTCCACCCCGTCCTCTCCTCCCCTCTTCTGTCTTCTCCTCCTCGCGTCCCTCCCAGCTCACGCCCGGTTTCCCGGTTTCCCACGCCCCGCGGGGGACGGGAAACCCCTTGGCCCGGCGCCCGGCGCGGGACGAAGGTCAAGGTGCCGGGACCGGGCAGCCGACGGCCCCGGCGCACCGAGGATCACCCAACGGAGGAGATTCAGATGATCCGCATTCCTCGCGCCGCCGCCGCTCTCGCGGCCACCGCGGCCGTCTTCGCCCTCGGCGGCGGCACCATGGCCACCGCCGCCGGTCCGGCCCCCGCCCGCCAGACCGCCTCTCCCGCGGTCCAGGCCGTCGTCTGCACCGTCAACGACAACGGCGTCAACTACCGCGGCGGCCCGGGCACCGGCTATCCGGTCCTGGGTCAGGTGAACCGGGGTCAGAAGATGAACGCGCGCGGCACCGAAGGCTCCTGGGTCATGGGTGACCTGTGGGGCGGCCGCACCGGGGTGTGGATCCACCGCGCCTACCTGAACTGCTGAGGCTCGGCCCGCCGGCCCGGCCACCCGCCCTCGCCACGGGCCGGCGAGCTGATCACACGGCGGGGTGGTGGAGGGTCTTCCCGGCCCGGGAGGGCCACCACCCCGCCCGGCACCGGCCGGCCGCCGTTCGGCCACGTCCTGCCCACCGCGCACGAGCACACCGACGGGGGCGTGCGCGGTGGGGCATGGACGTGGCTCTACGGGGGGCGGCGGCCGGGCGGTGCCGTCGCGTCCCGCCTGCTCCCAGGGCGGGACGTACGTGCGTACGCCGCCGGCTCGGCGGCGTACGCATGCCGCATGGAGCTGAGCGGTCAGACCGCCCGTGCCGTGTGGAAGGTCTGGGCGGAGAGCCAGAAGAGGTCCGGGCGGCGGGCGATGCCCGCCGGATCGTCCGGGTCGAGGAGGTGGGCGAGGGTGGCGCGGTCCGCCTCGTCCAGATCGTCGCCGGTCTTCTCGGCGAAGCGGGAGAGCTGCCGGGTGATCTGGGCGCGCTGGGCGGGGTCCAGCGGGGCGGGCAGATCGAGCAGGAAGCTGCGGCTGAGCGGGGACCGCAGACCCGCGGCGGTCAGGATGGCGGGCCAGTCCTCGACCACGGCCCGGCTGCCGGGCAGTGCGGCGCGCA
This sequence comes from Streptomyces sp. NPDC045470, assembly GCF_040646595.1. Lineage (NCBI taxonomy): Bacteria > Bacillati > Actinomycetota > Actinomycetes > Kitasatosporales > Streptomycetaceae > Streptomyces > Streptomyces sp. NPDC045470. Next base: position 781,727 of record NZ_JBEZAN010000003.1, read on the forward strand.
TCTGGGCGAACCACTCGTCCTGCACCGCGTCGAGACGGGTCTGGAAGCCGGGGCGGCCGATGCCGAAGTCACGGGGCAGGAACCGGGGGGCGAGGCCGCCTTCGGACACGACGAGCAGCCCGCCCGGACGGAGCCGCCGGGCCAGCGCGGCCACGGCGGCCGCCTGGTCGCCGACGTGGTGCAGGGCCTTGCTGGACCAGATGAGGTCCGCGTCCCCGATGGCGTCGACGCGGTCGGGCAGTTCGGCCACCTGGGTACGGAACCGGTCGCCGAGGCCGAGGCGGTCGGCACGGTCCCGGGCGCGTTCGAGCAGCGCCTCGGTCGGGTCCACCGCCACGATCTCGGCCCGCGGGAACGCCTGGGCGAGCAGGCAACTGGTGACACCGGGGCCGCTGCCGACGTCCAGCACCCGGCGGACCTCGTCGGGCCCGGGGCCGGACGGCTGCGTCAGCAGGTCCCGGAGCCAGGCGGTGGCCTGTTCCAGGAGCGGGGTCTGGAACTCGGCCTCGCCTTCGAGGTAGGCGGCGAGCGCGTCCCAGTCCATGTGCGTGGTGTCGTGGTGATGGCCGGGGCCCTGACCGTGGTCGTGGCCGTGACCGTGGTCGTGGCCGGGCTCGGTTGCCGGGGCGGTGGTGTCGTGGTGGTGGTCCGTCATGGTGCGAGCGTCCGGCAGGGCGCGCCATAAGGCAAACATCCTTGCCGGTCCGGCAAAGCACCCCGCCTCCGGGGCCTCCGGACCGCCCACCGTAAGGTTCTGCTCCGTGGGAATTCCAGGATGGATACCGCCGACCGAGACGGAACGGCGGTTGTGTGAGGCCGGTGCGCGGGGCGACTGGGAAGGCCAGGTCGCGGCCGTGGCCGGCGAGGACCTGTATCTGGTGGTGCCCCAGCAGGGCCAGGACCCGCTGCCGGTGTACGAGGACCCGGCCGGCGGCGGTACGTGCATCCCCGTGACGACCCGCGGCATGCTGCCGCCGTGGCACCCTCAGCAGCTCTTCGACCGGGTCTCGGTGGAGGAACTGGCGCAGGACTGGCCGAACGACCGGTGGAAGCTGGCGGTCAACCCGGGTACGCCGTGTGCCGCGTACCTGCCGGCCACCGCCGCGCACCGCGGCACGTGGACGCGCATCCGTGCCCAGTACGGAGTCCGGCCCGGCGGGCTGCTCACCACCCACCTCGGCGGTCCGCTGCACGGTCCGCTCGCCCAGGGACTGGCTTGCGGCGCCCCGATCGCCGTGCACCACAGCGTGCCGTGGAACGAGCTGGGCACCGCCTTCCTCGACTACGCGGCCGACGCCCAGTTGCTGCACGAGCAGTGGTCGGTCACCGACCCGGCGTCCTGGCAGCAGCGCCTCGGCCAGCTCCTCGACGCCGGTTTCGTACCGGCGGGGACCGAGGCCGCGCTGCGTGCCCGCGACGCCGGGGACGACGCCGGGTCCGGCGGTGTGCCGGAGCTGGTGGAGCAGTACGAGGAGCGCTTCCGTACGGAAGGGCTGCTGCCCGCGGACGGACGGGTCAAGTCGATCGTCGCCCTGGATTACGCGCATGCCGTCGCCCTCGTCCGCTGGGGGCTCGGGGCCCGCTACTGCGCGCCGCCGGAGGCCGAGCAGGCCGTGCTGCGCGCCGGTGAGCTGGCGCGCGCGGCGTACGGCTCCTGGCAGGAGTTCTCGGCGGGGTACGCGCTGGGCCGGGCGCTGGCCTTCGACAACGGCTGGTTCGGCACGGCGTACCAGGAAACGGTGCACCTGCACCGGGTGCTCGGCCAGGACCCGGCCTCGCCGTGGGCGAATCTGCCTTTCGCCTGACGCGGCACGGGGTGGGGGTCCTTCAGGTGATGTCCGTGACAGTCACCGTCACGGCGACCTCGGGCGCGGCTTCGCCCGCTGTCCGCAGCGCCTCCTGGACCGCCGCCGTGACGCGTGGCCGCACCGCGCGGACCACGTCCAGGGCCCGGTGACCCCGCCGGACCGCCAGATGGACGCGGACGCGCCACGGTCCGGGGCCGGGGCCATGGTCGGCCCGTACGCCGGGTACACGGCCGGTCAGCCCGGACGGGGAGGGGGAGCCGGGACCGGAGGCGGCCCGGGAGGCTGGGCCGAAGCCGGGGGTTCGCGCCACCGCGCCCCGGAGCAGTTCGCCCAGGCCGGGCCGGAGGAAGGCGACACCGGGGGTGTCCTTGGCGGCCCCGGCGGCGGCACGGAGGACCGCGGCGTGCACCTGCGCGTCGCCGCTCATGACCTGACTCACGGCCTGCCCTCCTCGCGGGCTTCCGGGTTCCTGCCGGAGCCCCCCGTCTCCCCCTCGCCGAGGTCCTCGACAAGGTTCTCGACGAGGTCCACGACGGTGACATCGACCTCCTCGACCTCCAGGCCGATGCCGTCCCGCGCCGCCGCGCACACCCGTTCGCGTACCCGGTCGGCCAGCGCGGGCAGCGGCCACGCGTACCCCGCCGCCAGTTCGATCGCCACCTTCATGGGCCCCCGCGGCGCGAGCAGGGTGACCCGGCAACTGCCCGCCTGGACGTCAGGCAGGGTCTCGGCGGCCGCGCGGAAGGACTTGGCCGCCGCGGCCTCCGTGATCCAGGCGTCGTCCTCCGGGTCGCCCAGCGGCAGTGTCCTGCCGGGCCGGAGTTCGGTTCTGACCAGGTCCATCACCCGGGCCGTGAAGCGTTCGGTGCTCCGCTCCTCCTCGTCGCGGCCCGCTGCCCCCGCGGCCTGCCGGGCTTCGCGTACGTAGCTGTCGAGGACGCCGAGGCCCGCCAGCGCCTCCTGGCAGTACGGACACCGGGCGGCGTGCGGACCGGCGTCCGGGGCGTCGTTTCCGGCCGGACCGCCGTCTCCGGCCGGACCGCCCGCGCTCTCCGCCTCGTTCTCCTCCCACACGGACGACAGCGCACGGCCGCAGGGCAGGATCGGGTCGTCGTGCTCACCTAGCGCCATGCGCCCATCGCCTCCGTCAGATAGCGGCGTGCTCGGAAGACCCTGCCACGGACCGCCTGGTGGCTGATGCCCACCACCGCGGCGATCTCCTCGTACGGCAGGGCGTGCAGCTCGCGCAGCACCCAGCAGGCGCGCTGCTCCGGGGTGAGCCCGTCCATCGCCCGCATCAGCGCCTCGACGGCGGCGGTCGACTCGGCGGCCCGCACCGGTGACGACGCGTGCTCGGGCGCGCTCGGCTCGGGCACCGAGCCGAGATCCTGGGTGGGTCTGCGGGCCCGCAGCAGGTTCATGCACCGGTTGGTGACGATGCGGTACATCCAGGTCGCGAACGCGGCGTCGCCGCGGAACTCCGGGATGCGGCGCCAGGCGCTCACGAAGGCGTCCTGTACGGCGTCCTCCGCGTCGGTGCGGCTGCCGAGCAGCCGGGTCGCCAGGCGCAGGAGCTGTGCGCTGTGCCGGCGTACGAGCACCTCGAAGGCACCCTCGTCCCCTTCCGCGGCACGTACGGCCAGTAGGGCGTCGCTGGGTTCGGGCACTCACCGGCTCCTTCCTTCCCTGACCATCTTCACCGGAGACGGGCACGATGCCCCGCTTTGGCGCGATACGGGAGTCACCGGCGTTTCCCGTCCGTCCCCCCGATCCGGCCGCAGGGAAGACGCCTACCACGGCGCACCTCCGGACGGAGCCCGGCACACACGCTTGTACGCTGCGCAAACGGGCAGACGGACCGGGCGCGCAGCGCGTACGGCACGAGGAGAGGACGGGTACCCATGGGCGGTAGCGGTACGGACCGTGGACTGCATCCACCGCAGCTCGCGGCCGGAGTCGGCAGGCCACGCGCACGCCGCGCCGCGCTGCCCGGCTGGCCCCGGATCCGCACCGCGGCCCGCCGTACCCCGGTCTCGATCTGGAACGACGACGTGTCGGACTGGGCGGCCAGCCTGACGTACTACTCGGTGCTGGCCCTGCTGCCCTCGGTGATCGTCACCATCTCGCTCGTCGGCCTGGCCAACCCCGCGTCCACCGAGGAGCTGATCAACCACATCAGCGCCCTGGCCCCGGCCGGGTCGGGCGGTACCGTCCGCCGGGCCCTGGTCACCATGGCGCAGCAGCGGACCGCCGTATGGATGCTGGTCGGGGGTGCGCTGGTCAGCGCCCTGTGGTCGTCGTGCAGCTACCTGGCGGTGTTCCGGCGGGCCCTGCACGCGATGTACCGCGTCAAGGACGACCGGCCGCCGTGGCGCAAGGCGCCGCGCATTCTGGCGACGGCGCTGCTGCTGTTGGCGCTGCTGATCAGCAGCGCGGTCGTGCTCCTGGCCAGCGGGCCGATAGCGAGCGCGGCCGGGCGGGGGCTGGGGCTCGGCGAGGCGGGCGAGGAGACGTGGAACCTGTTGCAGTGGCCGCTGCTGTTGCTGCTGGCCGTCGTGCTGGTGATGGTCCTCTTCCGTACGGGCCCGTCCCGGACGCGCGGGTGGCGCGCGGTGCCCGGCGGGGTGGTGGCGGTGCTGATGTGGCTGGTGTCCTCGGCGGGGTTCACGTTCTACGCCTCGTACGTGGGCACGTTCAACCGGCTGTACGGGTCGCTCGCCGGGCCCGTCGTGTTCCTGATATGGCTGTGGTTCTCCCATCTGTCCCTGCTGAGCGGCGCTCAGTTCAACGCCGAGCTGGCCCATATGGAGAGTGCGGACACCGATGCGTCCGAGAGTGCGGGCTCCGGTGCGTCCGAGAGTGCGGGCTCCGGTGCGTCCGAGGGCGCACGTTCCGATGAGTCCGAGGGCACACCTTCCGATGGGTCCGGCGGCAGCACGGAGGCGAAGAACTGAGCGCGCCCGCTCGGCTCTCCCGGCCGGACCGCCGCCCGTCCCTCAGCTCGCCCCGTGGCCGGTGGCGATCTCCTCGACCCGGTGGGCCAGGGTGAAGTCGAGGGCGGTGACGGCGTGGCCGGCGCTGTGGGTGTTCACGGCGACGGTCAGGGTGTTGTAGCCGAGAGTCAGTTCGGAGTGGTGGTTCAGCTCCTCCTGGATCTGGGCGACGTGGATGACCATCGCGGCCGCCGGAAGGTGCCGCTCGAAGGTGTAGGTGCGGGTCAGACTGCCGTCCGTCACCGACCAGCCGGGCAACTCCGCGAGGCGGTCCTCGATCTCCTTGTCCGTCAGCAGGTCCACCTGAGCGTCCATCTCGCTCCGCCTCTCCGTCACAGCGCATGGCCGCGCGTACCGCCCGTACCACCGGACCGTCCGCGCACTGTCGATTGCAGCAGCTCCAGCGTGGCACGCCGAGGACGCTTTCCCGCCAATGTACGGACGGCCACGCCGCGGGCTTCCGGGGCCGAGGGGCCGCTTCTATGCTCCTGCGCCTGACGGGCCGTCCGTTACCGGGGGTAGTAGGGAGCAGCCGTGGACACCGAAGGCCGTACGGAGCACACACGCGGAACCGGCGGCGGACAGCCCCGGCGGACGTTCCTGGGCGGGGCGGCGGCGATGGGCGGCGCGCTCGCCCTGGGAACCGGCGGTACGGCGGCCGCCGCGCCCGCCGCCGCCCGGCGCCGTGCCGCGGGCCGGACCGTGGCCGTCCTCGGCGGCGGCGTGGCCGGGCTGACCGCCGCGCACGAACTGGCCGAACGCGGCTTCCGGGTCACCGTGTACGAGCGCAAGCCCCAGGGCCTCGGCGGCAAGGCCCGCAGCATGGACGTGCCGGACAGCGCGCGCGGCGGCCGCAAGCCGCTGCCCGGCGAGCACGGCTTCCGCTTCATCCCGGGCATCTACCACAACCTCCCGGACACCCTGCGCCGCATCCCGTTCCCCGGCAACCCCAACGGCTGCCACGACAACCTGGTGGCCTCCACCGAGGTGATGTTCGCCCGCACCGGCGGCCGGGAGGACATCCGTATCCCGTTCTCCACCGTCGGCACTCCCCCGCCGGTCCTCACCCCCGACGCGTTCCTGCGCATGCTGACCGGCCTGCTGGACACCGCCACCCGCCTGCCCGCCCACGAGATCGCGTACTTCGCCAACCGGCTGCTGGTCTTCCTCACCAGCTGCGACCGGCGCCGGCTGGACGTGTGGGAGCACACGCCGTGGTGGCGATTCCTGCGGGCCGCGTCGATGTCCGCCGACTACCAGCGCCTGCTGGCCATCGGCCTGACCCGCAACATCGTCGCGACCAAGGCGGAGATCGCCTCCACCCGGACCGTCGCGACCTGCGCCGAGGCGTTCGTCTTCAACCTGCTGGGGCGGGGCGCGGACGGACAGCCGGACCGGGTGCTGAACCTGCCCACCAACGAGGCGTGGATCGACCCGTGGGTGGCGTACCTGCGGTCGCTCGGGGTGGAGTTCGAGGTCGGCTGGACCGTACGGGACCTGCGGCTGGCGGGCGGCCGGATCACGGAGGCGGTGGTCACCGACCCGCAGGGCGTACGGCAGACGGTCGTCGCCGACCACTTCGTGCAGGCGATGCCGGTCGAGCACGCCCGTACCACCTGGAACGCCGCCGTACGGGCCGCCGACCCGCAACTGGCGCGCTGCGACAAGCTGGCCACCGACTGGATGACGGGCATCCAGTTCTATCTGACCGAGCCGACGCCGGTCATCCACGGGCACGTCAACCACATCGACTCGCCCTGGTCCCTGACCGCGGTCGGCCAGGCCCAGTACTGGAAGAACCGGGACTTCCCGGCCGACTACGGCGACGGGCAGGCCGCCGACTGCCTGTCGGTGGACATCTCGGAGTGGGACCAGCCGGGCATCCTGTACGGGAAGACGGCCAAGCAGTGCACGCGCGAGGAGGTCGCGCGGGAGGTCTGGGCGCAGATGAAGGCCGGCCTCAACGACACCGGAGCTGTCGTGCTGCGCGACGCGACACTGCACTCCTGGTTCCTGGACCCGGCGGTGTCCGGGCTCGGCACCCCGCACCCCGCCAACGACGAGCAGTTGCTCATCCACCCCACCGGCTCCTGGCTGAACCGGCCCACGTCCCGTACGGCGATCCCCAACCTCTTCCTCGCCGGGGACTACGTGGCGGTCGACATCGACCTGGCGACGATGGAGGGCGCCAACGCGTCGGCGCGGCAGGCCGTGAACGCGCTGCTGGACGCGTCCGGTTCCGCCGCCGAACGGTGCGCCGTCATTCCGCTGTACCGCGCGCCGGAGTTCGCGCCGCTCAGAAGACACGACGAGACGCGGCACCGGCTCGGGCTGCGCAACGTCTTCGACCTGGGGTGATGCCGGGGCGCCGCCGGGGTGCGGGCCGTGCGGCGGACCGGTACCGGGACCAGGTGTGCGGGCCGTGCGGGTGCCGGGCGTCCCGGCCGTACACGTCAGTCCGTACGGGCGCCGGAGCGGGCCGCCCTGGCCAGCAGGAGTTCCCGCTCCCGCGCGTTGCGGGTCAGGGCCGCCGCCCGTTCGAACTCTCCGCGCGCCTCGGGCGCCCGCCCCAGGCGTTCCAGCAGGTCACCGCGGACACTCGGCAGCAGGTGGTAACCCTTCAGGGCGGGGTCTGCGGCCAGGGCGTCCACCAGTTTCAGCGCGGCGGCCGGGCCTTCGGCCATCGAGACGGCGACCGCCCGGTTCAACTCGACCACCGGGGACGGCGACTGGGCGAGGAGCCGGTCGTAGAGGGTGGCGATGGCGGCCCAGTCCGTGTCCTCGTACCGCAGGGCCACCGCGTGGTGCGCGGCGATCGCGGCCTGGAGCGAGTACGGGCCGTGCCCGGCGCGGTGCAGGGCGTCGACGCCGCGGCGGACGAGCATCCGGTTCCACTTGGCGCGGTTCTGGTCGGCGAGCAGCACCGGCTCGCCGTCCGGCCCCGTACGGGCGGGGATGCGCGACGCCTGGAACTCCAGCAGCGCTGCCAGGCCGTGCACTTCGGGCTCGTCCGGCATCAGGTGCGCCAGGACCCTGACGAGACGGAGCGCGTCCTCGCACAGGGCCGGGCGCACCAGGTCGTCGCCGGCCGTCGCGGAGTACCCCTCGTTGAAGACGAGATAGATGACCTCCAGGACGGAGGAGAGCCGGGCCGACCGCTCGGTGCCGTACGGGACTTCGAAGGGCACCCGGGCCTCGGCGAGCGCCCGTTTGGCGCGCACCACACGCTGCGCCACCGTGGACTCCGCGACGAGGAAGGCGCGGGCGATCTCCGGTGTGGTGAGCCCGCCCAGCAGCCGCAGGGTGAGTGCGATGCGGGCCGGGGCGGGCAGCACCGGGTGGCAGGCGGTGAAGATCAGCCGCAGCAGGTCGTCGTCGATGTCCTGCGCGTCCGCCGGTTCGGGCGGGGGCACGTCCTCCAGCGCCCGCCCGACCTCGGCCAGTTTGCGCGCGTACGTCTCCTTGCGGCGGACGAGGTCGATGGCGCGGTGCTTGGCGGTGGCCATGAGCCAGGCGCCCGGCCGGTCCGGAACGCCTGACTCCGGCCACTGTTCCAACGCGGCGACCAGCGCGTCCTGCGCGAGTTCCTCGGCGATGCCCACGTCCCGCACGATGCGGGTGACACCGGCGATGATCCGCGCGGATTCCATCCTGAACACCGTCTCGACCGCGTCGGTCGTGCTTGCTGCCGTCACGGCCTCATCAGATCAGCCGTGCGCGGGAGCGACAAGCGCGGCCCGGTCAGCAGTTCTCGGCGATCTCGCGGATCTCGGTGGTGACGGTCCAGTGGTCCTCGTGGACGCGCAGGAACCGGTGGGCCCACTCCAGCGCCTCGGCCTTGTCCTTGGCCTGGATGAGCAGGTAACCGCCGACGACCTCCTTGGTCTCGGTGAAGGGCCCGTCGGTGGAGCTGAGCTGCCCGCCGGACCAGGTGACCCGGGTGCCCTGGGAAGTGGGGGTGAGCCCGGCGTTGTCCAGCATGACCCCGGCCTTGGTCATCTCCTCCATCAGCGCGCCCATGCGCTCCTGGAGTTCGGGGCTCGGGCCGCCCTCGGGGGCGTTGTTCTCGTCGATGCGGATCAGCGTCAGGAAGCGCGGCACGGTGACTCCTCGGTCGTGCGGGCGGGGCCGTTCCCCGCCTCTCACCCCCGCGTCGAACGGGAGACCGCCGGATCGACACGACCGCCGGACCTTTTTCGGGAATTCTTTCCGGCAGTGCCCCGCCATGCCCTTGGCGGACTCGCGCGCTGCCCGTACCGACGCGCCCCGTACAGGCGTACGGGATCGGTTACGGTTCGGCCCATGACGACTGCTGCGGTCCCCTCGAAGACGGCGTCCGACATGACGGGGGTGGGCGCGCTGCTGCGCGAGTGGCGGGTGCGGCGCCGCGTCAGCCAGCTCGACCTGGCCCTGCGCGCCGACTCCTCCGCCCGGCACATCAGCTTCATCGAGACCGGCCGCGCCCGGCCCAGCCAGGAGATGGTGCTCCGGCTGGCCGAACACCTCGACGTTCCCGTACGGGAACGCAACGCGCTGCTGCTCGCGGCCGGTTACGCCCCCGGCTTCCCGGAGACCCCCTTGGACGATCCGTCGATGGACGCGCTGCGCACCGGTATGGAGCGGCTGCTGACGGGATACGAGCCGTTCCCGGCCCTGGTCGTGGACGCCACGTACCACGTCGTCGCCGCGAACCGGGGCATCCGGGCGATGATGGCGGGCGTCGACGCGAAGCTGCTGGAGCCGCCGCTGAACGCCATGCGCGTCACCCTGCACCCCGACGGGCTCGCCCCGCGCATCCGCAACTTCCTGGAGTGGCGGGAGCACCTGCTGACGCAGATGCAGCGGCAGTTGGCGGTCATGCGCTCCGCGCCGCTCCGTGCGGTCTACGAGGAGGTCAGCGCCTACCCGCTGCCCGAGGGCGGGCGGGAGACGGCCGCGGGCGGCGGGCACGCGCCGTACGCGCTGCCCATGGTCGTCGAACACGACGGGCGGGTGCTGTCCTTCATCTCCACGATCGCCACCTTCAACACCCCGATGGACGTGACCGTCTCCGAACTCGCCCTGGAGACCTTCCTCCCGGCGGACCCGGAGACGGCCGGACACCTGCGGACGTGGCTGCCGTGACGCCCGCTCCCCCGCGGCGGGCGGCCGCTGCTCCGGCTCACATGGCGGGCACGCGGTCCAGAAAGCCGGAGACGGTACGGATCCGGCCGTCCGCCGCGAGCGTGGCGACGTCGAATCCGGCGACCGGCGCCGAACCGTCCGGTGCCACCAGTTCCCAGCCGAAGCGGACCAGGTCGTGGTGCCCGTCCGGCGTCCCCAGCCGCCGGAACGCGAACCCGGGGAACCGGGCGTGGACCCCGGCGATGACGGCGGCGAGCTGGTCGTGCCCCACGGCGTCGGCGAGCGGGTCGGTGTAGGTGGCGTCCTCGGTGAAGGCCGTGGTGACGGCCTCGACGGCGCCGTCGGCGTCCTGGCCGGCCGAGTTCCACGCCGCCAGGTACCGCTCGACCGCGTTCTCGTAGCGCTCCGTGCCCGCCTGCCGGGTGTCCGTCTGCGTCATGGCCGACTCCTCGTGTCTCGTGGTCTGGTACGGGTCCGCGGTCTGCCACGGCTCCTGGTGGGCCGGTTCGCGGGCCGGAGTGCGCCGGCCCGTGAACCGGTGCCTCAAAGATGCCGGGACGCGGCGGGAGGGTCGATTACCCGGCAGGTAATGTCGACCCCGCCCGTTAGAGGGCTCCATCCGCAGGTCATGGACTAGAACCCCTTGTTTGACACCACGGAGGGAGCCAAACAGGGAGCCATCGCCTTGGTTTTACTCATCAGCGGGCTTCTGCGCCGACCTGTCATCCGACGTGAAGATGGTATCCATAGCCTCCGCCCCACCTGCGATGACGGGGCGGATCTGCTTCCGATAGACCCGCTCAGTGACAGCGGTTCCGCTGTGTCCGACCAACTGGGCAATGGTCTCGATCGGGACGCCGATAGCTGACAACAGAGAGACGAAGCTCGTTCGAAGTTCGCGAGTCGTCCATTCCTCCGGCTGCCGGAACTCCACCTCAGGGCACTTCAGGGCGGCTTCTTTCAGCAGGGAACGCAGGTTCTTCCGAACGTTTGTGGAACTTCTCTGAGTCCCCGTCGGACCCGGGAAGACCAAATCCTCCACACTCCACCGCCTACCTGCCTTACTGCACTCCTCCTGCTGCGCCTTTCGATACGCAGTCATCACGCTGGCGGCCTGTTCCGGCATTGCGAGTGACCGTCGACTCAATCTCGTCTTTGTTTCTCCTTCACGACGTACTGATCGCCATACGTCTACGTGCGGCCTCTCACCCTCACCTACGTCTGTGTGCACGTGCGCCCAGACTAGCGCCCTTTCCTCTTCCGTTCTGACGCCCACCAGCAACGCCAACACCACGTAAGCGTGAATCCAACTTCCTCGCCTAGTGGTGAGCACTGCCTTTGCCTGCTCAAGGTTCAATGATTTGCTGGGGCGCCCACCCTTCCCTTCGGGGAGGTCAACGAAATCGGCGACATTCACACCAACACACCCCCTCCGCTGCGCGTGAGCGATCGAGCGATGCAGGATGCTACGAATCCTCTTAAGAGTCTCGCGCGACAACTTCTCACTCTTCCCCTCTAGCCAATCGTCCACTTCATCTGCTTGAAGTTCACGCAACTTCGCCTTCCCCAGGTCGGGAATCACGTGATTCCTCGCTAGGCTGGTATACGCCTTTACGCTCGACTGACTCCGCCCCTTCAACCCGCGTCGCAGCCAATCATTCACCGCGTGTTCCACCGTGTATGAAGGCGAAGAGTTGATACCGCCCTCAATCTCGCGACGCTTCTCCCGCAACTTCTGGCGAACCTCAGCCTTGGTCGCGCCTGAAACTTTTGGCCGCCTGCGCTTGCCAGCAGGTGTGTATCCAAGCGAAATGGCTCCAATGTACCTGTTCTTCGACTTGTCCCAGTAGATCGTGTCTTCTCCGTGGCCAGCTCTGCGGGCAGGCTTTGGCGTCTCGGTCATGCGGTAATCTCCAAACCGGGGGGCCGCACCCGAAGGCGCGGCCCGGTTGATGAGTATGAGAGTGAGTCAGGCGGAGGCTTCTGCCTCGCCCTTCAGCAGTTCGACGTACCGCGCGATGTACTCAGGCGGGATGAGTCGCCGACGGCCGATGCGAACCGTCCGGAGGCGCCCTAGGCGGATCTCCTCGTAGACCAGCGAGCGGCCGATACCCAAAGCCATCGCCGCCTCTTCCGGTCGGTACAGAACTCGCTCAGCGGGAGCGGCAATCGTGATGCTCATCCAGGTGTCTCCTCAGCGGGGGGCGTTTCGCGGGGGCGCGCGTCTGTCCGAAGTGGGGATTTCTGCGTCACCGCGTCACCTGCGTCATAGGGCGGGCCTGACCTGCGGTTTTTGTGTGACGCAGAGCGTCGGGGGTGCGTCACCGGTGACGCAGGCCGTTCGTCATCGGTGACGCAGATGACGCAGGATGACGCAGACTTCGGGGTCTGCGTCACGGGTTGTTCCCGCAGGTCAGGGCCCGCTTTTTCGCCTGCGGGTGACGCAGTGACGCAGCCGTCCCCTACTTAGGAAAAAAGAGGGGGCGGTTGTAGTAGTGCGGTGCGGCTCAGAGCGCGAAGAAGGAGCCGCTTCGCGGCGCGACCTTTGCAGGGCGGCGCTGCCGCCGAACAGCAAGAAGAGCACCCCGGGCGGGGCGACGGGTGCTCTTCTTGCTTGTCCGGCACACCGTACGGCCGGTCAGAATGCCCGTTCCTGCTCGTGCGCCGTGCTGGGTTCGCGGGCCACTTCGATGTAGCGGCCTTCCCGTGTGCGGCCAGGGTCGATGAGGACGCCACGGGCGGCCAGGGTCGGCTGGAGACGCTTGAGCCGGTCGGAGAGAACCTTTCCCGTGGTGGGCCAGCCTTTGGGCAGGGGGCGGAAGTCGTCGCCGGTGTAGAGGCTGCTGAGGCAGTGCAGCCACTCGGTGGAGGTCTTCCGCTGCTGCTGGCCGGCCGCGATGGTGGCGGCGTGCCGCAGGACGGTCTGCGCCAGCAGGTCGCCTTCGATCACGTCGTCGTTGAGGTCGTCCAGGCTGGCCCGGTAGGCGTCCAGGGTGGCCCAGCCGGTGGCCGCGTCGAGCTGTGCGCACAGGTGCGCGAAGTCCGCCATCCGCAGATCGGTAGGCGTCTCCGCCACGGCCGCGCGCACCTTGACCGTCAGATCCAGCAGCGACCCGAGCACAATGGGCAGCGCTTCGGCGTACTCCGCCCACAGTTCCGCTTCGGTGCGCCGCACGCGCGGGCGTTCCAGGCGCAGGGGCAGGAGGCGTTCGGCGAGGTCGGGCCGGATGACGCCTACGTCGATGCCGGTCAGCAGCAGGGGGCGGCGGTAGCGGGCGCGGTGCACGTCCCCGTCGGTGAACAGGGCGCGCTTGACGCTTTCGGCGCCGGTGACGATGCAGCACATCGCGTCCGACAGGTCCGGCGTCATGTGGGAGAGGTTGTCCAGGGCCGTGATCCATCCGGCCGCCACCGCCGTGACCAGACTTTCTTCATCCTTCGGCGCGCGGCGCAGGTCCCCGCTCATGCCCTCAACGATCCGTACAAGCATCCGCCCGCCGGTGCTTTTGCCCGCGCCTTGGGGGCCGGTGAGGAACGGGGCGGGGACGGGCACCGACGGCCCGAGGCAGCCGATCAGCCAGGCGATAGCCAGGCATTCGGTGGCCGCGCCGGCGAAGTTGCACAGCCGCAGCAGCAGATCGATGCCCTTGCCGTCCGTGTCCCTGGCCGGCAGCGGCAGTTCCCCGGTGAGCTGGGTGCGCCGCCAGCACACCTCGCGCGGATCGGGAACGGTGATGTCCCAGCCGGTGGGATGGATGCGCACCGACTGTCCGTCGGTGCGTCCCAGATCGAGCCAGGTGGCGCCGTCAAAGCCGGGGGCGACGCGGATGTGCACGGGCTGGACGTGCTCGGTCAGTGCAAGTGCTTCGATCAAGTCCAGTGCCTCCTTGAGGGCGGTGCCGTTGAACACGCCGCGCCCGTCCCTGAACAGGCCGACCATGAGTTCCTGGCGGTGGCTGCCGGTGGTGCCCTGGGAGCGGATCGGGCGGGCCACGGGGTGGCCGTTCTTCTGCGCGTACACGGTCCCGTCCGCGGTGCGGAAGTAGCGGAAGTGGGCCTGCGCGTAGTCGGTGATGACCTCCCGCGCCGGGGGCTTGTCGTCCTCGGACACGGCTACACCCCCAACTTTGCGCGGGCGTTGGTCCAGGCGTCCGTGCAGTGCCGGGCGGTTTCGCCCCTGGCCTGCGCGGCGGCGAACAGCCGCGTGACGTGGCCGTCGGTGAGGCAGCCGCACCGCCCGTGCCGGGACAGCACCGCGAGGAACGCCCCGTAGACGGTGGCGTGCACCGCGCTGCGGGCGTCGGTGATGCGCTGCTCCGCCATGGCGATGCCGCGTTCCAGGTAGGCGGGTGCGCGGTGCGGGCACTGCCCGCCGCCGGCGGGTGCGGGCGCGGCGATGACCGGCCGGGCCGCGGGCCGCTGCTTCACGACCAGTGCGCGCACGGCATCGGGCAGACCGGCCGCGCGGGCCAGCAGACCGGGCGGCGCCCCGGGACCCGGGCTGATCCAGCGGGCGTAGGCCATGCGGGACTTGATGTCCACGCCGGGCCGCACCCCGTTGGCCGACGGCATCGTGCCGCGGTAGAGCCAGTGCTGGCCGCGGGTGGTCGCCACGACCACGGTGCGCGGCAGGCTGGCCTGTGCCCAGGTGATGGCTTCATCGTTGTCGAGGTCCAGCACGGTCAGCCCTGCCCCGGCGGGGTGGTAGGCGACCGCCCCGGCGCCCTGCCATGCGGTCGCCCATGCAGGCGAGGTGATGACGCCGGTCTCGGTGGTGGCGGCGGCCCAGCCGTGGCAGGGAGCCGGGCAGGTGCAGGGGCCGGGGGTCTTCATGTTCGGGCGCCCACCGCATGAGGTGTAGAGGCACGCGCGGCAGTTGGCAAAGGGGACCTTTCCCTTGCGCAGCGGCAGCACAGGAATCCCGGCCGCGGCGAGTTCCAGGGCCGTACGGAACGGCGCGCTCATGCGGCTACCTCCAGCTCTGTACGGAGGTGGGCCAGGGCGGCGCGGCCGATGTGCCGGGCGTAGGCGGGCGGGATGCATTCGCGGATGCCGTCGCGGTTCATCCACGGCACGCCCATCACCCGCCGGGCCAGGGGGACGCCGGAGAAGTTGCCGACGTACTGCCCGTACCAGCCGGGCGGGACGGGGCGGCCCATCTTGGCCTGCGGCACGGTGTGCGGCGGGTGCGGGGGCGGGGTGAAGGTGAAGCCGCCGCCGGTCTCGAAGTACCGGTGCCGGTACGTCTGGAGGCCGAACATGGCCCCGCACAGCATCACCGGGGAGAGCAGCTTGACCGCGGCGCCGCGTACGTTCTCCATGACCCACGGGCGGCCGGT
Source organism: Streptomyces sp. NPDC045470 (assembly GCF_040646595.1). NCBI lineage: Bacteria > Bacillati > Actinomycetota > Actinomycetes > Kitasatosporales > Streptomycetaceae > Streptomyces > Streptomyces sp. NPDC045470. The sequence continues at coordinate 796,991 of NZ_JBEZAN010000003.1, forward strand.
GGCTTCCAGCGCTTCGCGGGTCGGTGCGATCAGGTCGGGGTGCGCGCGGCCCCGGATGCGCTGGCATTCGCTGTCGTACTGGCACGGCGGAGAGGCGTGGATGAAGTCGAAGGCGGCGCCGAACTCGCGGATGAACTCGATCGCGTCGCTCTGGTGGAAGCTGAGCGGGTAGCGGGGCTGAGCGTCCTTGTCGACGCCGGTCACCTCGAACCCGGCCAGGTGGTAGCCCATGCCGGCGCCACCCTGGCAGCAGAACGCATCCAGCAGCCGCGGCCGGAACGGCCGGTCGGCGTCTCGCCGGACGGGGGCAGGTTGAGTCATGCTGGAGACCTCCAGTTGAGTGCTGGGAGAGAGGGCGGCCCCGGTTTCATTGGCGTGAGGTTGGGGGCCGCCCTCGTGTGCGAAGGTTTCGGGCTTGCGCGGTGCCGTGGTCAGCGACGGCCGCGGCGGGGCGGGGGCGGGTGCCGGGGGCGGCGCCGCAGGTGTTCCGTGCGCATGGCCACGTCTTCCAGGGCGTGGGCCAGGTCGGTGGCGCGCGGGTGCGGGGCGCCGGTCTGCTGCTCGAAGTCGGCCGTCAGCTCGGTCACGAGCCGGTGCAGGTGGGCGATGCAGGGTTCGCGGAGCGGGTCGGCGGAGACCTCGGTGTACCCGGCCCGGTCCGGAATCCCTGTCACCGTGGTGCGTTCACCATGGCGGTCGGCCGCCCATCGGCCGGTGTCCGGGTCCTGCACCGCTGCTGTCAGCTCGTGCACCCACTGCCCGACGCGTTCGTCGAACTGACCGACGGTCTCTTGCCAGTGGCGGCCGTCCGGACCGCGCAGCATCCGGGTCACGGCGCCTGCCGTGCGGGGCGGCCGGCGGCCAGGTGCTGGCGGTGCCAGGCGGCGTATTCCTGGCGGATGTAGCCGCGCGGGTCGCGGGCGGCGTCCAGGGTGTGCGGCGGGACGGTGCCCGCGCCGGGGCTGTCGCCGTCGGCGTTGCGGTCCAGGGCGAGCAGGCGGCGGGCGGCGTCGGTGGCGGCTTCGGCGGAGGCGGTGGAGACGTTGATGGCGTCGTCCAGCAGCGCGAGGCGGTCCAGGGCGGCGGCTTTGCGCAGACAGAAAACACGGTTGCCCGGGCCGCTGTAGCCCGCCGCGGCCGCGGCGGTTTCGGCGACCCAGGTGAGTTCGTCAGTCAGGAACGGCGCGCCGGCGTAGGCGGCGTCCGGCGACGGCCACAGGGCGGCTGGCTGCCCGCCGGGGTCGGGCCGGTGGTCGGCGGTGACGTACAGCCGCTCCCGGCCCGGGGTGCTGCGTGAGGGGTAGCGGCGCACGGCGCCGGTGCGGAAGGCGGCTTCGAGCGCGGCGGTGACCGGCCCGGCGTCGGCGGCGTCGCAGATGACGCGGATCTCGAACACGGTGGTGCTCCTTAGAGGTTGCTGAGGGCGTTGACCACGGCTTCGCTGAGCTGGTTGACGGGCCTGGAGGCGCCGGTGGAGGCGAGGTAGAAGCCGAACATCACGGCGACGAAGGCGCTTCCCCAGGTCAGCGACCGGGAGCGCAGCAGGAAGAACAGGACCAGGCCGAACAGGAAGATGAACGAGACGGTGACCGCCACGGCGGTACCTCCTTTGCGGGTCGGGGTTGGTCAGCGGGTGCCGTCGCGGTGGATGCGCGCGGCCAGGTTGTACAGGCGCCGGCCGCGGCGGATGCGGATGCCGTGGCCGTCGCAGCGGCGGCAGTGCTTGCCGCGCCGGGGCCGTCCCTTGCGGTCGGTCTTGAGCTGGAAGCCGAGACCGGAGCAGCGGCGGCAGCGGCCGAACGGGCTGCCCGCACACAGCGCGGCGTAACCGAGCGTGACGGCGAGCCAAAGGGTGATAGCGAGCAGGGCAGGGGGCATCACGAGCCCTTCCAGGCGGGTTTCGCGGGCTTGCGCAGGTGGGCCACTAACGCCTAGCGGCCTGATCAAGCTGGGTGCGGGGCGCTAGCGGAGGGTCTAGCGCTAGAGGAGCGACCATCTAGCGCTAGACCGGTACCGGGGTCAGCCCGCGGCCCGCCTTTGGTTGCGCTGTGTGATGGCCTGGACGACGTGGGCCCTGGTGAAGCCGGTGCGGTTGACGGTCTTGCCGTTGACGCGGCGGCCCACCTGTCCGGTGCTGATGCCGTGCGGCTTGAGCGCGGTGGTGAGCTGTGCGGCCTTCTCCGCCGGTTCCAGGCCGGCCCACGGTCCGTAGACCTCGGGCCGCAGTTCGGCGAGCAGATCGACCGTGGTGTCGTTCCACGGCCGGGGCGTCTTCTCGTGCACCACGGCGAGGATGTCGGCCAGCAGGTCGTAAGCCGGGCCGGTGACCTCCTCGGGAGCTTCCCCCAGGGCGTAGCCGGACAGCCGTCCAGCCTTTTCGCGCACGGTGCGGGCGCGGGCGGCGATCGCGTCGGCGCCGGGGGCGTCCACGAAGGCGGCGGAGACGATACGGGCGTCGGCCCCTTCACCGACGAAGTAGTGCAGGCCCTTGTCGCCCCAGGCGAACATCGTGGCCCGCACGCCGCGCTTGTAGGAGCTGGTGCCCAGCACCATGTCGTTCTCGGTCTGGCCCATGACCTTCAGGCACCAGCGCGCCCCGGCGTTCGCGCTGATGCCGGTGGGCAGCGACTTCGCGTCGGGGCGCTGCGTGGCCAGCAGCAGTACGATCCCGGTCGCGGGGCCGCGCTTAACCAGGTCGGTGGCAATTTCCTCGAACTCCTTGCCGTGGTCGGAGTGCTCGAACAGCACCTGGCATTCGTCCACGCCGATCACGATCGGGTGCAGGCCCAGTGAGCGTTTGTCCGCCAGTGCGCTGGTCACCTTTGACTCCGGGCAGATGTCCCGCGGCAGGGAGCGGATCACCTTGGTGCGGCGGCGCAGTTCCTCACGCAGGGCGCGGAAGTCGGCGAGCGCATACTGGATCGTCTCGTCTTCCTCGCCGACGCCGTGCCGGTGTGAGACCTTCTCGCCGACCGGATCGAGGTCACCGGTGCCCTTCATGTCGTAGGTGTGCAGCTCCGCCCGCGGATCGAGGGCCGCGATCAGCAGCAGCAGGCGCAACAGGAACGTCTTGCCCATGCGGGGGATGGCGCCGATCACCCCGGCGATGAACATCAGGGTGACCTCGACCCAGCGTCCGCGCTGGTCGGTGCCGTACGCGACGGGCTTGAACAGGTCCACCGCCCCGGACTTGGCCAGTGGCCAGGCCGGCTTGCGGGCCGACTTCAGGTCCTGGTCGCCGACCCACAGCACCAGCCGTCCGGTGTGCTCCTCGGAGACGGCCTCCGGCCACACGCAGCCCAGCGGCCGGCGCAGGCCGGAGGCGAGACGGTCGCGACGCTCGATCACGTCGGTCACGGTCACGCCGTAGGGGAGGTTTCCTTCCGCGCGCCAGCCGGGGCCGTCGCGGGTGATCGGGGCGGTGAACTCGAACCCGTCCTGACCCTTGGTCTGCGCCTGATTGATGGCCGGGATGCCCAGGGCTCCGAGCGCGCGCAGCACGATGTCGGACGTGAGCTTGGTGGCCTTGGGCAGCTCCACCGCCCGATGAATGACGGGATCGTCCGCCCGCCGCCCGGCCGCCCCCAGCGCCATCGTCACCGCGCCGACGGTCAGGGCCAGCAGCCAGCCCGGCGCCAGCACGTACAGGGCCAGGGCCGCCCCCAGGCCGGTGAACAGGCCCAGCACGGCGGCCAGGGCGCGCAGCCGCACCCGGCCGTCACGCTGACGCGAGAGCTTGAGGTATTCGCCGGCGTCTTCGCGGCGCACCGCGGCCAGCCGGACCGGCTCGCCCTCACGGTCGGCCATCCACCGCAGCGCGCCGCCGACGAACCGGGCCGCCCCGGCCGGGACCTGCAACGCCAGGCGGGCGGCGTAGACGGGGGCGCGCAGTGCGTGGTAGCCGGTGGCGTGCGCGTAATGCCGGGCCACCCAGGCGGCGGCCGTCTTCAGCTCCGCCGCCGACCGCAGCCACAGCGGGATCACGTCCCGGCGCCGGGCCCCGGCCAGGCGGCCCAGGTACCCGGGGCCCGCAGCAGCCGGCGCCGGCCGGTCCACCATCACCGGCACGGTCGGGTCCTCCGCCGCGTCCGGTGCGGGTGCGGGCGGTTCGGGTGCGGTGCGGGCCGATCGCGCCTTGTCCAGGTCGACCACATCGGCGCCCGGTTCGGCGTTCATTTCGGCTTCGAGCCGGTCGAACAGCTCGTCGTCGTCATCGGGATGCTTCACTGACAGTCCCTTCTCTCATCAGGGAACGGGGCCCGGGACGGCCGTCCGGCCGGCAAGCACGTCGGCCGTCCCGGGGCACAGTTACTTGCACTTCACGCCCGGCCCGGCGCGCCCAGAGCGCACGGGCGGGCTTGGGGGCGGGCGGTCAGCCGACCGCGCGCAGCTCGGAGGTACGGCACAGCACGGGGCCGATGTGGATGCTGGCGCCGTGCACGGTCCAGCGGCCGTCCGTGCGGTGCGTCGGCGGCGCCTCGTCCACGATCCGGCCGGTGCGGCCGGCCGCGCGCGGGTCGTCCTCGCACGAGACGATCAGGACGGTCTGACCTGCGTGGAAGCTCATAGTCCGCGCCTACAGGGCGCCGCGCTGCTGGAGTTCGCGCGCGATCTCGTCCTGGTCGATGACGTGCGCGGCGGCCAGCAGCCCGTTGCCGGGCGCACCGTCGCAGTTCGCCTGCTTCTGCTCCGCCAGCAGCCGGTAGGAGTCGTGCAGTTCGCGGTCGGTGTAGCGGGAGTAGTCCGACGCGTCGGAGGCGTCCCGGATGTACCTGCTGCTCATAATCGGCCCTTTCGGCGGCGGGCCGGGACTGTCCCGGCTCCCCTCACCGCCCGTACGAGACGGACGGATCGGGCAGCTCGGTCAGCCGCGGTATTCGCGGTACTGGCGCCAGCGCGGCAGCGACCGTTCAGCGGCCACGACACGATCGTTGGCGGCCACGGTGGCGTCGGACTGGTCACGGTCGCGGCGGCTGGCCTCTTCCAGGTCCGCCTTCGCTTCGCGGTACTCCGCGCGGTCCTCACTGCTGCCGATCAAGCTGTCGAACAGGCCCATGACGGGCTCCTCTCGTCTCGATGGTTGACCGGGGCTGTCCCGGCTCCCCTTGCCGCCCCGGCGGGTGCCGGGGCGACGCGGGCAACCGTCCACCGGGTCACAGGTCGAACAGGCCGCCCTGCACGCCGTCCGGCCGGGCGGCGTTGACGGCGGCCGCCTGCCGTTCGGGCACGGCCGGGTCGGCGGGCGCGGCCGTCAGGCGCACCCAGCCGCCCGCCGTGCCGACGTAGCTGTCGTGCTCGCGCGGGCACCGGCGGTCGGTTTTCGCGTGCGGCTGGCCGCACTGGCCGGTGCACTGGCAGCGCCACGAAGCGCGCGTCATGACCGCGCGGAACAGGTCCGCGCACGCGATCGGCGTGGTCATGCGGCCACCCGCTTCCATGCGGCACGCAGGCGAACTTCGGAGGCGGAGTGGCCGGCCGCGCGGAAGCGGACGGCCATCTCGCGGTAGGACAAGGCCGGGACTTCGCTGTGACGGATCTGGTCGACCAGTGCGTCAAGCGCCTCGTCGGTGAGGGCCGGCGCGGTTCCCGGCGTGAGCGCTGGAACCGGTTCGGTGGGGCCCCACACCGGCAGGTCCCAGCGGGGTGCGGCACCGGGCGTGACGGCCCCCGTCACGCAGGTCAACGCCCGTGCGGTGTCTTCGCCGTCGTGCGCCGTCTCCAGCGTCGACCACGCCCGTGAGAGGGCGCGTGCGGTCCGCGCCCGGACGCGTGCGACGCGGGCACCGGCCTGTGTCACGGCCGTCAGCCGGGTCTCTTCGGTGGCGGCCTCCGCCCGTAGCCGGGCGCGGGCCACGGCCGCCTCGTTGCGCGCTTCCTGCTGGATACCGCGGATCGCACCGAGCGCGCCCGGGGTGAGGGCGGTGCGCTCCCACAGGCCGTGCACCAGCCACAGCGCCTTGGCCGCGACGGGCAGCCATGCCACGGCCAGCCACGCCCCGGCGGACTCCCCGGCGGTCAGTGCGTGGGCGATCAGGACGCCGGCCGCCAGCAGGCCGAAGCACCAGCCGACGACGGTCACCGCGCGGTTGTGATCGCCCTGTGCAGCGAGGCGGCGTTCGTAGGCGAGGGTGGCCAGCCATCCGCCGTCGATGCCCAGACCGACGACCACGGCCACGGGCCAGGGCACCATCGGGCCGAGCCACATGACGACCACGGCCAGGGTGAGCACCATGGACACCGCCGTCATCGCCACGGCGGGCAGCACCGTCTTAGCCTTCATGCCGCACCCCCGACCGGCCCGGCGTGGGCAGGCCCGGCGACAAGTGCCTGTCCCGGAGCGTCCACCTCGGAGTGTGTGAAGTAGACCGGCGTGCCCAGCTCGCGGGCGTAGGCGATCTCGGCGCGGGTGTAGTCCAGCGGGCCGTCCAGGATGTGCTTCTGTTCGGCGAGCTGGCCGGCACGGTAGGCGCGGGGGTGCAGGCGGCGGTAGAGGCGGTGCCGCAGCGTGGGGCGGGGGCGGCGCTTCACCGGATGCCTCCCACCGTGAGAGCGGCGGCCACCACCAGCAGCAGACCGCCGGCGAGGGTCAGGTCGATAGCGCGGCGCAGCCGGCCGTACTTGGCGACCGCGATGCGGGAGAGCACCAGGATGTGCTGGGCCCGCCGGTCGTGGCTCAGCTCGTCGCGGATCTGCTCGCCGGTCAGCGTCGCCCAACGCGGGAAGCCCGTGCGGGCGCCGGTCAGATCGGGGCGGACCGTCGTCAGCAGCAGCGCGACCGCGGCCAGCAGCGCGAGCACTCCCAGGGACCCGACGAAGCGGCCGGGGAGCGGCACGTGAACCGATGTGGCTGCCGTGGCGGTGCCCAGCAGTACCGCACCGTTGAAGGCGCTCAGTAGCGCGACCTTCGTGTCAGTGCGGGCGAGCTCGGCTTTCACCTCGGCGTGCGCGGCGGCCAGTGCCTCGTGCAGGGTGCTCATGCCCCCACCTCCGGCACGTCCAGGGCGCGGTTGGCCAGGTCCCGGCGGGCGGCCAGCAGCCGACGCCGCGCGCGGCGGATGCGCTGCTCGTCCAGCACGGTCGGGGCCCGGTCCAGGACCGCAATTTCCGCGTCCAGCAGATCCCGTTCCGCGAGGATGACGGGCAACTCGCGCTCGATGGCGTCCAGGTCCGCCGCCGTCGGTCCCTGCACCGGGTCCCCGACGGCGGCCAGCATTCGTACAGTGGTCACGGGTCGTGTGTCCTCTCAGACGGGACGGCCCAAGCGGTCCCCGGGGGTGTCTCCCCGGGGCCGCGGCCGTTCGTGACGGGCGCGGCCGGACGGCCGCGCCGGTGCGGGACGGAAATGGCCGGTCAGGTCTGCCCCGGCCGGGGCAGGGCACGGCACTTTTCGGCGTGCTCCTGGGCCCACGCGCGGGATTCCCGCTCGAAGTCGTCCGTGGGATCGGCGGCGTGAATCACATCCCGCCAGCAGCCCGAGCAGCGGCCGAGAACGTCAACCGGGTCGGGGACGGACCAGGCGTCATACCGCTTGATCAGGTCCACGGTGGCCCCGGCGACGGTGAGGTACCGAGCGAAGACGCCCTCAGGCCAGCCGGCGGCGAGGAGGGCCGGACTGGCGGCGGTGTAGTGGATAGGCTGGGTCATGACGGCTCCTCCCGGAGCCGGGGCGGTCCCGGCTCCCCTCACGGCCGGTACGCGACCGGCGGTGAGGGCAGCCGGCGGCCGGTCCCGGCCTTCCGGCCGGGACCGCCGCGCGGATCAGAGGTGCGGGTCAGGCGTTGAAGGTGAGTCCGCCGCGGTTGCCGCCGGTGAAGTGCGTGCCTTCTACCCCGTCCTCACGGACGTTGGTGCCGGTGTAGGTGGTGCCGGTGCTGGTGTTCTCGTACGTGTCACCGTCACCGGTGTGCACCGCGCCACTGCCGCCGTCGGCGAAGGTGCCGATCTCCCCGGCCTGGAACACCGTGCCGCGGTTCTCGCCACCGTTGATCTCGTTGTGCACGTGCTTGCCCATGAAGACTCCTGCGGGTCGCCGCAGCCGGACCGTCCGGCCACTGCACCCCGCATCCGGCGCGGGTGCGGAGCACGGTGGCGGGAGGGTCAGGCACCGAGGAAGGCGCCGGCGGTGTTGACGAACGCGTCGTGCGACTCCAGCGCGGAGCGCCGCATGGCCTGGAGTTCGGCCAGGTCAACGGCGTCACGCATGACGTAGGTGGCGGTGGTGGCCGCCGCGGCGGCGGTGCGTACGGTCCCGTCGGAGATCAGCAGCCGCAGGCGGACGGCCGGGTCGGTGATGGCGCTGCGGGTACGGTGCGACTCGTCGCGCAGTTCCTGTATGCGCTGTGCGCTCTGCCCGGTCAGGTCGGCGTCGCGGACCTCCCACATGGCGCGGCGATGGTCGGACAGGGCCACAGCCAGCGCGGTAACCGCGTTCATCTGGTCGCGGCGCTGCTGCTCACTGCGGGCGGAGACACGCTCCATGCGGGCCGCCCGGTGCTGAAGCAGCCCGGAGACGGCGGCACCGGCCAGGGTGCCCAGTACGGCGATGACGCTGGCGAGCATGGTGTCCATCAGGAACCCCTCAAAGTCGAAAAGGCGTGAAGTACGAGCGATCACGGCACCCCGCCGCCCGGCATCGCCTGCGCGGCGGCCGGACGGAAGGGACCGTGAACACTGGTGCTCAACCGCGCGAATGATTGGGGTGCGCGGGGGTGACGCGGTGGGCGTAGCCGGCGCCGTGCCGGTCCAGCACGGGCGGCGCCTAAGGCGTTCGCCGCATCGGAACCTCCCAGGTAGGAGGGGAAGTTGCGGGTGTCTCCTTCGGGAACACGAGCTCCCGTTTCAGGCGTATGGAGATGTGACCTTTCGGTCTAAGCCCTCCGGATGACAAGGCCCCGGGCGCCTCCCCCCGTCCACCGCGGGGCTCCTGGTCGTTCGGTTGTGCACCGCCAGCGGGAGCGATCCCCGCCCTCTGGTGCGCACCAGAAGAGTCGCATCTGGTGCGCACCAGAGTCAAGGGTGTTCGCCGGATCGATTGGCGGTCACCCCCGGTGGCGCACCTCTAGAAGACCGGCCCGGTGGGGTGATCCGGTAGCCAACAGGGCTTAACCCCGGCACTGTTAACCCCTGTTGACCTGCGGGGATATGCGGCATCCTGTGAAGGTCAGTTACTCGCCCACGCCGGACGGTGAGCAGTGAGCACAGGACTTCGAAACGCGCGATCTGCCCGAGGTTGGTCTCAGGAACGTCTAATCCGCGAGATCGAGCTGTACGCCCGGAAGCGCGTCCTTGATGTCGCGTCGACGGCGAGTCTGCGCGTCTACGTCTCTGAGTGGGAGAACGGCAAGCGCGCCATCTCCGACCGCTATGCGGCCATCCTCCGGCCGCTTCTTGGGACGACGGACGCAGAGTTGAGAGACGCTCCGGCCCCCGCAGCGCCGGCCGTAGCCGATGGGTACGACGAACTGTTACTCCGCATCGACTCTGCGACCAGCGTCAGTCCGTCCATGGTCAAGGCGTTCTACGACCAGACAGAGCTGTTCCGAACGATGGATCGCGAGAAGGGAGCTAACCGCCTTGTCGACCAGATGGCGGAACACTTGCGTTCCCTCGAAGAAGCCCTGAACTTTGCAGTGTTGCCGAACACTCGCCAGCCCGTGGCCCTCGCTTTGGCCGGCGCATCCACGCTCGCAGCATGGCAGGCACTCGACTCAGGAGCCGTCGAACGAGCATGGAGACACTACGAACTCGCCAAGAGGGCCGCGCGCGATGCCGAGGAGCCGATGTACCTCGCTCACGCGATGGCAGAGCAAGCGTATGTGGTGAGCGAGGCCGGGCGGCCAGCACTTGGCGTCTCCCTCGTTCGCGACGCACAGCGCGCCATCGGACAAGCCGGTTCGCCGAGATTTCGGGGGTGGCTACACGCTGCCGAAGCCGAGCTCTGCGCCCGTGCAGACATGCCCGATGATGCCCGCCGTGCGCTTGATGCGGCAGACGCGGCGGTCCCGGCCGGGGAGGGCGATCGTGATCCGGACATGCTGAGCATCTTCCTAAACGGTGCCCACCTCACGCGGTGGCGCGGGAATATCCTGGCCATGCTGGGCGATGACGAGGCGGTTGGCAGCCTGTATGAAGCTCTCGGCACCGCAGACCCGACGTTCGTGCGCGCGAAAGCAGGGCTGCACTGCGATCTAGTGCAAGCTCACCTGGCCCGTGCCGAGTACGACGACGCACAGACGCACCTTCGGCAGGCGCGTCTGCTGGCGAGCCGCACAGGATCTGTGCGGCAGCGCCGTCGCGTCGATCTCCTCAGTTGGAGGCTGTAGAACTTTGCTTCCGGCGGCCCGCCAGGATGTGGAGCAGGGCCACGAGCGTGCCGGAGCCCATGAGATCGCCGCGAGCCATCAACGCCGGGATGTCCGCCAACGGAACCCATTCGATGTGGCCGGCCTCTTCGAGGTCCGTGGGCGAGCCGACGTGCTCGGCCCCATGGGCAATGAAGATGTCGTGCGGTGAGTCGACCATGCCCACCATGGGTTGGTAGGTGACGACGTGCTCCACAGACTTCGGACGCCAGCCGGTTTCCTCTTCGACTTCCCGGATCGCCGTATCGGCTGGGCTCTCCCCCTCGTCCACGATCCCACCAGGGAGTTCCCACCCGAACCGCTTGGGAACGAAGCGGTACCGCCACATCATGAGCACGCGGTCTTGGTCATCCAGCACAGCGACGATGGCCACGTGGTGCAGCCTCACGACATGGTGCTCGAAGCGCTTCACGCCGGGCGGCTCAACGTCCCAGAGATCAAGTTTCACCCAGCGGTTGTCATAGACGGTCCGCTCACCGTAAATGCGCCAGGGTTCCAACCCTTCCGGCGTCTTCACGCTCACACCACCGGGGACGCGGTACGAACTCCGGCCGCGCACTTCCAGTGCCCCTTCAGACACCAACCGCGCCAGCACCTGCCGAAGCGCGGTACGGCCAATGCCGAGCTGCTCCACAAGCGCACGCTCGGACGGCAGCTTGTCACCAGGGGCAAGCTCGCCGGTCGCGAGCCACTTATGAATCGTCTCGTAGACCTTCGCTGTCTTCGGACCCATCCGGCGGGCACCCTCCCCTTTAACTGTTGCGTACGCACTCGCCAACATACCTCCTGCGCCTATCGGAGAATCCTTGAGACGTGATCTCTCAGTTGCCATGCGCCGCCGGGGAGCCAAAGCGGGAGCCATCAGCGACAGTCCGGGCTGGACTTCCATGGACATCCGGAGACAGGTACAGCCTGCCGACACTGGATGGCAGATAGCGCCAACCTGCCCTACCTCACCTCTACCCTCCTGCCATTTACCCGGCAGGTAATGGGCCGGGCCTGGGGGCGGTTTGCCATGGTCAAAGGCCCGTCGGACGTCCGTGGGAGATCCGTCGGTCGCCGGGGGCGTCCGGCTCGTCCCCCTGGCCGAGCAGCGCGGCCAGCGTCCGTTCGACGGCGGTGCCCGGGTCGGCGGCGAGGCGGTCCGCGCGCCAGGCCACGAAGTGGTCGGGGCGGACGAGTACGGCTCCGTCGGGCGCCAGTCCGGGAAGGGTGCCGTCGGGGACGCGGTGCGCGCTCAGGGTGATGCCGAGGGCGGCGGCCGCCTCCGTGGCGGCGGGCAGCCAGGGCGCGCCGTGCGGCCCGGCGAACAGGGCCCAGTCGGCGCCGACGAGGTCGAGGGTGGAGGTCCGGCCGTTCTCAAGGGCCTCAAGGGCCTTGAAGGACTCAAGCGTCTCAGGAGTCTCAAGGGAGCGGTGCGGCAGGCGGTGGCCCGGATGCACATGGTCGGAGAGGAGGTCGGGAGCGGGCGCGGCGTCGGGCGGGACCACCGCACCCGAGGGGTACGCGTAGCGCATCATCGCCCGGATGTAGTCCCGTACGGCCAGCTCGTACAGCGCGTTCGGGTCGCCGCCGAGGGACCGGTAGCCCTGGTGCATGATGCGGGAGAGCGCGAGGGAGGCCCGTACCGCGGCGCGGCGTTCCGGCTCGTAGGTGTCCAGCAGCCGTGCGGCGGCCTGTCCGCGGAGCACGGCGGCGAGTTTCCAGGCGAGGTTGTGGCCGTCCTGGACGCCGGTGTTCATCCCGAGGCCGCCGGCCGAACTCTGTACGTGCGCGGAGTCCCCCGCGAGGAAGACCCGGCCGCGCCGGAAGGCCGAGGCCGTGCCGACGGCCGCCTCCCAGGCGTTCAGCGCCGTCAGGTCGACGGGCAGGCCGGGGTCGCCGATGGCGGACCGCAGCAGGGCCAGGGCGCGGTCCGTCGGGAGCGGCGCGATGCCGTCCGTGTCGTCCGGCCGGTCCGGATAGTCCATGAGGTGGGAGACCCACCGGTCGCGGCCGTTCGCGCAGAAGACCGTCGCGTAGACGTCCGCGTTCCGTACGAAGCACGCGGTTTCGCGCAGTCCGGCCGGCGTCCCGGTCGGCAGGTCGGCACGGTAGAAGGCGGTGTGCAGCCGGGCGACCACCTCGCGGTCGGGCACGGTGATGCCCAGGAGGCGCCGTACGGTGCTGTGCGCGCCGTCGGCGCCGATCACGTACCGCGCGGTGATGCCGTACTCCTCGCCGGTCGTGGTGTCGGCGAGCCGTACCCGCACACCGTCCGAGTCCGAGTCCGATTCCGGATACGCGTTTGCGTCCGCGTCCTGTTCGAGACCGGTCACGGCGATGCCGGACCGCACGTCGCCGCCGCATCGCAGCAGCTCGTCCGACGCCAGCCGCTGTATCTGGAGGTGATTGAGCACCAGCCGGCTGTCGACCGGACTGCAGTTCCGCAGCCACCGTACGTACGGCTCGGGAGGCGCCACGTGCTGCCGCTCGCCGCCCAGCGCGCTGTCCGCGAAGACGGCCTGGAACGGCTCGGGGCCGTACCAGCCGGTCCGTTCGACGGTGTCCTGGAGGCCCGCCGCCCGGAGCAGTTCCAGTGTGCGGATGCTGCTCATCGCCCGCGGCGGGCCCGTGAAGGGGTTCCGCTTGTCCACCACGAGGGCGGGCACGCCCCGCTGGGCCAGGAACATCGCCGTGGTCAGTCCGACCGGCCCGGCACCGACCACCAGCACCGGAACGGTCGCGGGGAGCGGCCGCCCCGCCGTCGGCCGCTCCCCCGCTGCCACCTCCGGGCCCGCCGCCGCAGGCTCCGCTTCCGTCTTCGTGTCGCGTAGGCGCACAGCACACCGTCCTTGGTCCCCCGGCCCGGTCCGTCGCCGGGCCCGGTCCGCCCAGCCTGGACGCTCAAGCCGACTTGAGCGCAAGATGGGGCCGTGCCGCCCCGCGACGAGGACGACGAACTGCATGCGATCAGTGAAGTGGCCCGCTGCTTCGGCCTGTCGGTGGCCACGCTGCGGTACTACGACGAGCTGGGACTGCTGCCGCCCGCCGGGCGCCGCGGGAACGTACGGCACTACGGCCGCCGCGAGCTGCGACGGCTCGCGCTGATCCAGCATCTGCACCACGGCGGGATGCTGAGCCTCGCGGACACCGCCGCCGCACTCGGCGAACGCGGGCCGGACGGGGTGCGGCGGCCTCCTGGGCGGGCGGTGCTGACCGGTGCGATCCAGCTCATCGAGGACCGTGTGGCGGACCTCCAAGCCGCGCAGCAGCGCCTCGCCCACCTGCTGACCTGCCCGAAGGACGACCCGGTACGGGAGTGCACACAGCTGCGTGCGGAACTGGACCGGAACGTGACGCAGGCGCTGGGCCGCTGACGGCGCGCCGTCAGCGCCCGGCCTCTGCCGCCCCTCCGGCCGTGGGCTGCTCGACGGCCGCGGGCTTCTCGGCCGCTACCGGTCCTCCGGCGGCGGTGAGCACCTCGGCCGCTGCGGGCCCCCCGGCCGCCGCTTCCTCCGCGCGACGGCGGCGGCCCGTGCGGCGGGCCGCCATCCAGGCGTAGACGAGAATGCCGGCGAACAGGAACAGCACGCCCTGGTAGATCGCGGCGTATCCGGCGCCGGCCACCAGCCAGAAGGTGAAGCCGAAGGCGACCAGCGCGAGCACCAGGTCCCGCACGAAGCGGGCCGGGCGGACCTTGTCGCGCTCACCGGTCAGCAGGAAGTAGATCTGGGCGCCCGCGGCGAGCAGGTAGGGCACGGTCGCCGAGAACGTCGTGATCAGGACGAGGATCTCGAAGACGCCGCCCGCGCCGATCAGGTAGTTGAGCACGGTCAGGGCGGTGGCCAGCACCGAGGCGGCCAGCACGCCGAAGGTCGGCACGCCGCGCTGCTTCTTCAGGAAGGCGGCGGGGAACAGGCCGTCCTTGGCGGCGGCGTACGGCGACTGGGCGCTCATCAGCGTCCAGCCGTTGAGCGCGCCGACGATGGAGACGACTGCCGCGATCGCGATGACCGTGCCGCCCCACTGGCCGCCGAACATGGCGTTGACCGCGTCGGAGAACGGCGCCTTGGAGTCCACCAGCTTGTCGTGCGCGACCGTGCCGAAGACCGAGACCGTGCCGAGGAGGTAGACGACGGCGGCGCCGATCGTGCCGAGGACGGTGGCGCGGCCCACGTTGCGCTCGGGGTCGCGCACTTCGCCCGCGCTCATCGCCGCGGACTCCACGCCCACGTAGCTGTAGAGCAGGATGGCCGCGGCGGCCGACATGCCGCCGATCGCGCTGCCGCCGCCCTCGTTGAAGGAGCCCAGGTTGTCCGGATCGAAGAAGAACAGCCCGACGATCGCGATGAAGAGCAGCGGGACGAACTTCAGGACGGTGGAGACGAGCTGGACCGCGCCGACGTAGCGGGTGCCGGCGAAGTTGGAGAGCGCCGGGAGCCAGAGCGCGACCAGCGCCACCAGCAGGTCCATGCCCTTGGAGTCGTGCCCGGGGAAGAGCACGTGGACGTAGCCGACCGCGGCGACCGCGAGGGCCGCGTTGCTCACCCACGTCATGGTCCAGTAGGACCAGGCGGACAGGAATCCGGCGAAGTCGCCGAACGCCTCACGGGCGTAGACGTAGGGGCCGCCGGTGTCCGGATGGCGGGCGGCCAGCCGTCCGAAGACCAGGGCCAGCGCGATGGCGCCGACGGTCAGGACGCCGAAGGCGACCAGGCTCACGGTGCCGAAGGGGGCTACCGAGGCCGGCAGGAGGAAGATGCCGCCGCCGATGATGTTTCCCATCACCAGACAGATGGCGGTCCCTAGACCGAAGCGGCGGGTGTGCCGGTCGTGCATGGCTGGGGTGAGCCTCTCGTCGTGCTGTGCGGGCCCGGAGGTGCCGGGCGACTGCTCATCGTCTTCGACCTGCAACGTTGCACAAAATCAGCGGGTTTTGTCCCGCGCGGCACCGTCGGCCGGTGAAAATACTTCGGGCGCGGGCCCTCCCGGCCGCAGTTCGTCCGCCGGACCCCCGAGGGGTATCTGCGGCCCGTCCACCTCACGCAGCCAGCGCCGCAGGATGGCGTGGATCTGCTCGGCACCGGTCGGTTCCGTGCCGTCGGTGGTGGGCGGGGACAGCTCCGCGGGCCACAGCAGGAAGGGGCTGCTCTGCTCGCCGCCCAGCCCGCCGTGCGAGCCGATCTGGTCCTCGAAGGCGTGCACCGCGCCGGTGGCCGGGTCGCAGGAGGAATTGACCATGATGTCCGCCGTGTGCGGGAAGCCGTCCGTGCGCCGTACGGCGTCCGCGGCGCCCGCGCCGAAGCCGGCCAGGGGGTCGTGGCCCACGATCCGGCCGGTGTCGAGGTGGTGTTCGGCGCCGCCGGGCCCCAGCACCACGGCGCCGTCCGTGGCGGAACGGACCAGCAGGAAGCCGATGCCGGGGTGGTTGGCGAGGGTGGCCAGCAGCGCCGGGTGGCGGCGCTCGATCTCCTCGCGGGTGACCCGGCCGGGAAGGTCGGGGAAGGACACCAGGCCCAGATTGCCGGAGGCCAGGACGACGGGGTCGGACGGGCCGCAGCCGTCCGCGCCCTCCGGGCGGTGCAGCGCGGCGCGGGCCGCCTCGCGCGCCTCGGCGCCGCTCGCGGTCCGCCCGGCGCGCCGGGAGACGGGCAGGCCGCAGCCGGCCCGCACCAGGTCCTCCAGGCCGAGTCCGTAGCTGTCCAGGAAGGTCGCGCCGGGGCTCTGGCCGTGGTCGGAGAGCAGGACGACGCGGTAGCGGCGGGGGGCGTACTGCGCGGCGTCGGCGATCAGCCCGACGGCGCGGTCCAGGCGGCGCAGCACCTGGTGGGTGTCGCGGTGCCGGGGGCCGGAGTGGTGCGCCACCTCGTCGTAGGCGACCAGGTCGGCATAGACGGCCGTACGGCCGGCCAGCAGGTCGCCGATGACGGCGGCGACCACCACGTCGCGCTCGACGACGGTCGCGAAGGCCCGGATGAACGGGTAGAGACCGCCGCGTCTGACGCGCGGCGTCTCCCGGCGGAGCCGGGACCGCACGGACTGTCCGATCTCGCGGAAGACCTCGGCGAGGAAGGACACCGCCGTACGGGTCGCGTTGGCCGGGTCGGAGAAGTACGCGAAATAGCCGGCGCGGGAGCGGTTGTGCCGGCCGCGCCGGGCGGCCACCGACATCACCAGGGCGAGCTGATCGGCGCCGCCGCTGAAGAGGTTGCCGCGGCTCGCGCCGTCGAAACCGAGCAGGCCGGCGTCGCCCGTGCGGGCCTCGGCGCGCTTCTGGAGCTCGACCGCGCCGCTGGGCCGGTTGCTGACGATCAGCCGGCGGGTCTCCTTCTCGTACCACCGGAAGGCGGGCAGGTCGTGGTTGGTGCCGTGCAGGATGCCGAGCTGGCTGGCGCCGGTCTGGCTGGACCAGTCCGTACGCCACGGGGTCAGCCGGTGGGTGCCGCCGATCAGGCCCGCGACCGTCCCCATCAGGGGCCGCTCGCCGCTGGTCGCCTCCCGCAGCAGGTCGTGGCCGAGGCCGTCGAGCTGGAGGAAGACCGTGCCGGGCGCTATGGGCCCGGGGTCGCCGGGGGCGCCGCGGCGGCGGCCGTGCCGGCGGCCGGCCAGCCGCACCAGGCGGCGGCGGTACGCGTCGTCGTCCCGCACCGCGAGGAAGGTGGAGGTGGCGGACGAGGTCGCGGACATCACGGCGGCGACGATCACGGCCGTCTCGGGCGCGGCCTGGCCGCGTCCCTCGGGAATCAGTCCGAGGGCGACCAGCAGCAGCGAGCCGTTCAGGAAGAAGACCAGCAGCCCGAGGACGAGGGCGGGCACCAGCAGCAGGGCCCGTACGAGCAGGGGCCAGACCAGGGCGCTGAGCAGGCCGAAGGCTCCGGCGCCGAGCGCGGCGGTGAGGAACGTACGGGTGAGACTGTCACCGCTCGCGGACTGGAGGCGGAAGTCGGGCAGCAGGGCGGCGAGCACCAGGAGCGTCAGCGACGACACCACCCAGACCGCCGTCACCCGCAGCAGGGCTCCGCCCGCCGTCCGCCACCGGGGCCGCCACATGGCGCGCTCACCTCGCTCCCGCCGCTCGTCACGCTCCGACACCCTCACCGGGCATCACGCATACAGCGTGTCACAGCCCACTGACAGCGCGGTGGGACGGCGGCACCAGCGGCCGGCCCGGCGCGTGCCGCTGACACCGGTGGGGGTGAGCGCGCCCTCGAAGGCCAGTTGTTCGGCGGCGCGGGCGTTCTGGGGTGGGTAGCCGAGGGCGGCGGCGCGCTGCCCGCCCGCGGTGCCGACGGGCACGTCGTGTCCGCCGCCGCCGACATGTTGTCGGCTGTCGCCGCAGGCAGGATCGGCAGGAACCAGGGGGAAGTGAGCGTCACGGGCGCGGGCCGGCGAGCGGGTCGGCCGCCGGTCACAGCCCGGCCTGGCCGGCGCCGGAGCGCGATGAGGCAGGATCGGAGGGTGCGGTGTAGGGCGGGCGGGGGGTGCGCCCGCGCGCGGCACGCCGTTTCCGTTTCCGGTCGGGAGGTCATTGTGGCGGTGGAGGTCACCTGGTGGGGACACGCCACCGTCACGGTCACCGATTCGGGCGTACGGCTACTGACCGACCCGCTGTTCACGCGGCGGCTGGCGCACCTGCGGCGCCGCCGGGGCGAGCTGCCGCCGCCGGGCGCGGCCCGCGCCGACGCCGTACTCGTCTCCCACCTGCACGCCGACCATCTGCACCCCGCCTCCCTCGCCCGCCTCGGGCCGGGCACCCGGGTGGTGGTGCCGTGCGGCGCCGTCGCCGCGGTACCGGGGCTGCGGCGGGTGGCTGCGGCGCGGGGGCTGCGGGTCACGGAGCTGCGGCCCGGCGAGACGGTCACGGTCCGCGCCGCGCATCCGGACGCGGACGGGTACGGGTACGGGTCCGGTGAGGTGACCGTCCGCGCGGTGCACGCGGCACACGACGGGCGGCGGCTGCCCTACGGCCCGCACCGGGTACCGGCGCTCGGCTATGTGGTGCACGGCGCGGCGACGACGTACTTCGCGGGCGACACCGGGCTCTTCGACACCATGGCCGAGGAGGTCGGCGCCGTCGACGTGGCGCTGCTGCCGGTGGGCGGCTGGGGGCCGTTCCTCGGGCACGGCCACCTGGACGCGCGGCGCGCGGCCGAGGCGGCGGCCCGGCTGGCGCCGGTCAGCGCGGTGCCGGTGCACTACGGCACGTACTGGCCGATCGGCCTGGACGCGGTGCGCCCGCACGAGTTCCACTCCCCCGGTGACGAGTTCGCCCGGCAGGCCGGGCTGCTGGCGCCCCGGGTGGCGGTGCACCGGCTCGCGCACGGCGAGTCCGTACGGCTGGCGGCGGCGCGGTGACGGGCGGGCTGGCGGGCGGCGTGCCCCCCGAGACGACCCAGCAGGTGGTGGGCTACCCGTCGCTGTTCCTGCTGGTGGTGCTGGGGTCCTTGGTGCCGGTGGTGCCGACCGGCGCGGTGGTCAGTTCCGCCGCGGTGGTGGCCTTCCACCAGCGGTCGCCGTGGGCCCTGCTGATCGTCTTCGGGCTGGCCGCGCTCGCCGCCTTCCTCGGTGACCTGGGGCTGTACTGGCTCGGGCAGCGCGGCGTACGGTCCCGCAACGGGTCGCGCTGGCTGGAGCGGCTGCGCGACCGCGCGGCGCCGGAACGGCTGGCGCGGGCGCAGACCAAGCTGCGTGAGCACGGGGTGCTGGTGCTCGTCCTGTCACGGCTGGTGCCGGCCGGGCGGATTCCGGTGATGCTGGCGTGCCTGCTGTCCCGGATGCCGCTGCGGCGCTTCGCCCGCGGTGACCTGCCGGCCTGTCTGGCCTGGGCGGTGACGTACCAGCTCATCGGCCTGCTGGGCGGCTCCCTGTTCGGCGAGCCGTGGCAGGGCGTGGCGGCGGCGGTCGGTCTGACGCTGGTGGTCAGCGGGGCACCCGCGGTGTGGCGGAGGCTGCGCCACGAAAGGGGCGGCTGAGCGGCCGCACGCGCCTCCCCGGCCACCGGCCGCCCCCGCCTCGTCCGGCCACCGGCCGCCCCCGCGCTGAGCGGCCGCCCTGCCACACCCGGCCACCGGCCGCCCCCGCCACCCCCAGCCACCGGCCGCCCCCGCCCCACCCGGCCGTCGGCACCTCACCGCACGCGGCCCCGGATCACCCGGCCACCGCCCCCTCCCCCGCCCCGCCCTCCAGAACGCGCGAGCCGCCCACCGCCAGGTCCCACAGGTCCGCGCGCGGGCGCCCGGCGGCCTCCCAGGCGGCGCGTACACGGTGCAGCGGCTCCAGGGGCGCCTCGGCGGACAGCAGGAACGTCGACCAATGCATCGGGGCCATCGCCCGGGCGCCCACGTCCTGGCAGGCGCGGACCGCCTCCTCGGGGTCGGTGTGCACCGGACGCAGCATCCAGCGCGGGTCGTACGCGCCGATCGGCAGCAGCGCCAGGTCGATGCCCCGGTACCGGCCGCCGATCTCCTCGAACCAGTGGCCGTACCCGGTGTCACCGGCGAAGTACACCCGCCGCCCGTCCGGCGCCGTCATGACCCAGCCGCCCCACAGCGAGCGGCAGGTGTCGGTCAGGGTGCGCTTGCTCCAGTGGTGGGCCGGGACGAAGTCGAAGCGGACCGGCCCGGCGGGGCCCGGCAGTTCGACCGCCTCCCACCAGTCCAGGTCGGTGACGTGGGTGAAGCGGCGCCGGCGGGCCCAGCGGGCGAGTCCGGCGGGCACCAGGAGCGGGGTGTCGGGCGGAAGCCGTTTGAGGGTGGGGGCGTCGAGGTGGTCGTAGTGGTTGTGGCTGATCACGACGGCGTCGACGGGCGGCAGGTCCTGCCAGCGGACGCCGACCGGGGTGACGCGGGGCGGGGTGCCCAGGATCTTGCGGGACCACACGGGGTCGGTCAGCACCGTCAGGCCGCCGATGCGCAGCACCCAGCTTGCGTGGCCCGCCCAGGTGACGGCGATGTCCCGGGGGCCGGGCTCCGGCAGCGGACCGGGCTCGAAGGGCAGGTCGGGGATGTCCAGGAGGGCCTGGGCGGACGGCCGCAGCTTGCCCTCGCGGGCGATGCGGGCCAGGGCGCGTACGCCGGGCAGCGGCGCGGTGAGCCGGTCGGTGAAGTCACGGGGCCAGGTGCGGACCTCGCCCGGCGGGCGGACCGGCGCGGGCGCGGCGCCGGCCGGGTGCGGGCCGGCGGGCGGCGGGAGAGGCTCGGTGAGGGAACGTTCGGTCTGTTCGGTCATCGAGGGGCTCCATTCGGTGGGGCATGACCGGCCGTGCTGCCGGTCGGGACGGCCACCGGGGTGCGGGCGGAGGCCGGGGACGAAGGCCGGAGGGGACGAAGGCCGGAGGGGCGAGAACCGGAGGGAAGGAGGGGCGGGGGGACGAGGGCCGGAAGGGCGCGCGGCGGCGGCACGACCGGCGGGCTACGAGGAGCCGGTGTCCACGAGCGCGGCAAGAGTGGCGGACAGAGCGCTCAGCGCCTCGGCCACATGGGGAAGACTCAAGGGGTCGGGGGCTTCGAGGACCCGGCGCCGGTGGTCGGCGTCGGGCCCGAGCAGCACTTCGGTGCTCAGCCGTACACGCAGCGCGCGCGGATCGTCGCCGAAGCGGTGCCCGCCGCGCGCCGCCCAGGGCGCGAGAGCGCCTTCCAGAGGGGCCGGACCGGTGATGCCCCGGGCGGCGAGGGCCGGGCGCAACGGGTCGAAGTCGGCGTACAGGTGACTGCCCGCGTGCGGCGGGCGGCAGACGGCGCCCGCCGCCGTGAGGATGCGGTGCAGCGTTCCGGCGAGCGTGCCGTGCACCCGGGCAGCGGCGGCGGTGCGGACCCGTACGGGCTCCGGTTCGGTGAGTGCGTGGGTGACGACGGCGGCGACCGGCCCGGCCGTCGGGGTACGCAGCGCTTCGAGCCGTTCCAGGGTCGCGGCGCGCAGTGCGGCGCCGCGTCCGGTGTCCGGGAAGCGGGCCAGTGCGGCGGGCCAGGAGGCCGGTACCAGGGTGGCCCGCAGGTCGGTCAGGACGACGACGTCGTCCGGCAGCATCTCGGCCGGGCTCAGCACCACCGTGTCGTGGGGATCGTGCAGCAGGTCGCGGCCGGTCTCGTCGCTGACGACCCACAGTCCGTCCGCCGCTGCCGCCTCGCACACCTCGTGCACCAGCTCGGGCGGTGGGCAGGTGCCGCTGGGGTCGTCGGCCACGGAGACGAGCAGGACCCGTGGCCCCGCTCCGGTCAGCCGGGCCCGGCGTACGGCTTCCAGCAGGGCGAACGCGTCCGGTACGCCACCGGATTCGGCCGGTACGGGGACGCGGTGCACCGTCCGGCCGAGCAGTGCGGCGGCCGGCGCGTACCACTGGGCGCAGGGCCGTGGCAGCAGCACGTCGCCGCCCGCGGCCGCGAGCAGCGCGAGGAGCAGGGCGGGCGCGCCCGGCGCGGCGAGCACCCGTTCCGGCGCGGTCTCCAGGCCGCGGCGCGCCCAGTAGTCGCAGGCGGCGGCGCGCAGGGGCCGGGAGCCGCCGGGCGGCTCGGGTTCCGTGCGGTCCGCGGCGGCGGCGAGGTGTGCGGCGAGTTCCGGGAGGACCGGCAGCCCCGCCGGCGGATCCGGCTCCGGGGCCGGATCCGGATCCAGGGCCGTCCGCTGCATCCGTACCTCCACACTCCACGGCAGGTCGATCGTGGGCCCATCACATGAGTGCGGGCCCCGACCACCTTTGCAGATCGCGGGGGCAGGGAGGCGGGGCGACACGTCACCGGTCGGCCGAGTGCCGGTGTCCGGGCGCGGCGGGAGGCGGGCACGCGTGGCAGCGGTTCCGTCCGAGGTGGCCGGGCGCGGGGCCTTCGGAGACAGCGGTTCCGGCCGCCGCTACGGTGTGGGGCCGTCGTCCGGCGCTTCGGTGTCGGCGGAGTTTGCGCGCTTGCCCCGGGCGGCCGCGCGGTGGGGGTGTCGGCCCTTCTCGCCGAGGCACCGCAGCTCGGCCTCCAGCCCGTGTCCTCGGGTACGGACCAGGGCGCCGGCGAGGTCGGACAGCTTGCGGTTGGTCCGCTGGGACAGTCGGCGCAGCGTGTCGAAGGCCGTGTCCACGTCGCACCCCAGCACGTACATGAGGATGCCGCATGCCTGGTCGACCACCGGCCGGGTGCGCAGGGCGGTGTCGAGCTGGTCCACCTCGACGAGCACCTCACGGTAGCGGCGTTCCCGCGCCAGTCCGGTCGCGGCCAGCTCACCCAGCACGTCCGTCGCCGTACAGCCCTTCTCGACCTTCAGGCCCGGCCGGAAGCCGTAGACGGTGAGGGTGAGGGTGATGCCGTCCCGGCGGTACGGGAGGGTGGCGCTGGAGCGTACTCCGGCCTCCAGTGCCTTGGTGCGGTACTCGGGCCAGCGGCTCTCGTGCAGCAGGTCGTCGGTGCCGGTGGCCCGGCCGGTGTCCAGCGCCGCGGGGATGGGCCCCTCACCGGACTCCCACTGCACACTGACCAGGGCGGACAGGTCGGGGTGGGTCACCGCGGTCGGCCCTTCGGCGGTGCCGTCGGCGGAACTCACCGTCGCGGCGGCGCCGCAGCTGTCCGGGGTGCACAGGGCGGCCTGCTCGGCGAGGTGGGCGAGACTGCGGGCGGAGGGCCCCTCGGCGAGGTCCGGCGTCCCGGTCTCGAAGCGGGTACGGGTCGGCGTTGTCGCGTCCACTGTGTGGTCAGTCCTTTCGGGTCCGTAGACGGGAAGTCATGGACCCCGCACTGGATCGGCTGCCCGGTGCGGGCGGACAAAAACACCTGTTTCCCGTCGAGTTCGGGTATCCGGGCCCGGTCCCCGGTCGGCTTGGCGCCGGCGGGGTACGGTCCGGTGGCGCACCGGTTAGGTTGAGGGCATGGCCGAGGTCGAGCGCGTCGCTGCGGAACTGGCGGACTTCCGCAGACGGGTCGAAGAGCTGCGCGCCGCACGCGCCTTGCCTTCCACCGAGCGGCTGTCCGTCCTGGACGCCGCTCTCTTCGAACTCCAGCACGTCGTCGACGTGATGCTGCCCCGCCTCGAACGGAGCCTGCCGGCGGACCGGGACAACGGCGCCCGGCGGGCCGCCGAGGAACAGCAGTTGCTGCGCGCGCTGTTCCAGCGGATGCCGTTCGCGGTGGTGCTGCTGGACCCGGACGCGGTGATACGGCGGCTGAACTTCGCCGGCACCCGGCTGTTCGGCATGCGCGCCGGCTATGCCGCGGGCCGCCCGCTGACCGCCTCGCTCGTCCCCGAGGAACGGGCCGCCTTCCGCTCCCAGGTGGCCGCGGTCGCCCGCAACGAGGGCGACCGCAGCCTGGTCGTACGGCTGCTGCCGCCGCCGGACGGTGTCCGGCGCGCGGACGAGTCGTTGCGGGCCACCATGACGGCGCTGCGGCCCCAGGGCGAGCCGGGCACGTCCGTCCTCACCGTCTTCCTCACCGGCCCGGAGCCGGTGGCGGCGGAGCGGCCCGGAACCGCGGAGCGTACGGAGGCCCCGGACCGCGCGGCGGAGGCGGAGCGTACGGGGAACCCGGACCGCACGGCGGAAACGGGACGTACCGGGGACCCGGACCATGCGACGGAAGCGGACCGCACGGGGAACCCGGACCACGCGACGGAAGCAGGCCGCACGGGAACGTCGCGGCCCGGCCTGTCCGAGGTGACCCGCAACACCGAACTGATGGACCTCCTCGACGACATGACCACGGCCCTCCTGGATGCGCCGCGGGAGCCCACCGCCGTGCTCGACCGGGCCTGCCGGGTGCTGCGCGGGCGCTTCGCCGACTGGGTGACGGCCGATCTGGTGACCCGCGGCGGGGGGCCGTTGGTGCGGGTGGCGGCGCACGGGCCGGAGAGACCCGGGCCGTACGCCGGGGACGAGGCGTACGGCCCGGCGGCGGACGGCGCGACGGGCCCGCGCGGCACCGGCGGTCCGCATTCCCCGGACGACCTCGCGGCCGTCCTGGCCGCGCAGCTCCCCGGGGACTGCCCGGTCGTGGTCGAGGCGGCCCGCGCGGGCAACGCCACCCTCCAGGTGCGTCCGGAGGATCTCGGGGCGTTCGGTCACGACCCCGCGGGGGCGCCGATCCTGGCCCGCGCCGAGGTGACCTCGCTGCTGTGCGTGCCGCTGCGGGCGAGGACGGGGCCGGTGCGCGGTGTCCTGACCCTGTTGCGCACGGGCGGACGGCGGGCGTTCAGCCTGGCGGAGGCGGGCGCCGTCGACCGGCTGGCCCGCCACCTGGGGCGCGCGCTGCACCCCTGAACCCTGGGCTGTCGATGAGCCCCGGGCCCTGGCCTCAGGCCGCTTCCCGTTCGCCCACCTGGTCGCACAGCCGGGTGCAGGTGCGGTTGATGAGGCGGGAGACGTGCATCTGCGAGATGCCGAGTCGGTCGGCGATCCGGCTCTGCGTCATGTCGCAGAAGAACCGCAGGTAGAGGATCTGCCGCTCGCGCTCGGGGAGCATCTGCAGCTTGGGCCTGACCGCCTCGCGGTCCACGACGAGGTCGAAGCCGGGCTCCGGGCCGCCGAGGGTGTCCACGATGGCGTACCCGTCGTCCGCGCCGGGCAGTTCGGCGTCCAGCGAGAGCGTCGAGTAGCTCTCCAGCGCCTCCATGCCGAGCAGTACCTCCTCCAGCGTCATACCGGTGTGGCGGGCGATGTCCCCGGCGGCGGGGCGGTGGTCGTCGGGCGCGTGGGTGAGCTCCAGCGTGGCCGTACGGACGCGGTTGCGCAGTTCCTGGACACGCCGGGGCACGTGCAGGCCCCACATGTGGTCGCGGAAGTGCCGCTTGACCTCGCCGACGATGGTCGGCACGGCGAAGCTCTCGAACGCGCAGCCGCGGTCCGGGTCGTACCGGTCCACGGCCTTGACCAGGCCGAGCGAGGCGACCTGGGTCAGGTCCTCGGTGGTCTCACCGCGGTTGCGGAACTGCCGCGCGAGACGTTCGGCCATCGGCAGCCAGGCACAGACGATGCTCTGGCGCAGCGCGTCCCGCTCCGGCCCGTCGGGCAGCGCCGTCAGCTTGCGGAAGTCGGCGCCGGTGTCCGGCGCGTCGTCGTGCGGGTGCTTCTTCTGGGTGCGGCGCGGGCCCGGCGGGCGGTCGGCGGGCCGGCCGCGCTGGGTACTCGCGAGATGATGTGTGCGTACAGAGGGCATGGTCCCGGCTCCCTGATCGGTGGACTGGGGTCCTCCGCGGGAGCGCAGCCGGAGTGCACGCTCGGAGAGCAGGTTCGCTCCCACGGGCGTGCCTCCGGTCCGAAGCACACGGATCGCGTGCCCGGAGCCGGTGCCGGTAAACGCCTCGCGGGCCGAATCGGCCGCGGCACACACCGGCACGGGAGGTTTCCGGCCCGCGGGTCAGGTAACCCGTGCGGGACGGCCTGCTGCCCCCGGTCACCGGCCGGGCGGCCGGGCCGGCCGACGGTGTACGCGTACCGGCGGAACCCCCTGCGAGCGGCCGGAGCGGCAGGAACGAGGGCCGGTCCCGGGCCCGCACCGAGACCGAAGAGGAGCCCTCCGTCAATGAAAGTCGAGCGGCTGGACGTCACCGCCTACACCGTCCCCACCGACGCGCCGGAAGCCGACGGCACCCTCGCCTGGGACACCACCACCGTCATCGTCGTCGAGGCCCGCTCCGGGACGACCACCGGGCTGGGCTGGACCTACGCCGCCGCCGACACCGGCTCGGTCGTCCGCGACCTGCTCACCCGTCCGGTCCTCGGCCGCTGCGTGCTGGACGTCCAGGGCACCTACGAGGCCATGAGCCGGACGGTGCGCAACGCCGGCCGGCCCGGGCTGGTCGCCTGCGCGCTGTCCGCGGTGGACATCGCCCTGTGGGACCTCAAGGCGCGGCTGCTGGAACTGCCGCTGCTGCATCTGATCGGCGCCGTACGCAGTGCGGTGCCGGTCTACGGGTCGGGCGGGTTCACCACGTACCACGACACCCACCTGGCGACGCAGTTGAACGGATGGGTGCACGGGCAGGGCATCGAACGGGTCAAAATCAAGATCGGTGAGGAGTGGGGCCGCGCCGTCGAGCGCGATCTGTCCCGCGTACGCAACGCCCGTACGGCCATCGGACCGCGCGCCGAGCTGTACGTGGACGCCAACGGCGCGTACACCCGCAAGCAGGCCGTACGGGTCGGCCGGGCACTCGCCGACCAGGGCGTCGGCTGGTTCGAGGAACCGGTCTCCTCCGACGACCTGGAGGGCCTGCGGGTCGTCCGTGACCTGGTCGTGTGCGACGTGACAGCCGGCGAGTACGGCTACGACCTGCCGTACTTCGCGCGCCTGGCCCCGGTCGTGGACTGCCTCCAGATCGACGCCACCCGGTGCGGCGGCCTGACGGTCTGGCTGCGCGCCGCGGCCCTCGCCGAGGCCCACGGCCTGGAGGTCTCCGCCCACTGCGCACCACACGTCCACGCCCACCCGGCCGCCTGCGTACCCAACCTGCGGCACATCGAGTGGTTCCACGACCACGTACGCATCGAGTCGATGTTCTTCGACGGCGTCCTCGACCCGTCCGGCGGCACGGTCCGCCCCGGCACGAAACAACTGCCGGGCCACGGCCTCCAGTTCCGCCACGAGGAGGCTACGCCGTACCGGGTGCTGTGAGGGGCGGGCGGGTGCCCGGGCGGACGCGCCGATGTCCGTCCGTCAACTCCCGTCGGCGGGCCCGCTGGTGGCCTCCGGAGGCGCGAAGACGCAGAACTCGTTGCCCTCCGGGTCGGCGAGGATGTCCCAGGCGATGTCCTCGTCACGTTTGCGTACCAGGGTCGCGCCCAGCCGCAGCAGGCGGTCGGTGTCGCCCCAGACGTCCAGGTGCATCCGGTTCTTGACGGACTTGGGCTCGGTGACCGGGTTGATCCAGATCAGCGGGCCGGTGCCGGCGGGATCGACGATCGGGACCGGCCAGGCGCGCGGCTGCTCCTCGTCCGTCGCGGGCGGGCGGCGGACGTAGCCCATGGCCGCGCACCACCAGTCGGCGAGAGCGTGGTGGTCGCGGGCGTCCAGAGCCAGGTCCTTGAACCGTGCGGGCGCGCCCGGTTCCTGTGGCGTGGCGCCTGCCGTGGTGTGCCGGATGTCCGCCATGTGTCCCTCCCTGACAGCCGCCGGCCGGCGGCCGGTCACCGCATTGGACCACGGCATGGCGGCGAACCGGCCGGACGGGGTGGGGTCCGGTGCACGGAGCACGAAAGAGGCCCGGGCACGGAACCCCACATTCCGCACCCGGGCGCTCTTTCCCACTGCCCCGTCGCCCTGGCTCCCGGGGCCTTCTCCGTGGCCGCTCGGCCGGTGACCGGGTACCTGCCCGGTGCCCCGGTCAAACGTCCCGATGTCACCGGACGGGGCCGAGGGGCGGTGTCACGGGGTGGTCAGCCGGTGCGGGCACGGGCACCGGAACGGGTGCGGCCGGAGGCGACCCAGCGGCGCGGATGGCGGCGCAGGTACTCGCCCTCCAGCTCCGCCATGCGCGCGTTGTGGGTGGTCAGGGCGTCGGTGGAACCGTGCAGGAGAGTGTCGTGGCGGGTGCGGTGGATGGTCTCCAGCTCGCGCAGCAGCTGCTGTTCGTCGAGCCGGGCGGGCGGGACTCCCAGGGTCGCGGTGCCCGGTGCGGCAGCCTTCGTCTCCGCGGGCCGCGGCGGGTCCGTGGGCATGTCGTGGGACGGCATCGGGGTTTCTCCCTCCGTGTCGGGTGCGTCCCTTCGGGTACCCGCTCGCACAACCACCCGGACACGTCCGGCGGCAGGCTCGGAGCGAGCCCCGGAGGCAGGCATGGAACTCGGATTCCTCACCCCACTCACTACCAGGCCGGGCCCCGGCCCCGCGGGCCGTTCCGGTACCTCGGACCATCCGGTCCGTCCGGTCGCCTCCTTCGATCGTACGAGGACCGCTCCGGCCCGGCGCGGCGACCGGCGCCGCCACGGCGGGTACGGCGCCGTCTGCGTGCTCCCGCACGACGCCCCGGGGTGACGGTTCCCGGGGCGCTCCCGTACCCCGGGCCCGCCCCGGCCGCCGCGGCCCCTCCTGCCGCCCGCCGGCCCGACCGAGAGAAGGCGAACAGCCATGGCACAGTTCGTAAGGGACGTCATGACCCCGGACGTCGCGGCGGTCCTGCCGGACGCCTCGCTCGTCGAGGCGGCGCAGCTGATGCGCGCCCAGGACATCGGGGACGTCCTGGTGACGCAGGACGGCGTGCTGCTGGGGGTGGTGACCGACCGGGACATCACGCTGCGCGCGGTGGCCGACGGGGTCGACCCGCTCGCCGTGTCCTGCCGCTCGGTGTGCACCCCCGAGCCGGTCTGCGTCGGCCCCGACGACCGGATCAGCGAGGCGGTCACGCTGATGCGCACCAACGCGGTGCGGCGGCTGCCGGTGGTCGAGAACGGGACGCCGGTGGGGGTGGTCAGCATCGGCGACCTGGCCCGTGCCCAGGACCCGGACTCGGCGCTAGCGGACATCAGCAGGGCCGCCCCGGACAGTTGGCCGGACACCGGGAACGGAGGGCCGGGGCTCGCCTGAGACCGGGCGGCGAGCCGGGCCGGGCCGGGCGGGTCGGGTCGGGCGGGCTGGGCCTGGCTGGGTGGGCTGAGCCGGCCGAGCCGTAGCCGGGCCGCGCGGTCACGGCCCCGCCGTCCGGGGCCGCCGGGCCCGTCGCGGCCACCGGGCTCACCCAGGCCACCGGCCCCACCGGAGGCGACCAGGGCCCACCGGAGCTGACCACGGCCCACCGGAACCGACCAGGGCCCACGGGGGCCCACCCGAGTACCACCGATCCGACCGATCCGACCGACGGGAGCGGCTGCCGATGAAACGGACGACGCGGGGAACGGTGGGGCTGCTGTATGTGCCCCCTTCTTCGGGGTACAGGTGGCCCATGCGAAAGCTGCTGAGTACCTGGGACCGCGAGATCTTCGACAGTGTCGCGTCACGGCACTGGCCGGGCGCGCAGCGCGTGCTGCCACGGCTGACGCGCACCGCCGACCACGGGCTGCTGTGGATGGGGATCGCGGCGGGCGCGGCCGCCCTGGGCGGCCGGCCGATGCGCAGGGCCGCGCTGCGCGGGGTGGCCTCGCTGGCCGCGGCGTCGGCGACGGTCAACACCCTGGGCAAGCGCTCGGTGCGGCGCCACCGGCCGCTGCTGGACGCGGTACCCGTCATACGGCAGCTGAACCGGCAGCCCTTCACCACCTCCTTCCCCTCCGGCCACGCGGCGTCCGCCGCCGCCTTCGCCACGGGCGTCGCGTTCGAGAACAAGTGGTGGGGCCTGGCGCTGGCGCCGGTCGCCGCCTCCGTCGCGTTCTCCCGCGTCTACACGGGCGTCCACTATCCCGGTGACGTCCTGGCGGGAACCGCGCTCGGTGTGGGTGCCGCCCTCGCGGTGCGCGGGCTCGCGCCGACCCGGGCGCAGCTGGCGCCCCCGGCGCGCCCGGCGGCCGACGCGCCCTCGCTGCCGGGCGGCCGCGGGCTGTTCGTGGTGGCCAACCACGCGTCCGGGCAGCGCACCGGGCAGCGGCCCGACCGGGTGCAGGAGGTGCGGGGCGTACTGCCGGAGGCCGAGGTGGTGCTGTGCGGCGACCCGGAGTCCCCGCCGATGGACAAGGCGCTGGAGGAGGCCGCCGAACAGGCCGCCCGGGCCGGCGGCGCGCTGGGCGTGCTGGGCGGGGACGGCACCGTCTGCGCCGCGGCGGCGGTCGCCGTGCGGCACGGCCTGCCGCTGGCGGTGCTGCCCGGCGGCACCCGCAACCACTTCGCGTACGACCTGGGCATCGAGACGCTGACGGATGCCGCCCGGGCGGTGGAGAGCGGTGAGGCGGTCGCGGTGGACCTGGCCGGGTTCCGCACCGCGCCGGGCGAGGACCCCACCTATTTCCTCAACACCTTCTCCGTCGGCGCGTACCCGGAGCTGGTGCGTGTACGGGAGGAGTGGGCGAGCCGGATCGGCGCCTGGCCGGCCGGGGTGCTGGCCGCCTGGAAGGTGCTGCGGACGGCCGACCCGGTGACGGTGGAGGTGAACGGGAAACAGCGGGAGCTGTGGCTGCTGTTCGCGGGCAACTGCGCGTACCGCGGGCTGGGGCTGGCGCC
Source organism: Streptomyces sp. NPDC045470 (assembly GCF_040646595.1). Classification (NCBI taxonomy): domain Bacteria; kingdom Bacillati; phylum Actinomycetota; class Actinomycetes; order Kitasatosporales; family Streptomycetaceae; genus Streptomyces; species Streptomyces sp. NPDC045470. Next base: position 827,388 of record NZ_JBEZAN010000003.1, read on the forward strand.
GGTGCGCCGGCACGACCTGGCGGACGGCGTGCTGGACGTACGGGTGGTGCACGGCGGGCGGCTGGCCCGTACGCGGCTGCTGACCGCGGCCCTGACGGGTGCGCTGCGCCACTCCCCCGTGCTCAGCGAGTCCCGGATGCGGTCGGTCCGCCTGGGCGGCCTGACGGAGGGCAGCGTGCTGGCGTACGACGGTGAAGTGGCGCCCGCACCCCGTGAGTTGACGATCTGCAAGGAGAACGAGGCGCTGACCGTCTACCGCCTGCTGCCCGAATGACGAGACGGTGTTCTCATCATGCGGTTGCCCGGCGTACGGTGCTCACACCTGCAGACCGGGAGCGCGAAGGAGCCGTCCGCCATGCCGCACGAGTCCGCCGTCCACACCCAGGAGCCCCGCGGGTCCGCCGCCCGTCCCCCGGGCCACCGCGAGACCGCCGTGTACACCCACGGGCACCACGAATCCGTCCTGCGCTCGCACACCTGGCGCACCGCCGCCAACTCGGCGGCGTACCTGCTGGACGCGATCGAGCCGCACATGGAGATCCTGGACATCGGCTGCGGCCCCGGCACCATCACGGCCGACCTGGCCGCGCTGGTGCCGGACGGCCGGGTCACCGGGCTGGAGCACGCACCGGACGTACTGGAGCAGGCGCGGGCCACCGCCGAGGGACGCGGCCTGGACAACGTCCGCTTCGTGACCGGCGACGTCCACGCCCTGGACTTCCCGGACGGTTCCTTCTGCGTCACCCACGCCCACCAGGTCCTCCAGCACGTGGGCGACCCGGTCCAGGCGCTGCGCGAGATGCGGCGCGTCACCAGGCCGGGCGGCGTGGTCGCCGTACGGGACGCCGACTACGCGGCCATGACCTGGTATCCGGCGACCGAGGGCATGGACGACTGGCTGGACCTGTACCGCAGGGTCGCCCGCGCCAACGGCGGCGAGCCGGACGCGGGGCGGCGCCTGCGCGCCTGGGCCCGGGAGGCCGGCTTCGCCGACGCCGCGATCACCTCGACGGCGAGCGCGTGGTGCTATGCGACAGCGGAGGAACGCTCCTGGTGGAGCGGCCTGTGGGCGGACCGGACCGTGGCCTCCGCGTACGCCCGGCGCGCAGTGGAGGGCGGCCACGCCACGGAGGCCGCGCTGGACCGGATCTCCGGCGCGTGGCGGGAGTGGGGCGCGCGGGAGGACGCCTGGTTCAGCGTACTGAACGGCGAGATCCTCTGCCGGGTGTGAGGCGCCCGCCGGGCATGCCTCCGTACGGGGCGTGACCCGACCGCCACAACCAGCGCGAACTCCCCGGTTCCCCCCGGTATGAAGAATCCGTGACAAGAACGCACGGACCGGCCGCCCTGGCCGTACTGGCACTCCTGGCGGCGGGCTGCGGTCCCCAGCAGCCCGCCGCGGGACGCCACGGCGCGACCTCCGGGCAGCCCGCGCGGGCCGCGGCGTCCGGCGGTTTCACCCTCCTGGCCACCGGCGACGTGCTCCCGCACACCGAGATCATCGAGCAGGCCCGCAAGGACGCACACGGCCGCAGCCACGACTTCGGCCCGATGCTCGCCGGTGTCCGGCCCCTGGTCTCCGGTGCCGACCTCGCGATCTGCCACATGGAGACGGTGTACGGCGAGGACGGCGGCCCGTTCACCGGCTACCCCGCGTTCAAGTCGCCGCCCCAGGTCGCCGCCGCGCTCAAGGCCACCGGTTACGACTCCTGCTCCACCGCCTCCAACCACACCCTGGACGACGGCCCCGCCGGAATCCGCCGCACCCTCGACGCCCTGGACGCGGCGGGGGTACGGCACGCCGGCTCGGCCCGTACCGCCGACGAGGCCGGCCGGCCCACTCTCCTCGAGGCCGGGCGGGCGAAGGTCGCCCAGCTCGCGTACACGTACGGCACCAACGGCATCGCCGTCCCCGAAGGACAGCCCTGGTCGGTCAACCTCATCGACCGGGACCGGATGCTCGCCGACGCGCGGGCCGCCCGGCGCGCGGGCGCCGACGTGGTCGTGGTCAGCCTCCACTGGGGCACCGAGTGGCAGCAGGAACCCGACGAGCAGCAGCAGACGCTCGCCCACGCCCTCACCGCCGCCCGCACCGGCGGCCGCCCCGACATCGATCTCCTCCTCGGCACCCACGCCCACGTCCCGCAGGCGTACGAGAAGGTCAACGGCACCTGGGTCGTGTACGGCATGGGCGACCAGCTCGCCGGCTACATGTACAACCCGCAGGGCGCGGTCGACCCCCGCGGCAACCAGAGCTCGATGGCCCGCTTCACCTTCGCGCCGCCGGACGCGGCGGGCCGGCGCTGGACGGTGACCAAGGCGGAGTTCACCCCGCAACTCACCGATGTGGAACAGGCGTTCCGCGTCGTCCCGCTGACCGGCGGCGCGCCCGGCGGACCGGCGCACGCGCGGGCCCGGGACGCCGTACGCGAGGTGGTCCTCTCCCGCGGCGGCGCCGACGACGGCCTGTCGATGACCGGTTGACCGTCCGGCGGGCCGACCGGACCGGCAGAATCGACGGGACCGACCAGACTGGCCGGACCGACCGGACCGACAGGGCCGCACCCCGATTCCCCACGGAATCACCCAACTGATCGCGTACGGCGGGGCACCCCAACTACGCTCGTTCCATGGACATTCTGGGGACCTCTTTGCGGGTGTGCGTGGCCGACCTCGACGCGGCGATCGGTGTCTACGAACGGCTGACCGGCGCCGAGGCGATGCGCTTCGAGCACGGCGGCGTCTCGGTCGCCGCCGTCGGCTGCTTCTTCCTGATGAGCGGCCCGGAGGCGCAGCTGTCGGTGCTCAGCAAGATCACCGCGACGCTCGCGGTCCAGGACGTGGACGACGCGGTGGCCGACCTGACGGCGGTCGGCGCACAGATCATCGCGGGCCCGCTGCCGACGCCGATCGGCCGCAACCTCGTCGCCCGCCACCCGGACGGGTCGGTCTTCGAATACGTCGACCGGAGAGCGGCCTGATGTCCGGCGCCCCGGCACCGGCGGCCGACTTACGCCCCCTGCACCGCGCCGTGCTGGACACCGCCACCGAACTGGTGTGGCGGGTACGTCCCGAGCACTTCGGGCTGCCCACGCCGTGCGCCGCCTGGGACCTCGGCCGGCTGGTCGCCCACATGACGGGCCAGAACCTCGGTTTCGCCGCCGCCGCACGCGGACAGGTCACCTCGGCCGCCGACTTCGCGCCCCGTCCGGCGGGCGACGCACCCGGGGCCGCGTTCGCGGCCTCGGCACGCGAGGTGGTCGCCGCGTTCGCCGAACCCGGCGTGCCGCAGCGCCGGTTCGCGCTGCCCGAGCTGGGGCCGGGCGTCACGGTCCGGGCGCATCGGGGCATCGGCTTCCACTTCGTGGACACCGTCGTGCACGCCTGGGACGTGGCCAGGTCCCTCGGGACGACGGTCACCTTCCCCGCGGAGGTCCTGACGCCCGCCCTGGAGATCGCCCGCGCCGTGCCCGGCGGCGCGGCGCGGGAGGAGCCGGGCGCCGCCTTCGGGCCCGTACGGGAGGCTCCCGCCGCCGGCGCCGGCCCGGTGCCCGTCCTGGACCGGGTCCTGGCCCTCCTCGGCCGCTCCCCCGCCTGGCCGGGCGGAGCCTGACCAGCCGTCACGCTCCGGGCTTCGCCCGCCGTCCGCCCGTCAGGAGACCTCCAGCACGATCTTGCCGCGCGTGCGGCCCTCCTGGCTGCGGCGGAACGCCTCGGCCGCCTGCGACAGCGGCAGCACCGTGTCGACGTGCACGGTGAGCTTCCCGGCGTCGGCGAGGTCGCCCAGCGCGGCCAGGCCCGCGCCGTCCGGACGCACCCACACCATGTGCCCGCCCTTCTCCAGCACGTCGTTGTCGGCGACGGAGGCGACCCGCGAGGTGTCGCGCAGCAGTTCCTGCGAGACGTCGATGACGCCGTTGCCGACGAAGTCCACGGCCGCGTCCACCCCGTCGGGCGCCAGCGCACGCACCCGGCCGGCCAGGCCGTCGCCGTACGTCACCGGCTCGGCGCCCAGGGAGCGCAGGAAGTCGTGGTTGCGCTCGCTGGCCGTACCGATGACGCGGGCGCCGCGGGCCGCCGCGATCTGCACCCCGAGCGACCCGACGCCGCCCGACGCGGCGTGCACCAGGACCGTCTCGCCCTTGGTCACGCCGACCCGGTCCAGCACCTGGAGGGCGGTGAGACCGGCGAGCGGCAGCCCGGCGGCCTGTTGCCAGCTCAGGGCGGCGGGCTTGCGCGCCAGGGTCCGCACCGGGGCGGCGACCAGTTCGGCGAAGGTGCCGTGCTGGACCTCGTCCTTGCGCACATAGCCGACGACCTCGTCACCGACGGCGAACTCGGTCGCGTCCAGGCCGGTCCGCTCGACCACCCCGGCCACGTCCCAGCCGGGGATCAGCGGGAAGTGCACGTTCATCAGCGGATCGAGATAGCCGGCCAGGACCTTCCAGTCGACGGGATTGACCCCGACCGCCTTCACCCGCACCAGCACCGAGTCCGGCCCCACCTTGGGGTCCGGCTGGTCGGTCCAGCCGAGCTGGTCGGGGTCGCCGTAGCGGTGGGCGATGACTGCCTTCATGATCGTGTCTCCCGGTGGTCGGCCGACGGGGGTGGCCCGGTCTGCGCGGTGCCTGTCCCCGCGTTTTCCCCCTCGCACACCAGACAAGGGCGCACACACGCACGGATTCGGCCCCGGATCACCCGCTTGGAAGACGTCCGCCGGCGATCCGGGACGCCGTCCCGCCGCTCCTCCCCGTCACCCGACCCGTCACCCGAGCGGCCCGTGCGCGGTCGTCCGGGGGCGCACGGTGTGTTCGCGTAGAGGGTGGGCGACCCGCACGGGGCGGCGGGCCGGTGCAGCGGAGCGGCCGCTGGTCCCTGAGTGCCGTCGACGGGAGTCGTCATGTCTTTGCCACGCTGGTGCCGCCTCGTCGTGCCGGTCGGTGCGGTGGCCGCCGGGGGCTGCGTCCTGTCCTGGGCCGGCGCGGCGGCCGGGGTGACCCCGAGCGTGCTGCCCGCTCCCCAGGTGAAGGTGAGCAAGGCCGAGATGGACCTGTGTCCGGTACCGGCCGTCGCCAAGGCGCTGGCAGACCAGGGGGTGTCGCTGGAGGCGCGGAGCCCGGGGCGGGTGGTCGACGTCGACGGCCGCCGGTGTGTGCGGCTGCCGATGACGCGGGGTGAGTTCGCGCTGGACCTCAGCAAGGGCACCGTTCCGGCCGACGGCGGCCTGACCTTCAGGAAGGCCGGGGGCGGGGCGGTGTCCTTCACGGACATGTCCTTCGACTTCGGCTCCCACAAGGCCGAAGGGACGGCCGCCGCCGAGGGCGCCGAGGCCCGCCGGAGGCGGCAGCCGGCGCCGGTGGACCTGTTCGCCTTCGCCTTCGCGATGGACAAGACCCGGGTCGACGTCACCAAGGGCACCGGGCGGGGTGCCGCGGCCCTGAGCCTGGGCGCCGGCGGGTACGACGCGCTGAAGAACGCTCTCGGCACCAGCCCGCTGCCCGCCCGGGGCACGGTGTTCGACGCCACGGCCTCCGGCAGCGTGGCCGAGGCGGCGCAGGCGCTTTCCCGTGCCCTGCTGCCGTAACGCCGTGGGGGGACACGCCATGAGGGACCTGCCATGAGGGACGGCGTACTGGCTCCGGTGGCCGCCGAGGTGCGTGAGGACACCGCCGCGGCCCCGATCCGCGTCACGATCCCGCCGCGCTACTGCCCCCTGCCCAGTGCGGAGCACCCGGCGGCCGACCGGCTGAACGCGCTCGCGGCGGACTGGATCCAGGGGTACGGGCTGTGCCGGAACGGCCCACAGCGCGTACGGATGGCCGGCAACGACTGCGGAGGCTTCTACGGCCGCATCATGCCCGCCGCGCCGGCCGGCCGGCTCCAGCTCGCGGTGGACTGGTGCGTGCTGATGTTCGCCTTCGACGACCTGCACTGCGACGAGGGCCCGGCCAGCCTGCGCGCCGAGGACTTCACCGGCTTCGCCACCCGTCTGCTGCGCGTACTGGAAGCGCCGGGAACCGTACGGGGCGGGGCCGCCGACCCCTTCCTCGCGGCGGCGGACGACCTGGCCGCACGCTGCCGTGCCGCGGGTACGCCGGTGCAGGTCCGGCGCATGGTGGACGGGCACCGGGCCTGGTTCCTGGGGGTCCTGTGGGAGTTCGGCTGTCGGCTGCGCGACTGTACGCCGTCCCTCGACGACTACGCCCACCTGCGCCAGCACACCGCGGCGGGCACGGCCACCATGAGCTGGACGGAGATCATCGACGGTACGGAGGTCCCCGGCGCGGTGATGGACTCACCGGCGGTGCGCGCGCTGAACGAACTGGCCTTCACGATCGCGGCGTTCGACGACGACCTGTTCTCGTACGGCAAGGAACGCTGGCTGGCCGCCCGCAGCCCGCACGCCTCGCGCTGCCGGCTCAACCTCGTCGACATCCTGGCCGCCGAACACGGCCTGGGTCTCGAAGCGGCGCTGGCCGCCGCCGTCGACCTGTGCGACCGGCTGACCCTGCGCTTCGTCCAACTGCGCGACCGTGTGCTGCCCACGGCCTGCGCGCCGCTGCGGCTGCACCTCGACCACCTCTCCCACCTGATCCGGGGGAACATCGAATGGGGGCTGCGCGCCGGCCGGTACACCAACCCCGACGGCCGGCATCCCGGCGCGGTCACCACCACCGGCTCCTTCACCCGGACCGCGCCACGGGCCGACGCACCGCCGCCGCTTCCGTCCATCGCCTGGTGGTGGGACCGGTTCTGAGGACCCGGCGCCGATGGGAGCGGAAGGCGGTCGGAGGCTGGTCCGTGCGCCCGAGGCGCGTCAGCGGCGCGGGGCGAGCACCAGGTCGACACGGCCCCGCGGCCGGAGCGCCACCGCGGCTCTGGGCTCGGCCCGGCCCGGCACCGCGAAGTCGAACCGGCTGATCATCGAGGCCACGACGAGGACCGCCTGCTGGAAGAAGAACGCCTGGCCCACGCACTGGTGCGGCCCGTCGCCGAAGGGCAGGTACGCCAGCGGGTGCCGGTCCCGGACGCGCTCTGCGGCGAAACGGCCGGGGTCGAAGCGCAGCGGCTGTTCCCAGAACTGCGGCAGCCGGTGCGTCAGGTAGGGGGAGAGCACCAGCGTGGCGCCCGCCGGGACGGTCACCCCGTCGATGACGTCCGCGGTGACGGCCGTCCGCGGCACCGCCCACGCCATCGCGTACAGGCGGCACACCTCGGCCAGGAACCGGCGGGTGGACACCAGTCGGCGGGCGTGCTCCGGCCGGGCAGGGCCGCCGCACAGTACGGCGTCGGCCTCGGCGCGTACCTCCGCCGCGAGATGCGGATGTGCCGCGAGTGCGACCCAGGCCCAGGTCAGCGTCAGGGCGCTGGACTCCGAGCCGGCCACGAACAGGGCCACGACGTCCTGGGCGACATGCTCGTCGCTCAGCGCGCGGCCGTCGGCGTCCGCCCCCGCGAGCAGCACGCTCATCAGGTCGGTGCCGGTGTGCCGCTCGTGCCGCGCCCGCCGGATCAGCGGCAGCAGGATCTCGTTGACCGTACGGGTGGCACGCCCGAAGGCGCGGTCGCCGGGCACCGGTACCGCGAGCGGCACAAACGGCAGCGCCATCCGCCACAGCAGCGAGTCGAACGCGACGGCGACCGCGGCGGCGAGCCGGTCGCACCGGTGCTGCGGGATACGGGAACCGAAGAACGCCGGGTTGACGACCCGGAGCACGACGCGGGTCATCTCCGCCAGCGCGTCCACCGTCGCCCCGCCCGCCACGCGCCGCTCCAGCTCCGCCACCGCGCCCTCTACCGAGACGGCCGTGCCGTCGGCGTGCGCGGGCGCGCCGCCCGACAGGCCCTTGCACCACAGGTCCCGGCTGGCCCGCCATCGAGGCCCCTCGCCCGTGATCCCCTGTCCCGTGAGCCGGCCCATCGCCTGCCACATCGCCGTGCCCCGGCGGTAGTTGCCGCCGTGGTCGCGCAGTACGTGCCGCAGATGGTCGGGGTGGGTGACCAGGAAGGGCCGGAAGGTGCCCAGGTCGAGCCGGGTCAGCGCGCCCTGTGCCTGCCGTCCGGTGCGTTCCATCAGTGCCAGCGGTCCGCCCTCGCGCAGCCCGCCGAGGACGTGCCGCAGAGAGACGGTGTGGAGTCGGCTGTCGGCACGGATCGGCATGGCGGTGCTCTTTCGGGGCGGCGCGGTGGCACTGCGGGGCGGGTGGGGGCTGGGGCCGGGGCCGGGCGGTGTGCGCGAACAGCGCACACCGCACAGCACACCGCTGTCCGCACCCTATGCACCTTCAGCTGGTTTTGTTCGCTTCACACCGTCCGCATCCGGAATTCGTAACGGTCCGGAAGGGGGTGTTCCGCGCGCGCCCGGGCCCGGACGTCGGGGGTGACGGGCCGGGTCCCCGCGATCAGGGCTTCGGCGACGGCGTACCAGGTGTCGCTGAGGGTTTCGTCGCCCTCCCGCAGGTCGGGGACTTCGAAGCCGCGGTCGAAGACGGCGCGGGCCGCGGCAGCGTCCCCCTGCGCCAGGGCCACCTGGGCGGTCAGCAGGGCGAGACGGCCGTCGGTACGGGTGGCCTCGGGCAGGCGGGCGAGGGCGGCCGCGGCTTCGTCGGCGCGGTCGGCGGCGAGCAGTGCGGGGACCGCGGCGCGTACCAGGGCGGGGAGGAGAGGCCCGATGTGTTCCGTGCCGTCCGCCGGGTCGTCTTCGGGTACGCAGTCCAGCGCCTCCGCGTAGCGTTGCGCCGCACGCGCCGTCTCCCCTTCGCTCTCCTCGGCGACAGCGAGGCAGTACAGCGGCCGGCAGTCCGCACCGTGGGCCAGGGCCCGTTCCCAACTGCGGACGGCCTGGGCCCGGTCGCCCGCGTGCCACTGCGCGATGCCGAGGTGGTAGTCGGTGCCGGGTCCGGGCGGGGCGGACTCCAGCAGGTCGCGCCACGGCGCCGCGACCAGGGGCGCCGCGGGCACGCCGCCGCCGCGTGGGAAGTCGCCGGTGTGCAGCAGCGTCAGCCAGGGCTGCTGGTCGGGGCCGACGGTCGACTCGGCGAAGGGGGTGCCGGGCAGGTCGTGGCCGGTGCGGGCCCGTTCCAGGGCTCCCCAGCCGGAGCCGGTGGCCAGCGCCTCCTTGGGTTCGGCGTCGGCGTACGGCCGCCAGGTGGCGAAGGCCGCGTCGACCTGTGCGCGCGGCAGTACCGCTTCGAGCCGGTCACCGGTCGCGCGGCGGGCCGCGGCCCAGTCGGTGCCGTGCACCACGGCCGGATCGGCGGCGAGCGGCCCGTACGCCTCCAGCCAGGCGAACTCCGCGCCGCCTTCGAGGCGTACGTGCTCCAACTGGGTGCGGGCCAGTCCCGCCTGGATCTCCGCGTAGCCGCCGGTGCCGGGCTCGGTGAGCCACCGCTGCCAGCGGCGCCCGGCGCGTCCGGCACCCCACAGGAACAGCTTGCGGCCGCGCAGCGTGTCGGTGGAGGTGTGGACGAGGCCGTGGCCGGTGCCGTCGAGCGAGGCGATCCAGCGGCGGCCGCCGTCCGGGATCTCGTAGAAGTAGTCGGCGGGGTGCTCGCTGCGCAGCGGGTACGTACGGTCGGTGCCGCCGGACTCCGGTACGGGGACGCGGCGCAGCGTGTGCTCGTACCCGAAGTGCCACGCCTCGTCCGCCGGGACGAGGACGCGGGTGCGTTCGTCCTCGGGGACGGCGATGTTGGACCACCAGTAGGCGGGCGCCGCGTTCAGGTGCGGGTTACGGACGCGGACGCCGACGAGGAGGAAGTCGGAGCCTTCCGGAAGCCAGAGGTCCACCTGGAAGGGCAGGTCGCGCAGCCGCTCCCACTCCCACAGGCGCAGCATCTCGCCGCCGTCGGGCGCCGGTACGGTCGCGGCGTGCACCGGGGCGCAGGACAGGGCGGTGTGTCCGGTGGCGCCGGTGTTCCACTCGATGCCGCCGGAGCACCAGGCGCCGTTGAGGGCGAAGTTGGCGGGTTGCAGGACAGGGTTGCGGTAGAGCAGTTCGCGGTCGGTGGGCTTGTGGTACAGGGAGTGCACGCGGCCGCCCAGGCCCGGCAGGACGGTGGCGCGCAGCCGGTCGTTCTCGATGACGAGGGCGTCGAGGGTGGTTTCGGCGCGCGTGCGGCCGTAATCGTCGTGGATGGCCACGGGAAGCAGCGAGTCCAGTGGGGCGTAGCGGAGCTGACGGGCCATGTCGGGCGGCAGGTCCGGCCCCTCGGGCAGCTCGACGCGGTGCACGTCGCCCGGTGCGCGGACGGCGGGCAGCGGACTGGCCGGGCCCACGGGTGCCGCGGGAAGGGTCAGGGTCGTGCGTCGTACGCCAGTGGCCACGGCTGCCTCGCAGGGTTGTACCGGGCCACCTCGGGAGCGGTGGCCGCCTGTTGACCATGGAACCCTGTCCGCGCGTGCCTGAAAAGGGCCTGTTGAGGCCATGTGTTCCGGCTCTCGCCGTCAGCTACCGGCCGCACATCGATCGGAGACGGCCAGAGGCAGTCGGAGGCGGCCGGAGACACTCGGGGCGGTCAGGACTGCGCGAGGGCGCTTTCCAGAAGACCGGCGAGCAGAGCCGCCCCGGTTCCTTCCGGATCGAGGTCCGGGTCGTAGATGGTGAGGTCGAGCCCCGCACAGCGCGGTGAGGCCGCCAACGGGGCGAGCAGTTCGCGCAGTTCCCCGATGGACAGGCCGCCGGGGTCGGGGCTGTCGACGGCGGGCATCACGGACGGGTCGAGCACGTCCGCGTCCAGATGGATCCAGAAGCCGTCCGGTGCCGTGTCCTGGAGGCCGCGCAGGGTCGCGCGGGCGACGGCCTCCGGGCCCTGCCGCCGGATCTCCCCGGCCGTGCGGTGGGAGATGCCCAGCGAGGTCAGTTCGGCGCGGTCCTCGTCGTCGTCACGGATGCCGAGAACATGCAGGTCACTGTCGCGTACGTACGGCCCCAGGCCGTCGATGCCGGTGAGGTCGGCCTGTCCGCGGCCGGTGATCTGCGCGGCTCCCTCGCCGGCCGCCGCCCCGACGGGGCCGGTGCGGTCGGTGTTGCCGGGGTGCCGGAAGTCGCCGTGCCCGTCGAGGTAGGCGACACCGTACCGGCCGGCGCGGCGCAAGCCCAGGACGGCACCGAGCAGGATGGAGCAGTCACCGCCCAGCAGGACCGGGAACTCGCCCGCGCGCACGTGCGCTTCGACACGGGCGGCGAGTCGGCGGGTGCAGTCCGCGATGGCGGCGGCGTTGAAGTCGCCCTCGCCTTCCCGCCAGCCGCCGAGGTCGTAGCGGGGCGGTGTCACGACGCCGCCCTCCAGGGCGCTCAGCCGCCGCAGCAGCCCCTGTTCGCGCAGGGCGCCCGCCAGCTTGTAGCAGCCGGGCACGGTGCCCGGCGCGGGGGGACGCAGCCCGAGGTTGGAGGGGGCGTCGAGGAGCACGATGCGGCGCATCCGGCCATCCCACCGCACCGGCCCGCGGACTTCAACCGGGTTTCGGTGGTGCGCGACAGGGGCCGGGCGGCTGCCGCGCCGCAGCCCGGCATGCCGTACCGTTGCAACCGCATCGGTACGGCGAGGGCCGCCGTACCGGCGACGGAGACGAGGGAAGGCGATGGCGACGGACCACACCTACCGGGTGATCGTGCGGGGCCGGTGGGACGGGTTGACGGACGAGGCCAGGGCGCGGCTGCTGGCCGAGGCGGACGACCACGGCCTGGCACGGCTGCGTTTCACGCCCGAGGGCTCGCTCGCCTACGACACGGCGCTGCGGTCGTTCACGTACCGGTACGTGATCGTCTCGGACGCGGCGGACGGCGAGGAGCTGGCGGCCGCCCTCGCCGAGGAGAAGGCGGAGGCGGCGCTGACGGCGGCCGGGTACGGCTACCGGGACCTGCGCTCGTCCGCCACCGACATGGACACCATGAAGGTCAACCGCAAGGGACGCTGAACCGGGCGCCGGGCGGGCCCGGGCCGGCCGGACGAAGGGCGGGCGGACGCCGGCCGGGCGGCCTTCCGGCGGCCCCTCACTCCGCCGGCGGCTCGTTGAACCGCAGCTGGTTGCCGAACGGGTCGGTGACGGTCAGCGTCAGTCCGATCTCACCGTCCTCCTCCAGGCCGGGCCGCTGGAACGGGTAGTCCTTCGCCGCCAGTTCGGCGTGCAGCGCCCGTACGCCGCTCAGCTCGGCGTACACCACCGATCCCGGTGTCCCGTCCCCGTGGTGCTCGGACAGGTGCAGCACCAGTCCGCCGCGGGACACCTGGGTGTAGAGCGGCAGGTCCGGGGCGAAGCGGTGCTCCCAGTCGACGGCGCAGCCCAGGTAGCCGAGGTAGAACGCGTGCGCCTTGGCCACGTCGAAGACGCGCAGCACCGGAACGGGGTGCCGGAAGGTGATCTCGGACATCAGGTCCTTTCGAACATGTCACTGGTGATGGCCCAGCGTTCGTGGTCCCGCCAGGCGCCGTCGATGAACAGGAAGTCGGGCGAGTAGCCCTCCAGGCGGCAGCCCGCGCGCTTGACCAGGGCGATCGAACGTTCGTTGGCCGGCTGGATGTTGATCTCCAGGCGGTGCAGCCCCAGCTCGCCGAAGGCGTGTCCCATGGCGAGCCGCAGCCCCTCGCTCATCAGCCCCCGCCCGGCGGCGTGCGCGAAGGCGCCGTACCCGACCGCCCCGCAGCGGAACGCGGCGTGCACGATGTTGTTGACGGTCAGGAAGCCGGCGATCCGGCCGCTGTCCAGCTCACAGATCAGGAACCCTTCGCGCGACGGCTCCTGGAGCTTGGCGAAGTACCGGTCGTAGGCCGCGTCGGTGGTCGGCGAGGAGAGCCACGGCCGCTGCAGCCGCACGCTCTCCCGGGCCCGCGCCGTGAACTCCGCCCGGTCCTCCGCCGTGAAGTGCCGGAGCCCGACCCGCGAGCCGGTGGCGAGGTAGTGATCGTCAGCCATCGTCCGATCGTACGAAGCGGCGGGCCGGACCGCCAGGCATATCGATCGTGTGCGCGAGTTGCCACCCCGGCGGCCCGGCGGAAGCCCCGGTTCCGCTGTCCGGGTCCGGGCCGCTCCGGCCGGAACCCGTCAGTGCGGGACTGTCGCCGCGCGGATCGCGCAGGCCGCCGCGTACCCCTCCGGCACCGCCACGTCCGCCATCTCCCACCCCGGTACCGTGACCGGCTCCGGCCCGGCGCCGACCAGCGTCGTGGTCATCAGATCGCCCGCCAGACCGCTGCCCGTGCCCTTCAGGTACGCCTCCTTGCGGGTCCAGCAGCGGGCGAACGCGGCCGGCCGCCCGCCCTCGGGCAGGGCGTCCAGCGTCGCGCGCTCGCGCGGGTGCAGCATGCCCGACACCTCCGCCACGGTCCGTGGCGAGGCGGGCTTCTCGATGTCCACGCCGACGGGCGTACGGGCGAAGCCGATCAGCGCCATGTCACCGGTGTGGGAGAGCGAGAAGTGCAGCGGCGCCCCGGCCCCCGCCAGCGCCGGCCGGCCGTGCGGCTCGTCGCAGCAGGGGCAGGGCTCGCGCACGAACCGTATGCCGGCCGGGTCACGGTCCAGGTACGCGCCGAGCAGGCGGCGCAGCGCGCTGTGCGAGGTGGCGTAGGTGTCGCGGTCGCCGGGCCGGACGAACGCGGCGGTCCTCTTGCGCTCGGCCGCGTCCAGCACCGCCGTGTCGTGCAGCCCGGCCTCGGGCACGCTGCGGACCAGCCACAGCGACACCTTCGGGGCGCCGTCCGCCGGCAGCGGGCCCGGCAGCGCGGACGCGTCGTACACCTCGGGGGTCAGGGCGGGCCGCACGGCACCGCTCTCCTCACTCGGGGCCCAGATGTCGCCCGTGGTCATCGGTCGCACTCCCTCGTCGTCGTCCTGCGCGGCCGCCCGGAGTCATCCGGTCCGTCCGTCCGTCGGCGGCACGTGCGGGCGGTCCGGCGCGGTGCGGGTGCCGGGAGCCGTTACGGCCGTGTCCGGTGACCGTACCCGGCGCGCGGGGCGCGTGCCGCCGACTCCCGCTCCCCCGCGCTCGGTGCGGCCAGCGCCAGCCTGCGGTGCGTACGGCGGAGCATCGCCCGCGCGAGGACGGGATGCACGCGCCGGACGACCGCGAAGTAGAGCCGCCCGCCCGTGTGGTGGGCGCGCACGACCGTGCTGAGCGTCACCCGGCCGCCGTGGCCCGCGGTGCGCCCGTCCGCCCCCGCGGCCGGGCTCTCGACCAGGAGCGACGCCCGGAAGTCCAGGTGCCGGGCGTCCCGGCCGAGCAGAATCTCCCCGCCGTCCGCGGTCGTGGCGCGGCCCTTCTCGGGGAACGCGCCGCGCAGCACGCCCTTCCAGGCCACCGGGTCGCGCGGCATACCGGGCGGCAGCGGCAGTTGCCAGGCGTCCTGGAAGTCCGTACGCGCGAAGGCGGTACGGGCCAGCCGGGCGGCGGGCGGAACGGGTACGGCGGCGGGGCGTTCCCACAGGAGCCGGTTCAGCAGCCGTACCCACCGCGAGCGGCGGACCGGGGAGCGGACCGCGCCGGTGGCGGCGCGTTCGACGTTGTCGAGCACCTCCTCGACGACGGTGGCGTGCATCCAGCGCACCGCGAGCAGCCACGCCACCAGCTTCACGCCCTTGAGCCGGTCCTCCAGGACGTGGGTCACCCGGCAGTTGCCGGCGCCGAGCGGGGTCACCTCGACGGCGTGGTGGCCACCTTCCGGGAAGTCGAACCGGATGTGGCGGCCCGGCTCGTAGGCGGTGACGCGGTAGCGGACGAAACCGTGGCCGCCGGTCGCGCCGACGCCCAGCGGGCGGTCGAAGCGCATGGCGGGCCAGACGGGCACCGGGAAGAGCGGGTCGTCGTCGCCGGCCAGCCGGTCGAGCAGGGCTCCGACCGTGGCGGCGGGGGCCTGGACGGTGCGGGTGTGGACATCGCGGACCGAGCGCATCGGGCACCTCCATACGATGGCGTATGTTTGACCGTACGGTAGCGTATGGTCATGGCGCGACGGAGCACGGACGACCCCCGGGACACCCACGGCACCCCCTCGGACGGACCCCGTCGCGACGGGAAGGCCGGCGGCGGCCGCCGCCGCCTGACGGCCGACGACTGGGCCGAAGCCGCCCTCTCGGCCATCGGCGAAGGCGGCCTGTCGGCGGTGGCCGTCGAACCGATCGCCGCCCGCCTCGGCACCACGAAGGGCAGCTTCTACTGGCACTTCGCCAATCGGGACGCCCTGGTCGACGCCGCGCTGGAGCGCTGGGAGCAGCTGCACACCGAAGCCGTCATCGCCACCGCGGAGGCGGAACCCGACCCGGAGCGGCGGCTGCGCGTCCTGTTCGCGCACGCGTCCGCCGCGTCGGCCGCGGACCCGCTGGAGGTCTCCCTGCTGGCGACGGCGGCGGAGCCGCGCGTCGCGGCGGCCCTGCGCCGGGTGACGGACCGCCGGATCGGCTATGTCACGGGCCTGTTCGCCGCGCTGGGCTTCCCGGCGGCCGAGGCGCGCCTCCGGGGCCTGCTCGCGTACACGGCGTATCTCGGCAACACGCAACTGGGGCACGCCGTCCCGGAGAGCCTGCCCGGCGAGGCGGACCGCGACCGTTACCTGGACTCGGTGATCGACACCCTGCTCTGCCGGGAAGGACCGGGAGCGACCGGGCGCCGCTGAACACGACCGGTAGCGGCCCGTGGCCACCGACAGCCACCGACAGCCACCGGGACCGTCCGGCGCCGTGCGGCACATCGCGGCGCGGCCGGAATTGGCCGGTCTGCGCATGGACGTATTACGTGCATAGGGCATGGAGTGGAGGGTGGTCCGGACCGGACCACCTCCGCCCCGGCTCCGCCCGGTCCGTCTCCCGCCCTTATCTCCCCCCGACCCGCCGTCCGCCAGCCTTGTCACAGGAGCCCATCGACCCCGTCGCCCACCCAGCCTTCTGCCAGGAGGTCTCATGACCGAGGCTCTGCCCTTCCCGCAGGACCGCACGTGTCCGTACCAGCCGCCGGTCGGCTACCAGCCGTTGCGCGACGCCCGGCCGCTGTCCCGCGTGCGGCTCTACAACGGCCGCACCGCCTGGGTGGTGACCGGCCACGCCGAGACCCGGGCGCTGCTCACCGACCCGCGCCTGTCCGCCGACCGGCAGAATCCGGCGTTCCCCTCCCCCGCGCCCCGCTTCGAGTCGCTGCGCGCCGTGCGGACCCCGCTGCTGGGAGTCGACGACCCCGAGCACAACGCGCAGCGCCGGATGCTGATCCCGAGCTTCAGCCTCAAGCGCGTCGCCGCGCTGCGCCCCCGTATCCAGCAGATCGTCGACCGGCTGCTGGACGCCATGGAGGAGCAGGGGCCCCCGGCGGAGCTGGTGTCCGCCTTCGCGCTGCCCGTGCCGTCCATGGTGATCTGCTCGCTGCTGGGTGTCCCGTACGCCGACCACGAACTCTTCGAGGAGCTGTCCCGCACCCTCCTGCAGAGCGTCGACCCGCGGGAGATCACCGAGTCCCGCGACCGGCTGGAGGACTACTTCACCGGCCTGGTGGCCCGCAAGCGCGAACAGCCGGGCGAGGGACTGCTGGACGAGCTGATCGCCGAGCGCCTGGAAACCGGCGAGGTGGGCCACCGCGAGCTGGTGCGCATGGCCTTGCTGCTGCTGGTGGCCGGCCACGAGACCACCTCCAACATGCTCTCGCTGGGCACCTTCACGCTGCTGGAACACCCGGAGCAGTACGCCGCGCTGCGCGCCGACCCGTCGCTGCTCCCGGACGCGGTGGAGGAGTTGCTGCGGTTCCTGTCGATCGCCGACGGGATGGTGCGGGTGGCGACCGAGGACATCGAGGTGGGTGGCGAGACGATCCGGGCGGACGACGGCGTGATCTTCTCCACCTCGGTCGTCAACCGGGACGACGCCGCCTACGCCGCGCCGGACACCCTGGACTGGCAGCGCTCCGCCCGCCACCACGTGGCCTTCGGTTTCGGCGTCCACCAGTGCCTGGGCCAGAATCTGGCCCGCGCGGAGATGGAGATCGCCTTCGGGACGCTCTTCGCCCGTCTCCCCGGCCTGCGGCTGGCGGTGCCCGCCGCCGAGGTCCCCCACAAGCCCGGCCACACCCTGCAAGGTCTGGTCGAACTGCCCGTCACCTGGTGAGCGGGCGGCCGGCCGTGTCCCGTGTGCCCGCCGACGAACGGAAGAGAGCCGCCATGAAGATCGACATCGATACGTCCGTGTGCATCGGCTCCGGTCAGTGCGCGCTGACCGCGCCGGAGGTGTTCACCCAGGACGACGAGGGGTTCAGCGCCCTGCTGCCGGGCCGCGAGGACGGCGCGGGCGACCCGCTGGTGCGGGAGGCCGCCCGCGCCTGCCCGGTCCAGGCCATCTCCGTCACGGAGACCTGACCGGACGGCCTCCCCGCGTCCGGGCCCGGCGGCGCTCCGGTTCCGCCGGGCCCGGGGCCCGGGGCCGCACGCGCTCAGCCGTTCAGCGCCCCCGTCGCCGCCGGCTCCTCGCCCTCGTCCGGCATCTCCATGACCACCGGCAGTTCGAGCGTGCCGGTGTGCTCGGGGGAACTGCGTACGGTCACCTGCTTGCTGCCGCGGTTGCCGAAGTACGCGTTGTCGCTGGCGGCCACCACGAACCGCAGCCGGTGCCCCGGCTCGAAGCGGTGCACGATCGCGGGCAGGCCGACGGTGAACTCCTTGGTCACGTCCGGCACCCGGACCGGCGCCACCAGCCGGTGGACGAGGGTCTTGGCGCCGTTCGGCGCCACGTCGTAGAGCTTGGCGAACAGGACCAGCCGGTCGGCCGCGTCGCCGGAGTGCTGCACCCGCTCGGCCTCGGGCGACCGCACCCGCAGGGTGGCCCGCGGCGCGCCGACCACGTCCACGGGCCGCCCCCGGACCGGCTCGGACGTCCAGTCCAGGTAGGTGCCCCGGGTGTCGTACGGCTTGGGGTTGGGCAGCCTCAGCAGTTCGGCCAGCGAACTCTCCGAGTGGCTGGAGGAGACCCGCCAGTTACGGTACGAGCGGCTGCCGGGCACCACGTCGGCGCGGCTGCCCACCAGCCTGCCGTCGCCGGAGAGGTACAGCCGGTGCGGGACGCCCTCGGGGAAGACCTCCGAGGTGCCGTACACCGGGCCGTGACGCACCCAGTCCCGGTAGTACGCGAAAGCCGGTCCCGTGTCGGTGTCCCACTCGTGCCGCAGATAACGGCCGAACCACGCCAGGACCCGCCGCCCGACGTAGCTGCTCTCGAAGTTCCCCTTGGACAGGTCCAGTTCACCCTTCGCGGGGTCGGCCATCCCGCCGCTGTGTCCCCAGGACTGCCAGATCATCGCGGTGTCGGTGCCCTGTGCCCGCAGCGTCTCGAACGTCGCGGCCGCCTCGTTGAGAGTGAAGAGGGTGTCCGCCTGCCCCTGCACGAGCAGGGTCGGTGTGCGGACCGAGCCGAGGTAGGAGGCCGGGGAGACGCTGCGCGCGTAGCGGAGCACGGCTTCCGTGCGGGCGGCCGGGTAGCGGCCGGAGTTCAGCAGCTTCTTGGTCTCGCACGCCTGCGCGACGAAGTGCACGCAGCCCGAGCCGCCGCCGCGCGAGGGGTCCAGGCGCGGCCGCAGCAGTCCCTGCGCCTCGCCGATGAGGTAGAAGCCGTTGGTCCACTGGTACTTGTACGCGCCCGGCCCCGGGCCCGTCACGCCGGAGGTGCGGTCGGCGTGGTTCGGGGCCATGGCGTACCCGAGGTCGTGCCAGGTGATCAGCGGGACCAGGGCGTCCAGTCGCCCGTCGACGGAGGCGGTGGCCAGTTGGATGGCGCCGCCGTACGAGCCGCCGAACATGCCCACCCTCGGGTCGCGGGGGCCGTCCTTGGTGACGAAGTCGATCCGCGTCCCGTCCCGCGCCGTCCGCTGCCCGGCGAGGAAGTCGAGGAGCTGACTCGCCGCCCGCCCGTCGATGCGCGGGTCGTCGAGGGAGATCGGGCAGCCGGTACGGCCGAAGCCGAGGCCGGAGTAGGCCAGCGCGACATAGCCGCGGGCGGCGAAGGCGCGGGCGACGGCGTCGGTGGAGCCGTCCGACTTGCTGCCGCCGAACCCGTTGGTGGTCAGGACGGCGGGTGCCGGGTGCGCGGCGTCCACTCCCGTGGGGCGGTACAGGTCGGCGTCGAGCGCGCAGTCCCGGCCGCCGGCCCGCACCGGCAGCTTCAGGGCGGTGACGGAGTATCCGGGGTGCCGGTTCCCCGCCGCGCCGGCCGCCCCGGCGGCGCTCACCGGCCCGATGAGCGCCGCGCACGCCGCGAGGCACACCGAGGCGGAGACCGGCAGCCGGACGTGCCGGGACCGCGCCGCGCGCCGGACGGGCCGGGCCGCGGCACGGGGCAGGGCTCTGGACACGCTGGGCACGCAGACCTCCACAAAGGCACGCCGCACCACGCGGTCGGTGACGGCCGGCTCATGTCGTGACACGAGTAACAAAGGTGTCGACGCTCGCACCGGGGATTGTCTCCCGAGCCACGCCAGGTCCATCCGAAAGGCTCCGCCCGTACCACCCGTTGGGCTGCACGAACGCCGGGGCCGGGCTCCGGCGGACCACCCGTACGGGGTCGGCCCCGGGAACGCGGCGGCAAGGCCGTGTCGCTCGTCCGGGTGGATGTGGCCTCAGGAGCGTTCGCGCAGCGCCGGTACGTCGTACGTGAGGGTGCCGGCCGTCGCGTCCAGTTCCGCCCGTACGCCCAGCGGCATGGTGAGCGCCGAGTCGCCGTGCCCGAAGCCGAACTCCTCCGCCACCGGGACGCCGAGGGGCCCGAGGCGGTCCAGCAGCACCGCGCGGACCTCCTCGTACGGGCCGCAGCGGGCCCAGGAGCCGAGGACGACGCCCGCGACGCCGGACAGCCATCCGGCGCGCAGCAACTGGGTCAGCGCGCGGTCGACGCGGTACGCGGGCTCACCCACGTCCTCCAGCAGGAGCAGGCCGCCGGCCGCGCCCGCGCGGGCGTGCGGTGTGCCGAGATCGGCGGCGAGCAGGGACAGGCAGCCGCCGAGCGTGACACCGCTCGCCCGGCCCGGCACCAGCGGCCGGGCGGCCGGTGAGGTGACGGCCCGCACCGAAGCGGGCGCGAAGAGCGTGCGCCGCAGGTGTTCGCGGGTCGGCTCGTCCTTGAGGAACACCTCGCCCGCGACGGCCGGGCCGTGCAGCGTGGCCGCCCCGGCGCGCACCGCGAACGCCTCGTGCAGCGCGGTGACGTCACTGAAGCCGACCAGCGGCTTGGGGCCGTGCGCGCGGAAGGCGGCCCGTACGGCCGTCCAGTCCACGAGGTCGGCCATGCGCTGCGCGCCGTAACCGCCGCGCGCAGCGAAGACCGCCGCGATGCCCGGATCGCACAGCGCCTCCTGGAGGTCACTGGCGCGTTCCCCGTCCGTGGCCGCCAGGTACGGCAGGGTGGCGTGCCGGCCGCGTACGTGGGGAGCCTCGACCGGGTCGAGGTCCCAGCCGCGCAGCAGGTCGGCCCCGGCGTCCAGCCGCTCCGGGGTGACCGGGCCGCTCGGCGCGACCAGGGCGACCCGGTCGCCGGGCACCAGGCACCGGGGGCGCTCCGCCGTCCGCGTACGGGGGTGACCGGCCGTCACTTCGTCAGTTCCAGCACCGGGACGTCCGTACGGTCGATGCCGAAGGTCTGGACGTACAGCGACAGTTCCGCCTCCACGGCACGGACGATGGTCTCCGCGCGGCGGAAGCCGTGGCCCTCGCCCTCGAACGCCAGATAGGCGTGGGCGGTGCCGTGCCGGCTGACCTCGGCGAGGAAGGGCTCGCACTGGTCGGGCGGGCAGACGGCGTCGTCGAGGCCCTGGAGGAGCAGGAAGGGCGCGGTGATCCGGTCCGCGTGCCGCAGCGGGGAACGGTCGCGGTAGCGGTCGGGCACCTCGTCGTACGGGCCGATCAGGCTGACCAGGTACTGCGACTCGAAGTCGTGGGTGCCGTCCCGGACCCAGCCCACCAGGTCGAGGACCGGGTAGCTGATCGCGGCGCAGGCGTACAGGCCGGTCGTCACGAGCGAGGCCGCGGCGGTCCAGCCGCCCGCGCTGCCGCCGCGGATCGCCAGCCGGCGCCGGTCGGCGGTGCCCTCGTCGGCCAGCGCCTCGGCGACGGCCGCGCAGTCCTCGACGTCCACCACGCCCCACTGCTCCCGCAGCCGCTCGCGGTAGGCGCGTCCGTAGCCGGTGGAGCCGCCGTAGTCGACCTCGGCGACCCCGATACCGCGGGAGGTGAAGTAGGCGATCTCCAGGTTCAGCACGAGCGGGGTCCGGCCGGTGGGGCCGCCGTGCGCCCGGACGACGTAGGGCGGCAGTTCGCCGTCGGGGGCGCGGTGGCCGGGGCTGTGCGGCGGGTAGATGTGGGCGTGGATGTCGCGGCCGTCCGGGCCGGTGAAGGTGCGGATCTGCGGCTCGGGGTAGTGCACCGGGTCCACCGCGTCGGTGTGCCGGGCCGCGATCACCCGGGCCCGGCCGGTGCAGGTGTCCAGTTCCACGATCTCGAACGCGCTGCGCGGGCTGGCGGCGACACCGACCACCCGGCTGCCGTGCACGGCCAGCGTGGACGCCCACTCCGTCCACGGCCCGGCCGCGTCCACCAGTTCGCCGCTGACCGGATCGAGGATGCCGAGCGCCATGGCGCCGCGGCCGTGCAGCACCGCGATCGTGCCGCCCTCCAGCGGCAGGAACCAGCGCACCCCGAGCTGCCACAGCGGGCCGCCGAACTCCTCCTGGCGGGGCCTGCACAGGCGCCTGCCCGGGGTCCCGGCGGCGTCCGGGTCGGCGCGGCGCAGCTCCCACCAGCCGTCCGCGTCGGAGACGTACAGCAGGGTGCCGTCCGTGTCCCACTCGATCTGCGGTACGGACTCCTCGGTACCGCCGGCGAACGGCCGTACGCCGGTGAAGACGCCGTCGTCGGTGATGTCGGCGAGCAGCACGGTGGTGCCGTCCCAGGGCATCCGCGGGTGGTCCCAGGCGATCCAGGCGGCCCGCCGCCCGTCCGGCGAGATCCGCGGGCCGGTGACGAAACGGTTTTGGCCGTCGCTCAGTTCCCGTACGGCCGCGCGGTCCCCGGCCGCCGAACCGTCCAGCGGCACCGCGGCGATCACCCGGCGCACGTCGGTCGGCCGGGGGCCGGTGAACTCCTCCAGGACGCACCACACCTCGCCCCGGTCCAGCCGCAGGACCGGGTCGGCCCAGCGCAGTCCGCCGCCGACGGCGGAGACCGGGGTGAGCGGGCGGGGCGCGGCGTCACCGTCCGGCGCGTAGGCGTACAGCCGCTGGTCGGCGAAGTGGCAGAACACCAGGACCGTGCGGCCGTCCGCGTCCACCGCGCCCGCCCAGGGCTGGCCGCCGTACTCCATGACCCGGCTGCGGACGTTCCAGGGCGCCGGCAGCGGTGTCTGTTCCGTGCCGTCGGTCCGTCGGCGGACCAGCGCGCGGCGGCCGCCCTCCGCGGGGCGGGCCTCGGTCCACCACACCTCGTCCCCCACCACGCCGACGTACTCGGGCCGGCCCTCGTGCTCGGCGACCAGCCGGGCGTCGATCGGGGACGGCCAGGCTCCGTAGGGGGCCGTGGTGACCATGGTGGCGTTCCTCCTCAGGCTTTGGAGCCGCCAAGCCTGTCGTACGCGGGGCCGGGCATCAACCCGTACGGATTTCGCACCGGAGTCCTGGCCTGGCCGAGATTGACCGGTCCGGGCGGGAACCTGCGGGCGTCGGCGCGCCTCCCGGGCGGTTCGCGGTTCCGGCGGCTCCAACGTTCCTTCAGGCGCTCACCCGGGCTGCGGCCGCCCCGTCGACGCCCGCAGGAAGTGGTCGAGGACCCGTACGCCGAAGTGCAGCGCCTCCACCGGGACACGCTCGTCGACCCCGTGGAACAGCGCCTGGTAGTCGAAGCCTTCGGGCAGCTTGAGCGGTGAGAATCCGTATCCGGCGATGCCCAGCCGGGAGAACTGCTTGGCGTCCGTGCCGCCCGACATGCAGTACGGGACCACATGGCCGTCCGGGTCGAAGCGCTCGATCGCCTCCCGCATCGCCGCGTACACCGGCGCGTCCACCGGCGCCTGGAGGGCCACCTCGCCGTGGTCGTACGCCCAGGACACCTCAGGCCCGGTCAGCCGGTCCATGGTGGTGCGGAACTCCGCCTCACCACCGGGCACCACCCGTCCGTCCACGTACGCGACGGCGTTGCCGGGGATGACGTTGACCTTGTAGCCGGCCTCCAGCATCGTCGGGTTGGCGCTGTTGCGGACCGTCGGCTCGACCAGCGCGGCCGACGGGCCGAGCTTGCTGAGCAGGGTGTCCACGTCGAAGTCCGGGGCGTCCAGACGGGCGTCGATGCCGTGCAGGGCGGCCAGTTCGGTGAGCGCCGCCCGCACCGTGTCGGTCAGGCGTACCGGCCAGCGGTGCTCGCCGACGCGGGCCACGGCCGCCGCGAGGCGGCTGACCGCGTTGGCGCGGTTGACCTTCGAGCCGTGTCCGGCCTTGCCCTCGGCGGTCAGTTTCAGCCAGGCCGTACCGCGCTCCCCCGCCGCGACCGGGTACAGCCGCATCCCGCCGCCCGCGTGGAAGGTGAAGGCGCCGGACTCGCTGACGCCCTCCGTGCAGCCCTCGAACAGGCCGGGGTGGTGGTCGGCGAGGAAACCCGAGCCGTCGACGGCGCTGGCCTCCTCGTCGGCCGTGAACGCCAGGACCAGGTCGCGCCGCGGCCGGACACCGGTACGCGCCCACTGCCGGACGGCCGCGAGCACCATCGCGTCCATGTTCTTCATGTCCACGGCGCCCCGGCCCCAGACGACACCGTCCTCGACCTCACCGGAGAACGGGTGCCTGCTCCAGTCGGCGGGCTCGGCGGGCACCACGTCCAGATGCCCGTGCACCAGCAGGGCCGCCGCGCCCGGGTCCGCGCCCTCGACGCGCGCGACCACGTTCGTACGACCCGGACTGCGCTCCAGCAGCACCGGCTCCAGACCGGCTTCGGCGAGCCGCTCCGCGACGTACTCGGCGGCCGGACGCTCCCGGCAGTCGCCGCCGCCGCGGTTGGTGGTGTCGATACGGATCAGATCGGACGTGAACCGCACGACCTCGTCGAGGGCCTGCCCGTCCACCGCGTCGCCGTCGCGGTCCGCCGTGTCGTCGGCGCTGTCAGCCATATTGCTCCTCCACCGCCGACGACACGACGGTGGTGACCGTCTTGAAGCAGCGGATCGCTTCGTACATGTTCTCGCTGGTGTACGCGACGCGCCGCTCACCGGTGGGTTCGACTCCGGGGACGCAGGCCGCCTGGCCCACCAGGTGCTCGGCGTCGAACTCGATCTCCACGGTGAACGGGCCGCCGCGCACCGGCTCGGTGCGCACCGCGAGGGCCGTCGCCTCGCGCGCGGCGGCTCTGATCTCCGCCGCCGTACGGGCCGGGGGCCGGCACACGGCCGCGTACCGCGAGACGTAGTCCTTGACCGCCACGGCGCGCGCCCCGGGCGCGTACCCGACGGCGTCCTCGCAGGTCCGGTCGTCGCCGGTCACCAGCACCACGGGCACACCGTATTCGGCCACCACCAGGGAGTTGAGGTACCCCTCGCTGGCGCGCGTGCCGTTCACCCACACGCCCGTCAGGGAGTTGGCGAGGTAGGTGTGGGCCAGCACGCCTTCCGTGCCGGCGCCCGCGTGGTAGCCGACGAACGCGACGCCGTCCACGTCGCCGTACTGGACGCCCTCGACCATGCTCAGCCCCTTGTGCTTGCCGGTGAGCAGTTGGGCCCGCTCGTCGAGCTGCTCCAGCAGCAGGTTGCGCATGGACCAGTGGGCCTCGTTGACCAGCACCTCGTCGGCGCCGCCGTCGAAGAACCCGGCGATCGCCGCGTTGACGTCACCGGTGAACACCGGCCGGAACCGCTGCCACTGGGCGTGGCCCGGCAGCACGTCGTCCGGCCAGGTCACTCCGGTGACGCCCTCCATGTCCGCGGAAATGAGGATCTTCACCACGCACCGTCCCGTCACAGCTAGCAGGCGGACCGCTCCGGCACCGGCCCGGCGGGCCGCGCCGTCAGGCACGCCACCGGGCAGGCTTCCCACCATAACCAGGACCGGCCACCGCACTCCCGGCCTAAGCGCAAGTGCGCCCGTACGGCGGGGCCGGGTGCGGCCCGGAAGCCGCACCGGGTGGCGTACGGGCCGGGGCTCGGTGCCCGGCCAGGGGCTCACCCCCGGGTGGCCTGGCTCTGCCGCCACTGCTCCATGGCCTTGCGGAGGGACTCGCTCACGAGGAGGAGGAACGCGGCGCAGGACTCGAAGCGGTCCCCTGCCGGGGTTCCGGCCCCGAGGATCCCGGTCGCCCGCTGCGACGCGGCCAACAGGGCGTCGTTCATCTCCAGCGCCGCCTGGACGGACCGGAGCCAGACGTCCTCGTCGATGACATAGCGCTCGCGGCGCGTGCCGGAGGCCCGGTCGCGTTCGAGCAGCCCCTGCTGTTCGAGAAAGGCGACGGCGTGCGAGACGGACGCCGGGCTGACCCGCAGCCGCTCGACCAGATCGGCGGCGGTGAGGGCGCCGGAGTCGGTGACACAGAGACAGGCCAGCACCCTGGCCGCCATCCGGGGCAGCCCCTGCTGCGTCAGAAGATCGGTGAAGGACTCCGTGAAGTCCTGGAGCGCCCGGGGGTCGCGTCCATGGCCGCTGTCCAGAACCGGCGGCGCCGGAGGCCGGGGCTGCTTGCGCCGACGCGCGCGACGCCGCGTGGCCTCGTGCGCCCGGTCCGCCCGGTAACCGTCGGGCCCGCCGTTACGGGTGACCTCCCGCATGACGGTCGAGGCGGGCCGCTCCAGACGCCGGCCGATCTCCGTGTATCCGAGCCCCTCGGCCAGTCCCGCGGCGATGCGCCGACGATCCGCCTCGGTGAGCCTGCCTCCGGGCATCCGTACTCGTCCTCCCTCTGCGGACCTACGCGGCGCTCGGCGCCCGCGCACTCCGTCGCACAGTATGCGTTCACATGCAGCTCATTGCAATAGCGAGCCTACATGCCCACTTAGAGCTGGAGCACTTCCCCACCAAGGTATTTGACGATCCCCTGAACGCAATGGACCGACTATCGCAGCCGTTCAGCAATCCCTGAACAACTGCGGCGGCACCCGACCCTGCCCACCCGAAGCTCCGGCGAAGCGGCAAGCAGCGCAGAGCGACCGGCCGATGCCTTCGGGTTGGAGCGCGGCGAAGTCGGCGTGGGCCGCTACATCTCGTCGACAGGCCCGGGTCGGCCGGGGTCGGCATCCGCAGCAGCTCGGCGAGCCGGGCCACCTTCTCGAACCGGCCGGTGCGGCAGATCCCGGTGAACGCGCCCGAGCGTGAGCGGCAGGGCGAGCCCGACCGGACGCCGCAGCCCGGGCAGTCGTGGCGCTCGGCGTCGCCGACGTCGCTGTGACCGAGCGCTGTAGTCGGCACCATTCGCCGACTACAGCGCTCAGCGTCCGAACGTGGCCTTGCGAACTGTTACTCGGTGACGGATTCCGAGATCTCGCGCCACGTGGCGTCGTACTCTGCCTGGGCCTGGGCCACGGCGGCGGCGTACTGTACGGCGTCCTTGCCGATCAGCAGACGCACGGGCGCGTCGTCGCGGCCGACGAGGTCGCGGATGACCTGGGCGACCCTGGCGGGGACGGCGGGTTCCTGGCCTGAGGCCTTTCCGAGCATGTCGGCGAAGGCACCGACGGTGGGCTGGTAGGGCTCGCTGATCGGCGGGACGCCCATGGACGAGCCCGCCCAGTCGGTGCGCATGCCGCCCGGCTCGATGGAGGTGACCTTGACACCGAAGGGAGCGACTTCCTGGGCGAGACCCAGGGAAAAGGCGCTGACGGCCCACTTGGAGGCCTGGTAGGCGGCCACCCTTGGGGTAACGAGCCCGGCTGCTGGGTGTCCGGAAGCCGGGCTGAGGCCGCGCGTCCGTGGAGGGAAGGAGAGGTGACCGGGCGCCGTACGGCGGTGATTCACACGCAGCTTATGGTGCCGCCAGGAGCTGGCTGGTACAGATGCCACACGATGATGGCCTCGGCGAGCAGCGGCAGGACCCCCAGGAGAGCGAAGGCCAGTGCGACGCCGCCACGCCAGCCTCTCAGCGGTGTGCTGCCGTGCCGTTCCCCTCGCAGCGCCAGCAGGACCAGGAGGGCGATAGCTCCCAGGCCGCAGGCCAGGGCCCCGTAGGCGGAGGCGTACATCTGCCAGGTCAGCGGCAGGTCCCCGCAGTGTGCCCATTCGGCCTTCAGGTGGTCCTTCTCCGCAGCGTCGTGGGCGATGATGCCCGCGACGCCGAGGACGACCAGGACCGGTACCCACAGGGCGGTGCGTGCCGGGCGGGTGGCGGTGCCGCCCGGAGCCGGCGCTGTACGGGATCGTGGTTCGTTCATCAGTACCAGTCCGGGTGGGGGCGGACGATCCGTACGTTCTGCCGGCCTTCGGCCTTTTCCGTGTTGGGCAGACGTCCGTCGAGGCTGACGTTGCGGTACGGATCGCTGTGCTGGGTGTACTTGATCTCGCCGTCCGGCATGACACCGGTGACCACGGCTGCGTGGTGGGTGTTGCCCTTGCCGATCTCGTCGTTGTCGCCGGCCTGCTCGTAATAGATGATGTCCCCGGGGCGGACCTGGTCGCGCGGGACTTCCTCGCCGCCGTGATCGAGCATGAAATTCTGCTGATTCTCCGCACCCGCCCACGTCTTGGAGAAACCCAACGACCGGTCGACATCGCGGAAGCCGGGCAGGTCGATCTCGGTCGGGTTTCCCTTCATCCAGGTGTCGTCGGCCCGGGTGCCCCAGAAGGACTCCTTCTCCTTCATCCCCGCGTGGACCAGGGATTCGGAGACGAAGTTGGTGCAGTTGTTGCCGAAGTCGACGTCGTCCTCCTGGTCCCAGTTCTGCAGCGCGTACTCGACCATCTTGACGCGGTCGAACTTGCCGTCCGTGCCGCGCATCTCCTGTTTGGCGCTCTCCGGCAGCCCCTCCAGCTTCGACAGGGCGACCGGGTCCGCCAGCATCAGATCGTGCCGCTGCTCGTCGCTCAGGCCGTTCCACCACATGCGCTGGGTCATCGGCCCGGCATCCTTGGGTATCTCGGCGCCGAGGATCTCCATCTCCGCCTGAGACGCCTTGTTCTGCACCTTGAGCGCTTCGTCGGGGTCAGCGATGTTCACCTGTTGCGTCAGCATGGCGAACTTCGCGGCGGCCGTGTTGTCGGCCTCGCCGACCTGCCGCAGCACATGATCGCGCAGCGCGACGATGTGCTCGCGCGCATGCAGCTTGTCCGGGTCCTCACCCGGCATCGGCGCGCCCTCGGGAAGGCCGTCCGGCCCGATGCGCAGATTGTGGCGCTGGGCGAGTTCGTTGATCTCGCGCGCCGAACTCAGCGCGGTCTCCATGCTGTCGGCCACGGCCTCGCAGAGCATCTTGCCGCCGAGCAGGATGTCATAGGCGGACTCCAACTGGTCGGCCAGCTTTTCGAATTCCTTTGCGGCCTTCTGGCCCACCTCGTCGGTCCAGTTGTCGGCCAGCGGCTTGGTGCCGTTGTCACGGATGTCCTGGGCGGCGCGCAGGGCGTGCTTGGCCAGCGTCGCCCATTCATCGGCGGCTTTGTGCCACTTCTCGGGCCGGGCGTTGATCACGGCCTCGTAGTTCACCACCGGCCGCTCACACCTTCCCCAGGTCGTTCAGTCCGTGCCGCAGCCGTGAGGCCGCTTCCTGGTCCTGTGCGTCGTAGCTGCCGGCGCTGTCCTGCAGCCGCTCACCCAGCTCCCCCATCTTCTTCGCCAAACCCACCATGTGCTCCTCCCACGTCAGCGCGCAGGAGTAGAGGTGCTCGGCACACTCCCAGCCCCAGACGGAGTCCGCCGAACCCGTCGCCTGGCTCTCCTCCAGGGAATTGTTCAGCTTGCGTACCGTCTCCCGGGACAGCGCACTCATGTCACTGCCCGTCGACCGCACAGCATGGCTGTTGATGCTGATGTCGCCCATGCGTGGATCCCCACCCCGTCGATCACTTTCCGGATCATCGTACGGGAGTGTCTGGAGGCGGCCGGCCGGCCCGACACCGTGAGAAAGAGCCTGCGCCAGCCGGTTGTCGAGGACAGCGGGGCGAGCTGACGTCGGGCTCCATCAGCCACCGGGTCCGGCCGCCGCCCGGCCTCGCGTGAGGGAGGATGTGCGCCGTGCGCACGGCGCATCCGCGGGGCTGGCCCACCACCGCTCCGGCCCGGGCTGTCTGTCTGCCTGCCTGCCTGCCTGCCTGCCTGCCTGCCAGAGGACGGTGTCGTTGTACGGGTCGACCGTCCAGAGCCTCCCCCACGTGTTGGCGGGAAGCGTGGCGATGAGCTGAGCCAGCGCACTGTCCTGGCCGTCCTGAACCAGCCCGTACGGCAGCCTGCCCAGTCAGGCAGAGGGGCGCCGCTTGGTGCCGCCGCCGCTGCCGTTCAGCGGGAACAGCGTCTCCAGGTGGGCGCCCTTGACCCAGGAGCCCAGCAGGTCGCGGTTCAGGGCCACGACGTCCTGGCGCACCGCCAGGCCCAGGGCGTCCTTGGTGAACGAGCGGCACGTGGTGACGAACAGGGCGACATCAGCACCGTGTTCGGGACGGGCGGTGCCGACGAACTTCTGCATGTCCTGCGAGGGCACGCTGCGGTGCGGCGCGTACTTCTTGCACTGGATGACCAGCTTGCGGCCGTCGGCCAGGTAGCCGATGACATCCGCGCCCAGGTCGCCGCTCTTGCCGCTGACGACGACCTTCGTACAGCCGTCCCGCCGGCACAGATCGGCGACGTATGCTTCGAACTCCTGCCAGGACAACGCGTCCACCTCGGCCATCGACAACTCCCGTGACCGGGCCTCCTCCCGCACCCGCCACGCACGGTCCTGGCTGACTGCGAGATGGTGGGCCCGCCACAGCGTCCACCCGGCCCCGCCCACCAAGGCCGCGCCGAGCACGGCCACCAGTGCGGGCCACACCGCCGACCAGTGCCTGGCCGCCCACACCGCGGCGGCCACTGTCGCCGCCGCACCCCAGCCTTGCAGTCGCCTGCGCGTCCGCTTCTTCATGCGCCGGCGCCGTCGACGTGCCGCCATCACTCCCCAACTCCCCAAGCCCGGGCCCCGCAGTGCGCACCGACGGGCTCCGTCCGGCCCGTACGTGTACGGGGGCTCATCGGCCGGCCTGGGTGACGCCGCTTGCAAGCCGTCCCAGAATGTTCAAGATCCCCTGGCCTACCGGGGTGGGCGCGATCAGGACGCCCAGGGCCAGGACAATGACGACGGTCATCTTCTCGTCGAAGCGGCTGCGGGCTTCCGTACGCCGCCGCAGCCGCACGATGACGACGATCGCGAGCAGCACCGCCGGATTGATGGTCAGCAACCGTCCAGCCCTCCCCCACTACCGGGCACCAGATGGAGACGGCCGCACGCCGCCCCAGCCTTCCTTGTGTAGCCGGACGGCAAAGAGGTGGAAGGAAGATCGCTGGCGAATGGCGGAAAGGCATCGGCTTTGGCCGGACGATGCGCTGCTGGACGGTCAGGCGACGTGCCCGGACCGAAGACGGGGAGGCTGACGGCGCCCTGCGCGGTGGCAGCGTCCGGGCCCGGGGAAGGCCGAGGCACCCACGGCACCACGGTGGCCGGGCCGTCGAAGTCGTGGCGCCGCTCGCGCACGCGAACGGAGTCTCGCCGGTTGCCGGGTAGCGGTGGGTGGGGCGGGGGGCCCACACGGAGGTGTCGGTGCAGGCGAAGGCGGCGTCAGTGAGCCAGGACGCCTTCCGGCGAACTGCTAGCGCGCTCACGTCGCAACTCGGGCATCACCTCGCCCAGTAGGCCGCCACGACCGTCGTCTGCCACGGCGGCTTGTGCCTGCCCAACCTCGTGCTCGCCCCCGGCACCCTGACCGTGGCGGGCTTCATCGGCCTCGGCCGCTCAGGCGGGCCGACCCGTACAGCCGACCTCGCCCTGCTGTTCGTGGCCGCCCCGGAGACCTGGGACGACGACGCGCGGGCGGCCGCGTCGGAGGGCGCGTTCACCGCCCGGTACGGGATCGCCCTCGACCGCGAGCGGGAACGCTTCTACCTGCACCTGGGTCCCCTCACCTGAGGATGAGGCCGGCAGCACTGTGATCTGCGCCCGTAACAGGCGGCACAGTACAACCATTTGCCTCACCAGGGGTCACCTAGGCGTACACGCCTGACACCCCAGAAAGGCCTCGTTGATGAAGTTCCGCCAGACCCTCACGGCTGCCGCGGCAGCGGCCGTGCTCGCACCCGCCGCTGCGCTGGCCACACCCGCCGTCGCGTTCGCCACGCAAACGCCGGGCCAGCCGGCAGACATCACCGCGTCTCAGCAGGACGGCACCCCGGAGGACGACGGCACGTCCGGGAAGCCCGGCGGGGCGACGGAATCGGGCGGGTCGCCCGTGACCGGGAAGCCGGCCACCGGAACCGACGCGAACCCGAAACCCGGTACGGGGAACGACACCGGTCCCGGGTCCGGCACCCAGCCCGGCACCGGCACGGACACCACGACCAAGCCCGGCCAGGAGCCCGGCACGCGGCCGGGACAGGACCCCAAGACCGAACCGGGCACCACGAGCGGCGGCTCGAAGACCGGGAACGACGAGCCGGGCAAGCAGTGCGAGGTCGGGCCGGGGCGCCTGCAGATGGCCGTCGAGGGGATGCAGACCGAGTTCGTCGCCGGTGCCGGCTGGAGCCGTTCCGCCATCACGATCACCAACACCTCCGGCAAGGCACTGGACAGGGTCAGGCTGGCGCCGCTCGCCTACTCCTTCGAGCCCGTCGACTACCCGTACTGGGAACTGCAGGCGGAAATCCTCGACCCCCGGACGGGCAGGTGGGTGAGTTTCGACGACGTCATCAGCGAGGAGGAGTTCACCGATCTCTCCGTAGGCGCGCACAGCACGGTCAGCCTGCCGATGCGGGCCCGCGCGATCCCCACGGCCACGCCCGGCCGCGGTTGGGTGATCATGGAGGGGACGTACGCCGACAAGGACGGCTCCTGCGGCAGCTCCAACCACGGGGAGTACTACTTCAGCATTCTCCCGGCGCACAGCAAGCCCGGTAAGCCGGAGAAGCCCGGTAAGCCGGAGAAGCCGGGCAAGCCCAGCGACAGCGCGCAGCCCGGCGCCGGCAGCGCGGGCGGCAACACACCGCAGGTCGGGCTGAAGACGCAAGGCGGCGCCCGGGAGACCGCGGGCACCGGTGAACTGGCCGCGACCGGCGCGTCCTCCGCACTGCCGACGATCGCCCTGGTGGGCGGCGTGGCGATGGCCGTTGGCGCGGGTGCGGTCGTCGCCGTACGCCGCCGTAAGACGGGCGCCGGCACGAACGCCGCGGTCTAGGGGCCGCGGGCCGGGTCCGGCGGCAGTCCGGACCCGGGCCGGACCGGCACCGTCAGGGGACCGGCACCGTCAGACGGCCGGTGCCCTGGTGGCGCGTAGCTGTGCCAGCGCTGCCAGGGCCTCCGGGGCGCCGGTCTGGCCCCGGACGCCGGGAAGGCGTTGACGACCGCGATGATGTCCACGCCGAAGACGTCCAGCGCGCACAGCTAGCCGGTCCGGCGCACCGTGTCCGCCCAGCCGGACGGGCAGGCCGCCGAGAGCGAGCGGCCCGGTGGGGCCCCGGCCTTCGGGCGCGAGTTCGAAGCGGCACAGGGCTGCGAAGAGCCGGCCGTCAACAGCCCAGAGCCTGTGGCCCCAGCCGCTGTTCGGCACGAACTCCTGGACCCCGACCAACTCCTGCGGACGACGGCGGCGAGCTCACGCAGGTGCGCTCCGGGGCGAGCTCACGCAGGTGCGCGTCGCTGTCGACGCGGGTCACCAGGTCCCGCTTGCGGCTGTGCCGGCTCTTGACCACCGCCGCCCCGGGAAGCCCGGCCCGTCGGCCAGTTGCGCGAGCATGCTGAAGGTACGGGTGGCCACGAACGGGAGGCCGGCGTGCCGGGCGCGCCACGCCATCGCCGTACGGTTCTGGCACAACGTGGCCGCCGCGGCCGAGTTCACCACGGGAGCACCACGGCTCTCCAGCGCGCGGGCGAAGGCGAGCGCCCGAGGTGTACGCGTCCTCAGCTCGTCTTTCAACCAGGCGGTCGGTTCAGGGCCGAGCTGAGTGTCAGTGCTGGCGCGTAGATTGTGCGGGTGAGCTGGGACGTATTCATCATGCGGTTTCCGCCCGAGGCCAAGGCGATAGACGAGATCCCCGAAGACTGGGAACCACCGAGTCTGGGCACAGGCCGCGGTGTTCGTGCTGTCCTTGCAGAGATGCTGCTGGGCATCGAGTACTCGGAGATCGGTTGGGGCGACTACGAGGGTCCCGGCTTCTCCATCAGCACCCCGGTCAGCGAGGCTGACGACGCGCCGGTCGCCGGAGTCAGCCTCTTCATCCACGGCGGCAGCGAAGCAGCAGCTCATGCCGCCATCGCGGTCGCCGATGCGTTGAAAGCACGGGCCTTCGACACCGGGTCGGGAGACTTCCTCACCGTGGGCTGCGCCCAGTCGGCTTTCGATGCCTGGCGTGCGTACCGAGACCGCGCCCTGGACCAGCATGGGCCCTGAGCACGTCTTCTACTGAGCTTGTAGGCGTGTTGTCGCTCTGGAGGCTGGTCGGCGACGCTGGTGGGATGAGCGGAGCGATCTCTTACACATGGCGCGACCCCATCACTGACGAGGAGATGGTCGACCTGGTCCGCTCCCATGGCGGCAACGCCGTTGTCGGCTGGTGGAGCAAGGTCAATGAGTACAGCCTCGGCTGGGTGGGGGCCCGTGATGGCGAGGGAGCCCTTGTCGGCTTCGTGAACGTGGCCTGGGACGGTGGAGACCACGCCTTCTTGATCGACACAAAGACTCGGGGCTCGCACCAGCATCGCGGTATCGGGACAGCAGTTGTCCGTCTGGCGGCGGCCCGTGCGCGTGCGTCGGGGTGCGAGTGGCTGCACGTTGACTTCGAGCCCAGGCTGCGAGACTTCTATTTCGACGCATGTGGCTTCCGCCCGACGGACGCAGGACTGATCCATCTGCCCTCTACGGGGTGATGATTTGAGCGTTACGTCTTAAACGGGTGGCCGCGAGGCATCCGTCGACAAGGTTGCTGCGGTATTGGATTTGGCGGAGTCCGTGCCGAAGGGCGCGCATCAGGTGGTCGGGGTCGGTGAAGGCGGTGTTGGCCTGGCTGTTGCGTCGTAGCAGTGACCGGATGCCCTCGGCAGGGTTGAGGGCGGGTGCACAGGCCGGCAGGAAGTAGCAGGTGATCCAGTCGTGGGCGATGGTGAACGCCTTCATCCGGGCGCCTTTGTGCACGTTCAGGTTGTCCCATACGAGCACGATCGCCGCAGCGAGCTGTTGGTGGGCGGCGGTCAGCAGCTCGCGATGATCGGTCCAGGTGAAACTACGTCTGCCGCCCCACTTGTGATCGACGTGCCGCTTGGGCCGGTAGATCGGACGGGAGCGTTCGCCCTCCTTGTAACAGGCCAGAGCAGCGATGGAGAAGCGGCGCTGGGAGCTGACGGGTGGGGTGTCCGCGCCTGGCCCAGGTGCGGGCGGTCGGCGGCGTCATCGAGAAGCCGGCTTCGTCTTCGAAGCAGAGCCAGTCCCCGAGCGCCGCCACGGTGTTTCCACCTGTGGCCAGGTCTCCTTCACCCAGCCGGTGACGGCTTCCTCGTTGCGCTCTACCGCGCGGCGGGCGGGGGCCTGGTGGCTGAAGCCGTGCCGGTGCAGCATCTGCGCGATGGCTGAGAGCGTCATCCTCTTGTGGAACCGGCGCCCGATCAGCGTCTTGATCCGCGCGAGCGTCCAGGTCTGGTCCGGCCAGCCGTGCGCTACCGGCCCCTTGGCCAGCTCCTGCTCGAACACCTCAAACAGTGCCCCACTCAGCTTGGGTCTGGACGCCGGCCCCCTCGACCCCAAGGCTGACCTTTCACCCTGTTCCCATGCCTGGTGCCACCGTTGTTCCGATCGCACGCTGACGCGCAACTGCTGACCGCGGCATTGTCGTGCCCCAGGGCGAACAACTCGGCCGCCTGCATCCGGATGTGCTCCCGAAACGCCCGTCGCTCCGCGGTCAGACCGCCCCCTTGCGGGCACCTCATATGACCGGCCTACCGCGACAATCACAGCTTGTCAGCCCCCGCGACATCACATCCACAAGGTCAGTAACTTCTGAGGCTGTCGCGTTCGATGATGCTCTCGTCCCGTCTGGTCGTCTTCCCGACGTCATAGCGGGTCGCTGGACGGCGTTTTGGGAAGTCAAGCGGCTTTATGGGTGCGGGTGTTGAGGGCTTCGGTGCACGGGCCGGACAGTGCAGGCGGGCGGAGACTCCGGAGTCCCCGGCGGACTCGGGACGGGGTGCGCTGGCCGGGCTCGGCCCATGGAGCCGTCGCCCCTGCTCCGTAGCTTCTCCCTCTTCCCCGTCGTCCACACTCCCCATGCCCGCCCCCCCGGAAGCAAGGCCGCGCTTGCGAACGAATACCCGGAAGATATTGGCATCCAGTGGGGGGGTCCAGATCCAGCCAGGCCGCGCGCCGAGCCGTCGTCGATCCAGCGCATGATCCGCGGGTCCGCGTTGATGTCCGCCATGGGCGCGAGGTCGTCGTCGTGCCACCGACGGAGCGGAAGGCGGGGGCGCGGATCTCGATCATGGCAGCATCCTGCCGAAGTCCGGCACCACACCGGTGATCGGCGCTCCCCTGTACCATCGCCGGCCGCACACCTCCGGCGACACCGCCACGACCTACTGTCCCGCCCCGCCGTGCACAGGCTGGGCGGCAGTAAGCGCCAACGCGACACCGTCGGCCGGCATCCGGGCATGCCCGTGCGAGCTGCCGCTCTGGGAGATTCTGGCTCCTCGGATGCGGAATGCTCGGGCCGTTTCGAGCGCTCAGTGGTAGCCGGCCGAGGCAGCCCCCGGGTGCGCGCCGGCCTGACGGGCACGGTCGCGGGCGGGCCGGCGGACGCCTGGCTGCCGCCGTACGTCGCTTTCGCGGGCGGGGTCACCGGTCGGCCTGGGTGATCCGCTGGTGGGCCGTATGAGAACTTGCACGATGCCCCGGCCTATCACGGGCGATCAGCATGCTCAGCGCAGGGGCGCTGACGAGGTCAGCTTCTCGTCCGTCAGGCCGCAGCCGTGGGACCGGCCGCTTCGGCGGCGCGGCGGTATTCGGCGTTGATGCGCTGGGCTTCTTCGAGCTGGTCTTCGAGGATGATGATGCGGCAGGCGGCTTCGATGGGGGTGCCCTGGTCGACGAGTTCGCGGGCGCGGGCGGCGATGCGCAGTTGGTAGCGGGAGTAGCGGCGGTGGCCGCCGGCGGAGCGCAGCGGCGTGATCAGGCGGGCTTCCCCGATGGCGCGCAGGAAGCTCTGGGTGGTGCCGAGCATTTCGGCGGCCCGGCCCATGGTGTAGGCGGGGTAGTCATCGTCGTCGAGACGGCCGTAGGAGTCGTCTGCTGTCATGTGTGCCTCTCTGTGGAAACGCGTCGAGGGGCCCTGGTGCCGTACCGGCACCAGGGCCCCGAAGGAACTGTTCACCATCTGTCGGCCCTAGTTCTGCGCCGACCTTGTGTTTCCGCGGACCCGGCCTGAGTGCTGCCGGGGGTGCGGGGATCGCGGTTGCTTGACCTCAGACCACCTCACTATCGATGTCCTGCGGTACCCGGGTTCAAGAAGTCCGCCCGGGCGATCCTGATGGCGTCTGGCTCCTCCGTTCTTCCCTCTGAACCAATTACTTGCGAAACGGGAACTGTACTGCTGGTCCCGTGTACTGCTCATGGCGGCCCCTGATCACTGCGGGCCACCCGGTCCGGTCGTCAGCTCCGTCGCCATCCTGCAACGCTTCGGCTTCGGAACTCCACCACCGCACCGTTCTGCCAACTGCAACTGCGTGTACTGCCGCCCGGCAGTTCGTCTCTGCCGGGCCCTGTCTGTCTGTCCCTCTGGGTTACGAGAGAAACTCTAACCACATCACCGCCTGATGTCTACTCCGGCCGACATAGATTTTCACTCGCTCCGTGATGAGGTAACCGACTTCGAACAGTGCCGGAAGTGTGTGCCAGGCACTTGCTGCGCGACGGGCCGCAGGCGGACACAGCGGTGCGCCGCACCCCTTTCTCTACGGCTGCGGCGCGCTGCGCGTCCGGGTCGCCCGCAGGCGGTCCGGAGCCGGGGTCAGCGGCGGCTCCAGTGCTTGGTGTCGATGGTGTGGCGGTGACCATCGCGCGGGGTGGCAGTGTCGCGCCGGTTGTCCCACACGTAGGCGCGACGGTCCTGGTAGGCGTCGCGGTCCGCGTCACGACCTCGGCCGGTGTGGACCCGCATCTCCTGGCGGCCGGCCAGGCCTACAGCCCACCCGGAGCACACCCCCACGCAGGGCCAGCAGTGCCCCCCCCACTCAAACTGCACGTCACCCGCTGTGACCAGCGCAATCACGCGGAGAGTCGGATATCGTCCCTGGCGGAGTGAAGCGCCGTACGCCCGTGTGGCTCCCGTGGTCGATCGTGTGAACGGGCGTGCCCATGCTCTGTGACTGCCGCGCTACCTCTCGAACACAGTGATCTTCCACAACGCCCTGGACATCGCGGAGATCGTCCGCCAGCTTCTTGAAGAGCGCTGGGGAATCGAATCGGAGGGCCTGGCCACATCTCGCCGTACCTGACCGAGCACATCGAACGGTTCGGCGAGTACTCCACCCACGAACTCGGCAGTCGGCCCGAAGCGTACGACCCCAAGCTCGACGTCGACTTCGCCCAGCTCCGCGACCAGGACCCACGAACGGAAGGCTTCCGCGCGGCGGCCTGACAGGCATTTCCGCGAAGGACTCTGTCAGGCCCGTTGAGCAGTACAGTCGCTGGACCAGCGCCGACACCCTGGTTGCCAAGGACCGCGCCTGGGCCGCCATGCCGTCATGCCCGCGCCGGTGCCGGTGCCGTCAGCGCAGACTCGGCGGAGCCCAGTTGGCGTGCCGCAGGATGGCCCGGACGGTCACGCCGGAGGGGGCCAGCCGGAGTCCCGTATTGCGCAGGGCCACGGCCAGAGGGTGCGTCAGTTGCTGCCCCATCCGGCCGGCCTGGCGCGCGGCCCGGGCCACTGACTGGCTGCGTGGGCGGCGTGCGGCGTCGTAGCGGGTCAGTGCTGATTCGACGGTGGGTTCGGTGGCGAGCGCAGCGGCCAGGGTGGCCGCGTCCTCCAGTGCCTGGCAGGCGCCCTGGCCGAGGTTCGGGGTCATGGCGTGTGCAGCGTCCCCGAGCAGCGCGATGCGGCCCGCGGTAAAGGTGGGCAAGGGCGTTGCCAGTTCGTGGATGTCGTGGTGCAGGACTGCGTCCGGCCGGGTCGCGTCCAGCAGCGCGGGGATCGGATCGTGCCAGCCGCCGAACCGGCGGCGCATCGCGGCCAGGGCGTCTGAATACCGTGTGCCGGGAGGCGAGTTGAGCACCGCGTGCCATTCGGCCCGGCCGTCGGTGAACGCGATGTGGCCGAACTCGGCGCCCTTGCCCCAGGTCAGTTCGAAGTCGGTACGCAACGGCACGGGATGCTCGGTGATGGCGCGCAGGACCGTTGATCCGCTGTAGACCGGGCCGGGGTGGCCGGGGAACAGCTGGCCGCGCAGACGACTGCTCACCCCGTCGGCCGCCACGACCAGATCCGCGTCCAGGAGGCGCTCCTCGACCGGCACCCGCACCCGGCCGGGGTCCGAGCAGTCGACGGACAGCACCTCGGCCCCGGTGACCAGGCACTCAGGAGGCAGCGCCTCGCGCAGCAGGCGGTGCAGCACGGCCCGGGGGATGCCGACGATCGGCGTGCCCAGTTCGCGTTCCAGTACGACTCCGTCCATCCGAGCCAGCCATCCGCCGCCGGGAGCGCGGGTGCCCCCGGTGTACTGGGGCCGTGCGGCCGCGCGTACTGCTTCGCCGACGCCGAGTACATCCAGCGCGCGGATGCCGTTGGCTTGCAAGGAAATGCCCGCGCCCACGTCAGCCAGGACCCGAGCCCGTTCGACGACCGTCACCTCCCAGCCGATCCGGCGCAGGCCGATCGCTGCGGCCAGCCCGCCGATACCTCCTCCGACCACCACCGTCCTGCCACCCATGCCCAGCCCCTCTCCTACCGCCTTGCCGCGTGGTTTCTACAGGTGTAGAAGAAGTGTATCCCGGGCTTCTACGGGTGTAGAAATGGGGGGTGCCTGATGATCGACGTACCGTTCTTGCCGACACGGCCATCGCAGTGCTCGCCGATACCGGGATGCGAGGACTGACTCACCGCGCGGTGGACCGGGCGGCGGGCCTGCCGCCCGGCACCACCTCCGCCTACTACCGCACCCGCCAAGCGCTTCTCACCGCACTGGTCCGACGCCTGGTCGCCCTCGACCAAACGGAACTCCAGGACTCCGGGAGCCGGACACCGGTACCGCAGAGTGCCGAGGAACTGGTGACCGGGATCGCCGCTTTCCTCGAACAGCGACTCACGGGAGAGGGGCGGCGACGCTCCCTCGCGCGCTACGCGTGCGCCATCGAGAGCGTCCATCACCCCGAGCTGCGGGAGATCCTCGTGCCGCGTGCGAACGCGGGGCGGCAGGTCGTACACGACTTCCTGACCGCGCAAGGCATCGCGGATGCCGAGAGCCGTACCGTCACGTTGCTGACGTGCCTGGACGGGTTGGTCTTCGACCGCCTGGTGACTGGCGGAAGTGTGTCCGAAACGGAGATCCACGGGCTGGTGGCGGCGGCGCTGCGATGACTCGCGTCAGGCGGGAAACGATCCGTGACGGCGCGGGAACCGGTCTTCGCCGAGGGGCAGGTCAACCAAGGCCACAGCGTTTTGTCGGCGCTCCCACTGTCCGGCACCCACCGGCCCGAGTACTGGCGGTCAGCATCCCCTCAGTCGTCCCCGCCATGCTGCCCTTCCTGTCGCCAAACGAACGAATGACGACAGGCGCCGCGTACGTCCAATGAATTGGGACTTTCCGGGGCCTGGCGACGGTCCGGATTCAATGACATCCGATGACGATTGACCACAGGGTCAGATGACACCTGAGGTCCGATGAGGCGGCAGGAACGAGGAACAGCGTGGCCGATCTCGTCTGCAAGCGCGTGTCGACCGACAAGCAGTCGACCGACCGCCAGGACCTCGTCCTCGCCGAGGCCGGCATCGAGGACCCGGCCGGTCGTCTTCGAGGAGGAGGCCGGCACCTCCAGCCGCTTGAGCGACCGAAGGGACAGCCGCCAGTGGGACAGCCAGGCCGTGATCAGTTCTCTGAGCACCCGCAGCTCCCCCGACGACGCCGTCCTCTTCAACGGCGCCCGGCGCGGCCTGATCGCCACCGCTTTCAAAGAGGTCTTCACGAACCGCCCCGACGTGGGCCGGGCCCGCGCCGCCGCAGCCCAGTGACAGGCCCTCACCCGCGCCGGCTTCACCCCGGCCCACCACCACAGCGCCCGCGGCGTGGACATCACCATCGAACAACGCCCCACCAGCAGACAGCCCGCCCCTGCGCCCGCCCACTGACGACTGGCTGATGCGCCGCGACTGCGCCTCCGGAAGCAGACACTCGGCTGAACCGCCCGAAGCTCCGCACTCCCCGCGGCGAACGGTCACCCCGGCCACGCCCCCGCGTAGCCGCGGCGGGCGGTGGCACCCTGCCCTTGTGCGTCCGCTACCCGGGGTGCCGATGTACGAGGTCAGGTCCTGCACCGCGGCTCCGCGCCGCAACCAGTGATCCGTCAGCCGGACGGCAAGGACGCCGGGCAGCGTGTGCCCCGTCCACGGTCCCTGGATGTGCAGCCCGAACCCGGACGGCACCTGGACCCTGGAAATCGGCTGACCGCCTGGCAAGGCTGACTTCGGGAACTTCACCGCCCCGGCGCTCGTGACAGAGCCGGGGCGGTCTCGTGCGGTCTCATGGGGAGCTTGGCAACGGCTCCACGGGTGCCGATCTGCTCGGGCGGTGTCGTCACCGCTTGTGGGAGCATCAGCGAGGCGGTGAACAGATGGATGGCGGCGTGGACCTGGCCGGCGAGCGCCTCGGGGACGCAGATGTCGGGTTTGCCGTGAACGCCAGACCGTGAACGAGGGACCACGACGCGGCCCACAAGGTGGCTGGGGGCGTCAGGAAAGATGCCCTGCACGATGCCTCGGCGTATGCGCGGATGACAGCGGTCGCGGTGGCCCGTTGCCGGGATGGCAGGGCTCCGCGAACATCACTCGGAACAGCGCCGGGTGGTCGAGTGCGAAGTGCACGTAGGCGACGGTGACCGTCGCGAGGTCGTCGGCCGTCGCGGGGGCGGGTGGGTCCTGGCCAGGCGCCCGACGGGTTCGCGGTAGTCCTCCGCCGCGCCCCGGAGACGAGCGCGTCGCGGTCCTCGTAGTGACGGTGGTCGCGGTCCGCGTAATGGCGGTGGGGGCCGCCGCCGACACACCGGCCGACTCCTGGAGGCGGGAGGGGAACGCAGGCGTTTCCCTCCCCGCGGTCCGCCCGGGGCCTCGCGCGAGGAGCGCTCTCGCACTTGGTGTGACCGAGTCAGTCGAAGCCGATGAGCGCGACGCCGGACAGCCGGACGGACGACCGCAGTGACAACCAGGCGGTGCGGGCCGCCGGGTTC
The DNA here is from genome assembly GCF_040646595.1 of Streptomyces sp. NPDC045470. NCBI lineage: Bacteria > Bacillati > Actinomycetota > Actinomycetes > Kitasatosporales > Streptomycetaceae > Streptomyces > Streptomyces sp. NPDC045470. Next base: position 868,945 of record NZ_JBEZAN010000003.1, read on the forward strand.
TCGTTCAGCACCAGGGGGCCCTTCCCGCAGAGGCCCTGACGCCATGCCCCCGAGACGAGAGGCCCATGGACGCCGAGCTGTGAGTCGGCACCAGGTCTCCGTTCGTTCACCCGCGGCGGAGGCCGGCCGGGCTGCCGGTGCGGTGCGCCGGGCGGGGTCAGGGGGGTGCGAGGGTGTCGAGTCGGGCGGTCAGGTCGGGGTGGGCGGCGGCCAGGTGGGGGCGGGCAGCGGCCAGGGGGGCGATGAGGTCGGCGGGGTCGTCCTGGGCGAGGGCCGCGTGGAGCTTGCTGAGCGGGCGGCTGGCGGCGGCGGGAAGGTCCGTGAGGGCGGTGATCTGCCCGGCGAGGCGGCGCAGGTCGGCTGCGTTGCGGCGGGCCCAGGCGGCGGTGCTGCGGTCGGCGGCCCGGGCCTGGCGGGTGGCCTGGACGCGCTGCTCGCCGGTGGTCCCGGCGGGGCCGGGGCGGCCGCGCAGGTAGCGGCGCTCGGCGGCCTGGCGGCTGGCGACACCGAGAGGGTGGGCGAGGTCTGCCCAGCTGGCGCCCGCGTCCCGGGCCGTTTCGATCAGGCCGGTCTCCCACCCGGCGAGCTGCTCGCGGACCTGCCGCAGCAGCGACAAGGAGGCCAGGGCCTGTTCCGGGCCGGGAGTGTCGGAGGCGTCGGGGGGCTCGTGCTGGGCTTCGCGCAGGGCCTCGTCTATGGCGCTGAGGGCGGCCGCGGCGGCGAGGAACGAGGCCGGGCTGCGGGCGTCGGTGCTGGGCGAGGACGGCTGGTGGGCCGGGGTCACGGACACCTCCTTAGTTGTCATCAGGTGGACGACACCGCGTTTGTCATCCATTGGATGACATGTTACAACGGTGCCAGTGAGGCGCATTGGCAGCAACTGCCTGAACCTGCTGGAGGTGTTTTCACGATGTTGATGCGCACCGATCCCTTTCGTGAGCTCGACCGGCTGACACAGCAGCTGACGGGCCCGGGCACCTGGACGAGGCCGTCGGCCATGCCGATGGACGCCTCCCGCGAGGGCGACGAGTACGTCGTGGCCTTTGACCTGCCCGGCGTCACCACGGACGCGATCGACATCGACGTCGAGCGGAACCTGCTGACGGTCAGGGCCGAGCGCCGGCCGGCGACGAAGGCCGACGACGTGCAGGTGGAACTGTCCGAGCGGCCGCTGGGCGTCTTCTCCCGACAGCTCGTGCTCGCCGACACCCTCGACACCGAGCACATCAAGGCCGACTACGACGCGGGCGTGCTCACCCTGCGCATTCCGATCGCCGAGCGCGCCAAGCCCCGCAAGATCTCGGTCAGCGCCGGGTCCGGCCGCAAGGAGATTCCCGGCTGACACCGGCCGGACCGGTGCGGAGGACGGGTGCCTGGTCTCCCCTCGCCCCGCCCTCCGCACCCCGTGGGCAGTCCGAAGGACGAGAAGGGGGCCGGCCGAGATGACTCTGCGACGCGCAACGTTCCTTGAGCACGTGCAAGAACGCGGTGAGTACGGCACTACGCAGGAAGCCGAGCGCGCGGCCCGTGTGGTGCTCGCCCTGCTGGGCGCGCATCTGGTCGGCGAGGTCCGCGCCCAGCTCGCCGCACGCCTGCCGGAGGACTTCGCCCTGATCCTCCTCAATCCGCTCCAGAGCGCCGAACCGCTGTCCACGGAGCGGTTCGTCCGGGCGACCGCTGCCTGGATCGAGGGCGCCACCGAGCAGACCGCGACCTGGGACGTCAGCGCCGTGCTGTCCACGGTCGCCGACACGGCCGGCGACGACCTGCTGGAACAGATCCTGCTTCAGCTCCCCGCCGGCTACGACCTCCTCTTCGGCCGCCCCCAGCCCCTCTGACCCACCCCTCGGTGCCCACACCGGCACCTCCCCTCCTGGCTCCACGAAAGGCATGCACCGCAGTGATCACCGACGTGCGCGTACCGCATGAGCACCAGCAGCCGCACGGGGCGGCGTACGAGCAGATGCTGGAGAAGGTCCGCTACGAAGGCGCCTACCCCACCCGCGAGAGGGCCGAGGAAGCTGTCCGCCTGGTCCTTGCGGGGCTGGGACGCCAGCTCACCGGCGACGAACGCGTCAGCCTGGCCGCCCGTCTGCCCCTGGAGGCCGCACAAGTCCTGACAGCGCAGATCCCCGACGCCCAGCCGCTGACCGGATGGGCCTTCGTCAAGGACCTCGCCGCCCGCTCCGGCGCCTCTCTGGCCACCACCCGCTGGGACACCGGATCCGTCTTCGCGGCCGTCGCCGCCCACGCCGGACCCGACCTCATCACCCGCATCCTCCACCAGCTCCCCACCGGCTACGCGCTGCTGTTCGGCCGCGCCGAACTCACCCAGGCCGCGTAAACAGGCGCCCGGCCCCGGGGCCGCCCACTGGAACACCCGCTGTCTCGCACCGCCCCCGGCCGCCCGGCGCCAGGAACCGCATCAGCCGCCCGCCGCCCGTAGGCAACCGGCGTGGCCTGTGACTGACTCACGGCCGCAGGACTTTCCGACCTGCGTCCAGCCCCGCACGGCGGTCTCAGCCTGAGCCTCGAAGCGATGTTCAGTTCGTCGACGCCGGGCGGCCCACGCCCAGGGCCGGGAGGCCTGCGGCAGCGTGCCGGGGAGCCAGGAGGAGGTCTTCGTAGGCATGGTGGTGGCGAGTGGCGCGGCGGTTGGTGCAGGAGGCGGGCGGTACGGTCAGGCCGGCCGGCACCGATGAGGGCGCGGGCGAGCTGGAAGGTGTGGGAGATGCTGACCATTCCGCCGGGCGCGGGCGTGGTCGGTGTCGACGCGGCGGGCGGGGCCTCCCCGGCCAGCAGCAGACGTCAGTTGCCCGCGGAGCGCGCGCCGACGTCTTCGTGGGCGAGTTCCTTCGGTGGTCAGCCCGCCGCGCCGGCCACCAGCCAGTTCGTGGGGATCTCGATGCGGGAGCCGTCCGCCCGGTACTCGGTCGTCGTCAGCGGGAGCCGGCCGGTGGTGATCACCCGTAGCCCGTGGGCGGCGAGCAGTCCGGGGACGACCGAGTCGGCCATCTCGCCGGGCTCGATGCCGTGCGCGAGGACCGCGCGCAGCTTGTCCGGCGGGCCGTCGGGGCTCTGCGCCAGCGAGGCGAAGACGTCCCTGGACGCCTCGGCCGGTTCGACGGCGAAGATCCGGCCGCGCCGGCCCAGCAGCGTCGCCACGTTCCGCACGATCCGGGGCCGGTCCTCGGCGGCGCACTGGTGCAGGACCCCGCGCAGGTACACGTTGACGTCGCCCAGTTCGCCGTGCAGGGCGCGCACGGCCGCCGGGTCGGCGGCGTCCAGGCACCGGTATTCGGCCAGGCCCGACGGGTCGTCCGCCCGGGCGCGGGCGACGGCCGCCGCCGAGAGGTCGACGCCGATCGCGCGCGGGCAGCGCCCCGCCAGGAAGCGGGTCTGGGTGCCGTTGCCGCAGCCCAGATCGACGACCGGCAGCGCGGCGTCGAAGTGGGCGGCGAAGAGCGGCAGGTGGAGTTCGGCCGTCAGCGAGGGGTCGGAGTCCCAGAAGACCTCGCCCGCACCGGCGGGGGCGTCCCGCCAGAAGCCTTCCCAGGCCCGCAGGTAGTGGCTCGAAGCGCTCATGGCCCATTGCTACTGCGGCGCGCGAGGCCCCCGCAAGACTGTTGACCGTTCTTTCATGCGCCGTTGCGGACCGGCGTACGCCCGTCGCGCGGCCAATTGCTTCCGGTACGTGACAGAGTCTGCTCGAACCACACTGTTTTGCCGGTCGCCGTCCGGCTCGTGCCCCACTCCCGCGCGAGCCTGCTGACCACCCGCAGCCCGCGCCCGAACTCGTCGTCGTCCGCCGCGCTCAGCATCTGCGGCAGCGCGTGGTCGTCGTCCGACACCTCGCACAGCAGGGCGTCCGTCCGCACCAGCCGCAGCACCACGTGCTGGGTGTGCGCATGCCGTACGGCATTGGTGACGACCTCGCTGACCAGCAGCTCGGCGGTCTCCGAGGCCGCCTCCAGCCCCCACTGCGCCAGCCGGCGGCGGACCAGGCGGCGGGCCCGGCCCGCCTCGCGCGCGTCGATGGCCAGCCGCCACTCGGCGACGTCCTGCGGGGCGATGCCGTTGAGCCGCGCCATCAGCAGCGCCACGTCGTCCTTGCGGCCGCCGCGTACGTTCAACGCGCGGATGATGGCGTCACAGGCGTCGTCCATGGACGCGGCCGGGTGGGCGGCGGACTCGGCGAGCGCCGCCAGGCCCACGCCTATGTCCTCGCCCCGCACCTCTACCAGGCCGTCCGTGCACAGCACCAGCCGGTCGCCCGCCGCCACCGGGACCGTGACCGCCTCGAAGGGCACACCGCCGACGCCGATGGGCGCGCCCGTCGGCAGCTCCAGGAGCTCGCTGCGGCCGTCCACGGCCCGCACCAGGACCGGCGGGATGTGCCCGGCGTTGGCCATCACCAGTTGCTGGCCGATCGGGTCGTAGACCGCGTACAGACAGGTGGCGAGGTAGGTGTCGCCGAGCCGCTGCGCGAGGTCGTCCAGACTGCGCAGCAACTGGGCCGGGTGCATGTCGATGGCGGCCATGGTCTGCACCGCCGTACGTAGCTGGCCCATCATCGCGGCGGAGTTCAGCCCGTGGCCCATCACGTCGCCCACGACGAAGGCGGTGCGCGACCCGGGCAGTTTGATGGTGTCGAACCAGTCGCCGCCGACCCGGCCGAGGCGGGTGCCCGGCAGGTAGCGGGTGGCCGTGTCGCAGCCGGCCATCCGCGGCGCGATGTGCGGCAGCATGCTGTCCTGGAGCGTCTCGGCGACGTTCTCCTGGTAGGTGTACATCCGGGCGTTGTCCAGGACGAGGCCGGCCCGGGCGGCCAGTTCGGCGCCGGTGACCCGGTCCATGTCGTTGAACTCCATCCGCTCCGGGTGGCGCAGCAGGATCATGAAGCCCAGGACCACGTTGCGCGCCTTGAGCGGGACCACCAGCAGCGAGCGCCGGTTGATCAGCGGACTGATGTCGCGCTTCTCGAACTGGGCGGCGATCGCGTTGCCCAGCTCCTCGCTGATGCGCGGGATCAGCACCGGCTCACCGGTGGTCATGCACTGGAAGAACGGTGTGTGCACCGGGAAGGGCATGGACTCGCCGACCGGGACGACGTCGTCCCAGCGGCCCGGCTCGTCGTTGTGCTCCACCGCGACGCGGTGCCACATCGTCGTGGCGTCCGGCGGGCCGTCGGGGAAGCCCTCGCCCGCGATGACCTGTTCGCGCAGGTAGGTGCCGGCGACGTCCGTGAAGCGCGGTACAACGGCCTCGCTGACCTCCTGGATGGTGTGGGCGAGGTCCAGGGACGAGCCGATCCGGCCGCTGACCTCGTTCAGGAACTCCAACCGCTCGCGTACGGCGGCGTATTCGAGGTCGGACTCCAGCTCCGCCGCGGCCTCGGCGGCGGAGCGCGCGTCCTGGGCGCCGCTCGCGGCCCGCTGCAGCCGGGCCCGCCGCTCCACCCGGCGCGGCACGCCCCAGTCCGGGGTCACCGGGAAGCGCTCCTGCTGGCTGACCTCCAGCACCGGGTAGCCCAGCGCCAGCACCTGGGAGACGATCCGGGCGCTCTCCTGAGGGCTCATGCTCGGCAGGATCTGCGGAAGTTGGGCGGCCAGCACCTCGGACTCCTCGAAGTCCGTGTGCAGCGCGAAGCCGGGGGCGAAACGCTCGTTCTCCGCGGCGGCGTCGTCGGCCCCGGCGGCAGTGGCGCCGGCGCCGCCGCGGCCGTGCAACCGGTCGGCGTCCGCCGCCAGCACGAGCAGCCGCTCCGCACCGGGGCCCACCAGCGGATACGCCCACCACAGGAGATCGACCGCGCCGCGCTCCACGTCCGCCATACGGGCGCGCCCCGCGGTGGGGTAGCCGGCCCGGCCGCCCAACGTCGCCTCCAGGCCGGGCCCGTCGCTCCGCCCGCCCGCCGGCTCCTCGTCCCAGCCCCGTGCCGGCCACTCCTCCTCGCCGAGCGCGCCGGAGACCGGCATCAGATCGACGGCGGGCGTCCCCACCGCCTCCTCGCGGGAGGGTCCGAAGAGCCTGCGCGCGCCCGTGCTCCAGTGGGAGACCAGTCCGTCGCCGTCCACCACCACAACGGCGAGCGGGATCCGCCCGGGCACGGTGTCCCGCGGCGCCGGCACCTGAGGCACCGCGCCCACCCTGTCGTCGCCGTGCGACGGGCCACGCTCCATGGGCGGTTGCTCCTTCGTACACCGATCTTGCACCACCGCTACCACGGTACGACCGTGGGGTGACAGCGCGGGCCGCATTCACCGAATAGGTGGTGCGCCCCGCGTGAACGACCATGGCGCAAGGCGATCGGTCGCCCCGGGCGCCGCTGCCGCCCCTTCCCGCACCGGTCGAGCCGAACCGTTCCTGCCGGTTCCGGCGGCGGTCTTGCGGGCGTCCGTATGGTGAGGACGTGCCCAGACGGACCGAACAGGTGACCGCGGGGGCCCGCCGGACCGCCGCCCGCCGGGCCGGGCGGCGGGCGGGCCCCGCACCGGACGTCTTCGCCCCGCGCGGCGGCAACGACCAGGCCGACGGCCCCGTACCCCTGCACCGCCTCGACGTGCCCGCCCCCCATCTGCTGCCCTTCGCCATCGGCTCCTTCGACACCATCGGCCCGCTCTCCCGGGCCGGCTTCCCGCACCGGCACTCCTTCCACGAGATCGTGTACGTGACGGGCGGCACCGGCACCCACGTCCTCGACGAGGACCGCCGGCCGCTGTGCCCGCCCCACCTGTGCTTCATCACACCGGGCCAGGTGCACTACTGGGACCGCGTGCGCGGCCTGCGCGGCTGGGTGGTCCTGTTCACCGACGACTTCCTGCTGGCCCACCCCGGCGACCGGGACGCGCTGGCCCGGCTGGGCGAACGCCCGTGGCTGCGGCCCGGCCCCGACGACGCGGCGCGGCTGTCCGGCCTGGTCGGCGAGATGCTGCGGGAGTACGGCGAGCGGGCCCCGTCGTTCACGTCGGTGCTCCAGGCGCAGTTGCACATCCTGATCGCCCGCGCGCTGCGGATGTCCGTACCGCAGGGCGCGCCGGGCCCGGACGGCGCACCCGGTACCGGCGACGCCCGCGCCGGGCGTACGGACTTCGTGTCCGGCCGGTCCGCCCTGGTCGCCCGGGAGTTCACCCGGCTGCTGGCGCGGCCGGGCTCCCTGGGCCGGTCCGTGCGGTCCTACGCCGACGAACTGGGCGTCTCCGTAGGGCATCTGACCGAACTGGTCAAGCGCGGCACCGGCCGGACCCCGGGCCGGCTGATCCGGCACGCGCAGACCGTGGAGGCCAAGCGGCTGCTGTCCGGTTCCGAGCTGACGGTGGCCCAGGTGGCCCGCCGGGTGGGGTTCGGCGACCCGGCGTACTTCTGCCGCTTCTTCCGCCGGGAGACGGGCCTGAGTCCCGGCGACTTCCGCCGGGCCGCGGGAGACACCGGAGGAATTCACCATGACCCCGGTGCCGAGTCCATCGCAGCGCCGCGACGGCCCGAATAGCGTCTGTCGCCGTCAGCCAGCCCCCGAGGCGAGGACGGCCCCGGCTCCCGCTGTCACCCCCGTGACCGGCGCCGCCCCGCCCTTCCCCCCTGCTCACAGGAGCGCCCGATGGACGACGAACGCACAGAAGGCACCGAGCCGGTGCAGGACAGCGGTCCGCGCAGACGGATCAGCCGCAAGAACGTGCTCAAGGCCGCTGTCGCCGCCGTGCCGTTGCCGATGCTGCTCGGCGGCGTCGCCCTGGCCCGCGACACCAAGCCCTCCGAAGGTCCGCTCACCCCCACCCCGTACTGCGACGACGGCGACGACCCCACCCCGCCGCAGACGGAAGGCCCCTACTTCAAACCGAACTCGCCTCTGCGGGACTCCCTGATACAGCCCGGTACGCAGGGCACCCGGCTCACCGTGAGCGGGTTCGTCTTCGGGCTGACCTGCCAGCCGCTGGCCAACGTGCTGCTGGACTGGTGGCAGGCGGACGTCAACGGCGCGTACGACAACGTGGGGTTCCGCTTCCGCGGGCACCAGTTCACCGACCAGCGCGGCGCGTTCAAGCTCACCACGATCGTGCCGGGCCTCTACCCGGGCCGCACCCGGCACCTGCACGTGAAACTCCAGGCACCGAACCAGCCGATCCTCACCACGCAGCTGTACTTCCCCGGCGAGCCGCGCAACAACACCGACCCGATCTTCAACCCCGCGCTGCTGATGAACGTACGGCAGAACGGGTCGGCCAAGGAGGCCTCGTTCGACTTCGTCCTGCGGGTGCGCGGCGGGACCACCCCCACACCGACGGGCCAGCCGACCGAGCCGCCCGGCGGCACCTGGTCCGCCGGGACCGACTACCGCGCGGGTGACCAGGTCACCTACGGCGGCGCCACGTACGCGTGCCTCCAGCCGCACACGGCGCGCGCCGGATGGGAGCCGCCGGCCGTTCCGGCGCTGTGGCGCCGCACCTGATCCGGGACACCGGTGTCCGGCCCGCGTACCCGGGCCGGGCAGGCCGGTGCCGGTCCGTGGGGCCGGCACCGGCCGGGCGAGCGGCCGGTCAGTCCCCGTACCCGAGCTGGAGGTCGCGCTCGGTACGGCCGCCGCCCGTGACCTGGAGGACCGTCGCCACCGGTGGATAGCCCGCCGCGACGACGGTGTACTCGCCCGCCGACAGGTCGACGAAACGGAACAGCCCGTCCGGCCCGGTGGCCGCGGAGTCCACCACGTTGCCGGCCGCGTCCAGCAGCGTGACCCGGGCGTCCTCGACGGGTCGCCCGCCGCCGGACCGTACGGTGCCGCGCAGCACCGCGCCGCCCGCCAGCTCGATGTCCTGCCGGGTCTCCCGGGCCGACCCGACGGTGACCGGCAGGGCGGCGGGTCGGTGCGCGGGGGAACTCGCGGCGAGGGTGTACTCGCCGGCCACCAGCTCCGTCAGGACGTAGCCGCCCTCACGCCCGCTGCGCCCGGTGGCGACGACCTCGCCGCGCACGTCGGTGAGCGTGACCGCCGCGTCGCGCACCGGCGTGCCGTCCGCCGTGGTGACCGCGCCGGACAGCCGTCCGGCGCCGCCGAGCAGCAGGTCGAGCCCGACCGGCCGCTCACCGACCGTGACGGCGACCGCCTGCGGCCGGTGTCCGCCGGCGGCGGCGATCAGCACGTACGCACCGGCGCCCGGCGCGCTCAGCGCGTACCGGCCGTCCGCCCCGGTCGCGCCGCGCGCCACCTGCCGGCCGTCGGTGCCGACGAGGGTGAGGGCGGCGTGCGGGACCGCGCTGCCGTCGCGGTGGCGGACCGTGCCGCTCATCGGGACGGCGGGCACGTACGGGTCGGCGGCGGCCGGTGCCCGCGGCGTGCGGTCCGGTTCCGGACGCTCCGGCGGGCCGGGCACCGCCGCCTCGGTACGGGCCTGCGGCACGGAGAGCGCGTCCCGCTGCCCGGCGGGCGGGGGGATCGGGACGGGCGGGACGGGTGAGGCGTGGGTCACCAGGGATTTCTCTTTCAGGAGGACGGCGAGCAGCAGGCCCAGAAGGAGCACCGGCAGGAGGTAGAGGAGGACGCGCGGCACGGTGTGCGCGTAGGCCGCGGCCGGGCTGTCGCGCAGCACGGCGGGCAGGGCGCCCAGCAATCCCGGGACGAGTGACTCCGGTTCGGCGGCGTGCCGCGCGGCCCCCGGCAGGCCGGTACCGGAGTGCCCGGCGAGCCGGTCGGCGAGAAAGGTGAGGAAGAGCGCCGCGCCGACGCAGCCGCCGAACTGCCGGAGGGTGGTGTGGGTTCCCGTGCCGCCAGGGGTGACGGTGGCGGGCCCGGCGCGCCGTACGGAGTCGCGTACGGCCAGCACGAGCACCGGCAGTACGCAGCCGACGCCCAGGCCCAGCAGTCCCGTCCCGAGGCCGTGCACGGGCTGCCCGGCGTCCTGCGGCACCCGGCACAGCAGCCACACCGCCCCGCCCGCCAGCGCGCAGCCCAGGACCGGGAACGCGCGGTGGCGGCCGGTACGGCGGGCGAGGTGAGCGCAGAGGACCGCGCCGAGCGCGAGACCGGCCGTCGCGGGCAGCATCAGCAGGCCCGAACGGGCCGGTGACGCGCCGTCGGCCACCGGCAGGAAGGTCGGCACGTACCCGGCGACGCCGAAGAGGGCGACGCCCAGGGCCGCGCCGACCAGCCCCGGAACGGCGAACACCGTGTCCCGCACGAGGCGGAGCGGCAGCAGCGGGTCGGTGCCGAAGTACTCGACGGCGAGGAACAGCAGAGCGGTGCCGAGCGCGCCCAGCCCGAGGCCGACGACGACCCGCGAGGTCCAGGCGTGCTCCGTACCGCCCCAACTCACGGTCAGCGCGAGGCAGGTGGCAAAGGCCGCGAGCAACAGCAGCCCCGCCAGGTCGAGTCGGCCCCGTACGGCAGGCTTGGGCAGCCTCGGCACGAACGCCGCCACGAGCAGCGCCAGGACGCCGAACGGCGCACCGGAGAAGAAGCACCAGCGCCAGGAGGCGTGGTCCGTGAGGTAACCGCCGAGCAACGGCCCGGCTGCGCAGGCGAGTCCGCAGGCGGCGCCCGCCCCCGCCATGATCCGGCCACGCAGGCGCGTGGGTACGAGGCTCGCGACGACCGCCTGCACACCGATCAGCAGCCCCCCGGCCCCGGCCCCCTGGAGGGCACGGAAAGCGGTCAGCTCCCCCAGGGAGTGCGACCGGCCGGCCAGCACCGAGCCGGCGGTGAACAGGGCCGCGGCGAGGACCAGGGCGGCTTTGCGGCCGAAGGCGTCACCGAGCTTGCCGTGCAGCGGCAGACCGGCCGCCGCGGCGAACAGGTACGCGGTCACCACCCAGGACACCGTGTCCGGGCCGCGCAGGTCGCCCGCGATCCGCGGCAGCGCGGTGACGGCGACCGTCGCGCCGAGGGCGCCGGGCAGCAGGGTCGTCAGCAGCCCGGAGAGGAGGACCGGCGCCCCGCGGGGGCCCGGCGGGCCGCCGTCCTCCGCCCAGGCCGGACGGATGTCCGGTGCCGCCGCCCACCGCCCCTGTTCGGTCAGGGTGGTACCGCCCACGTAAAGCTCCCCTCGTCACGCCTGCGCCGCCGCCCCTTTCTCGCATCGGGGACAACGGCGTTCAAGCGCGGCGAGCGGCGGTGGACGGGGCGGCACGGGGGCCAACTGCGGTTCCGGGGACGCCCGTCCGGCGCCCATCAGGCGTTTCCCGGAGGTGGCGGTACGTTCCGGCACGGACGGCGGGCCGACGGAAACCACCCGAACCGGTGAGCGTGCCGCGCCCCTCCCGGGGGCGCGGCACCGCCCGGTCCCCCGGCGTCAGCGCCGGGTCACTTCTTCTCCGTCTCCTTGGCGAGGTTGGCGAGCAGCTCGTCGTAGATGCGGCCCAGTCCCTTGGGCGCGAAGGTCCGCTCGAAGAAACCGCCGACGCCGCCCGCGCCCTGCCAGGTGGTGGTGACGACGACGTTGGCGCGGCCCTGGCCAGCCGGGGTGACCACCCAGGTCGTCACCATGGAGGAGTTGCGGTCCTTCTCCACCAACTGGCCGTCGGTCGGCTCGTCGACCTCCAGCAGGCAGTCGCGCACCCGCTTGCTCGTGGCCTGGAGCTTCCAGTGGACGAGGGTGCCCTTGCCGTCGCCGCCCTCGCGCACCTCGTACTCGCTGAAGTGTCCGGGCAGCAGCTTCTGACGCGTACCGCTGTAGTCGGCGAGCGCGTCGAACACGTCTTCCGGGTCCGCCGCGATCTCGCGCTGCGTACTGGCCTCGACCTGGCCCATGTGTCTCTTCCTCCGGTGCTCGTCTGCTGTTCCCGCGGCCCGCGCGGGCCGTACCGGCGCCGCGCCGTGCCGCAGGACCACCACCTTAGGCGCGGCCGGGCCCCCGCAACGCCGCGGTCGCCCTGCCTGCTCCCGGCCCGGCGGCGCGCCCGGGACGGTTTGACACACATCGAGCGAACGTATGTTCTATTATCGCGTTCGAACCGCGCTTCCGGGCCCCCCACGGCCCCGGGAGCCCGGCCGGAATCGCAGGAGACGCAGGAGCACCACCCGGGGGGCCGAGGGACTCAGGAGGAAGCGCGATGCGCTGGGAGAATCTGGGCGAACAGTCCGCCGCCCTCTTCGGCACGGAGGTCGTCAGCCGCACGGTCGACACCCCCGAATTCCGTGGGATCACCTTCCACGAAGTACGCGCCCGGTCGATCGTCAACCAGGTGCCCGGCGCGTCCCGGATGCCGTTCGAACGGACGGTGAACCCGTATCGCGGCTGCTCCCACGCCTGCGTGTACTGCTTCGCCCGCAAGACGCACGGTTACCTCGACCTCGACACCGGACTGGGCTTCGACTCCCAGATCGTGGTGAAGGTCAACGCGCCCGACCTGCTGCGCCGCGAGCTGGCCGCGCCACGCTGGCGCGGCGAGCACATAGCCATGGGCACGAACGTCGACTGCTACCAGCGCGCCGAAGGCCGTTACCAGCTCATGCCCGGCATCCTGCGGGCCCTGCGCGACCACGCCAACCCGTTCTCCGTGCTCACCAAGGGCACCCTGATCCTGCGCGACCTGGAGCTGCTGCGGCAGGCCGCCGCGGTGACGGACGTCGGCGTCTCCGTCTCGGTCGGGTTCGTCGACCGGGAGCTGTGGCGCACCGTCGAGCCCGGCACCCCGGCGCCGGAACGCCGCCTGGACGTGGTCCGCACCCTGGCCCGGCACGGCATCCCGGCCGGGGTGCTGATGGCGCCGGTGATCCCCTTCCTGGGCGACTCCCCCGAGCGGCTGCGCGCCACCGTCCGGGCCGTCGCGGCCGCCGGCGCCACCTCCGTGACCCCGCTCGTCCTGCACCTGCGGCCGGGCGCCCGCGAGTGGTTCCTGGCGTGGCTGGCACGGCACCACCCGTACCTGGTCCGCCGCTACGAGCGGATGTACGCCGACGGCGCGTACGCCCCCAAGTGGTATCAGCGCCGGATCACCCGCCAGGTCCACGAACTGGCCGCCGAACACGGTATCGGCCCCGCCCGCCCCGGCGAGTCCCGGCGCATCCCGGTACCGGCGGCCGACGCCGCCCCGGGGGCCGCGACCGCGCCCGGACACACCCAACTGGCGTTGCTCTGAGCCGCGGACCGGTCACGGTGCTCGGCGGGGCCCCGGTATCAGTCCCGGATCCCCTCCCTGCTCCCGTCTCGGCTCTCGTCCCGGTACCGGTCCCGGATCTCCGGGAGCCGCCGGAATCCGGCCGCCGTGTAGGTGGCGACGGCGCCCGCGTTGGAGCTCGGGGTGCAGACGACCGCGCTCGACGAGCCGAGGTGCCGGAGGGCGGCCGCCGCGGCGACGGTGATCGCCTTGCCGTGGCCGCGACCGCGATGTTCCGCGTGCACGCCCATCGGTTCGAGCAGCCCCGGCCTCCCCGGGCCGGCCGACCACACCGTCACCGCCGCCACCGCGTCGCCCCGGTCGTCGTACGCGACCAGGCACCGGGCGTCGGTGTACGGCGTCCCGGCCGCCATCGCGCGCCAGTTCCCGTCCGTGAACGTCGACCCGTCGAACGCCGCCCGCTGCACGGCGGCCCGTACGGACGCCTGCCCCGGCCCGGCCACCTCGATCCGTACGCCCGGGTCCTCGACCGGCTGCGCCAGGTCGCGACGCAGCGGCGTCCACGGCTCGGCGGTGCCCCAGCCGTCCTCGGCCAGCAGATCATGGAGCGGCGCGCCCGCCGGTGCGTCGACGCGGGCCTTCCCCGCCGCCAGGACGCCGCGCTCCGGGCGGGTCACGTCCTCGGCCAGCCGCCGCGCCAGTTCCCCGTCGCGCCGGGCGTCCGGCGCGATCGCCAGCCGCAGCAGCCCGGGACCGTCCAGCAGCCCCACGGCGAGCATCCGTCCGTCCCGGCTCCAGGTCCGGACCGCCGCGGCCGTCGCCGCCGCGCCGAACCGCCGGAACCAGCCCAGGTCCCCCGGATGCAGTTGCATCGGCGCCCGGTCGTCCTGCCACTCCCGCAGGGCGGCCACCGCCTCGTCCAACCCGTCGACTCCCGGCTTGCCCAGCACCACCATCGCCATGCCTCGCATCCCACACCACCGCGCCGGCTCCGCGCACCCGAATTGGGGTGGGCGTGCGCTCCTCGCGGCCGGTGCCGGTAAATGACCGGTGGCCGAAGAACTCCGGAGCCTAATCTGTCGGCCATGGCGGAACCGATACGGATACGGGACATGGAACAGGCCGACATCGACGCCGTGGCGGCCATCCGGGTACGCGGCTGGCAGACCGCCTACGCGGGGCTGATGCCGCAGGCGTACCTGGACGGGCTGAGCGCCGCCGAGGACGCCGCCGCGCGCCGGGAGTTCTTCGCCGCGGCGCCGCCCGAGGTGGTCAACCTCGTGGCGGAGCAGGACGGCACCCTGATCGGCTGGGCCGCCTTCGGGCCGGCCCGGGCCGAGGACGGAGCACCGCCGCCCCCGGCGTCCGAAGGCGAGTTGTACGCCCTCTATCTCCCTCCGGAGCGCATCGGTACGGGTATCGGGCGCGCCTTGACGGACGCCTGCCTGGCGCGCGCCGGGCGGAACGGTTTCCGTGCGCTGCGTCTGTGGGTGCTCAAGGGCAACGCGCGCGCCCGGCGCTTCTACGAGCGCGCCGGCTTCCGGGCCGACGGCGCCGAGGAGGCGTACGAGGTCGCGGGCGTCGCCGTACCCGAGGTGCGCTACCGGCGGCCCCTCCCGCCCGCCGACGCGCCCGCTGCGGGCTCTCAGGGCCCGGCCCGCTCCTCCGGCTCCTCCTGAACGCCCAGGCGGGCCAGGGAGGCGGCTGCCGCGGCGGCCAGGCGGGGGTGGTCGCGGGCGGCGGTGAGGGCGGGGACCGCGCGGCGGTCGCCCAGGGCACCCAGCCCTTCGACGCAGGCGAGGGCCACGCGCCAGTACGGGTTGTGCGCGGTGAGCAGGCGTTCCAGGGTGGCGATCAGGGCCGGTACGGATTCGGGGGCGCGCAGTTCCGCGAGCAGGCGGACCGGGTGCAGGGCGTAGGCGGTGCGCAGCGGGTTGGTGGCGAGCGCGGCGGCGGCGCGGGCGGTGCGGGGGTCGCCGAGGCGGCCGAGGGCGTGGGCGGCGGTGGCGCACCGTACCGGGTCGCGGTAGTTGAGCAGCAGGACGAGGGTCTCGAAGGCGCGGCGGTCGCCCGCGGCCCCGAGGATGAACGCGGCGATCTCGCGGGCCCACAGCGGGCGCTCGACAGCGGTGAGCACCTGGGCCAGTTCCTCGCGCCCCGCCGTGGTGTTCTTGCGGGCCAGCCCGAGGAGCCTTTCGTACGCGACGAGGTCCTGCGGGGAGCGGAGTTCGGCCCGCACCCGGTCCGTCAACTCGTGGAATTCATCTTCCATTTGCCACTCCCCTCCGGCGGATTCCTCACGGTACGTCCGACGTGGCCCGGGCCACAGCCTAAATCCCCGCGCCACCCCTGGCGCTCCTGGTTACCGGCGAGTTAATCTGCTGGGCACGGGCAGCACCCCTGCCCGGGCGGCCTGGTGACGCAGCCGCCACAGCGTGCAGTCGGTTCGGCGTCCAGCACGGCGCTCACGGCGCGGCCCCGGGACAGGGCCCGCCGCCGCAACACCCGCCTCGTACCTGCCTCTTGCCCAGGTGCCCGGCCCCTCCTCAGTCGTCACTTCCCGCCTGCGCTCACGGGCTCCGCTCCTCGGGGACCCTGCGCACGGGATCCACTCTCTGGAGTCTCGCGATGGACCGTAAGTCCACCCCTGACCTCTCAACCGATGTCTCCACCGTCCCCAAGGTCTCCACCTCCTCCACCGGCTCTTCGCCTGCCGGGCCGCCCCGGATCGCCACCGTGGCCGTCGTCGGTCTGGGCACGATGGGCACCGGCATCGCCGAGATCCTCACCCGCGCGGGCCGCGAGGTGATCGGCATCGACATCGACGGCGCCGCCGCCCGCCGGGCCGTCGCGGCGCTGGAGGCGTCCACCGCACGGGCCGTGCGCCGGGAGCGCGTCACCGAGCGCGAGCGGCAGGACACGCTGGCCCGCTTCCGTACGTTCCGCGATCTCCAGGCCGCCGCCGAGGCCGACCTCGTCATCGAGGTCGTGCCGGAGGAGTACGAGCTCAAGCGGCAGGTCTTCACCGCGCTGGACGGCATCGTGCGGCCCGACGCGGTCCTCGCCACCGGCACCAACGCGCTGTCCGTGACCCGGCTGGCCGCCGACTCGGCGCACCCCGAACGCGTCCTGGGCCTGCACTTCTTCAACCCGGCGCCGGCCATGAAGCTGGTCGAGGTGGTCTCCTCCGTCCTGACCGCGCCGACCGCCGTCACGGCCGTCACCGAGCTGGCCCGGGAGCTGGGCAAGGACCCGATCGCGGTCGGCGACCGGCCCGGCTTCGTCGCCGACGGGCTGCTGTTCGGCTACCTGAACCAGGCCGCCGCGATGTACGAGTCCCGGTACGCGACCCGCGAGGACATCGACGCCGCGATGAGGCTGGGCTGCGGCCTGCCCATGGGCCCGCTGGCGCTGCTGGACCTGATCGGCGTGGACACCGCGCGTACGGTCCTGGAGGCCATGTACACCGCCTCCCGCGACCGGCTGCACGCACCGGCGCCGATCCTGGGCCAGCTCGCCGAGGCGGGGCTGACCGGCCGCAAGGCGGGCCGCGGCTTCTACACGTACGAGGCGCCGGGCAGCGCGGGGATCGTGCCGGACGACCGGACGCCCACCGCGACCCACGACCTGGACACCGGGCGCACGGTGCGCAGCGTCGGGGTGGCCGGTTCCGGGACGATGGCGAGCGGGATCGCGGAGGTCTTCGCCAAGTCCGGCTTCCAGGTGGTGCTGGCGGCCCGCAGCCTGGAGAAGGCCGAGGCGGCCAAGGGGCGGGTCGCCACGTCCCTGGACCGCTCGGTGGCCAAGGGACGGCTGACCGCCGAGGCGCGCGACACCGCTCTCGCCGCGGTGACCGCCGCCGGGTCGCTGGAAGCCTTCGCCGACGTGGATCTGGCGGTGGAGGCGGTCGCCGAGGACCTGGGCGTCAAGCAGCAGCTCTTCGCCGCGCTGGACAAGGTGTGCAAGCCGGGCGCCGTGCTGGCCACGACGACCTCCTCGCTGCCCGTGGTGGCCTGCGCGCGGGCCACCTCCCGCCCGCAGGACGTCATCGGCATGCACTTCTTCAACCCGGCGCCGGCGATGAAGCTGGTGGAGGTCGTGCGGACGGTCCTGACCGCGGACGACGTGCACGCGACCGTGCGCGCGGTCTGCGCACAGGTCCGCAAGCACCCGGTGGACTGCGGGGACCGCGCCGGGTTCATCGTCAACGCGCTGCTGTTCCCGTACCTGAACAACGCGGTCAAGATGGTCCAGGAGCACTACGCGACCCCGGACGACATCGACGCCGCGATGAAGCTGGGCGGCGGCTACCCGATGGGCCCGTTCGAGCTGCTGGACGTGGTGGGCCTGGACGTGTCGCTGGCCATCGAGAAGGTGCTGCACGCCGAGTTCCGCGACCCCGGGCTGGCGCCGGCGCCGCTGCTGGAGCACCTTGTCGCGGCGGGCTGCCTGGGCCGCAAGACCGGCCGCGGCTTCCGTGAGTACGCCCGGCGCTGACGCGTGGCGGACGGCCCGGCCCACGGGCGGCGGATGGGGCGGGCTGCTGGAACCCTCCGGCGGCCCGCGCCCGCGCGAAGGGGCCCGTGCGACGGCTGATGCCGCAGGCCGCGGGAATATGCAGTACCGTCCCCACATGTCCCAGCCCGCCCGTACGCAGCCGTCCGACGGATCCGAAGCCACCACTCCCGGCACCCGAAGGGCCGCCGCCCAACGCCTGAAGATGCGCCGCGAACTGGCGGCCGCCGCGATGGAACTGTTCGCTGCCAAGGGCTACGAGGCGACGACGGTGGACGAGATCGCGGCCGCGGCCGGCGTCGCCCGCCGCACGTTCTTCCGCCACTTCCGCTCCAAGGAAGAGGCGATCTTCCCGGACCACGACGACACCCTCGTACGGGCCGAGGCCGTCCTGGACGCCGCGCCGGCGCACGAGAACCCGCTCGACACGGTCTGCCGCGGCATCAAGGAAGTCATGCGGATGTACGCGGCGTCCCCCGCCGTCTCCGTGGCGCGCTACCGGCTGACCCGGGAGGTCCCCACCCTCCGCGAGGCCGAGATCGCCTCGGTGGCCCGCTACGAGCGGCTCTTCACCCGTTACCTCCTCGGTCACTTCGACGAGGGCGCCCACCACGAGGGCGACGACGACCCGCTGCTGGCCGAGGTCGCCGCCTCCGCGGTCGTCACCGCGCACAACCACGTACTGCGGCGCTGGCTGCGGGCGGGCGCCGAGGGCGACGTGGAGGCACAGCTCGACCACGCCTTCGGGATCGTCCGCGCCACCTTCGGCACGGGGATCGGCGCGGGCCGCGGGCTGGGCGGGGACCACCAGGAGCCCCCGGCACGGGCCGCGAAGCAGGGCGAGGTGCTGGTCACCGTGGCCCGTACGGACGCGCCGCTGGACGAGGTCATGCGCACGATCGAGAAGGCCCTCAAGCAGCGGTGACGAGGAGAACTTTTGGCGTGCGCCATTCGCCTTGGCGCCCCGAATGCGTCGATCTGCCGGTTCCCTCGAAAGTGAGCAAAAACCCGCATCCGGCACGGTGAACGGGCAGGTCAGCTCCTGTGGTCCCCGCGCGTGCGGGGGTGGTCCCTGGGGAGCCGTCGAGGGCGTGGCCTTGGAGGGGTGGTCCCCGCGCGTGCGGGTGTGATCCCCGAGGAACGCGCAGGCGTCTCCGGAGAGCTCGGCAGCCCTGGCACTGGGGTGGCATACGCCACGTCCGGCGTCAGGGCTGCCTGGTGTCGCACACCCCTTATGGGGCGACATTTCACCATTACGGACAGCAGGCAAGCCGCTCATGCGTGCCCCCCAGGTGACATCTGAGAGAAATTGTTGGCACTCAGTGTCTTGTCGACTGGCACGCGGTGTCATACGTTGATGTTGTCCGGGCGGCCGGCGCGCGGAAGATCACCGGGTGCCGGCTGTCCCAGCAAGCCACTCGCGCCTGCCCGCCCGGACGCCTGCGTCACAGGCACCCTCACCGCGCTCACCAGCGCTGCCGGAACACCCTCAGCCGAACCGACGGCACCGCCTCTGCACCACCCCCGACGTTCCCTCAAGCCGTTTCCCTCGACTGGCTTCGCCGGAGGCACACCGTGAACCAGATACTTGACGCGATCCTCGCGCCAGAGAGCACCCGCGAAGACTTCGCCGCTCTGCCCCTCCCCGACTCCTACCGCGCGGTGACCGTGCACAAGGACGAGGCCGACATGTTCGACGGCCTCACCACCAAGGAGAAGGATCCCCGCAAGTCGCTCCACATCGAGGAGGTGCCGGTGCCCGAACTGGGCCCCGGCGAGGCCCTGGTGGCCGTGATGGCCTCCTCGGTCAACTACAACAGCGTCTGGACCTCGATCTTCGAGCCGGTCTCCACGTTCGCCTTCCTGGAGCGCTACGGCAAGCTGTCCCCCCTCACCAAGCGCCACGACCTGCCGTACCACGTCATCGGCTCCGACCTGGCGGGCGTCGTCCTGCGCACCGGTCCCGGCGTGAACGCCTGGAAGCCCGGTGACGAGGTCGTCGCGCACTGCCTGTCCGTCGAGCTGGAGTCCGCCGACGGGCACGACGACACGATGCTCGACCCGGAGCAGCGCATCTGGGGCTTCGAGACCAACTTCGGCGGTCTCGCCGAGATCGCGCTCGTCAAGTCCAACCAGCTCATGCCCAAGCCGGACCACCTGAGCTGGGAGGAGGCGGCGGCCCCCGGGCTGGTCAACTCCACCGCGTACCGGCAGCTCGTGTCCCGCAACGGCGCCGGGATGAAGCAGGGCGACAACGTGCTGATCTGGGGCGCCAGCGGCGGACTCGGCTCGTACGCCACGCAGTTCGCGCTGGCCGGCGGTGCCAACCCGATCTGTGTGGTCTCCAGCGACCAGAAGGCGGAGATCTGCCGGAAGATGGGCGCCGAGGCGATCATCGACCGCAACGCCGAGGGCTACCGGTTCTGGAAGGACGAGCACGAGCAGGACCCGCGCGAGTGGAAGCGCTTCGGCAAGCGCATCCGTGAGCTGACCGGCGGGGAGGACGTGGACATCGTCTTCGAGCACCCGGGGCGCGAGACGTTCGGCGCGAGCGTCTACGTCACGCGCAAGGGCGGCACGATCGTCACCTGCGCCTCCACCTCGGGCTACAAGCACGAGTACGACAACCGCTACCTGTGGATGTCGCTGAAGCGCATCGTGGGCTCGCACTTCGCCAACTACCGGGAGGCGTGGGAGGCCAACCGCCTGATCGCCAAGGGCAAGATCCACCCGACGCTCTCGAAGACGTACACGCTGGAGGAGACCGGGCAGGCCGCGTACGACGTGCACCGCAATCTCCACCAGGGCAAGGTCGGCGTCCTCGCGCTGGCACCCGAGGAAGGCATGGGCGTGCGCGACGCGGAGAAGCGCGCGCGGCACATCGACGCCATCAACCGGTTCCGGAACGTCTGATCCGGACGGACGGACCCCGAGAGTACGGACCAACATGACCGAACGTCACAAGGATCGTCCGTGGCTGATGCGGACCTACGCCGGGCACTCCACCGCTGAGGCGTCCAACGCGCTCTACCGGCGCAACCTCGCCAAGGGCCAGACAGGCCTGTCGGTCGCCTTCGACCTGCCGACGCAGACCGGTTACGACCCGGACCACGTCCTCGCCCGCGGCGAGGTCGGCCGGGTCGGGGTCCCCGTCTCGCACCTCGGCGACATGCGCCGGCTGTTCCAGGACATCCCGCTGGAGCAGATGAACACCTCGATGACGATCAACGCCACGGCCATGTGGCTGCTGGCGCTGTACGAGGTGGTCGCCGAGGAGCAGGGCGCCGACATCGCCGAGCTGTCGGGCACCACGCAGAACGACATCGTCAAGGAGTACCTCTCGCGCGGGACGCACGTCTTCCCGCCGGGACCGAGCCTGCGGCTGACCACCGACATGATCACGTACACGGTGGCGCACCTCCCGAAGTGGAACCCGATCAACATCTGCAGCTACCACCTGCAGGAGGCGGGCGCCACGCCGGTGCAGGAAATCGCGTACGCGATGAGCACCGCGATCGCCGTGCTCGACGCCGTACGGGACTCGGGGCAGGTGCCGCCGGAGAAGTTCGGTGACGTGGTCGCGCGGATCTCCTTCTTCGTGAACGCCGGGGTCCGGTTCATCGAGGAGATGTGCAAGATGCGCGCCTTCGGCCGCATCTGGGAGCAGATCACCCGCGAGCGGTACGGCGTCGAGAACCCCAAGCAGCGCCGGTTCCGCTACGGCGTGCAGGTCAACTCCCTCGGCCTGACCGAGGCGCAGCCGGAGAACAACGTCCAGCGGATCGTCCTGGAGATGCTGGCCGTCACCCTTTCCAAGGACGCCCGCGCCCGCGCCGTACAACTCCCGGCCTGGAACGAGGCGCTGGGCCTGCCCCGGCCCTGGGACCAGCAGTGGTCGCTGCGTATCCAGCAGGTGCTGGCCCACGAGTCGGACCTGCTGGAGTACGAGGACATCTTCGCCGGGTCGCACGTCATCGAGGGCAAGGTCGCGGCCCTGGTGGAGGAGTGCCTGGCGGAGATGGCCCGGATCGAGGAGATGGGCGGGGCGATGGCCGCCGTCGAGTCCGGCTACCTGAAGGCGCAACTGGTCTCCTCGCACGCCGAGCGGCGGGCCCGGATCGAGGCGGGCGAGGAGAAGATCGTCGGCGTCAACTGCTACGAGTCGACCGAGCCGAACCCGCTCACCGCCGACCTGGACACGGCCATCATGACCGTCGACCCGGACAACGAGGCGGGCGTGGTGCGGGCGCTGCACCGGTGGCGGGACGACCGCGACGAGGCGCGGGCGCAGGAGTCTCTGTCGGCGCTGAAGAAGGCCGCGGCCGGTGACACCAACCTGTTCGCCGCGACCCTCGAATGCGCCCGCGCGGGCGTCACCACGGGCGAGTGGTCCTGGGCCCTGCGGGACGTCTTCGGCGAGTTCCGGGCGCCGACCGGCGTCTCGGGCGCGCCGCTCGCCGTCACCGCGGAGGCGGGCACGCCGCTCGCCGCGGTCCGCGCCAAGGTCGAGCGGACCGCCGCCGACCTGGGCACCGGGCGGCTGCGGCTGCTGGTCGGCAAGCCGGGGCTGGACGGCCACAGCAACGGCGCGGAGCAGATCGCCGTACGGGCCAGGGACGCCGGCTTCGAGGTCGTCTACCAGGGCATCCGGCTGACGCCCGAACAGATCGTCACGGCGGCCGTCGCCGAGGACGTGCACTGCGTGGGCCTGTCGATCCTGTCCGGCTCGCACGCCGAGCTGGTGCCGGACGTACTGCGGCGGCTGCGCGAGACCGGCGACAACGACATCCCCGTGATCGTCGGCGGCATCATCCCCCACGCCGACGCGGCGGCCCTCCGGGAAGCCGGAGTGGCGGCCGTGTTCACCCCTAAGGACTTCGGTATCACGGAGATCATCGGCCGTATCGTCGACGAGATCCGTACCGCGAACAAGCTCGACCCTCTGGAGGTCCCCGCGTGACTGTCAACCGCCTTCGTCCCCGCCGTTCCTGCCTCGCGGTCCCCGGCAGCAACCCGCGCTTCCTGGAGAAGGCCCAGGGCCTCCCCGCCGACCAGGTCTTCCTGGACCTGGAGGACGCCTGCGCGCCGCTGGCCAAGGAAGGTGCCCGGCACACCATCGTGGACGCGCTGAACAACGGCGACTGGTCCGGCAAGACCCGCGTCGTGCGGGTCAACGACTGGACCACGCACTGGACGTACCGGGACGTCATCACCGTCGTCGAGGGCGCCGGGCAGAACCTGGACTGCATCATGCTGCCCAAGGTGCAGGACGCCGAGCAGATCGTCGCGCTGGACCTGCTGCTCACCCAGATCGAGACGACGATGGGCTTCGAGGCGGGCCGGATCGGCATCGAGGCGCAGATCGAGAACGCCAAGGGCCTGGTGAACGTGGACGCCATCGCCACCGCGTCGCCGCGCCTGGAGACCATCATCTTCGGCCCGGCCGACTTCATGGCCTCCATCAACATGAAGACGCTGGTCGTGGGCGAGCAACCGCCCGGTTACGGCGCGGACGCGTACCACTACATCCTGATGCGCATCCTGATGGCGGCCCGCGCCAACGACCTCCAGGCGATCGACGGTCCCTACCTCCAGATCAAGAACGTGGACGGCTACAAGGAGGTCGCCGGGCGCGCCGCGGCGCTGGGCTTCGACGGCAAGTGGGTGCTGCACCCCGGCCAGGTCGAAGCGGCAAACGAGGTCTTCTCGCCGTCGCAGGAGGACTACGACCGTGCCGAGCTGATCCTCGACGCGTACGAGTGGCACACCTCCGAGGCGGGCGGCAAGAAGGGTTCCGCGATGCTCGGTGACGAGATGATCGACGAGGCCAGCCGCAAGATGGCGCTCGTCGTCAGCGGAAAGGGCCGCGCCGCCGGCATGACCCGTACCTCGAAGTTCGAAGCCCCGGAGGCGTGAGCGCGATGCAGTTCGGCCGTACCTATGAGGAATTCACCGTCGGGGACGTCTACAAGCACTGGCCGGGAAAGACGGTCACGGAATACGACGACCACCTCTTCTGTCTGCTCACGATGAATCACCACCCGCTGCACATGGACAGCAACTATGCCGAGCAGACCACCGACTTCGGCAGGAATGTCGTGGTCGGGAACTACGTCTACTCGCTGTTGCTGGGGATGTCGGTGCCGGACGTGTCGGGCAAGGCGATCGCGAATCTGGAAATCGAGTCGCTGAAGCATGTGGCGCCCACTTTTCACGGGGACACGCTCTACGGCGAGACGACGGTGCTCGACAAGACGCCGTCGAGGTCCAAGAGCGACCGCGGGATCGTCCATGTGGAGACCAAGGGCTACAAGCAGGACGGCACCCTGGTGTGCGTCTTCCGGCGCAAGGTGATGGTGCCGACCGCCACGTACGTCAAGGAGCGCGGCGGGGAGCAGCCGGGCCGCCCCGAGCTGCGGGAACCGGCCCGTAAGGAGAAGTGAGATGAGCGGACGCCTCGCACGGACCGAGGGCCTGACGGACATCCAGCGGGAAATCCTTTCGACGGTGCGTGACTTCGTCGACAAAGAGATTCTGCCGGTCGCGACCGAACTGGAGCACCGCGACGAGTACCCGACGCAGATAGTCGAAGGACTGAAGGAACTCGGTGTCTTCGGGCTGATGATTCCCGAGGAGTACGGCGGCCTCGGCGAGTCGTTGCTGACGTACGCGCTGACGGTGGAGGAGATCGCCCGCGGCTGGATGAGCGTGTCGGGCATCATCAACACCCACTTCATCGTTGCGTACATGCTCAAGCAGCACGGTACGCAGGAGCAGAAGGACCATTTCCTGCCGAAGATGGCGGCGGGTGAGGTCCGTGGCGCCTTCTCGATGTCGGAGCCGGCGCTCGGCTCGGACGTCTCGGCCATCACGTCCAAGGGGGTGGCGGACGGCGGGGATTATGTACTGACCGGTCAGAAGATGTGGCTGACCAACGGCGGTTCGTCAACTCTCGTCGCGGTGCTGTGCCGTACGGACGAGGGCCATCCGGAGGGCACCGCGCCGCACAAGTCGATGACCACCTTCCTCGTGGAGAAGGAAGCGGGCTTCGGCGAGGTCCGGCCGGGACTGACCATCCCCGGCAAGATCGACAAGATGGGCTACAAGGGGGTCGACACCACCGAGCTGATCATGGACGGGCTGCGCGTCCCCGCCGACCGGGTCCTCGGCGGGGAGACCGGGCGTGGCTTCTATCACATGATGGACGGCGTCGAGGTCGGCCGGGTGAACGTGGCCGCGCGCGGCTGCGGCGTGGCGCAGCGCGCCTTCGAGCTGGGCGTTTCGTACGCGCAGCAGCGGCACACCTTCGGCAAGCCGATCGCCCAGCACCAGGCGATCCAGTTCAAACTTGCCGAAATGGCCACAAAGGTGGAAGCGGCCCATGCGATGATGGTCAATGCCGCACGCAAGAAGGACTCCGGGCAGCGGAACGACCTGGAAGCGGGCATGGCCAAGTACCTGGCCTCCGAGTACTGCAAGGAGGTGGTGGAGGACGCGTTCCGCATCCACGGCGGCTACGGCTTCTCCAAGGAGTACGAGATCGAGCGCCTCTACCGGGAGGCACCGATGCTCCTCATCGGTGAGGGTACCGCCGAGATCCAGAAAATGATCATCGGTCGGCGACTGCTGGAGGAGTACCGAATCCAGGGGTGAACGTCCGATTTAGGGTGTTTTATTCAGGACGAAGATCACACCCCGTCAGCGCGCTTCGGCCACGGATTGGCTCTGGCTCTTGGCCAGTTGCCGCTCGCAACCGATACCATCCCGGGAAAGCCGCCGTCCCCCATTGCATATGCGGCATCCTCCGCTACGAAGGTCATCCATGCCCCACAGCCAATCCTCTGCACAACGCGGTCGTGTCCGCCTCGCGCGCGGAGCGTCGCCGTGGCTTCTGCCGACCGTCGCGACGGCAGCGGTCAGCCTGGCCCGTTCCCGTCGCTCGGGACGCTGGGCCGTCGCCGCCGTGCCCGCCACCGCCCTGGCGGCGGGCATGCTGTGGTTCTTCCGCGACCCTGAGCGGGAGATCGCTCAGGGCCGGGTCATCTCCCCGGCCGACGGCGTGGTGCAGAGCATCATGCCGTGGAAGGACGGGCGCACCCGCGTCGCCATCTTCATGAGCCCGCTGAACGTCCACGTCAACCGCGCGCCGCTGGCCGGCACGGTGACGTCCGTGGAGCACATCCCCGGCGGGTTCGTCCCGGCGTTCAACAAGGAGAGCGAGAACAACGAGCGGGTCGTCTGGCACTTCGACACCGAGCTCGGCGACATCGAGATGGTGCAGATCGCCGGTGCCGTGGCCCGCCGGATCGTCCCCTACGTGCCCCAGGGCTCGAAGGTGGAGCAGGGCGAGCGCATCGGCCTGATCCGCTTCGGGTCGCGCGTCGACGTCTACCTCCCGGCGGGTGTCGAGGCCGCGGTCGAGGTCGGCCAGGCCACCACCGCGGGGGTGACACGCCTTGACCGTGATTGATCCCGACACGCAGCCCGGCTGGGTCGCGGAGGTCGAGGAGGACGACGCGGCCGACGACATGCCGCTGTCGACGCGGTTGTCGATAGCGGACACGCTCACGCTCGGCAACGCGATCTGCGGCTTCATGGCCGTCTACTTCACCACCACCGGCGTCCTGATCCCGCACCTGACGGGCAACGAGGACGGCGGGATGGCCCGGCACAGCGCCGCCATGGCGGTGATCCTGATGCTGCTGGCCTCCATCTTCGACCTGTTCGACGGGCTCGTCGCGCGCAAGCTGCGCGCCTCGGCGATGGGGGCCGAGCTCGACAACCTCTCCGACCTGATCAGCTTCGGGCTGGCGCCGGCGTACTTCGTCGTCACCTGGGGCATGGTCGCCCCGGACTCGCACCAGCGGGTCTCGGTGGTCGCGGCGGTGGTGGTGCTGCTGGCGGTGGTGCTGCGGCTGGCCCGGTTCTCCTGCGTGACGCTGCGGGACGGCATCTTCCAGGGGATGCCGAGCCCGTTCGGCGCGCTGACCGTCGTCGCGATCGTCCTGATGGAGCTGCCCTTCGTGCCGACGCTGCTGGCGATCATCGGGGTGGCCTGGCTGATGGTGAGCCGGGTCGAGTACCCGAAGCCGCGGGGGCGGCTGGCGGTGGCGATGCTCAGCTGGATCGTGCTGAGCATGGGGATGCTGGCGGCCTGGGCGCTGGACGCCCCCGGCGGCCAGATGCTGCTGCAGACCGGCTGCTCCCTCCAGATCGTGCTGGGTGCGATGATCCCGGTCTTCGCGACGGCCCGCCGCGTCAACACCTTCCGCGACAACCGCCGCGAGGCGCGCAGCGCACAGATTCAGTAGCGGTGTCCGGTCCCCGGACCGGAAAGGCCCCCGCCGAGCACATCAGCTCGGCGGGGGCCTTTTGTCGTATCCGGGTGCACGCGGGCGCGGGGGGCGCGCCGTGAGTCCCGTGAGCCTCGCGTCGCGCCCCCTGGCCCGTCGGTCGGCGCCCCGGATCGTACGCCGCTGCCTCGGGCCGCACGTCGGCACCCGGGACCGTACCCAAGCGCCTCAGAGCAGGAAGTCGCGCCCCAGCGCCTCCGCGGCCCGCTCCAGGAGCGGGCCCGCCTCGGCCATGCAACGGGCCGGGTCCGGCTCCAGGTCGGTCAGCGGGTAGGCGCGGCGGATGCCGGCCCGGCCCAGGGCCTCCGGCGGCAGGGCCAGGCGGCCGCAGACCGCCGCCACCTCCAGGCCCGCCGCACGGGCCGCCGCCGCGACGCCGGCCGGGGCCTTGCCGTGCAGGGTCTGCGCGTCCAGCGAGCCCTCGCCGGTGACGACGAAGGTGGCGCGGGCCAGCGCCGGGCCGAAGCCCAGCACCTCCAGCATGACGTCGATGCCCGGCCGGAAGACGGCCCCCAGGCCGACCAGGGCCCCGTAGCCGATGCCGCCGGCCGCGCCCGCGCCGGGCGCGGCGGCGTGCTCGGCGGCGCGGGGCCCCACCACGGTCTCCAGGACCTTGGCGTAGTGGGTCAGGGCCGCGTCCAGCGCCGCGACGTCCTGCTCGCTCGCGCCCTTCTGCGGTCCGTACACGGCGGGGGCGCCCTTGGGCCCGGTGAGCGGGTTGTCCACGTCGCTGGCGAGGACCACCTCCGTACGGGCGAGCCGTGGGTCCAGGCCCGAGAGGTCGGCGGTGGCCAGGTCGCGCAGCGGCCCGCCGCCCGGTGCGAGCGGTGTGCCCGCGGCGTCCAGGAAGCGGGCACCGAGGGCGGCGAGCATGCCCGCGCCGCCGTCGGTCGTGGCGCTGCCGCCGACGCCGAAGACGATGGTGGAGGCGCCCGCGTCCAGCGCCGCGCGCAGCAGCTCGCCGGTGCCGTACGTGGTGGCCGTGAGCGGCGCGAAGCGGCCCTCGGGGAGGTGCTGGAGGCCGGAGGCCTCGGCCATCTCGACCACGGCCGTGCCGTCCTCGCGCAGTGCGAAGGTGGCCGTGACCGGGTCGCCGGCCGGGCCGGTGACGCGTGCCTCGTGCCGGGCGAAGCCCGCCGCCAGGGCGGCCGCGACCGTGCCGTCGCCGCCGTCCGCGACCGGGACGGACTCCACCGTCAGGCCGGGGACGGCCCGGCGCAGTCCGGCGGTGACGTGCCGGGCGACCTCGGTGGCCGTCAGCGAGCCCTTGAATTTGTCCGCGGCGACCAGCACCCGCGGTGCCCGGTCCCGGTCTGCCGCCGGTGTCCTTGCTGCGTCCGCCACTGTTTCCCCTTGCTTTCGAACTGGCAGTCGCGCCGCTGCGACCCTATCCGGCGCGGGCTCCGGCGAACAGGGAGCGGATGCCCCGGTCGGCGCGCCAACCCGGCGAAGCATCGTTTTTCCGGTCATAGTGGGACGCCATGAGCGTGCAGACGTCCGAGGAGCCGACGCCGAATTCCGTGCCGGGAAACGCGGAGCACGATCCGCCGCCCGATCTGGTCCTGGTCGGTGCCGGGGTCGCCGCGGTGCTCGCGGTGGTGGCCTGGGCGGCGCTGGGCAAAAAGAATTTCGAATCCGTCACCGACGCCGCGCTGAATTGGGTGCTGGGGAATTTCGGCTGGCTGTTCGTGGTGGCCGCCGACGTCTTTCTCGTCCTGTGCTTCCTCATCGCCTTCAGCCGATTCGGCCGCATCCGGCTCGGCAAGGACGACGCGGAGCCGGAATTCGGCAATCTCGCGTGGATCGCGATGATGTTCAGCGCCGGCATGGGAATCGGCCTGATGTTCTACGGTGTGGGCGAACCGCTCCAGCACTACGTCACCCCGCCGCCCTCCAGCGGCGTCACCGCGCACACCGGCGCCGCGGCCCGTACCGCGCTGGAGTACTCGTTCTTCCACTGGACCCTGACCCCGTGGGCCATCTACGGCATCGTCGGTCTGGCCCTGGCCTACGCGGGCTTCCGCAAGGGCCGCAGCAACCGGCTCAGCTCCGCCTTCGTCCCGCTGATCGGCGAGCGGCGGGCCGGCGGGCGGCTGGGACACCTGATCGACCTGCTGGCCGTCTTCGCGACCGTCTTCGGTACGGCCACCAGCCTGGGCCTCGGTGCCCTCCAGGTCAGCAAGGGCCTCCAGCTCACCACGGGCACCTCGGACAGCACGGCGGTCCAGCTGATCATCATCGTCGCGCTCTCCGCCGCCTTCGTGGCGTCCGCCTTCTCCGGCCTGCACAAGGGCGTCAAGTGGCTGTCCACCCTGAACATCGTGCTGGCCGCGCTGCTGATGCTGTTCGTCTTCGTGCTCGGCCCGACGGTGTACGTCCTGGACAGCATCCCGGCGAGCGTCGGCGGCTACCTCAACGATCTGCTGCCGATGGCCTCGCGCACCGGCGCCTTCACCGACGCGAGCTGGCTCGGCACCTGGACGATCTTCTACTGGGCGTGGTGGCTGTCCTGGGCCCCGTTCGTCGGCACGTTCATCGCCCGGATCTCGCACGGGCGCACCGTCCGCGAGTTCCTGATCGGCGTCCTGCTGGTGCCCAGCGGCGCGACGATGATCTGGTTCTGCGTGATGGGCGGCAGCGCGATCCGGCTGGACGCCAGCGGCCTGGCCGACCTCGCGGGCAACGCGAAGGACGCGGAGGCGTCGCTGTTCGGGATGCTGGACGCGCTGCCGGCCGGGACCGTCACCTCCTGGGTGGCGATGATCCTGGTCATGACGTACTTCATCACCAGCGCCGACTCCGCGTCCCTGGTGATGGGCTCGCTCACCAGCCGGGGCGCGCTGCACCCACGGACGTGGCTGGTGGTCACCTGGGGCATCCTGATGGCCGCGGTCGCCGCGGTGCTGCTGGTGGCCGGCGGGCTCGGCGCGCTCCAGACGGCGACGATCCTGGTCGCGCTGCCCTTCGTGTTCGTGATGCTGGCGCTGTGCTGGGCGCTGCTGAAGGAACTGCGGGAGGACCCGGGCGCCGGTCCGGCGCGGCACCACGCGATGCACGGGCTGCGCAACGCGGTGCGTGCCATCGTCGGCGAGACGATCACCGAGCAGGGTCCGACCCGGCACCCGCGGCTTCGGCGGGCGGCGGTCTCCAAGCGGGCGGGGGACGACACGGGACCGTCCGGGCAGGGGCCGACGGGGACGTAGGAACGGGGGCGGAGACGGGAGCGGGGGACGGGAGCGGAGATGGGCGCAGGAACGGGCGCGGGGACGGGTGCAGGGACCAGTGGGAGGACAGGGCGGGGGCTCACCCGTTCGAGTGCATTCGGCCGGGGAAGGCGTCCGGGGCCCCGGCCGGGGTGATGCTCCGGACAAGGGTGAGGCGGGCCGGGTGAGGGGGTCTGGTGCGACGGCGCGATGTGTTCACGGCCGCGACGGCAGCCGGTGCGGCGGCGCTGCTGCCCGCGGCGGCCGACTCGCGCGGCCCGCGACCGTACTCCGAGCGGTACCACGGCCGGACGATCCGGATCGACGCACCGCAGGGCCGCGCGCGGGTGACGATCGACGGCCGTGAGCTGCAACTGATACGGATGGGCGAGGAAGCCTACCTGTCCCCGCTGTGCCACTACGGGTTCGACCGGACCCCGCTGGCGGCCGCGCGCCGCGCCGTACGGCGGCTGCGCGGCGCCCGGTTGCTGCCGGCCCCGCCGCCGCGGTCGTGGCCGGAGCCCGTCGTGCCGTCCGGTCCCGCCGCCCCCGGCCGCCCGCACGTCCGCAAGAACCATCTGGCCCTGACCGCGCAGGAGAGACGCCGCTTCGTGCGGGCCGTCCTGGAGGCCAAGCGCAGCGGCGTGTACGACGCGCTGGTCGCCGTCCACGTCCGGGCGAACTCCCACGACTACATCCACCGGGACCACGGGTACCGCACCGCGCACCTGACCCCTTCGCTGCTCCCCTGGCACCGGCAGTTCCTGCTGTACTTCGAACAGGCGCTGCGCGCGATCGACCCCGCCGTCACCCTGCCGTACTGGGACTGGACGAGCGACCGCGGCAGGGACTCGCCGCTGTGGGCCGACGACTTCATGGGCGGTGACGGGCGGCCCGGCGACCGGCAGGTGACCTCGGGCCCCTTCGCCCGGCGCAACGGCTGGCGGCTGGGGGTCAACGTCCGGCCCACCGGCAA
The DNA here is from genome assembly GCF_040646595.1 of Streptomyces sp. NPDC045470. Taxonomy (NCBI): domain Bacteria; kingdom Bacillati; phylum Actinomycetota; class Actinomycetes; order Kitasatosporales; family Streptomycetaceae; genus Streptomyces; species Streptomyces sp. NPDC045470. The sequence goes on from NZ_JBEZAN010000003.1 coordinate 900,039, forward strand.
CGACGTCACGTGGGCCAACGGCTACTACACCCAGGACGACCGGGACTTCCTCACCCGCGCACTGCGCCCGCCCGGCACCCTCTCCACAGCCCGTCAACTGGAGGCCGCCCTCGCGCTGCCCGTCTACGACTGCCCTCCGTGGAACCACCTGAGTGGCGAGGATCCGCCGTACCCCAGCTTCCGCAACCACCTGGAGGGTTACGCGAAGTTCCCGTGGGAGCGGGCCTGGGGCAAGCTGCACGGCTCCGCCCATGTCTTCGTCGGCGGTCACATGACCTTCCTCGCCTCGCCCAACGACCCGGTGTTCTTCCTCCACCACTGCTTCGTCGACAAGATCTGGGCCGACTGGCAGCGCCGCCATCCCGGCGTACCGCACTACCTCCCGCTGGAGCCCGCCCAGGGCGTACCCGGCCTGCACACCCCGCTGTCCCCCTGGCACACGATGACGCCCGCCGACCTTCTCGACCACACCCCGTTCTACCGCTACGACGTCTGAGGCGGCTGAGGCGGCGAGGGGTCGCGCTCGCCGCCCCTTGACCTCAAGTCCCCTTGAAGTTGCATCGTCACCGTATGACGTTTCTCCCGGATTCCGCGGTCCGGCCCGGCCGCCTGGCCGTGGGCGTGCTGCTGCCGTCGCCCGCCGTGCGGCGGGAGCAGAAGCTTCCGCTCACCGAGGCGGCCCGGCACGCGGAACTGGCCGGGCTGGACCTCGTCGCGTACGGGGACCGGCCCGCGGCCGGCGCACCGGCCCTGGACACCGCGGTGGTCCTGGCGGCGGTGGCCGCGGCGACCGAGCGGATCACCGTCGTCGGCGCGGTGTACACGCCGGGGCTCCGGCCGCCGGCCCAGACCGCCGAACAGATCGCCGGCCTCCAGCACGTCGCGGACGGGCGGCTGGTGCTGGGGGTGGGGACGGGCGGCGGCCGGGAGCGGTGGGCGGCCGCGGGCGTTCCGTACGAGGAGCGGGTGCGCCGGACCGACGCGGTACTGCGGCTGCTGCCCCGCCTGCTCGCGGGCGAGCGGGCGCCGCTGCCGTACGGGCCCGGGCACCCGGTGGCGGAGCCGGAGTCCGCCGTGCCGATGCCGCCGGTCTGGATCACCGGCACCTCGCGCGCCGCGGTGCGGCGGGCCGCGCTCCTGGGTGACGGCTGGTTCCCTTCCCGGGTGTCGGCCGCCCAGGCGGCCGAGGGCGCCGTGCACCTCGCCGAACTCTCCGCCGCGCTCGGCCGCCCGGCCCCGGCCGTCGTCGTCGGCACCACCGGCGTACTCGGTACGGAACCCGGCCTGCCCACCGGCGCGGACCTCGCCACGGACCTCGCCACCGCCCACGGCGCCCCGCCCGGACGCTTCGCGGGCGTCCCCGTGACGGGCGGCCCCCGGGAGGCGGCGGAACGCCTGCACCGCTACTGCGGCGCGGGAGTCACCCGCGTCCTGATGGACGTCGCGGGCGGTGACTGGCGCCATCAGGTGGAACTGCTGGCAGACGTACGGGACTTGTTGCGCTGACGGGCCCGGCCGCCGCTGCCGTGGGCGGACAGCGGGCACTCTATGCTTCCCGTATGGAGAAGACAGCGACCACCGGGGCGGACAGGGCTCACGAGGACTACTGGGCGGAGAGCGGCGCGGCCGCTCTGGCCAGGGTGCCCGGCGTGGTCGGCGTGACGCTCGGCGGCAGCCGGGCCCGGGGCACGCACCGGCCGGACTCCGACTGGGACTTGGGGGTCTACTACCGCGGCGAGGTCGGCCTCGCGGGCCTGGCGGACCTGGCCGCCGAGATCACCGGGTCGCCGGTGGAGATCCATCCGCCGGGCGCGTGGGGTGCGTGGGTCAACGGCGGGGCGTGGCTGGTGATGCCGGACGGTACCCCCGTGGACTGGCTCCTGCGGGATGCCGACCGGGTGGAACGGGTGTGGCGGGAGTGCCGGGCGGGCCGGTTCGAGATCGGTGCCCAGGTGGGGCACCCGCTGGGCTTCTGGTCCCCCGCGTACGCCGGGGAGCTGGCCCTGTCGCGGGTACTGGCCGACCCCACCGGCGAGCTGGGCCGCCTCAAGGAGGAGATGCGGCAGTACCCGGAACCGCTGCGCGCCGCGCTGACCGGAACGGCGATCTGGGACGCCGGGTTCTCCGTGACCGTCGCGGGCAAGTCCCAGGCGTCCGCGGACACGCTGCACGCGGCCCTCTGTCTGGCCCGGGCGGTGGGCGACCTGACCCAGGCGCTGCACGCCCACCACCGGACCTGGTGCATCAACGAGAAGGGCGCGCTCGCCGCCGCGGCGGCGATGCCCGGCACGCCGCCCGGGTTCGCGGAGCGGGCGAGCGCCCTGCTGGGCGCACTCGGCCGCAGTGAAGCGGAGTTGGCGCGGTCACTGAAGGCCGCGGAGCTGTTGGTCGCGGAGGTGCGTGCGGTGGTGGAGGGCGGCGCCTGAACGCCTCGGCGCTTCAGCAACGCCGCAACGCCGGGCCAAGCTTTCCCCCTCACTTCAGGCGAAGGCTTCGACAGCTTCAACGGCTTCAACCGAAGAGAGCCTGCTGCCCGCCCGGGTCCGCGGTCGCCCGCCCCTCCCCGGCTCCGCCCCGCTCGAAGTCCAGCAGGCGGCGCTTGCGGTCGAGCCCGCCGCCGTACCCCGTGAGGCTGCCGCTCGCCCCGATCACGCGGTGGCAGGGGATGATGATGCCGATCGGGTTCTTCCCGTTGGCGAGGCCCACCGCACGGGCGGCGGAGGGCCGGCCGAGGCGCGCGGCGAGCTGCCCGTACGAGAGCGTCCCGCCGTACGGAATGTCGCACAGGGCGGCCCAGACGCGGCACTGGAACGGCGTCCCCCGGGGCGCCAGGGGCAGGTCGAAGGCGGTGAGCGCGCCGTCGAAGTAGGCGCGCAACTGCCGTACGGCCGCCGCGAACGGCGGGGCCTCCAGGTCCTCCGGCGGGCCGAAGGACTCCTGCGGCGGGCGGTGCCGCTGGTCGGTCATGTACAGGCCGGCGAGGGCGTCGCCCTCGGCCACCAGGGTCAGCGGGCCGTACGGGGTGTCGGTCAGGACGGCGTGGCAGCGCTCGCCGCCGGTACGGGCGGGCAGGGGCTCGGACATGGTCGCCTCAGTCGGTGGGGAGGTGGTTGATGGGGTGGTCGTCGGTGGCCCACAGGTACTGGACGGCGTACGCGCGCCACGGGCGCCAGCGCGCCGAGTGCCGTACGAGCGCCGCCGGGGTGGCCGGCAGCCCGAGGTGGGCGGCGGCGCGGCGCAGCCCCAGGTCGGTGGGGGTGAAGGCGTCGGGGTCGCCGAGGGCGCGCATGGCGATGCACTCGACGGTCCAGGGGCCCACGCCGGGCAGCGCCGCGAGCTGGGCGCGGGCCCGTTCCCGGTCGCTGCCGACGCCGAGCTGTACGGCGCCGTCGGCGAGGGCCGCGATCATTGCGGTGAGGGTGGCGCGCCGGGTACGCGGCATGGCGAGCGCCTCGGGGTCCAGCCCGGCCAGCTCGGCCGCGGAGGGGAAGAGGTGGGTCAGGCCGCCCACCGGGTCGCCGATCTGCTGTCCGTGCGCGGTGACCAGCCGGCCCGCGTGCGTACGGGCCGCGGCGGTGGACACCTGCTGGCCCAGTACGGCCCGTACCGCGAACTCGTCCGCGTCCGCGGTACGCGGCACCCGCCGCCCCGGCGCCTTGCGGACGAGCGGCGCCAGGACGGCGTCCTCGGCCAGCAGTCCGTCGACCGCCTCCGGGTCGGCGTCCAGGTCGAGCATCCGGCGGCAGCGGGCGATGGCCCCCGTGAGGTCGCGCAGGTCGGTGAGGGACAGCCGGCAGTCGATGTGGCCGGGGCGCGGGGACAGGGCGACGATGCCGTGCCCGTACGGGAGGGCGAGCGTGCGCCGGTACGCGCCGTCCCGCCACTCCTCGACACCGGGTACGGCGGTCGCGGCGAGGTGGCCGAAGAGGTTGTCCGGGCACAGCGGCTGCCGGAAGGGCAGCCGCAGGGCGAGTGCGCCGGGCAGGGCCGCGGCGGCCCCCGGCCGGGCCCGCCGCCGCAGCTCGGTGGGGGCGAGCGCGAACACCTCCCGTACGGTGTCGTTGAAGGTCCGGATGCTGGCGAAACCGGCGGCGAACGCCACGTCGGCCATGGGCAGTTCCGTGGTCTCGACGAGCAGCCGCGCGGTCTGGGCGCGCTGCGCGCGGGCCAGGGCGAGCGGCCCGGCGCCCAACTCGGCGAGGAGCTGCCGTTCGACCTGGCGGGTGCTGTAGCCGAGGCGGGCGGCCAGGCCGGGGACGCCTTCCCGGTCGACGACGCCGTCGGCGATCAGCCGCATGGCGCGCGCCACGAGGTCGGCGCGCTCGTCCCACTGCGGCGAGCCGGGGCTGGCATCCGGGCGGCACCGTTTGCAGGCGCGGTATCCGGCCTGCTGAGCGGCTGCGGCGCTCGGGTAGAAGGTCATGTTCCCGGGCTTGGGCGGCACCACCGGGCAACTGGGACGGCAGTAGATACGGGTGGTGCGCACCGCCGTGTAGAACCAGCCGTCGAACCTGGCGTCCTTGGACTGCACGGCGCGCAGACAGCGCTCGAAGTCGGTGTGCATGCCTCCAGGATCCGGCAGCCGCACCGGCTCGGCTGGCGGTTTTCCGACATCAGCGTCCGGTGACCGGTCCGGCCGCCGACGCCATCCGGGGTGGCATACGGCACCCGCCGAGAATTTGCGCCGGGCCGGGGGCGGTGTGCGAGAGTTGACCACCCGGTCGGCCGGGCGCGCACGGGTGCGCAGCCGCTGCCGGGACCCCCTACTTCAGACAGACGGTTCCGGCCGCGCCGCCAGCGTGTCCGGGGTCGTTCCCATCCCTACGTCCTTCTCAGAGAGTGATGCAGGCAACGACTCTTCTCCCCCGGACCGAGGACCTGTTCACCCAGGGCCTGGAGCTCCAGGAGGGCGCCGCCCTCCTGCGTTTCGGCGCCGCCCGGCAGCGGCCCGCCGACCGGAGCAGTTGGTGCAACAGCGGCGCTGTCGCCTGGCTCGACGCCCCCCGCGGGCACGTGTGGAGCGTCGGTGAGGCGGATGCCGCCGCCGGTCTCGTGCTGCGTGCCGCGCAGGGTTTTCCCGACCAGGTACGGGAGTTCACCGGGCCGCGCGGCACCGAGACGCTGGTCGGCCGTCATCTGGCGGTGACCGACGTCGTCGAGTGGATCTTCCGCTGGACGCTGGCGGAACCGGCCGTCCACCCGGCGGAGGACCGGGTGGTCACGCTCGACGAGAGCCACCACGACGAGCTGCTCGCCTTCCTCAACGAGCACAGTCCGGCCCACTCCACCGGCCCCGGCTCCGCGGACGTGAGCCTCTGGGCGGGCATCCGCGGCGCGGACGGGCGGCTGGTGGCGTGCGGCGCGATGAGCAGCCTGCGGGACAGCGGCGCGCCGCTGATGGCGTCCGTCGCGACCGACGCCGCCCAGCGCGGCCAGGGCCTCGGCGCCGCGCTGACCTCGTGGCTGACCCGGCACACCGTACGGCGGCACGGGTTCTGCACGCTGTGGCAACTGGCCGAGAACGCGCCCGCCGAACGGCTCTACGACCGGCTCGGCTACCGCAACGAGGACCCTTGCGTGTCCGCGCGGATCGTCTCGGCCTGAGCGACGGGCGGCTACGGCACCGGCCGGCCTGAGCGGCTCCCGGCCGGTGCCCGGTCAGCCCACCCGCGCGGCGAACGCCGCGTACGCCCGCTCGTCGAAGAGCACGAAGCGCACCTCCTCGACGGCCGTCTCCGTGGCCCGCACCGTCTCGACGGCGATGCGGGCCGCGTCGTCCAGCGGCCAGCGGTAGATCCCCGTGGAGATCGCCGGGAAGGCGACGGTACGGGCGCCCAGCTCGTCGGCGACCCGCAGGGACTCGCGGTAGCAGGAGGCGAGCAGCGCCGAGCGGTCCTCGGACTTCGCCCAGACGGGGCCGACGGTGTGGATCACCCAGCGGGCCGGCAGCCGGCCCGCCGTGGTCGCCACGGCCTGCCCGGTGGCCAGGCCCTTGCCGTAGTGCGAGGCGCGCAGCGCGCGGCACTCGGCCAGGATCTCGGGGCCGCCGCGCCGGTGGATCGCGCCGTCCACTCCCCCGCCGCCCAGCAGCGAGGAGTTGGCGGCGTTCACGACGGCGTCGGCCGGCTGCTCGGTGATGTCGCCCGCGACGAGGGTGAGGGCGGGTGAGGGTGCGGTCATCCGGCCATCATGCCGTCCGTGCGGACCGCCGTACGGACGGCACGGCCCGTCGTACGGACGTCACGTCCCGCCGTCGCCGTCTGCGGACGCGCCCGCCGCCCCACCGGGCCAGGTGATCTCGAAGTACTTCACCCGCTCGTCCTCCCCCACCGGCCGCATCCCGGCGGCGGCCATGACGTGCTGGGACGCGGTGTTGCCGAGGTCGGCGTCGCCCTTCACCCGGGTGATGCCGCGTTCCCTGGCGAGACGGAGCAGCCCGCGCAGCGCCTCGGCCGCGTATCCCCGGCCGCGCGCCGCGGGGACCAGTCCGTAGCCGATCGTCACCGTGCCGTCCGCGTCGGGCGGCCGGTGGAAGCCGAGGCTGCCGATGGCCAGCCCGTCCTCCCGGCGGCGTATCTCGTAGTCCCCGAACGGCTGCGGGTCACCGGTGGCCGCGCAGTGGCCCAGGAAGTCGGTGGCGGACTCCACGTCCCCGTCCGTCGGATAGCCGGGCGCCCACCGCTCCCCGTCCGCCGGGGCGCGCGCCACCAGGCGTTCCGCCTCGGCGGCGGTCAGCGGGTGGAGCACCAGCCGTGCTGTCTGGAGATCGCTCATGACAGGGGGATTACCACGCGCGGCGGGCGGAGCGCACGGGAGTTTCCGGCTCGGCCGCCCGGCGGCGCCGCGGTCGCCCGTACCGTCAGCGGGCCGCCGTGAGGTAGCCGGTGAGCATGGTGACGAGTTCGTCCTCCAGCCGGGCGGTGTCGACCGGGTCCGGCGCGGCGAGGAGCTGGTGGACGACGAGTTCGATCGTGCTCACCACGAGCCGGGTGGCGGTGTGGGTGTCCGCGACCCGGACCTCCGGGTGTCCGGCGAACAACTCGTGGGCGTAGGCGATCCGCTCCCGCCCGTGCCGGGCGATCTTGTCGAGCAGTTCCGGGGACCGGGGCCCCTGCTCGGCCATGACGCGCAGCAGCTGGGGGTCGTCGAGGTGGTTGCCGATCGAGGTGCGCACGAAGAGGCGGATGGTCTCTTCGAGGGTCTCGGGCGCCTCGCCCTCCTGGTGGCGGCCGGCGGCGGCTATCCCGGCGTCGAGGTGCCGGGTCACCAGCTCCACCAGGATCGCATCCTTGTTCGGGTAGTACTGGTACAGCGAGCCGATCGACACCCGCGCCCGTTCGGCGATGCGGTTGGTGGTCCCCGCGGCGTAGCCGTACTCGGCGAAAACGTGAGCAGCGGCGGTGAGGATGCGCTGCCGGGTGGCTGCGGCGCGGGCCTGACGTGGCTGTTTACGTGGCTGGAGGCCGCGTCGGCCGGTGGTCATGGCACCTCCTGGGCCGTCTGCGAATGCGAGTAGCAAAGACCTGAGCAATTGCTCACAATGGTGCCATGAGCTGCGGCGGAGCGGTTGCCGCCGGAGCTGTCGCGGAGCGCGAGGGGGTCGGGAGCGCCGGTGCCGCCCGCGCCCGTCCGCCGTGCCGCCCTCCCGGAAGGAGCCTTCATGACGACGCACGTCCGCACCCGCCCACGGCGGCTGTCCCTGGACGAGGTCCGCGCCCGGATCGGTGAACCCGAACCGATGCTGGAGAACAAGAAGATCGACCACATCGACCGGTTCGCCCGCATGTTCATCGCGCACTCGCCGTTCCTGTCGCTGGCGACCGCGGACGCGGCCGGACGGGCCGACTGCTCGCCGCGCGGCGACTACCCGGGGTTCGTGAAGGTCCTCGACGAGAACCTGCTCGCGATACCCGACCGGCCGGGCAACCGGATCGCCGACTCGCTGTGCAACATCGTGGAGAACCCGGAAGTGGGGATGCTCTTCCTGGTCCCCGGCATGCGGGAGACGCTGCGGGTCAACGGCCGAGCCTATCCCACCGACGAGCCCGACGTACTGGTCCGGATGCGTACCGAGGCCAAGGCGCCGGCCCTGGCGATCGTCGTCGAGGTGACCGAGGCGTACTTCCACTGCGGCCGGGCGCTCCTGCGGTCCCGGATGTGGGACCCGGCGAGCCAGGCCCTCGCCGACGAGCTGCCGACGGCCGGTGAGATCGCCGCCGCGCAGTTCGGGGGCGACATCGCCCCGGAGCAGTTCGAAGCCGTCCTCGAAGCGTCCTACCGGAAGCTCTTCTGACCGTGCCGGAAAGGGAATCATCCATGCAGCGGACCCTCCTCGACCGTATCGACCCGGTCGCCGAGGACGTCGTCTCCCTCGTCCTGCGCGGCGCCGACGGCCCCCTGGCGCCCTGGGAGCCGGGCGCCCATGTCGACGTGGCCCTGCCGAACTGGCTGACCCGGCAGTACTCCCTGTGCGGGGACCCCGCCGACCGGGAGACCTACCGCGTCGCCGTACGGTACGACCCGCTCAGCCGCGGCGGCTCCGAGTACATCCACCGTTTCCTGCGCCCGGGCCGTACGCTCGACGTGTCGCTGCCGCGCAACAACTTCCCCCTCGACCCCGCGCCGGGCTATCTCTTCCTCGCCGGCGGGATCGGCATCACCCCCGTCCTGCCGATGCTGCGGGCGGCGACCGCGGCCGGGCTGCCCGCCTCCCTCGTGTACGCGGGCCGGGCGGCCGCCACCATGCCCTTCGCCGGGGAACTGCGCTCGGCCTACGGGGACGCCGTACGCATCGTCACCACCCGCCAGCACGGCAGGCCGGACTTCGCTGCGCTGGCGGCGGAGCTGGCACCCGGCACCCTGGTCTACTGCTGCGGGCCGGCCGCCATGCTCACGGCGGTGGAGGCCGCCTTCCCGGCCGAACAACTGCGCACGGAGCGCTTCCAGCCGGCGCCCAAGGTGTTCGCCCCCGACCAGGCGTTCGAGGCCGCGTGCGCCCGGTCGGGGCGGACGGTCCAGGTGGATGCCGACGATTCGCTGCTGAACGCCCTTCAGCAGGCCGGAATCCCGGTGTCGTCGGGGTGCCGCGAGGGCGTCTGCGGGAGTTGCGAGATCACCGTCCTGGAGGGGGAGGTCGAGCACCGGGACGACGTCGGCGCCGAGGAGGGCCGGATGCTGGCCTGTGTCTCCCGCGCGCTGGGCCCGCGGCTGGTGCTGGACCTCTGAGCCGTACGGAGCGTGCGGTGCGGGCCGCGCACGTGCCCGCCGGGCGGACCGCGACCCGGTCCGGCCGGCGGGCTCGTCGTCAGCGGGTGGGCCGCAGCCGGGACCAGACCGCCCGGGCGGCGTGGTGGCCGGACATCCCGTGGACGCCGGGGCCCGGCGGGGCGGACTGGGAGCACAGGAAGACCGCCGGATGGGCGGTGGTGTACGGGACGCGCGTCAGCTTGGGGCGGATCACCAGGCCCAGGCCGGCGGCGGAGCCCGCGCAGATGTCCCCGCCGACGTAGTTCGCGTTCCGGGCGGCCAGTTGGGGCGGTCCGGCGACGGCGCGGGCCAGGACCAGGTCGCGGAACCCGGGTGCGAAGCGCTCCAGTTGGCGTTCGACCGCGTCCGTGGCGTCGCCCTCCCAGCCGTGCGGTACGTGCCCGTACACCCAGAAGGTGTGCTTGCCCTCGGGGGCCCGCGTGGGGTCGGTCAGGGTGGGCTGCGAGGTGATCAGGAACGGTACGGACGGGGCGCGGCCGTCGGCGGCGGCGCGCAGCGCGGTGCCGATCTCGCCGCTGGTGGGGCCGAGGTGCACGGTGCCCGCCCGGCGGGCCGCGGCGGAGGTCCACGGCACCGGGCCGGACAGCGCGTAGTCGATCTTGAAGACGCCGGGTCCGTACCGCACCCCGCGGTAGGCGTTGCCGAGCCCCGCGATCCGGGCCAGGGCGGTCGGCGAGGTGTCGAAGACGTACGCGCGGGCCGGGGGCAGGTCGTCCAGCCGCTTGACCTCGTACCCCGTGTGCACCGCGCCGCCGTGCAGGCGCAGCAGTGCGGCCAGCGCGTCGGGGATGGCCTGGGAGCCGCCGCGCGGGATCGGCCAGCCGCCCGCGTGCGCGGCCAGCGCGAACATGATCGCGGCGCCGCCGGTGCCCGGGCTGCCGAGGGGCGCGATGACGTGCGCGGCGAGGCCGGCGAGCAGGCCGCGCGCCTTCTGGTCCCGAAAGCGCCGGTTGAGCAGGGCGGCCGGCTGGGCCGCGGCCAGGCCGAACCGGGCGTACGTCACCGGGTCGCGCGGCAGGCCGAGCCACTGGGTGCGCAGGAAGTCCGCGGCGAGGGTGTCCCACTTGCCGAGGAAGGGCGCGAGCAGGCGGCGGTACGTCCCGGCGTCGTGCGCGCCGAGGGACATCGCCGTCTCGCCGACGGAACGGGACAGCACCGCGGCCGTGCCGTCGGGAAAGGGGTGCGCCAGCGGAAGGTCGGGGTGCAGCCAGCGCAGGCCGTGCCGCTCCAGGTCCATGGCGGCGAAGGCGGGTGAGCCCGCGGCGAGCGGGTGCACCGCCGAGCAGGGGTCGTGCCGGTAGCCGGGGAGGGTCAGCTCCTCCGTGCGGGCGCCGCCGCCGATGGTGTCGTGGGCCTCGAAGACCTCCACGGACATGCCGCGACGGGCCAGTTCGACGGCCGCGGTCAGCCCGTTGGGGCCCGCCCCGATCACCACGGCATCGAGCATCGTCGGCACCTGCGCCACTCCCCTCGTCAGCGACCCTCTCCGTCGAGGATCAGTTGGCGGCCGCCAGCAGTCCGAGGATACGCCGGGCGGTCTCCTCGTCCCGTGCCGCGGTGAACGGCAGCGCGTTGCCGCCCGTGACGCGGAACGGCTCGCCGGCGACCGTGCCGCTCGCCCCGCCCGTCTCGTGGACCAGCAGCAGCCCCGCCGCGTGATCCCAGGCGTTCTCCCAGCTGAAGGCCACGGCGTCCAGCTCGCCGGTGGCGATGTGCAGATACTCCAGGCCCGCCGAGCCGCAGGGGCGCGGGGCGACGCCGTCGGTCTCCAGGGCGGCCAGCACCCGCTTCTGCTGGTCGGTGGTGAAGTCGTAGTGCGATATCGCCACGTCCAGCACCGCGCCGGCCGCCGGGGCGCTCCGGCGCAGCGGCTGCCCGTTCAGCTCGGCGCCGGCGCCGCGCCGGGCGGTGGCCATCAGGTCCAGGGCCGGGGCGTACGTCCAGGAGGCGAGGAGTTCGCCGCGCAGCGCCAGGGTGACGAGCGTGGCGAAGCCGGGGTCGCCGTGCACGAACTGGCGGGTGCCGTCGACCGGGTCGACGATCCACACCGGCGCGTCGCCGCCCAGCGCCTCCAGCACCGCCGGATCGGCGTGCACCGCCTCCTCGCCGACCACCAGCGAGCCGGGCAGCAGGCTCGTCAGGGCGGCGGTGAGGTGCTCCTCGGCCAGCCGGTCGGCGACGGTGACGAGGTCGTGCGGGCCGTTCTTCTCCAGCACCTCGTGGGCGGCGAGCTGCCGGAACCGCGGCATGATCTCGGCCGCCGCGGCCTTGCGGACGGCGTCCTCGACGGCGGCCGGGTTCAGCGCGCGCAGCACTCCGTCCGCCGTGTGCGCCGCGGCACCGCCCACCGCGCCCGTCTCGTCCGTCGTGTCTCCCGTATCCGTACGCATCGCTTCGATCATGACTCCATCGAACCACGCCCCACTGACACAGGAGCTGGACCGAAGGTGAACTGCGGATGCCGGGGCCGGGCCCGTCGGGGTGCCGACCACGCTCCGGGCGGGCCCCGCCCCGGTTCGGCCCGGCCGCGGCTACCGCCCCACCGCGTACCCCTGCATCCCCCGCGGGTTCGCCGCCGCCGACAGCACCCCGCTCTCCGGGTCCCGCGCCACCGCGGACAGCCGCCCCTCCGACCACGCGTCGCCGACGGTCACCGCGTGCCCGCGCCGCCGCAGCTCCCCGATCACGTCCGCGCCGAGGCGGGACTCGACGGTGACGCTGCCCGGCCGCATGGCACGCGGGAAGAAGGAACCGGGAAAGGAGTCGTTGTGCCAGTTGGGGGCGTCGATCGCGCCCTGGAGGTCGAGGCCGCCGCGTACGGGGGCGCGCAGGGCGGCGGCCAGGAGGAAGTGCAACTGCCACTGGTCCTGCTGGTCGCCGCCGGGGGTGCCGAAGGCCATCACGGGCACGCCGTCGCGCAGCGCCAGGGACGGGGTGAGGGTGGTGCGCGGCCGGCGGCCGGGCGTCAGCGAGTTCGGCAGCCCTTCCTCCAGCCAGGCCATCTGGAGGCGCGTACCGAGCGGGAAGCCGAGCGCGGGGACCACCGGGCTGGACTGGAGCCAGCCGCCGGAGGGTGTCGCGGAGACCATGTTGCCCCAGCGGTCCACGATGTCGATGTGGCAGGTGTCGCCGCGGGTGGCGCCGCTCCGGTCGACCTCGGGGGCGATGACGGGGGCGGCACCGGGGGTGCCGGGGGTCGCCACCGTGGGCTCGCCCGCCCCGGCACCGGCGGCGCCCGGCGCGCCGGCGGCGTCCTCCCCCGCCGCGACGGCCAGGGCGTGCTTGCTCAGCCGGGGCGTACGGCCGTCCGGACTGCCGGGCCGCAGCTCGTACGAGGCGCGCTCCCCGATCAGCGCCCGCCGCGCCGCGTTGTAGTCCTCGCTCAGCAGCGTGCCGACCGGCACCTCGGCCGCGTCGCCGTACCAGGCTTCGCGGTCGGCCATGGCCAGCTTGCAGCCCTCGATCAGCAGGTGCACGTACTCGGGACTGCCGTAGGCGGGCAGTTCCGGCGGCAGCAGGGCGAGTTGCTGGAGCAGGACCGGGCCCTGCGACCAGCCGCCCGGCTTCGCCACGGTCCAGCCGTTCCAGTCGTACGTGACCGGGTCCTCGTACGTCGCGGAGAAAGCCGCCAGGTCGTCGCCCGTGAGGGTGCCGGCGTGCCGCTCGCCGGAGGTGTCCATGGCGGGACGGGCCGCGAAGCCGGCCAGCGCCTCGCCGATGAAACCCTCGCGCCAGATCCGCCGGGCCGCGTCGATCTGCGTCTCCCGGCCGGGCCCGGCGGCCTCCGCCTCGGCGATCAGGCGGCGCCAGGTGGCCGCCAGCGGCCGGTTCCTGAGCAGCCCGCCGGGCGCCACCGGCCGCCCCTCCGGCAGGTAGATCTCGGCGGACGATATCCACTCCGTCTCGAACAGCTCCCGGACCGTCGCCACCGTCTCGCCGACCCGCTCGACGGCCGGGTGCCCGTGCTCCGCGTACCCGACGGCGTACTTGAGCACCTCGCCGAGGGACTTGGTGCCGTGGTCGCGGAGCAGCAGCATCCACGCGTCGAACGCGCCGGGCACGGCGGCGGCGAGCGGTCCGGTGCCGGGCACCAGCCCGAGCCCGAGCGAGGTGTAGTGCGCCACGCTCGCCCCGGCGGGCGCCGGCCCCTGGCCGCACAGCACCCGCACCGGCCCGCCGGCGGGCGCCAGAACGACCGGCACCTCGCCCGCCGGGCCGTTCAGGTGCGGCTCGACGACATGCAGCACGAAACCGGCGGCCACCGCCGCGTCGAAGGCGTTGCCACCGTCCTCCAGCACGGCCATCGCGGACTGGGAGGCCAGCCAGTGCGTGGTCGCGGCCATGCCGAAGGTTCCCTGGAGGGTCGGGCGGGTGGTGAACACGTTCTCGGTTCTCCTCGCGTCGTACGGACGGACGGGCGGTCTCCTTGTCCGCCCTTCCCCCGTCGGGGCGCGGGCAATGCCTCCGGGCGGGGCACGTCCTGATCACATCGGCCGGGCCTGCCTCCTCCTGCCTCCTGTCAGTCCTGCATCGACACGTCCGCGTAATCCACGAACGAACGACGGAACCGCGTGTGCCCGGTGCCCCTGGAATGCTCACGCATCCCTACCTCTACGGGATGTGGAGTGAGCCACTCGTCCGAGGACTGCCCGCACTCCTTGTCGTCACCGGACACGCACACAGCCTCGTAGGTGGGCTCCGCCGTCCGGTCCTGCTCGATCATGAAGGACACGAATCGGAACGTCCTGCGCGTCATGCGGGGCACCCCCCGGCCTGGTGCCTGAGCATGACGACGTTGGCGTCGGACACGCCGCTGTGGTCCCGAGCCGAGCGTCGTTGCTCCCTGTGGGTACTGATCTCTGAACACGTGCTGCAGCCTGCCCTGGGACTCGGCACGGCGTCCTGCCACAGGGGCAGTTCCACCGGGTCACTGGGATACGTCTTGGTCATGCTCCAGGTGTAACGCTGCCCGATCCGCCGCCCAGTGGCCGTTCGGGTGGCCAAACTGAGCCCGTGAGCATCGGAAAGCTGATCAAAGTCCTTCGGGACGGCCGGGGCTGGTCGCAGGGGGACCTGGCCGTCCATCTCTGCAACGTGTCCGGACGGCCCACACTGACCCGCGAGGAGGTCAGCCGGTGGGAGGCGGGGAAACGGTCTCCGGGCCGCTTCTGGCTTCGCTTCATGGCCGAGCTGTTCTCCGTGCCTCTTGAAGCCCTGCAAGCCGCGAAAGCCGGTCACCCATCGGCACTCGCGGAGGCGGCACGGCAAGGAATCATGGAAGCCATGGGCGAGGTGGTCTCCATGGACGACTGGCGCCGCCTCGCAGACGACTACGGACGTGACTTCATGGCCTTGTCCGCCCGGCGGGTGGAGCCACGCCTGGCGGGGGGCCTCTTGCTGCTGCGGGGAAAACTGAGCGATGACCGGCCATGTCTGTGGGAAGCCGCCGCCCGGCTCTCGATCGTGATGGGTATGGCCACTGCTTCTCTCGACGGTCCTGCGGCTTCTGCCCGCTGGTACAGAACGGCCGTAGCCGCCGCCGACCGCAGCGGCCGCACTTCTCTGCGGGAGTGGACCCGAGGACAGGGCGCATTGGCCCTGGTGTACGAGGGCGCCGAACCCGAACCTGTCATCTCCGTGGCCGTCGATGGTCTGGCGCTGTCCGAGTCCCCCTCTCTGGGACGGCTGTGCGCTCTCCTGGCGCTTGCTCACGGATACGGCAAACTGGGTGAGCCCGGCCTTGCTCTGGACGCCCTCCGGGGGGCCGACGAGATGTTCCCCGCCGTCGAGACCGACGAGCAGGCATCCGTGTTCTCCATGCCACGCTGGGGATACAGCCTCACGAAGACACTCGTTCACGCACGGCTCGGTGACGTGGAGCGGTCGCAGGCGGAGCAGGACACCGCAGACCTCTACAGGCCCGCTCATCTGAGCCGGTACGCCGCCCACACCGGTGTGCACCGCGCGCTGTCGGTGGTGAAGTCCGGAGACGTGAACACCGGCCTCGACCTGGCCCGCGAGACGCTGGCCGACCTCCCCGAAGACCACCGGTCCACGGTGCTCCAAGGATTCGTGTCCGAGGTGAAGGCCGCAGCCCGAGCGACCTGAACCGCCCCCTTTGCCGGGAATGCCACCGGCACCGCTACGGTTGACCCGGCTGCCGGCCGCCCGGGCCGTGCGCCGCAACAGGACAGCGGGAGGATGCGCCGTGCAGGGCAAGCACCACGGTGAGTACAAGGTGCCGGGCGGCAAGCTCGTGGTCGTCGATCTCGACGTGACGGGCGGGACGCTGCGCGACGTCCGGGTCGCGGGGGACTTCTTCCTGGAGCCGGACGAGGCGCTCGGCGCCATCAACGCGGCGCTGGAGGGCGCGCCCGCCGACACCGACGCGCGCGGGCTGGCGGCCCGGATCGAGGCGGCGCTGCCGCCCGGTGCGGTGCTGTTCGGGTTCACGGCGGAGGCGGTGGGCATCGCGGTACGCCGCGCCGTCGCCCAGGCCACCGACTGGACGGACTTCGACTGGCAGATCATCCACGAGGCGCCGCAGCCGCCCGCGCTGCACATGGCCCTGGACGAGGTGCTGACCGCCGAAGTGGCCGCCGGCCGACGGCCGCCGACCCTGCGGGTGTGGGAGTGGGACCGCCCCGCCGTCATCATCGGCAGCTTCCAGTCACTGGCCAACGAGGTGGACCCGCAGGGCGCGGCGCGGCACGGTGTGACGGTCGTCCGGCGCATCAGCGGCGGCGGCGCGATGTTCGTGGAGCCGGGCAACACCATCACGTACTCGCTGTGCGTACCGGCCTCGCTCGTGCAGGGCCTGACCTTCGCCGAGAGCTACGCCTACCTGGACGACTGGGTGCTGGCCGCCCTCGGCGACATGGGCATCAACGCCTGGTACAAGCCGCTCAACGACATCGCCACCGACGCCGGGAAGATCGCCGGCGCCGCGCAGAAGCGCATGGTGGCGGGCGACGGGGCGGTCCTGCACCACGTGACCATGTCGTACGACATCGACGCGGACAAGATGGTCGAGGTACTGCGGATCGGCAAGGAGAAGCTGTCGGACAAGGGCACCCGCAGCGCGAAGAAGCGGGTGGACCCGCTGCGCCGCCAGACCGGACTGCCGCGGGCGGAGGTCATCGACCGGATGATCGCCTCGTTCCGCGCGCGGTACGGGGGCAGCGACGGCAAGGTTTCCGCGGAGGAGATGACGCGGGCTCAGGAACTGGCGGGCGGAAAGTTCAGCTCGCCGGAGTGGACGGCGCGGGTGCCGTAGGGGGGCGGCCGCCGTCTCCTACGCTTTTGTACGCCCCGTTCCCTACGTACCGTCTCCTACGCCGCCGTACCCAGCCGGAAGCGCGCCGCCACCTCGTCCGCGAGTTCGCCGGCCGGGCGGCCGCCGTCCATGGTGATCACCGTGTTTCCGTGGGCGGCGGCCTGGCGACGTACCTCGGCGTCCCACAGTTCGTCCCGGGCCAGCCGTTTGGCCAGGGTGGACTCCGGGGCCCGGCTGCCCCAACTGACCAGGGACCGCACCGGCACGTTGCGGCGGGCGCGCAGTGCCGCCATCCGGAACTCGGGGGTGGGCAGCAGGAAGACCGCCTGGTCGGGGCTGGTGAGCAGGGGCGCGAGCTGGCTCGGCAGGTTGCCGAACCAGTCCACCAGGACGGGCCGGTCGGCAGGCATCGCGAGGAGGTCCTCGACCTCGAAGGCGAAGGTCTCGGCGACCACCCGCTGCGCGAAGCCGCACGCCTCGTCGGGGCTGCGGCTGTCCCACAGGGAGCCGGGCGGCTCGTCGCGGGCCGCGTGGAAGTGCGGGTGCTGCCGTGGGGTGCAGCGGGGCAACCAGGTGTGCTGCGCCAGGTCACCGCGGTAGATCACGGCGCCGTGGCGCCGGGCCAGGATTATCGCCAGCGTGCTCTTGCCCGCTCCGGTACCGCCGGCGATCCACCGCACGTGGGAGAGCCGGCCGGCCGCGGCGGTCGTCGTCCGGGCAGCAGGACCGAAGGGTGTTGCCGTTGGAGGGCGCCTCATACGGTCCATGGTCCTCGCATCGGCCGTACGGCTCCAAGGCCGCCCCGTATGGGGAGCATCAGGAGTGGGCAAAGAGTTGGCAGGGACGGTTGAGTCGGTGCGCGCCCCCGCGCGCCTCCACACGTCCTGTGCGCCCCCTCCGGGACCGTGCGCCGGTCAGCGCACCGGGTCGTAGGGGCTCAGGTCCAGCCCCGGGTCCCCGCCCGTCGCGAGCAGCGCGGCGACACGTCCCGCCCAGGGGCCGACGGTCAGACCGGTCGGCCCGAGGCCGTCGGCGACGACGAGGCCTTCCGGCCCGGGGACCCGGCCGAGCAGCGGGCGGACGTCCGGGCCGACGGGCCGGAAGCCGACACGCGTCTCCAAGTGGGTGGCGCCCGCCAGTCCGGGCGCGACGGCCAGGGCCTCGGTCAGCACTTCGGCCAGTCCCGCGGCCGTCACCCGGTGGTCGAAGCCGGTACCGGCCTCCCGGGTGGCGCCGGCCACGATCCGCGAACCGTCGAACGGGACGAGGTAGTGCCCGGTGGCGCGGGGCAGGACGACGGGCCAGTTCCCGGTGTCCGCGCCGGGCAGCGAGAGGTGGACGATCTGACCACGCTGCGGTGCGACCCGTACGGTGACACCCACCGGCGCCAGCAGCTCCGGCGCCCAGGCCCCGGCCGCGACGACGACCGCGTCCGCGGTGATGCGCTCGCCGTCCACCTCGATGCCGGTGACCCGGTCCGCCGTACGCAGCAGTGCCGCGCGGCCGCTCCGCAGACCGACGCCCCGGTACCGTGCCTGCCGTAGCAGCGCGTCCCGCAGCCGCCCGCCGTCGACCCGCGCACCGGCGGCTATGCGTACGGCCCGGAAGCCGGGCGCGACGGGCGGGAACAGCGCGCGCACCTCGGGCTCGCCGAGGAGGTCCACGTCGCCGGTGTCCGCGGTGCCGCGCCGCCGTTCGAGCACCCGCCGGTGGACACGGTGCAGGTCCGCGTCGTCGGCGGCCAGGACGAGCGCGCCGACGGCCCGGTGGCCGAGGCCGCGCTCGCCCGCCTCGGTGAGTCCGCCGATCAGCTCCGGGTAGTACCGGGCCCCTTCCGCCGCGACGTGGAACCAGTCCAGGTCGTCGTGCTCGGAGGCCCAGGGGCAGACGATGCCCGCACCGGCCGCGGTCGCCTCCCCGGGCGCCGCACGCCCGGCGAGCACCACGTCCGCCCCCAGCCCGGCCGCGTGCCAGGCGGCACTCGCGCCGACAATGCCCGAACCGACCACAGCGACACGCATCTGCCTCTCCTTTCGGCGGGCGGTCGGCCCGCATGCCTGCACGACGGCATCGAAACGCTGCCGCTGGCCGCCGAGTCCCGCACCGGCTACCAGCGCACCAGCTTCAAGCACTGGACCGACGCCGACCACAACGGTTGTTCGACCCGCGCCGAAGTGCTGATCGCCGAATCCGGCGAGCGCCCCGTGCTCGGGCCGAAGTGCAAGGTCGTCTCCGGCCGCTGGTACTCGTACTACGACGCGGTGACCGTCACGGACCCCAAGGGCCTGGACATCGATCACATGGTCCCGCTCGCCGAGGCGTGGGGCTCCGGCGCCTCGCAGTGGAGCCCGGCGCGCCGCGAGGCGTACGCCAACGACCTCGGAGCCGACCGTTTCCTCGTCGCGGTCACCGCCGAGACCAACCGGTCCAAGGCCGACCAGGATCCATCCACCTGGCTGCCGCCGCTGGCCGACGCCCGCTGTACGTACGCCGCCGACTGGGTCTCCACCGAACTCCGCTGGCCGTTGGCCGTTGGCCGTACCGAGCGGGATGCCCTGCGCCGCCTGGCCACGGGCTGCGGCCACACCCACGACGAATACCGGACCGTGTAGAGGCGGTTGCCCGGCCTGCGGCATTCGGCAGGCCCTGCGGTCCTTCGTGCCCCGCCCCTGCGAAGGACCGCTTCCGATACGGGCCCGCCCCGTGGCAGCGCCGGGACAGCAGCGAGGTGGCGAAGCCGCGGTGCATGTCGTCGGTCTTGCTGTGGTGCCACTGGTGCGGGTGCGGGCGGCCGCCACACCGGATCGGTGCGGTGGCCGTGGGTGGGACCGGCTCGTGGTCCGCGTCAGTCAGCACAGTGGCGGATCGCCCCGGCGTCACTGCCCCTCTGGCACGGCGAACCACTCCTCCAGCGCCTCCGCCAGCCCGGCCGTCGACGTACGCGCCTGCGCCCCCGCGTCGGCCGCCCAGGCCGTGAAGCCGTCCGGACGGACGAGGACCGCCGCCAGTTCCGGGCGGGACGGGCAGCGGCCGTCAGGGGGCCGACGCGGCCGGCATACCCCGCAGCCAGAGCCCGCAGCTCCGGATCGTCGGCGAGGTCCATACAGGAGCGCCCGGCCGCCGTGGAGGTGGTCCGCGAGGCGGCCGCCGTCGGTGAGGTCGAGGTCCGGGGC
>NZ_JBEZAN010000004.1:0-465746 GCF_040646595.1 Streptomyces sp. NPDC045470
AAACGCCCGGTTACATTTCGAACCCGGAAGCTAAGCCTTTCAGCGCCGATGGTACTGCAGGGGGGACCCTGTGGGAGAGTAGGACGCCGCCGAACAATTTTTCAGCTCCGGTCCCTGAACCTCTGGTTCAGGGACCGGAGCTTTTTTGCGTTCCAGCGGAGCTTTGGCGGGCTCCGGAACAGGTGAGTCCCGGAAAAGGTGAGATCGGGCATCGCACGATTTTCGGCCCTTCCGGGCATGGCGTTTAGGCTCGAAGGATGCGTTATGACCTCATCATCTTCGACAACGACGGTGTGCTCGTCGACAGCGAGCCCCTTTCCAACACCATCCTTGCCGGTTACCTCACCGAACTCGGCCATCCCACCTCGTACGAGGAATCGCTGCGCGACTACATGGGCGCCGCGGTGCACCGGGTGCACGACCTCGTCAAGGAGCGGACCGGGCAGCTCCTCCCCGAGGACTTCGAGACCACGCTGCACGCGCGCGTCTTCGAAGCTTTCGAGCGGGAGCTGGAGCCGGTCGCCGGCGTGGACGAGGTGCTGGGCAAGCTGACGGCGGACGGGACGCCGTACTGCGTGGCCTCCTCCGGCAGCCACGAGCGGATTCGCGTCGGACACCGCAAGACCGGCCTCGACGAGTGGTTCGAGGAGGAATGGATCTTCAGCTCGCAGGACGTCGGCAAGGGCAAGCCGGCCCCCGACCTCTTCCTCCACGCGGCCCGTGAGATGGGTGTGGCGCCCGAGCGCTGCGCGGTGGTCGAGGACAGCCCGCTCGGCGTCCAGGCCGCCGTCGCCGCCGGCATGGACGTGTACGGCTTCACGGCCATGACGCCGGCGGCGAAGCTCACCGCCGCCGCCGAGGTCACCGGGCTCTTCGCGAGCATGGCGGAACTGCCGGAGCTGCTCGCGTAACCGGAGGCGGCTACCCGAGCACCCGCCTCCCGGCAAGGGGACGGCCGGGTACACCTTTCCGGAGCTCGGATACGGTGACGGGCATGAGCGGCCGTGCACAGCTGATGTGGGACGAGGCAGTAACGGGCTACGACTTCGGGCCCGGCCATCCGATGGACCCGGTCCGGCTCGCGCTGACCATGCGGTTGGTGGAGGCGTACGGACTCGACCGGGGGCCTGACGCGGTGGAAGTCGTGGCCGCGAAGGCCGCCGGGACCTCCACGCTGCGGCTCGTGCACCGCGAGGACTACATCGACGCCGTACGGAAGGCATCGGCCGACCCGAAGGCCGCGGACCCCGTGTACGGGCTCGGCACCGAGGACGATCCGGCGTTCGCCGGGATGCACGAGGCGTCGGCCCTGATCGCGGGGCAATCAGTGGGGGCCGCTGAGGCGGTGTGGCGCGGCGAGGCCCTGCACGCGGTCAACTTCGCGGGCGGTCTCCACCACGCGATGCCCGGCGGCGCGGCGGGGTTCTGCATCTACAACGACGCGGCGCTGGCCGTCGCGCGACTGCTGGAGCTGGGCGCCGAGCGCGTCGCGTACGTGGATGTGGACGTGCACCACGGGGACGGTGTGCAGGCCGCCTTCTGGGACGACCCGCGGGTCCTGACGGTCTCCCTGCACGAACACCCCCGGACGCTCTTTCCGCGCACCGGCTGGCCGGAGGAGACCGGCGGGCGCGGAGCCGTGGGCAGCGCGGTGAACGTGGCGCTGCCGGCCGGTACCGGCGACGAGGGGTGGCTGCGGGCCTTCCACGCGGTGGTGCCGGAACTGCTGGACACGTTCCGGCCCGACGTCCTCGTCACCCAGCACGGGGCCGACACCCACTTCGAGGACCCGCTCGCGCACCTGGCGGTGAGCCTGGACGCGCAGCGGGCGGTGGCGGCCGCCTGCCACGACCTGGCGCACGAGACGGCCGACGGCCGGTGGATCGCGCTGGGAGGCGGCGGTTACGCGGTGGTGGACGTCGTACCCCGTACCTGGACCCACCTGGTGGCGATCGCGGCGGGGCGCCCGATCGAGCCCACGTCCGCGGTGCCGGAGGAGTGGCGGCACGAGGTCTACCGGCGCACGCGCCAGGGCGGGCCGCACCGGATGACGGACGGACGCGGGGCGGGCTGGCGCGACTTCGTCAGCGCCGGTTACGACCCGGCCGACCGCCTGGACCAGGCGATCCTGGCGACGCGCCGGGCGGTGTTCCCCGCGCACGGGCTGCTGCCGTAAGGCACACGGAACCTTTCCGCCAAGACGCACGGATCTTCCCGCCGGGTGCACGGAACGCTCCCCTAAGGCGCACGGAGCGCTCTCGCCAGGCGCAAGGATCGCTGCCGTGGCGCCCAGACGGCTGTCGCAGGACGCCCAGGCTCCCGCCATAGGGCCAGGTCCGCCCGAACCCGGAGGGGACGTGCTTCGGGGCGAAGCCGCACTTCGGGCCCAATACGCCCGGATGTGTGACTACTGGGCGGTTCGGGCATGGACCGGAAGCCTGGGCGTCAGCATGGGAGCCGTGTGGGGCACCGGTGCGGGCACGGACGGGGCGGCGGCGGCCGAAGCGCTGAAGTCGCATGTGGTCAGGGCGCGGCTCGCGGGGACGATCGCGACCTCCAGGGAGAAGAGCCTGACCCGCTACCGTCTCTTCGCGGCCGGCGACCCGCGCGTACTGATCGGCCTGGAGCCCGAGAACGACTGGTCTGTGGCGGAAGTTCTTCAGGTGATGGCTGAGCAGTGTGGAGTTTCGGCCGACCCTGGACATACTTCCGGCCCAGATGTGATCGATCCGCACCGTACGCTGGTGGGGCTCGACGCCTTCGCCGACCGGCTCGGCGCGGCGGCCGCCCGGCACGCTCCGGTACTGATCGGAACGGGCCACCCGCACCGGCTGCTGGGCTTCTACGGCGGCCTGGCAGACGCCCTGTCGGCGGCGGGATGCCCCCTTCTCACCCCGGCGTATGGCCACTGTGTCGACATAGCGACCCGATTCGGGGTACGCACGTACAACCTTGACTACGTACGGGGAGTCGCGCTGATGCGCGAACCGGGCGTGCGGCGCACCGCCGGTGAGCCGGGTGTGCACACGCACTCCCCCCTCCCGGTTCGTACCGCCCTCGACGCCGCGGCAGACGCCGGCGGGCCCCTTCCCGAGCTGGTGATCGGTGACCACGGATGGGTCTGCGGAGCAGGTCAGCTGGGCTTTGAGGCCATCGGCCTGGCGGATACGGACGATCCCGCGCTGTTCGTCGGACAGGCCGAGGGGCGGGTGTCCGCCGTAGTTCCGCTTGATGACGCTGTGCGGTCTGATTACTACCGACCGCTTACTCGCTATGTACTCAATCGAGCGTGTCTGTCACAGTAGGCGGCCGATCGCTGCTCCTCTTCCCCACTCGCATCACCCGCCCCTAACCTGGGGAGTGAGCGCACAGCGACGGGGAGTCACCGGAGGGGAAGCCGGTGCCCGTCATGTGCGGAAGGTTCAGGTGTGTCATGGCTGCAGACCAAAGGCCTCTCAACGAGGTCGTGTTCCTGACCGTGGCGGAAGTCGCCACGGTGATGCGAGTGTCGAAGATGACCGTGTACCGCTTGGTGCACAGCGGTCATCTGCCCGCGATCCGAGTGGGGAGGTCGTTCCGGGTCCCGGAGCAAGCGGTTCACGACTACCTCCGTGAGTCCTATGTGGGGGTGGAATCGGCCTGACGGGCTCAAGGTGACCCTCGGATTACGCCGTAGGCTCGACGGCGGGTAGGCTGGCCCGATGTAGGTAGTGTGGGCTCGGACGCCCCGCACCGAGTGATACGAAGTGAGCGAGGGTAGTCGTGGGCTCTGTTATCAAGAAGCGGCGCAAGCGGATGGCCAAGAAGAAGCACCGCAAGCTGCTCAAGCGCACCCGTGTTCAGCGTCGCAACAAGAAGTAAGCAACGCTGATCGCGATTCCACAGCCTCTCACCGCAGTACGCGGTGGGGGGCTGCGGTGCGTTTGGGCGCCGTTTTGCGGTGCACCCGAGGGGGCGCGGAGCGGGCGGCCGATACCCGGATGGCGTCACCGGTCGGGCGAGGTGTTCCGGGCCGGCGGAGTTTCTCGAAAGTACGGCCCGTGGGGGAGCACGGCTCCGGCCACGCGGAAAAGTCGGCCGACGGGGCGGACAAAGCTCGGGCCAAGGCTTGAAATGTAGCTCAGCGCATCCCGCGGTCATCACAGCGCAACAACGACCCGATAGCGTGGCCGCACAGCTCGGCTCACGCGAGGGACAAAGGGCGGGAAGGAAGGGCTGATCTTGGGAAAGGTCGTGCTCGTCACTGGAGTCGCACGGCAACTGGGGGGCCGGTTCGTACGACGCATTCAGCGCGACCCCGACGTCGGCCGGGTGATCGGAGTCGATGCCGTGGAGCCCGAGCACCCCTTGGGCGGCGCCGATTTCCTCAAGGCCGACATCCGGCATCCGGCCATTGCCAGGGTGCTGGCAGAGACCAATGTGGACACCGTGGTCCACATGGACATCAACGGCACGCCGCTGGGCGGCCGCGGCAGCCGGGCGACGGTCAAGGAGACCAACGTCATCGGCACCATGCAGCTCCTCGGTGCCTGCCAGAAAGCGCCCAACGTCAAACGGCTGGTGGTGAAGTCCAGCGCCAGTGTGTACGGCTCCGCACCCCGCGACCCCGCGGTCTTCACCGAGACCACGCCGCCGAAGTCGCTGCCCAGCGGCGGCTTCGCGAAGGACGCGGTCGAGGTCGAGGGGTACGTACGCGGCTTCGCCCGGCGCCGGCCCGACGTGGCGGTGTGCGTCCTGCGCTTCGCCAACATCCTCGGGGCGTGCGCCGACTCGCCGCTCGCCGAGTACTTCTCGCTGCCCGTCCTGCCCACGGTCCTGGGCTACGACCCGCGGTTGCAGTTCGTCCACGAGGACGACGCGATCGAGGCGCTGTGCCTGGCCTCCGGCAAGCCGCGCCGCGGCACGCTCAACAGCGGCACGTTCAACATCGCGGGGGACGGCGCGCTGCTGCTCTCCCAGTGCTCCCGGCGGCTCGGCCGGCCCACGCTGCCGCTGTTCCTGCCGACCGTCACCTGGGCCGGCTCCGCGCTGCGCTCGGTCGGCATCACCGACTTCTCGCCGGAGCAGATCCGGATGCTCACGCACGGCCGGGTCGTCCAGACGACCCAGATGCGCGAGACACTGGGGTTTCACCCGAAATACACGACGGCGGAGTCCTTCGCGGAGTTCGCCCGCAGCCGTGGGCCCGGGCTGCTGCCGCCCGAGGTCCTCGCCCGTACCGTCGACCGGCTCGCCGCCGTGCTGCCCGCACGCAGCGGCCCGACCCAGTGAGGAGTTCACCCACGATGGCGGACGCCAAGGTCATTCCCTTCGGCGAGGAGCCCCGGTCCCGCAGGAAGACCAAGCGGCCGGGCCGCGGAGGCCGCCGTTCGTCGCTGGCGCCCGTACCGGAGCCGCGGCGGCAGGGCGGGCGGGACCAGGCGGCGGGCGGGCCGCAGGGGGCGCCGGGGGAGTCCCTGGAACAGCGGATCGCCGGCGGCCTGCGCTTCCTGCGCCGGCGGCTCACCGGCGAGTACGAGGTCGACGACTTCGGTTACGACGCGGAGCTGACCGACCAGGTCCTGATGTCGGTGCTGCGGCCCCTGTACGAGAAGTACTTCCGGGTCGAGGTGAAGGGCGTCGAGAACATCCCGGCGGACGGCGGCGCGCTGATCGTCGCCAACCACTCCGGGACGCTGCCCCTGGACGGGCTGATGCTCCAGGTCGCGGTGCACGACCACCACCCCGCCGGCCGGCACCTGCGGCTGCTCGCGGCCGACCTGGTCTTCGTCCTGCCGGTGATCAACGAGCTGGCGCGCAAGGCCGGTCACACGCTCGCCTGCGCCGAGGACGCCCAGCGGCTGCTGGAACGTGGCGAGGTCGTCGGGGTGATGCCGGAGGGCTTCAAGGGCATCGGCAAGCCCTTCGCGGACCGCTACAAGCTCCAACGGTTCGGGCGCGGCGGCTTCGTCTCCACCGCGCTGCGGGCCGGGGTGCCGATCGTGCCGTGCTCGATCGTGGGCGCCGAGGAGATCTACCCGAAGATCGGGGATGCCAAGACGCTGGCGCGGGTGCTGGGTTTCCCGTACTTCCCGCTGACGCCGACCTTCCCGTGGCTGGGGCCGCTGGGGCTGGTGCCGCTGCCGACGAAGTGGACGATCCAGTTCGGGGAGCCGATCCCGACGGACGGCTATCCGGCGGAGGCGGCGGACGACCCGATGCTGATGTTCAACCTGACGGACCAGGTGCGGGAGACGATCCAGCACACCCTGTACAAGCTGCTGGTGCAGCGGCGGTCGGTGTTCTTCTGACGGTGCCGCCCGGCGGGCAGGGGCGGTAGGGCCGCGCGGTACGGGCCACTCGGTACGGACCGTTGCCGTGGAGCGCACGCGACGCCCCGGCGCCGTGTGGTGGCACCGGGGCGTCGGAGCGTCGGGTGGCGGCCCGACGTGGGCGGGTCAGCCCAGCGGGTTCTTGCCGTCGAGGCCGATGTCCGGCAGCAGCCCGGGGAGCAGCGGCGGGATGGTGACGTCGGGCTCGTGCGGCGTCTCCTTGCCCTTGCCGGTGCCCTTGCCGTCCGGTTCCGGGGTGCCGGAGTCGGCGGGCGGGTCGAGCAGGCCGCCCGTGCTGCCGCCGAGCAGACCCTCGTCCTCGTGGGACGGGGACGAGGCCGGCGGGTGCTGCGGCGTGCGCGAGCCGTCGGCCTCGCCGGACGAGGAGGCGCTCTTCCCGGACGGTGACGGGTGATCCGTACGGCCCTGGGTGCTGCTGCCCGGCGCGGGTGCCTCGGGGGCCTTCTCGTGCCGGCTCTCGCCGCCCGGGTGCTTGGGCAGCAGGGAGCGCAGCGGGCCGACCTCTTCGTCTATGGCGTCGAAGACCGAGCTGACCTCGTCGCGTACGTCTGTCAGCTGGGCCGGCAGGCGGTCGCGCAGCCGGGTCCAGCTGTCGCGGTGCGACTTGGTGAAGGAGTTCAGCGTCTGGATGGGGCCGAGGGAGCCGTCGCGCTCGTACTCCTCGTGGAGGAGGCGGTGGCCCTCGCCGGCGTCCTGCTTGACGCCGGACAGCGCCTTGCGGATCTCGCCGAGCGACTCGTGGTCGAGGGGGCCGGAGCGGACGCGCTCCATGAGGCGGTGGGCCTCGAACATGCGGGTGGACGCCTGGTCGAGGAAGAGGCGGCCGCGGTCGGACACGTCGTCCGCCAGGTTGAGCTTCAGGTCCTCCATGCCCCGCTTGAGGGGGTACAGGGAGTCGCCGGGGAGCGCGTCGGAGCTGGCGGCGGCGACGCCGCTGAAGGCGCCGGCCGCGACGCCCACCGTCAGGCCGCCCGCCGCGAGCCCCTTCGACAGCCGTGACCGGGGGCGCAGCCGTCCCAGGGACTTCGCCGCGCGGTGCGCGCCGCGCGTCCCGCGCTGCTGCGGCACCCGTGAGCCGTCGGACGCGGCGCCTTCGGCGAAGGCCGCCTCCATCGCCGCGATGAGCTGGGCCCGGTGGACGGTCTTGACCTCGGGGTCCAACTCCGGCTTGGGGAGTTCTCCGAGGGTGCCGGCGACCGCCAACAGCCTTGTTTCTCCGCACGCTTCCGCCGGTGTGCCGACCTCGTCCTCGGCCGCCGCGCCCGGAAGGACCTGATCCTCCAGGGCCTGGGCGAAGGCGTTAGCCCGCCGGTGCACCGATACGTTCGCGATCACGGGCGGCACCTCCTCTCGTCATCCCGCTCGACTCCCCGGACTGGCTTGACTATCCAGACGGGCCGGAAGGTTGCACGCCCTGTTCGCATCCACTCGATCGAGTGAGAGGGTGCGGGCATGGCGTGACCGCGGGGAGCCTGCGTTCTGCACAACGAGCGCCGCGGCACTTGGGTTACGCACTCACGATGATCTGACCGAACGGTCACGAACGGACACTCCCGGTCGATCACCGCGGTGACCGACGCCGGGCGTGTCAGCGGGCGCGGGCGGTGCGCGCGAGGGCGTACGGAAGGCATGGCCGTCAACATCGGTCCGGGAGATTCAGGCGATCGGGGCGGTGGTCCAAGCGTTAGTCCTGGCGGCGGGCCGGTGCGGACGGCCCGGGGCGGTGAGGCAGGCGGAAGCGCAGTGGGCACGGGGACGCGGGTGGCAACCGGGGCACGGCAGGCGGCACGGACCCGGGCCCGTGCGCCGTGGCGGCGGTCAGCGGGCGTCGTCCGGGAGCAGCCGCGCCAGGGTCCGTACGGCGCGGTACTGCAGCGTCTTGATGGCGCCCTCGTTCTTCCCCATGACCCGCGCGGTCTCCGCGACCGACAGGCCCTGGAGGAAGCGCAGCGTCACGCACTCCTGCTGCTGCGGGTTGAGCTTGCGGACCGCCTCCAGCAGTGCCGCGTTGGACAGGGACTCCAGCACCGAGTCCTCGGGGCTGCGTTCGACCTCGTTGGCGTCGAGCATCTCACCGGTGGTGACCTCCAGGCGGAAGCGCGACGACTTGAAGTGGTCGGCGACCAGGTTGCGGGCGATCGTGACCAGCCAGGCGCCGAAGTCGCGGCCCTGCCAGGTGAAAGTGCCGATGCGGCGCAGGGCGCGCAGGAACGTCTCGCTGGTCAGGTCCTCGGCCGTGGCCCGGCCGCCCACCCGGTAGTAGATGTAGCGGTAGACCGTGTCGGCGTACTGGTCGTAGAGCCGGCCGAACGCGTCCGCCTCGCCGGCCTGGGCGCGCTCGACGAGGTCCATCATGCGGCGGCTGTCGCTGTCGGCGGGACGCCGGGCGGCGGGCGTGCCCGCGCCGCGGCGGGTTCTGCCGCCGGTCTTGGTGACGGTGGTGGTGCTTCCGTCGGCCAGGGCGTAGCAGGGACCGGCGGGGGTGGCTGTGGCGAATGCGGGGACGGCGATCGCGGTGGGGACAAAACTGCGCAGGTGGTCGACGAGTGTCGTACGCAGCGTAGCCAGGCCCGAGGCGTCAACCCCGACGTGTGGGTACACGGGACTCCCAGAGGCAGAGCTTCCATCACGTGCAGTGCGGGACCGTTCACCCGTCGTAGGGACGCGTGGGTACCGGTTTGCGTCTGAGGAGAATAACGCTTCGTACAGGCAGCGCTACACCCAGTTGCTCAAATCATCGATTACTTCTGGTCCGTTACGAATTCATGCCCGATCAAGTATCGATTCCTGAGCAGATATTGATCAGAAAGGAACGTGATCTGCCTGGTTGCGGGGCGTCTTGTGGCGGACCGTCGGTGACGGGACTGTGCGTGAGGGGGTGGGGGTATGCAAGGGGGATGGCCGGGGTGTGCTCGGCGTGGGGTGCGTGCTGACGCACGGTTCGCATTGCGTGCGTTGTGGGGGCGGGGGCAGGGGCGCGCAGGGGGCCAACTCTCCCCCAGCCTCCGGCCGTGGGGGCGCCCCCGGCCGGAGGCTGGGGGAGAGTGACCCCGGAGTGACCCCGAGCCCCCACCCGCCGGGCCCTCCGCGCAGCACGCGCACCCCCACCAGGCCGAAGGCGGGGACGCACCCCCGGAGGCAGAGGCGGCAGCCGGAAGAACCGGTTCAGCGCCTCCGCCGCTGGAGCGCCACCGCCGCGGCCGCCCCGCCCGCGAGCGCGCCCACGCCGGCCGCCGCCGGGATGCCGATCTTGGCGGCCTTGCGGCCGGTCCGGTAGTCGCGCAGTCGCCAGCCCTGTTCGCGGGCGTGCTTGCGCAGTCGTCCGTCGGGATTGACCGCATACGGGTGGCCGACCAGCGACAACATCGGGATGTCGTTGGCGGAGTCGCTGTAGGCGGCGCAGCGCCCCAGGTCCAGGCCCTCGGCGGCGGCCAGGGCCCGTACGGCCTCGGCCTTGGCGGGGCCGTGCAGCGGCTCGCCGACCAGCTTGCCGGTGTAGACGCCGCCGACGGACTCGGCGACGGTGCCGAGCGCGCCGGTCAGCCCGAGCCGCCGGGCGATGATCGTCGCGGTCTCGACGGGGGCGGCGGTGACCAGCCAGACCTTCTGGCCGGCGTCCAGGTGGGCCTGGGCGAGGGCGCGGGTGCCGGGCCAGATCCGTTCGGCCATGTACTCGTCGTAGATCTCCTCGCCGATGGTCATCAGCTCGGCGACGCGGTGGCCCTGGACGATGGAGAGCGCGCTGTTGCGGGCGTCCGCCATGTGCTCGGGGTTCTCCGAGCCGATGAAACGGAAGTAGATCTGCTGCCAGACGAAGCGGGCCAGGTCACGCTTGTGGAAGAAGCGCCGCTTGTACAGGCCGCGTCCGAAGTGGAAGAGGGACGCGCCCTGCATGACGGTGTTGTCGAGGTCGAAGAAGGCGGCGGCGTGGGTGTCGCCGACGACCGGGAACTCCGGTTCTTCGGGGTCCTCGCCCTGGGTGGCCGCCTCCTGTGCCTCGGCCTCCAGTGAGGACTTGCGCGCGGCCTCGGCGGCAGCCTCGCCTGCGAGCACGCTGCGCGCGGTGGCGTGGCGCCTACGGCGGTTGAACCACCCCGTGGGGAGGAGCGCGCCGTAGGCGTTCCTACGGGGACGGCGGGCGGACGACGGGTGGGCCATGTAGCTAGCGTAGCCAGGTTGTTCGGTGCGGCCGGTTACGGCCGGATGTCGGGCGGCCGCGGTCCGGCGGACCGTTGCGTTACGGCCATCCCGGGACGGCGCCGGGCGGCCGGGGCGTGCGCTGCCGTGCGGGCGTACGCCGGGCGGTTCCGGTGCCGTACGGGGCCTGGCCTGCGGGGCGTAGACGGGCTCGTACCGCTGCCGGGCCGGCGGCTCGTACCGTCAGGCGCCCAGTGCCTTGCGCAGCCGCTGGGGGTCGACCCGCCAGAAATCGTGCTGCGCGCCGTCCACGAGGACGACCGGAATCTGTTCCCAGTACTTGCGGTAAAGCTCCTGGTCCTGGGTGATGTCCTTCTTCTCCCAGGAGGCGCCGGTCTCGGCGCAGACGCGCTCGACGACTTCCTGTGCGACATCACACAGGTGGCAGCCGGGCTTGCCGATGAGCGTGACCGTGCTGTCGGCGGGGTTCTTGCGGGTGCTGCGGCTGAAGAGGGAGGCCATGACCGTAATTGTGCCTCCGTCCGGGGCGCTGCCGGGTCGCCGTCGCGTCGCCGGCAGTTGCTGTCGTGTCCGCGTCACTCCGTCGCCGTGCGGGGCGGATAGTCGCCTGAGTCGACTACCATCGGTGGGCGATTTGTAGGTTTCCGGGGTGATAGCGGTGAGGAGTGAGGGCGCGTGCGGCCGTCGGCGCTCCCGTGTTACCGGCGCGAAACGTGTGAACGGTGCGCCGGGGGAGTTGGTTCCGCGAAGCGGTGTAAAAGCCGCGTGACCCCGGTCACTTTGGCCGGACAAAGCGGACACCATCTTTGTGCACGCGTTCACAAAGACATAGCCTGCTGTCGACGGGGCGGTCGGGAAACCTACGGCCGTCCACAGCCCCGCTCTACCCGCAGGAGCACCGTGGCAACTGGCCGAACTCACCGACCGGCGACCCGAAGCCGAGGGATTCCCGAGGCCACCGTCGCCCGGCTTCCGCTGTATCTGCGCGCGCTGACCGCGCTCTCCGAGCGCTCGGTCCCCACGGTCTCCTCCGAGGAACTCGCCGCCGCCGCGGGGGTCAACTCCGCGAAGCTGCGCAAGGACTTCTCCTACCTGGGCTCGTACGGCACCCGCGGGGTCGGTTACGACGTGGAGTACCTCGTCTACCAGATCTCCCGCGAGCTGGGTCTGACGCAGGACTGGCCGGTCGTGATCGTCGGTATCGGTAACCTCGGCGCCGCCCTGGCCAATTACGGCGGCTTCGCCTCCCGCGGGTTCCGCGTCGCCGCGCTCATAGACGCCGACCCGGCGATGGCGGGCAAGCCGGTGGCGGGCATCGCCGTCCAGCACACCGACGAGCTGGAAAAGATCATCAAGGACAACGGCGTCTCGATCGGCGTGATCGCGACGCCCGCCGGCGCCGCCCAGCAGGTCTGCGACCGCCTGGTGGCCGCCGGCGTCACCTCCATCCTGAACTTCGCGCCGACCGTGCTGACCGTCCCGGACGGCGTGGACGTGCGCAAGGTCGACCTGTCGATAGAACTGCAGATCCTGGCCTTCCACGAGCAGCGCAAGGCGGGCGAGGACGCGGGTCAGGACGACGAGTCCGACGACGCCCGCGCCGTCGCCGCGCGCGAGGCCCGGCGGGCCGTGCGCGAAGTGCGCGAGGCCGCGGGCAAGACCGGCCCGGACGCGTCCACCGGTGCGTCCGACCGCAAGGGACCCGACGGGGACGTACCCGCCGTGATGCCGGCATGAGCGAGCGAATCAACAAAAGGCGCGTCACAGGCGAAGGCTGTGCCTCGCGTGGCGAGGTGAAAGCATGAGCCTCCTCGTTGTCGGGCTCAGTCACCGCAGTGCCCCCGTGAGCGTGCTGGAGCACGCGGCCATCGCCCCCGAGGCGCGCGGCAAGCTGCTCCAGGACACGGTGTCGGCGGAGCCGGCCGCCGAGGCCGCGGTGCTCTCCACCTGCAACCGCATCGAGCTGTACGCCGACGTGGACAAGTTCCACGCCGGTGTCGCCGAGCTGTCCACCCTGCTGGCCCGGCACAGCGGCGCGGGCCTGGACGAGCTGACCCCGTACCTGTACGTGCACTACGAGGACCGGGCCGTCCACCACCTCTTCTCGGTGGCCTGCGGCCTGGACTCGATGGTCGTGGGCGAGGGCCAGATCCTCGGCCAGATCAAGGACGCGCTCGCGGTCGCGCAGGAGCAGCACACCGCGGGCCGGCTGCTGAACGACCTGTTCCAGCAGGCGCTGCGGGTCGGCAAGCGGGCCCACAGCGAGACCGGGATCGACAAGGCGGGCCAGTCGCTGGTCACCTTCGGTCTGGAGCAGCTGGCGGGCGACACCGACGTCGCCGAGTGGGCCCGGGGCAAGCGTGCCCTGGTCATCGGCGCCGGGTCGATGTCGTCGCTGGCCGCCACCACGCTCGTACGGGCCGGGGTGAGCGAACTGGCGGTGGCCAACCGAACGGTGGAGCGCGCCGAGCGGCTGACGCGGATCCTGACCGAGCCGGGCTCGGCGGGCGCGCTGAACGGGCTGACCGCCCGCGCCGTGGCGATGACCGCCGTACAGTCCGAGCTGGCCCTGGCCGACGTCGTGGTCTCCTGCACGGGGGCCACCGGCCTGGTGCTGACCGGCGAGGCGATCGAGACGGCCGCGGAGACCCGCGCCGCCCGGATCGCGGCCGGTGACGGGTACGCCGGTACCGCGGGCGGTTCCGGCAGCGCGGTCGCACCGGCACCCGAGCTGGCGTTGCTCGACCTGGCCATGCCGCGCGACATCGACGCCGCCGCCCACCGGGCCGAGGGCGTGCGCCTCGTCGACATCGAGTCCCTCGCCGACGCGTCCGCGGACGCGCCGATGGCGGCCGACGTGGACCGGGTGCGCGGCATCGTCTCCGACGAGGTGGCCGCGTTCGGCGCGGCGCAGCGGGCGGCGCACATCACGCCGACGGTGGTCGCGCTGCGCACCATGGCGGCGGACGTCGTGGCGAGCGAGATCGCCCGGCTGGACGGCCGCCTTCCCGACCTCGACGACAAGGAGCGCGCGGAGATCACCCAGACCGTGCGCCGGGTCGTCGACAAACTCCTGCACGCGCCCACCGTGCGGGTCAAGCAGCTCGCCAGCGAACCCGGCGGCGCCGGTTACGCGGACGCGCTGCGAGAACTCTTCGATCTCGACCCGCAGACGGTTGCCGCCGTCAGCCGGGCCGACACGCGGGCCGACGGCCCGCACACAGCACGGGAGCGGGCATGACTGACAGCAATCCACGGGCCCTGAGGCTGGGGACCCGGCGCAGCAAGCTCGCCATGGCCCAGTCCGGGACGGTGGCGGACGCGGTGCGCGAGGTCACCGGCCGCCCGGTAGAGCTGGTGGAGATCACCACCTACGGCGACACCTCACGGGAGCACCTGGCGCAGATCGGCGGCACCGGTGTGTTCGTCTCCGCGCTGCGCGACGCGCTGCTCGACGGGACGATCGACTTCGCCGTGCACTCGCTCAAGGACCTGCCGACCGCGCAGCCCGCCGAGCTGGCGCTGGCCGCCGTACCGCCGCGCGAGGACCCGCGTGACGTACTGGTGGCGCGCGACGGTCTGACCTTCGAGGAGCTGCCGGACGGTGCCCGTGTGGGGACCGGCTCGCCGCGCCGCATGGCGCAGTTGAACGCCTGGGCGCGTTCGCTGGGCCGGCAGGTGGAGGCCGTGCCGATCCGCGGGAACATCGACACCCGTATCGGTTACGTCGAGAAGGGCGAGCTGGACGCGGTCGTGCTGGCCGCGGCCGGGCTGTCCCGGCTCGGCCGGATCGAGGAGGCGACGGAGCACCTGTCGTCCGACATGATTTTGCCCGCCCCCGGCCAGGGGGCCCTGGCGGTGGAGTGCGCCGCGCACAACGCGCAGCTCGCCGCCCAGCTCGCCGAGCTCGACGACCCGTTCACCCGGGCCGCCGTGACCGCCGAGCGTTCCCTGCTCGCCGCCCTGGAGGCCGGCTGCTCCGCACCTGTGGGTGCGCTGGCCGACCTGCAGGCCGACGGGCAGGCTGTCACCGAAATGCGCCTGCGTGGCGTCGTCGGCACGACCGACGGCTCGACGCTGGTGCAGCTGTCCACCACCGGACACGTACCCGCCTCTCTCGGCGACGCGACGACCCCCGTGAACATGGGGCGCGAACTCGCCGCCGAGATGCTCGCGAAGGGTGCGGCCGGTCTTATGGGGGAGCGAGCACTTTGAGCCCCACCGCCCCGAATCACCCTGCCGTCGGCCAGGTCACCTTCATCGGCGCCGGCCCCGGAGACCCGGGCCTGTTGACGTTGCGTGCCGTCGAGGCACTGGCCCGCGCCGACGTGCTGGTCGCCGACCCGCAGGTGCTCGACGTCGTCCGCGCGCATGCGCGGCCGCATGTGGACACGCCGCAGCAGCCCACGGCTGACGAAGCGTCAACCACCGCTGGTGTACCCGCGCTTAGGGACACCACCAATCTTGTCATGTCGGCTGTGCGCACCGGCAAGCGGGTGGTGCGTGCGGTGTCCGGCGACCCCGGACTGGACGCGCACGTCGCCGAGGAGATGCTGGCGTGCGCCGCCGAGGGCGTCGTCTTCGAGGTCGTGCCGGGCATCGCCGCCGCGGTCGGCGTGCCCGCGTACGCCGGTGTGCCGCTGCGCGACGCGGACGGCACGGACGTGCGGTTCATCGACGCGCGGACCGCCGGCGAGCGCTGCTGGACGGAGGTGGGCGCCAGCGACGCGACCGCCGTCGTGTCCACCTCGCTGGACTCGGTGGCCGCGGCGGCCGGCGAGCTGGTCTCCGCGGGCCGCAAGCCGGACACGCCGATGACGGTCACCGTCGCCGGTACGACGACACGCCAGCGCACCTGGAACGCGACGCTCGGTTCGGTCGCCCAGGTGCTGAAGGCCGCGAAGGTGCTGCCGTCGGCGGACGGCGGGCAGCCGGTCATAGCCGTGGTCGGTGAGCGCGGGGCCGCGGCCCGGCGCGACCAGCTCTCGTGGTTCGAGAACAAGCCGCTGTTCGGCTGGCGGGTCCTCGTGCCGCGGACCAAGGAGCAGGCCGCGTCGCTCTCCGACCAGCTCGTCGAGTACGGCGCGGTGCCGCACGAGGTGCCGACCATCGCCGTGGAGCCGCCGCGCACCCCGCAGCAGATGGAGCGCGCGGTCAAGGGCCTGGTCACCGGCCGTTACGAGTGGATCGCCTTCACCTCGGTCAACGCCGTCAAGGCGGTCCGGGAGAAGTTCGAGGAGTACGGGCTGGACGCCCGCGCGTTCGCCGGGATCAAGGTCGCGGCGGTGGGTGAGCAGACCGCCAAGGCGCTGATCGCCTTCGGTGTGAAGCCGGACCTCGTACCGTCGGGTGAGCAGTCCGCCGCCGGGCTGCTGGAGGACTGGCCGCCGTACGACCCGGTCTTCGACCCGATCGACCGGGTGTTCCTGCCGCGTGCCGACATCGCCACCGAGACGCTGGTGGCGGGCCTGATCGAGCTGGGCTGGGAGGTCGACGACGTCACGGCCTACCGGACCGTACGGGCCTCGCCGCCGCCGCAGGAGACCCGCGAGGCGATCAAGGGCGGCGGTTTCGACGCCGTGCTGTTCACCTCGTCCTCCACGGTGCGCAACCTGGTCGGCATCGCCGGCAAGCCGCACAACGTGACCGTGATCGCCTGTATCGGACCGGCCACCGCAAAGACCGCCGAGGAGCACGGGCTGCGCGTGGACGTCATGTCGCCCGAGCCGTCGGTGCACAAGTTGGCCGAAGCGCTCGCGGAGTTCGGCGCGGCGCGGCGCGATGCCGCGCTGGAGGCCGGTGACCCGGTCACGCGTCCCAGTGAGCGCCGGCCCGGATCGCGTAGGAGGGCTCGCAGTTGAGCAGCAGTACGTACGGCACTTTCCCCGGCGCGCGGCCGCGCCGGCTGCGCACCACGCCGGCCATGCGCCGGATGGTCGCCGAACACCGCCTGCACCCGGCGGACCTGATCCTGCCCGCGTTCGTGCGGGAGGGGATCTCGGAGCCGGTGCCGATCGGCGCGATGCCGGGCGTCGTGCAGCACACCCGTGACACGCTGCGGAAGGCCGCCGTCGAGGCGGTCGAGGCGGGCGTCGCCGGGATCATGCTGTTCGGCGTGCCGGAGGACGCGAAGAAGGACGCGGCCGGTACGGCCGGCACGGACCCGGACGGCATCCTCCAGCAGGGCATCCGCGATGTGCGCGCCGAGGTCGGCGACGACCTGGTGATCATGTCGGACCTGTGCCTGGACGAGTACACCGACCACGGCCACTGCGGCGTCCTGGACGCCGAGGGCCGGGTGGACAACGACGCGACGCTGGAGCGCTACGCCGAGATGGCGCAGGTCCAGGCGGACGCGGGCGTCCATACGGTCGGCCCGAGCGGCATGATGGACGGCCAGATCGGCGTCATCCGTGACGCGCTGGACCAGACCGGCCACGAGGACGTCTCGATCCTGGCCTACACCGCGAAGTACGCCTCGGCCTTCTTCGGCCCGTTCCGCGAGGCGGTCGGTTCGTCCCTCCAGGGCGACCGCAAGACCTACCAGCAGGACTACGGCAACTCCCGCGAGTCGCTGCGCGAGCTGGCGCTCGACCTCCAGGAGGGCGCCGACATGGTGATGGTCAAGCCGGGCATGCCGTACCTGGACGTGCTGGCGAAGATCGCGGAAGCGGTGGACGTGCCGGTCGCCGCGTACCAGATCTCGGGTGAGTACGCGATGGTCGAAGCCGCCGCCGAGAAGGGCTGGATCGACCGCGACGCGGCGATCCTGGAGGCCCTGACCGGCTTCAAGCGCGCGGGCGCGGACATGATCCTGACCTACTGGGCGACGGAGGTCGCGCGCAAGCTCTAGTTCCCCACCTGTACCTCTGCTGTTGCGGCGTCGCACGCGTGTACCCAAGTCCCGTACCGGGCACAGGACATGCGACGTAGCGACAGGGAGGGGTGTGGACATGAGGATTTGCCTGGAGAGATGGCGGCGCTCCGTCGGGAGCGCCGCCGTCGCGCTGTGTACGGCGGCCGGTCTCGGCGGGGCGCTGGCCACGCCGGCCGCTGCGGCGGCCGGGCCGACGCCGGTCACCTCGTACACGTACACGAGCGTGGCGGGGGACTACATCGGGCAGGGCAGGGCCGGTACGTACCGGGAGCCGACCGCGAAGATCACCCTGACCGGGAACGCCGGGGAGGTCCGCGTCCGGGTCGAGGGCGCCGAGGACCTGTGGGACATCGACATCGCCGCCCCCAAGGGCGAGCAGTTGCGCCCCGGCGTCTACCGTGACGCCGAGCGGGCCGCGTTCCGCACCGGCCGCTCGCCCGGCCTCGACGTCGGCGGCAACGGCCGCGGCTGCAACGAGGTGTACGGGCAGTTCACCGTGGACCAGATCGCCACGGACGCGTCGGGCGCGGTCACGCTCCTCGACGCCTCGTACACGCAGAAGTGCGAGTCGGCGGCGGCCCAGCCGCTCAAGGGGACGGTCAAGTACCGTGCGCTGCCGCTGTCGTACACGTACAAGAGCGACGTCGGCGACTGGGTCGGGCAGGGCAAGTCGGTGACGCACACCGGCGCCACCAGCACCTTCCGGCTGTCGGACAGCTACGGCGGCGGCGTCTCGTTCGGGGTCGAGGGCAAGCGGGAGTACTGGACGGCGGAGTTCCGGCCGCCGACGGGTGAGCGGCTGACCGCCGGGCGTACGTATCAGGTCACCGGCGCCGAGGGCGCTGCCACGCTGGAGGTCCACGGCAACGGGCGTGCCTGCGCGGACGCCAGGGGCGCGTTCACCGTCGACCGCCTGTACTTCACCGAGGAGGGCAAGGTGACCGGCCTTTCCGCCCGCTACCGGCAGGTCTGCGGCGGCGGCGCGGCCGGGATGTCGGGCACCGTGCACTACGCGGCCTGACCGGCCGGTACGGGCCGCGTCCCGTCGGGGACGCGGCCCGCGTGCTGAGCAGCGCTGCTCAGCGCAGGTCGAAGCTGACCGAGCTGGCCTTGTCGTTCATGCCGTCGCCGACGTACGGGACGTACCCGTAGTACGTCTGCTTGGCGCCGCGGAAGTCGCCGTGCTCCCAGAGCGTGATCGGGCAGGCCACGCCCTCGACGGAGCTGATGTTGTCGTTGTAGCCCCACGTGCCGAGGCTGTGGAACTCCGGGTAGCGCCAGTTGCAGCCGACGCTGCCGCGCAGCGCCAGCTCGCTGCCGCCGGAGTTGGCGTCGGTCCACATCTTGCCGAGGATCTTGTAGTCGGCCTTGGCGTTGCCGAACCGGTCGGCCTGCGCCCGGGTGGCGAAGCAGCCGCCCTGGCCGGTGTCGACGATGTAGGTGCAGTACGTGCCCTGGGGGGCGGGCGCGGTGGCGGTGGCAGGGGAGACGGTCGTGGCGGTCGCGGCGAGCGCGAGGGCGGCTACGGCCAACGCGGGTCTGAGCACGGGCTTCATGGCTCTCCTTGGTCGGTGTCCCGGGCGGTGTGCCAGGGAAGAGGCACGTCGGGGAACAGATGGCGCATGTCGGGTGTGTCGCACCTGTCGGCTGTTTCGTACATGCGAGGCAAAGCCAAGCAGGGCCTGGGGGTGTTGCGGCAGAGCCAAAAACGCGCATCAGAAACCGGTGGGGCGAGCGCGGTAGTTGGCCGACGAACGACTTCCGCGGGTGAGTCCGGGCAGGAGCAGCCGTTTCCTCGAACGTCCGGCGGCGTGGTGGTGCGTCGTCCGACCAGTGCGTGCGTGCCGCCGTGGCCTGGGCGCCGGGGGAGGCGGCTGAGGGGACGGCGGACGGGTTGGGTCCATACCGGGCGGCCGGATACCGGTCGCGAGGGCGCCTTGACCGTCCGCCACCTCCTTTCCGCCCCCGCGCCCAACTCCTCGAACGTCCGAAGCAGTTGGCCGGTTCCGTGACTTGTGACCCGTTCGTGGCGTCCGCATAATCACAACGCTCTGCCGCGTCGTGGTGCCCCTTCCCCCACGCACGTCCCGTTCCCCGGGCCCTTCGGACGCGCGTACTTGGCATGACCTGATCAAGCTGTCCGGCGTGTCCCGGTGACCGCCGGGCGCGCGCCACCCCCTCGGAAAGGAAGCCCGGTGACCCGTTCCGCGAGACTCCTGAAGAGATCCGTCGCCCTCGGCGCCGTCGCCCTGGCGGCCCTGTCGCTCCAGCCCGCCGCCGCCAGTGCCGCCGGTGAGCCGACCCCGTCGAGCGGCACGCCCGGTACGCGGATCGTCGGCGGCGTGCCCGCCGCGCAAGGCGAATTCCCGTTCATGGTGCGGCTGTCCATGGGCTGCGGCGGCGCCCTCTACCGTCCTGACATCGTGCTCACCGCCGCGCACTGCGTGGACGGCAGCGGCAACAACACCTCCATCACCGCCACGGCCGGCGTCGTGGACCTCCAGAGCTCCAGTGCGATCAAGGTCAAGTCCACCAAGGTGCTCCAGGCACCCGGTTACAACGGCTCGGGCAAGGACTGGGCGCTGATCAAGCTGGCCCGCCCGATCACCAACCTGCCCACTCTCCCCGTCACCACGGACGGCCGTTACGACTCGGGCGACTTCACCGTCGCGGGCTGGGGCGCCACGCGCGAGGGCGGCGGCCAGCAGCGCTACCTGCGCAAGGCGACGGTGCCGTTCGTCGACACCCCCACCTGCCAGCGGGCGTACGGGAGCGCGTACATCCCCGGTGAGGAGATCTGCGCCGGGATCATGTCGACCGGCGGCATCGACACCTGCCAGGGCGACTCCGGCGGTCCGATGTTCCGCAAGGACAACAACGGCGCCTGGGTCCAGGTCGGCATCACCAGTTGGGGCGATGGCTGCGCGCGGCCCGGCAAGCCTGGCGTCTACACGCGGGTGAGCGCCTTCTCGCAGGCCATCGCCAAGGCGGCGGACCAGCTGCGGCGCTGAGTCCGCGCGGGCGGGTGCTCGCCGCGAACCGGCCGCCGTGCCGCGCCGTCGCGCCGCCCACCCGCCCGTACTCGTAGGTCAATTGGTCCGAACCACCCAGATGCGGATACGTCTCTCTCACCCGGCCTACTCGGGAAGTGGCCGGTTTCAGAACCTTGTGCATCTTTGGGGGCGTCCACATAATCACAACACTCCAGTGACACCGAGGCACTTGGGGCGCAGGACTGCGCACCCGGTGGTGCCTCGGTGTGCCGCGCGGCGGCGACTGGAGTGCTGGTCACCGATGTGCCTCCGACGCGAGAGGGAAGTCCTTGAAGCGCTCCGCGAGATGTGTCAAGAGATCCATAGCCGTTGGTGCCGCCGTGGCGGCGGCGGTCGCCCTCCAGTCGGCAGGCGGCGCCACCGCCGCACCGGCCCCGTCGCCGACCCCCGGCCAGCAGATCATCGGCGGACCGCCCGCCAAGCAGGGCGAGTTCCCGTTCATGGTGCGGCTCTCGATGGGCTGCGGCGGCTCCCTCATCCGGGAGGGCGTCGTCCTGACCGCCGCGCACTGCGTGGACGGCAGCGGCCCCAACACCGGCATCACCGTCACCGCGGGCGTCGTGGACCTCCAGAACCCCAAGGCGATCAAGGTGAAGTCCACCGAGGTCGCGCAGGCACCCGGGTACGACGGCAAGGGCAAGGACTGGGCGCTGATCAAGCTCGCCACGCCGATCAAGAACCAGGAGACGCTGCATCTCGCCGAGGACGACAACTTCGACCGCGGCAAGTTCACCATCGCCGGCTGGGGCGCCAGCCGGGAGAGCGGCCCCCAGCAGCGCTACCTGCGCAAGGCCCAGGTCCCGTTCGTGAACATGACCGCCTGCAAGCAGGCGTACGGCGACCTGCTCACCCCCGGTGAGGAGCTCTGTGCCGGCTTCCTGGCGGAGGGCGGCGTCGACACCTGTCAGGGCGACTCCGGCGGCCCGCTGTTCCGCCGCGACGGGGACGGCGACTGGGTCCAGGTCGGCATCACCAGTTGGGGCGAGGGCTGCGCGCGGCCCGGCAAGCCCGGCGTCTACACGAAGGTGAGCGCCTTCTCCGCACAGATCGAGAAGGCCGCCAACAAGCTGACGGCGCGCTGACGGACGGCTGAGCACACGGGCCCCGGGCCGCACGAGCGGTCCGGGGCGCCGCCATGTACCGGGCCCTCTTCCCCGCCTCCCGTATCTGGGATAAATTCCCGGACGTGAGAACCGAGGAGTCGGCCCGAGGTGCCGACGACGGCGGGCAGACCGACCCCATGCAGTCCCGACTCGCCGCCCGTCTGGCGGAGTTGCGTACGGAGCGCGGCTGGTCGCTCGACGAACTGGCCCGGCGTACGGAGGTGAGCCGGTCGACCCTCTCCCGCCTGGAACGGGCCGAGATCAGCCCCACAGCGGCGCTGCTGAACCGGCTGTGCGCGGCGTACGAACGGCCGATGTCCCGGCTGCTGGCCGAGGTCGAGTCGGAACCACCCCAACTCGTACGGGCCGACGGACAGCCCGTCTGGCACGACGAACCCTCCGGCTTCACCCGGCGCTCCGTCTCACCGCCCCATCCCAACCTCCGCGGCGAGGTCGTCGAGGCCACCCTGCGACCGGGCGCCGACATCGCCTACGACAGCCCGCCGCCCGTACCCGGCATGGAGCAGCACATCTGGCTGCTCGACGGCCGGTTGGAGATCACCACAGGCGGTACGGCACACACCCTCACCCCGGGCGACTGCCTCCGCTTCCGCCTCTGGGGCCCCACCCGCTTCCGCAACACGGGTACCGATGCCGCGCGTTACGCCTTGATGGTGGTCCTCCCATGACCCACACCACCTCTCCCGCCTTCACCATCACCCACCTCACCCCCGCCGCCTTCGACCGCAGCGTCCCGGGCCTGGCCGCCCTCCTCGCCGAAACCGTCGCCGGCGGGTCCTCCCTCGGCTTCGTGGCCCCCTTCGACCACGATGCGGCGGCGGCCTGGTGGCGGACCCAACGCCCCGCCGTGGCCGACGGAACCCTGGACATCTGGGTGACCGAAGCCTCCGAAGGCATCACCGGCACCATCAGCCTCGCCCACCCCGGCAAACCGAACGGCCGCCACCGCGCCGAAATCGTCAAACTCCTCGTCCACCATGCCGCCCGCGGCCAGGGCCTGGGCCGCGCCCTCCTCACCACGGCCGAACAGTCCGCCGCCCGCTCCGGCTTCCGCCTCCTGCTCCTCGACACGGAGTCGGACAGCGCGGCGGACCGTCTGTACCGCAGCACCGGCTGGACCCCGTACGGCACGGTCCC
The DNA here is from genome assembly GCF_040646595.1 of Streptomyces sp. NPDC045470. Taxonomy (NCBI): domain Bacteria; kingdom Bacillati; phylum Actinomycetota; class Actinomycetes; order Kitasatosporales; family Streptomycetaceae; genus Streptomyces; species Streptomyces sp. NPDC045470. The sequence goes on from NZ_JBEZAN010000004.1 coordinate 22,682, forward strand.
CGCGTACGCGACGGGCCCGGAGGGGGAGCTGCGGGACTGCACGTTCTTTTACAAGGAGGTGGGGTGAGGTCGGAGTGGTGCCCGGGCAAGGTGGTGCCCGGCGACGTCCGACGGTTCGAATCGCTCCTACAGCGAGTTCGTACGGGACCTGACGGCGTGGCCGGTTCAGCGACGGGCGCGGTAGGGCTCAGGAGTCCGAGGCGAGGGTGTCGCCTTTGATGGCACCTATGAGAAGGCCGAGCTGATTCGGGGTGGTGGTGACCACCGTGTGCGGGGTTTCGCTTTCTTGGATGCGTATGGTGTGGTCGGGGAGTGCGGCGAGGTTGAGGCAGTTGCTGGAGTCGGCGCAGTAGGACGACTTCTGCCAGTGGGTGGACGGCACGGTGACGCCTTTCAGAGTTCGCGGGCGATGCTGTGGATGAAATCCCGGGATGCGGCTGCGGTGAGCGCCTTTTGCGTCAGCAGCTCCATGACGGCGCGGTGTCGCGACAGTTGCACGGTGGCATCGTGGAATGCGGGGCCACCCATCTGGTCGAGTTGCACGGTGTCGAGTTCCGGCGTCGGCCCGGACGCGTACGTGATCGTCTGTCCGGAACCAGGGAACTCGCCGCGCGAGAACGGGATCACGAGCACGGTGACGTTGTCACGTTCACTCGTCGCGGTGATGTGCTCAAGCTGTTTGCGGGCGATCGCGCGTCCGCCGAACTGCATGCGCAGGGCTGCTTCGTGAATGATCGCGGTGTAGGGGGCAGCACCGTCCCGGTAAATGGCCGCCTGTCGTTTGATGCGGAACGAGGTGCGGTGCTCGACCTCATGTGGCGGCAGGGGCGGCACGCCCTGGTTGAAGACGACGCGCGCATGGTCGATTGTCTGGAGCAGGCCGGGCAATGTGGAGGTCTGTGCCGTTCGGAGTTCGGTGGCATGGAATTCCATCTCGGCGATGTCGAGTTGCCCGGCAGGCAGAGTGCCGCGGTACTCCTCCCACCAGTGTCGGACGCGGTCGCCGGCCATGGCCGCGAGTGCGTCGATGAGCTTTTCGTTCCCGCAGGCGTAATTGCACGCCAGCGTGCGTAGGCGGGTGGCGCTGATGCCCGCTCGGCCGCGCTCGATGTTGCTGATGCGTGCTTGATCGACGCCGAGCAGGGAGCCTGCGGCGGAAGCGGTCATCCCAGCGCTCTCGCGAAGTTTGCGCAGCTCGGCGCCCAGACGCTGCTGGCGCACTGTCGGTGTGGTCCTGGGCGGCATCGACCCTCGCTCTCGTGTCGCGCACAGTCTGCCGGGGCAGCCAGTCATGGTCCAGCGGAGCATTTATGTGCCGAAGGCGGGTGCATAGTGGCGCCGACGCCGCTACTGTGTGCCGCACGTCACTCACGCTCCGCGTGAGTCAACTGCGCATCCGCAACGGAGGCTTCGCATGTCCGGTGACTGGGAGTACGCGTTCGAGATGTCCGATAACCCCCGTGCTCCGCGTGTCGCGCGGCGGGTGGTGCGGCTGGTGCTGGAGGAGCACGGGGAGACGGGGTTGGTCGACGGGGCGGAGCTGTTGGCGGCGGAGTTGATCGCCAACTCGTACCGGTACGCGAAGGGGCCCGCCAACGTGCGGGTGAAGCGGATCGGGGCGCGCTTGCGCGTCAGCGTGTGGGACGGGAATCCGGAGCTGCCGAGTTTCGGAGTGGCCGCGGTGCCCGGACCGGCGGCCGAGGCCGGGCGGGGGTTGGGGCTGGTCAGGTTGTGTGCCGAGAGCTTCGGCGGGTTCGCTTACGGGTCGGGGGCGTTGGGGTCGGGCGGGGGCAAGGTGATGTGGTTCGAGTTGGGGGAGGAGTGTCCGTTGCGGGGCGGCGGGGGCGGAGGCGGGTTCGCGGCGGGAGGGTGATGGCCGTGCCGGCCAGGAGCAGGGGCAGGGCGGCCCAGGGGAGGGCCGCTGGCGGGGAGACGGTCAGGAGGAGCGCACCGGCCAGCGCGCCGCCACCGATGCCGGTGTTGAACGCGGCGACGTAGAGGGACGAGGCCGCGTCGGGGGCGTCACCGGACGTACGTAGGACGGCGGTCTGGAAGCAGACGGGGAGTGCGGTGCAGGCCATGCCCCAGGTGGCGATGGAGAGGAAGAGGAGGGGGCGGTGGGTCGGGGCTGCGCCCAGGGTGATGAGGGACACGGCCATCAGGGCGAGCGTGCCGAGGAGCGTGGCGCGGGGGCGGGTGTCGACGAGGGCGCCGCTGAGCCAGGTGCCCGCGATGCCCGCGAGGCCGAAGAGGAGGAGTACGGGGCTGATGGCCGCGGGGGCGAAGCCGGCGGCGTCGTGGAGGTACTCCGTCACGTACGTGTAGAGCGTGAAGTGGCCGAGGATGACGAGTCCGGTGGTCAGGACGACCGGGCGCAGGCCCGGCGTACGGGCCACGCGGGGGAGGTCGGACACGCGGAGGGCGGGGCCGGGTGGGACCTGCGGCAGCAGGCGTGCCGCGGTGAGGAGAGTGGCCGTGCCCAGCGCGGCGGTGGCGAGGAACGCGGTGCGCCAACCGAAGGCCGTACCGGCGGCCGTGCCGAGGGGGACCCCGACGACGAAGGCCAAGGACACGCCCGCGAAGACGATCGCCGTGGCGCGGCCCGAGCGGTCCGGCCCGGCGATGGCCGCCGCGTAACCGGCGACGATGGCGTAGAAGACACCGTGCGCCAGACCGCAGAGGAGCCGGGTCGCCGCGAGGGTGGCGTAGTTGGGCGAGAGCCCGGAGAGCGCGGTGGCGGCCATGAAGACGGCACAGGTGGTCAGGAAGAGACGCTTGCGGGGCCAGGCGGAGGCGCGGGCGGTGAGCGGGGCCGCGGTCAGGCCGACGGTGAAGGCGTAGACCGTGACGAGGAGTCCGGTACGGGACGGGGTGACGTCCAGGTCGCTGCTGATGTCGGGCAGCAGGCCGACCGGCAGGAATTCGATGGTGCCGATGATGAAGACGAGGGCGGAGAGGTGAAGGAGCTGAGTGGTCGGGCGGGGCCGCCGCCCGGGACTGGGTGACATGCGCGGGACCGTAGGTGTTGACACCGATGTGAAGGTCAAGGCGCCGATGGGGCGCCTCGACCTACGGGTTACGGGTCCGGTGCCGGCCGGGAGGCTTCGGTCAGGCGGAGCCGTACGGGGCAGGGCCGGTGGGCGCGACCGCGTACGGCGCCGCGGGAACCTGCTGCATACGGGACAGCTTGCGGACGAAGAGGATGGCGAGGGCGGCCGCGGCGAGGTCCAGGAGGTCGGAGAGTGCGACCACGGACACCGCCAGGCGGAGGGTGTCCGGGAGATCGGCCCTGTCGTAGAGGGTGTTGCCGATCCGGCCGATGACCAGCGTGAGGACCCACAGCAGCCACCAGGCCCGCACCCATGTGGTGGAGACCTCGCGCCAGGAGCCGTCGGGCGCCGACTGGGCGCTGGACTGCCAGGTCTCCCTGGCGACGCGGAACGGCAGCCACAGGTTGCCGATCGGTATGAACCAGGAGCCGATGGCCCAGCCGCTGCCCAGCGTGCACACATCCCGCGTGTAGTGCTCGGCGTTCACCCGGGACCGGTGGAACCAGATGATGAAGACGACGGCGGTGGGGATCAGCATGGTGCCCTGGAGGACGGCGGCCACCCCGTACAGCATGTCGGCGCGGTCGGCCTGCTGTTCGGTGGTGGTGGCCAGGTTTTCCAGCACCGTACGCACGGTGAGGTCGGCGCCGAGCGCGAGGACGTCGGTGGCGATGACCAGGCAGAGCAGCGCGGTGAGCGCGGTGGCGAGGCCCCAGGTGGGCCGGAGCGCCGGGCCGCCGGTGGGCGGGAAGCCGTCGGAGTGCGGGTGGCCGGGCGGCGGCGGGAAACCGGGGGTCGGCGGGTCGGCGGGTATGTGCGACATGCCGGAAAACGTACCGGTCCGCAGAACAATTCAGTCGTGGAGTACGTCGGACATGGAGGACAATCTCTCGGTTCACTCATGTAACGGGAGATTCATGCACAAGCGTCTGCCCCTGCTCGCCACCTGCCTCGCGCTCGCCGCCTTCGGTATCTCGGCATGCGGCCCGTCCGGCGACAGTGGGGCGAGTTCCGCGGCGACTCCGGCTCCTGCGTCCGTGTCCGCGTCCGCGTCCGCATCTGCGTCCGCCTCGGCCGCCCCGACCGGAAGCCCGTCGGCGACCCCCGATGAAGTACGCGGTCTGACCGGCTTCGCGGCGAAGTTCTACCTGAAGACGATCCGGGAGCACTACCCGGACCTGGACCGCATCAGTGACGACGTGCTCGTCGCCCATGGCAACGCGCTCTGCATCACTCGTGGGCAGGCTTTCGTGGACCAAGCCCTCAAGACCAAGCGGGAACTCGGGATCACCGGCAAGCAGACGTCGCAGATCATGGGCACCGCGCACGGCATGTGCGGTAGGAAGGTGTACGGGTGAGGCCGGTGGTCCGGGGCGGGACCGGGGGTACCGCCCCGTAACACCGCTTACACGGGCGAGGGTGCCCGTCCGACCGCCTCGGCCAGCACCGTGGCGGTCTTGATGATCAACGGGGTGTCCCCCGAGGCGTCGGACAGTGTCGGCTTGTGGGTGAAGGCCGCGAGGACGAGCGGGGTGCCGTCGGGGGTCCAGGCGATGCCCGCGTCGTTGCTCGTCCCGTACGTGCTGCCGCCGCCGGACTTGTCGGCCACCTTCCAGTCCTTCGGCAGGCCCGCGCGGAAACGTTCCACGCTGGTGGTGCTGCGCAGCAGCCAGTCGGTCAGGAGCGCGCGGTCGGGGCGGTCCAGGGCGTTGCCGAGCACGAGGCGGCGGTAGGTGTGGGCGATGGCGTACGGGGAGGTGGTGTCCGTACGGCGGCCCGGTTCGCCGGAGTTCAGCTCGGGCTCCCAGCGGTCCAGGCGGGTCACCGGGTCGCCGAGGGACCGGCAGAAGCGGGTGACGGCGGTCGGGCCGCCCAGCTCGCGCAGGAGGAGGTTGGCGGCGCAGTTGTCGCTGTACCGGACCGCCGCGTCGCACAGGTCCCGTACGGACATGCCCTCGGCGACGTGCTGGGACGTGATGGGCACATGGCCGGCCTTCCGCACGTCGGCCTCGGTGTAGCGGATGACGCGGGACAACTGGGTGCCGTCGTGGTCGAGGTCGCGCAGCACGGCCGCGACGGCGAGCCCCTTGAAGACGGAGCACATGGGGAAGCGTTCGTGGGCGCGGTGGAGCAGCGTGGCGCCGGTGGCGAGGTTGAGGGCGAAGACGCCGATGCGGGCCTGGTGTTCCCGCTCCAGCTCGCGGAGGCGACGGGTGGCGGCGCGGTGGGTGACGGCGGGCGCGGCGGTGGGGCCGGCCTGGGCGGCGCTCGCCGTGGTGGTGCCGAGGGCGAGCGCGCCGCCCAGGCCGAGGCCGAGGCCGGTGCCGAGCACGGACCGCCGGGTGAGTGCCGGTGTGGGCTTGCGCATGGTGTGTCCTTTCCTCAGTCCCCCGGTTCGCTGTTGCTGGTGGGGACGTCGAGGGTGGAGGGGTTGGTTGCGCAAGCCCGGCAGGGCCGTGGCCGCTGTCAGAGGGCGTTGTCCAGCTCGCTCTGCCAGTACGTGACCTGGGCGGAGTCGTCGATGTACGTGCCCTTCGGCAGCTTCGGGTGGGCCGGGCGTTCGGCGTAGCTGCCGTCCCGGTTCGCGAAGAACACGTCCAGGCTGTGCACCGTCCTGCCCCCCTCGGCCTCTCCGGTGGCGTCCGACGTGCGCACCGCCGCGTACGCGGACTGGCCCGGCTCGACGGAGACCACGGACTGCGGCTTGCTGCTCTGCAGGACGTCGGTGGGAGCTTGGGCGTCGTCGAAGCGGAGGGCCGGGTAGTGGTACGCGTCGCAGCGGGTCGAGCCGGTGTTGGTGAGGGTGAGGAGGATGTGGTTGATGGGGCGGCTGAGCTTGGAGACGGTCACCTTGGTGTTGGCCGCGGTGCAGGTGGTGGACTTCCCGCCCGTAGAGGTGCCGTGCTTGCCTCCGGAACCGGTCCTGGCAGGAGACGCCTGCGAGCCGTGACCGCCCTGCGAACCCGCGCCCGAGGGGGACTTGGCCGACGGGCCCGAGGCGTCCGCGGAGCCGGAACCGGGACCGGCGTCGGAACCGGCCGAGGAGCCCTGGCCGGCGGCGGGGGCCGACCCGGCCGAGGCCACGGGCTGCCCGGCCCCGGCGGCCTTCTTGTCGTCCTCGGCACCGCCGCAGGCGGTCAGGGAGAGAGCGGCGGCGACGGCCGCGGCGGAGGCGGCGACTCGGGCGGTACGGGTGGAGAAGAGACGCGAACGCATGGGTGGTGCTCCCCGTGAGGTGATGGGAAAGGGACGGTCGGCCGGGTGGGGTCAGAAGCTGTGGAGTACGGCCGCTACGACGACGACACAGACGGTCAGTACGCCCAGTGCCGCGAGATCGGCCGGTTCGAGAGAAAAGCGGAATCGCGTCCGCACGGCTGCTCCCCCGGTAAGGCCCCTGGTCAGGGCGTCGTCAGTGATCACAGCCTGGGCGACGGTCCGTCCCGGCCACAACGGCCGCCGGGACATCCGGGACGCTGGAACGATTGCGCGTACTCTGACCTGGGGGAATGGGGGCTCCCTGGAACGGAGTTCCGGGACGGGCAGGAGGGGAAACGGTGAGCACGGCTTCCGGCACGGACGGTTTCGCGGCACTGCTGCGCACGTTGAAGACGAGGTCAGGGCTGAGTTACGGCGCCCTGGCCAAACGTCTGCACATGAGTACGTCCACGCTGCACCGCTACTGCAACGGCGACGCGGTGCCGGCGGATTACGCGCCCGTGGAGCGACTGGCCCGGTTGTGCGGCGCGCAGTCCGAGGAACTGGTCGAGTTGCACCGCCGGTGGATCCTGGCGGACGCGACGCGGGGGCGGCGGACGGCGGCGGGGGACGACAAGGCGGAGGAGGCGGGGACGGCGGCTGCGGAGGTAGTCGAGGCTGCTGCGTCCGAGTCCGTGCCCGGGTCCGTGCCGGGTTCCGGGTCCGTGCCGGTTACCACGTCCGTACCGGGCTCCGAGTCCGTACCGGCTTCCGGGCCCGTACCGGTTCCCGCGTCCGTGCCGAACCCCGAGCCTGCCCCCGAGCCGGCTTCCCCTCCCGCCTCCGCGGAAACGCCCGCCCCCACCCCCACGACCACCCCCACCCGCACCACCCGCCCCAAGCTCCGCCTGGCCCTCGCGGCTGCCGCCGTGGTCGCGCTGGCCGCGCCCGCCGTCGCCATCAGCACCACGTCCTCCTCGGGCCCGGAGCGGCCGGCCCGGGCGGCCGCGCAGACGGCCGCCCGTACGGCCCGTGGCGGGGACGGCCCGGTGCCGGACGGCGGGGCCTCCGCCACGCCGTCCCCGTCCTCGTCCGCGTCCGCTTCGGGGGCGGCCGAGGAGCCGAAGCGGAGCAGCGCGTCGGCCGGCGGGAGCGAGTCCGGTGACGCGGCCGGGGAGGGCAAGGGCGAGGCGGGCGGCGGCAGTGGCCGGGACGGCGGCCGGGACGGCAACAGCGGCACCCCGCTCACCGTCGACGTCCGTACGAACAACTGGGACGACCCCTGCGACCGCTGGTACATGCTCGACAAGCCGCCCACCGAGGTCCCGCCACCGCCCACCGGGGTGAGCGCGCGCGGCTGGGCGAACGCGCTCGGCGGGGTGCCCGGTGGCCACCTCAGGGTGGCGCTGGCCGTGCAGGGCATCAGTGACCAGGCCGTCGTCCTGCACTCGCTGACCGTACGGACCACCACGCGCACGGCGTCGGTGGCGGGTTCGGCGTACTCCATGGGCGACGGCTGCGGCGGCGGGCTCACCCCGGCCTCGTTCGACGTCGGTCTGGACGCGGCGCAGCCGGTGACACGGCCGGTGGCCGGGGAGCAGGGGGACCGGAGGATTCCGGCGACCGACTTCCCGTTCAAGGTGTCGGCTTCCGACCCGCAGATGCTGTACGTGGACGCGCACGCGGAGGCGAACGACGTCAGCTGGTACCTGGAGCTGGAGTGGAGCAGCGGCGGGCGGCGCGGCACGCTGCGCCTGGACGACCACGGCAAGCCGTTCCGTACGAGCGCGACGAAGGGACGTCCGCAGTACATCTACCGGTGGGACCGGAACGCCTGGGCTCCCTACGGGAGCTGAGCGCGGACAGCGGGAAGGCCCCGCCGGAACGATCGGTTCCGGCGGGGCCTTCCCGTACGCCTATGTGTCAGGCGGGCGTCAGAGCCGCTCGGGCGTCCGGATGCCCAGCAGCGCCATGCCGCGGTGCAGCGTGCGGGCCGTCAGCTCGCACAGGAACAGGCGGTTCTCCACCTGCGCGCTGCCGCCCTCGGCCTTCAGGACCGGGCACTGGTCGTAGAAGGTCGTGTAGAGAGAGGCGAGCTGGTAGAGGTACGCGGCCAGCTTGTGGGGCTCGTAACCGGCCGCCGCCTCCGCCAGGACCTCACCGAACTGGTCCAGGTGCAGGCCCAGCGCGCGCTCCGCCGGGGCCAGCTCCAGTTCCGGGTGGGCCTTGGGGGCGGCGTCCCCGGCACGCCGGAAGATGGACTGCACACGGGCGTACGCGTACTGGATGTACACGCTGGTGTCGCCGTTGAGCGAGACCATCTGGTCCAGGTCGAACTTGTAGTCGCGGGAGGCCGAGGTGGACAGGTCCGCGTACTTCACGGCGCCGATGCCGACCTGGAAGCCGTTCTCGGTGATCTCCTGCTCGGTCAGGCCGATGTTCTCGCCCTTCTCCCGTACGACGGCGGTCGCCCGCTCCACCGCCTCGTCGAGCAGGTCCACCAGCCGCACCGTCTCGCCCTCACGGGTCTTGAACGGCTTGCCGTCCTTGCCGAGGACGGTGCCGAAGGCGAGCTGGACGGCGTCGACGTCCTCGCCCAGCCAGCCGGCCCGGCGGGCGGTCTCGAAGACCATCTTGAAGTGCAGCGACTGGCGGGCGTCGACCACGTACAGCAGGGTCGAGGCGCCGAGGCCCTGCACCCGGTCGCGGATGGCCGACAGGTCGGTGGCCGCGTAGCCGTAGCCGCCGTTGGACTTCTTGACGATCAGCGGGGTCGGGTTGCCGTCCGGGCCCTTGACGTCGTCGAAGAAGACGCAGAGCGCGCCGTCGGAGCGGACCGCCACGCCGGACTCCTCCAGCAGCCGGCAGGTCTCCTCCAGCATGGCGTTGTAGCCGGACTCGCCGACCACGTCCGCGTCCCGGATCTCCATGTCGAGCTTGTTGAAGACCGAGTAGAAGTAGACCTTCGACTCGTCGACGAAGCGCTGCCACAGGGCGAGCGTCTCCTCGTCACCGGCCTGGAGGTCGACGACGCGGCGGCGGGCACGGTCCTTGAACTCCTCGTCGGAGTCGAACAGCGCGCGGGACGCCTTGTAGAGGCGGTTCAGGTTCGACATGGCCTCTTCGCCGGAGACCTCGGCGGAGGCGTCGTCGCGCTGGTGGTCCAGCTCGTGCGGGTGCTCGATCAGGTACTGGATGAGCATGCCGAACTGGGTGCCCCAGTCGCCGATGTGGTGGCGGCGGACCACCTTCTCGCCGGTGAACTCCAGGATCTCGACCATCGCGGCGCCGATCACGGCGGAGCGCAGATGGCCGACGTGCATCTCCTTGGCGACGTTCGGCTGCGCGTAGTCGATGACCGTGGTGCCCGGGTTCTCGGCGTACGGGACGCCGAGACGGTCGTCGGCGGCGCGCGCGGCCAGCGTCCGGACGATCGCCTCGTCGGAGACGGTGATGTTCAGGAAGCCGGGCCCGGAGACCTCGATCTCCTTGATCACGTCACCGGCGGCGAGCTGCCCGACGACCTGGGAGGCCAGCTCCCGCGGGTTGCCCTTGAGCTTCTTGGCCAGCGCCAGCATGCCGTTGGCCTGGAAGTCGGCCCGGTCGCTTCGTCGCAGCAGCGGGTCCGCGGCGCCGGCCTCCGGCAGGGCTGCCGAGAGGGCGTCCGCGACGCGCTGGTTGACCGTGGCTGCGAGGGAAGGGACCGCTGTCATGGAATGAAGGCCGTTCCGTTGGTGTGGAAAGGGTTTGCCACCGAGTATCCCACGGCGGTTCCCTCGGTTTTCCACAGGGAAAAACCGGCGGCGGCGCCGTCTGGGAGAATGGTCGCCGTCAGGCTTGTCGAGTGGTGAGAAGAGGAAGGGCCGATCGTGGCTCAGCAGAGCACCGAGACCGACTGGGTCTCCAGGTTCGCGGACGAGGTCATTGCCGAGGCGGAGCGCCGCGCCCCCGGCAAACCGATCGTCTGCGCCTCGGGCCTGTCCCCTTCCGGCCCCATCCACCTGGGCAATCTGCGTGAGGTCATGACGCCGCACCTGGTCGCGGACGAGATCCGCCGCCGGGGCCACGAGGTCCGCCACCTGATCTCCTGGGACGACTACGACCGCTACCGCAAGGTCCCGGCCGGTGTCGCGGGGGTCGACGAGTCGTGGGCCGAGCACATCGGCAAGCCGCTGACCTCGGTGCCGGCCCCGGCCGGCTCCGCGTACCCGAACTGGGCGGAGCACTTCAAGGCCGCCATGGTCGAGGCGCTCGCCGAGCTGGGCGTGGAGTACGACGGCATCAGCCAGACCGAGCAGTACACCTCCGGGGTCTATCGCGAGCAGATCCTGCACGCGATGAAGCACCGCGCCGACATCGACGCGATCCTCGCCCAGTACCGCACCAAGAAGGCGCCCGCGAAGAAGTCGCAGAAGCCGGTCGACGAGGCCGAGCTGGAGGCCGCCGAGGGGTCCGGCGCGGCCGCCGAGGACGACGGCAGCAGCGGCTCGGCGGGCTATTTCCCGTACAAGCCGTACTGCGGCCAGTGCGACAAGGACCTGACGACGGTCACCTCCTACGTGGACGAGACGACCGAGCTGACGTACACCTGTACGGCCTGCGGCTTCGGCGAGACGGTCCGGCTCAGCGAGTTCAACCGCGGCAAGCTGGTCTGGAAGGTCGACTGGCCGATGCGCTGGGCCCACGAGGGCGTGATCTTCGAGCCGTCGGGGGTGGACCACTCCTCGCCGGGCTCGTCGTTCGTCGTCGGCGGCCAGATCGTGCGCGAGGTCTTCGACGGCGCGCAGCCCATCGGCCCGATGTACGCCTTCGTCGGCATCAGCGGCATGGCCAAGATGTCGTCCTCCAAGGGCGGCGTGCCGACCCCGGGCGACGCGCTGAAGATCATGGAGGCGCCGCTGCTGCGCTGGCTGTACGCGCGCCGCAAGCCCAACCAGTCCTTCAAGATCGCCTTCGACCAGGAGATCCAGCGGCTCTACGACGAGTGGGACAAGCTGGAGGCCAAGGTCGCCGACGGCTCGGTGCTGCCCGCCGACGCCGCCGCGCACTCCCGCGCGGTGCGCACGGCCGCCGGTGAGCTGCCCCGCACCCCGCGCCCGCTGCCGTACCGCACGCTGGCCTCGGTCGCCGACATCACCGGCGGGCACGACGAGCAGACGCTGCGCATCCTCGGCGAGCTGGACCCGGCCGACCCGGTCACGTCCCTGGACGAGACCCGGCCCCGGCTGGACAAGGCCGAGTACTGGATCAACACCCAGGTCCCGGCCGAGCAGCGCACGATCGTGCGCGACGAGCCGGACACCGAGCTGCTCGGCTCGCTCGACGACCAGGCCCGCGAGTCGCTGCGGCTGCTGCTCGACGGGCTGGACGAGCACTGGTCGCTGGACGGGCTGACCACGCTCGTCTACGGCGTACCGAAGATCCAGGCCGGGCTGACGCCGGAAGCCAAGCCGACGCCCGAGCTGAAGGTCGCGCAGCGCTCGTTCTTCGCGCTGCTCTACAACCTGCTCGTCGGCCGCGACACCGGCCCGCGGCTGCCCACGCTGCTGCTCGCGGTCGGCGCGGACCGGGTGCGCAAGCTGCTGGCGGCGTGAGCGCCCGGCGGGGCGGGCTCGGAGCGCGCTGACGGCTGCCGTGGTGCGCGTCCGGGTAGGAGGCCCTGACCGCGCCGCTGCGCCTTTCGACGGAGTGCCGATTCGGCCCCGGGGACGACGATCCCCGGGGCCGTTCGCGTGAAGGTGGACCCATGCGAGAAATCATCGGAGTCCTCGGAATCATCGTCGCGATCCAGGGGGTCATGGGCGCCCTCGGCCGGATCTTCACGGACAGTACGGGCTGGGGCATCCTGCCGCACTGGTACGACCTGCCGACGCTCGCGTACGCCGGGATGGCCGCGGCCGGCCTGGCCCTCGCCGTGTGGGGGGAGGCGGCCAAGAAGCGCAGGAAGCGGGCGGGCTCGGGCGCGTAACCAGGCGCCGCACCCGCCGCATCGGTCCGCCCGGCGGCGTACCGGGCAGGAATTGTCCGGAACAGACATACGTCGAACACCGGGCGGGGACTCGTGTCCCATGACGGATTCGCTCACCTCACTCGGCCTGCCGGACCGTGTCCGGGCCTGCCTGTTCGACCTCGACGGCGTCCTGACCAAGACGGCCGTCGTCCACACGGCCGCCTGGAAGGAGACGTTCGACGACTTCCTGCGCCACCGGGACGGCCCTGACTACACCCCCTTCGACCCGGTCTCCGACTACGACGAGTACGTGGACGGCCGCCCGCGCGCCGACGGCGTACGCACCTTCCTCGCCTCACGCGGCATCGAGCTGCCGGAGGGCGGCCCCGACGACCCGCCGGACCGCGAGACCGTGCACGGGCTGGGCAACCGCAAGAACAATCTGCTGCTGAAGAAACTCCGCGAGCAGGGCGCCGAGGCGTACGAAGGCTCCCGCCGCTATGTGCACGCCGTACGCGAGCAGGGACTGGCCACCGCCGTCGTCTCCTCCAGCGCCAACTGCCGCGAGGTGCTGGAGTCGGTGGACATGGCGGGCCTCTTCGACGTACGGATCGACGGGAACGTGGCCGCCGAACGGAAGCTGCCGGGCAAACCGCACCCCGACACCTTCCTGGAGGCCGCCAGGGAACTGGGCGTCCCCGCCCCGCAGGCGGTGGTCTACGAGGACGCCCTGGCCGGGATGGACGCCGGGCGGGCCGGGCGCTTCGGGTACGTCGTCGGCGTCGACCGGGCCGGCCAGGCCGACGCGCTGCGGCGGCACGGCGCCGATGTCGTCGTCAAGGACCTCGCCGAGTTGCTGACGTCCGGGCAGCCGGAGTCCGGACAGCCGAAGGAGGACGGCCAGGCATGATCACCCACTCCTCGTACGCCTGCGACCCCTGGCTCCTGCGCGAGACCGACCTCAACCTGGACGTACTGCCGCAGAGCGAATCGGTCTTCGCGCTCTCCAACGGGCACATCGGCTGGCGCGGCAACCTGGACGAGGGCGAGCCGCACGGGCTGCCCGGCAGCTACCTCAACGGCGTCCACGAACTGCGCCCGCTCCCGTACGCCGAGGCCGGCTACGGCTACCCCGAGTCCGGGCAGACCGTCATCAACGTCACCAACGGCAAGCTGATCCGGCTGCTCGTCAACGACGAACCGTTCGACCTGCGCTACGGCCGGCTGCGCTCCCACGAACGCGTGCTGGACCTGCGGGCCGGCGTGCTGCGCCGCACCTGTGAATGGACCTCGCCGGCCGGCTGCACCGTACGGGTGACCTCCACCCGGCTGGTCTCCTTCACCCAGCGGGCCGTCGCCGCCGTCGCCTACGAGGTCGAACCGCTGGACTCCGAGGTGCGGGTGGTCCTGCAGTCCGAACTCGTCACCAACGAGCAGCTCCCCGAGTCCGGCGGCGACCCCCGGGTCTCCTCGGCGCTGCACAACCCGCTGGAGGCGGAGGAGCACTTCGCCTCCGACGCGCGCCTGCGGCTGATCCACCGCACGCGCCGCAGCGGGCTGCGGGTGGCGGCCGCCGCCGACCACCTCGTCGACGCACCCGAGGGCGCCACCCGTACCGACGGTGAAGCGGGCGACGACGTCGCCCGCTTCACCGTCACCGCGCTCCTGGAGCAGGGCCAGCGGCTGCGGCTGGAGAAGACGGTGTCGTACGGCTGGTCCGGGGCGCGTTCGCTGCCCGCCCTGCGCGACCAGGTGGACGCGGCGCTCGCCGGGGCGCGCAGCATCGGCTGGCAGGGTCTGGTCGACCAGCAGCGCGCCTACCTGGACGACTTCTGGGACCGTGCGGACGTCGAGGTCGACGGTGACGCGGAGATCCAGCAGGCCGTCCGCTTCGCCCTGTTCCACGTGCTCCAGGCGGGTGCGCGGGCCGAGCAGCGCGCCATTCCCGCCAAGGGCCTGACCGGCTCCGGGTACGACGGCCACACGTTCTGGGACAGCGAGACGTTCGTCCTGCCGATGCTGACGTACACCTCGCCCGGCGCCGTCGCCGAAGCGCTGCGCTGGCGGCAGAACACGATGGGCGCCGCCCGCGCCCGTGCGGAACAACTCGGCTTCCGGGGCGCCGCGTTCCCGTGGCGGACCATCGATGGCTCGGAGTGCTCGGCGTACTGGCCGGCCGGCACCGCCGCCTTCCACGTCAACGCCGACATCGCCGACGCGGTCGTCCGCTACGTCTGCGCCACCGGCGACGAGGAGTTCGAGCGGGAGACGGCCGTACCGATCCTGGTGGAGACCGCCCGGCTGTGGCACTCGCTGGGCCAGCACGACCACCACGGCACGTTCCACATCGACGGCGTCACCGGTCCCGACGAGTACAGCGCCGTCGCCGACGACAACGTCTACACCAACCTCATGGCCCAGGCGAACCTGCGGGCCGCCGCCGACGTGGCCGAACGCCACCCGCGCGAGGCCGGGGCGCTCGGCGTCGACGACGAGGAGAGCGCGTCCTGGCGGGACGCCGCCGAGGCGGTGGCCGTGCCGTACAACCGCAGCCTGCGGGTGCACGAACAGTCGGCGGGCTTCACCACCCATCAGACCTGGGACTTCGCCGGCACCCGCCCCGACCAGTACCCGCTGATGCTGCACTTCCCGTACTTCGACCTCTACCGCAAGCAAGTCGTCAAACAGGCCGACCTGGTCCTCGCCCTGTACAAGCGCGGCGACTGCTTCGACGACGAGCACAAGGCGCGCGACTTCGCCTACTACGAGCCGCTGACCGTACGCGACTCCTCCCTCTCGGCCTGCGTCCAGGCCGTCGTGGCCGCCGAGGTCGGCCATCTGCGCCTCGCCTACGACTACTTGGGCGAAGCGGCCCTGATGGACCTCCAGGACCTGGAGAACAACACCCGCGACGGCCTGCACACCGCCTCACTGGCCGGCACCTGGATCGCCCTCGTCGCCGGCTTCGGAGGCATGCGCCACACGTCCCAGGGCCTGACCTTCGCCCCCCGCCTCCCCGAAAAACTCACCCGCCTGGCGTTCTCGGTCCAGGTGCTGGGGCGGCGGCTGCGCGTCGAGATCACCGCCAAGGCGGTGACGTACAGCATGGTCGAGGGAGCGCCCCTGGAGATACAGCACTACGGCGAACCGCTCACCGTCTCCGACAAGGACCCTCAGGAACGGGAGATCCCCGAGCTGGCGGCACGTCCGGAGCCGACCCAGCCGCCGGGGAGGCGGCCGCTGCGGCGGCACTGAGCACGCAGGGCGGTACGGCTCAGGCGTGCCGTACGTCGCTTGTCGCGGCGTGAGCCGTTGCGGTCCCTCCCCGTCCCCGGCCGGCTGCCGGACTGCCGGCCGGGCCGGGGCCGGGGAGGGACCGGAGACGGCTACTGGTTGGCCTTGCCGACCGCCGCGACGGCTTCCTTGGCGGCGGTTTCGGCGGCCTTGAGGAGGTCGCTCGGGTCGGGGGCGTCGGCGCCGGCCAGGCCCGCGCCGTTGTAGTTGACGGTGACCACGACGTTCGCGGTGCGGGCGACCACCGTCTGGTTCTTGAAGTCGGAGCCGTCCTTCTTCAGGTCGTAGGTGATCCAGGTGGACTCGTCGCCGTTGCCGTCGACCGCGCCGGTCTTGGTGTTCTTGGCGCCCTGGGTGGCCTTGGCGGCGTCGACCTGCTTCTTGTAGAAGTCGGTGGCGCGCTTCTCGCCGGTGCCCAGGGTCGGGTCGGAGTCGTAGCGCTGGAAGCCGACGTCCAGCCAGCGGTACTGGGTGCCGTCCACGCCCTGGGAGTCGGAGCTGTTCCAGGCGCAGTAGCCGCGGGCCATGGCGTCGGAGGACTTGCCCTGCTCGCCGTCGGCGTTCTTGGTCTTGGGGACCAGCTTCTTGACGGTGTCCTGGGACACGGCCTGGCAGGGGTTGGGCAGCTTCTTCATCTTCGCGGGCGCGACGCTGGGGGAGGCGCTGCCGGAGGAGCTGCCGCTCTTGCCGGGGGAGGCGGACTTCGATGCGCCGCCCGAGTCCTTCTTGCCGGAGTCGTCGTCGGAGGAGCAGCCGGCGACGAGCATCACCGGTACGGCTGCGCAGGCGAGGAGGCTGGCGAGTCGCTTGGCTGAACGGTGCATGGTTCCTTCGCTGTTCGTCGTCGTTCGGCGCGTCGCACTGGACGCCGTCGGGAGCCGCGTACGGGCCGGTGCGGTCCGGACGCGGTACGTCCTTCGGAGCGCGCGGCGACGCTGCCGCGCGCGGGGCTCGGGGGCACACGGTACGCGGCGGAGGGCGGCCGGAGGGCGATTCGTGACGTTACTCGCCGGACAAACCGGACTATTCGTTGAAGCGGTCGGCCAGCTCCTGGGCCAGCGCCTGGGCCTTCTCCTGGAGGTCCCTGCTGTCGGGCAGCGTCGTCTTGTCGGCCGACCACTGGTCGTAGGCGATGGTCACGATGACGTTCGAGGAACGGAAGACGATCGTGACGTCCCGGTGCACACCGCTGTCCGCGGTGATCAGCTTGTCGTTGAGGAAGGCGGCGTCGGCGAGGCCGTCCAGGACACGCGGGGCGATGTCGGAGCCGGGCGCGTCGCTCGGGTTCCTGCTCGGGGAGGCGGGCGGGGAGGGAGGCGGCGAGGACGGGGCGGTGGAGGCCTTGCCGCCCGCGGCGGTCTTGCCGGCTTCCTGGTCGCCGCCGGGCTTGCCGTCCTGGCCGGGGGCGTCGTTCTGGGCGCCCTGGCCGTTCCGGTCGTCCTTGCCGTCCTTGCCGTCCTTGCCGTCCTTGCCGTCCTTGCCGTCCTTGCCGGAGGAGGAGGGCGTGGGCGTCGGCGCCGTGCTGGTGCCGCCGGACGGGAGCTGGGCGGCCAGCTCCTTCTTCCCGTAGACGTTCTGCGCCTTGTCGTCGTCGCTGACGGCGGGGTCGTAGGAGACGACCCGCTCGAAGTCCAGGGTGAGGTGGCGGGTGCCGTCGGGTGCCTCACGCTTCCAGCGGCAGCCGACCCGGCGGTCCGTGTCGTACGTGATGTCGGCGGTGCCCGCGTAGACCTTGTCGGCGTCCTGCGGGCTCTCCGTGCCGCCGGGTGGCAGCAGCCGGCGCAGGATGCCCTTGGAGGGCAGGCCGCAGGGCTCGGGGAGCGTCTTGTACTTGCCGGGCTCGGCGGACGCCGACGTGGCGGCCGCGCCGCCGCCCTTGGTGTCGGCGGAGCCGCTGCCGGATCCGGAGCCGCCGGTGCAGGCGGTGAGCGTGGCGGCCAGCGCCGCCACGGTCGCCAGCGCGGTCCCCGGTACGAACGACCTTCGCTGCACCGTTCCCGGCTCCTTCCGTAGGAAATCTGGTTGCCGCGGCCAGACGGCGGATGGACACAATGTCTACCGCACGTTCTGCCGCATACGCCGGTTCCCTGTCCTTGATCAGGCTTCTTGTCCGGCTTTTGCTATTTGTTGATTTTCGGGGGAATGAGGAAGTTATGTCGTACACCGAAGTGCCCGGAGCGCAGGTTCCGATCCGGATGTGGACGGACCCGTCCACGGTCGAGGGTGCGGCCATGCAGCAACTGCGCAACGTGGCCACCCTGCCATGGATCAAGGGCCTGGCCGTGATGCCGGACGTGCATTACGGCAAGGGCGCGACGGTCGGCTCGGTGATCGCCATGCACGGGGCGGTCTGCCCGGCGGCCGTCGGTGTCGACATCGGCTGCGGGATGAGCGCCGTCAAGACCTCCCTCACCGCGAACGACCTCCCCGGCGACCTCTCCCGCCTCCGCTCCAAGATCGAGGAGGCCATCCCGGTCGGGCGCGCCATGCACGACGAGCCGGTCGACCCGGGCCGCCTGCACGGCCTGGCGACCAGCGGCTGGGACGACTTCTGGAGCCGCTTCGGCGGGGTGGCGGAAGCGGTCAGGTTCCGTGAGGAGCGTGCCGTCAAGCAGATGGGGTCGCTCGGCGGCGGCAACCACTTCATCGAGTTCTGCCTCGACGAGACCGGCGCGGTGTGGCTGATGCTGCACTCCGGCTCCCGCAACATCGGCAAGGAACTGGCCGACTTCCACATCGGCCAGGCGCAGAAGCTGCCGCACAACCAGGGGCTGGTCGACCGCGACCTCGCCGTCTTCGTCGCGGACACCCCGCAGATGGCGGCGTACCGCAACGACCTCTTCTGGGCGCAGGAGTACGCCCGGCACAACCGCGCGATCATGATGGCGCTCTTCCAGGACGTCGTCCGCAAGGAGTTCAAGAAGGCCAAGCCGGTGTTCGAGCCGGTGATCTCCTGCCACCACAACTATGTGGCGGAGGAGCGGTACGACGGCATGGACCTGCTCGTGACGCGCAAGGGCGCGATCCGCGCCGGGAGCGGTGACCACGGCATCATCCCCGGCTCGATGGGCACCGGCTCGTACATCGTCAAGGGCCTCGGCAACCCGGCGTCCTTCAACTCCGCCTCGCACGGCGCGGGCCGCAAGATGAGCCGCAACGCCGCGAAGAAGCGTTTCTCGACGCAGGACCTGGAGGAGCAGACGCGGGGCGTGGAGTGTCGCAAGGACTCCGGCGTCGTGGACGAGATCCCGGGCGCGTACAAGCCGATCGAGAAGGTCATCGACCAGCAGCGGGACCTGGTGGAGGTCGTGGCCAAGCTCAAGCAGGTGGTGTGTGTGAAGGGATGAGGAGCGCGGGGGCTCCCTCACCGGGCGAGGGCCCCGGGCCGGCTTGTGCGCCGGTCCGGGGCCCTCGTCTTTCAGGCGTCCTGGACCCGGGCGCCCTGGTCCCTCACAGGGAGATCAGCGCCCGTACGGGCATCCTGGTGTCGGCCAGCGGCCGGACGGCCAGGCGTACCAGGGCCAGGGCGTTGTCGTCGCCCGCGGTGCGGTTGGTGCTCAGCTCACCGCAGGCCAGGCACTGGTGGACCAGCAGCCACTCCCCGTCCTGCCGGGCGGACAGGCACAGCGCCCGCATCCGTCCGCCGCAGTCCGCGGCCCGGTCGCCCGGTATCTTGCGGTCCACGTGGCGGCTGGCCAGGCAGTGCGGGCAGTGGTTGCGGTGGGCGGTCCCGGGTGCGGCCAGCGGGACCTCCAGGCGGCACCCGACACAGCGGAAGGTGTCGCCGGACGCGCCGCCCGGCCCGTGGAGGACGTCCTTGGGCCGTTGGGTGCGGCGCTGCTGCTTGGGTGTACGGCGTCGTGGCACGGTCGTCACTCCCCGCTCACAGGTCGCCGAACGCTTCCAGCGGGAACGGCGGGTGGGCCAGCGGCCGGACCGCCATCCGCATCAGGATGAGCTGGTTGTCGTCCGGGGAGACCGGGTTGGACGTCAGCTCGTCGCAGCGGGTGCACCGGTGGACGACCATCCAGTCGTCGGTGCGCAGCACCGCGATGGCGATGGGCGACATACGGCCACGGCAGGTGGACGGTCCGCCCTCGGCCGCGTCCCGTACGTGCTGGGAGTGCAGGCAACTGGGGCAGTGGTTGCGGCGGTCGCCGCCGGGGTCGAGGGTGGTGACGGTCAGCCCGCACCGGACGCAGGTGAAGGTGTCGGTGCGCGGCAGCGGGTGCGGACGGTTCGAGCTCTTGGGGCTGTTGGACAGCACTCGGGTACTCCTTGCCGGAAAGCGTGAAAAGGGCAGCGGGAGCAGGCCGAGCGGCCTCGGTCGTACGGGCAGTGGGCGGCACCGCGCGCGGGCGGGTGCGGCCGGGCCGGTGCGGCGGACGGCGGCCGTGGGACGGTGAAGGTCAGCGGCGGGGTTCGTCCGCGCGGTGATGAGGCGCGCTCAGCGCCGGCCGGGGCATAGACACTGCTTTCCAGGGCGGGGCCCGAGAGAGGGGACACGTGCGGGAACGCGCACGTGCGCCGACGCGCAGGTGCGTCGACACCGGGAACGGTACGGGCGGGGGCGGCCGCGGCGCCAACGATTTTCCGGGCCCCGGCCTCCCGGGCGGGGGCCAGGGCTCCGGGTGAGGGTGTCGCCGGGATGGTTCCGCGTCCGTGGCGGGCGGTCTCAGGAGGTGCGGTGCACCTTGGTGTTGGACGCCTGGGCGCGGGGGCGGACGACGAGGAGGTCGATGTTGACGTGGGCCGGGCGGGTGACGGCCCAGCCGATGGTGTCGGCGACGTCGTCGGCGGTCAGCGGTTCGGCCACGCCCGCGTAGACCTTGGCGGCCTTGGCGGTGTCGCCGCGGAAGCGGGTGGTGGCGAACTCGTCGGTCCTGACCATGCCGGGGGCGATCTCGATGACGCGGACGGGCTCGCCGCACAGCTCCAGCCGGAGGGTCTCGGCGATGACGTGCGCGCCGTGCTTGGCGGCGACGTAGCCGCCACCGCCCTCGTAGGTGCCGTGCCCGGCGGTGGAGGAGACGACCACGACCGTGCCGTCCCCGGAGGCGGTCAGGGCGGGCAGCAGGGCCTGGGTGACGTTGAGCACGCCGAGGACGTTGACCTCGTACATGGTGCGCCAGTCGGCCGGGTCGCCGGTGGCGACGGGGTCGGCGCCCAGCGCCCCGCCGGCGTTGTTGACCAGCACGTCCACCGATTCGTGGTGCTCCCGGAGGCAGGCGGCGAAGGCGTCGACCGCGGCGCGGTCGGTGACGTCGAGCCGGTGGGCCTCGGCGTCCGGCAGCTCGGCGGCCAGCGCCTCGATGCGGTCCGAGCGGCGGGCCGCGAGGACGACGCGGTAGCCCTCGGCGGCCAGCCGCCGGGCGGTGGCGGCGCCGATGCCGCTGCTGGCTCCGGTGACGACGGCGGTACGGGTACGGGGACGGTCGGCGGGCGCGTCGGGTACGGCGGTCATGCGGCGGGCTCCTCGGGCGCTGCGGGCGTCGGTCGTGGTGCCTACGCAGGATATGCGCGGGTCAACGGCCCCTGGGCGCGTACATGATCACGGCCATGCCGGCCAGGCAGATCAGTGCGCCGGCCACGTCCCAGCGGTCCGGGCGGTAGCCGTCGGCGACCATGCCCCAGGCCAGCGAGCCCGCGACGAAGACACCGCCGTACGCGGCGAGGATGCGGCCGAAGTCGGCGTCCGGCTGGAGCGTGGCGACGAAGCCGTACGCGCCGAGGGCGAGCACGCCGGCGCCGATCCAGAGCCGGCCGCGGTGTTCGCGCACGCCCTGCCAGACGAGCCAGGCGCCGCCGATCTCGAAGAGGGCGGCGAGCACGAAGAGGGCGATGGAGCGGGCGATGAGCATGGGGCCAGCGTAAGGACGGGGGCGATTGTCAGTGGGGTGTGAGAGCTTCGGGACATGCTCATCGAACGCGCGTACGTGGATCTCTCCGGGGAAGCGGAGGCGGAGACCGGGGACGGCTGGCCCTGGACGGTGCCGTGCGTGCGCCGGCTGGTCGCGGACGGGCTGAAGTTCCGGGCGCCGGTCACCTTTCTCGTGGGGGAGAACGGCTCCGGCAAGTCCACGCTGGCCGAGGCCCTGGCGGAGGGCTTCGGGCTCGACTCGTACGGCGGCTCGGCCGGTTACAAGTACGCCAGTTCGCGCGAGCCGTCCGTGCTGGGCATGGCCATGCGCTTCGACGCGACGACGGCCGGCCGCCGGATGGTCCGCGGGCCGCGTACGCGCCGGCGCGGCTTCTTCCTGCGGGCCGAGACGGCGTGGGACGCGCTCGGCCGTGCGCGGCTGTCGGAGGCGCCGGAGGAGATGAGCCACGGCGAAGGGTTCCTGATGGCGTTCCGGGAGAAGTTCCGGCAGCCGGGGTTCTATGTGCTGGACGAGCCGGAGGCCGCGCTGTCGTTCTCCTCCTGCCTGGAACTGCTCGGGGTGCTGCACGAGTTGCGCCGCGGCGGTGCCCAGGTCGTCTGCGCCACGCACTCTCCGCTGCTCACGGCCCTGCCCGGCGCGGAGATAGTCGAGGTCGGTGAGCACGGCATGCGGTCGGTGGAGTGGGACGAGCTGGCCCTCGTCGACCACTGGCGGCGCTACCTCACCGACCCTCGGGCGTATCTGCGGCACATCATCGACTGATCCGGAAGCTCGCCGGGGCGTTGTCCAGAGGCGGGGACCGACGGGTGAGGGGGCCGCGCCGGTGGCCGTCGCTGCGTGAAGGGCGAACCACTGGCCAAAAACCGTACGGGGCGTCACATGCCCTGGCCGGGCCCCTTGTCAGGCGGCAGAGGCGTCCCTAGATTCCCCTTCTACCGGGGGGTACGACGCTGATCGGCGGATGGCGGACCGAGCGGGAGAGCGCGCCTTTCCGTTGATCGGACGACAACGGGTGACCACGTCGAATTCCGTGCGGTGCGGCCGGGCGCGCCCGGCCCGCCCCGGGTTTTCGGGGACCGGTCTCCCCTTCCATCGCGCGACCGCACGGACTTCGGTGGCGGGCGGCGGGAACCGGGCAGCTGCGGGATCCGGTCCGGCCGCCAGGCCCGGCGAGCGTCCGTCCGCCCGGCCCGGGGACGGCCGGGCGTACCGGGCGGCGCGGGCCCGTTCCCCGTTCATGGCCGGGGGACGGGTCCGCGCGAGCCGCACCGGATACGGCGCGGCGTGCTGGTCAGGACCGGACCGTGGCGCGGTCCGTGGCCCGGCCCGAGCCGGTCCAGCGGCCGAGGGCGCCGCGCAGTGACACGGCGCGTGCGTCCGGGTCGGCGGCGTCGGTGGCCCAGGCGATGTAGCCGTCGGGGCGTACGAGGAGCGCGGTGCGCCGGTCACCGGCCCAGGCGGCCCGCACGAGACGGGGGCCGGCGGCGGAACCGCCCTCCGCAGCGGTCCCGTCGTGCGGCGCCCCGGCGTCCGCCGGCGCTTCGGCCCTCGGCAGCCCTTCGGTCCCCGGCAGTTCCTCGTCCCGGGGCACGACGAGGACGAACGCGCCGCCGCGCAGCGCCTCGTACAGCCGGGTGCCGCCCGCGAGCCGCAGGTCGGGGGCTCGCTTGCCGGTGAGCGGGTGGGCGCCGCGCTCGGCCTGGTAGGAGATGCCCACTCCGCTGATCATCGCCAGTGCCCGGTCCGCCAGCGGCGGCGTCACGTTCATCAGCCCGGCGAGCGAAGCGCGCAGCGCCCGCGCCGGCGCGCTGCGCAGCTGGGCCGCCCGGATGAGCATGCCGCTGCTGCGCAGCACCATCTTCCCCACCGGGTGGCGCTCGGCGTCGTAACTGTCCAGCAGGCTGTCGGGTGCGTCGCCGCGCACTACCGCGGCCAGCTTCCAGCCGAGGTTGGCGGCGTCCTGGAGCCCGGTGTTCATGCCCTGCCCGCCGGCCGGGGAGTGGACGTGCGCGGCGTCGCCCGCGAGGAAGGCGCGGCCGACGCGGTAGCGGGGCACCTGGCGCTCGTCGCTGTGGAAGCGGGAGGTCCAGCGCACCTCGTCCATCCCGTAGTCGGTGCCGAGGGCGAGGCGCAGGTAGCTGCGGATCTCGTCGGGGCCGACGGGGGTGTCCTCGGGAATCTGGCGGCGGCGGTCCCAGCCGACGACGCGGTACCAGCCGTCGCCGAAGTTGGCGACGACCGCGATGGCGTCGCCGTTGGCGTTGCCGACCAGCGGGAGGTCGGGCTGCTCGCCGAGCCGTACGTCGGCGAGTACGACGGAGCTGACCACGGACCGGCCGGGGAAGGGCAGGCCGAGTGCCTCACGGACGGTGCTGCGCACGCCGTCCGTACCGACCAGATAGGACGCGCGATAGGTCGTGGTGGCCCCGTCCTCCTCCTGTACGCGGGCCTGGACGCCGTGGCTGTCCTGGTCCAGGCCGGTCACCCGGGCCCCGTACCGGAAGGTGACGCCGGCCTTCTGCGCGCGCCGCTCCAGCAGCCGCTCGACCTCGTACTGCGGGGTGATCAGCACGAGCGGGAAGCGGGAGGGCAGCCGGGTCGGCTTCAGCGTGACACCGCCGAAGAGCTGGAGACGCCGCAGCACGTGGCCGTGCGCCAGCAGTTCGTCGGCGAGGCCGCGCGCGTCGAGCTGTTCGAGGCTGCGGGCGTGCACGGCCATCGCGCGGGTCAGGTTGCTGAGGCCGGGAGCGCGGCGTTCCAGCAGGGTGACGCGCAGGCCGGCGACGGCGAGGTCCCCGGCGAGCAGCAGTCCGGTGGGGCCGGCGCCGACCACGAGGACGTCGGCGGTCTCGGGGGTGTGCGCGGTGTCCGCGGGGTTCGGGTGGTCGGTGGTGCCGGGATCGCGGTGCATGGCCGCCTCCAATGCCAACACTTGTTGGCCAACGGTTGTTGGTCAACGCTTGTTGGCAACGATAGAGCCGGCCTGCTGGCCGGTCAACAGTTGTTGGCCTACAGTCGTTGGCATGGCTGAGACCGCATCCCCCCCACCCGCTCCGGACGCCGCACCGGACCGTCCCCGTCGCTCCGAGGCCACCCGTGCCGCGATCCTCGAAGCCGCCCGCGAGCGCTTCGCCGCCGAGGGGTACGAACGCGCCACCATCCGGGCCGTCGCCCGGGACGCGGGCATCGACCCGTCGATGGTCATGCGCTACTACGGCAACAAGGCGGGCCTGTTCGCGGCGGCCTCCGAGATCGACCTGAAGCTGCCCGACCTGACGTCCGTACCGCGCGACCAGCTCGGCGCCCTGCTCGTACGGCACTTCCTCGACCGCTGGGAGCGCGACGAGACGCTGACCGCGATGGTGCGCGTCGCCGTCACCAACGAGGCGGGCGCCGACCGGCTGCGCGGCGTCTTCGCCGAACAGATCAGACCGGCGCTCGCGGCGGTGTGCGCGGTCCCGGAGGAGGACGCGTCCCGCGCGGCGCTGGTCGGCTCCCAGCTCGTGGGCATGGGCATGCTGCGGTACGTCCTGCTGCTGCAGCCCGCCGTCGACCTCGGCCGCGAGGAGGTCGTCAGTTGGCTGGCGCCCACGATCCAGCACTACCTGACCGCCGAGCACCCGTAGCGCCGGTGGCCCGGCCCGGCCGGGCGCCCGCCCCGGTCCGACCGGAACGCGCCCGACTTCCGCGATCTCCGGACGCGGCGCCACCGCCGTTCTACGGTGGTGGCCGCACCAGCCGTACGTGCCGCCGTACCCGCAGTGGACCGGGAAGGAGACGCATGGCCCGGCAACCGTCCGTGTCACCGTCGCCCCAGGAAATCGTCGAACTCTACGGACTGGAGCCGCTGCCCAGGGAGGGCGGCCGCTACCGGCAGACCTGGGCGGGGCCCGAACGCCCCGACGGGCGGCCGGCGGGCACCGCGATCGTCGTCCTGCTCACCGCGGAACCCGACGGCCACAGCGCGCTCCACCGCCTGCCCACCGACGAGGTCTGGCACTTCTACCTCGGTGACCCGCTCTCGATGCTCCTGCTGGACCCGTCCGGCGGCACCCGGACGGCCGTCCTCGGCCCGGACGTGCTGGGCGGCCAGCACGTCCAGTTCACGGTGCCGGCCGGCACCTGGATGGCCGCCGAGGTCGCCGACGGCGGCGCCTGGTCGCTGCTCGGCTGCACCATGGCGCCGGGCTTCACCTACGACGTGTACGAGCACGGGGACGCCGCCGAACTGGCCGCGCGCTACCCCCAGGAGGCGGCGCGCATCACCGCGCTGTCCCGCCCGTGAGCGCGCCCGCCGGCAGCCCGGGGCTGCCCTCCCTCGCAGGCCAGGTGGCCCTGGTCACCGGCGCGGGCGGCTGCCTCGGCACCGGCATCGCGCTGCGCCTCGCCGCGGCGGGCGCCGCGGTCGTCGCCCACTACCGTACGAACGCCACCGCCGCCGAAGCGCTCGTCTCGCGTATCGAGGAGGAGGGCGGCAGCGCGCTTGCCGTACGGGCCGACCTGTCCGCCGAGGAGGAGTGCCACCAGTTGGTGCGTACGGCGGCGGAGTGGCGCGGCCGGCTCACCGCCCTGGTGAACAACGCCGGTGTGCAGCCCGTCCAGGACCTGGCCACCATGACCGTCGACGACTGGCGCGAGGTCGACGCCACCAACGTGCTGAGCACCTTCGCCTGCACCCAGGCCGCCGCGGCGGTGATGCGGGACGGCGGAGGCGGCTCGATCACCCACATCGCCTCCATCGAGGCGCACCAGCCCACGGCGGCCCACGCCCACTACTGCGCGTCCAAGGCGGCCGTCGTGATGCACGCGCGCACGGCCGCGCTGGAGTACGGACCCGACGGCATCCGCGTCAACAGCGTCTCGCCGGGCCTGATCGGCCGCGAGGGCCTGGCGGAGGCCTGGCCGGACGGTGTGACCCGCTACCTGCGGGCGGTACCGGCCGGCCGGCTCGGCCGCCCCGAGGACATCGGCGACGCGTGTGTCTTCCTCGCCTCGCCGATGGCCGCGTGGGTGACCGGTCACGACCTTGTGGTGGACGGCGGGGTGTCGGCCAGGCCCACCTGGTGACCGCTCATCCGGCGGCCCCCCGCCCGGCCCCGGCGGGCTACTTGCCCTTCGCCGCGCCGCCCCGCTCCGCGCGGTACCGCTTGTCGTAGCGGTCCTGGCGGATGCGGCGCTCCCGGTAGGCGCGGTACTCCGCGTCGTAGCCCAGGTACCCCTGGCGGTAGCGCACGGTGAGGTAGAGCAGCACGGCGGAAGCCAGCCACCACGCCGGGTTCGAGAACCCGGCGACGGCCGTCAGAAGGAACGAGACGAGCAGAAGCGGGAACACTGCGCACCTCCCAGGAGTGTGCGGTGATCGGAAGCGCCCCGCCCGGAGCGCTTGCCAGGCCGTGCCTTCCGGGTCGGCCAGGCGCCACGGGCCCGGGCTGATCCGGAGGACACGGTCTAGGCCACGGCCCCGGCCGACCGGCCGGGCGGTTCGGCGGCCGGGGATCCGGTCGCGGTGTCCAGGCCGGAGAAGACCGGCAGCAGCCGGTTCAGCCCACTGGCGTGCAACGCCGCGAGGACGGCCGGGCTCGGCTGGACGAGACGCAGGTCACCGCCCTGGGTACGGGCCCGTCTGGCCGCCGCGACGAGCGGACCGAGGGCGAGCGCGCAGCAGGAGGTGACCTCGGACAGGTCGACGATCAGCAGGCTCCCGGGAGCGCGGGGCAGGCGCCGCAGGCGTTCGCGCAGGGCGGGCAGGGTCGCCAGGTCCACCCGGCCGCGCACGATGAGGACCGCGAAGTCGGTGTCCGTCACGGGAACCGACGGCACCTCAGCCGTCGCGGGCTCCGGTGGCGCGGCCGGCGCGGAGGTCCGCGCCGGGGCGTGCCGGGTGCGGTGGCGGGTCGGCACCCGCGTGCCCACCGCGCCGACGCGCGGGAAGTCGAGGGACGTTCCGGGATCTGCCATCAGCACGCGCCTCCTCGGGGCGGACGGGCTTCCGCGCTGCCGGGGACTCGGGCTGCACCTTCCAGGGTAGTCCGGGGCGGGTGGCGCGAACAGCATGCGTGCCCGACCGGTCGGATATGGGGGCGCCCTGACGGCGCGTCACCCGTACGGCGCGCGCCGCCCGAGTCCGCCGTCCGTGACCCCGGCCGCGGGCCGGACGTCCACCGGACGTCCGACCGTGCGGCCGGTGAGGTCGCGGGTGGGGCCGCCGCGGCCGGGAAAACTCCGGTCACCGGGCCGTCGCGGCCGGGAAAGCCCCGGTCACCCGCTGCCGGGCCCCGGCAGCGGACCGGCTCCTGAGGCTTTTTCGCAGGTCACGGCCACACCAGGCAGTACGCCTGGTGTCCGGCGTCGTGCAGCCGGTGGGAGAAGTCCTGCCACTCGTGGAGCAACTGGTAGACGGTGAAGGCGTCCCGGGGGCCGCCGCGGTCGGGGACCGTGGACCAGATGAAGGCCGCGGCGCCCACCGACTCCTCGCCGACGCCGCGCAGCGGGTCGACGACCGTCATGGGGAGCTTGACGACGGCGTAGTCGGGATGGAGGACGACCAGTTCGAGCGGGGGGACCTTGTGCAGCGGTATGCCTTCTATGCCGGTGAGGACCATCGCGGCCATCGTCTCCGGCTTGATCTTCGTGAACATGCCGCCCATGCCGAGCTCGTCGCCGCCGAGCTCTTCGGGCCGCATCGAGATCGGCACGCGCGCCGCCGTGGCACCGTTCGGCGCGCCGAAGTATTTGTACGTCACCCCCATGCGGCCGCCCCTGTTTCCCCCGCCCTTGATCTCCTCGCGCCGGTGGCGGCCCCGCTGGTCGCGCTCAGGCCCCCGGTCATCGGTGCCCTCGCCCAGTCCGCCACCGCGATGCATATCTCCACCCGACCACTCGCAGCCCCAGCCGCGCAACCCGATCATCGTCTCAGAGACCTCCCCCGTCACCGGCGCGCGAAACTCCCGGCCGCGCGCCCCCGTGCGCCTCTGAGACCATTGCTTGCGTGACTTACTCGTACGTTGCCCCAGTTTTGCAGACCCGCGGGGTCTGACACCTGGTCGGTGGCGAGGGGATTTCCGCTCCGCGCTCCGCCCGGGTGCCGCCGCCGGCCGCCGCCCCTTCCTACATTTGCGCAGGTCAGGATCACAGTGCCTTTTCCCTATGAAGCCCCAGTTTCGCAGACGCTCTTCGACCGTGCGGCCGTTGTGACGCCGGGCGGGGTGAACTCTCCTGTGCGCGCGTTCGGCGCCGTGGGTGGTTCGCCCCGGTTCATGGTGTCCGGTACCGGTCCGTACCTCACCGACGCCGACGGACGCGAGTACGTCGACCTCGTGTGCTCGTGGGGCCCGATGATCCTCGGGCACTCCCACCCCGAGGTGCTCGCCGCCGTCCAGGAGGCCGTCGTCCGCGGCACCTCCTTCGGCACGCCCGGTGAGGGCGAGGTGGAGCTGGCCGAGCGGATCGTCGACCGGATCGACCCGGTCGAGCAGGTCCGGCTGGTCTCCTCCGGCACCGAGGCGACGATGTCCGCCATCCGGCTGGCGCGCGGCTTCACCGGCCGCACCAAGGTCGTGAAGTTCGCCGGCTGCTACCACGGGCACGTGGACGCGCTGCTGGCCGCGGCCGGCTCCGGCGTCGCCACCTTCGGGCTGCCGGACACGCCCGGCGTCACCGGCGCCCAGGCCGGTGACACGATCGTGCTGCCGTACAACGACCTGGAGGCCGTCCGGGCCGCCTTCGCCGCGCACCCCGGCGAGATCGCCTGCGTGATCACCGAGGCCGCGGCCGGCAACATGGGCGTCGTCCCGCCGCTGCCCGGCTTCAACCAGGGCCTGAAGGACCTCTGCGCCGAGAGCGGCGCGCTCTACATCTCCGACGAGGTCATGACCGGCTTCCGGGTCAGCCGGACCGGCTGGTACGGCATCGACGGCGTCCGGCCCGACCTGATGACCTTCGGCAAGGTCATGGGCGGCGGCTTCCCGGCCGCGGCGTTCGGCGGGCGCGCCGACGTGATGGCGCACCTCGCCCCGGTCGGCCCGGTCTACCAGGCGGGCACCCTGTCCGGTAACCCGGTCGCCACCGCCGCCGGCGTCGCGCAGCTCAAGCTGCTGGACGAGGCGGCCTACGAGAAGGTCGACGCGGTCTCGGAGCAGGTGCGCTCGCTGGTCACCGACGCCCTCACGAAGGCGGGCGTCGCGCACCGCCTCCAGGTCGCGGGCAACATGTTCTCGTTCGCCTTCACCGACCAGGACGTGACCGACTACGCCTCGGCCAAGGCGCAGGAGTCCTTCCGCTTCACCGCCTTCTTCCACTCGATGCTGTCCCAGGGCGTGTACCTGCCGCCGTCCGCGTTCGAGTCCTGGTTCGTCTCGACCGCTCACGACGAGCGGGCGGTCGAGCGGATCGCCGCCGCCCTGCCGTCGGCCGCGCGGGCCGCCGCCGAAGCGAGCGCGTGAGCGCGGCGGACGGCGGAGCGGACCGGAAGATGGGTGACATGAGCAGCGAAAACATCGAAAACAACGAAAACATCGCAGACGTCGCAGACATCACTGTCGTACACCTGATGCGGCACGGCGAGGTGCACAACCCGGAGGGCGTGCTGTACGGCCGCCGGCCCGGATACCACCTCTCCGAGCTGGGCCGGACCATGGCCGACCGGGTCGCCGAGCACCTGGCCGGGCGGGACATCACGCACGTCGTGGCGTCCCCGCTGGAGCGGGCGCAGGAGACCGCGGCGCCGGTCGCCAAGGCGCACGGTCTGGACCTGGCCACCGACGAGCGGCTGATAGAGGCGGCCAACGTCTTCGAGGGCAAGACCTTCGGGGTCGGTGACGGCGCGCTGAAGAAGCCCGGCAACTGGAAGTACCTGACCAACCCGTTCCGCCCCTCGTGGGGCGAGCCGTACCTGGAGCAGGTCGTACGGATGATGGGGGCGCTCGGCGCGGCGCGCGACGCGGCCCGCGGGCACGAGGCGGTGGCGGTCAGCCACCAGCTGCCGATCTGGATCGTGCGCAGCTTCGCCGAGCGGCGGCGGCTGTGGCACGACCCGCGCAAGCGGCAGTGCACGCTCGCCTCGCTGACCTCGTTCACCTTCCGCGGCGACAAGATCATTTCGGTGGGTTACAGCGAGCCGGCGCTCGATCTGGTGCCGGCGCACCTGCGGGCGGGTGCCAAGCCGCAGGCCGGGAAATCCAAAGCCTTCGGAGCGTAACCTCCGGCCGGTTTTTCGCATCGTGTGGTGTGAGGGATGCGAGGGGCCGGTGTGACGTGAGGTCATCTACAAGCAAAATAATAAATTCGCGCCAATAGCCCGGAACCTCCGTGTTCGACAATGCCTCTTACTCGATGTCCGTTTATACGGATATTGAGTGTGACGAGTACGGATGGGGACGACGGTATGCGCGCGATCAGTCGGCGGAACGTGCTGGGCATGGGAGTGGGGGCGGCCGCGGCGCTCGGCGTCGCGAGCTGCTCCACCGGCTCCGGTTCCGGGTCCGGCTCCGGCCAGGACAAGAACGCCGTGCAAGCCAAGGCCAAGCCGATCGGCGACGGCTCGACGGCCGACGCGGGCCCGCAGCCCCACCAGCCGGAGAAGCCGCGCCGGCTGGAGCCCGGCGAGACCCCGCCGCAATTCGTGATCTTCTCGTGGGACGGCGCGGGAGAGGTGGGCAACGGCCTCTTCCCGCGCTTCCGCAAGCTGGCCCAGGACCACAACGCGGCCATGACCTTCTTCCTCTCCGGGCTCTACTGCCTCCCGGAGTCGAAGAAGCACCTCTACCGACCGCCGAACAACAAGGTCGGCGCCTCGGACATCGGTTATCTCTCCGACGAGCACATCAAGGCGACCCTGAAGAACGTGCGGGAGGCGTGGCTGGAGGGCCACGAGATCGGCACCCACTTCAACGGGCACTTCTGCGGCGAGGCCCGTACCTCGGTCAAGCACTGGACCCCCGCCCAGTGGCAGTCCGAGATCGACCAGGCCATGGACTTCGTCACCAAATGGCGGACGAACACCGGTTTCACCGACCTTGAGCCGCTGCCCTTCGACTACAAGAAGGAACTGATCGGCGGCCGTACGCCGTGCCTGCTCGGCCAGGACAACCTGCTGCCCACCGCCAAGAAGCTGGGCTGGCGCTACGACGCCAGCTCGCCGGGCGGCCTGCAGATGTGGCCCAAGAAGAAGATGGGCATCTGGGACTTCCCGCTCCAGCAGATACCTTTCCCCGGACACCGGTTCGAGGTCCTCTCCATGGACTACAACATCCTCGCGAACCAGTCGAAGAACTCCACCAAGGGCCCACCCGCCAACTACCCGGGCTGGCGCAAGGAGGCCACCGGCGCGTACATCAAGGGCTTCGAGCGGGCCTACGAGACCAACCGCGCGCCCCTGTTCATCGGCAACCACTTCGAGCAGTGGAACGGCGGCCTCTACATGGACGCCGTCGAGGAAGCGCTGAAGCACATCGCCGACGAGAAGCGCAAGGACGTGCGCCTGGTCTCCTTCCGGCAGTTCACCGACTGGCTCGACGCGCAGGACCCGAAGGTCGTGGCCAAGCTCCAGGGCCTGCCGGTCGGCCGGAAGCCCGCGGGCGGCTGGAAGACGTTCCTCTCGGGCGCCTGACGCGCGGAGGTACGGGCCGGGCCGCGCGCCCTGGCCCGTACCGCCGACAGGCGCGGGCTCCGGTCCGTACCTGCCGACAGGCGCGCGCCCCGGCCCGCACCTGCCCGACAGATGCGCGCCCTGGTCCGTACCTGCCGACGGGTACGAGCGGGCCGACGCGGCTCGCCACGGCCGCCGTAACCCGCCTGACGTGCCCCGACATGACCGCTGCCGCCCCGGCGAGGGGGGTGCGGAAGATCCGCCACGGCCCCATGCGAAACTTTTCACATGAGTGCCTGCCGCGTCCCCCGACGACTCGCCAGTCATCGCCGCACCGCGCTGTTCGCCGCGGGAGCCGCGCTCGCCGCGCTGACGCTGAGCGCCTGCGGCGAGGGCACCTCCGGCGGTTCCGAACAGACCCAGTTCGTCGAGGGCAAGGACGGCGTCGAGCGGGTCGCCAAGGCGGACCGTAAGCCCGTACCCGACATCTCCGGCGAAACCACCCAGAGCGCGAAGCTGGACATCGCGGACTACAAGGGCAAGGTCGTCATCCTCAACGTCTGGGGATCGTGGTGCGCCCCCTGCATCGCCGAGGCCCCCAACTTCGCCAAGGTCGCGAACGAGACCAAGGCCAAGGGCGTCCAGTTCGTCGGCATCAACACCCGCGACTCGCAGAAGTCCCAGGCGGTCAGCTTCGAGGAACAGCACAAGGTGCCGTACCCGAGCCTGTTCGACCCGACCGGCAAGCTGATGCTGCGCTTCCCCAAGGGCAGCCTCAACCCGCAGGCGATCCCCTCCACCATCGCCGTCGACCGGCAGGGGAAGATCGCCGCGCGGTCCATCGGCCCGCTCGGCGAGGACGAGCTGCGCAAGATGCTGCAGCCGCTGATCGACGAGAAGTGATCACGTGATCGCGCTCGCCGCCGCCACCTCGGGCCCCGCCTCCACCATCACCTCGGGCACGCTGCTGCTCGCCGTGCCCGTCGCCCTCCTCGGCGGACTGGTCTCCTTCTTCTCGCCCTGCGTGCTGCCGCTGGTCCCCGGCTACATGTCCTACGTCACCGGCGTGACCGGTACGGACCTCGCCGACGCCAAGCGCGGCCGGATGCTCGCCGGCGCCTCCCTCTTCGTCCTCGGCTTCACCGCCGTCTTCGTCTCCACCGGCGCGCTCTTCGGGTTCTTCGGCAGCGTGCTCCAGGAACACCAGGACGTGCTCAACAAGGTCCTCGGCGTCCTGCTGATCCTGCTCGGCCTGGCCTTCGCCGGCATCCTGAAGAACTTCGGCCAGCGCGAGCTGCGCTTCCACAAGAAGCCCGCCATGGGCCTGGCCGGCGCGCCGGTCCTCGGCGTGCTCTTCGGCGTCGGCTGGACGCCGTGCCTGGGCCCGACCCTCACCGCGGTCAGCTCGCTCGCCATCGACCAGGCCAGTGCCGGACGCGGCGCCCTGCTGACCGTGGCCTACTGTCTGGGACTGGGCCTGCCCTTCATCGCCGTCGCGCTGGCCTTCCGCAAGGTGCTCGGCGCCTTCGGCTGGGTCAAGCGCCACTACGTGTGGGTGATGCGGCTGGGCGGCGGCATGATGGTCGTGCTCGGCGTCCTGCTCCTCACCGGCGCGTGGGCCGATCTGATGTCCGGCCTGCAGAGCTGGACCAACAGCTTCACCCCAGGGATCTGATCGATGACCACCAAGACCGACGCCGCCCGCGACGCCGACGACGCCGATGTCGGCGCCGCGGGCTCGCAGATGTCCACCGCGCCCGAGGAGGAGGCGTCCGGGGGAGTCACCCTCCCGTCCCTCGGGCCGATCGGCTGGGCCCGGTGGTTCTGGCGGCAGCTGACCTCGATGCGGGTCGCGCTGATCCTGCTGTTCCTGCTGTCCCTGGGGGCCATCCCCGGCTCGCTGGTCCCGCAGACCAGCATCGACCCGACCAAGGTCGAGCAGTTCCGGGCCGACCACACCACGCTGGCGCCGGTCTACGACAAGCTGGGACTCTTCCACGTCTACAGCTCGGTCTGGTTCTCCGCGATCTACCTGCTGCTGTTCATCTCGCTGATCGGCTGCATCGTGCCGCGTACGTGGCAGTTCGTCGGCCAGTTGCGCAGCCGCCCGCCGGGCGCCCCGCGCCGGCTGACCCGGCTGCCCGCGTACACCACGTGGCGTACGGACCGGGCGCCCGAGGAGGTGCTCGGCGCCGCGCAGCGGATGCTGAAGAAGCGCCGCTTCCGCGCGCACACGGTCGGCGACGCGGTCGCCGCCGAGAAGGGCTACCTGCGCGAGGCCGGCAACCTCGTCTTCCACATCTCACTGATCGTGATCCTGGTGGCGGTCGCCGTCGGCAGCCTGTGGAAGTCCGAGGGCGGCAAGCTGATCACCGAGGGCGACGGCTTCGCGAACAGCCTCACCCAGTACGACAACTTCAAGTCGGGCGCCTTCTACGACACCGACGACCTCGAACCCTTCGGCTTCTCCCTCAAGAGCTTCGACGCGTCCTACGAGCGCACCGGCCCCCAGAAGGGCACCCCGCGCGAGTTCCGCGCCAACATCACGTACTTCCGGGGTGCGGACGGCCAGGAGCACCAGGGCAAGATCGAGGTCAACCACCCGCTGGAGATCGCCGACTCCAAGATCTTCCTGCTCTCGCACGGCTACGCGCCGGTCGTCGAGGTCACCGACGGCCGCGGCAAGAAGGTCTACAGCGGCGCGGTGCCCTTCCTGCCGCAGGACATGCAGAACTACACCTCCACCGGTGTGGTCAAGGTGCCCAACGCGCTGACCCGGGACGGCAAGCGCAACCAGCTCGGCTTCTCGGGTTTCTTCGTGCCGACGTACGGCGGCAAGGGCTCGGGCTCGATGTTCTCCACGTTCCCCGCGCTGGACAATCCCCGGCTGACGCTGACCGCGTACCACGGCGACCTCGGCGTGGACTCCGGACTGCCGCAGAGCGTGTACCAGCTGGAGAAGAAGAACCTCAAGCAGTACAAGCAGGACGGCCGCGCCGTCGCCCAGATGATGCAGCCCGGCGAGACGATGAAGCTGCCCGGCGGCGACGGCAGCATCAAGTTCGTCGGCGTCAAGCAGTGGGCCACCTTCCAGGTCTCCCACCAGCCCGGCAACGGCCTCGCGCTGATCGGCGCGATCGCCGTGCTGCTCGGCCTGGCCGGCTCGCTGTTCATCCAGCGCCGCCGGGTGTGGGTACGGGCCGTCGAGGGCGCCGACGGGGTGACCGTCGTCGAACTCGCGGGCCTGGGCCGCAGCGAGTCCGCCCGCCTGCCGGAGGAACTGGCGGACCTGGCGGAAGCCCTGGGCCCGGACGCGCCGCAGGCCGCGGAACCCGCCCCCACTCCCACCCCCACCGAGCCCGAGAACGCGGCGAAGCCCTCCGACTCCGCCGATCCTGCTGATCCCTCCGAAGGAGCGCGCGCGTGAACCTCGCTGCCGCAGCCACCAACGAGAACCTGGCCAGTATCAGCAACGTGCTGATCTACTCGGCCATGGCCGTGTACACCCTCGCCTTCCTCGCGCACCTCGCCGAGTGGGCCTTCGGCAGCCGCAGCAAGGTCGGCCGTACGGCCGCGGCCCTGACCGCCACGGTGCCCGCCCCCGCCGGGGCGGCGGCCCGGACGGCGGAGCAGGGCGGCGGCACCGCCGTACTGGAGCGCCCCAAGGTCGTCACCCGCGCGGCCAACGGCAGCCGGGATGTCCCGGACGGCCCGGGCGCCGCGGGCGGCACCGAGAAGGGCGACCTGTACGGCCGGATCGCCATCTCGCTGACCACCCTCGCGTTCCTGATCCACCTCGGCGGGGTCCTCACCCGCGGCCTGTCCGTACAGCGCGCCCCCTGGGGCAACATGTACGAGTTCTCCACGACCTTCGGCATGGTCGCGGTGGCCGCGTACCTCGTCCTTCTCGCCCTGAAGAAGAACGTCCGCTGGATCGGCCTGCTGCTGACCGCCACCGTCCTGCTGGACCTGGGCGTGGCCGTCACCTGGCTCTACACCGACAGCTCCCAGCTGGTCCCGGCCCTGCACTCGTATTGGCTGTGGATCCACGTGAGCTGCGCGATCATCTCCGGCGCCTTCCTCTACCTCGGCGCCGTCTCCACGCTGCTCTACCTCTTCCGCGACCGCTACGAGAGCAAGCTGGCCGACCCGTCCGGCAAGCAGCCCGGCGCCTTCGCCACCTCCGTCATGGAGCGCCTGCCCGCGGCCGCCAGCCTGGACAAGTTCTCCTACCGGGTGAACGCCTCGATCTTCCCCCTGTGGACCTTCACGATCATCGCGGGCGCCGTCTGGGCCGGCGAGGCGTGGGGCCGCTACTGGGGCTGGGACTCCAAGGAGATCTGGTCCTTCGTCACCTGGGTCGCCTACGCCGCCTACCTCCACGCCCGCGCCACCGCCGGCTGGAAGGGCCGCAAGGCCGCCTACCTGGGCCTGTTCGCCTTCCTGACGTACATCTTCAATTACTACGTCGTGAATTACTTCTTCTCGGGGCTGCACTCCTACTCGGGGGTCTGACCCGGTCGGAGCAGTACCCCGGCGGAAACCCGTGCCGTACGCGACGGTGGCCTCATGGATCGTCTTGAGAGCCCCGTCCCGTACGGCACCGCCGTTTCCGTCGACGACGTCCACACCCTGCGGTACGAGCTGAACCTTCCCCAGGCTGTGGAGGAGGTCTGGTCCGCGGTGGCCACCCAGGAGGGCCTGCCGGGCTGGCTCGCTGCCGCCGATCCGTTCATCCGGCACGAGGGCGGCGCGATCACACTGCGCTGGCAGAACACCGACGAGCAGGGCGTCGCGACGGTGGCGCCCGGGCAGGTCACGGGCTGGGGGCCGACCCGGCTGGCCGAGTACACCGTCGATGTCCACGGCCGGATCCGTTTCGATCTCCAGTCGCGCGACGGTTCCGGCGCGCACGGCACCCGCCTCCGCTTCACCAACGAGTTCACCGGGCCGCCCGCCTTCCGCCTGGACTGCCTCGCGGGCTGGCACCAGCACTTTGAATTCCTCGTCGATGCCCTCGCCGGACGGCCCGAGGACTGGTCCACGTGGAACCTGGAACGGTGGCGGGAACTGCGCGCGGACTACGCGGCAGCCGGGCAGTAGAGGCCCGGGGTGCCGGCCGCAGCCGGGTAGGGACGTTCCTCGGGGAGGAGGGCGGCGGCGCTGGTCAGGTCGCCGCGGGCCACCAGGGCGTGGATCTCGTGGGCGAGTGGGGTGACGTCCCGGATGGCGACGGTCCACTCGTCGGCGTAACGGCGGGACGCCTCGCCGGACAGGCCGAGCTGGAGTGAGCGGTACGGGAGGGGCTTGAGGCACAGGTCGCGTTCGGGGTCCCACTGGATGCGGACGGGGGAGGCGTGCAACTGCCGCTTCCAGGCGTCCCGGTCGGAGTGGACGACGGGGTCGTAGTGGGACAGACAGGCGTGGCGCAGCGCCCAGTCGAAGCCCGTGCGGTCGATCTCGATGGCGAGGACACGCTCCTGGTCGGGCTTGGTGGCCCAGCCGCAGCGGTACATCATCCACAGGAACGACGGCTTGATCCACGTCATGCGCTCCCGTTTCCAGGCGGGCGGGAAGCGGCCGTCGCGGGCGGCGGGGAGGCCGAGGGACGGGCTGTACGCCTGGTAGACGGTGATGGTCGTGGCGGTGTGGACGGCCCGGACGCGGCGGAGCGGTTCGGGGTGGGCGGGCTCGGTGGTGTGGTTCAGACGGTTGTTCTCGCTGCTCATGGGCAGTCAGTCTGGGCGGGCGGCGGCTCGGGCGGCCACCGAATTCGGGCGGCGGCCCGGGGCGTCAGGAGGTGCCCTGCGTGTTGATGGCGTCGAGTTGGCCGCGTAGGTACGTGTGGGAGTCCGGCAGGTCGCCGACGCGGGTGCCGGGGTCGCACTCGTAGAAGTAGACCAGGGACATCAGCTCTTCGGTGGGGGCGTCCGGCGGGGGCGGCAGGACGCGGTGGCGGCCGGAGCGCCAGCGGCCGTCGGTCCAGTGGGCCATCAGGTCGCCGATGTTGACGGTGAGGGAGCCGGGTACGTACGGGGCGTCCTGCCAGCCGGTGCCGCCGTGCGCCGGGTCGGTCCAGATCTGGAGGCCGCCCTTGCCGTACTGCCGGTCCAGGACCGTGACCGTGCCGAAGTCGGTGTGCGGGCCGATGCGGAACTGGCCGGGCAGGGCCTCGCCCACCGTCTGCGTACCCGGATACCAGTTGATGTTGAAGCCCCAGGTGGGGTGGGTGGTGTGCCGGGTGAAACGGTCGGGGGCGGCGCCGAGGGCGGTGGCGAGGAGTTCCAGGAGCTGGTCGGAGAGGGCGCGCAGGGCGGTCAGGAGGTCCTGGACGTCGGTGCGGAGGGCGGGGACCTGGTGGGGCCAGACGTTGGGCAGGAACCACTCCGCGTCGACGGACGGGACGCCGGTCGGCTCCTCGGAGGCGAAGGACAGCGACTCCTTCAGGTCCGGCGGGGTCGTGGTGCCTTCGGCGGCGCCGTTGGCCTCGGCGCCGGGGCCGAGCCAGCCGCGGCCGCCGACCTCGGTGGCGTACGGCTGCTTCGCCGTGGCGGGCAGGGTGAAGAACGTGCGGGCGGTGCGGCGGATACGGGTCCGCAGCTCCTGGTCGATGCCGTGGCCGGTGACGAGGAGGAAGCCGGCGGCGCGCAGTCCGGTGTCGACGGCCTCGGCGATGCTGCGACGGGTGTCCGCATCGCCGGTCCGCCAGCGGGTGAGGTCGATGGTGGGGACGGGGGAGGCTGGAGAGGGGGAGGTGGTGGGGGAGGCTGGAGAGGTGGGCGTGGGGCGCGGGGGGTCACTCATGGCCGATGTCCTCGTTCCATACCTCGGGCCGGGCCGCGATGTACTCCCGCATGAGGGTGCGGCACTCCACGTCGTCCAGCAGCACGATCCGTATGCCGCTCTGCGCCAGCCAGTCGTGTCCGCCGTGGAAGGTGCGGGTCTCGCCGATCAGGACGCGCGGGATGCCGAACTGACGGATCAGGCCGCTGCAGAACCAGCAGGGGGACAGGGTGGTGACCATCGTCGTGCCGCGGTAGCCGCGCTGCCGGCCGGCGGCCCGGAAGGCGGTGGTCTCGGCGTGCGCGGACGGGTCGCCGTCCTGGACGCGCCGGTTGCGGCCCCGTCCGAGGACGGTGCCGTCGGGCCCGTACAGCGCGGCGCCGATGGGGATGCCGCCCTCCGCCAGTCCGGCCCGTGCCTCGGCGACCGCCGTCGCCAGCATCTTCCGCTCCCGGTCCCTCACGACGGCCACTCTCCTCGCCTCGGGACGGCCGGGCAACGCGTGGGACGTGATCAGGCCGGGGTGTCCGGTGGCGGGGCGTGCGGGGAGGGCGTGCGGGTACGGGGGCACGCGCCGGGGCCCGGGGTGGAGCGCCGGTAGACGGGCGGGGCTGGCCGGTAAGGCGGGCAGAGGCGTGCCGGTAGGCGGGCCGGGCGGCCCGTAAGGCGGGCGGGGCGCGCCGGTACGCGGCGGGGCGTCAGCCCTTCGGCGGCGGGGTGCCGCCCTCGCCGTCCGCCGAACCGTTTTCCTTGCGCCGCAGTTCCTCCTCGCGGCGCCGCAGGTCGGCCTCCCAGTCCTTCAGGAGCGCCTCGTCCCGCTTGCCCTCGTCCTTCTTGTCCTCGTCCTTCTTGCCGTCCTCCTTCTTGCCCTCGTCCTTGAGCGAGCGCAGGAAGTCGGGGTTGTCGTCCGGTGCGACCCACTTCCGGGCCGCGCCGCGCCCGCCGCGCGGCCACGGCGACGCGGCGCCGCCCCCGGCGTGCTCACGGCGGGGCCGGCCGGCCACCAGCCACGCGACCGGCCCGATCAGCACCTCGCCGAAGAGCAGGATGATGAAGACCCAGGCGATCTTCGGCAGGCCGCGGACCTGGTTCTCCGGCGTGTTCAGGCAGTCGATGAACGCATAGATCCACAGCGCCAGGATCACGAGGAACGGCAGATACCTGAGCATTGCGGAAGCAGCCCCCCAGAGCTGACGGGCGGGCCTCGGCGGGGCCCGGTGACCCGTCCAGGGTAGTGCGTACCGGATACTGGAACGCATGGCTTATGACGACCTTCGCTCGTTCCTGCGCGCGCTCGACCGGGAGGGCGACCTCAAGCGGATCAAGGCCGAGGTCGACCCGCACCTGGAAGTCGGCGAGATCGTGGACCGGGTGCAGAAGTCCGGCGGTCCCGCGCTGCTCTTCGAGAACGTCAAGGGCTCGTCGATGCCGCTGGCGATGAACGTGTACGGCACCGACCGCCGGCTGCTCAAGGCGCTCGGCCTGACGTCGTACGACGACATCAGCGACAAGATCGGCGGACTGCTCCGGCCCGAGCTGCCGCAGGGCTTCGTCGGGGTGCGGGAGGCGTTCGGCAAGCTCGCCAACATGACGCACGTACCGCCGAAGAAGGTCAAGGGCGACAGCGCCCCGGTCCAGGAGGTCGTGCTCCAGGGCGACGACGTCGACCTGGACACGCTCCCCGCGCTGTTCACCTGGCCGCAGGACGGCGGGTCGTTCTTCAATCTGGGCCTGACCCACACCAAGGACCCGGAGAGCGGCGTACGCAACCTGGGCCTGTACCGCCTCCAGCGCCACGACAAGCGCACCATCGGCATGCACTGGCAGATCCACAAGGACAGCCGCAACCACTACCAGGTGGCCGCCAAGCGCGGCGAGAAGCTGCCGGTCGCCATCGCCTTCGGCTGCCCGCCGGCCGTGACGTACGCCTCCACCGCGCCGCTGCCCGGCGACATCGACGAATACCTCTTCGCCGGGTTCGTCCAGGGCAAGCGGATCGAGATGGTGGACTGCAAGACCGTGCCGCTCCAGGTCCCGGCCAACGCCGAGGTCGTGCTGGAGGGCTGGCTGGAGCCGGGCGAGATGCTGCCGGAGGGCCCCTTCGGCGACCACACCGGCTTCTACACGCCGCAGGAGCCGTTCCCCGCGCTGACCATCGACTGCGTCACGATGCGCAGGCGGCCGCTGCTCCAGT
Source organism: Streptomyces sp. NPDC045470 (assembly GCF_040646595.1). Classification (NCBI taxonomy): domain Bacteria; kingdom Bacillati; phylum Actinomycetota; class Actinomycetes; order Kitasatosporales; family Streptomycetaceae; genus Streptomyces; species Streptomyces sp. NPDC045470. The sequence goes on from NZ_JBEZAN010000004.1 coordinate 63,615, forward strand.
CGATCGTCGTCGGCCGGCCGCCGACGGAGGACGGGCCGCTGGGCCGGGCAACGGAACGGTTCTTCCTGCCGCTGCTGAAGATCATCGTGCCGGACATCGTGGACTACCACCTGCCCGAGTCGGGCGGCTTCCACAACTGCGCGATCGTCTCGATCGACAAGAAGTACCCCAAGCACGCCCAGAAGGTGATGCACGCCATCTGGGGCGCGCACATGATGTCGCTGACCAAGCTGATCATCGTGGTCGACGCCGACTGCGACGTGCACAACCTGCACGAGGTGTCCTGGCGGGCCCTCGGCAACACGGACTACGCGCGCGACCTGACCGTCGTCGAGGGGCCGGTCGACCACCTCGACCACGCCTCCTACCAGCAGTTCTGGGGCGGCAAGGCGGGCATCGACGCGACGCGCAAGCTGCCCGAGGAGGGCTACACGAGGGACGGCGGCTGGCCGGAGATGGTCGAGTCGGACCGCGAGACGGCGGCGAAGGTCGACCGCCGCTGGAAGGAGTACGGGTTCTAGACATGAGCGCCGATTCAGCCACACCGGATCTCTTCGCCCCCGAACCCGCACCGCCCGGCAAGATCAAAGCCTTCCTCCGCCTGGTGATGATCGAGCACTCGGTCTTCGCGCTGCCCTTCGCCTACATCGCCTCGCTGACCGCGATGCACGGGACGGACCGGAGCGTCCACTGGGTCGAGATGCTGCTGGTCACGGTCGCGATGGTGGGCCTGCGGACGTTCGCGATGGCCGCCAACCGCATCATCGACCGGGAGATCGACGCCCGTAATCCGCGCACCGCGGGCCGCGAGCTGGTCACCGGCGCGGTGAGCGTGCGTTCGGCGTGGACCGGCGCGCTGATCGCCGTGGTGTTCTTCCTGGGCGCCGCGGCGCTGCTCAACCCGCTGTGCCTGGCGCTGGCCCCGATCGCCGTGATCCCGATGGTGGTCTATCCGTACGGGAAGCGGTTCACGAACTTCCCGCACGCGATCCTGGGCCTCGCCCAGGCGATCGGTCCGATCGGCGCCTGGATAGCCGTCACGGGGTCCTGGTCCTGGGACGCGGTGATCCTCGGGGTCGCCGTCGGCGTCTGGATCGGCGGCTTCGACCTGATCTTCGCCTGCCAGGACGTGCAGGCCGACCGGGCGCACGGCGTGAAGTCCGTCCCGGCCCGCTTCGGCATCCCGGGAGCGCTGCACGGCGCCCGCGCCTGCCACGCCGTCACCACGGCCCTGCTGGTCTGGTACGCGCTCGCGACCCACGCCGGAGCGTTCTTCTGGGTCGGTCTGGTGATCGTCGTCGGTGCCTTCCTCTACGAGCACACGATCGTGCGGCCGCACGACCTCTCCCGGCTCAACCGGGCCTTCTTCCAGGTCAACGGGTTCATCGGGATAGCGCTGTTCGTCTGCGCGCTGCTCGACCTGTTCGTCCGCGGCCTGACGGTCTGACGGTCCGAGCCGTAGCGCTCCGGGGGGACGGCTGCCTCCGGAGCGCCGTACGCCGTGACCATCACCGCCACCGGCCACCGCTCAGCCGCCCGGACGCCGGGCCGCCACGGTCCGCCTACGGGACCGCCCGCGTGCCCACGCCGGATATCCGCTCGGCCGGGCGCTGCCGGAAGGCGCATGCCGCCAGGACGCCGCCCACCAGCCCGAAGAGGTGGCCCTGCCAGCTGATGCCGCTGTCGGTGGGCAGCGCGCCCCACAGGATCGAGCCGTACACCACGGCGACCAGCACGCCGAGGCCGATGTCCAGCGGCTTGCGGTCGATGAAGCCGCGTATCAGGAGATAGCCGAAGAGGCCGAAGACGACGCCGGAGGCGCCGGCCGTGTTGCTCCCGGCGGGGGCGGTCAGCCAGACGCCCAGGCCGCTGGTCAGGGCTATCAGCAGGGCCACCCCGGCGAAGCGGCGCAGCCCGACGCGGAACGCGGCGAGGAAACCGAGGAGCAGCAGCGGCAGGGTGTTGGCCGTCAGGTGGTCGAAGCCGAAGTGGATGAAGGCGGCGGGCAGCACGTCGGCCAGCTCGCTCATCTCACGCGGCCGCACGCCGAAGGCGTCCAGCGCGTTGCCGGACGCGGCGTCGGCGATCTCCAGGACCCACAGCAGGGCGACCCAGCCGAGCATCAGTACGGCGGCGGGCCTGGCCCGCTCCAGCGCTCGCGTCATCATCCGCGGCACCTCCCCTTCCCCGTTCACTGGAACAAACGGCCGTGCGGGGTCCGATGGTTCCGCCGGATAGGCTCGAACCGTGGAACCGCAGGACAACAACCCCAGTCAGCCCGGTGTCACAAGGCCCGGCGGTCACTCCGCCCGCCCGGCCGCCGGGTCCGCCGACGTGCCCCGCCGCCCTTGGGTGGTGGGCGTCTCCGGCGCGTCCGGCACGCCGTACGCGGCGTCCGTGGTGCGCGGCCTGCTCGCGGCGGGCGAGGCGGTGGACCTGATCGTCAGCCGGGCCTCGCGGCTGACGCTGCTGGACGAGACGGGCATCTCCTTCCGGGACGCGCACTGGCGCGCGGACCTGCGGGAGTGGCTGGCGCGCGGCGCGGACGGCAAGCCGGGGACGTTCGGCGTCACGGACGCCGATCTGGACCTGGTGCGGTACTGGCCGGCCGGTGATCTGGCCGCGGGGCCGTCGTCGGGTTCGTACCCGGTCAAGGGGATGCTGATCGTGCCGGCCAGCACGGCGTGTGTGGCGGGTGTGGCGCTGGGCCTGTCGAAGGACCTGCTCCAGCGGGTGGCGAGCGTGACGCTCAAGGAACGCAGGAAGCTGGTGGTCGCGGTGCGGGAGACCCCGCTGAACGGGCAGACCCTCAGGCATCTGGTGACGCTGGACGAGGCGGGCGCCGTCGTGGTGCCCGCCTCGCCGGCGTTCTACGCGGGAGCGACGCACATCCAGGATCTGGTGGACTTCGTCGCGGGCCGGGTGCTGGACGCGGCGGATGTGCCGCACCGGCTCTACCGGCGGTGGGAAGGGGAGCTCGGATCGGGCTCCAAGGAGGGGAACTAGCGCTGCTTGGCGATGGAGCCGTTACGGCCGAAGCGGCGCTTGCCCTGGGCGGTGGCGGCGGGACGGTGAGCACGTGAACGATTGGCCAGCTCCTGCAGCTCGCGCATGCGGGCGTAGGCCATCTCGATCGAGTACACGGTGACATCTCCTGGGAAAGATCGTCTTTGATCAACTGGGATTGACGGTTCTACAGGGTCGCATCCCCTGTATGCCTTAGATTCTACATGTAAAAGCCGGGATTGCAGAGTGAATGGAAGGTCAGGGGCGTATGGATGCCGTAGATAGGCAGCTCATCCAGGCACTGCGGGAGAACGGCAGGGCCTCGTACGCGGAGCTGGGCCGGCTCGTGGGCCTGTCCGGGCCCAGCGTCACCGACCGGATCAACCGCCTGGAAGCGGCCGGCGTGATCACCGGTTACCGCGCGACCGTCGACGCGGCCTCGCTCGGCCTGGGCGTCACCGCCCTGGTCGGCATCTCCCTGTCGGACGCGGCCGACCACGAGGACGTGGCGATGCGGCTGCGCGACCTCGCGGAGATCGAGGACGCCTGGTTCATCGCGGGCGACGACTCGTACATGCTCAAGGTCCGGGTCGGCGACGTGGACGGGCTGGAGCGCACCATCCGCAGACTCTCGGGCACCAAGGGCGTCTCCCGGACGCGCACCACCATCGTGCTCTCCACCAAGTGGGAGAACCGCGTGGGCGAGCTGCCCGAGGACGCGTAGGCGGCCCGCCGCGCGACACGCGGAACACCGCCCCCGGGCCTGTACGGCGGGCTCCCGGCCGTACAGGCATGGGGGCCCGGCCGGGCCGGAAAACGGGGGAGTACGCTCGGTGAAGCCCGATTTTGGCAGAGATATGGGAGGCGGCCGGATGACTGCATCCATGGATGTGGGTCTCAAGCGCGAGCTGGAGGACAAGGTCCGGTCCGGGGAGCGGCTGACCCGTGAGGACGGCATCGCCCTCTACGCGTGCGACGACCTGGCGTGGCTGGGCGGTCTCGCCCACGAGGTGCGCACCCGCAAGAACGGCGACGTGGTGCACTTCAACGTCAACCGTCACCTCAACATGACCAACGTGTGCACCGCCTCGTGCGCGTACTGCTCCTTCCAGCGCAAGCCGGGCGAGAAGGACGCGTACACGATGCGCATCGAGGAGGCCGTCCGCCTCGCCAAGGCGATGGAGGGCGACAAGCTCACCGAGCTGCACATCGTCAACGGCCTGCACCCGACCCTGCCGTGGCGCTACTACCCGCGCTCGCTCAGCGCCCTCAAGGAGGCGCTGCCCGACACGGTCTCCCTCAAGGCGTTCACCGCCACCGAGATCCACCACTTCGAGAAGATCTCCGGGCTGCCCGCCTCCGAGATCCTCGACGAGCTGATCGACGCCGGCCTGGAGTCGCTGACCGGCGGCGGCGCGGAGATCTTCGACTGGGAGGTGCGCCAGCACATCGTCGACCACGACACCCACTGGGAGGACTGGTCGCGCATCCACCGCCTGGCGCACGAGAAGGGCCTGAAGACCCCGGCGACGATGCTGTACGGGCACATCGAGGAGCCCCGGCACCGCGTCGACCACGTCCTGCGGCTGCGGGAGCTGCAGGACGAGACCAACGGCTTCCAGGTCTTCATCCCGCTGCGCTACCAGCACGACTTCGTGGACATGAAGGACGGCAAGGTCCGCAACAAGCTCCAGGCGCGCACCACGATGGCGACCGGCGCCGAGGCGCTGAAGACCTTCGCGGTCTCCCGGCTGCTGTTCGACAACGTCCCGCACGTGAAGGTCTTCTGGGTCATGCACGGTGTGCAGACCGCGCAGCTCGCGCTCCAGCACGGAGCCGACGACATGGACGGCTCGGTCGTCGAGTACAAGATCACGCACGACGCGGACAACTACGGCACGCCGAACAAGCTCACCCGCGACGACCTGCTGGAACTGATCCGCGACGCGGGCTTCCGGCCGGTCGAGCGCAACACCCGCTACGAGATCATCCGGGAGTACCCGGGCCCGGACGCGGAGCGCCGCGAGGCACCGCAGCCGATGCGGGTGTGACACCAGGGGCAGAAGGGGCGCCGGAGTCGGCCGAGGCGGCAGACTCCGGCGATACGGCAGGCTCGGGCGAGACAGCAAGGGCGGGCGAGAGGGCGGAGACGGGCGAGACGGGTGTCACCCGAGGCGATTAGGGTCCGCACCATGGATCTCCGCTTCGACCTGGACCCCGCCGTCACCCCCGAACTGTCCGACGGCATCCGCACGCTGTGGGCCGAGGTGTCCAACGCGGGCGGCGCCGTCGGGTTCGTCCCGCCGGTGACGGCCGAGGACGTCCGCCCCGACCTGCTGACCCACCTGGTGGCGATGTCCGAGGGACGCGCCCGCCTGGTCGCGGGCCGCGACCCGCACGACGGCCGGGTGCTCGCCACCGCGTTCCTCCACCTCAACCAGCACCGCCTGATGAAGCACTGGCTGTGGGTCTACACCGTGATGGTGCACCCCTCCCTCCAGGGGCAGGGCGCCGGCCGCGCCCTGATGGCGGCCGTCGACGAGGCCGCCCGCGGGATCGACGGCATCAAGGGCATCCGCCTCACCTGCCGCGGCGGCACCGGCGTCGACGGCTTCTACACCTCCTGCGGCTACAAGGAGGTCGGCCGGGCCCCGTCGGCCATCAAACTGGCCGACGACGACTACCGGGACGACATCTCGATGTGGCGCGAACTGGCGTGACCGGCCGCACGCCGGGCCGCGACGGCCGCGCGGGGGCAGCGACCGCCCCGCCCGGTGCGCCGTGTCCGGCCCACGGCAGGGGCCCGAAAAGATCACGAATCGGGCTGTGCTTGACTGGAGACAGACCCTTTCGGTTGTCGTCGTGAAGAAGGTCCGCCCGTGAGTAGCCAGAAGTTCGCCACGCTCCGCTACACCGCCCTGCGACTGGGGATCTTCGTCGGGTGCTTCGCGCTGGTCTGGGCACTGGCGTACTTCCACGTCATCCCGCTCGGCGTGGGCAGCTCCAACGCCGTGTGGCTGCTGCTGCTCGCGGTCGTGATCTCCGCGCCGCTCAGCTTCGTGCTGCTGCGCAAGCAGCGGGACGCGATGTCCGAGCAGATCGTGGCGAAGGTGGACCGGCAGAAGGCCCGCATCGCGGCCAGCGCCCGCCAGGAGGACGGCCTCCTGTAGCCCGCCGGGAGACCGCTTCCGCGTTCCGCAGTCGTACGGCTACGGCCCGCCGCCCGTCACCGTACGCGGCCTTGACCCTCGCCTATCGCCGTACGCGGCCCCGGCCCCCGCCAGCCGGCGCTGTAAGGCGCCTCACAGTCGTACCGATGCCCCGCCGAGGAGAACCCCTCCACGGCGGGGCATCACGCGTTCCACCAGCCACTCCGGCCCTCTCCCGATCCCCCGGCCCAAAGAATGTCTTTGGGTTCCCCAAAGTTCAAGTGTTAACGTGTTCGCCATGAAGACAGCAGCAGCGCACCACCACCCCACGGGCGTCCCGCTCGTGGCGCGCCTGCACGTCGATCTTTGCCGCTGCATGTCCGCGGCCTGTTGCCGCCGCTGACCCCTTCACCGCAGCGGCCGGAGATCCCGTACGGATCGATACGGACCTCCTTTCTCCTGGCGCTGTCCGCCGTTTCCTTCCCGACGCCTGTCTGTCCCCGGAGTGTGTCCGTTGTCCACCACGTCTTCCGAGACCCCGCGGTCCGAGACCGCCAGAGCCACCCGCCGCATACCCAAGGTCCCGTTCTGGGCCCAGATCCTGCTCGGCCTCGTCCTGGGCGTGCTGCTCGGCTGGATCGCCAAGAGCGGTGACGTCTCCTGGCTGAAGACCACCCTCGACACCATCGGCAGCCTCTTCGTCCAGTTGCTCAAGCTGGCCGTGGCACCGCTGGTCTTCTTCGCCATCCTGGTCTCGATCACCAACCTGCGGCAGGTCAACAACGCGGCCCGGCTGGCCACCCGCACCCTGCTGTGGTTCATGGTCACCTCGCTGATCGCGGTCGCCATCGGCATGGCGATCGGCCTGATCAGCAACCCCGGCGCGGGCACCGGCCTGACCCCCAAGGACGGCAAGCTCCCCGAGCACGCCGGTTCCTGGATCGACTTCCTGACCGGCATCGTCCCCAAGGACGTCATCACGCCGTTCACCGACCTGAAGGTCATGCAGATCGTCTTCATGGCGACGGTGGCCGGCATCGCGGCCCTGAAGCTGGGCGACCGCGCCGAGCCGGTGCTGCGTCTGAGCCGTTCCGCGCTGGAGCTGCTGCAGAAGGCCCTGTGGTGGGTCATCCGCCTCGCCCCGATCGGCTCGCTCGGCCTGATCGGCTACGCCATCGCGGACTACGGCTGGGACCTGATCAGCAAGTACGCGACCTTCACCGTCGACATCTACGTCGGCTGCGCCATCGTCCTGTTCGGCGTCTACCCGCTGCTGCTGTCGGTCTTCGCCAAGGTGAGCCCGCTGCAGTTCTTCAAGGGCGCCTGGCCCGCCATCCAGCTCGCGTTCGTCTCCCGCTCCTCGGTCGGCACCATGCCGCTGACCCAGAAGGTCACCGAGCGCCTGGGCGTGCCGAAGGAGTACGCGTCCTTCGCGGTCCCGTTCGGCTCGACGACCAAGATGGACGGCTGCGCCTCGATCTACCCGGCGCTCGCCGCGATCTTCATCGCGCAGATCTTCAACGTCGACCTGGGCATCGGTGACTACATCCTGATCGCCTTCGTCTCGGTCATCGGCTCGGCGGCCACCGCCGGCCTGACCGGTGCCACCGTCATGCTGACCCTGACCCTGTCCACCCTCGGCCTCCCCCTGGAGGGCGTCGGCCTGCTGATGGCCATCGACCCGATCCTGGACATGATGCGGACGGCTACGAACGTGGCCGGCCAAGTCGTCGTGCCGATCCTGGTCTCGGCCAAGGAGAAGATCCTGGACCGTGACGCGTACGCCCGTGCGGCCGGCGTGGAGCTGGAGGACGGCGCGGTCACGGAGGCGGACGCGGAGCGGAAGGTGTCGGTACCGGCGCCTGCCGGAGCCTGAGCGCGGACACCGACCGCGGGACCGCATCGGCCTGAACGCCGGACGGGCCGGGGGTCACCCCGGCCCGTCCGGCGTTTCGCGTGCGGGCGGTACGCGCCCTTCCGTTCAGCCGGCCTTCGCCGTGTGTGCCAGGATCGCCTCCGCCAGCGGGCCCTGGACCTCCGGTGGCAGGGCGTGGCCCATGCCGGGGATCTCCACCAGGTGTGCGTGGCCGACGACCTGGGCGAGGTGGTGCGGGTGCGGTGGCGGGAAGACCGGTTCGGCCGGGGCGTTGACGACCAGGGTGGGCACCTGGTTGGCGGCCAGGGCTTCGGTGCGCAGCATTCCCGAGTGGTCGGCGCGGGCGGGGGCGGCGGAGACGTCGTAGCGGCCGGTGTGCTCGATGATCCGGCGTTCCAGGGCGCGGTAATGGGCGGGGTCGAAGGGGAGCTGTCCGCCGCTGAGGACCCGCCAGTGCTCCACGCGCCGGTCGAGTTCGGCCTCCAGGCCGTGGTCCTCGACGGGCCGGGCCCACATCTCCAGCACCTCCGGGGCGATGCCGGGCAGGTCGGCGGCGGGGACCTGGACGCCGTCCGGGCGGGTGTACGGGGCGGTGCTCAGCGCGTTGGTGCCCATCAGGGTGGCGCTCCGTATCCGCTCCGGGTGGTCGGCGAGGGCCAGTTGCGTCAGCATCCCGCCGAGCGACAGTCCCACCAGGTGCGCCCGCTCGACGCCGAGGCCGTCGAGGACACGGACGATGTCCTGCGCCAGGTCCGTGATGCGGTACGGCTGTTCGTCGAAGGACCAGGTGGAGCGGCCCGTGTCGCGGTGGTCGTAACGGATGACCCGGTGCTGGACGGCGAGCGCGTCCACGAACGGCTCCGGCCAGCCCAGGCCGGACGCCTGCGCACCCATGACCAGCAGCAGCGGGGGCGCGTCGGCCGGTCCGCGCCGGTCGGTCCACAGGCGCACGCCGGGAGCCGCCTCGATGTACTGCTGGTGCGGCTGGTGCATGGGGAGTTCCTTTCGGACGCATGACGAGACGAGTCGTATCGTCTCGCTAGCGGGCGGATCGCGTCAAGAGGCGGCGGACAAGGCGGGAAAACGTAAACTTACTTGGCGGTAAAGGGGCGGGACGGAAGGGCATGGGGCGTGGGAGCTGTGAAGAGCAAGCGGATGCCGCGGGCCGTACGGGAGCAGCAGATGCTCGACGCGGCCGTGCTGACCTTCGCGCGGCGCGGTTACCGTGCGGCCTCGATGGACGAGATCGCCGAGGTGGCGGGGGTGTCGAAGCCGCTGGTCTATCTGTACCTGAACTCCAAGGAGGAGCTGTTCAGCGCCGTGATCCGGCGGGAGTCGGCGGCGCTCACGGAGGCCGTACGGGCCGCGGTGGAGCCGGACGCGCCCGCCGACCGGCAGCTCTGGAGCGGGCTGAAAGGATTCTTCGCACATACGGCCGAGAATCCGGACGGCTGGGCGGTACTGCACCAGCAGGCCCGTACACAGGGGGAACCGTTCGCGGTCGAAGTCGCCGCGATGCGGGCGGAGATCGTCGAGTTCGTCACGGCGATGATCGGCGCGGCCGCCCAGGAGGCGGGCTGCGACCCGGAACCGGCCGCGCGCGAAGTCTCCGGCCTGGCGCACGCGCTGGTGGGGGCCGCCGAATCACTGGCCGACTGGGCCAACGGCCGCGGCAGCGGGACGGCGCCGGGGGAGCGCCCGTCGGCCAAGGAGACGGCGGCGACGCTGATGAACTTCGCCTGGGCCGGGCTGGGCCGGCTGATGGACGGGGAGCGTTGGTCGCCGGGCGGGTGACAGCACGCCGTGCCGCGGGCCCGGGGCGGCTTTCGCGCTCCCGGGCCGAGCCGGGCCGCGGGCGTCACACGTCCGTCTCCACCCTCCCCTCCAGGTGGACGCGGGCCCGCCCCTCGGGGGTGCCGCGCAGTTGGAACGCGCCGCCGCTGCGCGTGGTCTCGTAGGCGTACGCGACGGTGGCGGGCAGCAGGACCGGGGAGCGGAATTCCGCCGAGATGCGCAGCGTCGCCGTACCCGGCAGCACCGCTTCGGCGGCGCAGCGCGCGAAGGTCCACATGCCGTGCGCGATGGCGCGCGGGAAGCCGAGCGGGCGGGCCGTCAGGGCGTGCAGATGGATCGGGTTGTAGTCGCCGGAGACGGCGGCGTGGCGGCGGCCGAGGTCGGCGGGCAGGCGCCAACGGGCCCGTACGGGCAGGTCGCGGGCGCGGGAAGGGCCGGGGGAGTCGAGGGGGCCGGGCGCTCCGCGTACTCCGGGTGACCCGGGGGAGGCGGAGGGGCCGTCCGGGAGGGGCTCGCGGCCCCCGGACGCCCGGTGCCGCGCCAGATAGGTGCTCCGGTCGTGCCACACCAGCGCGCCCCCACGGCGCGCCTCGGTGGTCATCACCACCTCGGTGCCGCGGTGGTGCGCCCGCAACGCGCCCGCGAACACCGTCAGTTCGAGCGTGTCGGTCGGGTGCAGCGGCGCGTACTGGGTGATCTCGATGCCGGTGTGCACCAGGCCGAGCATCGGCAGCGGGAAGTCCCGCGCGCTCATCAGCCGGGCGGCCAGCGGAAATCCGAGGATGTGCGGATAGGTGACGGGCAGCGGTTCGGTGGCGTCGTACCCGCAGACCCGGGCGTACGTGGCGGCCCGGCCCAGCCCGATGCGGACGGCGGGCAGGACGAGGCGGGTGCGCGGCAGTGCGGCGTCCGGCCGCGGGTGCTTGCCGAAGCCGGTCAGCACGCCCTTGGCCAGTACGGGCATCAGCCGCGGTGCGCGGGACAGGCCGGTGGTCGCGCCGCCCGGGACGTCGGCCGCCATCAGGCGCCCGGCCGACGTGGTGCGGTCGGCGGACGGTCCGTGCGAGGGGTGCGGAGGAGGCCCGGGGCCGCGGCGGTGGGAGGAAGACGGTGTTCGGGCATTGGCCAACTCCTGGTCCTCGCGTAAATTTACTTCGAAGTAAGGTTACTGTCGGGTCAGGTGTTGGTCGAGAGCGCGAACCTGTGGGCCGCGCGCCACCCCGGCCGCCCAACGGGCCTGCTCCTCGGGCCCGTTGGGATGCGCCGGCCGCTGTGCCGCGCCGGCCGCCGCGCCGCGCACACCCTGCGACCACCGTGAGACGAGGAGCCGCTCGTGTCCAGTCAGCAACGGCAAGGCGGGCCACCGGTGCCCGCTCCGGCGGAGCCATGCACCCGGCAGCGGGACGGGGTCGTGCGGGAGGTGTCCGTACCGCCGCTGGTGGCGCCGGTGCGCACCGGTTCCCTGGGAGACATCCCCTTCGACAACGCCGCGCAAGCGCCCGGCGAGGCCGTACTGGCGCGCAAGAAGGCGGGAGGTGATGCCGGGGGCGCATGGCGGGACGTGAGCGCCGCCGAGTTCGCCGCCGAGGTGCTCGCCGTGGCCAAGGGCCTGATCGCGCACGGGCTGCGGGCGGGTGACCGGCTGGCCATCATGGCCCGTACGACGTACGAGTGGACGCTGATCGACTTCGCCGCGTGGGCGGCCGGCCTGGTCACCGTGCCCGTGTACCCGACCTCCTCGGCCCACCAGGCGCACTGGATCCTCCAGGACTCGGGGGCGGCGGCCTGCGTCGTGGAGAGCGTCGCGGAGGCCCGGCTGGTGAGCGGCGTCCGGTCCGGGCTGCCCGGACTGCGCCACCTGTGGCAGTTGGACACCGGCGCCGTACCGCAGATCGTGGCCGCCGGACGGCCGGTCCCGGACGCGCTGGTGAGCGAACGGCGGGCGGCCACCGGCCCGTCGGGCATCGCCACCCTCGTCTACACCTCCGGCACCACCGGCCGCCCCAAGGGCTGCGTCCTGACCCACGGCAACTTCTTCGCCGAGGTGGACAACGCGATCGAACTGCTGCACCCGGTCTTCAAATCGGTCAGCAGCGAGCCCGCCTCCACGCTGCTCTTCCTGCCCCTGTCGCACGTCTTCGGCCGGATGGTCGCGGTCGGCTGTCTGCGCGCCCGGGTACGGCTCGGCCACGCGCCCAGCATCCGTACCGAGGACCTCCTCGCCGACCTGGCCGCCTTCCGCCCGACGTTCCTGCTCGCCATCCCCTACGTCCTGGAGAAGGTCTACAACACCGGCCGCGCCACGGCCGAGAAGATGGGCCGGGCCGCCTCCTTCGACCGCGCCGCCACGGTCGCGCGGCGCTACGGGGAAGCCGTCGAGGCGAAGGAGCACGGCGCGGGCGGCGGGCCCGGTGTGGCGCTGAAGGCGGCCCGGCGGATGTACGACCCGCTGGTCTACCGCCGTATCCGGGCCGCGCTCGGCGGCAAGGTCCGCTACGTGATCTGCGGCGGCTCCCCGCTCGGGCGGCGGCTCGCGGCCTTCTACGCCGGCGCGGGCATCGAGATCTTCGAGGGGTACGGGCTCACCGAGACCACCGCGGCGGCCACCCTCACCCCGCCGCTCAAGCCCCGGATCGGCACGGTCGGCCGGCCGCTGCCCGGCACCGCCGTACGGATAGCGGAGGACGGGGAGGTGCTGCTGCGCGGCGGGCAGGTCTTCAGCGGCTACTGGGACGCCGCGACCGGCGGACCGCTGCCGGCCGGGGACGTGGACGGGAGCCGAGCGGGAGGGAGGGACGGAGGAAGAGCGGGACCGGGAGCGGAGGGCGGAGGCTGGCTGGCGACCGGGGACATCGGCGCCCTGGACGCGGACGGCTATCTGACCATCACCGGCCGCAAGAAGGAGCTGATCGTCACCTCCGGCGGCAAGAACGTCGCCCCGGCCCCGCTGGAGGACCGGCTGCGCGTGCATCCGCTGGTCGGCCAGTGCATGGTCGTCGGTGACGGCCGCCCGTACATCACCGCGCTGGTCACGCTGGAGCCGGACGGGCTGGCGCACTGGCGGCAGATGCGGAAGAAGCAGCAGGTGCCGTTGGCGCGACTGGTCCACGACGAGGCCCTTCTGGCCGACATCCAGGACGCCGTGGACGACGCCAACCAGTTGGTCTCGCGCGCCGAATCGATACGCCGGTTCACCGTGCTGCCGGTCGACTTCACGGAGGAGGCCGGCCACCTCACCCCGTCCCTGAAACTGCGGCGGGCCGCCATCGCGCGTGACTTCGGGGCGGAGATAAAGGAGTTGTACGGAAACGGGCGGGGGGACGGGGCGGGGTACTGATGCTCCGTTAACTGACCGCCGGGTAACCTCGTACGAGGCCCAGCCGGTTCGGCCGGCCCGGCAGACCGGAGCCCCGTGTCACCTCTGTGGGGGAAGTGGCACGGGGTTCCTCCGGATGCCTGTCGCCGTCCGCTCAGCCGCAGTTGCCGTGCGCCGGCTTCCCGGCGAAGCGGTCCGCGAGCCAGTCGGCGGCCGGTACGGCGCCCGCGACCGCGCCGACGACGTGCTCACCCAGCGGGATCGGGGCCCACCGCACCTCGGCGCCCTTGGCGCACCAGTCCGCACGCAACTGCTTGCCGACGCCGTACGGAATCAGCTCGTCGAGCGTGCCGTGGTAGAGGAACACCGGCGCGTCCGGCCGGCGCGTCCCGAGGTCCGACTCCCGCAGCCGCTGCTGCCAGTCGGCCTCGTACAGCGGGTTCTTGACCGTGACGTCGGAGATTTTCTTGAAGGCGCCGGCGATGGCGTCGACGGCCACGCAGTTCTTCTTCATGAAGCCGACGTAGTGCCGGCCCTTGTCGTTCAGGTACTTCGCCAGGTCCAGCTCCGGGAACGCGGCGTCCTGGCCGACGGCCGCCATCAGGATCAGGCCGGCGCCGATGTTGCCGTTGTTGAAGTCGGCGACCTTGAGCAGGTCGGCCGGGACACCGCCGGTCGCGGTGCCCTTGACCTTGAGTTCGGGCGCGTACGTACGGTGCAGCTCGGCCGCCCAGCCGGAGGCTTGGCCGCCCTGCGAGTAGCCCATGATCCCGACCGGGGAGTCCTGGGTGACGCCCGCGCGCACGGCACCGGGCAGCCGCTGCGCGGCGCGCGCGGCGTCCAGGACGGCCTGCCCCTCGGCGCGGCCGACGGTGTAGGTGTGCTCGCCGGGTGTGCCGAGGCCCTCGTAGTCGGTCACGGCGACCGCCCAGCCGCGGGCCGTGAGCTGCTGGATGAGGTTGGCCTCGACGGTGGTGCCCTTGGGGAAGCCGGCCGACGGCGCGCAGGTGTCGGCGAGGCCGACCGTGCCGACGGCGTACGTGACCAGCGGGCGCGGCCCGGTACGGCCGTCGTCCGGGACGATGACGGTGCCGGAGACGACGTTCGGGGTGCCCTTGGCGGTGGTCGAGCGGTACTCCATGTGCCAGGCGCGGGTGCGGGTCGGCTGGCCCGGCAGGGGGTGGAAGGAGGTGGGGGAGGAGGCCACGATGTCACCCGGACGGGCGTTGTCCGTCTGGGCGGAAGAGGTGGGCGAGACGGACGGGGCGGACAAGGCGTGCGGGTTGGACGAGGCCTGCGGGGCCGACGTGACTGAGGGGACTCCGGGGGCTGAGGGGGCGGAACGCGCGGTGGCCGTGGCGCTCGGGAGGCCGAGCGAGAGGGCGAGTGCCGTGGCGGCGGTGAGGGCGGTAGTGCGCAGCGCGCGGGTGGCGCGGGGTTGCACCATGCGGCTCTCCCAACGGTCCGGGGGACGGTTCAGGACGGTTCAGCTGGGGTGACCGTAGGGACTCGGTGGTACGTACGGTGCTGACCGGAACGCTCAGCTTTGCTGACCGGTCGGAGCGCCCGCCGGCCCGCCCGCCGCCCGCGGTCGCAGCCGGTACGCGCCCGGGGTGGTCCCCGTCCACCGCCGGAACGCCCGGTGGAACGCGGTGTCCTCGGAGAAGCCGAGCCGCGCCGCCAGCTCGGCGATCGGCTCCCGGCCCGCCGCCAGCGAGCTGATCGCCGCGTCCCGGCGCACCGCGTCCTTCAGGCGCCGGTACGAGGTGCCCTCCTCCTGGAGCCGGCGGCGCAGCGTCGCCGGGCTCACCGCCAGCCGCGCCGCGACCTCGGCCGCCTCCGGCAGCCGGGCCGGGCCCGCGGCGCGCAGGGCGAGGACGAGCGTGCGCCGTACCCGCTCGGTGACGGTCGTGCCGTACTCCCGGCGGCTCAGCAGGTCGGCGGGCGCCCGCCGCAGCATCGCCGTCAGTGCCGCCTCGTCCCGGACGACCGGCGCCGCCAGCCAGCGGGCGTCGAAGACCGCCGCGGTGCGTGGGGCACCGAAGCGCACCGCACAGCCGAAGAGCAGCTCGTACTCGTGCGCGTGTGCGGGGGCGGGGTGGGCGAAGCGGGCGTGGCGCAGCGGGATGCGGCGGCCGACGAGCCAGCTGGAGAGCCGGTGCCAGATGATCATCACGGACTCGGCGAGGAAGGTGGCCTCGGGGTACGGACGCAGATCGGTACGGATCGAGAACTCGGCGGAGAGCGCGGCGGAGGCGGCACCGGGGCCGGGGTCGGGGCCGGACGCGGGGCCGGAACGGGCCCCCGCCCCGCCCTCCGCCGTCACGGCCATCTCCGGCCCGCCCGGGAACAGTCCGTAGAACCGTAC
Organism: Streptomyces sp. NPDC045470; assembly: GCF_040646595.1. NCBI lineage: Bacteria > Bacillati > Actinomycetota > Actinomycetes > Kitasatosporales > Streptomycetaceae > Streptomyces > Streptomyces sp. NPDC045470. The sequence goes on from NZ_JBEZAN010000004.1 coordinate 79,124, forward strand.
GGCCCGCTCCAGCGCCGTACCGAGATCGGGGCAGCCCAGACAGGCGAGGCCCATCATGGCGAACGTGCCCCGGCGGCTGGGCAGCGGCCCGAGCCCCAGGAACTCGTCGCCCGTCGCCCGCTGCACCTCCTTGACCAGCCGGGCGAACCGGTCGGCACCGATCCGGGCCCGCTCGTCCCCGATCAGCAGCGGAGAGATCCGCGCCGCCTGCAACAGCGGCACGGTGTCCACACCCGCCCGCCGCGCACCGCTGAGCACGGCCCGCACGTGGTGCACCGCGATGGTCGGACCCGTCATGACTCTGCACGGTAGCCGCGGGGGCCGAAGAGGTCAGGGGGTGCGGCAGCGATGCATTCCGCGGGCCGGTGGTGCGGGAAAGGGCAGCGCCCGCCGGTGCGGGAAAGGGCGGCGGCCGCACATGCGGGAAAGGACAGTGGCCGGCGGTACGGGAAAAGGCAGGAGCCCCGTCCCCTTCCCCGAAAGGAAGGAGCGGGGCTCCTTGGGTACTGCTAAGTCGACCGCGATCGGTCGGACCGGGCAACTCAGACCGGCGTGACGTTCTCCGCCTGCGGACCCTTCGGGCCCTGCGTGACGTCGAAGTTCACCTGCTGGTTCTCTTCCAGGGAACGGAAGCCAGAGGCGTTGATCGCAGAGTAGTGAACGAAGACATCCGGGCCGCCGCCGTCCTGGGCGATGAAGCCGAAGCCCTTTTCAGCGTTGAACCACTTCACGGTTCCGGTAGCCATAAGCCCTCCTTGGGCCAAAGGGTTGCCCTGCTCCAGAACCTGCGAGAAGTCTGAAAACTACAAAAGCCTGCGGCGTCACATGCTCCGCAGGCTCTGTACTGCAAGGGAAACCAAACTGCAACTTGCGCTGAGCGTAGCACGGGGCGCTTGGAGGGCGGAAGAGCCAAAGATCACGTTTACCCGTGCGGTGCAGTGGCCACAGGCGGCCCCGCCGCACCGTCCGGCAGCCTCCGGGGCTAGCCTCCGCATGTGGACAATTCAACCGTTGGAGACGCATCCGCAGGAGCCGCAGCCGACCACCGTCGGAGCCGGCCGCGGGTGGGCCACATCCAGTTCCTGAACTGTATGCCCCTGTACTGGGGCCTCGCGCGTACGGGCACGCTGCTCGACCTGGAGCTCACGAAGGACACCCCGGAAAAGCTCAGCGAACAGCTGGTGCGCGGCGATCTCGACATCGCACCGGTCACCCTCGTGGAGTTCCTGCGGGCCTCCGACGACCTGGTCGCCTTTCCCGACCTGGCGGTCGGCTGTGACGGCCCGGTCATGTCGTGCGTGATCGTGTCGCAGAAGCCCCTGGAGGAGCTGGACGGGGCACGGGTCGCACTCGGCTCGACCTCCCGTACATCCGTACGACTGGCCCAACTGCTGCTGGCCGAGAAGATCGGCGTCACTCCTGACTACTACACCTGCCCGCCCGACCTCGGCGTGATGATGCAGGAGGCGGAGGCCGCCGTGCTGATCGGGGACGCGGCGCTGCGCGCGAACCTGCACGACGCGCCGCGGCTCGGCCTCCAGGTGCACGACCTGGGACAGATGTGGAAGGACTGGACGGGGCTGCCGTTCGTCTTCGCCGTCTGGGCGACCCGCCGGGACTACCTGGAGCGTGAACCCCTCGTCGTGCGCAAGGTGCACGAGGCGTTCCTGGCCTCCCGCGACCTGTCGCTCGAAGAGGTCGGCAAGGTGGCCGAGCAGGCCGCACGCTGGGAGACCTTCGACGAGAAGGTGCTGGAACGCTACTTCACGACACTGGACTTCCGGTTCGGCCCGGACCAGTTGCGCGGCGTGACGGAATTCGCCCGCAGGACGGGAGAATCGACCGGCTATCCGGCGGACGTGCGGGTCGACCTGCTGGAGAACCCGTCGGCCTGACCCCGATTCCGGCGGCGAATTCCGCGCGCGTACGGAACCCATACGGAACCCGTACGAACACCTATGGATCGTGTACGGCACCTGAACAGAAACCGTACGGAACACGAGCGGAAGACCCGCGCGAGTGGTACGTGAGCTGGGTGGGAAGTGCGCGAAAGGTATGCGAAAAGTGCACGAAAGGCACGGGCAGCGCGTACGGAGAAGTGCGGAAGTCGTACGGGGGGCGTACGGAAGCCGCACGGAAGTCCGCACGGAGGACCGCGCGGCAGTCAGCCGGGAAAAGTGCGAAAGGCGTACGACATGCCCGGCCGACGCGTCAGGGTGCGGGCGTCGGGCCCGACATCACCTTGCTGATCCATTCCATGGTTCCGTCATTCATGCCGCGGACGTACCCCCTGGCGTTGTGACCGCCGTCTTGGATCACTTGCAGGCGGGTTTTGATCGGTCCCTTGCCGTATTTCTTCATGAAGGATTCCAGCTTGGCCCGGCCACTCTCCTTGGTGCCGATCTGGAAGGCGATGTGCACGTCCGGGGCCCCGGGCCGGGCGATCAGCTTCCTGGCCAGCTGCTCCGGGTCGTTGGCGCGCTGCTCCTTCTCGTGGCCGCGCCACAGCGGCGAGTCCGGCCGGGTGTCGGGACCGCTCGCGATCACGGCCTTGAACCGGTCGGGGTGCTGGAGCACCTGCTTGAGGCCCACGAAGGCGCCCGAGGAGGAGCCCATGAAGGCCCAGCCGTCCCGGGACGCGAAGGTACGGAAGTTGGCCTTCACCAGGTCGGGGACGTCGTCGGACATCCAGGTGCCCATCTTCGGCTGCCCCGGGATGTCACTGCCGTCGTAGTAGTTCTTGTCGTCCGCGTTCAGGACCGGCATGACGACGATGAACGGCTTGCTCTTGCCCGACTTCGACCACTCGCTGATGCTGCTCTGCAACTTCAGGTCGGTCCCCATCCAGTAGTTGACCGGATAGCCGGGACCGCCGGGCAGCGCGATGAGCACCGGGAACGCGCTCTTCGCGTACTTCTGCTCGTAGTACTCCTTGGGCGCCCACACCCAGACCCGGCCCGTGAACCCGGACTTCTTGCCGTGCAGCGTGGTCACGCCGATCTTGGTGCCGTCGTCCAGCGTGTTCGCCGTCGTGAACTGCGCCTGCGGCCCGGTGGGCATCCGCACCCCCGGCGCGGACCCGTCGGACGGCCCGCCCGCGCCGCCGGAGCCGCCGCCGTCCGTGCGGGGCTGGTCGAAGGACATCGGCTCGCCGTTGTCGGAGAAGACGTCGAAGGCGTTCAGTACGGGCACGGCGGCCAGGCCCAGCACGGCCACGACCGCTCCCGCCAGCCAGAGCCGCTTGCGCCGGCCCGTCCGGCGGCGCGGCGCGCGGTGCTCCCGGGCGGGGCCGTACGCGGGCCCGCCGTCGGACCCGTACCCGTACGCGGGCCGGCCCCCGGGGCCGTTCGGGGGCTGCTCCCCGGACTGGTGCTGCACGAAGGTCTCCGGATGGGTGCGCTGCCCCGCAGGACAAGTCGGACGGTTGCTGGCGTTCCATCTCTTTGATGGCGAATGCCGCTGTGCGGGTTCACCGGACCGGGCATGACCTGGGTCATAGGCTGTGCCGTGATCCGGGCCGGCAGGGGGAGGCGAAGCCATGGAGCCGCTGGGGGCGGACGATCCGCGCGTCATCGGTACGTACCGGCTGCTGGGCCGGCTCGGCGCGGGCGGCATGGGCCGCGTCTATCTCGGGCGCAGCGCCGGCGGCCGTACCGTCGCGGTGAAGTCCGTACACGCGCAGTTCGCGGCCGACGACCAGTTCCGGGCCCGCTTCCGGCGCGAGGTGGAGTCCGCGCGCCGGGTCGGCGGCGCCTGGACCGCGCCCGTACTGGACGCCGACCCCGACGCCCCCGTCCCCTGGGTGGCCACCGGGTACGTGGCGGGCCCCTCGCTCACCCGCGCCGTCGAGGACTTCGGCCCGCTGGACGGCACCGCCGTACGGACGCTGGGCGCCGGACTCGCCCGGGCGCTGGCCGCCGTGCACACCCACGGGCTGGTCCACCGGGACGTCAAACCGTCCAACGTCCTGCTCACCCTCGACGGCCCGCTGCTGATCGACTTCGGCATCGCCCGCGCCACGGACGGCAGCGCCGCACTCACCGCCACCGGCGTCTCCGTCGGCTCCCCCGGCTACATGGCGCCCGAGCAGATCCTCGGCCAGGACGTCACCGGCGCCTGCGACGTCTTCTCGCTCGGCGCGGTACTGGTCTACGCGGCCACCGGCGCCGGCCCCTTCACCGGGGACAGCTCGGCCGCCCTCCTCTACAAGGTCGTCCACGGCGACCCCGAACTCGGCACCGCCCTCACGGGCGACCTCCGCGAGATCACCACGTCCTGTCTGGCGAAGCGCCCCGAGGACCGGCCCGCCCCGGAGGAGATCGCGCGGGGGCTGGGCGGGGCGGGCGCGGACGGTGAACCGGTGCGCGCCGGTTGGCTGCCGGCGCCGCTGGTCGAACGCGTGAGCAGGCAGGCGGTGGAACTGCTGAACCTGGACGCGCGGGCGGGGGAGGGTGTGGGGGGCTTCGGGGGCGCCGGCGCGTCTGCGGTGCCTGCTGTGCCCGCTGCTCCTGCTCCTGCGTACGGAGAGCCCGCGGCTGATGGGTACGGGGCGCCCGGCACCCCTCCATCCGGGGCGCCGTCCGGCCTCGTTCCGTTCGACGCTCCGACCGATCCCGGCGCTTCCGCCCCCGCTGCCTCCGGACAGCAACCGACCTGCATCCCTCCCCAGCCTCACCCCCACCCCGCGTACCCCTCCCAGCCCTCGCATCCCTCCTGGCCGACCGCCGGTGCCGTCCCCACCCGGCCACCGAACCCGCCGGAAGCCCCCGCCCCGCCCAAGGAACGCCGCCTCACCCTGAGGGGCGTCCTCGCCGGTGGTACCACCGGGCGCCGCCGGATGAGCTGCACACTGGTCCTGTCCGTGGCCGGTGCGCTCGCCGTCGCGACGACGGCCGCGTTCGTCTTCCGTCTGCTGCCCGGCCAGGGCGAGGGTGACGGCAGGGACGCAGCCGCGAAGCCGCCCGGCAGCGGTCAGACCCCGTCGCCGGGCGGCTCCCGGCCCGGGGAGCCGGCCGTCCCGAAGTCCTTCCTCGGTACCTGGACCGGTACGGTCGTCACCCGCCACGACGTCCCCAACGGCACCATCACCAGCACCATCGCCCCCGGCAGCAAGGGTGATTACGTCGTCCACACCTCGTACGACTTCCTGATCGCCCGGTGCGCGGCCAAGGCGAAACTGGTGTCCGCCACCGCCACCACGCTGACCCTCAGGGAGCGCACGGACGGCAAGCCCGGACCCGGCTGTACGGGCGCCGAGGCAGCCGTCACGTACACCCTCGGCAAGGACGGCACGCTCTCCTTCGCCTCCGACGACGAGGCGGGCGGGCGGCCCCGCGCCACCATGAAGAAGACCGGCGGCTGACCGCCCAGAGGCCGCTTCCCTGCCCGCTGGAAAGCCGTTTTCCCGGCCGCCGTCCAGCCGTCGCTTCGCCCGCCCTCCAGCCGCCGCCCCACCCTCCACCCGGCGCCCGACCCGGCCGCCGCCAGGCATGTCGTACCGCTGGCGTACGCTGGTTCGGTCGTTATGCCCGCCTCCGAAGGGACGCCCGGTGACCGAGAACGCCGACCTTCAGTCCGTACTCGACCGCGCCGCGGGGGGCGGGCGGATCACGCCCGAGGAAGCGCTGGACCTGTACCGTTCCGCGCCGCTGCACGCGCTGGGCGCGGCGGCCGACGCCGTACGCCGCCGCCGTTACGCCGGTACGGAGCACATCGCGACGTACATCATCGAGCGCAACATCAACTACACCAACGTGTGCGTGACGGCCTGCAAGTTCTGCGCCTTCTACGCCGCGCCCAAGGACACCGCCAAGGGCTGGTCCCGCGACCTCGACGACATCCTGCGCCGCTGCGCCGAGACCGTCGAGCTGGGCGGCACCCAGATCATGTTCCAGGGCGGCCACCACCCCGACTACGGCGTCGAGTACTACGAAGAGCACTTCTCCGCCATCAAGAAGGCGTTCCCGCAACTGGTGATCCACTCCCTCGGCGCCTCCGAGGTCGAGCACATGGCCCGGATCTCCAAGACCTCCGTCGAGGACGCCATCCGCCGCATCCACGCCGCGGGCCTGGACTCCTTCGCCGGCGCCGGCGCGGAGCTGCTGCCCGAGCGACCGCGCAAGGCCATCGCCCCGCTGAAGGAGTCCGGCGAGCGCTGGCTGGAGATCATGGAGACCGCCCACAACCTGGGCGTCGAATCGACCTCCACCATGCTCATGGGCACCGGCGAGACCAACGCCGAGCGCATCGAGCACCTGCGCATGATCCGCGACGTGCAGGACCGTACGGGCGGCTTCCGCGCCTTCATCCCGTACACCTACCAGCCCGAGAACAACCACCTCAAGGGCCGCACCCAGGCGACGATCTTCGAGTACCTGCGCATGATCGCCATCGCCCGGATCTTCCTCGACAACGTCGCCCACATCCAGGGCTCCTGGCTGACCACCGGCAAGGAGATCGGCCAGCTCTCCCTGCACTACGGCGCCGACGACCTCGGCTCGATCATGCTGGAGGAGAACGTGGTCTCCTCCGCCGGCGCCAAGCACCGCTCCAACCGCCAGGAGATCATCGACCTGATCCGCAAGGCGGGCCGTGTCCCGGCGCAGCGCGCGACCACGTACGAGCACCTGGTCGTGCACGACGACCCGGCGAACGACCCGGTCGACGACCGCGTCACCTCGCACATCTCCTCCACGGCCATCGAGGGCGGCACGGCGCACCCCGAGCTGAAGCTCGTCGAGGCCAACTGAAACGCCTGAGACATCTGGGGCTCACGTGCTGACGATCCACCGCGTGCACGGTGTCCGCCGCGCCCCCGACGGCGTCGCGGCCCCCGGGCACGCGGTCGTCGTCTCCGGCGACCGCGTCGAGGCCGTCGGCCCGTACGAGGAGCTGTACGAGCGCTACGGCGAGCGGGCCCGCGTACGCGAGTGGAACGGCGTCCTGACCCCAGGACGCCACGAGCCCGACGGCGCCGCGCTGCTCGAATCCGCCTACCACCCCGATCCGCGCGAAGCCGACGCCCTGGGCACGGTCCCGCTCACGGGCGACGCGCTCACCGCGCTCGGCATGACCGACACCCGCTGGGGCGCGAGCGCCCGCAGGGGCGTGCAGCGGCTGCTCGCCACCGGTACGACATCGGTCTCCGGCCCCTTCACCCGCCCCGCCGTCCGCACCGCGGTCACCCGCTCCGGCCTCCGCGACCGCCCGGCCCCGCAGCCTCTCGCCCCCGGCGCCCCGGCCGACTTCGCGGTACTCGCGGAAGACGGACGCTGCCTGGTCACGGTGGTGGGCGGACGCCTGGTGTACCGGGGCCGCTGAGCGTCACCACCGTCAACGCCGAGAAGCCCGTCCGTCACTCCGTGTGACGGTACTGTCGTATGCAGGACCGTGATCCGCACCCGCGTCCACACTTGTGTCCATGGGAGCAGTGATGAGCACTGACCGGCGGCTGGAGAAGGCGACTCCGGAGACCTGGATGAACCCGCCCGGGGGACAGTGGACGTTCGACCAGGTCAAGGATCTGGAGCTGCCCTTCGACTGGGAACTCATGGACGGAATGATCGTGGTTCGGGGGATGGCGGAATAGTGGCACGACCAAGTCCGGGATGAGCTGTTCTTCCGTATCAAGCAGGTGAAACCCGACCTGTACGGCGTCAATGCCGAACGGTGTCTGGTGCTCGACACTTACAGCTCCGTCAAGCCCGACATCGTCGTCTTCGACAAGAGCGGGATCGACGTCGCCTCGTCGGCGGCCACGCCGGCTGCCATCGTGAAGCTCGCGGTGGAAGTGGTGTCGCCCGGCTCCCAGGTCCGGGACCGGAGCAGCAAGCCGTTCTTGTACGCCGAGGCGGGCATCCCGTACTTCTGGCGTGTGGAACATGGTGAGGGCGACCGGCCGGTAGTGCACGAGTTCTGGCTGCGTCGCGACGTGGGCGAGTACGTTCCCGCCCCCGAGCACCCTCGTCACACCGAGAAGCTGGAGACGGACCGGCCCTTCCCCATCGGCATCGACCTGGCGAGTCTGCTGGAGCTGTGAGGCCGGGCGTCAACGATCCGTGAAGGCCGGCGTGTCCTGCGTCAGGACCCCGTCAACGCAACCGGAACCTCCGCCTCCACCCGGCAAGATCTTTCCCGCGGGGACGGCCCATTCGGCCGCTCACGATGCTCAGCGCATGACGCAGCACCGCTGGACCGCCCGGATGTTCTGAGGGGGGCATCGGGCCGTCCCCGTCCAAAGCCTTCCGGAGCCGTAGGGAACAATGGCCGGGTGACCCGAGCCTCTCTGGACAAGCAGCCGCAGGACGTCGCCGCGATGTTCGACGACGTGGCGGCGCGCTACGACCTCACCAACGACGTGCTGTCCCTCGGGCAGGCGCGGCTGTGGCGCAAGGAGGTGGAGCGGGCCGTCGCGGCGCGCCCCGCCGAGCGCGTGCTCGACCTCGCCGCCGGTACGGGCACCTCCTCGCTGCCCTTCACCCGCACCGGCGCCTACGTCGTCCCGTGCGACTTCTCCGTCGGCATGCTGGGCGAGGGCAAGAAGCGCCGCCCGTGGATGCCGTTCGTGGCCGGTGACGGGATGCAACTGCCCTTCGCCGACGGCGTGTTCGACGCCGTGACCATCTCCTTCGGGCTGCGCAACGTCCAGGACACGGACGCCGCCCTGCGGGAGCTGTACCGGGTCACCAAGCCCGGCGGCCGGGTCGTCATCTGCGAGTTCAGCGAGCCGACGTGGGGCCCGTTCCGTACGGTCTACACCGAGTACCTGATGCGGGCCCTGCCGCCCGTCGCGCGTGCGGTGAGCAGCAACCCGGACGCGTACGTGTACCTCGCCGAGTCCATCCGCTCCTGGCCCAACCAGCCGGCCCTGGCGGCGCGCCTCCAGGGGGTGGGCTGGTCGAAGGTGGCCTGGCGCAACCTGACGGGCGGCATCGTCGCCCTGCACCGGGGGACGAAGCCGGACGCGTGACGGCGGAGGGGGCCCCGGCCCGGCCGGCGGCCCCCTCACCCGTACGTCTTCCTCACAGCTCCAGCCGGAAGCAGTACCCCTCCCGTCCGGACGGCGTACGGAACGTTTCCGCGTGCCGCATCCCGAGCCGTCGCGTCACCGCCACCGACCGCTCGTTCCCGGCCGCCACCATCGCGACCACGCTCCGCACCCCCGCGGCCCGCACCACCTCCAGCGCGGCCCGGGCCGCCTGCGTCGCGTACCCCTTGCCCCAGTACGCCCGCCCCAGCCGCCACCCGATCTCGATCTCGCCCACCGGCCCCCAGTCGTTCGGCCACGGCTGCGCGCCCGTGAAGCCCAGGACGGCGTCGGTCTCCTCCTCCGCCGTACCGATCATCGAGTACATGCAGAATCCGTGTTCCGCGTGATGGCGGCGCTGCCGTGCGGTCAGCTCCTGGTACTCGGACAGTTCGGCCGGGGCGCGGCCGTGGAACTCCATCACGTCGGGGTGCGCGAACACCCGGTGCCAGTGCAGCGCGTCCTCCTCGGACGGCACCCGGAGCGTGAAACCCGCCGCGGAAGGCGGTTGCGGCAGTGGCCGTGCGGCCGGAGACGGTTGTGGCTGTGGCTCGTGCATGGACCGGCCAACCCTTCAGATCCTGATCACCTGGGCCCCCATAGACTGACGTGGCCCAGTGCCGGTCGGCACCCAGATATCGACTTCCGGGAGATCCCGCCGTGACCGAGTCCGCGACTGAGTCCGTGAGCGCGTCCGTGACCACCCCCCGCTCCGAGCACCGCGCGGACGTCATCGTCGTCGGGGCCGGTCCCGCCGGCTCGGCGACCGCGTACCACCTCGCCAAGTCCGGCCTGGACGTCCTCCTCCTGGAGAAGACCGCCTTCCCGCGCGAGAAGGTCTGCGGCGACGGCCTCACGCCCCGCGCCACCAAGCAGCTGATCTCCATGGGGATCGACATCTCCGAAGAGGCGGGCTGGCTGCGCAACAAGGGCCTGCGCATCATCGGCGGCGGCAACCGCCTCCAGCTCGACTGGCCGGACCTCGCCTCGTACCCGGACTACGGCCTGGTCCGCAAGCGTGACGACTTCGACGAGCAGCTGGCGCGCCAGGCGCAGAAGGCCGGCGCGCGCCTGTACGAGCGCTGCAACGTCGGTGCGCCGATCATCAACGAGCTGACCGGCCGCATCGAGGGCGTCGAGGCCAAGCTCGGCGAGGAGAAGACGCCGGTCACCTTCCACGCCCCCATCGTGGTGGCCGCGGACGGCAACTCCACCCGACTCTCCCTGGCGATGGGCCTGCACCGCCGCGAGGACCGCCCGATGGGCGTCGCGGTCCGTACGTACTTCACCTCGCCCCGCCACGACGACGACTACCTCGAATCGTGGCTGGAGCTGTGGGACCGCCGCGGCGCCGAGGACCGCCTGCTGCCCGGTTACGGCTGGATCTTCGGCATGGGCGACGGTACGAGCAACGTCGGCCTCGGCGTCCTCAACACGTCGTCCTCCTTCAAGGAGCTGGACTGGCGCGAGATCCTCAAGGCGTGGTGCGCCTCCATGCCCGCCGACTGGGGCTACACGCCGGAGAACATGACCGGCCCGATCCGCGGCGCCGCCCTCCCCATGGCCTTCAACCGTCAGCCGCACTACACCAAGGGCCTGCTGCTCGTCGGTGACGCGGGCGGCCTGGTCAACCCGTTCAACGGCGAGGGCATCGCGTACGCCATGGAGTCCGGCTCGATCGCCGCCGAGGTCATCGTCCAGGCCCACGCCCGTTCCACGTACGCCCAGCGCGAGCTGGCCCTCCAGCGCTACCCGAAGATCCTCAAGGACACCTACGGCGGCTACTACTCCCTCGGCCGCGCCTTCGTGAAGCTCATCGGCAACCCGAAGGTCATGAAGATCGCCACCCAGCGCGGCCTCACCCACCCCGTGCTGATGCGCTTCACCCTCAAGATGCTCGCCAACCTCACCGACCCCACGGGTGGCGACGCGATGGACCGCATCATCAACGGGCTGAGCAAGGTGGCGCCGCGAGCCTGATCGTCCGATGCCGGGCCGCGGGGCACAGAGCCGAGCGGCCCGGCGTACGGCGTATCAGACGTCGGCGATCGCTCGTTGAGAGGGCGGAAGCGCGTACTCGCCCTCACCGGGGGCGGGTGGGCACAACGTGGATGTTCCAGGGAGCGCGGTGCCCGGGTAACGCGCGGTGAGGGAAATGCGGTGTGTCCGAGCCCGCAAGTTGTGGGCTGAGGGGACTGTGCACGCCGCGAGACCCGACCGGAGCCCCCCGACGCGTTGCGGCTGTCACTGGCCCGCCTTGCGCCGCACCGGCTGCCCGAGATGGAGCAGCAGAAGAACGAGGCATTCGAACTCGCAGCCAGGACGGGGAGCCTTGGCCCGATCCGCGGGTGGCTGACCGTGTGGGCCGGCGAGATCGAGATCGAGCGTCGCCCCGATCTGCTGTCCCGACGCCGTGCCGCCGAACACGCCCTCCAGACACTCGACCACGACGATCCGGCGTGGAGCGCCGCGCGGGACGAGAGCTGGTGGCCGTCCTGCGTGAGGACCGCGAGGCGGCAGGGTGAGCTGGAGCTGGGAGTACAGCCCGAGTGAGGGGTACGTCGCTGCGGGCGCCCCTCCGGCCCTGCTGGTTCAGATCTGGGAGAAGGCTGCCGAGCTGCTGCGTGCCGCTGAAGCTCTTCACGCGCGGCACGGCGTACGAAGGGCTGTCGCCACAGGGCGGTGTCGCCTTCGTCGAAGGCGGCATGTTCGACTACCAGGTGCTGCCCAGGCACGAGCGGGTCCACATCTTTCAGGTGACCGCTCGGTAGAACCGCCGCTGCATCGAACGGTGTAGTCGTTTCTCGTCGTCGCGGACGAAGAATCGCGATCTCCCCGACCCGACCATGGTGGGAAAGCGGGCATCGGGGGAGGGAGGCGGCGTGACGGAGACGCAGGTACGGGGGGTTGTGCCGGGGGCGGCTGGTCCGGGCGGGGTGGGGCGGGCCGGGCGGTTGCCGTTGCTGGACGTGCTGCGCGGGGTGGCGATCCTGGGGACGTTGATGACCAACGTCTGGATCTTCGCGGCGCCGGGCGCGGAGTGGGGTGTGCTGAACGGGAACGTCACCTCGGCGTCGTTCGGCGCATCGTGGGCCGGGGCCGTGGAGGGCGTCTTCCGGTTTCTCGCGGACGGCAAGTTCCTCTCGATGCTGACGGTTCTCTTCGGCGTCGGTCTGGCCATCCAGTTCGGGTCCGCCGCGAAGCACGGCCGCCCGTGGCCCGGCCGGTACAAGTGGCGGGCCCTGTTCCTCTTCGCCGAGGGCACCGTGCACTTCGTGCTCGTCTTCGCGTGGGACGTACTGATGGGGTACGCGGTCGTCGCCCTCCTGGTGGCCTGGCAGTTGACACGCACGGCGCGCACGCAGCGGGTGCTGATGTGGGTGGCGGGCGGGGTGCACGGTGTGGTGCTCGGGCTGATGACGCTGGCTGCCGTGGCCGGGCCCGGAGCCGGCTCGGGCACCGAGAGCGCGCCGAGCCGTGGCGTCAATCCGCGCGTGGTCGACCTGTACGCCGACGGAAGCCACCTCGATCAGATCGCCTTCCGGCTGCAGAACGCGATCGCCCTGCGCATGGAACCCGTCATCTCCTTCGCCCTGCTCGTCTTCCTCTTCCATCTCGGTGTACGGCTGTACCGGGCGGGCGCCTTCCGTCCGGACGCGCACGGGCAGCGCATCCGGCGCCGTATGTGCGGTTGGGGCCTGGGCATCGGCATTCCGCTCAACGTGGCCGCGGTGGCGGCCGGCCCCGGCCTGGCCATGGTGGCCCGGTACGGGGCCGCGCCCGTCGTCGCCGTCGGCTACCTGGGCCTCGTCGGCCTGATCGTCGACCGCGTACGCCGGCCGGGCCCGCTGACCGCCGGGCTCACCGCGGTCGGCCGTACGGCGCTGTCCTGCTACGTCCTCCAGAACGTGCTGTGCCTCCTGGCCTGTTACGGCCTCGGCCTCGGCCTGGCCGCGCGGTGGGCGGACCAGGGGCCTTGGTGGGTGCTGGGCCTGTGGGCGGTGGTGTGCGCGGTACTGGTCAGCGGGGCAAGGCTCTGGTTGCGGCGCTTCGAGCACGGGCCGCTGGAATCCGTCCAGAAGCGGCTGCTCCGGTCCTGAGGCGGGTGGGCGCCTGGACGTTGCGCAGTGCGGACGGCCGGGGCGCCGCCGCGGTCCACGCCTCGGCCGTACGGCAGCGGGGGCAGCGGACCAAAGACGTTGAGGGGGCCGGGGCCGGGGGATCGGGCGGGGAAGCGAAGGGGAGGCCGCACAACTGGCACTCCTGGACGGCGTCGCGCACGCGCCGCGGCTCCTCGGCGGGCCGGACGGGCAGGGGCGGCGGCAGCCACTCGGTCAGCCGGTGCTCCAGGAACGCGACCGGGCGGAAGATGGCGCCGCCGGGGAGGTCCGAGGTGAGCGTACGGAGGACGTGCGCCGCCGGTACGCCACGGTCAAACCAGGCCGAGACGGCCGGGACCAGACGGTTCACGTCCCGCACGGAGAGCGTCAGGCGCGCGTCGGCGAGCCGCAGACCGCAGAGCAGGTCGGCGGCCGGGGAGGGGACGAGGGCGGAGGGTACGGCAGGCGCTCGGGGTGGCGGGGCCCCCTGGGGTGGCTGGGCCCCCTGGGGTGGCGGAGCTACCTGAGGCGGCGGCGCTATCCGGGGAGACGGGGCCAGTTGTGGTGGCGGGGCCACCTCGATTGCGGCAGGTGTCTCGGGCGCCTTGGGAGCCTTGGGAGCCTTGGGTGTCTCGGGCGTCTCAGGGGCCTCGGGTGTTCCCGGCGCAGCGGGCGTGTCCGCCTGTGGGGGCTCGTGGGTGTCCACAGGCTGTGGGGGAGGCGGGGGCGCGGGCGGAGGCGGCGGGGCCTGCCGCTGCGGCGACGACGTCGGCGCGGCCGACCGTAAACGGTCTGCCGGGTTCTCGTAGTACGTGGTTCGGGTGACGATGCGCTGGCCGCCGACGCGCACCCGCTCCCGTACCAGGTAGCCCTCGGCCTCCAGCTCCTTGAGCGCCTCGCCGATCTTGTACTCCGTCTCCGGGTACTGCTTGGCGAGCTCCCGGATGCTGACGTTGGCGCCGTCGGGCAGGGCCTGGACGCGTACGGCGTAGCCGAGGGCGATGGCGGAGATCCTCGGGTTGAGGGCCAGGTGGTTGCCGACGACCGTGAAGCTGACCGTGTGGTGGTGCCGTACGTGGATCACTCCGGAGAACGGCCGAATCGCAGCGACGGAACGGACGAGCGCGTTAGACTCAAGACGAGTCATGGGGAAGCAGCTTCTTCCTCTTGGCGATCATGGGGAAGCGGCTTCTTCCTCTTGATCGGGCCCTCGGCACATGGGATGGCAAGTCCCGCCGGGGGCCGTTCTTTTTGGGTTGTGGCGCGAACGTACATCCTCCGGACCCCCGCAAGCGAACGCTTCACCTGATCAGGTGACAAGCGGAAATGAGGGGACAGGGAGGGGAGGTTGGTTCAGTTCTTACCGGGTTCTTTTCAGGACCTCGGGGCGCACCGCGTCCTCGCTCACCGGGTCGTGGAAACCCGCGACCCGGTGAGCACGCCGCCAGCACGGCCGACTTCCCGCCCGCGCTCCAGGGCCTGTGGGCGGGCACCCGGACCGCGAGCGGGAAAGGACGGGAGGGGGAGTTGACCGGCGCCTATCGTGTGGGGGGTTCGTACGCCGTGAAGGTGTTGCGGGCCATGACCGGTACGGACCGTACGTAGTGCCGCCCGTTCACGACCTTGCGTACCGCGGAGCGGCGGCGGGGGCCGTTGAGGAGCTGGGAGCCCGCGGGACAGGGGACCGAGGTGTAGATCCGGTTCATCTGGCCCTGGATCTGTGCCCGGCGCTGGGAACTCGTATTGGAGCGGTGGGCCTCTTCGTACAGGACCCGGCTCTGGCGTTGGGCCGCCCGGCTCTTCGGGGTGTGGAATTGGAGTTCGTACGGGTGGCCTGAATTGTTGGCGCGCCAGGCGGTGTTGATGCCCTTGTAGCCACGGGGGCGGGCCCAGGTGTTGGACCAGCGGAGATTCGCGTTCTTCCACCCGGCCAGCAGCTTGGTGGTGTCCTGGACACCCTTGACGTAGGACCTGTCCGGCCACTGGAGGATGTAGCGGACGGAGTCGTTGATTCTGCCGAGGGCCTCGTCCGCGGTCATGGTGGGATTGCCCTGCATGGTGCGGGCGACCGCGCGCTTGATCGATTCCGGTTTTCTCAGCCGGTCCTCGAAGCCGACCACGGTGGCCTTGGTCCGGCGGGCGATGCTGCGCACCTGGGGGCTGATGGTGCGTTCGGCCTTTTTGGCACGGGCCAGGAAGACATTGACCTTGCGCAGGTCGGCGGCGTCGATGTAGAGCCCTTCGTAACTCCAGCCGTGGTCCTTCTTCAACTGCTTCCGCTGGGCCGGGGGCTTCTTGGCGGGCGGCCGCTTGGCCGGTGGCCGCTTCCTCGGGGGCCGCTGGGTGGTCGGCTTCTGCGGGGAGGGCTTCCGCGACGCCTGCTTCTCGGCGGCCGGTTTCTTCGCGGCCGGCTTCCGGGGGACGGTCTGGCAGGTGGCGGCGGGCTTGGGCTTCGGCGGGCGGCAGGCCACCGTCGGCGCCTGAGGGGTCTGCTTCCGCGCGGCCTGCTTCTCCGCTGCCTGCTTCCGTGCGGCCTGCTTCTCCGCCGCCTGCTTCCGTGCGGCTTGCTTCTCCGCTGCTTGCTTCCGTGCCGCCTGCTTCCGTGCGGCCTGTTTCTTCGCGGCGGCCTGCTTGTCACTGGTCTGCTTCTTGGCAGTGGGCTTTCTGGGGGCCTGCTTTTTGGCCGCCTGCTTCTTCGCGGACGGCGCGGGACAGGTATTGGCGGGCTTCTGCTGTGGCTCGGCCGGCGGGCAGACGGGTTCGGCGGCGGCGACCGGGCCCAGGCTGAGAGTGGAGGCAAGTGCGGTGGCCGTCACCGTCCAGGCGACGGCCCGAAAAGTATGGGCACGGTGGATTTTCATGTAAGTAAGTGCTTCCTCTCGTCAGCCGCTGTCCGGTGCCACGAAAATGAGGGTGCGGGCATTACGGGGCGGAAGGGATGAGTACGGCGAGAGGTACAACTGGGACAGAGCCGTTACGGTAGTTGTGCCGAACGGGCGTCTATTTATCGAATGGGCGATGGCGTTTGGCCGATGATCGGCCATCAGGTGGGGCGTGCGGGTACTTTGCTCGCGCAACGCGCGAGGGCCGCCGTTCCCGAGCGGTGGGAACAGCGGCCCTCGGCCGTGCGTGCGGGCGCCTTACAGGACGCGGACCGCGCCGGTCGGCTGGCTGTAGCTCAGCGGCTTCTCCACGATGCCGGTGCTGGAGTTCTGGGCACCGATGAAGTTGCCGTTACCGACGTAGACACCGACGTGGTACGCGCTGCCCGCGCTGCCCCAGTACAGGATGTCGCCGACCTGGAGGTTGCCCAGGCCCACCTGGGTACCGGCGGTGGACTGCGGCTGCGAGGTGCGCGGCAGGTCGATACCGATGGTGCGGTAGGCGGCCTGCACCAGGCTGGAGCAGTCGTACGCGGACGGGCCGGAGGCGCCGAGCACGTAGGACTTGCCGAGCTGGGCGCGGAGGAAGCTGACCAGGGAGGCGGTGCTGCCGGTCGCGCCGGTGACGGGGGAGTCGTCGGACGCGGCAGCCAGGGAGCGCAGCGAGGTGCGCTCGGAGGAGCGGGAGGCGCGCTGCTGGGCGGCCTCCTCCTGCTCCTTCTCCTTGGCCTTGCGGGCCTCTTCGGCCTTCTTCTCGGCCGCGGCCTTCTTGTCGGCCTCGTCCTTCGCCTTGGTGGCGGCCTCGGTGGCCTCGGCGGTGGCGGTGTCCTGCGCGGCCTGGCGCTCGTAGTCCAGCGCCATCTGCTGGGCGGTGTCCGCGCTCTTGGCCAGGCTGGTGGCCAGTGCCGACGTGATGGTCGGCATTTCCTGGGTCTCGGAGACGGGCTTCTCCGCGGCGCCGGCCGGCATGCTCGCGCCGGTCACCGCCAGGGTGATGATGCCACCGGTGACCCCTGCGCGCAGTGCCCGCGAGGACGCGGAACGGCGGGGCTTCCGGTGGCTGGGTATGACTGCGTTCGGGGACATGGCACCACGGCTATCAGGAGCCACAGGTTGCTGCCAACAAAGGTGGCGTGCGCCACACTTGACGCGTACGCGATGAATAAAAGGGACTTTTCGTCGGTCGGTGAGCGAGCGGCGGCCGGTCCGGATTTCGTGATCATGTTCTTACGCATGGCATTTACGGGCCGATGCGCCCCCCGGGGGCGCTTATCACCTACTGATCCGCCACGCCAAGGCTTCCCGAAGGTCAAGCATTCAAGACAGCAAGCCGCGTGGGATAGGTCACTCGTGAGTGCCCGTTATGTTCCCGTGATGCGGCCGTGACGGGAGTGCTCGTGAACGCGAGCACGTACTGATGATCACGGGACGGTCACGACGGTCTCGGGACGGTCACGGCGGACGGTGCCCCGCTCTTCCGCGCCTGCGGCCCCGCGCGCGCTAGCAGTTGACCCCGCCCAGCGCCAATTTGCTTGCAGTCCGCACCTCTTGATAGTGGCGACCCCGTTCTGACCAGCGGCAACGCCGGAAATTGTCACCTCCAGTGATCATCCGCGCGCTTGCCGTACGAAGATCGACGCTCATCGGACCAGATGACCGGCCGTCAGGTGGTGGAGATCACAAAGGCGTTGTCGCACCCCGTGTCGCAGATCACAGACCGGCGGGCATAAGATGCAGGCGGCTCGGGCTTGTGAACTGCCTCACATAGGCGCGATCTTCGTGGGGCCGTTGAGCGGGACCGGGCGGACCGCCATCCAGTCATCGTCGACTGAAGGGAGCGGGGACGGTGAACGCTTACGCGCCCATCCTCGTACTGGGAGCCCTCGGGGCAGGCTTTGCGATCTTCTCTGTCGTGATGGCCACGCTCGTCGGACCCAAGCGCTACAACCGGGCGAAGCTAGAGGCGTACGAATGCGGAATCGAGCCGACGCCACAGCCGGCCGGCGGCGGTCGATTTCCGATCAAGTACTACCTCACGGCGATGCTCTTCATCATTTTCGATATCGAGATCGTCTTCCTCTACCCCTGGGCCGTCACCTTCGACGCGCTCGGGCTTTTCGGGCTCGTGGAGATGCTCCTCTTCGCGCTCACCGTCTTCGTCGCCTACGCCTACGTATGGCGTCGTGGCGGCCTGGAATGGGACTAGGGGCCACCAATGGGACTTGAAGAGAAGCTGCCGAGCGGCTTTCTGCTTTCCACCGTCGAACAGGCCGCGGGCTGGGTGCGCAAGTCATCGGTCTTCCCCGCCACCTTCGGCCTCGCCTGCTGCGCCATCGAGATGATGACGACCGGTGCCGGGCGCTACGATCTCGCCCGCTTCGGCATGGAGGTCTTCCGCGGGTCGCCGCGCCAGGCCGATCTGATGATCGTGGCGGGCCGGGTGAGCCAGAAGATGGCGCCCGTGCTGCGGCAGGTGTACGACCAGATGCCGAACCCGAAATGGGTCATCTCGATGGGCGTGTGCGCCTCGTCGGGCGGGATGTTCAACAACTACGCGATCGTCCAGGGCGTCGACCACATCGTCCCGGTGGACATTTATCTGCCCGGCTGCCCGCCGCGTCCGGAAATGCTGATGGACGCCATTCTCAAGCTGCACCAGAAGATCCAGGGCACCAAGCTCGGGGTCAACCAGCAGCAGGCGGCCCGCGAGGCGGAGGAAGCGGCGCTCAAGGCGCTCCCGACGATCGAGATGAAGGGGCTGCTGCGGTGAGCGACGGCACCAAGGGAACCTCCGGGAACGGTGACACCAACGGCACTGGCGGTGTCAACGGGAACGGCGGGACCGGAGCGGCCAAAGGGCCCAACGGCGTCAACCCCGACAAGGACCTGAACGCACAGAACCTCCCCGGCCAGCGCGGCGACCACGGCGAGGTCATCGGCACCCGCCGCGGCATGTTCGGCGCGAGCGGCGGCGGCGACACCTCCGGGTACGGCGGGCTCGTCCGGTCCGTACGGATGCCGGGCGCCGCACGGCGGCCGTACGGCGGCTGGTTCGACGAGGTCGCGGACGAACTGGAAGGCGCGCTGGACGAGCAGGGGCTGGTCCCCGAGAACGTCATCGAGAAGACCGTCGTCGACCGCGGTGAGCTGACCTTCCACATCGAGCGGGAGTACCTGCCGGCCGTCGCCAAGACCCTCCGCGACGACCCCGCGCTCCGCTTCGAGCTGTGCACCGGCGTCAGCGGGGTGCACTTCCCCGGCGACCAGGGCCGCGAACTGCACGCCGTCTACCACCTGCGCTCGATCACCCACAACCGGCTGATCCGGCTGGAGGTGTCCGCGCCGGACGCCGACCCGCACGTGCCGTCCCTCGTGAGCGTCTACCCGACCAACGACTGGCACGAGCGCGAGACGTACGACTTCTTCGGACTGATCTTCGACGGCCACCCGGCGCTCACCCGGATCATGATGCCGGACGACTGGCAGGGCTTCCCGCAGCGCAAGGACTACCCGCTCGGCGGCATCCCCGTCGAGTACAAGGGCGCCCAGATCCCGGCTCCCGACCAGCGGAGGTCGTACACCTGATGTCCACCAGCCATGCGACCCCTCGGGAGACGACCGAGGGCACCGTCTACACGGTCACCGGCGGCGACTGGGACGAGATCGCGGCCGCCGCGGCCCGCACCGACGACGAGCGGATCATCGTCAACATGGGCCCGCAGCACCCCTCCACGCACGGCGTGCTGCGGCTGATCCTGGAGATCGACGGCGAGACCGTCACCGAGGCCCGCTGCGGCATCGGCTACCTGCACACGGGGATCGAGAAGAACCTCGAATTCCGTACGTGGACGCAGGGCACCACCTTCGTGACCCGGATGGACTACCTGACGCCGTTCTTCAACGAGACGGCGTACTGCCTGGCCGTGGAGAGGCTGCTCGGCATCACCGACGACGTCCCGGACCGGGCCTCCGTCATCCGCGTGATGCTGATGGAGCTCAACCGGCTCTCCTCCCACCTGGTGGCCATCGCCACCGGCGGCATGGAGCTGGGCGCCACCACCATCATGATCTACGGCTTCCGGGACCGGGAGCTGATCCTGGACATCTACGAGCTGATCACCGGCCTGCGGATGAACCACGCGTACATCCGGCCCGGCGGGCTCGCCCAGGACCTGCCGCCGGGCGCGGTCGACCAGGTGCGCGAGTTCGTGAAGAAGATGCGCAAGAACCTGGTCGAGTACGACAAGCTCGCCACCGGCAATCCGGTCTTCAAGGGCCGGATGCAGGACATCGGCTACCTCGACCTCGCCGGCTGTTTGGCCACCGGCGCCACCGGACCGGTGCTGCGCTCCGCCGGCCTCCCGCACGACCTGCGCAAGACCCAGCCGTACTGCGGGTACGAGCACTACGACTTCGAGGTGCCGACCGCCGACACCTGCGACTCCTACGGGCGCTTCCTGATCCGCCTGGAGGAGATGCGGCAGTCGCTGCGCATCGTCGAACAGTGCCTGGACCGGCTGACGCCCGGACCGGTGATGGTCGGCGACAAGAAGATCGCCTGGCCCGCCCAGCTGGCCATGGGCCCGGACGGGCTCGGCAACTCGCTCGACCACATCAAGAAGATCATGGGGACCTCGATGGAGGCCCTGATCCACCACTTCAAGCTGGTGACGGAGGGCTTCCGGGTGCCGCCCGGCCAGGCGTACGCGGCCGTGGAGTCCCCCAAGGGCGAGCTGGGCGTGCACGCCGTCAGCGACGGCGGGACCCGCCCCTACCGGGTCCACTTCCGCGACCCGTCCTTCACCAACCTCCAGGCCATGGCGGCGATGTGCGAGGGCGGCCAGGTGGCCGACGTCATCGTCGCCGTCGCGTCCATCGACCCCGTGATGGGAGGCGTCGACCGGTGACAGACGTCAGTTTGGGGATGCCGCAGCTCCCCGCCCCCGACTATCCCGCCGAGGTCAGGGCCCGGCTCGAAGCGGACGCCAAGGAGGTGATCGCCCGCTACCCCGGCGCGCGCTCCGCGCTGCTGCCGCTGCTGCACCTCGTCCAGGCGGAGGAAGGGCACGTCACCCGCACCGGCGTCCGCTTCTGCGCGGAGATGCTGGACCTGACGACGGCGGAGGTCACGGCGGTCTCCACCTTCTACTCCATGTACCGGCGCGGACCCGGCGGCGACTACCAGGTGGGGGTGTGCACCAACACCCTGTGCGCGGTGATGGGCGGCGACGCGATCTTCGAGACGCTGCAGAAGCACCTGGGCGTCGGCAACGGCGGGACGACCGAGGACGGCAAGGTCACGCTGGAGCACATCGAGTGCAACGCGGCCTGCGACTTCGCGCCCGTGGTGATGGTCAACTGGGAGTTCTTCGACAACCAGACGCCGGACAGCGCCAAGCGGCTCGTGGACGACCTGCGGGAGGGCCGGGCCGTCGCGCCGACCCGGGGCGCGCCGCTGTGCACGTACAAGGAGACGGCCCGCATCCTCGCCGGGTTCCCGGATCAGCGCCCCGGCGCGGTCGAGGCCACCGGCGGCGCCGGGCCCGCCTCGCTGGTGGGGCTGCGGCTGGCCAAGGGCGAGGCCGTACCGGGCGCGGGCCCGGCCGCCGACCATGTCGTACCGCAGCGGGGCGCGGGCCCCGCCGAGGCCGAGGGTGAGCACGCCGGACGGGCACCGGGCGAAGCGCCGGCCACCCACCCCAGCTCGCACGACGCGCCGCGCGACACCTCGGCCTCCGACCCCTCGCACCCCGCTGGTCCGACCGCCGAGGAGGGGGAGTGATGACCATGGCCGCCGAGGTCAGCAAGGCCAACCCGGAGAAACTGCTCGCGCCCGTGCTGTCCGCCTTCTGGGACCAGCCCGGGTCCTGGACGCTGGACACCTACCTGCGGCACGAGGGCTACGAGGGCATGCGCAAGGCCCTCGCGATGCCGCCGGACGACGTGATCGCGTACGTCAAGGACGCCGGACTGCGCGGCCGCGGCGGCGCCGGCTTCCCCACCGGGATGAAGTGGCAGTTCATCCCGCAGGGCGACGGCAAGCCGCACTACCTCGTCGTCAACGCCGACGAGTCCGAGCCGGGCACCTGCAAGGACATCCCGCTGCTCTTCGCCAATCCGCACTCCTTGATCGAGGGCATCGTCATCGCGTGTCACGCGATCCGGTCGCACCACGCCTTCATCTACCTGCGCGGTGAAGTCGTGCCTGTCCTGCGGCGGTTGCACGAGGCCGTCCGGGAGGCGTACGCCGCGGGCTACCTCGGCCGCGACATCCTCGGCTCGGGCCTGGACCTGGACGTCGTCGTGCACGCGGGGGCGGGCGCGTACATCTGCGGCGAGGAGACCGCGCTGCTGGACTCCCTGGAGGGCCGTCGCGGACAGCCCCGGCTGCGTCCTCCCTTCCCGGCGGTGGCGGGCCTGTACGCCTGCCCCACTGTCGTGAACAACGTCGAGTCCATCGCGTCGGTTCCCGCCATCATGAACAAGGGCAAGGACTGGTTCAGGACCATGGGCAGCGAGAAGTCCCCGGGCTTCACGCTGTACTCGCTCAGCGGCCACGTCGCCAACCCCGGCCAGTACGAGGCACCGCTGGGCATCACCCTGCGCCAACTGCTCGACATGAGCGGCGGCATGCGGCCGGGCCACCGGCTGAAGTTCTGGACGCCCGGCGGCTCCTCCACCCCGATGTTCACCGACGAGCACCTCGACGTACCGCTCGACTACGAAGGCGTCGGCGCCGCGGGCTCGATGCTCGGCACCAAGGCACTCCAGTGCTTCGACGAGACCACCTGCGTCGTACGGGCCGTCACCCGCTGGACCGAGTTCTACGCGCACGAGTCCTGCGGCAAGTGCACCCCCTGCCGCGAAGGCACCTACTGGCTGGTCCAGTTGCTGCGCGACATCGAGGCGGGCAAGGGCCGCATGAGCGACCTCGACAAGCTCAACGACATCGCCGACCACATCAACGGCAAGTCCTTCTGCGCACTGGGCGACGGCGCCGCCTCACCGATCTTCTCCTCGCTGAAGTACTTCCGCCCGGAGTACGAGCAGCACATCACCGGCAAGGGCTGCCCCTTCGACCCCGCCAGGTCGACCGCCTGGGCCGACACCGACGCTCACCTGGGGGTGAACGCATGACCGTCACCAGTGACGCCCCCACCGGGGCCGGCGGGGCGGCCGTACCGCCCGACGACCTCGTCACGCTGACGATCGACGGCATCGAGATCTCCGTGCCCAAGGGGACGCTGGTCATCCGGGCCGCCGAACTCCTCGGTATCGAGATCCCGCGCTTCTGCGACCATCCGCTGCTGGACCCGGCCGGCGCCTGCCGCCAGTGCATCGTGGAGGTGGAGGGGCAGCGCAAGCCGATGGCCTCCTGCACCATCACCTGCACCGACGGCATGGTGGTCAAGTCGCAGCTCACCTCGCCCGTCGCCGAGAAGGCGCAGCGCGGCGTGATGGAACTGCTGCTGATCAACCACCCGCTGGACTGCCCGGTCTGCGACAAGGGCGGCGAGTGCCCACTGCAGAACCAGGCGATGTCCGCCGGACAGGCCGACACCCGGTTCGAGGGGAAGAAGCGCACCTTCGAGAAGCCGGTGCCGATCTCCAAGCAGGTGCTGCTGGACCGCGAGCGGTGCGTGCTGTGCGCGCGCTGCACCCGCTTCTCCAACCAGGTCGCGGGCGACCCGATGATCGAACTGATCGAGCGGGGCGCGCTCCAGCAGGTCGGTACGGGCGAAGGCGACCCGTTCCAGTCGTACTTCTCCGGCAACACCATCCAGATCTGCCCGGTCGGCGCGCTGACCTCGGCCGCTTACCGCTTCCGGTCGCGCCCCTTCGACCTGGTGTCCTCGCCGAGCGTCTGCGAACACTGCGCGGGCGGCTGCGCGACCCGCACGGACCACCGGCGCGGCAAGATCATGCGGCGGCTGGCCGCCGAGGACCCCGAGGTCAACGAGGAGTGGATCTGCGACAAGGGGCGCTTCGCCTTCCGGTACGCGCAGCAGCGCGACCGGCTGGAGCACCCGATGGTGCGGGACACCGCGACCGGCGAACTGGTCACGGCGAGCTGGCCGGAGGCGCTGGAGGCGGCGGCGCGCGGGCTGGGCGCCGCCAGGGGCCGCACCGGCGTGCTGACCGGCGGCCGGCTGACCGTCGAGGACGCGTACGCCTACGCCAAGTTCGCACGGATCGCGCTGGACACCAACGACATCGACTTCCGCGCCCGGGCGCACAGCGCCGAGGAGGCCGACTTCCTGGCGGCACGGGTCGCCGGACGCGGCCGTGACCTGGACAACGACGGGGCCGGGGTCACGTACGAGACCCTGGAGAAGGCACCGGCCGTCCTCCTCGCCGGTATCGAGGCGGAGGAGGAGGCGCCCGGCGTCTTCCTGCGGCTGCGCAAGGCCCACCGCAAGCGCGGCCAGCGCACCTTCGGGCTCGCGCCGTACGCGACGCGCGGCCTGGTCAAGGCGGGCGGCACGCTGCTGCCCGCCGCGCCCGGTACGGAGACGGAGTGGCTGGACGCGCTGGCCGGCCATGAGGCAGCAGGCGCGGAGCGCCTTCCCGTGGAGGGCGGGCGACGGGCGGGCGGACTGGAAGGCGCGGGGCAGACCGCGGCCGAGGCGCTGCGCGGCGCCGGTTCGGTGATCGTCGTCGGCGAGCGGCTGGCCGCGGTCCCGGGCGCGCTGACCGCGGCCGTACGGGCCGCCACCGCGACCGGCGCCCGGCTGGTGTGGATTCCCCGGCGGGCCGGGGAGCGCGGCGCCGTCGAGGCGGGCGCGCTGCCGGGACTGCTGCCCGGCGGCCGTCCTGCGACCGACCCGCGTGCCCGTGAGGAGGTCGCCGCCGCCTGGGGCGTCGCCGGCCTGCCGCAGCGGCACGGCCGGGACACCGGCCAGATCGTCGCCGCCGCGGCCGCCGGGGAACTGAGCGCCCTGCTGGTGGCGGGCGTCGACCCGGCGGACCTGCCGGACCCGGCGCGGGCCCTGGAGGCGCTGGACGCGGTGGGCTTCCTGGTGAGCCTGGAGCAGCGCCCGTCGGCCGTGACGGAGCGGGCGGACGTCGTCCTGCCGGTCGCGGCGGCCGTCGAGAAGTCCGGCACCTTCCTCAACTGGGAAGGCCGGGCCCGGCTGTTCGAGGCCGCGCTCAAACCGGACCAGATGTCCCGGCGGCACCTGCTGCCGGACGTCCGGGTGCTGCACATGCTCGCCGACGCGATGGACGTCCACCTGGCGCTGCCCGACGTACGGGCGGTGCGGCGGGAGCTGACCGCGCTGGGGACGTGGGACGGAACGTACGCCGCCGATCCGCTGGAGACCGGGCGCGCGCTGCCGCGTCCGGAGCCCGGCGAGGCCGTACTGGCGGGCCACCGGCTGCTGCTCGACCAGGGGCGGATGCAGGAGGGCGACGAGGCGCTGGCCGGCACGCGGCACGCGGCCGTCGCCCGGATGTCGCCGGCCACCGCCGAGGAGACCGGCGTCAAGGACGGCGACCTGCTGGCGGTCACCGGGCCCGCCGGGTCCGTACGGCTGCCGCTGGCGGTCACACAGATGCCCGACCGGGTGGTGTGGCTGCCGCTGAACTCGGTGGGCGGCGGAGTGACGGCCGACACCGGGGCGCGGCCCGGGGAGTTGGTGAAGGTCGCGGCGGTGGCCGGGACCGGTGCGCCGTCCGGTGCGGCCGGTACGCCCGGTGCGGCGTCCGGCCCGGTCGAGGAGGTGGACGCGTGATGCGGGAACTGGCCCTGACCGGCCTTCCGCTGGCCCAGGAAGACCTGTCGATGTTCGGCCGCGACCCGTGGTGGCTGATCGCGGTCAAGGCGGTCTTCTGCTTCGCGTTCCTCATGCTGACCGTGCTCTTCTCGATCGTCTGGGAACGCAAGGTCGTCGCGTGGATGCAACTGCGCATCGGCCCCAACCGGCACGGCCCCTGGGGCATGCTCCAGTCCCTCGCGGACGGCATCAAGCTGATGCTCAAGGAGGACTTGGTCGTCAAGCGGGCCGACAAGGCGGTGTACGTGCTCGCGCCGATCGTGGCGGCCGTACCGGCCTTCATGGCCGTCGCGGTGATCCCCTTCGGCCCGGCCGGCAACGAGATCTCGATCTTCGGCCAGCGCACCACGATGCAGCTCACCGACCTGCCGATCGGCGTGCTGTACATCCTGGCCACCGCCTCCGTCGGCATCTACGGCATCGTGCTGGCGGGCTGGTCCTCCGGCTCGACGTACCCGCTGCTCGGCGGCCTGCGCTCGTGCGCGCAGATGATCTCGTACGAGATCGCGATGGGCATGTCCTTCGCGGCGGTCTTCCTCTACTCGGGGTCGATGTCGACCTCGACGATCGTGGAGTCGCAGCAGGACCGGTGGTACGTGCTGCTGCTGCCGGTCTCCTTCATCATCTACATCGTCGCCATGGTGGGCGAGACCAACCGGGCGCCGTTCGACATGCCGGAGTCCGAGGGCGACCTGGTCGGCGGCTTCAACACCGAGTACTCGTCGATCAAGTTCGCGATGTTCATGCTCGCCGAGTACATCAACATGGTGACCGTCTCGGCGGTCGCGGTGACCCTCTTCCTGGGCGGCTGGAAGGCCCCGTACCCGGTCAGCAGCTTCTGGGAAGGCGCCAACCACGGCTGGTGGCCGCTGCTCTGGTTCGTCATCAAGGTGCAGTTGCTGCTGTTCTTCTTCATCTGGCTGCGCGGCACGCTGCCCCGCGTGCGCTACGACCAGTTCATGAAGCTGGGGTGGAAGGTCCTCATCCCGGTCTCGATGGTCTGGCTGATGCTCGTCGCGACCGTACGGGCCCTGAAGAACGAGGGCTACGACTTCCAGCGGATCGTGATGTTCGTGGGCGGCGCGGCCATCGCCGTCCTGCTGGTCTCGCTCGTCGCCGACTTCTTCCGGCGGGGCGAGAAGGAGGAGCCGGCCGAGGAGCCGGCCTTCGACCCCATGGCGGGCGGCTTCCCCGTGCCGCCGCTGCCCGGACAGACGCTGCCGCCGGTGCCGAGGCGACGGCCGCGCCGGGACCGGGAGTTGATTGTCAGTGGCGGGGTGGACACTGTCAGTGACCGAATCGAGACGGACGGAAAGGGGGGCGACGGTGCCTGACTTCCAGAACCCCGTGGCCGGCTTCGGTGTGACCTTCAAGGCCATGTTCAAGAAGCGGCTGACCGAGCAGTATCCGGAGGAGAAGAAACCGACGGCGCCGCGCTTCCACGGCCGCCACCAGCTCAACCGGCATCCCGACGGGCTGGAGAAGTGCGTCGGCTGCGAGCTGTGCGCCTGGGCCTGCCCGGCCGACGCGATCTACGTCGAGGGCGCCGACAACACCGACGAGGAGCGCTACAGCCCCGGCGAGCGCTACGGCCGCGTCTACCAGATCAACTACCTGCGCTGCATCCTGTGCGGCCTGTGCGTCGAGGCGTGTCCCACCCGGGCACTGACCATGACCAACGAGTACGAACTCGCCGACCGGTCCCGCGAATCGCTCATCTACACCAAGGAGGAGCTGCTCGCGGGGCTGGAGGAGACCATGGTCGACAGCCCGCACGCCATCTTCCCCGGGATGACGGAAAAGGACTACTACCGCGGCCTGGTGACCGAGGCCGCACCGGGGACGGTGCGGCAAGTCGCCGTCTCCAAGGGCGAGACGGCCGAAGGGGAGGGCGGCGCGGACACCGCGGCGCCCCAGGAGGCCGCGGCCACCTTCGGGCCTGACGAGCCGGCCGCCCGGGAGGTGACCCGGTGACCACGACCTCCCTGGCCGCAGCGGCCTCCACCGGTGAGGCGGTGCAGTTCTGGATCCTCGGCACGGTCGCGGTGATCGGCGCGCTGTGCACGATCCTGATGCGGCGCGCCGTGCACAGCGCCCTGTCGCTCGCCGGCACCATGATCGTCCTGGCGGTGTTCTACCTCGCCAACGGCGCGTACTTCCTCGGCATCGTGCAGATCGTCGTCTACACCGGCGCGATCATGATGCTGTTCCTCTTCGTCGTCATGCTCGTCGGCGTCACGGCGGCCGACTCCCTCAAGGAGACACTCAAGGGCCAGCGCTGGCTGGCCGCCGCCTGTGGTCTCGGCTTCGGCATCCTGCTGATCGCCGGTATCGGCAACGCCTCGCTCCGGCACTTCAACGGCCTCGGCGAGGCCAACGCCGGGGGCAATGTGCAGGGCCTGGCGGCGCTGATCTTCACCAAGTACGTCTTCGCCTTCGAGGTCACCGGCGCGCTGCTGATCACGGCGGCGGTCGGCGCGATGGTGCTGACGCACCGCGAGCGTACGGAGCGCGCCAAGACGCAGCGCGAGCAGTCCGAGGCCCGGATCCGCGAGGGCAAGCAGATCCCGCCGCTGCCCGCCCCTGGCGTCTACGCCCGGCACAACGCCGTCGACGTCCCCGGCCTGCTCCCCGACGGCACGCCGTCCGAGCTGACCGTCAACCCGACGCTGCGCGGGCGCGGCCAGATCCGCGACGTCTCCGGTGCGGCGCTGGACGAGCTGAAGGCGCTGGAGCAGCGTTCCGAAGAGCGGCTGGGCCGCAGCGAGGAGGCGAAGCGGTGAACCCGGTCAACTACCTCTACCTCGCCGCCCTGTTGTTCACCATCGGCGCGGCCGGGGTGCTGATCAGGCGGAACGCCATCGTGGTGTTCATGTGCATCGAGCTGATGCTCAACGCCTGCAACCTCGCCTTCGTGGCCTTCTCGCGGATGCACGGAAACCTGGACGGGCAGATCATCGCGTTCTTCACCATGGTCGTCGCAGCGGCCGAGGTCGTGGTGGGCCTGGCGATCATCGTGTCCATCTTCCGCACCCGCCACACGGCCTCGGTCGACGACGCCAGCCTGATGAAGCTGTAAGGGGTCGTAAACGTGGAGAACTTGATCGCCCTGCTCGTCGCGGCCCCCCTGGCCGGCGCGGCCCTGCTGCTGTGCGGCGGCAGGAGACTGGACCGGGCCGGCCACTGGCTCGGCACGCTGCTCGCGCTGGCGTCCTTCGCCCTGGCCGTCCCCCTGTTCACGGAGCTGCTGGGCCGCGACGCCGAGCACCGCACCCTGCACCAGCACCTGTTCAGCTGGATTCCGGTGGGCGGCTTCCAGGCGGACGTGGCCTTCCAGCTCGACCAACTGTCCATGACGTTCGTCCTGCTGATCACCGGTGTCGGATCGCTGATCCACATCTACTCGATCGGCTACATGGAGCACGACGAGCGGCGCCGCCGCTTCTTCGGCTACCTGAACCTCTTCCTGGCGGCCATGCTGCTGCTCGTCCTGGCCGACAACTACCTCCTGCTGTACGTCGGCTGGGAGGGCGTGGGCCTGGCCTCGTACCTGCTCATCGGCTTCTGGCAGCACAAGCCCAGCGCGGCGACGGCGGCGAAGAAGGCGTTCCTCGTCAACCGTGTCGGGGACGTCGGCCTGTCCATCGCCATCATGTTGATGTTCACCACGTTCGGGACGTTCGCGTTCGGACCGGTGCTGGGTTCGGCGGGCGGGACGTCCGAGGGCAAGCTGACCGCCATCGGCGTGATGCTGCTGCTCGCCGCCTGCGGCAAGTCGGCACAGGTCCCGCTCCAGTCCTGGCTGGGCGACGCGATGGAGGGCCCGACCCCGGTCTCCGCCCTGATCCACGCGGCGACCATGGTGACCGCCGGCGTCTACCTGATCACCCGCTCCGGCGCGATCTTCAACGGGGCGCCGGACGCGCAGACCGCCGTCGTGGTGGTCGGCGCGGTGACGCTGCTGTTCGGCGCGATCGTCGGTTGTGCGAAGGACGACATCAAGAAGGCCCTGGCGGGTTCGACGATGTCGCAGATCGGCTACATGATCCTGGCCGCCGGGCTCGGCCCGATCGGCTACGCCTTCGCCATCATGCACCTGGTCACCCACGGCTTCTTCAAGGCGGGCCTCTTCCTCGGGGCCGGCTCGGTGATGCACGGGATGAACGACGAGGTGGACATGCGCCGCTACGGCGGCCTGCGGAAGTACATGCCGGTCACCTTCATCACCTTCGGCCTCGGCTATCTGGCGATCATCGGCTTCCCCGGTCTGTCCGGGTTCTTCTCCAAGGACAAAATCATCGAGGCGGCGTTCGCCAAGGGCGGCACGGAAGGCTGGATCCTCGGCGGCGCGGCCCTGCTGGGCGCCGCGATCACCGCGTTCTACATGACACGGGTGATGCTGATGACGTTCTTCGGCGAGGAGCGCTGGCGCAAGGCGCCGACGCCGTCACCCGCCGAGCCGTCCGTGGAGCCCGCGGCCGAGACGAGGGGCGAGTACACCCCGCCGCACCCGCACGAGTCGCCCAGGTCCATGACGATCCCGATGATCCTGCTGGCCGTCGGCTCGGTCTTCGCGGGCGGACTGTTCAGTCTCAACGAGGCGTTCGTGACCTGGCTGGAGCCGGTCACGTCCTTCGACCACGGGCACCCGCCGCTCAGCGCTGGGGCGATCACCACGGCCACCGTCGTGGTGATGGTCCTCGGCGTCGGCCTGGCCTACCTCCAGTACGGGCGCAAGCCGGTGCCCGCCGTCGCGCCGCGCGGCTCGTTGCTGACCCGGGCGGCCCGCCGTGATCTGCTCCAGGACGACTTCAACCATGCCGTGCTGGTGCGCGGCGGCGGCGAGCTGACCCGCGCCCTGGTCCGGCTGGACCACTCCGTCGTGGACGGCGCGGTCAACGGCACGGCGGCGTCGATGGGCGGCCTCTCCGGCCGGCTGCGCCAGGTGCAGAACGGCTTCGCCCGCTCGTACGCGGTACAGATGTTGGGCGGTGCGGCCGTGCTGATCGCCGCGACCCTGCTGATGAGGGGTGTCTGAGCCATGTCGTTTCCCCTTCTGACGGCCACCGCGGCGGTCCCGGCGATCGGCGCGATCGCCACCGCCGCGGTGCCCGCCGCCCGGCGCGCCGTCGCCAAATGGCTGGCGCTGCTCTTCTCGCTGGTCACCCTGGGGCTGGCCGCGGTGGTCGCGGTCCGCTTCGACCCGGGGGCGAAGGGCCCGTTCCAGCTCACCGAGTCACACGCCTGGATCAGGGACTTCGGCGTCCGCTACGAACTGGGCGTGGACGGCATCGCGGTGGCGCTGATCGCGCTCACCGCGCTGCTGATCCCGTTCGTCATCCTGGCGGGCTGGCACGACGCCGATCCTCTGGAGGACACCAGCCCCAACCGGCGCTGGCGCCCCACCCAGGGCTTCTTCGCGCTGGTCCTCGCCGTCGAGGCGATGGTGGTCATCTCCTTCGAGGCCACCGACGTCTTCCTCTTCTACATCTTCTTCGAAGCCATGCTCATCCCGATGTACTTCCTCATCGGCGGCTTCGGGGACCGGGCCGGGGCGGACGGCGAGGAGCGCAGCGCCACGCTGCGTTCGCAGGCCGCCGTGAAGTTCCTGCTCTACAACCTGGCCGGCGGTCTGATCATGCTGGCCGCGGTGATCGGGCTGTACGCGGCCACCGCCGACCAGCTCGGCAGCGGCACGTTCTCGCTGACGGAGATCGTCCAGGCCCGGGCCGACGGCAAGCTGGAGCTGGGCACCGGCACGGAACGGCTGCTGTTCCTCGGCTTCTTCTTCGCCTTCGCGGTGAAGGCACCGCTGTGGCCGCTGCACACCTGGCTGCCCGGCTCGATGGGCGAGTCCACGGCGCCCGTGGCCGTACTGATCACCGCGGTGGTCGACAAGGTCGGCACCTTCGCGATGCTGCGCTTCTGCCTCCAGCTCTTCCCGGAGGCCAGCGGCTGGGCCACCCCGGTCGTGCTCGTCCTCGCGCTGATCAGCATTCTGTACGGCGCGCTGCTCGCGGTCGGCCAGCGGGACATCAAGCGGCTGATCGCGTACGCGTCCATCTCGCACTTCGGCTTCATCATCATGGGCATCTTCGCGATGACGAGCCAGGGCCAGGGCGGCGCGACGCTCTACATGGTCAACCACGGCATCTCGACGGCGGCGCTGATGCTGGTCGCCGGGTTCCTGATCTCGCGGCGCGGCTCCCGGCTGATCGCCGACTACGGCGGCGTGCAGAAGGTCGCCCCGGTGCTGGCCGGCACCTTCCTGGTCGGTGGACTGGCGACGCTGTCACTGCCGGGCCTGGCGCCGTTCGTCAGCGAATTCCTCGTGCTGGTCGGCACGTTCAGCCGCTACCCGGCGGTGGGGATCGTGGCCACCGTCGGCATCGTGCTCGCCGCGCTGTACGTCCTCGTCCTCTACCAGCGGACGATGACCGGCCCGGTGAAGGCGGAGGTGCGGACGATGCCCGACCTCAAGGCGCGGGAGCTGGCGGTCGTCGCCCCGCTGATCGCGCTGCTGCTGTTCCTAGGCGTCTACCCCAAGCCGCTGACGGACCTCGTCAACCCGGCGGTGGACCACACCCTGTCCGTCGTCGACCAGCACGATCCCCGCCCCGACGTAGCCGTGAAGGCAGATGCGGAGGCCGCGAAGTGAGTTCCGTGGCGAGCGTCCACAGCCTGTGGACCATTGCGGCCGAGGCGCCGGCCAGGATCCCGGCTCCGAAGATCGAGTATGCCCAGTTGGCCCCGGCGCTGATTGTGCTGGGTGCCGCGGTCGTCGGCGTCGTCCTGGAGGCGTTCCTGCCGCGGCGCAGCCGCTACCACGCCCAGCTGCTGCTGTCCGTGCTCGCGCTGGCCGCCGGCTTCGCGGCCGTCGTGGGACTGGCGGCGGGCGGCTTCGGCACCAGCAAGGCGAAGATCACGGCGATGGGCGCCATCGCCGTGGACGGACCGGCGCTCTTCCTCCAGGGCACGATCCTGCTGGTGGCGCTGGTCGCCACGTTCACCTTCGCCGAGCGGCGGCTCGATCCGGCCGCGCACGGCAAGAAGGTGGACTCCTTCGTGGCGCAGGCCGCCGCGGTGCCCGGCGGGGAAGCCGAACAGGCCGCGGTCAAGGCCGGGTTCACCACCACCGAGGTGTTCCCGATCGCGCTGTTCGCGGTCGGCGGGATGCTGGTCTTCCCCGCCGCCAACGACCTGCTGACCCTCTTCATCGCGCTGGAGGTCTTCTCCCTCCCGCTGTACATCCTGTGCGCACTGGCCCGCCGCCAGCGGCTGCTGTCGCAGGAAGCCGCGGTGAAGTACTTCCTGCTCGGCGCGTTCTCCTCGGCGTTCCTGCTGTTCGGCATCGCCCTGCTGTACGGGTACGCGGGCACGGTCACGTACTCCGGCATCGCCCAGGTCGTCAGCGACGGTGCCAAGCAGATCGACCCGGCGCTGGCCGACACCATGGGCAACGACGCGCTGCTGCTGATCGGCGCGGCGCTGGTGCTCATGGGCCTGCTCTTCAAGGTCGGCGCGGTGCCGTTCCACATGTGGACGCCGGACGTCTACCAGGGCGCGCCGACGCCGGTGACCGGGTTCATGGCGGCGGCCACCAAGGTCGCCGCGTTCGGCGCGCTGCTGCGGCTGCTGTACGTGGTCCTGCCGGGGCTGCGCTGGGACTGGCGGCCGGTGATGTGGGGCGTCGCGATCGTCACGATGCTGGGCGGCGCGATCGTCGCGATCACCCAGACCGACATCAAGCGGCTGCTGGCGTACAGCTCCATCGCGCATGCCGGATTCATCCTGGCCGGTGTCATCGCCACCAACAAGGACGGCATCTCGTCCGTCCTGTTCTACCTGGCGGCGTACTCCTTCGTGACGCTCGGCGCGTTCGCGGTGGTCACGCTCGTCCGGGACGCGGGCGGTGAGGCGACGCAACTGGCGAAGTGGGCGGGGCTGGGCCGGCGCTCGCCCCTGACGGCGGCGGTCTTCGCGGTCTTCCTGCTGGCTTTCGCCGGTATCCCGCTGACCTCCGGCTTCACCGGGAAGTTCGCGGTGTTCAAGGCGGCGGCGGAGAGCGGAGCGGGCTGGCTGGTCGTGGTCGGTGTCCTCTCGTCCGCCATCGCCGCGTTCTTCTACATCCGTGTCATCGTGCTGATGTTCTTCAACGAGCCGAAGGCGGACGGGCCGACCGTGGCGGTGCCCAGCCCGCTGACCATGACGGCCATCGCGGTCGGCGTCGTGGTCACGCTGGTGCTGGGCGTGGCGCCGCAGTACTTCCTCGATCTGGCGGGCCAGGCGGGGGTGTTCGTGCGCTGAGCGCGGCCGAGCCGGCCGGATGCACGGCGTACGGCCCACGGCCGCCGCCCGGTGCCCCTGCGGGGGTGCCGGGCGGCGGCCGTTGCGCCGCTCGGGCGAAGGGGGCCGGCGCGGCCTGAAGCAGGTACGAGGAGGGCCGGCCGGAGTGCGAAAGGCGCAGGTCAGAAGGGGGGCACTGGGCTCAGCGGGAGAACAGCACCGACCGGACCAGGACCTTCTTCGGGGCGGCCTTGCCGGGCGGGACGACGAAGAAGGTGTCGCTGCTGCAGTCGTCGTCGGCGAAGAGGGTCACGGTGGCGTTGGTCCGGTTGCGCGCGGCGTAGGCGAAGTCGGCACCGTCCGGCAGCTTGAGGGTGATGCACTGCTTGCCGGGCGGATTGAACAGGGCCGCACGCTGGTCGAGCTCGTTGCCGGTGTTGAAGCCGTAGGAGAAGACGCCGTCGGCGGCGTAGGCGGAGGTGGGGGTGGTCAGGGCGAGTACGGCCGCTCCGAAGGCGGCGGCGACGGAGGTGCGCAGGCGCATCTCGTGACTCCTCGTGGTTGTCGGTGTCGAGCAACTACTCGGAGTGAATATGGCTCAGCGTATGGCGTCTTTCCCGGCGCCGCCCCGGAAACACCCCTGGTGGCGTAGCGGGTCTGCGCCGTTCGCGGCGGCCCTCGGCCGTTCGCGCGGGCTCTGCGCCGTTCGTACGGCCTCTTCGCCGTTCGCCCCGGTCGGTCCCTGGAGCGGCCCGGTGCCTGATCGGCCGTCAGGAGCCGGACGGGCCCCCGGGCAGGCTCGGCATCTCCGGCAGCTTGAGCTTGCCCTCGGCCTTGGTGAAGTCGTCGGTGGGGCCGCCCTTCCAGCTCACCTTCAGCGTCTTGCCGTCGGCGCCCGGCTTGACGGTGCCCAGGGTGCGGGTGGTGTGGCCGCCCATGCACTTCAGGGCGATCACCGTGGTGCCCGCGGTCTCCACCTTGCCCTGGCAGGCCGAACCGGTGTCCGCGCCGAGCCCCAGGGAGGCGATGCCCCGGTAGATCACGAGGGTGAGGTGCGAGTCGCCGGTGGTGGCCGTCCAGGCGCCGTCGAGGCTGCCGGTGCCGCCGCCGTCGCGGCCGTCACCGGTGGAGCCGTCACCGGCCGGGCTGCCGGGGGTCCGCGACGGGGTGGCGGCCGGTGCCGTGCCCGTCCCGCCCGCCGCGTCACGCTGGTCGTCTCCGCTGCCGCTGCCGCTGCCGCCTCCGCAGCCGCTGAGCAGCAGTGCGGCCATGGCGGCCGTCCCGGCGATCTGTGCTGCCTTGCGCACGTACGTCTCCTCCGTTGTGGGGCAGGACACGTGAGGCTAGCAACGCGGTGTGCGGCCCGGCTCCGTGACGAGCGGGGTCACAGTGATCGCGGCAGCGTCGCTACGAAGTCGGCGCGCTGCCGTGACCTTCGGGTATCTCATCCGGCACCGCCGCCGCTGCCGGCGGCGGCCTGGTCCTGGAGGATCACGCCCGCCACCGCGCGGGCGATCCAGTCGTCGCGGACCAGCGCCTTCAGGCCGCGGCGTACGGCCCGCCGGTCCGGGCCCAGCTCCAGCTTGCGGTCCAGGGAGGTGGCGGACACCAGAGCGGCCAGCACCCGGTCGCGCGGGTCCGCGAAGCCGGTGGCCAGCGCGCCCTTGAAACGCGCGCGGGCCGGCCCGGCGAGGTCCACCGGTCCGGCCGCCAGACGCTCGTAACGGAACAGGCCGAGCGCGCGCCGGGACTCCCGGCGGACCGCGCCGCGCTGTTCCAGCCGCTGCCGGCACACCTCGTCGACGCCGCGCGCCGCGCTCCGCACCCAGCGCTTGACCTTGACCTCGCCGCCCTTGCCGGGGCCGGACAGCGTGGCCAGCGCCGCGTCCAGCACCAGATCACCGAAGGGCAGCGGACTGCCCACCAGGATCCGGCCGCCGCGGCCCTCGGTGGCCCGCCCGGCCCGTGCCAGCTCCGCCAGGGCGGCGCCGGCCAGGCCGTACCGCAGGTGGGACGGATCGTTCAGCGGCTTGCCCCGCGCCGGGTCCAGGGCGAGGAGCAGCAACTCCTCGGGCAGGGTGGGCCCGAGATCCGCGCCGCCCCACTCGCTCCCCGCCCCGTGCCCGGTCATGCCGTACGCGCCGGCCGGACACGTCCGGTGACCTCGCCCAGGCCGACCCGGGAGCCCTCGGGCCCCGGGGCCCAGGCGGTCAGCGTGACCTCGTCGCCGTCCTCCAGGAACGGGCCCTTGCCCTGGGTGAGTTCGAGGAGGCAGCCGAGCTGGTCCGGCTCCGGGCCGGAGACCGTGCCGGAGGCGTAGAGGTCGCCGGTGCGCAGCGAGGCGCCGTTGACCGTCATGTGGGTGAGCTGCTGGGCGGCGGTCCAGTACATGGCGGAGAAGGGCGGGCGGGCGACCGTCTCGCCGTTGATGTCGATCTGGATGCGCAGGTCGATGCCGCCCGGCTCGGCGTTCGAGTCGTCCAGGTAGGGGAGGACGGGGACGTCGCGGGCGGGCGGTGCCGTACGGGCGTGGTCCAGCGCGTCCAGCGGCGTGATCCACGCGGACACGGAGGTCGCGAAGGACTTGCCGAGGAAGGGCCCGAGCGGCACGTACTCCCATGCCTGGATGTCGCGCGCCGACCAGTCGTTGACCAGGCAGACGCCGAAGACGTGGTCGCGGAAGCCGGCCAGGCCGACCGGCTCGCCGAGCGTGGACGGCGTGCCGACGACGAAGCCGACCTCCGCCTCGATGTCCAGCCGCCGGGAGGGCCCGAAGGCGGGCGCCGCGTCGGCGGGCGCCTTGCGCTGGCCGCTGGGCCGTACGACGGGGGTGCCGGAGACGACGACCGTGCCGGCCCGGCCGTGGTAACCGATGGGCAGGTGCTTCCAATTGGGGGTGAGCGCCTCGGCGTTCGGCCGGAAGATCCGGCCGACGTTGGTGGCGTGGTGCTCGCTGGCGTAGAAGTCGACGTAGTCCGCTACCTCGAACGGCAGGTGCAGCGTCACCGCGTCCAGCGGGATCAGCAGCGACTCGGTGGTGGCGCGGTGCGCGGGGTCGGTGACGGCCGTGCGGACGGCCGCCCGTACGGCCTGCCAGATGTCGCGGCCCGCGGCGAGCAGCGGGTTCAGGGTCGGTGCGGCGAGCAGGTCGGCGTGCGGCGATCCGGAGGTGGCGGCCAGTGCGTCGAGGTCGAGTACGTGGTCGCCGAAGCGCACGCCGATGCGGCGCCGGGTCGGCTCGTCCGCCGTGCTGAAGACGCCGTAGGGGAGGGTGTGCGGCCCGAAGGGGTGGTCCTCGGGCAGGTCGAGCGGGTGGTGCTCGGACATGTACGGCTCCTCGCGTGGTCTCTCGCGTGCGTCGTCACCTGTGGCCGCGGACCCGGCCGGCGGGCCGGCGGGCTCATCGATCAGATTACGGCCCAACGGGCCGCGAGGGGATGCCCGGCCGGACGGCGGGTGCCGGCGCGGAGGTGCCCGGGGCAGCGGCGAACCGGAGAGAGACAGTGGCAGAAGAGAAACAGAACCGATCGAAAGGCGTTGGCAAAGCGCCATGAAAGAGTTCGTAATGTCTGGAAAGACGGTACCCGAACGGTCAGTTCGGTTCTAACTTCCTTGCGGGGCGTGGCCGGGGCGGGACGCGCCGTTGGGGGGTCAGGTGGCTCGGAGCAGTACGGCGTTCGCGGTGGACCGGACCGTTCCGGGACTCATCGTGAAGATCGGTGACTATCCGCTGCACCACGGCGGAGTGGGGGCGATCCGCAGTCTGGGACGTCTCGGCGTACCCATGTACGCGATCACCGAGGACCGGTTCACCCCCGCCGCCACCTCACGCTACCTGCACGGACGCTGCGTCTGGCCCACCACCGGACGCGAGGACCCGCAGCGGCTCGTCGAGGTGCTGCTGCGCATCGGCAAGCGGATCGGCCGGCCCGCGGTCCTGATTCCGACCGACGAAGAGGCCGCTGTCCTGACCGGTGAGTACGCCGACGTCCTCGGCGGCCACTTCCTGCTGCCCCGCACCGGAGCCGGCCTGCCGCGCCGCCTGGCGAGCAAACAGGGGCTGTACGAACTCTGCGTCGAGCACGGTATTCCGTCACCGGCGTCCGCCTTCCCCGAGTCGCTGTCGGACATCGAGCACTTCGCCGCACGGGCGCGCTTCCCGGTCGTGGCCAAGAACCGCGAGGCGTTCCAGCGGCGCCGGCACCCCGCGGTCGCCGGCACCACCCTGATCGCGGGCCCCGGCCAGCTCCTCGGCCTGGCCCGCGACTGGGGCCCGCGGCCGGACGTGATCCTCCAGGAGTACCTGCCGCGGGAGGAGGCCGAGGACTGGATCGTGCACGCGTACTTCGACGCGGACAGCACCGCGCTGAGCCTGTTCACCGGGGTCAAGGTGCGCTCCTGGCCGCCGCACGCGGGCATGACGGCCTGCGCGTACGTCGTCGACAACCCCGAACTGGCCGAGCTGACCGCCCAGTTCGTCAAGCGCGTCGGCTTCAGCGGCATCGTGGACCTGGACTGGCGCTACGACCGCCGGGACGGCGCGTACAAGCTGCTGGACTTCAACCCGCGGATGGGCGCCCAGTTCCGGCTGTTCGAGAACGAGGCGGGCGTCGACGTCGTACGGGCCCAGCACCTGGACCTGACCGGCCGGAAGGTCCCGGAGGCGGAACAGCGGGCCGGACAGCGGTTCGTCGTGGAGAACATCGACCTGCCGGCGCTGCTCGCGTACCGCCGCAGCGGCTACACCACGCCCCACGCGCCGAGCCGCGCCACCGGCACCGAGCTGGCGTGGCTGGCCGCCGACGACCTCAAGCCGTTCTTCACGATGCTGGCCCGGTTCGTCGGCCCGGGCGCCCGGCATCTGGTCGAACTGCGCCGGACGAGCAGACGCGCGCGGGCGATGAACGGGGGATCAGTGCGGCCGTTCCCCGCCAGGGCAGTGGGGGGCACTGCCGGACCAGCAGCAACACCCTGGGGAGGGGAACGCACGTGAACACTCCGGTAGCAGTCGTCGGAGCCGGTCCGTACGGCCTGTCGACGGCGGCGCACCTGCGCGCGCTGGGCGTGCCCGTACGCGTCTTCGGCCGGCCGATGGTGAGCTGGCGCGAGAACATGCCCGCGGGCATGCTGCTCAAATCGACACCGGCGGCGTCCACCATCGACGCCCCGCAGACCGGGCACACGCTCCAGGACTTCTGCGACGCGACGGGCGGGCGGCGCTACGAGTCCGACTGGGACATCCTCCCCGTCGAGACCTTCGTGCGGTACGGCGAATGGTTCCAGGAACGGCTGGTTCCCGACCTGGAACAGGTACGGGTCGTCTCGGTCGACCGGCGGTCCGGCGGCTACGACCGGCACTCCGACGGATTCGAGCTGAAACTGGACAGCGGCGAACAGTTCCGGGCCCGCGCGGTCGTCGTGGCCACCGGACTGACCGGCCTCGCCCGGCTGCCGCGAGAGCTGGCCGCGGCCGTGCCGGACGGGCCGTCCCCCACCGGCCCGGTCTCGCACAGCTCCCAGCACCGCGACCTGTCGGCCTTCGCGGGCCGGGACGTGGTGGTGGTCGGCGCCGGACAGTCGGCGCTGGAGAGCGCGGTGCTGCTCGCCGAGTCCGGCGCCCGGTCCGTACGGGTCGTCGCGCGCGGGCGTACGGCGGTGGGCTTCGGCGCGCCGCCGGACCATCAGCCCAGGCTGCGGCCGGAGACACCGTTCGGCAACGCGTGGTCGCTGTACGCGTTCACGTACTACGCGGGCGGTTTCCGCCACCTGCCCGCACCGGCCCGGCGCTACCTGGCCCGCCGGGTGCTGGGGCCACTGGGCGCCTGGTGGCTGCGCGACCGCTTCGTGGGGCGCGTCCAGGTCACGGCCGGGCAGCGGATCGTCCGGGCCCGCGTCGAGGACGGCCGCCCGGTCCTGACGCTGCGCGCGCCCGACGGCCGCACCGGCGAACTGGCCGCCGACCACGTCCTGGCCGCCACCGGCTACCAGGTCGACCTGGCGGCGATGGACTTCCTCGGCCAGGGCCTGCGCACCGGCGTCACGGTCAGCGGCGGAGGTCCCCGCCTGGACGCGGGCTTCGGCTCGTCCGTCCCGGGCCTGCACTTCACGGGCCTCCCGGCGGCGGCGTCCTTCGGGCCCGTGATGCGTTTCGTCTGCGGTACGGAGTTCGCGTCCCGGCGGGTGGCGGAGGCGGTGGCGCGGTAGGGGAGGACGGTACGGGGGAGAGCGCCGGCGTCCGAGCGGGGGCGTGGGCGCGGGCCCGGGCGGGACTCCGGGGCCCGCCTCCGGGCGGATGCCTGACCGGGAGGTCGGACGAGCACCCCGTCGCACCGCGGCCGGGGCGCTCCGTTCTGTCCGGAATCCGCTGGTGTCCGAGGTGCGAGAAGCGTGTTCGCCATGCGGACGCGGGCGGGTGTCGAACGGCTCGCACACCGTTCGAGTGTCTCGGAGGGGCGGGCGCTCACGGTGATCCAACAGCGACCGGATACGCTGGCCAATGGTGGAGACAGCGACAGATCGACATTCCGTTTGATCGTCAGCAGACAGGAGTACCCCTCGTGACCGTCGTCGGGCCCTTCGGGCTGAGCGTGCGGGACCAGGCTCTCGAGGCCGATGTCCAGGCCGGGTTGGCGGCTGTCGAGGAGGGCCTGCTGGAGGCCACCAAGAGCGACGTGCCGTTCATCACCGAGGCCGCGCAACATCTCGTCCGCGCAGGTGGCAAGCGGTTCCGGCCGCTGCTGGTGATGCTGGCCGCGCAGTTCGGCGACCCGCACACGCCGGGCGTCGTCCCCTCGGCCGTCGTCGTGGAGCTGACGCACCTGGCGACGCTGTACCACGACGACGTCATGGACGAGGCGGACGTGCGCCGCGGGGTGGCCAGCGCCAACGCCCGCTGGGGCAACTCCGTCGCCGTACTGACCGGCGACTTCCTCTTCGCGCGCGCCTCGCACATACTGGCCGACCTCGGGCCGGAGGCCGTCCGCATCCAGGCCGAGGCATTCGAACGCCTCGTGACCGGTCAGATCCTGGAGACGGCGGGCCCGCGGGACGGCCGTGACCCGATCGACCACTACCTGGACGTCATCGCGGGCAAGACCGGCTCGCTGATCGCCGTCGCGGGCCGCTTCGGCGCGATGATGTCCGGCGCCGACGAGACGACCGTCAACATCCTGACCCAGTACGGCGAACGCCTCGGCACCGCCTTCCAGCTCGCCGACGATGTCCTGGACATCGCCAGCGACTCCCACGAGTCCGGCAAGACGCCCGGCACGGACCTGCGCGAGGGCATCCCGACCCTGCCGGTCCTGCACCTGCGCGCGCTGGCCGACGGCGCACACGGCACCGACAAGGACCGCGAGCTGCGCGACCTGCTGGCCGGCGACCTGACCGACGACGCCCGGCATGCCGAGGCGCTGGCCGGACTGCGTGCCCACCCGGCGCTGGAGCAGGCCCGCCGCGACACGGTGCGCTACGCGGAGGAGGCACGGGCCACCCTGGCGCCGCTGCCGGAGTGCATGGCGAAGGCCGCGCTGGAAGGGCTGTGCGACTCGGTGGTGCACCGGGCGGGGTGACCTCCGGTAACCCTTAGGGTCCGTCTCTGTCTTTGGTCATACCGGTTCCACCCTGCGGTGGTGTGGGGCTCATCCCACCGGAGTACGGGAGTTGACCCCCGGGGCTGACGCGTCCGGCTGGCCGGTTTGGTGGGATGGAGAGCACCACGCCGCGGCGGAACGGGTCACAATGAGCCCGGGAGTGGGACGAGTGCGTCGCGCAGCAGGCCGCCGCTTACGACGGAGGTAAGGCACATGCCACGGAACCAACCGGCACAGGTCACCGACGAGTGGGACGGGGACGGGGGGCGCTCCGCGAAGCGCCGCAGAACGATGCGGTACGCCGTTCCGGCCGCCGTCGTGGGTATCACCGCGGCCACGATCGGGCTGGTCCCGGCGTTCGCCGGTTCCGGCTCCCCGGACCTGCCGAAGATCTCCGCGCAGGACCTGATAGCCAAGGTCGCCGCGTCGGACGTGCAGCAGTTGTCCGGTACGGTCCGCACGAACACCGACCTGGGACTGCCGTCCCTGTCGGGTGCCGGCGCCGGTGCCTTCGGCGGCTCCGCGGGCCAGGGCGGCAGCGGCTCGGGCGACAAGGACCGTACGGGAGCCTCCGCGAGCCCGCAGAACCAGCTCATGGACCTGGCGTCCGGCTCGCACACGCTGCGCGTCGCCGCCGACGGGCCGGACAAGCAGCGGGTCTCGGTCGTCGGCAAGGCCGCCGAGTACAACCTCGTGCACAACGGCCGTGACCTCTGGGGTTACGACAGCAAGAGCAACACCGCGTACCACAGCACGATCCCGGCCAAAGCGGACAAGGGCGGGAAGCACGGTACGGACGGGTCCGGCACGTCCGGCGACCTGAAGAACGCCACCCCGCAGGAACTGGCCAAGAAGGCGCTCGACGCGGTCGGCGACACCACCTCGGTGACCGTCGACGGCACCGCCAAGGTGGCCGGGCGGGACGCGTACCAGCTCTCGATCAAGCCGAAGCAGGCCGGTTCCACGGTCGACTCGATCCGGATCTCGGTGGACGCCGAGACCGGCGTACCGCTGAAGTTCACGCTCACGCCCAAGGGCGGCGGCGCCGCCGCGATCGACGTCGGCTTCACCTCCGTCGACTTCGCCAAGCCCGCGGCCGGCACCTTCGACTTCAAGCCGCCGAAGGGCGCCGAGGTCGTGGACGGCGACAAGGCCCGCGCGCAGCAGCGCGCCAAGGGGGAGCGG
Source organism: Streptomyces sp. NPDC045470 (assembly GCF_040646595.1). Taxonomy (NCBI): domain Bacteria; kingdom Bacillati; phylum Actinomycetota; class Actinomycetes; order Kitasatosporales; family Streptomycetaceae; genus Streptomyces; species Streptomyces sp. NPDC045470. The sequence goes on from NZ_JBEZAN010000004.1 coordinate 121,970, forward strand.
ACGGCCGAGGACCTCCAGGGCATCCTGGGGCAGTACGGCCTGGGCGGCAAGAACGCCGCGAAGGGCAAGGGCGGCGTCGACGTCATCGGCTCCGGCTGGACCTCGATCGCCCACGTCAAGGGCGTCGGCTCCGGTCTCTCCTCGGCCGACGGCAAGGGCGCGTCCGGTGACGCGGCCAAGCTGCTGGACAGCCTGGGAGAGAAGGTGAACGGGAAGTTCGGCTCCGGCCGGCTCTTCAGCACCCGCCTGGTCAACGCCCTGGTGACGGACGACGGCTCGGTCTACGCCGGTGCCGTGGACAAGGAGTCCCTGATCAAGGCGGCCGAGCCCGCCAGGTGACGAGACCGGCGCGGGGCGGGGCCGGCCGGTCCCGCCCCGCGTCCGGGACGGGGCCGTCGGCGCGACCGGCCGCGGTCACCGGTGCGACCACAGGCGTGACCACATGGGGGAGCCGATGACGCAGCCGTCCGCCGGGGACCGGGTGATCGAAACCCGGGGGCTGACGAAGACCTACCGCGGCGGGCCACCGGCCGTCGACCGTCTCGACCTCGCCGTACCGCGCGGCAGCGTCTTCGGCTTCCTCGGACCCAACGGCTCGGGCAAGACCACCACCATCAGAATGCTGCTCGGCCTGATCGAGCCGTCGGCGGGCGGCGTCCGGCTGCTCGGCGAACCGATGCCGCGGGCCGCCCGCCGGGTGCTCCCCAGGGTCGGCGCCCTCATCGAGGGACCGGCGCTGTACGGCTTCCTCAGCGGGCGGGACAACCTCGTCCGGTACGACGCGGCCGATCCGGCCACGGACCCCCGCACCCGCGGCCACCGCGTGGACCACGCGCTGGAACGGGTCGGGCTGGCCGCCGCCGCCCGCAAGAAGGCGCGCGCCTACTCGCTGGGCATGAAGCAGCGGCTGGGGCTGGCCGCGGCGCTCCTCCAGCCCCGCGAACTCCTCGTGCTGGACGAGCCGACCAACGGCCTGGACCCGCAGGGCATGCGCGAGATCCGTACGCTCGTCAGAGAGCTGGCGGGCGACGGCACCACCGTCTTCCTCTCCTCCCACCTCCTCGACGAGATCGAGCAGGTCTGTACGCACGCCGCCGTGATGGCCCGCGGCCGGCTCGTCACCCAGGGCACGGTCGCCGCGCTGTCCGCGGGCACGCGCGGGCGGCTGGCGGTCGGCACCCCCGACACCGCCGACGCGGCGCGGGTGCTCAAGGAGTGCGGGGTGACCGACCTCGTGGTGGCGGAGGAGCGGGTGTCCGGTGACCTGCCGACGCCGGCCGGCGGGCCGCCCGACCTGGCGGAGGTGAACGCCGCTCTCGTACGGGCCGGGGTGCGCGTCCGGGCCTTCGGCGTGGAACGGGCGTCCCTGGAGGACGTCTTCGTGCAGTTGACCGGGGAGGGCTTCGATGTCGCGGGTTGAGACGGCCGGGAGCGCGGGGGCCGGGGACGCGGCGGCCGGGAGGGCGCCGGCCGGCAGCGCGGCCGTGCGCCGTGCGCCGCGACCGCTGTGGTCGCTCGGCCTGCTGCGCAACGAGATCGGCATGACCTTCCGGCGCTGGCGCACCCTCGCGCTGCTCGCCGTCCTCGCCGCCGTACCGGTCCTGATCGGTGTCGCCGTCAAGATCGAGACGAGCGGTGAGGGCGGCGGACCGGGCGGCTCCGGCGGCGCGGCATTCGTCTCCCAGATCACCAACAACGGCCTCTTCCTGGTCTTCACCGCACTCGCCGTCACCCTGCCGGTCTTCCTGCCGCTGGCGGTCGGGGTGGTCGCCGGGGACGCCGTCGCCGGTGAGGCGCACGCGGGGACGCTGCGCTACCTGCTCGTCGCCCCGGCAGGGCGGACCCGGCTGCTGCTGGTCAAGTACGCGACGACGCTGACGTTCTGCCTGGTGGCGACGCTGGTCGTGGCGGTGTCGGCGCTGGTGACCGGCGCGCTGCTGTTCCCGGTCGGCGAGGTGACGCTGCTGTCCGGGACGACCGTGCCGTTCGGCGAGGGGCTGCTGCGGGCGCTGGCGATCGCGGTCGTCGTGGCGCTGTCCCTGGTGGGGGTGGCGGCCATCGGCCTGTTCGTCTCGACGCTCACCAACAGCGGCATCGCGGCGATGGCCACCACCGTCGGTCTGCTGATCGTGGTGCAGATCCTGGACACCATCCCGCAACTGCACGCGATCCAGCCGTACCTCTTCTCGCACCACTGGCTGTCCTTCGCCGACGTGCTGCGCGAACCCGTCTACTGGGACCAGCTCCAGAAGAACTTCGGGCTCCAGGCGGTGTACGCGGCGGTCTTCGGCTCCGCGGCCTGGGCGCGCTTCACGGCGCGGGACGTCACGGCCTGAGCCGCGGCGCCCCGCGCCGTACGCTCCCGGTCCGCCGGTGCGGCCGGCCGTCAGAAGGTGAGCTTCCAGCCGTCGATGTAGCCGGTGTCCTGCGGACCGAGGTCCTGCACCCGCAGCCGCCAGGTGCCGTCGGCCGTCTCGGCGGACGCGTCGACGGTGTACGTGGTGAGCACGTTCGGCGCCGAGTCCGAGCCGCTGGAGTTCTTCAGCCGGTACGCCTGCCCGCTCGGCCCCACGAGGTCGATGGCCAGGTCACCGCGGTAGCTGTGCTTGATGTCCACGCCGACCTGGAGGGTGGCCGGCGCGTTGCCGGTACGGCCGGAGACCGTCACCGACGAGGTCACCGCGGCGCCCGCGTCCGGGATCTGCACGTCGTCGGTGTTCTCGAAGACGGTGCCGCCGGGCGGGGTCGTCGTGCCGACGCCCAGCGTCCACACCGCGTGGGCGACGGCGTCGCTGTTGCGGTCCAGGGCGGTGTCGTCGATGTTCGACGACGTGTCGCAGGAGCGGTGGTAGCAGCGGTCGAAGGGCTGGCCCGCCGTACCGCCCCACTTCTGCGCCTGCGCGGCCGTCTTGGTGTAGTCCGCGCCGGAGAACAGGCCGCCCACGGGGATGCCGACGTTCTTGAACGGCGCGTGGTCGCTGCGGCCGTCGCCCTCGGTCTCGATCTCCGTGGGGACGTTCAGCGAGGCGTAGTACGCCTTGAACACGGCCTCGATGGCGCGGTCGTCGTCGTAGACGAAATAGCCGGGGTTCGGGGAGCCCACCATGTCGAAGTTCAGATAGCCGCTGAACTTCGACCGCTCCGTCGCGGCCAGCCGGCTCACGTAGTACTGCGAGCCGCGCATCCCCAGCTCTTCGGCGCCCCACCAGCCGAACCGCAGGTGCTTGGCGGGCTTGGCGCCCGCGCGGGCGACGGCCAGCGCGGTTTCGAGGACCGCGGCCGAGCCGGAGCCGTTGTCGTTGATGCCGGGGCCCGCGCTGACGGAGTCCAGGTGCGCGCCGGCCATCAGGATCTGGTTCGGGTCGCCGCCGGGCCAGTCGGCGATCAGGTTGTAGCCGGTGGTGCCGCCGGTGGTGAACTGCTGCACGCTGGTGGTGAAGCCCGCGGCGTCCAGCTTGCCCTTGATGTAGTCGATCGAGGCCCGGTAGCCGGGCCGGCCGTGGGCCCGGTTGCCGCCGTTGGCGGTGGCGATCGACTGGAGCTGGCTCAGGTGCGCCTTGACGTTGGCCACCGGCAGGTCGGGGGCGGCGGTGCTGACGGCAGGGGCGGTGGAGCGGGCGGCGGCAGGCGCGGCGGTGGCCGCACCGGCCGCCCCGGGTATCGCAACGATCAGGCCGAGTACGGCACCGGCGGCGGTCAGCCCGAGGCCGCCGGGACCGTTGCCGCCGCTGCTGCCAGATCTTCGAAAACGCCTGGTCGTGCAGGGTCTTGCGGCATTCCATGACATGAGGGGTCTCCGGATTCCGAACGTGACATGAACGGACCGTGCATGGCGCGAAGCTGATGCTGGGCGCGCCGCGCCCCGCTGGCAAGGCGGAATCCGGACACCCCGACCCGCATATCGTTCCGCGGCGGATCAGTGCTTGGACGCACCCAGCTCCGTGGCGGATCCCGGGGCGGCTGCCGGAACGGACGGTGCGGAGGCGGACGTGGCCGCCGGGACGGACTGCCCGGCTGCCGGGGCGGTGTCCCGGGTGGCCTGCTCCGCGGTGGCCGGGGTCAGGGCCGCGGCCGTCTCGCCGACCACTTCCTGGGCCGTCTTGCGGGCCGTGGCCAGCGCCGTACGCGCGGACCGGGCGGTGCGCACCGCGTCGTACGTCAGCACCACCAGCGCCAGCCAGACGAGACCGAAGCCCGCCCAGCGCTCCACCGGCATCTCCTCGTGGAAGACCAGCAGACCGAGCGCGAACTGGAAGGTCGGCGCGAGGTACTGGAGCATCCCGAGCACGGTCAGCGGCAGCCGTACCGCCGCCGCCCCGAAGGCGATCAGCGGCAGCGCGGTGGCCACGCCGCAGCCCATGAGCAGCAGCATCTGGCCCACCCCGCCGGTCAGGAACCCGGCCTCGCCGCGCGCGCCGAGGAAGATCAGGATGCCGAGCGCGGGCAGGAACTGCATCGCCGTCTCGGCGCTGAAGCCCTCGATGCCGCCCAGCTTCACGCCCTTCTTGACCAGGCCGTACGTGGCGAACGTGAACGCCAGCGCGAGGGAGATCCAGGGCACCTGGCCGTACGCCACGGCCATCACGACCACCGCCGCGGTGCCGACGCCCACGGCGGTCCACTGCAGCGGCCGCAGCCGTTCGCGCAGCACCAGCACGCCGAAGGCGATGCTGACCAGCGGGTTGATGAAGTAGCCGAGGCTGGCTTCGAGTACGTGCCCGGCGTTGACCGCCCAGATGTACAGGAACCAGTTGACGGAGATGACCGCGGCGCAGACCAGCACCATGCCGAGCCGCTTGGGCTGCCGCACCAGCTCCCGTACCCAGGACCAGCGGCGTATCGCGGCCAGGATGAGGACGGCGACCGGCAGCGACCACACCATCCGGTGGGCCAGGATCTCGGTGGGGGCCAGGTCGCCCAGCAGGTGCCAGTACAGCGGGAGAAGACCCCACACCACGTACGCGGCGGTGCCGTAGACGAGTCCTGTGCGCTGTTCGTTCTGGGGTTGCAAGGGGCCCTCCGGAGGAATGCTGCTCCATCTGCGCCGGCGGTGGTGCGGGTCGCGCTCCGAAGGTAACGCCGGACGGCCCAACTGTCATGTCCGTTCCGGTAGACGGTCATGACAGGGGCGCGGCGGCGGTGCGGGCCGGCCACCTCGTGGCCGAAAACGACGGTGCCCGTACGGGACGTCCGAAGACGCTCCGTACGGGCACCGGAAGGCCCGTGACCGGCTGCTCAGCCGACCACCGTCCAGGTGTCGTGGCCGGCCAGCAGGGAAGCCAGGTCGCCCTTGCCCTTCTGCTCGATGGCGGTGTCCAACTGCTCACCCATGAGCGTGTCGTACACCGGGCGGTCCACGTTGCGCAGCACGCCGATGGGGGTGTGGTGCAGCGTGTCCGGGTCGGCGAGGCGGGACAGGGCGAACGCGGTGGTCGGCGAGGCGTTGTGCGCGTCGTGGACGAGCACCGCGTCCGCGCCCACCGCCGCCACGTCCACGACCTTCAGGTCGCCGGTGGCCGGATCGCGCACCACGCCCTTGGAGCCGAGGCCGTCCTCGGCGAGCGCTCCGAAGCGGATCGGCTGCCCGTGCTCCAGCCGGATCACGGCCTCCTCGGCCTGCTGCTTGTCCTTGAGGACCTCGAAGGCGCCGTCGTTGAAGATGTTGCAGTTCTGGTAGATCTCCACCAGCGCGGTGCCCGGGTGGGCGGCGGCCGCGCGCAGCACACCGGTCAGGTGCTTGCGGTCGGAGTCGACCGTACGGGCCACGAAGGACGCCTCCGCGCCGATGGCCAGCGACACCGGGTTGAAGGGCGCGTCCAGCGAGCCCATCGGCGTCGACTTCGTGATCTTGCCGACCTCGGAGGTGGGGCTGTACTGGCCCTTGGTCAGGCCGTAGATCCGGTTGTTGAACAGCAGGATCTTGAGGTTGACGTTGCGGCGCAGCGCGTGGATGAGGTGGTTGCCGCCGATGGACAGCGCGTCGCCGTCACCGGTGACGACCCACACCGACAGGTCGCGGCGCGAGGAGGCCAGACCGGAGGCGATGGCCGGGGCACGGCCGTGGATGGAGTGCATCCCGTACGTGTTCATGTAGTACGGGAACCGGGACGAGCAGCCGATGCCCGAGACGAAGACGATGTTCTCCTTCGCCAGACCGAGTTCGGGCATGAAGCCCTGCACGGCGGCGAGAACCGCGTAATCACCGCAGCCGGGGCACCAGCGCACTTCCTGGTCGGACTTGAAGTCCTTCATGGACTGCTTGGCCTCGGCCTTGGGCACCAGGGAGAGCGCCTCGATCGTCGAGGTCCCCTCCGCGATCGTCTCAGTCATTGATGGCCTCCTTAAAGACCTCCGCAAGCTGCTCGGCCTTGAACGGCATTCCGCTGACCTGGGTGTACGAGCGGGCGTCGACGAGGTACTTCGCCCGCAGCAGTGTCGCGAGCTGGCCGAGGTTCATCTCCGGTACGACCACCTTGTCGTAACGCGCCAGCACCGCGCCGAGATTCCGCGGGAAGGGGTTGAGATGGCGCAGATGGGCCTGTGCGACCCGCCCCCCGTCGCGCCGTACGCGCCGGACGGCCGCGGTGATCGGCCCGTACGTCGAGCCCCAGCCCAGCACGAGGGTGTCGGCGCCCCGCGCGGCGGCGGCACCCTGGCCGTCGTGGACGGCCGCCTCCACCGTCGGGTCGTCGACCTCCAGGTCCGGCACCTCGATGCCGTCGATCTTCGCCTGGCGGGTGCGCACCATGAAGTCGTGGTTGGCCGGGTCGTAGGAGATGTTGCCCGTGCCGTCCTGCTTCTCGATGCCGCCGATCCGGTGCTCCAGACCGGGCGTGCCGGGCACCGCCCACGGCCGGGCGAGGGTCTGCTCGTCGCGCTTGTACGGCCAGAACACCTCGGTGCCGTCGGCCAGCGTGTGGTTCGCGCCGGACGCGAACTGCACCCGCAGGTCGGGCAGTTCGTCGACCTCCGGGATGCGCCACGGCTCGGAGCCGTTGGCCAGGTAGCCGTCGGACAGCAGGAAGACCGGCGTACGGTACGTCAGCGCGATGCGCGCCGCGTCCAGCGCCGCGTCGAAGCAGTCGGCCGGTGTCCTCGGCGCCACGATCGGTACCGGCGCCTCGCCGTTGCGCCCGTACATCGCCTGGAGCAGGTCGGCCTGCTCGGTCTTGGTGGGCAGGCCGGTGGACGGGCCGCCGCGCTGGATGTCCACGATGACCAGCGGGAGTTCGAGGGAGACCGCGAGCCCGATGGTCTCCGACTTCAGCGCCACACCGGGGCCCGAGGTGGTGGTCACCGCGAGGGCGCCGCCGAAGGCGGCGCCCAGTGCCGCGCCGATGCCGGCGATCTCGTCCTCGGCCTGGAAGGTCCGCACGCCGAAGTTCTTGTGCTTGCTCAGCTCGTGCAGGATGTCCGAGGCCGGCGTGATCGGGTACGAGCCGAGGTAGAGCGGCAGATCGGCCTGCTGCCCGGCGGCGATCAGGCCGTACGACAGTGCCAGGTTGCCGGAGATGTTGCGGTACGTCCCCGTCGGGAACGCCTGGGTGGCCGGCGCGACCTCGTAGGAGACCGCGAAGTCCTCGGTGGTCTCACCGAAGTTCCAGCCCGCGCGGAACGCGGCGACGTTCGCCTCGGCGATGTCCGGCTTCTTGGCGAACTTCTGCCGCAGGAACGCTTCGGTGCCCTCGGTCGGCCGGTGGTACATCCACGACAGCAGGCCCAGCGCGAACATGTTCTTGGAGCGCTCGGCCTCCTTGCGGGAGAGCCCGAACTCCTTGAGCGCCTCGATCGTCAGCGTCGTCAGCGGCACCGGGTGGACGTTGTACGCCTGCAGCGACCCGTCCTCCAGCGGGCTGACGTCGTAGCCCACCTTCGCCATCGGCCGCTTGGTGAACTCGTCCGTGTTGACGATGATCTCCGCGCCGCGCGGCAGGTCCGCCAGGTTCGCCTTCAGCGCGGCCGGGTTCATCGCCACCAGGACGTTGGGCGCGTCGCCGGGGGTGAGGATGTCGTGGTCCGCGAAGTGCAGCTGGAAGCTGGAGACGCCCGGCAGGGTACCGGCGGGGGCCCGGATCTCGGCGGGGAAGTTCGGCAGCGTCGACAGGTCGTTGCCGAAGGTCGCCGTCTCGGAGGTGAACCGGTCGCCCGTGAGCTGCATACCGTCACCGGAGTCGCCCGCGAACCGGATGATCACCCGGTCCAGGCGACGTACCTCTTTACCGCCGTTTTTACCGCCGTCTGTACCGCCGTTCTTCCCGCCGTCGGCGCCGGTCCCGGGAGCCTGCGGCTCCCGGGTGAGCGCTCCGTCGGCCTGCTCGGCTTGGCTGCTGACCTGGCTGGTCACTGCTTCGGACCTCCCTCGGGGCGGTGGCTCGGGACTCGTCGTGCCGACCGGTCGTCCCACGAACATCGTACGTGGGTAAGGGTCGCCTTCCCTGGGCCGGTCACATGATGGACGTGGACATGAGACAGCACTCTGTCAGGAATTGTCATGAAAGAACCGCCCCCCGGCCCCCTTCTCCAAGACGCTCGCGTCTCGGCCTTTGGTTCTACTCCTCAGGTCCCGGGCGGCCCACGGAGCCGCCCGCAACCTGCGTGACTGACAGCGTGTCGGTTTCTCAGGAGTCGAGATAGGTGAGGACGGCCAGCACCCGGCGGTGATCCCCGTCACTCGGCGACAGGCCCAGCTTGAGGAAGATGTTGCTGACGTGCTTCTCCACCGCACCGTCGCTCACCACCAGCTGCCGCGCGATCGCGGAGTTCGTCCGTCCCTCGGCCATCAGCCCCAGGACCTCCCGCTCCCGCGGCGTGAGGTGCGCCAGTACGTCCTGCTTACGGCTGCGGCCGAGCAGCTGCGCGACCACTTCGGGGTCCAGCGCGGTGCCCCCCTCGGCGACCCGGACCACCGCGTCGACGAACTCCCGCACTTCGGCTACCCGGTCCTTGAGGAGATAGCCGACGCCGTGACTGGATCCCGCGAGCAATTCCGTCGCGTACTGCTCCTCCACGTACTGCGACAGCACCAGCACCCCCAGACCCGGGTGATCACGCCGCAGCCGGATCGCGGCCCGCACCCCCTCGTCCGTGTGCGTCGGCGGCATCCGTACGTCCGCCACCACCACGTCCGGCAGCTCACCCTCGGCCGCCAGCTCCCCGATGACCTTGATCAACGCCTCGGCGTCACCCACCCCCGCCACGACGTCGTGCCCTCGGTCGGTGAGCAACCGGGTCAGCCCCTCCCGAAGCAGCACCGAGTCCTCGGCGATGACCACCCGCACCCTGTCCTCCACGGCTCTTCCTGCCCCCACGTCTTGATATTTCCCCACCCTGCGCCCCCAGCATCCCAGCATCCGATCCCGACCGCCCCCACCCGCCCTGAATCGACGGACACGACTGCGGACGGGGCGGGGGCGCCGCCCGGGACGGGGCGGGGTGTCATTCGGGTCGGGGCGGGGGTGCCCCGGGGTGGGCGGGGGTGTCAGCCGGGATGGGGCGGGGCGTCCCGGGATGGGGCAGGGCGGCGTCATTCGGGACGGGGCGGGGGTGTCGTTCGGGATCGGACTCGGGTGGTGCTCCGGGCAGGCGGGGTGGTGACGGGCGCCATACCGGACAGGGCGGATGGGGGCGAAGGGCGGGCGGGGGAGCGGTTCGGGGCCGGGTACGAGTTGCTGGCTGGGTGGCTGGGTGGCTGGGTGGCTGGGTGGCCGGGGGCCGGGGGCCGGGGGCCGGGGGCCGGGGGCCGGGGGCCGGGGGCCGGGGCGCCGGGTCGCTGGGTGGTCGGGGGGCCGGGGTGCCGGGCCGCTGGGTGGTCGGGGGCCGGCTGGCCGGGGCGGCGGATAGCCGGGTCGCCGGGGCGGTGGATTGCCGGGCGGGCGGGTGGCGGGATGGCCAGGGGCGGGCGGTCGGGAGTGCTGGGTCGCCGGGAGTGCCGGGCTGTCGGGTCTCTCGGGGCGCCGCGCTGTCGGACTGCCGGGTCTGCCGGGCCTGTCGGGGCGCTGGGCTGCCGGGGCGCTGGGCTGTCGGGTTGCCGGACCGCCCGGACCGCCCGGACCGCCCGGACCGCCCGGACTTCTCCCGGCCCCCGGGCCCCCACGTCCCCCCTCCGGGCCCCCACGTCCCCTCCGGCTCCCCCAACGCCCCGGCCCCCGGATCGCCCAGGTGGCCCATGTGATCCCGGCGATCCCGGCGATCCGGGCAGGTGGCCGGGCAGGCCGGGTGGTCCCGGCCGGGTTACGGCGTGGCCCGGCTCGGTCCGGCCGGGTCACGCCGGGGAAGTCAGGCGCGCCAGGGGAGGTCTGCCGTGACGGTGGTCGGGCCGCCCGGCGGGGAGTCGACGACCAGGAGGCCGTCGACCGCGCTGAGCCGCTCGGCCAGGCCCGCCAGCCCGCTGCCGGTTTCCGTGCTCGCACCCCCCTGCCCGTCATCCGCGACGAGCACCATGAGCCGGTCCGCCACCTGCCACACGTCCACGGAGGCACTGCTCGCCCGGGCGTGCTTGGAGACGTTCTGGAGCAGTTCGGAGACGGTGAAGTAGGCGATGCCCTCGATGGCCGCGGCGGGACGGAGGTCCAGGTCGACGGAGACCTTGACCGGCACCGTGCAGCGGGCGGAGAGGGCCGACAGCGCCGGGCCCAGTCCGCGGTCCGTGAGGATCGCCGGGTGGATGCCGCGCGCGAGGTCCCGCAGCTCCTGCAGGGCGATCTTCACCTCGCCGTGTGCCTCGTCCACCATCTTCGCGGCGGCCTCCGGGTCCTGCGCCAGCTTCTCCTTCGCCAGGCCCAGGTCCATCGCCAGCGACACCAGACGGGCCTGCGCGCCGTCGTGCAGATCCCGCTCGATGCGCCGCAGGTCGGCGGCGGCGGTGTCCACGACCACCCCGCGGTCCGTCTCCAGCTCCGAGACGCGCGTGGCGAGCAGGGAGGGGCCGAGCAGCCCGTGCACCAGGACGCGGTCCACGTGCGTCAGACCGCGTATCAACCACGGTCCGGCCAGGACCAGCAGCAGGCCGAGCCCGCTGGTCATCGCCATGCCGGGCGGGGAGTCCAGGTACAGGCCGTCTCCCCGGCCGTTGCCCCACAGCTGGATGCCCGGCTGGTCGAGGTAGGCGGGGAACGTCCACTGCCACAGCGGGTAGAGGAACAGGGACCAGGCCGCCGTCCAGAACGTCACCGCGAAGACGAAGGCGAAGACCGCCCAGGGGAAGTGGAGTATCGAGTACAGGAGATGGCGCCAGGAGACACCGCTCTTGAGCACCGCGAAGACCCAGCTCATCATCCCCGGCTTGGCGGCACGCACCGGCTCCGGATGCTCCACGTCCAGATCCAGCAGCGCGCGCGCCCGGACCCGCTCCAGATTGCCGAACCCCCGGCAGCCGAGCAGCGCGCCCGCGAGCACCGGTATGCCCAGGAACGTGACCAGCAGGCCCGCACCGACCGAGACCATGGCGACGGCGTAGCAGAACATCATGCAGGCGACCGGGAGGCTCAGCAGGAGGTAGAGGAACTCCCGCCAGGTACGGCCCGCGAACGGGGCGCGCAGGGCGATGGGCACGCGCGAGGCTGCTGGTGAGGGGGAAGGGGGGCCGTAGGCGGTGTCCATGGTCTCGTCGTCCGTTCTGCCAGGTCCGGGTCGGCCTGCTGCCGGCGCCGTTGTACACCTCCGGCAGCGTCCAACCGCTGCCGCGCCGTCAGACCCGCTGCATCCGGCTCTTCCGACTACCTCAAGACTCCGCGCTCGCCGCCTTCCGCACCATGAGGGAAAGCGCAGTCTTCACCCTGGGGTTTTCCCCACCCCCGCCCCCCGCCCGGCGAAGGGGCGGCCCCTCCGACGACCTCACAGGCGGCGGGACTCCCGCCCTCGCAGCCCGTACGCGTCCCGTCCCCGCAGCCCGTACACGCCCCGTACACAGCCCGTGCGTGCTCCGAGCGCGTCCTGCGCGCATCCTGAGCGCGTCACGCGCACGTGCCCCGTACGGACTCCGTACGCGCCCCGTGATCGCCGCGCATCAACTGCCGGCGCCCACGCCTCTCCGCCGAGCTGCCCGTTCCCCCACGCTCTGCTCACCATTGCCCCGTTCCCGCACGCCCCGCTGCCCCTTGCCCCGCCCGCGTGCCTTCCAGCCGCCGCGCGGCGCCGCTCCCGCTGCGGCCCCCGCGCCCCTGCCCGCGGCCTGACGCCCGTCCTCTTCCCCCGCCCGGCCCCGCCACGGCAGCTCGGCCGTCACCCGCGTCGGCCCGCCGGGCGGCGAATCGAGGACGAACACCCCGTCCACCGAACCCAGCCGTTCCGCGAGCCCGGCCATGCCGCTGCCGCCGTCCAACCGCGCACCGCCCCGTCCGTCGTCCTGGACCTGGATCAGCAGCCGGTCCTGGGCGCGCCAGAGCTCCACCCGCGCCGCCCGCGCGCCACTGTGCTTGGAGACGTTCTGCAGCAGCTCCGAGACGGTGAAGTAGGCGATGCCCTCGATCGCCGGCGCGGGCCGCTGCGCCACGTCCACCTCCACCGTGACCGGGACCGTGCAGCGACCCGCCAGCGAGGTGAGGGCCGGGCCCAGCCCGCGGTCCGTGAGGATCGCCGGGTGGATGCCGCGCGCGAGGTCGCGCAGCTCCTGGAGGGCGAGTTTCACCTCGCCGTGCGCCTCGTCGACCATCTGGGCCGCCGCGTCCGGGTCCTCCAGCAGCTTCTCCTTGGCCAGGCCGAGGCCCATGGCCAGGGCCACGAGCCGGGCCTGCGCCCCGTCGTGCAGGTCACGTTCGATCCGGCGCAGGTCGGCGGCGGCGGTGTCGGAGACCGTCGCGCGGTCCGACTTCAGCTCGGCGATCCGCCGCTCCAGTTCGTCGGAGGGCGACAGCAGGCCGCGCACCATCATCCGGTCCACGTTGGCCAGTCCGCGCGCGATCCAGGGCAGCGCGGGCCAGAGCAGGAAGAACGAGACGACCGTCAGCGGGAAGGTCAGGATCGACCACGGCAGCCGGATGAACGCGTACAGCGCGTGCCGCCACCCGACCGGGTCCTTCAGGCGCAGCCACAGCCAGGTGAAGAAACCGTTCCCCGCCGTGTGCAGCGGGCTGGGCTCGTCCACCCGCACGCCCAGCAGGCACCGCGCGCGGGCGCGCTCCAGCTTCCCGTACTGACGGCACACCAGAAGGCCCACCGCGAGCAGCGGCAGCCCCACGACGGTGACGGCCAGCCCGATGCCCGCCACCAGCCAGACGGTCAGTACGGCGAAGGCCAGGACGCCCAGCGGGAGGTCGGTCAGGAGGTGGGCGACCTCCCGCCAGGTCGCGGAGGCGAGCGCGGCCCGGGGCGGCGGCAGGGGATCGCCGCCGTCGTGACGGTGGCCGTGACCGATGGCGCCCGGCGCCGGTGCGGTCCCTCCGGGGAGGGGATCGTGGCGTCGGTCGTGAGCGGAAGGTGCGGTCATACGCCCTAGCTTGCCGGTCACCACGCGTGGCGACCATGGGGAAGGTCGGTGACCGGAGGTGGGGTTTTCCTCACCCCGCAGCCCCGGGCCGGGGCGGTCACGGAGGGCGCGGCTTGTGCGAAGGCGGATCCGGCAGCTTGGATCTCCGACATGAGTGAGCACCAACAGGGACCGTACGGGCAGCAGCCGCCCTACGAGGCGTACGGGCAGGGGCAGGCACCTGGTCACGGGGCGCCGGGATACGGAGCGCCGGGATACGGGGCACCCGGATACGGCGCGCCGGGCCAGCAGGGGTACCCGTACGGAACACCGCAGGCGGGCGGGCCGCCCACAGGCATGCTGGCAAGTCAGGGGACGCGGCTCGGGGCGCGGGCGCTGGACGGGGTCTTCCAGGTCGCCGCGGTCGTCGTCATCCTCGTCGTGGTCAGCATCGTCCAGTCCCTGCTGCCGCGCGGGGCCGGAGTGGGCATACCGACAGCCCTGGCCGGGATCGTCGGCGTCGTCGCGGTGCTGCTCTACGAGCCGTTCATGAACTGGAAGTACGGCGGCACGTTCGGCAAGCGGATCTGCGGTCTGCGGGTCGCCCGGCTGAGCGACGGGGCGGCGCTGTCCTTCGGGCAGGCGCTGGGGCGTTGGGCCGTGGTGTTCCCGATGGGGTTCGTGCCGTTCCTGGGGCTGCTCAACGTGCTGTGGTGCTGCTGGGACGAACCGTTCCGGCAGTGCTTGCACGACAAGGTGGCCGGCACCGTGGTCGTCAAGCGCGTGTAGGCGCAGGTCAGGGGCTGCTGGGCTGATCGGGGGCGAGTGGCCCGGAGGCTGTCGGCCCGAGGGCGGGCGGCCTGGGTGCGGCCGGGCAGCCGGCCGGGGCAGGTGGTTCCGGGGCGGGTGAGGCGAGTCGTATCGTGTCGCGGTGCGGTGCGGTGGGGTGGGTTCCGGTTCTAGTACGGGGGCGTGGTCGGCATGGTGAACGCTGAGGCCGAACAGCGGGTGACGCTGCGACGGCTGGTGCTGGCGGGCGAACAGCGGCGGATCGACCTGGTGTTGCCCGCGCACGCGCCGATCGGCGAGCTGCTGCCCGAGATTCTGCGGACGGCCGGTGACCGGACGGCCGGTGACCGGACGGCGCACGAGCCGCCGACGTGCCGTCTGGTGACAGCGGGCGGAGCCGTACTCGCGTGGAGCGAGACGCTTGCTTCCGCGAATGTGACGGACGGGTCCGTCGTACGACTGGTACGGGAGCACGGCGTGTCCGAACCCCCGGCCGGGCGGAGCGCGCTCGGCGAGACGACGGGTGGCCCGCGTGGCCAGGACGACCGCGGTGGCCACGCCGACCACGGCGGCGATGGCGGTCACGAGGGCCGTGACGACCACGACAGGTACGTCTGGCGATGGGACGAGCGGAGCCGGACAGGGGCGGCGGTCGCGGCCGCAGTGCTGCTCACGGTCGTTGCCTGCGTGTTCGCAGGCCGCCAGTACGGGCTCGACCGGGCCGCACTGTGGCTCGGCCTGGCCACGGTGGCCGCGACCGGAGCCGGTGCGGCGGCCGGCCTCCTGCTCACCAGAAAGGCACCGGCTACCGCGCTGCTCCTGGTGGGCGGAACGCTCGGCGTGTCCGCCTCCTGGGGCGCGGCGCCGGGCGGTGCCCCGCGCCTGGCCGCCGTCGGGCTGACGGTGGCGGTCGTCCTCGCGCTGCTCGGGCTCTGTACGGGCCTGGGACGTGGCGGACTCGTCGGAGCGGCGGCCGTCGCGGCCGCGGTCGGCGGGTGGGCCATCGGGCTGGTGGTCGCCGACCCGGCCCGTACCGGTGTCGTACTGGGCGTGGTCTCGGTCCTCGTACTGGGACACCTGCCGCGGCTCGCGCTGTCGTCGGCCGGGCTGACACGTCTGGACGACCGCCACTCCGGAGGCGCACCGGTCAGCAGGTACCGGGCCGCGGCGGCGCTGGGCGCCACGCACCGCGGGCTCACCCTGGCCGCCGTCACGACGGCCATGTCGGCCGGGGCGGGCGGCGTACTGGCCGTCGGCGGCACCGGCGACGCGTCCGGAACGGTGGACGGCTGGGCGGTGGCGGCCGCGGTGCTGCTGAGCGTCGTGCTGTTCTCGCGGGCACGGGCCTACCCGCTGGCCCTGGAGGTCGTGGCGCTGCTGGTGGCCGGTGCGGCGGTCTGCGTAAGGCTCGTCCTGCTGTGGGGTTCCGACGGCGGGGACCCGACAGCCGCGCTGACCGTGCTGAGCCTGTCGGTGGCGGTGCCGCTCGCCGCCCTCGCGGTGCGGCCGCCGGAGCACGTACGGCTGCGGATGCGGCATCTGACGAACCTGGTCGAGGCGGTGAGCGTGGTGGCGCTGATTCCGGTCGCCGTCGGGGCGCTCGGGGTGTACGGCGGTCTGCCGGACATGTTCTGACCAGCCGGCCGGCCGCGAAGGACCGGCCGGGGCGACGAAAATGATCGGCCGCGACGGTCGGCCGGAGCGATCAGTCCGACCAGAAGGGGCGGCGGAGGGTTCATGTCAGGACAGACGGGGCAGCCGGGGCAGCCGGGGGCGGAGCAGCCAGGGCAGGAGGGGCAAGCGGGCCGGACGGGGCAGGGAGGGCAGTCGGGGCGGCCAGGGCCGGTGGTGCCGCCGATGCCCGGGTATGCGCCGGGGGCGGGTGGTGGCGCTGTGCCGGGCGGCGGTGCGGTATCGGGCGGCGGTGCCCCTGGTCGCGGGACGGCGCCGACGGCTCCCGCCGCGATGCCCGGCGGCACGCCCGCGGCGCCCGCACCGGTGGCCGTGCCGTTGCCCGGGGCCCGGTCCGCTCCCGGTGCCACGCCCGCGCCCGAACCCGTCATACCGGCTCGTCCGAGTGGCCCGGCCGGCCTGGCCGGCAGCCCCATGAACCCGGCCGGCCCGAGTGGTCCGGCCGGCCCAGTCGCCCCCACAACAGGTGTGCGGCCGCACATGCACCAGCCGCATCGCCCGGCCTCCACCCCCACCCCCGTCTCCGTCCCCGTCCTCCCACCCGAGCTCGACGGTGTGCAGGCCAAGCCCCGGCACGGTGAGACCGTCGCCCGTAGGGCCGGGCGGGCGCTGCGGCGCGTGTTCGCCTCCTCGGCTGCGGCCGAGACCGAGGCCGTCACGCGCGCCGCGCACGCCATCCAGCAGCCCGTGACCACCGGCCGCCAACTGGCCGTCTCCAGCATCCGCGGCGGTGCGGGCAAGTCCACGGTCGCCGCGCTGCTGGCCCTCACGTACGCGCACTACCGCTCGGACCCGGTGCTCGCGGTGGAGGCCGACCCGGCGCTGGGCACGCTGCCGCACCGGCTGGGTGTGCGGGAGGTGCGCTGGTCCGGCACCGATCTGGCGCAGATCGTCGACCCGTCCATGCTGATCACCGACCTGACCGGTTACCTCCTGCCGTTCACGGGCGGCGGCTGGCTGCTGCCCGGCAGTCAGGGCGCGATCGGCGCGCGGCTGGATCTCGACACGTACCGCATCGTCATGACCTCCCTGCGCCGCCACTTCGCGACCACGGTCGTGGACTGCGAGACGCTGCCGGCCGAGGTGGCGCGTACCGCACTGGTCACCACTCAGGCGCGGGTCCTGGTGACGCCGGCGACCGTGGAGGGCGTACGGGCGACCAAGTCCGTGCTGGAGTGGATGGGCGGGGTGCACCGCGGGCTGCTGCCGACCGCTGTCGTCGTGCTCAACCACACGTCGCCCGACGGGGGCATCGACGTACGCAAGGCGGTCGAGCACCTGGGGGCAGGCGGCGCGGCGGTGCTTCCGCTGCCGTACGACCGGCATCTGGCCGGTGGCGGTGCCGTCCGTACGGAGCTGCTGGGCGAACGGACGCGGGAGGCGGCGGCGCGGCTGGCCGCCGAGGTGATGGACCGTGCGGTCTCGCGCGGGCCGGGCAGGCAGCGCGAAGGCTGAGCCGCCACGCGCGGTGCCACGGGGACGTGTACGGGGTCCACGGTGCCGGGTCCAGGTGGGGCGAAGTCGGGCCATAGCCGTCCGCCAGGTGACGCGACTGCTCACCTGGGGCGGGCCAGGGCCTAGACTCCCGTGCGTACAGATCGTCGAAGTCGTTGAACAAGAGCAGTCAGGGAGCGAGGGCGGACGTGCCGGACGCGACCGTACGCACCAGCCTTGCCGCGGACTATTTCCAGGGGTACTCGGTCGTCGGGCTCATCGCCGTGATCGGCGTGCTCTTCGTGGCCGTGGCCTTCGGTGCCGGGCGGCTGCTGCGGCCCGTGGTGCCCACCCCGGAGAAACTGCTCACCTACGAATGCGGCGTGGACCCGGTGGGCGAGGGCTGGGCACACACCCAGGTCCGCTACTACGTCTACGCCTTCCTCTACGTGATCTTCGCCGTCGACTCGATCTTCCTGTTCCCCTGGGCGACGGTCTTCGCCGCCCCCGGTTTCGGCGGCGTCACGCTGGTGGAGATGTTCATCTTCCTCGGCTTCCTCGCCGTCGGCCTGCTCTACGCATGGAAGAAGGGCGTCCTGGAATGGACGTGACGAACGCGAGGCCGGCCACCGCGACGGGCACCGAACTGCCCGTCGTGTCCGCCGGCGGCACCGTCGAACGACGCCGGCTGGGCCCGCTCGCCCGCCTGGCTCCCGAACCCATGAAGGTGGTCCTGAACTGGGGCCGCCGCTACAGCCTGTGGGTCTTCAACTTCGGGCTGGCCTGCTGCGCGATCGAGTTCATCGCCGCGTCGATGGCGCGGCACGACTTCATCCGGCTGGGCGTGATCCCGTTCGCACCGGGCCCCCGGCAGGCGGACCTCATGATCGTCTCCGGCACGGTGACGGACAAGATGGCGCCCGCGGTCAAGCGTCTGTACGAGCAGATGCCGGAACCGAAGTACGTCATCTCGTTCGGAGCGTGCTCGAACTGCGGCGGGCCCTACTGGGACTCGTACGCGGTCACCAAGGGGGTCGACCAGATCATCCCCGTCGACGTGTACGTCCCGGGCTGCCCGCCCCGGCCCGAAGCACTGCTCCAGGGCATCCTCAAGCTGCAGGAGAAGATCGCCCGTGAGTCGCTGGGCGAGCGGTACGGGGTCGCGGACAACGGCGACGCGCCTTCCGGGCCGTCGGCTGCCGCGCTGCGCAGCGGGCTGGTGACGCCGCCTGCGCCGGGGGCTTCGGCCGAGGCGGGGGAGCCGGCCGGGACGGGGACGTCGGCCGAGGCGTCCCGGGGTGAGGCGTCCGGGGCCGAGGCGCCCGGGGGCGCGGCATCCGGGGGCGCAGCCGAAGCCGACACCGGTGGCGGGAAGCCGAAGGGAGCGGGGGACCAGTGAGCGACGAACAGTCTCCGGTCCCGCCGGCCGAGGACATGCCCGCCGACGCGGCCGAAGCCGCCGGGACGCCGTCCGAGTCCGCCGAGTCCAGCGAGCCCGCCGAGTCGGTCGAGGCGCCGCCCGCGCCGCCCGTCGGGTGGCTGCCCGGTTCCGCCACCGACCTCTTCGGCCCCGGCGCGACCGCCGAAGAGGCGTACGACCTGCTGACCGTCGACGTACCCGCCGACGCCTGGATCCCGGCGCTCACCACCGCCCGCGACGACCTCGGATGCAGCTACTTCGACTGGCTGAGCGCGGTGGACGAGCCCGGCACCGGCTTCCGCGTCTGCGCCCACCTCGCCGACATCGCCCGGCCCGGCCGCGTACGGCGCCTGGTGCTGCGCACCACCGTCCCGCACGCGGCGGCCGTACTGCCCACCGCCACCGAGGTGTACGCGGGTGCGGGCTGGCACGAGCGGGAGACGCACGAGATGTTCGGCGTGGACTTCACCGGCCACCCGTACCTGGAGCCGCTGCTGCTCCCCGAGAACTTCGAGGGCCACCCGCTGCGCAAGGACTTCGTGCTCGCCGCACGGGTCGCCAAGGCGTGGCCGGGCGCGAAGGAGCCGGGTGAGTCCGAGCACGGCGGGCCCAAGCGCCGCCAGATGCTGCCGCCCGGCGTGCCCGACCCGAACGAGTGGGGCCCGCTGAAGGGCCAGTTGCCGCCTGCCCCGGCCCGGCCCGCCCGTGGCGCACGCGCGGCCGGTGCCCGTGCGGCCGGCGGGGCGGCGGGGGAGCGGCCCGCCCGCCGTACGCGTACGGCGGGCGCGGGCTCGGCGAGCCAGCAGAGCGCCGCGGACAGCGCGCGGACGCCGGCCACGGACGCGGGGGCCTCCGCCGGGACTCCGGCCGCCGCCCCGGCTTCGCCCCCGGCCCCGGCCTCGGCCGCCCGGCCGGAACGCCCCGCCCGCCGGACGCGCAGCGCCGGCCAGGGCTCGGCCAGCCAGCAGGCGGCCGGTCAGGAGCCGGCCGGTCAGCAGTCGTCCGGCCACGAGTCGGCCGGTCAGGAGTCGTCCGGTCAGCAGGCAGGCCAGGCGTCCGGCCAGGCGGCGTCCGGGCAGGCGCCCGCCGTCACCGGCTCCTCGGACGCTCCGTGGCACCACGCCCGCCCCGCTTTCGAGGACGAGCCGAAGACCGGCGAGAAGCGCGCAGCCGAAGCCGCACCCGCAGCCGAAGCCGCACCCGAGCCCGCACCCGCCCCCGAAGAGAAACCCGCAGCCGAAGGCGAACCCGGGCCCGAGCCCGAGGGCACCGGCCCCAGCGACGGCACCACCGACGACCCCGGCCCCAGCGACGCAGTGGAAGAAGGCGGGACCAGACCATGAGCGACGCCCTCGACATCGCCCTGCGCCTGATCGCCGTCTTCGTCGCCTTCCTGGTCTTCCCGCTGGTCATCGGCCAGACCGAGCACAAGGTCATGGCCCATATGCAGGGCCGCCTCGGCCCCATGTACGCGGGTGGCTTCCACGGCTGGGCGCAGCTCGTGGCCGACGGGGTGAAGTTCGCGCAGAAGGAGGACGTCGTCCCGGCCGGTGCCGACCGGCGGATCTTCCAGCTCGCGCCCGCCGTCGCGCTCCTGCCGTACCTGCTGGTGCTGGTCGCCATCCCGCTCGGCCCGGACAACGCGGTCGGTCAGTCGCTGGACGCGGGCATCTTCTTCGTCCTCGCCGTGATGGGCGTCGGCGTCCTGGGCTCGCTGATGGCGGGCTGGGCCTCGGCCAACAAGTTCTCGCTGCTCGGCGGCTTGCGTACGGCCGCCCAGCTCCTCGCGTACGAGCTGCCGATGCTGCTCGCCGCGGCGTCCGTCGCGATGGCCGCCGGAACGCTCTCGCTGCCCGGCATCCTGGACGCCTTCCACTGGTGGTGGGTGCCGTGGCAGATCGTCGGCGGCCTGGTCTTCTTCACGGCGGGGCTGGCCGAACTGCAGCGGCCGCCGTTCGACATGCCGGTCGCCGACTCCGAGATCATCTTCGGCGCGTACACCGAGTACACCGGGCTGCGCTTCGCGCTGTTCCTGCTCGCCGAGTACGCGGGCATCCTCGTCCTGTGCGCCCTGACCTCCGTCCTCTTCCTCGGTGGCTGGCACGGGCCGTTCGGCGCCGACGGGCTCGGCTGGCTGTGGACGCTGCTGAAGACCGCGGTCCTGGCCTTCGGCGTGATCTGGCTGCGCGTCAGCTACCCGCGGCTGCGTGAGGACCAGTTGCAGAAGCTGGCCTGGACGGTGCTGATCCCGCTGGCCCTCGCCCAGATCGCCCTCACCGGCGTCGTCAAGGTGGTGATCTCGTAATGGCCCCGGAGAAGAAGTCCGGCTGGCCCGGCAGCGGTCTGGCCAAGGGGCTGGCCGTGACCCTTCGGACGATGACGAAGCGTTCGGTCACCGAGCAGTACCCGGAGGTCCAGCCCGAACTGGCACCGCGCACCCGCGGTGTGATCGGGCTGTTCGAGGAGAACTGCACGGTCTGCATGCTGTGCGCGCGCGAGTGCCCGGACTGGTGCATCTACATCGACTCCCACAAGGAGACGGTGCCGCCCGCCGCGCCCGGCGGCCGCGAGCGCAGCCGTAACGTCCTGGACCGCTTCGCCATCGACTTCTCGCTGTGCATGTACTGCGGTATCTGCATCGAGGTGTGTCCCTTCGACGCGCTGTTCTGGTCGCCGGAGTTCGAGTACGCCGAGACCGACATCCACAACCTCACCCACGAGCGGGACAAACTCCGCGCATGGATGTGGACGGTCCCGGAGCCGCCCGCCCTCGACCCCGCGGCCGAGGAGCCCAAGGAGATCGCCGCCGCCCGCAAGGCCGCCGACAAGCTCGCCGCGCAGGAAGCGGCCGAACGGCAGGCCGCGCAGCAGGCGGCCGAGGAAGCAGCCCGGAACACCGCCCAGGAACAGGAGGGGGAAGCGTGACGCTCGCCGCCGCAAGCCACGGTTTCCTCTCCCCGACCGGGGTCGAGATCGCCTTCCTCCTGGTCGGCCTCGTCACCCTCGGCGCGGCCGTGGTCACCGTCACCACCAAGCAACTGGTGCACGCCGCCCTGTGGCTGGTGGTCGCCCTCGGCGGTATCGCCGTGGAGTACCTGCTGCTGACCGCGGAGTTCATCGCCTGGGTGCAGGTCCTGATCTACGTCGGGTCCGTCGTCGTGCTCCTCCTGTTCGGACTGATGCTCACCAAGGCACCCATCGGCCGCTCCGCGAACGCCGACTCGGGCAACCGCTGGGCCGCGCTCACGGTGGCCGTCGCCTCCGCCGCCGCGCTCGTCTGGGTCGTCACGGACGCGTTCCGTACGACCTGGATCGACCTGGACGGCGCGGTGCAGGGCTCCACCGAAGCCTCCGGGCGCAGCCTGTTCCAGTACTGGGTGCTGCCGTTCGAAGCGCTCTCCGTCCTCCTCCTCGCCGCCCTCGTCGGCGCGATCGTGCTCTCCCGCAAACACGGAGACCGCGAGCGGCCCGCCGCCGGCAAGGGGCCCGGCGGCAAACAGGCCGGCACCCGCAAACGGCCCGGCTCCCGCGAGCAGCCCGGTGACCGCGCACGTCTCGGAGAGGACCAAGGCTGATGCATCTCGCCTATCCCGCCGTCCTCGCCGTCCTCCTGTTCTGCGTCGGCCTGTACGGCGTCCTCGCCCGCCGCAACGCGATCCTCGTCCTGATGTCGGTCGAGCTGATGCTCAACGCGGTCAACCTGAACCTGGTGGCGTTCGACGTCTGGCTGCGCGACAAGCTGCACGCCGGCCAGGCGCTCACCCTCTTCACCATCGCCGTGGCCGCCGCCGAGATCGGCATCGGCCTGGCGATCGTGCTGCTCGTCTACCGCAACCGCGGCAGCTCCGACGTGGACCGCCTCCGCGACCTCGCCGAGCGCCCGGACAGCAGCGGCCCGGACGACGGCAGCGACCCGAACGACGACAGCACCGGCGGCGCGGACGGTGCCGCCGGCCGGCCGCAGCCGGACCACCGGGCGGAGGCCGCCGCGTGACGACCACGACCACCGCCGTACTCGTACCTCTCCTTCCCTTCCTCGGCGCCCTCGCGGGCATCCTCCTCGGCCGCCGCGCGCCCGGCTTCGTGCGCCCGCTGGCCATCCTGCCGACCGTCGCCGCGGCCGCCCTGGCCGTCGTCGTGGCCGTCTCCCAGGGCGGCGGCGCCGGTGCGGGGAAGGCCCCGGTGGACGCCGCGACCCGGCTCACCCCCACCGGCTCGGTCCCCGTCGACCTCGCCCTGCACATCGACGGCTTCGCCGCCCTCGTCGCCGTACTCGTGGCCGTCGTCGCCTGCTGCGTGCAGATCTACTCGACCGGCTACCTGCGCGACGACCCGCGCTACCCCTCCTACGCCGCCCTGGTCTCCCTCTTCACCGCCGCGATGCTGCTGGTCGTCTACTCCGGCGACCTGATGGTGCTGCTGGTCGGCTGGGAGATCATGGGCATCTGCTCGTACTTCCTGGTCGGGCACTACTGGGAGACCGAAGCCGCCCGCTCCGCCTCCCTCAAGGCGTTCCTCGTCACCAAGCTGGGCGACGTCCCCTTCCTCTTCGGCATCTTCGCGCTCGCCGCCGACGCCGGGACGTTCCGCATCACCGGCATCCTCAAGACGGTGGCCGTCGGCGGCCTGGACCACCCCACCCTCGTCGCGCTGCTCCTGCTGGCCGGTGTCGCGGGCAAGTCCGCGCAGTTCCCGCTGCACACCTGGCTGCCCGACGCGATGGCCGGCCCCACCCCGGTCTCGGCCCTCATCCACGCGGCCACCATGGTCGCCGCCGGCGTCTACTTCGTCGCCCGTCTCCTCCCCGTCTTCGCGGCGTCCGCCACCGCGATGGTCGTCCTCGCCGCCATGGCCGCGGCCACCATGGTCGGCTCCGGTCTCGCCGCCCTGGCGCAGGACGACATCAAACGCGTCCTGGCCTACTCGACGGTCGGCCAGCTCGGCTACATGACCGGTGCCCTGGCCGTCGGCGACCGCGGCGCCGCCGTCTTCCACCTCCTGTCGCACGGCGCGTTCAAGGCCCTGCTCTTCCTCGCCGCCGGTGTGGTCATCCACGCCGCCGGCACCAACTCGCTGGCCGCCATGTCACGGATGCGCGGCCTCGCCCGGCGCATCCCCGACGCCTACTGGACGATGACGGTCGCGCTGCTCGCCCTGGCCGCCATTCCCCCGTTCGCCGGCTTCTTCTCCAAGGAAGCCGTCCTGGGCGCCGCCGAACACGCCGCCACCGGTCACCCGACGGCCTCCGGCACCCTCGCCGCCGTCCCCTCCGCGGCAGGCTGGACCGTTTTGATCGCCGGGCTGCTCACCGCCCTCCTCACCGCCGGGTACGCGACCCGGCTGTGGCTGCTGGCCTTCCACGGCAAGGGCCCGGAACCCGCGCCCGACCACGGCAAGCAGCCGGTCGTCATGAACACCGTGCTGTGGGTGCTGTTCGTCCCCACCCTCGCGCTGGGCCTTGCCACCCCCGTCCTGCCCGACTGGTTCGACGGCCGCTCGCTGACCCCGACCCTGACCACCTCCGTCCTGGGCACCGGTGTCGCCCTCGTCGGCGCCCTGGTCACCTACGGTGCCTGGCGGCACACCACCGCTCTCGCGGCGCGCGTCCCGCTCGGCGCGGTCGCCGTGGACCCGGACGCCGCCCCCGCGGACTCCGAGGAGCGCGCCATCGCCACCCACGCCGCGGCCTACGGCGACAACGCCGGCGCCCCGGACCCCGCCGACCCCGGCCGGCTCCTCCTGGGCCCGCTGCACCGCCCCGCCGCCGTCGGCTTCCACCTCGACGCCGTCTACACCGCCCTGTTCGTCCGGCCGGTGCGGGCCGCGGCCCGGCTCGTGCGCTTCCTCGACCGCGAGGTCGTCGACACGTACGTGCACGGCGCGGGCACCGCCTCCCGCTGGCTGGGAGCCGCCGTCCGCCGCGCCCAGACCGGCAATGTGCAGACCTACCTGGGCGCGCTGCTCGCGGGCTCGCTCGTCCTGGCCGTCGCCGTCGTCCTCGTCGCTACGGGCACGGGAGCCTGACCGTGAATCACACCGCTATGCAGCTTCTCCTCGCGGCCGTCGTCGTCCTCCCCCTGCTGGGCGCGGTCGCCGCCCTGCTCCCGGCCCCGCCCGGTCTCAAGGGCCGCGACCCCGACCAGGCCGTACTGCGCCACGGCGTGACCGTCACCGGTGTCGTGCTGGCCGCGGCCGTCGCGCTGGCCGTCGGATTCGACCACGACCACCCGGCCCGGATGCAGGCCACCACCGACATCAGCTGGATCCAGGCGCTCGGCATCCGGATCCATCTCGGCATCGACGGCATCTCGCTCCCCCTCCTCGTCCTGACCGCGCTGCTGACCTTCCTCTGCGCGCTCTACAGCTACTTCCACCTGCCCGCGGGCCCGTCCCCCAAGGCGTTCGTGGCCCTGCTCCTGGTCCTGGAGGCCGGCACCCTCGCCACCTTCGCCGTCCTGGACCTCGTGCTGTTCTTCCTCGCCTTCGAGATGGTCCTCATCCCGATGTACTTCCTCATCGCCCGGTGGGGCGGTGCGCAAAGGACGTACGCGGCGTGGAAGTTCATCCTCTACACCCTCCTCGGCTCGGTCGTGATGCTGCTGGGCCTGCTCCTCGTCGGCCTGAAGTCCGGCACGTTCGACATGGTGGCACTAGCCACTGACAACGGCCCGAACTCCCAGCTCAGCCACACCGTCCAGCTCCTCGCGGTGCTCGCGATCGGCATCGGACTGGCCGTCAAGGCACCGATGTGGCCCCTGCACAGCTGGCTGCCCGACGCGCACACCGCCGCCCCCACCGTCGGGTCGGTGCTCCTGGCCGGCGTCCTGCTGAAGATGGGCACGTACGGCTTCGTGCGCATCGCGCTGCCCATCGCGCCGGACGGCATGCACACCTTCGCCCCGTACCTCGCCGCCTTCGCCGCCGTCGGCATCGTCTACGGCTCGCTCGCGTGCCTGGCGCTCGCCCGGCGTGGCGCGAAGGGCGACCTCAAGCGCCTGATCGCGTACAGCTCGGTCGGCCACATGGGCTTCGTGCTGCTCGGCATCGCGACCATGACACCCACCGGCGTCAACGGCGCGCTGTTCGCCAACATCGCGCACGGCCTGATCACCGGCCTCCTCTTCTTCCTGGTCGGCGCCCTCAAGGACCGGTACGGCACCACCGACCTGGACCGGCTCGCGGGCCGCACCGGCGCCGCCCTGTACGGGCGCGCACCGCGCTTCGGCGGCCTGCTGGCGTTCGGCGCCGTCGCCTCCCTCGGCCTGCCCGGGCTCGCCGGGTTCTGGGGCGAGATGCTCGCCATGTTCGGCGCTTTCGAGCCCGCCGCGGGCCTCAGCCGCCCCGCGTTCCTCACCTTCATGGCGCTGGCCGGCCTCGGCACGCTCCTCACCGCCGCGTACCTGCTGATCGTCGTACGGCGGGTGTGCATGGGGGGCAAGGAGCCGACCGAGGAAGCCGGGGCGGCCGGGTCGCCGGAGCCCGACGGGGCGGCCGGTCCGCTCGGCGCTGACGGGGCACCAGAGGCCGCCGGTGCCACCCGTACCGCCCCCGTCATCCCCGACCTGGCCCGCTACGAGTACGCGGCCTGGTCCCCCCTCGCCGTGCTCACCGTCCTCGCCGGCCTGTGGCCCGCGGCCCTCCTCGGCCTCACCGACCCGGCCGTCCAGCAGCTCCTCGGAGGCGGTAAGTGATGAGTTCCGTGACCTCCCTGGTCCAGTCCGTCGACTGGGTCGCCGTCGCACCGCCCACCATCACCGCCGCCGTCGCCCTGGCCGTCCTGGTCGCCGACCTCTTCGTCCCGCAGCACCGCAAGCCGCTCCTCGGCTGGTGTGCGATCGGTGGCCTCGCGCTGGCCGCGCTCTCGCTCGTCCCCCTGGTGGCCGGGGACCGCCGTACCTTCTGCCTGACCACGGACCCGGGCGTGTGCAGTTACGCCGCCGACCACTTCGCCGTCGTCATCCAGTTCCTGGTGCTGGCCGGCGCCCTGCTCACCGCCCTGCTGTCGGTCACCGCCGTCGAGGACCACCGGCTGCCCGCGGGCGAGTTCTGGTTCCTGCTGCTGTCCTCCGCGGCGGGCGCGGCCCTGCTGCCCGCCTCCCGGGACCTGGCGACCCTCGTCATCGCCCTCGAAGTGGCCTCGCTGCCCGCCTTCGCCCTCGTGGGAATCCGGCGCGCGGACCGCCTCTCCTCGGAGGCGGCCCTGAAGTTCTTCCTGTCCTCGGTGGTGGCCACCGCGGTCATGCTCCTGGGCGTCAGCTTCGTCTACGCGGCGACCGGCAGCCTCCACCTGTCCCGCGTCGCCACCGCCCTCACGGACCTGCCCGACCCGCAACTGGCCACCCTGGCCACGGCGGGCGTCGCCCTGACCCTCGTCGGCTTCGCCTTCAAGACCGCCGCCGTGCCGTTCCACTTCTGGGTGCCCGACACCTACGTGGGCGCGCCACTGCCGATCGCCGCGTACCTCTCCGTCATCGGCAAGGCCGTCGGCTTCTCGGGCCTCATCCTGGTCACGGTCGAGGGCTTCCCCTCGTACGCGGACGTCTGGGGCCCGGCCGTCGCCGTCCTGGCCGCCCTCACCATGACCGTCGGCAACGTCGCCGCGCTGCGCCAGGCCCCGGAGCGCGCGCACAGCGCGGTACGCCTGCTCGCCTGGTCCTCGGTGGGGCAGGCGGGCTACCTCCTGGTGCCGATCGCCGCCGCCGGGTACGCCGACGACGCGGCACACGCCATCGGCGCGACCGTCGCGTACGCCCTGATGTACGCGGCCGTGAACCTCGGCGCCTTCGGGGTCGCTGCCCTCGTGGCCCGTACGAGCCCCGCCAACCGCATCAGCGACTACCGCGGCCTGGTCACGCGCCGCCCGCTGCCCGCCCTCGCCCTCGGCTTCTTCCTGCTCTGCCTCGCGGGCCTGCCGCCCGGCATCATCGGCCTGTTCGCCAAGGTCACGGTCTTCTCGGCGGCGGTGGACGCGGGCCTTGCGTGGCTCGCCGTCGTCATGGTCGTCAATGTGGTCATCGCGCTCTACTACTACCTCCAGTGGACGGCGGTGCTCTTCCGTGCGGCGGGGGAGACGGCTGACGCGGCTGAGGCGACTGTGGCGGAAGGTGCGGTTGAGTCGCGTGTGGAGGTCGGTGCCCGGGCCGGTGCTGGTTCTGGCGCCGAGGCCGGTCCCGGGGCAGACCACGGGACCGGAGCGGGTGGCGAAGGGGCCGAGGGGCCCGAGGGGGCCCGTACCCGGGCTCCCGAGACGGTCGGGCCGGCCGGACTTCCCAAGGCGAAGGTCCCGGCTCCGCTGGCCGCCGCGATCGCCCTCGCCGCCGTCCTCGGCATCGTCCTTTCCGGCGCGCCGCAGCTCGTCCTCCGCTTCGCCTCCGGCGCGCTCCTCTGAGCGCGCCGCGCGGGCGCACCCGGCACCTCTCGTGAGCACGGTCCGAGCCTGACGGTGGTCCGGGACCGATCGAGGACCGAGCCTGACGGTGGTCCAGGACCGATCGCGGACCGATCCTGAGCGCGGCCCGGCCGCTCTCCTTCCCTCCGGCCGCGATCTTCGGTCACTCCGGCACGGTTCCCCGGCCGACTGCTGGCCGGAATGCGACCGCCGACGATCACTTCGCCGGGGTGCCCGGAATGCGCCCGTGCGCGGGCTCACTCGCACGGCCGTACGCCGTCCCCGCATGCACAAGGGAACTAGCGCCCCTCATCTGGCGTTGACCAGACAGAAAGGGTCCACTGAAAAGTGGAGGAAACGTCAGCAAAGGGTTCCCCTGCCGCACCACCTGGAGGGCGTACCGTGCACCGCAGGCACAACGGGCTCAAGACCGCCGTACTCCTCGGGGGACTGTCCGCACTCATCATCGTCATCGGCGGACTTTTCGGCCGTACGGGCCTGATCATCGCGGTCCTCGTGGCCCTGGGAACCAACGCCTACGCGTACTGGAACAGCGACAAACTCGCCCTGCGGGCGATGCGCGCCCGCCCGGTGAGCGAGTTCCAGGCCCCGCAGCTCTACCGCATGGTCCGCGAGCTGTCCACGGCCGCGCGCCAGCCCATGCCCCGCCTGTACATCTCACCGACCCAGGCCCCCAACGCCTTCGCCACCGGCCGCAATCCGCGCAACGCCGCCGTCTGCTGCACGGACGGCATCCTGCACCTCCTGGACGAACGCGAGCTGCGCGGCGTCATCGGCCACGAACTCAGCCACGTCTACAACCGCGACATCCTCATCTCGTCCGTGGCCGGAGCCCTGGCCTCGGTGGTGATGTTCCTGGTCAACTTCGCCTGGCTGATTCCCATAGGCCGTTCCGACGACGAAGAGGGCCCCGGCATCCTCGGGATGCTCCTGATCATGATTCTCGGGCCGGTGGCGGCCTCCCTCATCCAGCTGGCCGTCAGCCGCTCCCGCGAGTACCAGGCCGACGCCTCCGGCGCCCAGCTCACCGGCGACCCGCTCGCCCTGGCCTCCGCGCTCCGCAAGCTGGAGGCCGGCACCCGGCAGCTCCCGCTGCCGGCCGAACCACGGCTGGAGACGGCGAGCCACATGATGATCGCCAACCCGTTCCGGCCCGGTGACGGGATGACCAAGCTCTTCTCGACCCACCCGCCGATGCGCGAGCGCATCACCCGCCTCGAACAGATGGCGGGCCGTCAGTCCTGACATCGGCCCCCCGCCGCAACTGTTTCCGACCGCCGCTGCGTCTCCCTGGAGGAAAGACACCACCACCGCACCCCACCGGTGCACGGAAGGCTGCCGACCATGAAGCTCATCCTCAACGTCATCTGGCTGATCCTGAGCGGCTTGTGGATGGCCGTCGGCTACGTCCTCGCAGGCATCATCTGCTGCATCCTGATCGTCACGATCCCCTTCGGCATCGCCTCGTTCCGCATCGCGGGCTACGCGCTGTGGCCCTTCGGCCGTACGACGGTGGAGCGGCGCGACGCGGGTGCCGGCTCGGTCATCGGCAACGTCATCTGGGTCATCTTCGCGGGCTGGTGGCTGGCGCTGGGCCACATCGTCACGGGCGCCCTGCAGTGCGTGACGATCATCGGCATCCCGTTCGGCATCGCCAACTTCAAGATGGTGCCGCTCTCCCTGCTCCCGCTCGGCCGCGAGATCGTCCCGACGGACCAGCCCTTCGCCGGGCGCTACTGAGCAGGTCGCGGGATACGGGAGCCCCGCTCCGTCCCGCCCCTCGCTCCGATCGCGTACGGGCCCTCACCGCCGTACGAGCCCCCGAGGCGTCACGTACCGCTGGAAACCGAGCGGTGTGACGCCCGGGATGCTCGCGATGAGGTTCATCACCGCGCCGCCCTGCTGCAGCGACGTCTCGACCACCCGCTGGTGCGCGGCCTCGTCCGTCCACTCGCTGTAGTTGAAGACCCGGCTGCCGTCCTCGCTGATGTGGAAGTTCGAGGAGATCCCGCCGGATCCGGTCCGCGAGGTCCCGGCCGAACCGGGCTGCACCTCGCCCAGCATGTCCAGCAGGCCGTCGACGAGCTGCCGTGCGGCCTCGTGCCCCGTCGTCTCGAAGGAGACGGCCACCACGCACCCCGGCTCCGGCTGTTCGCCCTGCGGCAGCAGGCTGCGGTAGTAGCGGTAACGCCGCGCCCCGCCCGCCTCGACGGCCGCCCGGGAGGCCCCGGCGGGCCCGTCCTCCCCGTCCGCCCACTGCCCGAAGCCGAGGACGGTGCGGCCGTCCGTACCGGTGAGGTAGACCTGCGAGACCAGGCCGTCCGGCAGCGGCGCCGCCCGCAGCGCCCGCGCGGCGCCCTCGGCCATGGCCTGCTGCCGCTCCGGGCTGCCCGCGTCCCACTCGCTGATCAGTACGGTGCCGACACCGGCCCGCCGGATGTCGGGCAGGGTGTCCGCCCGGAACCCGTCCGGGGCCGGGAAGCCACCGGGGTCGGCATCGTGGGCGTGCGCGGTCCGTCGGGTGTTCGTTTCCGAAGTCATGTGAACAGCCTCTGACCTCAACCAAACGTGAGGTCAAGCGCCTGCTCGTGAAAATCGCACGGTGTGCGAGGGTGTCCCCTTCGGGAAGATCAGATGTACGGGGGCGATCGACGGTCATGGCGCGAACCGGCAGATGGATCACGGCACCCCCGGCGGCCGTCGCCGCGCTGGTGCTGCTCGGGCCAGGGGCCGGCGGTTCGAGCGGGGCGCAACTGGACGCCGGGAAGCCGGTCTTCACGCTCCGTTCCCACACGCCGTACGTCCTGCCCGAGGAGAACCTCCCGTACGGCTCCACGGGCGCCTTGGAGGGCGTCCCCCGCCTCACTCCCGCTTTCGGGAACACCGGGACCGCGGCGGCGCCCCGGGGTGTGGTGCTGCGCGTGGACCTCGAAGACGTGCAGTTTCCCCGCAACCCTGGCGCCATGGTCCACGACAACTGCTACTACGGGGTGGGCGGCGGCACGGTCTTCTGCGAATTTCCGGACGCCGTGCCCGTGGGGACCGCGTACGAGACCGCCGAGCCCCTCCCGTGGGCCACCAGCAGTTCCGACGTGGTCGAGGGGGCGTACCGGTACTCCGTGTGGCCGCTGGGCGATCCGCCCCCGGGCACCGAGGACTACAAAAAGCTGGACGCGCGCGGTTCGGGACCCGCACTCGGTCTCGTGCCGGTCGCCGTCGACTCTGTCAAGGGCGGCGGTGAACTGCGCTTCGCTCCGCCCTCGCGGGCGCGGGCCGACTGGTCGGTCAAGGGCATCACCCTCCGCGGCCGGGTCGGCGAGTACGTCACCGTGGGGATGGAGGAGGTCGGCCACGGGGGAGACAGGGTGCGCGTGGACCTGCCGCCGGGGACGTCGTTCGCCCCGCTTTCCAGGGCGGAGCGGGAGGGGACCCCGTCCGAGCAGTACACCTGCGGACGCGACGACCTGGACGGGCAGCTCTACTGCAGCAACCAGCCCAACTACATATCGCTGCGGGTGCGGATCGACCGTCAGGTCGAAGGCGCGGTGGGGAAAGTGTCGGTACGCGACCCCATCCGGGGGGACACCGACCCCACGAACAACTCGGCGCCGACAGAGCTGGAGATAACGGGCACCGCCCCACCCGGCGAGACCGATCCACCCGTCGAGACCGCCGCGCCCGGCGAAGCCGGCCCCGGCGCATCCGCGCAGTCGCCCATGTCGCAGTCCGCCCTCTCGGACGACCGCCGTACCCCTGGGAGCGCGCTCGCCGTGGCAGCCTCCGCCGCCGCTCTCGCGCTGGTGACCGCCCTCCTCACCCGCCGCAAGCGCGCCCGGCGGGCAGACGGCCCGGCATAGGGAGAGGGCGTGTGGAAGAAGGCGTGCGGGACAAGGCGCACGGAACGCGACGGGGGCGCGGCGCCGAGACGGTTCTCGGGGCCGCGCCCCCGGCCGTGTCCGCCACCGGACTCACCGGCAGAGCGCCGATGGACTACCGGTAGTTCACGAACTGCAGCGCGAAGTCCAGGTCCTTGCCCTTCAGCAGCTGCTGCACGGCCTGGAGGTCGTCCCGGCTCTTCGAGCTGACGCGCAGCTCGTCGCCCTGCACCTGCGCCTTGACGCCCTTCGGGCCCTCGTCGCGGATGATCTTGGCGACCTTCTTCGCGTTCTCCTGCGAGATGCCCTCTTCGAGAGAGGCGAAGATCTTGTACTCCTTGCCGGAGGCCTCCGGCTCGCCCGCGTCCAGGGCCTTCAGCGAGATCCCGCGCTTGACCAGCTTGGACTGGAAGATGTCGAGGACAGCCTTCACGCGCTCCTCGGCGTTGGCCCGCATCTCGATCTTCTCGCCCGACCACTTGATCGACGCGTCCACGCCCTTGAAGTCGTAGCGCTGCGAGATCTCCTTGGCGGCCTGGTTGAGGGCGTTGTCGACCTCCTGCCGCTCGACCTTCGAGACGATGTCGAAACTGGAGTCGGCCATCTTGAGTTGGCTCCTCGTACATAGATCCGTCAGGGGTACGGCCCACCTGGGACCGCTACGCAAGCCTAGTCACCCCGAGCATGATCGGTCCGGGAAGAACCGAGTGGCGAACCACCCCCGGCCATCGGGTATGGTTTACGTCGTTGCCCCGGAGCGACGCCACACCGGCGGATCTCCCGGCAGCACAACCCATGGCGGTGTGCCCGAGCGGCCAAAGGGAGCAGACTGTAAATCTGCCGGCTCAGCCTTCCCAGGTTCGAATCCTGGCGCCGCCACAGGTCCGAAAAGGCCCTGGTCCGTGAGAACGGATCGGGGCCTTTTCGCTTGCCGCACGCCTTCCGTTCGAGGGACCGGCCGAGGCCCCGCCGCGCGCGCCGCGCGGAGCGGGGTCCCGGACGGCGCGGTCAGCCCGCGATCGCCCGGACGGCCTCCTCGACCGGAGTCTCGCCGCCGATCAGCTCCAGCGTGCGGCCGGCCGTGCGCGGCTCGTCCAGGAGGGCGGCCAGTACGGCCGCCACGTCGTCCCGGGTGATCTCGTCGCGGCCGGTCGACTCGGCCAGCCGGACCAGGCCGGTGCCCGGGTCGTCCGTCAGGCGGCCCGGCCGCAGGATCGTCCAGTCCAGGCCGGAGCGGGAGCGTACGTCGGCGTCCGCGGCGCCCTTGGCGCGCAGGTACGCGGCGAACACCTCGTCGGTGCCCTCCGGCGGTTCCCTGTCGGCGCCCATCGACGACACGACGACGAAGCGTCGTACCCCGGCCGCCTCCGCCGCGTCCGCGAAGAGCGACGCGGCACCGCGGTCCACCGACTCCTTGCGTTCGATGCCGCTGCCCGGCCCGGCGCCCGCCGCGAAGACCGCCGCGTCCGCGCCTTCGAGGTGCCGGGCGACGTCTGCGACGGTGGCCGTCTCCAGGTCGCAGACGACCGGCTCGGCCCCGGCGGCCAGCAGGTCCCCGGCCTGTTCGGGCCGGCGGATGATGCCCGCCACCTCGTCTCCGCGCCCGGCGAGCAGCCGCTCCAGCCGCAGCGCGATCTGACCATGTCCACCTGCGATGACAATGCGCATGATCCCGACCGTACGCCTGTCGTGCCGCCCGGCGCGGCACCCGGCGCGTGCGGGGTGCGGCCGGGCGCCCCGCTCCCGCCTCGGAGCCGCCCGCTCACCGCTGCGACTGCCGCGGCAGCTCCAGCGCCACCACCGCCGCCGAGTCGCAGTACTCGCGCACCGCGCTCGTCCGGGCCACCACGCGTCCCCGGTGCACGACGATCCGGCTGTACGCGAGCGACAGCACCCCGGCGAGGCTCTCACCCCGTACGGCCAGCAGTTCGGCGGGGAAGCCCGCTTCGACGCGGACCTCCGGGAGGCCCAGCGTGGCGCGGGCGGCCGTGCTGACGGCCCCGTAGGCGGCCTCGGGGCCGGCCTCGCCCAAGGAGGCCAGCAGGTACGCCGCCTCCAGGGGGTCACCGCGGCCCACCGGGTTCGCCGCGTCGCGCAGGGCGCCGCTGCCGGCCGCCACCCGTACGCCGGCCGCGCGCAGCAGCCGTACGGGCGCGGAACGGGGCCCCCGGCCGCCCGCGGCCCCGCCGTGCCCCGGCGGCCCGCCGCCCTGCCGTTCCAGGGCCGCACAGCCGCCCTGTGGCAGGCACACGACCGTCACGCCGGCCGCCGCGAGCTGTTCGGCCGTGCGGGCCGCGACCTCCGGCGGCGGCGCCGACAGGCCCGCGCACGGCCCGAGGGTCACGCCGGGGCGCAGGCCGCCCGCCATCGCGGCGAACCGGGCGAGACGCGCGGGGTCGTCGCCGTCGGTGTGCAGGTCCACGGCGCAGCCGTGCTCGTTCGCCAGCTCCAGGACGGTCTCGGCGTATCCGGCGGGGTCGGGGTCGAGGTCCGGGCAGCCGCCGACGACCGTGGCGCCCATCTTGAGGGCGTCCCGCAGCATGGCCAGTCCGTCCGCGCCGGCCACTCCGGTGAGCATCCGCGGCACCGCGACCGCGGTCACCTCGGCGAGTCCGCGCAGTGACCGGCTCGCCTGGAGGACGCCTTCCAGCGACCGCAGCCCCTGGACGTCGCCGATCCGTACGTGGGTGCGCAGGGCCGTCGCGCCGTGGCCGAGTTGCAGGAGGGCCGCCTCGGTGGTGCGGCGCTGGACGTCTTCGAGCGTCTCGGCGACGGGGCCGGCGGCGTCGGCGGTCAGTGCGGTGTCGCAGTGCGCGTGCGGCTCGGCGGGGGCCGGGAGCAGCAGGTAGCCGCCGAGGTCGATGCGGGAGCCCTGCGGGGCGAGGCTGCCCGCCGTGCCGACCGCCTCGATGCGCCCGCCGCTGAGCCGTACGTCCACCACGCGGCCGTCGGCGAGCCGTGCGTCACAGAGGACCAGGGTGCCTGCCGCGGCGCCCGTGCCGTCGCTGCCCGTGGCCTTCTCGGGCCCCGGCTGCGGCTGACTGCTGTCGGACATCGCGCTCCTCGAAGGACCGGGCGTGCAAGATCACGCAGCGTGGTCCGAGCCTAGGGGGCGCTCCGGGGACCTTCACGGAGGCGCGAAATAGTCGTACCGGTGTGGTGCGAGGGGCGGCCGGGGCGGGGCTCCGGATACGGATTTCACCTTTGGCGGCAGGCCGTGTAATGTCTTCATCGCTCGCCCCAATAGCTCAGTCGGCAGAGCGTCTCCATGGTAAGGAGAAGGTCTACGGTTCGATTCCGTATTGGGGCTCTGATGTGTGAGGTATCCCGCCTTCGGGCGGGGTCCACTCGCATCACAGCGGTGTAGCTCAGTCGGTAGAGCAAGCGGCTCATAATCGCTGTGTCACCGGTTCAAGTCCGGTCACCGCTACTGACAGTAGCCGATTGTGGGGTCGGTCCTCCGATCGGCTACTCTTCTATGCGTTCATCCGTCCATCCGTCCGTCAAGGAGCACTCACGTGGCTGCCACCGACGTCCGCCCGAAGATCACGCTGGCCTGCGTGGAGTGCAAGGAGCGGAACTACATCACCAAGAAGAACCGGCGCAACGACCCGGACCGTCTTGAGATGAAGAAGCACTGCCCGCGCTGCAACTCGCACACCGCGCACCGCGAAACGCGGTAACACCAGGCTCGTCCGCGAGGCCGTCCCCAGACCTTGGGGGCGGCCTCGCGGCGTTGTGGTGCGACGACGGCGGCGCGCGGCGTGGTGCCGGCCCGCCGGGCCGACGTGCCGGTATGGCAAGGTCAGGTTCTTTGCAGGGACCACTTCAGGGAGGTTGCGAGCCCATGGCGCTCGACCAGTCCTTTGTCGGGCGGAGCTACCCGGCCACCGCTCCTTACGAGGTCGGCCGGGAGAAGATCCGCGAATTCGCCGAGGCGATCGGGGACCCCGCACCGGCGTACACCGACGCCGAAGCCGCCAGGGCGCTCGGTCACCCCGATGTGATCGCCCCGCCGACCTTTGTGTTCTCCATCACTTTCCGGGCCGCCGGACAGGTGGTCGAAGACCCGCAGCTGGGGCTCGATTACAGCCGGGTGGTGCACGGCGACCAGAAATTCGTCTACACCCGCCCGGTGCGTGCCGGTGACCGGCTGACCGTCACCTCGACCATCGAGGCGATCAAATCCCTCGCCGGAAACGACATTCTCGATATCCGCGGTGAGGTGCACGACGAAGCGGGCGAGCACGTGGTGACCGCTTTCACCAAGCTGGTGGCGCGCGCCGCCGGGCAGGAGGGCTGACGCGATGACGGCGAAGATCTCTTACGACGACGTCGAGGCCGGCACCGAACTCCCGGCCCGGACCTTTCCTGTGACCCGTGCCACGCTCGTGCGCTACGCGGGCGCCTCCGGCGACTTCAACCCGATCCACTGGAACGAGAAGTTCGCCAAGGAGGTCGGCCTGCCCGACGTGATCGCGCACGGCATGTTCACCATGGCCGAGGCGGTCCGCGTGGTCACCGACTGGACCGGCGACCCGGGTGCCGTCGTCGAGTACGGCGTGCGCTTCACCAAGCCGGTCGTGGTGCCCAACGACGACGAGGGCGCGCTCATCGAGGTCAGCGCCAAGGTCGCGGCCAAGCTGGACGACCAGGCCCGTACGGTCCGGGTCGACCTGACCGCGATGAGCGCCGGGCAGAAGGTGCTGGGGATGTCGCGCGCGGTGGTGCGCCTCGCCTGAGGCGAGTGATCGTCACTGCACGGGGGCGGCCCGGCCGGAGCGGCGGACCGCCCCCGTACTCTTGAGCCCGTGCAGGAACTCACCGACGCTCCCCTCGCCCCGCTGACCACCTTCCGCCTCGGCGGACCGGCCACCCGGCTGCTCACCGCCACCACGGACGACGAGGTGGTCGCGGCCGTCCGCGAGGCCGAAGCGGCGGGCACGCCGCTGCTGGTCATCGGCGGCGGCAGCAACCTGGTCATCGGCGACAAGGGCTTCGAGGGCACCGCGCTGCGCATCGCCACCCGCGGCTTCACCCTGGACGGCACCGACCTGACGCTGGCCGCGGGCGAGAACTGGTCCGACGCGGTGGCCCGCACGGTCGAGGCCGGGCTCGCGGGCATCGAGTGCCTGGCCGGCATCCCCGGCTCGGCGGGTGCCACGCCGATCCAGAACGTGGGCGCGTACGGACAGGAAGTGTCCTCCACCATCACCGAAGTGGTCGCGTACGACCGCACAGCGGGCGAGACCGTGACCCTCTCGAACGCCGAGTGCGCGTTCTCGTACCGCCACAGCCGCTTCAAGGAGCACCCCGGCCGGTTCGTCGTGCTGCGCGTGCGCTTCGCCCTGGAGGATGCCGGCGGCCTGTCCGCGCCGATCAAGTACGCGGAGACCGCCCGCACCCTCGGGGTCGAGGCGGGCGACCGGGTGCCCGCCGCCGACGCCCGCGAGACCGTGCTCAAGCTGCGGGCCGGCAAGGGCATGGTGCTGGACCCGGAGGACCACGACACCTGGTCGGCGGGCTCCTTCTTCACCAACCCGGTCCTCACCGAGGACGGGTACGCGGACTTCCTCGCCCGCGTCCACGAGCGCCTCGGCGCGGACGCCACCCCGCCCGCCTTCCCGGCGGGGGAGGGGCGCGTGAAGACCTCGGCCGCCTGGCTCATCGACCGCGCGGGCTTCCCCAAGGGCTACGGCGACGGCCCGGCCCGCATCTCCACCAAGCACACCCTCGCCCTCACCAACCGCGGCGAGGCCACCACCGAGGACCTGCTCGCGCTGGCCCGCGAGGTCCGCGAGGGCGTCCGCGCGGCCTTCGGCGTCACGCTGGTCAACGAGCCGGTGACGGTCGGCGTCACCCTTTAGGACGCGTCGGGGCCCGGAGGGCTCAGCCCTCCGCCGGCCGGCTCAGCCCTCCGCCAGCCACGCCTCCACCCCCGCCAGCAGCTCACGCCGCACGCCCTCCGGCGCCCGCGAGCCCCGTACCGACTGGCGGGCCAGCTCGGCCAGCTCCGCGTCCGAGAAGCCGTGCGCCGCACGCGCGATCTCGTACTGCTCCGCCAGCCGGGAGCCGAACAGCAGCGGGTCGTCGGCGCCCAGCGCCATCGGGACGCCGGCGTCGTACAGCGTCCGCAGCGGTACGTCCTCCGGCTTCTCGTAGACACCCAGGGCCACGTTCGACGCCGGGCAGACCTCGCAGGTCACCCCGCGCTCGGCCAGCCGCCCCAGCAGCGCCGGATCCTCCGCCGCCCGCACCCCGTGGCCGACACGGGACGCGTGCAGGTCGTCCAGGCAGTCCCGGACGCTCGCCGGCCCGGCCAGCTCCCCGCCGTGCGGAGCCGCCAGCAGCCCGCCGTCGCGCGCGATGGCGAAGGCCCGGTCGAAATCGCGCGCGAAACCCCGCCGCTCGTCGTTGGAGAGGCCAAAACCGATCACGCCGTGGTCGGCGTAGCGGACCGCGAGACGGGCCAGCGTACGGGCGTCCAGGGGGTGCTTCATCCGGTTCGCGGCCACCACGACCCGTATCCCGAGACCGGTGTCCCGGGAGGCGGCCCGCACCGCGTCCAGGATGATCTCCAGCGCCGGGATCAGCCCGCCCAGCCGGGGCGCGTACGAGGTCGGGTCGACCTGGATCTCCAGCCAGCCGGAGCCGTCCCGTACGTCCTCCTCGGCGGCCTCCCTGACCAGCCGCTGGATGTCCTCCGGGGAGCGCAGGCAGGAGCGTGCGATGTCGTACAGCCGCTGGAAGCGGAACCAGCCGCGCTCGTCCGTGGCCCGCAGCTTCGGCGGCTCGCCGCCCTTCAGGGCATCCGGCAGGTGCACGCCGTACTTGTCGGCGAGTTCCAGCAGGGTCGCGGGCCGCATCGACCCCGTGAAGTGCAGGTGCAGGTGGGCCTTCGGCAGCCCTCGGACATCGCGTACACGTTCCATCCCAGGATCTTGCCGTACGGGGCCGACGCGCCGGTAGGCCCTTTCCCGAACGAGCGCCCGCCCGAAAGCAGATGCGGGCCCCGGGGGTTTCCCCCGGGGCCCGCGCATCCGCCGCTGTGCGCTACTTGGCCTCGGCCAGCAGCTTCTGGACCCGCGAGATGCCCTCGACCAGGTCCTCGTCACCCAGCGCGTACGACAGGCGCAGGTAGCCCGGCGTGCCGAACGCCTCCCCCGGGACGACCGCGACCTCGGCCTCCTCCAGGATCAGCTCGGCCAGCTCGACGCTGGTCTGCGGGCGCTTGCCCCGGATCTCCTTGCCGAGCAGGCCCTTGACCGACGGGTACGCGTAGAACGCGCCCTCCGGCTCGGGGCACAGCACGCCCTCGATCTCGTTGAGCATCCGCACCATCGTCTTGCGGCGCCGGTCGAAGGCGACCTTCATCTCCTCGACGGCGTCCAGGTCACCGGAGACCGCGGCGATGGCCGCCGCCTGCGCGACGTTGGAGACGTTGGAGGTGGCGTGCGACTGGAGGTTCGCCGCGGCCTTGATCACGTCCTTCGGGCCGATGGCCCAGCCCACCCGCCAGCCGGTCATCGCGTACGTCTTGGCCACACCGTTGACGACGATGCACTTCTCGCGCAGCTCCGGGACCACCACCGGCAGCGAGGAGAACTCCGCGTCGCCGTAGACCAGGTGCTCGTAGATCTCGTCCGTCAGGACCCACAGGCCGTGCTCGGCGGCCCAGCGGCCCACCGCCTCGACCTGCTCGCGGGTGTAGACCGCGCCGGTCGGGTTGGACGGCGAGACGAACAGCAGGACCTTCGTACGGTCCGTACGGGCCGCCTCCAGCTGCTCCACGGACACCCGGTAACCGGTGGTCTCGTCGGCCACCACGTCCACCGGCACGCCGCCCGCCAGCCGGATCGACTCCGGGTAGGTGGTCCAGTACGGGGCCGGCACGATGACCTCGTCGCCCGGGTCCAGGATCGCCGCGAACGCCTCGTAGATCGCCTGCTTGCCACCGTTGGTGACCAGCACGTTCGCCGCCTCGACCGCGTAGCCGGAGTCGCGCTGCGTCTTCGCGGCGATGGCGGCCTTCAGCTCGGGCAGGCCGCCGGCCGGCGTGTAGCGGTGGAACTTCGGGTCGCGGCACGCCTCGACGGCGGCCTCGACGATGTAGTCCGGCGTGGGGAAGTCGGGCTCACCGGCGCCGAAGCCGATCACCGGGCGCCCGGCGGCCTTGAGGGCCTTCGCCTTGGCGTCGACGGCGAGGGTCGCGGACTCGGAGATCGCCCCGACGCGGGCCGACACCCGACGGTCGGTGGGGGACTGTGCGGGAGGAGTAGCGCTCATGTACTGCATGTTCCCAGACCGCCGTCGGGGCGGGCACACGGGTTTGCGGGCACCACCTCGGGGCTTTCTGTTCGACGCCCGGCCGCGAACCACGTACACTCGCAGACCGTTGGCTCCCGACAGGGCGCGAACGGCCACGCACCTGGTGCAGTGGTCGGGATGCGGTAGGTTGGGGGAACCACAAAGGGTCGTAGCTCAATTGGTAGAGCACTGGTCTCCAAAACCAGCGGTTGGGGGTTCAAGTCCCTCCGGCCCTGCTACACGCACTCGTCGCCGAGTCGCGTGCACGCGTACGTACTGAAATGCACCGCCGTGCGGCTCTACCGGGCGCGGCACGGCAGACGACCCGGATTCAGGTGAGGACGAGTGACGGACGCCCTGGGCTCCATCGACATGCCTGAGCGCGGTCGTTCCGAAGACGAGGGCTCGGACGCGAAGAAGCCCCGCCGCGGCGGCAAGCGCGGCAAGAAGGGCCCGTTCGCCCGCCTCGCACTCTTCTACCGGCAGATCATCGCCGAACTCCGCAAGGTCGTCTGGCCCACGCGGGGACAGCTCTCGACGTACACCACTGTGGTGATCGTCTTCGTCGTCATCGTCATCGGTCTTGTAACCGTGATTGACTTGGGATTCAACGAGGCCGTCAAGTACGTCTTCGGCTGATCCCGCGAAGGGCGCCTTTGCGGGCGCCCCTTTGCATGTTCAACCCCTTGAAGCCAGGAAGAAGCAGCCACCGTGTCTGACCCGAACCTGAACGACGCCGCCGACTCCGTCGAGACGGCAGCGGCCGACGTTGACGCGGCTGCCTCGGCCGAGGTCGAGGGCGACGCTGCGGCGCTTGCCGACGAAGAGGGCGCTCGCGAGATCGTCGAGGGCGCCGACGCGGCCGACGAGCTCGACACCGAGGACGCCGAGGCGGGCGAGCCCGCCGAAGAGGCCGCGGTGAACGTCGAGCCCACCGAAGAGGCCGCCGACGCCGACGAGGCCGATGAGGCTGCCGACGAGGACGCGGCGCAGGACGAGGCCGAGGACGAGGCCGAGCCGGTCGACCCGATCACCGCGCTCCGCGAGGAGCTGCGCACCCTTCCGGGCGAGTGGTACGTCATCCACACCTACGCGGGCTACGAGAAGCGCGTGAAGGCCAACCTGGAGCAGCGCGCCGTCTCGCTCAACGTCGAGGACTTCATCTACCAGGCCGAGGTCCCCGAGGAAGAGATCGTCCAGATCAAGAACGGCGAGCGCAAGAACGTCCGCCAGAACAAGCTCCCGGGCTACGTGCTCGTGCGCATGGACCTGACGAACGAGTCCTGGGGCGTCGTGCGCAACACGCCCGGTGTGACCGGCTTCGTGGGCAACGCCTACGACCCGTACCCGCTGACCCTGGACGAGATCGTCAAGATGCTCGCCCCGGAGGCCGAGGAGAAGGCCGCCAAGGAGGCCGCCGAGGCCGAGGGCAAGCCGGCGCCGTCCCGCAAGGTCGAGGTCCAGGTGCTGGACTTCGAGGTGGGCGACTCGGTCACCGTCACCGACGGCCCGTTCGCCACGCTGCAGGCCACGATCAACGAGATCAACGCCGACTCGAAGAAGGTCAAGGGCCTGGTCGAGATCTTCGGCCGCGAGACCCCGGTCGAGCTGAGCTTCGACCAGATCCAGAAGAACTGACACCTTCTGGAACCACGCTTCCGAACAGGTCAGACGAGCCCCTCGGGGACCGTCTGACCTGCTCGGTTTTTGGCCGCACCTCTGTACCCGTTATCGTTGTGCGGTATGCCTCCATCCGGATGACCGGATGGTCTGGCGAAAAACCTCTCACTAGGACCCGGAGAGAGCATGCCTCCCAAGAAGAAGAAGGTCACGGGGCTCATCAAGCTCCAGATCCAGGCCGGTGCCGCGAACCCGGCTCCGCCGGTCGGCCCCGCGCTGGGTCAGCACGGCGTCAACATCATGGAGTTCTGCAAGGCCTACAACGCCGCGACCGAGTCGCAGCGTGGCTGGGTCATCCCGGTGGAGATCACGGTCTACGAGGACCGTTCCTTCACCTTCGTGACCAAGACGCCGCCGGCCTCGAAGATGATCCTGAAGGCCGCGGGCGTGGAGAAGGGCTCCGGCGAGCCGCACAAGACCAAGGTCGCCAAGATCACGGCCGACCAGGTCCGCGAGATCGCCACCACCAAGATGCCCGACCTGAACGCCAACGACCTGGACGCCGCGTCGAAGATCATCGCTGGCACCGCCCGTTCCATGGGCATCACGGTCGAGGGCTGACAGCCACCCCGCATCCGCCCCGCGGCACCCGCCGCATCACGGGGCACGTGGCAGGGCCAGGCGCTGGCCCGTACCACGACTCCATCGCCACCATTCAGGAGCAGCAGTGAAGCGCAGCAAGACTCTTCGCAACGCGGACGCGAAGATCGACCGGGAGCGTCTGTACGCCCCGCTCGAGGCCGTCCGTCTGGCCAAGGAGACCTCCGCGGCCAAGTTCGACGCGACCGTCGAGGTCGCCATGCGTCTGGGTGTCGACCCGCGCAAGGCCGACCAGATGGTCCGTGGCACCGTGAACCTTCCGCACGGCACCGGTAAGACCGCCCGGGTCCTGGTCTTCGCGACCGGCGACCGTGCTGCGGCCGCGGAAGCCGCCGGCGCCGACATCGTCGGCTCCGACGAACTGATCGACGAGGTCTCCAAGGGCCGCCTGGACTTCGACGCCGTCGTCGCCACGCCGGACCTCATGGGCAAGGTCGGCCGCCTCGGCCGCGTGCTCGGTCCCCGTGGTCTGATGCCGAACCCGAAGACCGGCACCGTCACCCCGGATGTCGCCAAGGCTGTCACCGACATCAAGGGCGGCAAGATCGAGTTCCGCGTGGACAAGCACGCGAACCTCCACTTCATCATCGGCAAGGTGTCCTTCGACGACACCAAGCTGGTGGAGAACTACGCCGCGGCGCTGGAGGAGATCAACCGTCTCAAGCCGTCCGCCGCCAAGGGCCGCTACATCAAGAAGGCCACCATCGCCACCACGATGGGCCCCGGCGTCCCGGTCGACGGCAACCGCACCCGCAACCTCCTCGTCGAGGAGGACGCGCTCGCCGTCTGAGTCTGACGGCAGGCGCGCGCGTACGCGTACGCCGGGCCCCGCACCTCCTCCGAGGTGCGGGGCCCGGCGCTTTTTCCGGCCATCGGACCCGTACGGGACGGTGCGGGGCGTTCGGGACCCGGTGGGGCCCGGCACCGGGCACTGTCAGCCCTCTGCACTACGCTCACCCGCAGTCGTAAAGCTGATCTACAACGGGGAGACACACGTGCGTACTGCGCGGATCACGGCGGTCGCGGCCGGCGTCGTCATGCTGGCCGGTCTGACCGCCTGCGGCGGCAAGGACGGCGGCAACAAGGCGGGCGGCGACGCGGGCGGCAACGGCTCGCCCGTCCAGGCCGCCGCCGCGGCGCTGCGGACGGCCTCCGAGAAGACCGGCTCGGAGAAGTCGGCCAAGGCCGAGACGACGACCACGTCGGGCCAGGCGACACAGACCATGAAGAGCGAGATCGACTGGTCCGAGGGCATGCGGATGAACGTCGAGATGTCCGGGAAGGGCGGTCTGGGCGGCGGCAAGCCCATGAAGGCCGTCTACACCCCGGAGGCCGCGTTCCTCAACCTCGGCGGCGGCAAGTCCTGGCTGAAGTACGACTACAACGCGATGGCCAAGAAGAGCCCGATCTACGCGGTGCTCAAGGATCAGATGCAGAACAGCAACCCGTCGCGGTCCGTCGGTCTGGTCCTCGCGTCGGGGAAGGCCAAGAAGGCCGGTACGGAGGACGTACGCGGCGTCCGGACGACCCACTACACCGCCACCTTCGACGCGGCCGAGCTGGCCCGTATGCAGGTGTCCGAGAACTTCAGCGCCAAGGACATGAAGGCGCTGGAGGAGTCGTTCAAGCAGACCGGCACGGAGAACCAGACCCTCGACCTCTGGATAGGCCCGGGCGACCTGCTGGTCAAGAAGGCCGAGAAGACCCGGACCCATGTGGGTCTCGTGGAGAGCACGACCTACTACTCCGACTACGGCACCAAGGTGAGCGTCCAGGAGCCACCGGCCTCGCAGGTCACCGACGGCAGCAAGATCGGGGCCGGCGCCGCGGCCGGCGGCCTGACGGGCTGACCCGACGCCCTCCCGACCCGCCGTTTCCGGGCCCGGCGCGCCGCGCGCCGCCGGGTCCAGGGGCGGATTTGCCTGCGCGGTGGCCGTTCGCGTACCGTAGCGAAGAAGCCAAAGACCGCTGGTTGTCTCTGTGCGCCCTTGTGGCGTACGGAACCGAAGGATCCGCTAGCTGCGGACGGCCTGCGCAGGTGGACGAGGAAGAACTCCCGGACGAAGTCTGTTTTTCGCCCGGTCGAGCCATGCCCCGTGCGCTTGCGCCGGGGCGTTTGTTTTGCCCAGCCCCTTCTGCGCGGTCCTCATCACCCGGAAGGAGGCCGAGGCTCATGGCGAGGCCCGACAAGGTCGCAGCCGTCGAGGAGATCACGGAGAAGCTCCGTAACTCCAACGCCGCTGTTGTGACCGCGTACACCGGACTGTCCGTCGC
This sequence comes from Streptomyces sp. NPDC045470, assembly GCF_040646595.1. Classification (NCBI taxonomy): domain Bacteria; kingdom Bacillati; phylum Actinomycetota; class Actinomycetes; order Kitasatosporales; family Streptomycetaceae; genus Streptomyces; species Streptomyces sp. NPDC045470. The sequence continues at coordinate 166,852 of NZ_JBEZAN010000004.1, forward strand.
TCAGCTCAAGCAGCTGCGCCGTTCGCTCGGTGACAACGCTCAGTACCGTGTGGTGAAGAACACGCTGACCAAGATTGCGGCCAATGAGGCCGGGATCACGCTGGACGAGCACCTCAAGGGCTCGACGGCTGTCGCCTTCGTGACCGGTGACCCGGTCGAGGCGGCTAAGGGTCTTCGTGACTTCGCCAAGGAAAACCCCTCTCTCGTCATCAAGGGCGGTGTCCTCGACGGCAGGGCGCTGTCCGCCGACGAGATCAAGAAGCTTGCGGACCTCGAGTCCCGCGAGGTTCTGCTCGCCAAGCTGGCGGGTGGCATGAAGGCGTCCATGGCCAAGGCCGCGGCGACCTTCCAGGCCCCGCTCACGAAGATGGTCCGCACCGCGGAAGCTCTTCGCAGCAAGGTCGAGCAGGGCGGTGCCGGTGAGCCGGCTCCCGCCGAGGCCGCGGAGTAACCACTCCGTAGTCCAGCGGGCACGTCTGCTCAGCACGCCCGCCGCAATGTACATCCGGCACCAGCCGAATTAGTGGAAGGACCGCCACCATGGCGAAGCTCACCCAGGACGAACTGCTGGCCCAGTTCGAGGAGATGACCCTGCTCGAGCTCTCCGACTTCGTGAAGAAGTTCGAGGAGAAGTTCGACGTCGAGGCTGCCGCCCCGGTCGCCGTCGCCGCCGCCGGTGCCCCGGGCGCCCCGGCCGCCGAGGCCGCTGAGGAGCAGGACGAGTTCGACGTCATCCTCACCGGTGCCGGCGACAAGAAGATCCAGGTCATCAAGGTCGTGCGCGAGCTGACCTCGCTGGGTCTGAAGGAGGCCAAGGACCTCGTGGACGGCACCCCGAAGCCGGTCCTCGAGAAGGTCGCCAAGGACGCCGCGGACAAGGCCGCCGAGGCCCTCAAGGGCGCCGGCGCCTCCGTCGAGGTCAAGTGACCCGACGAGTCTGCTGACTCTTCGCAAACCTGAAGGCGATCACCCATGCGGGTGGTCGCCTTCGGGCGTTCGGGCCGCGGCTGCGCCGCCCCTGCCTTCCGTGCGAGTATGGTGATCTTCGTTGCCCGGCCGTGCACCCCGTGACGATCTTCCAGTGGGTGGGGGGCCTTGACGAACCGCACGCAGCGCGCAATTCTCAGGACGCGACGTCAGAAGCGATCCGGGTTCGAGGCATGGATCGCCGGCGAAGAGGGAAGCATCGGGGTGCGCCTGTTGGCGCACGGCTCGTGGCAGGCATAAGACGTTGGGCGTTGAGACGAACAAAGAGGGGTACCTCCGTCACGGAGGGTGCCGCCTCCCGGAGGGAGAAGATCGGTATCACGGTGCTGGGCCGGTCTCCGGAAACTCGCTCTGGACATCAGTGTGCCGAGTGGCTACACTGACCCTTTGCGCTGCCTGTTAGCTGCTCCCTGCCCGTCACCAGGGGCATACCCGAGCTCGAGCAATGCCGACTGATCCGCCCTGACCTGGGCCTTTCCTCCGGCTGTGTTCGGTCCGGGACCGGTACGCGCGTAGTGAGTCCGAGCCCTCGGAAGGACCCCCTCTTGGCCGCCTCGCGCAACGCCTCGACTGCCAATACGAACAACGGCGACAGCACCGCCCCGCTGCGCATCTCTTTTGCGAAGATCAAGGAGCCCCTCGGGGTTCCGAACCTCCTTGCGCTGCAGACCGAAAGCTTCGACTGGCTGCTCGGCAATGCCGCATGGAAGGGTCGCGTCGAGGCTGCGCTGGAAAGTGGTCAGGACGTCCCCACCAAGTCCGGTCTGGAGGAGATCTTCGAAGAGATCTCCCCGATCGAGGACTTCTCCGGGTCGATGTCGCTGACGTTCCGCGACCACCGATTCGAGCCCCCGAAGAACTCCATCGACGAGTGCAAGGAGCGCGACTTCACGTACGCGGCTCCGCTCTTCGTCACGGCTGAGTTCACCAACAACGAGACCGGTGAGATCAAGTCTCAGACGGTCTTCATGGGCGACTTCCCGCTCATGACCAACAAGGGCACCTTCTGCATCAACGGCACCGAGCGTGTCGTCGTCTCGCAGCTGGTCCGCTCGCCGGGCGTCTACTTCGACAGCCAGATCGACAAGACGTCCGACAAGGACATCTTCACCGCCAAGATCATCCCGTCCCGGGGTGCCTGGCTGGAGATGGAGATCGACAAGCGCGACATGGTCGGCGTGCGCATCGACCGCAAGCGCAAGCAGTCCGTGACCGTCCTCCTCAAGGCCCTCGGCTGGACGACCGAGCAGATCCTGGAGGAGTTCGGCGAGTACGAGTCCATGCGCGCCACCCTGGAGAAGGACCACACCCAGGGCCAGGACGACGCGCTGCTCGACATCTACCGCAAGCTGCGCCCGGGCGAGCCGCCGACGCGCGAGGCCGCGCAGACGCTGCTGGAGAACCTCTACTTCAACCCGAAGCGCTACGACCTCGCGAAGGTCGGCCGCTACAAGGTCAACAAGAAGCTGGGCGGCGACGAGCCGCTGGACGCCGGTGTGCTGACCACCGACGACGTCATCGCCACGATCAAGTACCTGGTCAAGCTGCACGCCGGCGAGACCGAGACGATCGGCGAGAACGGCACGGAGATCGTCGTCGAGACCGACGACATCGACCACTTCGGCAACCGCCGCCTGCGCAACGTCGGCGAGCTGATCCAGAACCAGGTCCGTACGGGTCTCGCCCGTATGGAGCGTGTCGTGCGTGAGCGCATGACCACCCAGGACGTCGAGGCGATCACGCCGCAGACCCTGATCAACATCCGGCCGGTCGTCGCCTCCATCAAGGAGTTCTTCGGCACCAGCCAGCTCTCCCAGTTCATGGACCAGACCAACCCGCTGTCGGGTCTGACCCACAAGCGCCGGCTGTCCGCGCTGGGCCCCGGTGGTCTCTCCCGTGAGCGGGCCGGCCTGGACGTCCGTGACGTGCACCCCTCGCACTACGGCCGCATGTGCCCGATCGAGACCCCCGAAGGCCCGAACATCGGTCTGATCGGTTCGCTCGCCTCGTACGGCCGGGTCAACGTCTTCGGCTTCATCGAGACGCCGTACCGCAAGGTCGTCGACGGCCGGGTCACCGAGCAGGTCGACTACCTGACCGCCGACGAGGAAGACCGCTTCCTCATCGCGCAGGCGAACGCTCCCCTCACCGAGGACATGGAGTTCGCCGAAGGCCGCGTCATGTGCCGCCGTCGCGGTGGTGAGGTCGACCTCGCCGCCCGCGAGGACGTGGACTACATGGACGTCTCGCCGCGCCAGATGGTGTCGGCCGCGACCGCCATGATCCCCTTCCTGGAGCACGACGACGCCAACCGCGCGCTCATGGGATCGAACATGATGCGCCAGGCCGTGCCGCTGATCAAGGCGGAGGCCCCGCTGGTCGGCACCGGCATGGAGTACCGCTGCGCGGTCGACGCCGGTGACGTCATCAAGGCCGAGAAGGACGGTGTGGTCCAGGAGGTCTCCGCGGACTACATCACCGTCGCCAACGACGACGGCACGTACACCACGTACCGCGTTGCCAAGTTCACCCGCTCCAACCAGGGCACCTCCTTCAACCAGAAGGTCGTCGTGGACGAGGGCGCGCGCGTCGTCGTGGGCCAGGTGCTCGCCGACGGTCCCTCCACCGACGAGGGCGAGATGGCGCTGGGCAAGAACCTGCTCGTCGCCTTCATGCCCTGGGAGGGCCACAACTACGAGGACGCGATCATCCTGTCGCAGCGCCTCGTGCAGGACGACGTCCTGTCCTCGATCCACATCGAGGAGCACGAGGTCGACGCCCGGGACACCAAGCTGGGCCCGGAGGAGATCACCCGGGACATCCCGAACGTCTCCGAGGAGGTCCTCTCGGACCTCGACGAGCGCGGCATCATCCGCATCGGTGCCGAGGTCGTCGCCGGCGACATCCTCGTCGGCAAGGTCACGCCCAAGGGTGAGACCGAGCTGACCCCCGAGGAGCGTCTGCTGCGCGCGATCTTCGGTGAGAAGGCCCGTGAGGTCCGTGACACCTCGCTGAAGGTCCCGCACGGCGAGATCGGCAAGGTCATCGGCGTCCGCGTCTTCGACCGTGAAGAGGGCGACGAGCTGCCCCCGGGCGTGAACCAGCTGGTCCGCGTCTACGTGGCGCAGAAGCGCAAGATCACCGACGGTGACAAGCTCGCCGGCCGTCACGGCAACAAGGGCGTCATCTCCAAGATCCTGCCGGTCGAGGACATGCCGTTCCTGGAGGACGGCACCCCGGTCGACATCATCCTCAACCCGCTGGGTGTCCCGTCCCGAATGAACCCGGGACAGGTCCTGGAGATCCACCTCGGCTGGCTCGCCAGCCAGGGCTGGAAGGTCGAGGGCGACGCCGACTGGCAGAAGCGTCTTCAGGCGATCGGCGCCGACGAGGTCGCGCCCCGCACCAACGTCGCGACCCCGGTCTTCGACGGTGCGCGCGAGGATGAGCTCGCTGGTCTGTTCGACTCCACGCTGCCGAACCGTGACGGTGAGCGGATGGTCAAGGACACCGGCAAGGCCCGGATGTTCGACGGCCGTTCCGGTGAGCCGTTCCCGGACCCGATCTCGGTCGGGTACATGTACATCCTGAAGCTCCACCACCTGGTGGACGACAAGCTGCACGCGCGTTCGACCGGTCCGTACTCGATGATCACCCAGCAGCCGCTGGGTGGTAAGGCCCAGTTCGGTGGCCAGCGCTTCGGTGAGATGGAGGTGTGGGCGCTGGAGGCTTACGGCGCCGCGTACGCCCTCCAGGAACTGCTGACCATCAAGTCCGACGACGTGACCGGCCGCGTGAAGGTGTACGAGGCGATCGTCAAGGGCGAGAACATCCCCGAGCCCGGCATTCCCGAGTCCTTCAAGGTGCTCATCAAGGAAATGCAGTCGCTGTGCCTGAACGTGGAGGTGCTGTCCTCGGACGGCATGTCCATCGAGATGCGCGACACGGACGAGGATGTCTTCCGCGCCGCGGAGGAGCTCGGTATCGACCTGTCCCGGCGCGAGCCGAGCAGCGTCGAAGAGGTCTGACGGGCCTGGCCGGGGCTCCTTTCCCCCAAGGAGCCCCGGTCGCCCCGGACCCGTACAGACCATGATGTAGAGCCCATTTTTTCGCTTACGCGAAGGGCACGACCCTGAAAGAGGGATTGACGACAGTGCTCGACGTCAACTTCTTCGACGAGCTGCGGATCGGCCTGGCGACCGCGGACGACATCCGACAGTGGTCCCACGGTGAGGTCAAGAAGCCGGAGACCATCAACTACCGCACCCTCAAGCCGGAAAAGGACGGGCTCTTCTGCGAGAAGATCTTCGGTCCGACCCGGGACTGGGAGTGCTACTGCGGCAAGTACAAGCGTGTCCGGTTCAAGGGCATCATCTGCGAGCGCTGTGGCGTCGAGGTCACTCGCGCCAAGGTGCGCCGTGAGCGGATGGGCCACATCGAGCTGGCCGCCCCCGTCACGCACATCTGGTACTTCAAGGGCGTTCCGTCGCGGCTGGGCTACCTGCTCGACCTCGCCCCGAAGGACCTGGAAAAGGTCATCTACTTCGCCGCCTACATGATCACGTGGGTGGACGAGGAGCGCCGTACGCGCGACCTGCCCTCGCTGGAGGCGCACGTCTCCGTCGAGCGTCAGCAGATCGAGCAGCGCCGCGACGCCGACCTGGAAGCCCGCGCCAAGAAGCTCGAGACCGACCTGGCCGAGCTGGAGGCCGAGGGCGCCAAGGCGGACGTGCGCCGCAAGGTGCGCGAGGGGGCCGAGCGTGAGATGAAGCAGCTGCGCGACCGCGCGCAGCGCGAGATCGACCGCCTCGACGAGGTGTGGAGCCGCTTCAAGAACCTCAAGGTCCAGGACCTGGAGGGCGACGAGCTGCTCTACCGCGAGCTGCGTGACCGCTTCGGCACGTACTTCATGGGCGGCATGGGCGCGGCTGCCCTGCAGAAGCGCCTGGAGTCCTTCGACCTCGACGAAGAGGCCGAGAAGCTCCGCGAGATCATCCGCACCGGCAAGGGCCAGAAGAAGACCCGTGCGCTCAAGCGCCTGAAGGTCGTCTCCGCGTTCCTGCAGACCCGCAACAGCCCCAACGGCATGGTGCTGGACTGCATCCCGGTCATCCCGCCGGACCTGCGTCCGATGGTGCAGCTGGACGGTGGCCGCTTCGCGACCTCCGACCTGAACGACCTGTACCGCCGCGTGATCAACCGCAACAACCGCCTCAAGCGGCTTCTCGACCTCGGTGCCCCCGAGATCATCGTGAACAACGAGAAGCGGATGCTGCAGGAGGCCGTCGACGCGCTGTTCGACAACGGCCGCCGCGGCCGCCCGGTGACGGGCCCCGGCAACCGTCCGCTGAAGTCCCTCAGCGACATGCTGAAGGGTAAGCAGGGCCGGTTCCGTCAGAACCTGCTCGGCAAGCGTGTGGACTACTCCGCGCGTTCCGTGATCGTCGTCGGTCCGCAGCTGAAGCTGCACCAGTGCGGTCTGCCGAAGGCCATGGCGCTGGAGCTCTTCAAGCCGTTCGTGATGAAGCGCCTGGTCGACCTGAACCACGCGCAGAACATCAAGAGCGCCAAGCGGATGGTCGAGCGCGGCCGTACGGTCGTCTACGACGTCCTCGAAGAGGTCATCGCGGAGCACCCGGTCCTGCTGAACCGTGCGCCCACCCTGCACCGCCTCGGCATCCAGGCCTTCGAGCCGCAGCTGGTCGAGGGCAAGGCCATTCAGATTCACCCGCTCGTGTGCACCGCGTTCAACGCGGACTTCGACGGTGACCAGATGGCCGTGCACCTGCCGCTGTCCGCGGAGGCGCAGGCCGAGGCCCGCATCCTGATGCTGTCCTCGAACAACATCCTCAAGCCGGCCGACGGCCGTCCGGTCACCATGCCGACCCAGGACATGGTGCTGGGCCTGTTCTTCCTCACCACCGACGAGGCGGAGCGCAAGGTCATCGGTGAGGGCCGGTCCTTCGGCTCGGTCGCCGAGGCGATCATGGCCTTCGACAACCGGGAGCTCTCGCTCCAGGCGAAGGTCGACATCCGCTTCCCGATCGGCACCGTCCCGCCCCGCGGCTGGACCCCGCCGGCGCAGGAGGAGGGCGAGCCCGAGTGGCAGCAGGGTGACAGCTTCCGGCTGCGGACGACCCTGGGCCGCGCGCTCTTCAACGAGCTGCTGCCCGAGGACTACCCGTTCGTCGACTACTCGGTGGGCAAGAAGCAGCTCTCCGCGATCGTCAACGACCTGGCCGAGCGCTACCCGAAGGTCATCGTGGCGGCGACGCTCGACAACCTGAAGGCGTCCGGTTTCCACTGGGCGACCCGTTCCGGTGTCACCGTCGCGGTCTCGGACATCGTCGTGCCGGAGGCCAAGAAGGCCATCGTCGCGGGCTACGAGGCCCAGGACGAGAAGGTCCAGAAGCAGTACGAGCGCGGTCTGATCACCAAGGACGAGCGCACTCAGGAACTGATCAACATCTGGACCAAGGCGACCAATGAGGTCTCCGAGGCGATGAACGCGAACTTCCCCAAGACGAACCCCATCTTCATGATGGTTGACTCGGGTGCCCGAGGAAACATGATGCAGATGCGGCAGATCGCCGGTATGCGTGGTCTGGTGTCGAACGCGAAGAACGAGACCATCCCGCGACCCATCAAGGCGTCGTTCCGTGAGGGTCTGTCCGTGCTGGAGTACTTCATCTCCACCCACGGTGCCCGTAAGGGTCTCGCGGACACCGCCCTGCGTACCGCCGACTCGGGTTACCTGACCCGTCGTCTCGTGGACGTCTCGCAGGACGTCATCATCCGCGAGGAGGACTGCGGCACCGAGCGCGGTCTGAAGCTGCGGATCGCCAGCAAGGGCGCCGACGGCATCCTGCGCAAGGCGGACGACGTCGAGTCCAGCGTGTACGCACGCATGCTGGCCGAGGACGTCGTCGTGGACGGCAAGGTCATCGGCCCCGCCAACGTCGACCTGGGCGATGTCCTCATCGACCAGCTCGTCGCGCACGGCGTCGAGGAGGTCAAGACCCGCTCGGTCCTGACCTGCGAGTCCGCCGTCGGCACCTGCGCCTTCTGCTACGGCCGTTCGCTGGCCACCGGCAAGCTGGTCGACATCGGTGAGGCGGTCGGCATCATCGCCGCCCAGTCCATCGGTGAGCCCGGCACCCAGCTGACGATGCGTACCTTCCACACCGGTGGTGTGGCGGGTGACGACATCACCCTGGGTCTGCCGCGTGTCGTCGAGCTCTTCGAGGCCCGTACGCCCAAGGGTGTCGCCCCGATCTCCGAGGCCGCCGGCCGCGTCCGGATCGAGGAGACCGAGAAGACCAAGAAGGTCGTCGTCACACCGGACGACGGCAGCGACGAGACGGCGTACGGCGTCTCGAAGCGTGCCCGTCTGCTGGTGGGCGAGGGTGACCACGTCGAGGTCGGCCAGGCGCTGACCGTGGGTGCCGTCAATCCGCACGACGTGCTGCGCATCCTGGGCCAGCGCGCCGTCCAGGTCCACCTGGTCGGCGAGGTCCAGAAGGTCTACAACAACCAGGGCGTGGCGATCCACGACAAGCACATCGAGATCATCATCCGGCAGATGCTGCGCCGTGTGACGATCATCGAGTCCGGCGACGCCGAGCTGCTGCCGGGCGAGCTGGTGGAGCGTACGAAGTTCGAGAGCGAGAACCGTCGTGTGGTCCAGGAAGGCGGCCACCCGGCCTCCGGCCGTCCGCAGCTGATGGGTATCACCAAGGCTTCGCTGGCCACCGAGTCCTGGCTGTCGGCGGCGTCCTTCCAGGAGACGACCCGGGTGCTCACCGACGCGGCGATCAACGCCAAGTCGGACTCCCTGATCGGCCTCAAGGAGAACGTCATCATCGGTAAGCTCATCCCGGCCGGTACGGGCCTGTCCCGCTACCGCAACATCCGGGTGGAGCCCACCGAGGAGGCCAAGGCCGCGATGTACTCGGCCGTCGGTTACGACGACATCGACTACTCGCCCTTCGGCACCGGCTCCGGCCAGGCGGTCCCGCTGGAGGACTACGACTACGGTCCGTACAACCAGTAAGGGCCCGGCCGGCCGTGCGCGGCCGGACCGGACACGCGCTGTGAGCGGCAGGGCGGTCACCCCCCGGGGTGGCCGCCCTGCGGCGTTGCGGGGCGGATCACTCCGTCGGCGGTCCGCCGGCTCCACTTGCGGTGGCCGGCGCGGTGTGGTGGCGCGCGCGGAATCATTCGCGGGGAACCGTGCGCTCTTCCGGCGCGTACTGAATGATGGGTGGTACTGCCTAATGTGGGGGAGGTGCTGAGAGTGGCGTTCCAGCCGTGGCAGGGTGGACAGCCGGCGCCGTGGCAAGGCGGGCAGCCGGTCCAGGGCCCGGGCCAGGTCCCGGCGATGCGTGCGTCGCACGCCGACCGGGAGCGTGCGGTGGACGTGCTGAAGGCCGGTTTCGCCGAGGGGCGGCTTCCGCAGCAGGAGTACGAGCAGCGCATCGGGCGCGCGTATCAGGCACAGACCCAGGCCGAGCTGCAGATGCTGGTGGCGGACCTGCCGCAGGGGCCGATGCCGCAGTCGCAGTTCGGGCCGCCGCCCGCGGTGCCGCCGACGTTCATGCCGGTGCAGCCGATGACGGCGCCGACCAACGGTTCGGCGACCGGCGCGCTGGTGTGCGGCATCCTCGCCCCGGTGACGTGGGGTCTGACGTCGATACCCGCGGTCATCCTGGGGCACAAGGCGCGGGCCGAGATCCGCCGCACGGGGGAGCGCGGGGACGGTCAGGCGGTCGCCGGGCTGGTCCTGGGCTGGCTGGGGATCAGCGGCTGGCTGCTGTTCTTCATCCTGATGGTCTTCGTGGGAGCGACGAACCTCTGAGGGCGCGTGGGACGGGGCACGGAAGGCGCCGGTGGCGCGGGGGCTGCCGGGTACCGGGGAGCGGCTCCGGGGGCCGCAGGGCGGCCGCCACGGCGCGCGCGGCGATGGCCGAGCCTTCTTCCGTACGGCCGCTGATCGCACTACGGTGGCCGCAGCGCCGGGGGAGTCCGGCGTGTCCTTCGCGTGTGCATTTGTTTTGACCGCAGCCCATGCGGTAGGTACGCTCTGACCTTGTGCCTGGGGTGTCCTCAGGCTGCCGTGCGTGCACTCGTCCGTACGGAAGCCGGGTCTCGACACCGCAATCTGCCGCCCTCCTCGTTCCAGCGAGGGGTCTGCAGTATTCGACACACCCGACCGCGTGGGTCGGGGACTGTTCCAGGTTAGCTTTACCGAGACTGGCACACAGAAACCGGAGAAACGGTGCCTACGATCCAGCAGCTGGTCCGCAAGGGCCGGCAGGACAAGGTCGAGAAGAACAAGACGCCCGCACTGGAGGGTTCGCCCCAGCGCCGCGGCGTCTGCACGCGTGTTTTCACGACCACCCCGAAGAAGCCGAACTCGGCCCTGCGTAAGGTCGCACGTGTGCGTCTGACCAGCGGCATCGAGGTCACCGCTTACATTCCGGGTGAGGGCCACAACCTGCAGGAGCACTCGATCGTGCTCGTGCGTGGCGGCCGTGTGAAGGACCTGCCGGGTGTTCGGTACAAGATCATCCGCGGCTCCCTCGACACGCAGGGCGTCAAGAACCGCAAGCAGGCTCGCAGCCGCTACGGCGCCAAGAAGGAGAAGTAAGAATGCCTCGTAAGGGCCCCGCCCCGAAGCGCCCGGTCATCATTGACCCGGTCTACAGCTCTCCTCTGGTGACCTCCCTCATCAACAAGGTCCTGCTGAACGGTAAGCGCTCCACCGCCGAGCGCATCGTTTACGGCGCCATGGAGGGTCTGCGTGAGAAGACCGGCAACGACCCGGTCATCACGCTGAAGCGCGCGCTGGAGAACATCAAGCCGACCCTTGAGGTCAAGTCCCGCCGTGTCGGTGGCGCGACCTACCAGGTCCCGGTCGAGGTCAAGCCCGGCCGCGCCGCCACGCTCTCGCTGCGCTGGCTCGTGGGCTACTCGCGCGCCCGCCGCGAGAAGACCATGACCGAGCGCCTCATGAACGAGCTGCTGGACGCCTCGAACGGCCTCGGCGCTTCGGTCAAGAAGCGCGAGGACACGCACAAGATGGCCGAGTCCAACAAGGCCTTCGCGCACTACCGCTGGTAGTCGCTACCCCCATCGAGACCGAGAGAAGATTGAGCCGATATGGCTACCACTTCGCTTGACCTGGCCAAGGTCCGCAACATTGGGATCATGGCCCACATCGACGCGGGCAAGACGACCACCACCGAGCGGATCCTGTTCTACACCGGTGTCTCCTACAAGATCGGTGAGGTCCACGACGGCGCTGCCACGATGGACTGGATGGAGCAGGAGCAGGAGCGCGGCATCACGATCACGTCTGCCGCGACGACCTGCCACTGGCCGCTGAACAACGTTGATCACACCATCAACATCATCGACACCCCGGGCCACGTCGACTTCACCGTCGAGGTGGAGCGTTCGCTGCGCGTGCTCGACGGTGCCGTGACGGTGTTCGACGGCGTTGCCGGTGTTGAGCCGCAGTCCGAGACCGTCTGGCGCCAGGCCGACCGCTACGGCGTGCCGCGCATCTGCTTCGTCAACAAGCTCGACCGCACCGGTGCGGAGTTCCACCGCTGCGTCGACATGATCGTGGACCGCCTGGGCGCGACCCCGATCGTGATGCAGCTGCCGATCGGTACCGAGGCGGACTTCAAGGGCGTCATCGACCTCGTCTCCATGAAGGCGCTGGTCTGGTCCGCCGAGGCCGCCAAGGGCGAGATGTACGACACCGTCGACATCCCGGCCACGCACACCGAGGCTGCCGACGAGTGGCGCGGCAAGCTGCTCGAGGCCGTCGCCGAGAACGACGAAGAGATGATGGAGCTGTACCTGGAGGGCCAGGAGCCCACCGTGGACCAGCTGCACGCGGCGATCCGCCGCATCACCATCAACTCCGGCAAGGGCGGCGACACCACCGTCACCCCGGTCTTCTGCGGCACCGCGTTCAAGAACAAGGGCGTGCAGCCCCTGCTCGACGCGGTCGTGCGCTACCTGCCGTCGCCGCTGGACGTCGAGGCCATCGAGGGCCACGCCGTCAACGACGCGGAAGAGGTCATCAAGCGCCGCCCCTCCGAGGAGGAGCCGCTGGCCGCTCTGGCGTTCAAGATTGCGAGCGACCCCCACCTGGGCAAGCTCACCTTCATCCGGGTGTACTCGGGCCGCCTTGAGGCCGGCTCGCAGGTCACCAACTCGGTGAAGGGCAAGAAGGAGCGCATCGGCAAGATCTACCGGATGCACGCGAACAAGCGTGAGGAGATCGAGTCGGTGGGTGCCGGTGACATCGTCGCCGTCATGGGTCTGAAGCAGACCACCACCGGTGAGACCCTCTGCGACTCGTCGAACCAGGTCATCCTGGAGTCGATGGAGTTCCCGGCCCCGGTCATCCAGGTCGCCATCGAGCCCAAGTCCAAGGGCGACCAGGAGAAGCTGGGTGTCGCCATCCAGCGTCTCGCCGAGGAGGACCCGTCCTTCCAGGTCCACACGGACGAGGAGACCGGTCAGACCATCATCGCGGGTATGGGCGAGCTGCACCTCGACGTGCTGGTCGACCGTATGAAGCGCGAGTTCCGGGTCGAGGCGAACGTCGGCAAGCCGCAGGTCGCGTACCGCGAGACCCTGCGCAAGGCCGTCGAGCGCCTGGACTACACGCACAAGAAGCAGACTGGTGGTTCCGGCCAGTTCGCGAAGGTGCAGATCGCCCTTGAGCCGCTTGAGGGCGACGGTTACGAGTTCGAGAACAAGGTCACCGGTGGCCGTATCCCGCGGGAGTACATCCCGTCCGTGGACGCGGGCTGCCAGGAGGCCATGGAGTTCGGCGTGCTCGCCGGCTACCCGCTGACCGGCGTCAAGGTCGTCCTTCTCGACGGTGCGTTCCACGAGGTCGACTCGTCCGAGATGGCCTTCAAGATCGCCGGTTCGATGGCCTTCAAGGAGGCCGCCCGCAAGGCCAGCCCGGCCCTGCTGGAGCCGATGATGAAGGTCGAGGTGACGACGCCCGAGGACTACATGGGTGACGTCATCGGCGACATCAACTCGCGTCGCGGTCAGATCCAGTCCATGGAGGACCGCCACGGCGCCAAGCTCGTCACGGGCCTGGTTCCGCTCTCGGAGATGTTCGGCTACGTCGGAGACCTCCGCAGCAAGACCTCGGGTCGCGCAAGCTACTCGATGCAGTTCGACTCCTACGCCGAGGTTCCGCGGAACGTCGCCGAGGAGATCATCGCGAAGGCCAAGGGCGAGTAGTACCGGCTCGCACGAGTCGCAAGACGCTTTAGGCTTGACACCGTCTGCCGGGGCCCGTCCCCGCCACCCGCGAGGGGGCCCCGGCGGCCGGCATCCCAGCAAAGATCACCTGGCGCCGATGAGTAAGGCGTACAGAACCACTTCAGGAGGACCCAGTGGCGAAGGCGAAGTTCGAGCGGACTAAGCCGCACGTCAACATCGGCACCATCGGTCACATCGACCACGGTAAGACGACCCTCACGGCCGCCATTACCAAGGTGCTGCACGACGCGTTCCCGGACCTGAACGAGGCCTCGGCCTTCGACATGATCGACAAGGCGCCCGAGGAGCGCCAGCGCGGTATCACCATCTCGATCGCGCACGTCGAGTACCAGACGGAGAACCGTCACTACGCCCACGTTGACTGCCCCGGTCACGCGGACTACATCAAGAACATGATCACCGGTGCCGCCCAGATGGACGGCGCGATCCTCGTGGTCGCCGCGACCGACGGCCCGATGCCGCAGACCAAGGAGCACGTGCTCCTGGCCCGCCAGGTCGGCGTGCCCTACATCGTCGTCGCCCTGAACAAGGCCGACATGGTGGACGACGAGGAGATCCTGGAGCTCGTCGAGCTCGAGGTCCGTGAGCTCCTCTCGGAGTACGAGTTCCCGGGCGACGACGTTCCGGTCGTCAAGGTCTCGGCGCTCAAGGCGCTCGAGGGCGACAAGGAGTGGGGCGACTCCGTCCTCAAGCTCATGGCCGCCGTCGACGAGGCGATCCCGCAGCCCGAGCGTGACGTCGACAAGCCGTTCCTGATGCCGATCGAGGACGTCTTCACGATCACCGGTCGTGGCACCGTCGTCACCGGTCGTATCGAGCGCGGTGTCCTCAAGGTCAACGAGACCGTCGACATCATCGGCATCAAGACCGAGAAGACCACCACCACGGTCACCGGCATCGAGATGTTCCGGAAGCTGCTCGACGAGGGCCAGGCCGGTGAGAACGTCGGTCTGCTGCTCCGCGGCATCAAGCGCGAGGACGTCGAGCGCGGCCAGGTCATCATCAAGCCGGGCTCGGTCACCCCGCACACGGAGTTCGAGGCGCAGGCGTACATCCTGTCGAAGGACGAGGGTGGCCGCCACACCCCGTTCTTCAACAACTACCGCCCGCAGTTCTACTTCCGTACCACGGACGTGACCGGCGTCGTGACCCTCCCCGAGGGCACCGAGATGGTCATGCCGGGCGACAACACCGAGATGTCGGTCCAGCTGATCCAGCCGGTCGCCATGGAGGAGGGCCTGAAGTTCGCCATCCGTGAGGGTGGCCGGACCGTCGGCGCCGGCCAGGTCACCAAGATCGTCAAGTAATTCCTGACGGTCGGGGAGACCCGGCAGCTCTTCCGAGCGCTCTGAGGAGCCCCGCTCGCCTTCGGGTGAGCGGGGCTCCTCGCTGTTTCAGGGCCGGGCCTTCTGCTCCGCCCGCCGGGTGCTTAGCATGTGCGGGTCGGCGCGTACCCCTTCGGGACGCGACCCTCTTCCCGGAAGTGACGCCATGCTGCGCACCATGTTCAAGTCCAAGATCCACCGTGCCACCGTCACCCAGGCGGACCTGCACTACGTCGGCTCGGTGACGGTCGACGCCGACCTGCTGGACGCCGCCGACCTGCTGCCCGGCGAGCTGGTCCACATCGTCGACATCACCAACGGCGCGCGCCTGGAGACATACCTCATCGAGGGCGAGCGCGGCTCCGGCGTCCTCGGCATCAACGGCGCCGCCGCGCACCTCGTCCACCCCGGCGACCTGGTGATCCTCATCAGCTACGCCCAGGTGGACGACGCCGAGGCCCGTACGCTGCGCCCGCGCGTCGTCCACCTGGACGCGGACAACCGCATCGTGGCCCTCGGCGCGGACCCCTCGGAGCCGGTGCCCGGGGGAACGGCCGTGCGCAGCCCGCAGGCGGTCGTACGGGCGGTGGAGCCCGCCTAGGAGGCCAGGGCCGGCGGCCGCGGGACGGCAGGGCTCACGGTGGTACCGGGCGTGCGGGGAAGCCGAAGGCCATCCGGTCGCAGGCCGGCCCCGTGGCGTCGAAGTTGAGACGGCGCATCACGCGGGGCATGCCGGCGGGGACGGGTGTCCTGCCGTGCACCACGGCCGTGTTGTCGGCGATCAGCACGTCGCCGACGGCGAGCTTGAAGCTCAGCCGGTTCGCGGGGGCGGCGAAGAACCGGCACAGCTCCGCGTACTGGTCCCGGACGTCCGCGCGCGGCACGACCCGCGACACGCCGTCCGCCATCCGGAACGTCAGCGTGCAGACGCCGTCCCGGCGCCGGAACAGTGGCTGGGTGCTGGTCCGGTCGGCGCGGGTGATCGTCAGCGCGTCGGGTTCGGCCAGCGCGTCGCGCCGGCCGGGGAAGTGCCGCGCCAGGTACTCGTAGGCGGCCTGGGCGCTGGCCAGGACGGACAGGCCGCCCCGTACGGCGGGCCGGACGCACTGGAGCGTGATCAGGGTTTCGGGGTGGTCACGGAAGGCGCCGTCGGTGTGCAGCAGGTGTTCCACGCGGGTGGAGCCGAGGAAGCCGGCGACCGGCCGGGCCGGGCTGATCGGCACGATCCCGTCGCCGTCCGCGCGCGGGTGCGGCACCGGGGTGCCGAAGCGCCGGCGCAGGCTGAGCAGGTCCTGGCGGCTCCTGGCCCGCTCGGCGCAGCGCAGGATCGTGAAGCCGTACCGGTTGAACGCGATCAGCATCTCGTGCTCCTGTGCGGCCGACATGCAGCGCATCGAGGGCACCCGGACGATCTGCGCCGCCACGGGCAGTTCGGAGCCGAACGGGCGGCGCAGGTCAGGTGGCGCCATGGCCGGGGGCCTCCGGTCGCGGTGCGGGGGTGAGCGTGGCGAGCCAGCCGCGCAGCACGGCGGCGGCCATCCGCTCGGTACCGGCGCGGTCGTACCGTACGTCGCCCGGTGCGGCCCCGAGTCCGTCGGGACGGCGGTGGTGGAAGGCGGTGACGGCCTGGTCGTCGGCCGGGTACTCGGCTCCGCTCTCCACCCGGAGCATGATCTTCGCGAGCAGGGCGGTGGCCTTGTAGAGCACCCGCAGGTCGGGTTCGGCGAGCAGGAGCTGCTTGCGGAGGGTGACGGCGGCCTGGACGCCGTCGCGCACACTGACGTCGGCGTACGTGACGGCGTCCGGCACCGGCAGGGCGAGGCCGGGGGCGCACCACAGGGGCGCGAGGGCGCCCGCCCCGCTGAGGGTGAGGACGTGCAGCAGGCGCGGCGGCAGGGCGCCCGCGCGGAACTCGTCCTCGGTGAGGACCGTCATGGTCATCCGCACGCCGTCCAGCACCGGCGCCAGTTCCGTGCGGACGCTCCGGAGCCGGGGGAGGGCGTCCTGCGGTGCCAGGACGAGGACGTCCAGGTCGCTCCAGCCGTGCCGGTACGTGCCCCGGGCCGCGCTGCCGGTCACGGCGACCAGGTCCACCGCCGTACGGGGCCGGGTGAGCCGTTCGCGCAGGGCGCGCAGATATGTCCCGAGGCAGCTCGGGAGGCCCAGGCTGTGCACGGAGACGGGCTTGAGCGGCCGGAACGTCCAGGCGGCGTCGAAGGCGAGGCGGTCCAGGCGCCGGTGGAGGCTGAGCCGGGGCCAGGGGGCGGCGGCTTCCTGAGCGGTGTGCTGAACGGTGGGTTCGGGCGCGGTGTCCTCGGGCGCGGTGTCCTCGGGTGCGGCGCCCGGCACGGAGCCGTCAGGGGCGAAGGAGTGCGGCGCGGGAGCGTGCGGGGCGGCGGCCGGGCCGGTCCCGGGCCCGGGGTGTACGGCGTGCAGCCGGTCGCCGAAGAGCTTGCGCAGTTCCTGGACGGTGGCCCGGTCGCGTACGGGCTCGATGCTCACGCGGTCGAGGAACGGGTGCGCGGCGCAGTAGCGGTCGAGGCCGTCGGCGATGCGTTCGGCCAGGGCCGTGGTGTCGTCGGTGTCCGGTACGGACGGGTCGTGCGACGCGGCGGCGAGGTGCGCGGCGTTGAGCCGGGCGTAGCCGCGTCGGGTACGCAGGTACTCTCCGGCGGCGTCGCGCGCGTGCTCGCAGTCGCCGCCCAGCGCCGCCACACGTACCCGGGAGAGCGCGCACTCCGGAATCGTGGGGTACAGCCGGTGCAGGCGCTGCCGCAGTTCGTGCTGCACGTCGATCGCGGGCCGGTCGCCGACGACGACGGCCGTGTCGAACCGTCCCTCGCCGAGAAGGCGGTTGATCTGCTCGTGCAGTCGCCGCTGGTAGTACTCCAGGAGGCGGTCAGGGGCCGGGGACCGGGCCAGACCGCGCGCGGCGCTCTGAGCGGGGTCCTCGTCGTGCAGCAGGACGACGCCGCACTCGGTGTCCTCACAAGCGCGCAGGGCGGTGCGGTACGGCGCGAGTGCCGCGCGCGCCTCGCGGGCCGCTCGTGCCGTACCGCACCGCTCGCGTACGGCGGCGACGGCAGCGAGCGTCGCTTCCAGCATGGGCAGGCCCTGCCGTACACAGCGCAGGTACCCACTGGACCGGGGCTGCCGGGCGCGGGCCAGGTAGGCCGTGGCGAGGACGTCTGCCAGCTCCTGGTAGGACGCGCCGTCGAGCCACCATCCAGTCGCCTCCGTGCCGCTCAGGGCGTGCCACCGGGAGGCGTAGGTCTCCGCAGGGGCGGAGGTCTCGATCTGCGGGGTGCGGCGGGCCAGCATGCGGAGCTGGGTGTCCTTGCCCACGTACGCCGGTCCGCTCACGGCGATGACCCGGTGTGCCGCCGGTGGGCGTTCTTCGGCCGGTGGGTTCAGGGGCATGGTGTTTCCTCCGGAGGTTCGCGTTCGGACGGGGTCCGGGCTTTCGGCATAAGGCGGTGTGGTGTGTTTCTTTTCCGTACGGGCGTTTCCGTGTGCGGGCCAGATGGAGGCAGGACAGGTGCTCGCCTCGCGGACCTCGGGAATTTCCTGTAGGGCGGTCTGCGGGGTGTTGCGCGTACGGAGGTGAATACCGGTTGTGCGGGAAAGGCCGGCCCGCGGCCGGGGTTCACGTCTTCGCGGCCGTGTCCGCGTCCCCGTCCGAACGTGTTTCCGCCTCGCACTCCGGCTCGGTGCCGGAATCCGCGCCCGTCGACGTTCCCGTACCCGTCTCCGGCTCCGTCGCCGGACGGGAGAGCGCGCAGCCGACGACGGCGGCCGCCGCGAGCGAGGTCAGGCCGCCGGTGAGGAAGCCGGCGCGGGGTCCGCAGGTCTCGGTGACCCAGCCGACGGCCGGCGCGGCCACCGGTGTGCCGCCCACGAACGCGATCTTGAACAGGCTCATCACCCTGCCCCGCGTCGCGGCGTCCGCGGTGAGCTGGACGTGCGCGTTGGCGGTGGCGGTGACGACCAGACCGGCCATGCCGACCGGGACCAGCAGGGCCGCGAAGAGCCACAGGGCGGGCGCCAGGGCGGCGGCCGTCTCCAGCGCGCCGAACAGCAGCGCCGCCGTGGTCAGCACCCGCCGCGGCGGCGCGAGGCTGCGCGCTGCCCACAGCGCCCCCGCCACCGCGCCCGCCGCCAGCAGCGAGTTGAGCAGGCCGTACACGCCGGAGCCGGTACGGAAGACCTGCACGGTGAACGCGGTCAGCCAGACGGGGAAGTTGAACCCGAACGTGCCGACGAAGGCGACCAGCACGATCGGCCACAGCAGGCCGGGATCGCGCCCGACCTGCCGCAGCGTCGCCCTGACCTGGCCGCTGCCGTGCGGGGCGCGCTCGGCCGGGTGTATCTCGGCGGTGCGCATGAGCAGCAGGGCGGCGAGGGGCGCGAGGTAGGAGAGGGCGTTGAGGAGGAAGGCCCAGCCGATGCCCACCACCGTGATCACCACGCCGGCGACGGCCGGGCCGACCAGGCGCGCGGTCTGGAAGACGGCGGAGTTCAGGCTCACCGCGTTGCGCAGTTGCTCCGGTCCGACCAGCTCGGAGACGAACGCCTGCCGGGCGGGAGCGTCCGCGACGGAGATCAGGCCCAGCACGGCCGCCATGACGTACACGTGCCAGGGCCTCGCCTGGCCGGACAGCACCAGTACGGCCAGGACCAGCCCCGTCGTGCCGAGCGCGGCCTGGGTGTGGAGCAGCAGCCGGCGCATCGGCAGCCGGTCGGCGATCAGGCCGCCGTGCAGCCCGAGGAGCAGCATGGGCGCGTACTGGAGCCCGATGGTGAAGCCGACGGCGGCGGGGGAGCCGGTCAGCTCGACGACCAGCCAGTCCTGGGCGATGCGCTGCATCCAGGTACCGGTGTGCGAGACGGCCTGTCCGGCGGCGAACAGCCGGTAGTTGCGGATGCGCAGCGAGCCGAACGTCGTGGTGGCGTGGCGCACCGAGCCGTCCTCGCGGCGGGGCGGGAGGGCGGCGGATGCGGGGCCCGGTGCCCCGGTCACGCCCGCCGCCTTCGTACGGGGCCCGGGCCGGGGCGTCTCCCGCACGCGGGGGCGGGACTTCTCGCTCCGCGGCGCGATCGGCGTCCGTGGGAAGAACGGTGTCTGGAGCGGGCGCAGCCGCCGCGCCGGAAAGGACGTCCGGAAGGGGAATGCTGCATGAAATCCTCCTTCCTGCTCGCCCGGCCGATATGGTTCAGGGTTCCCCCGGGGGTGCGGCGTAGTCGCCGGGTGCGCAGCTTCAGCCGGAAGGCTTCCATTTCTTGTGAGCTGTAGGATTTTCGGGTTCATTCGATACGGCGTGTTTTTGCCCGCGCCGGATAATTCTTTTGCGCTCGGCGCCCGGGGGCGTACGGCGGTGCGCGGGCGTGAGCCGGAGCGGGGGAGCGGGGTGTGCGGCGAGTGGGGTGCGCCGCGCCCCGCGCCGCGCGGTGCGGAAGTTCGGTTCGCGGGTGCGGCGCGCCGGAAATGGCGAGGGACCTTCCGTCATTTGGAGTAACGTACTGATGTCGGAGCGTCACCGCCCGGGGAGGGGCGGCTCGCGCCGAGGGGGTCGGGCGTCGCCAGGAAGTCCAGTCGGCACCAGAGGAGTCAGCCTCTCGTGGTACTTGCTCACCCCGTCACCCGTGTCGCGCCGCGGAGCACCGCCTCCGCGCCCGCCCCGAAGCCGCGCGTGCGCAGCGGGCCGCCGGCGTCTTCCGTGCGCGCCGACGGGCGGTGAGCGGGTGGTCGGCAGCGAGATCAGGCCCTGCGATCACCCCAAGAAGGACGTGCGGCGGGTGCTGGAGAAGTGGGCGGCCCGTGGCTGGGTGCTGCGCAAGGACGGGCACTGGGGGCGGCTCTACTGCCCGTGCGCGGGCCGCTGCACGGTCATCCCGGTGGCGGGCACGCCGCGCAGCGCCTCCGCGCACGCGCGCGTGATCGACCGGCTGGCGGCTCGGTGTCCGCTGCCGGACGACGCGGCGAACCGCAGTCTCACGGGGATGCCGCGCGGCGAAGCGTGACCGCGGCGTCAACTGAGGTGGACCGGCGGTGACCGTGCGCTTTACGACGGCTGCCCGTGCAGGCTGCGACATGTTTTGTCATGCTTTGTCTGTTGACGAACGACAACAGACCTGCAACCCTGCCCAAGGACTAGGGGGACGCCGTCATGGACTACGACTTCACCTTCGTCGTCACGGGCGCGACCGTCGACGACCCGGACGCCGTCGACGCGCTGCGCGACACCTGCGACGCCCTCCTGGCGCGGGCCGGCGGCACCGACCTGCTCAGCATCACCTGGCCCGGCGACTGCGCGGTCCGGGCCGCGCTCGAAGCGGCCTCCGCGGCGCGCGCCGCGGTGCCGCGCCTGCGGGTGCGCCGCCTCGACCGCGATGTGGTCGGCATACACGAGATCGCCGAGCGCACGGGACGCTCCCGGCAGAACGTCGCCCAGTGGGCCGCCGGGGTGCGCAAGGCCCAGGGTGCCCCGTTCCCGGCCGCCGAGGGCACCGTCGGGCGCTCCCGGGCGTGGCTGTGGCCGGAGGTCAACCGCTGGCTCGCGGCGTACGGCCTCGACGACGGGGCCGCGTACCCCACGCGCGAGGAGATGGCGGAGATCGACGTGGCGCTGGCCGGCCGGGTCTCGCTGACGTTCCGGTTCGCCGCGACCACGGGCTTCCAGGAGGGACGGCAGCGC
Organism: Streptomyces sp. NPDC045470; assembly: GCF_040646595.1. Classification (NCBI taxonomy): domain Bacteria; kingdom Bacillati; phylum Actinomycetota; class Actinomycetes; order Kitasatosporales; family Streptomycetaceae; genus Streptomyces; species Streptomyces sp. NPDC045470. The sequence continues at coordinate 188,183 of NZ_JBEZAN010000004.1, forward strand.
GTCATCGACGAGCTGCGCAACCGCCACATAAACCGGTTCCTGGGCATACTGGCGGGGTTCGAGGGCACCACGGACGAGCACGGCGACCATGTGCTGGTCGTGGCCGACGGACGCGAGCCGGCCCGCGGGGTCATGGAGCGGGTGGCGCAGTTCCCGCACGACGTGGTGCTGGTGACCGAGACCGACCAGTTCACGGTCACCGTCCTCGCCAGCCGCGGCCCGGACCGCTCGGGCCGCGTCGTCCCCGTGCCCGGCACGGCGACGGTCGGCGAGTGGCTCCGGCAGATCCGCGACTTCCCGCACGCCACCTTCGCCGTGGAGGGTGACGAGCGTCACGCGGAGGAGTCCGCCCGTATCCAGTGGCAACTGGCGATCGCGGCGTGAGAGCGGGCCGGCGGCGCCCCGCCGGCGGTCCGTCCCGGCGCGTCGGAGGCGGGTCCGTGCATCCGGGCGGTGTGACGCGGTGTACGATCTCCCGCTCGATTGGCAGCGGCCGCCGCTGATGTGGCACACTGTCCAGGTTGCTCGGTTGAGTGCCGATGCTGCGCGCCTCCCGCCGGGGGGACTGGAAGCGAGTCCTAGGTATTCGTCGTCCCTTATCAGGGGCGGAAGTACGGGAATCTTCCGGGAAGTGCAGCGGGGTGCCTCAGCCAGGCGCCCGGTGGGTGTTCATCCCCCACGTTTTCCTTCTCGAAGGATCGCCCTTGCGGGGATCTGCGGGAAGGAGCGCGACACGCCCGACCGCGTGGGTCGGTGGATGAACGGCAACGTACCGGGTCCCAGAGCGTTACGAGAGACAGGACTACGAAGTAGCCATGGCGGGACAGAAGATCCGCATCCGGCTCAAGGCCTACGACCACGAGGTCATCGACACGTCGGCGAAGAAGATCGTCGAGACGGTGACCCGTACTGGTGCGTCGGTCGCGGGCCCGGTGCCGCTCCCCACCGAGAAGAACGTGTACTGCGTCATCAAGTCGCCGCACAAGTACAAGGACTCGCGCGAGCACTTCGAGATGCGCACGCACAAGCGCCTGATCGACATTCTCGACCCGACGCCCAAGACCGTTGACTCGCTGATGCGCCTGGACCTTCCGGCCGGCGTTGACATCGAGATCAAGCTCTGAGAGGCGCAGTAGAGATGGCTAAGCAGATCAAGGGCATCCTGGGCGAGAAGCTCGGCATGACCCAGGTCTGGGACGAGAACAACCGTGTCGTCCCGGTCACTGTGGTCAAGGCCGGCCCCTGCGTCGTTACCCAGGTGCGCACCAATGACCAGGACGGCTACGACTCCGTCCAGATCGCCTTCGGCGAGATCGACCCGCGCAAGGTGAACAAGCCCCTCAAGGGCCACTTCGCGAAGGCCGACGTCACCCCCCGCCGTCACCTCGTCGAGGTCCGTACCACTGACGCCAGTGAGTACACCCTCGGCCAGGAGCTGACCGCCGAGACCTTCGAGTCGGGCGTCAAGGTGGACGTGACCGGCAAGAGCAAGGGCAAGGGCTTCGCCGGTGTCATGAAGCGTCACGGCTTCCACGGCGGCAAGGCTTCGCACGGTGCCCACCGCGTGCACCGCAAGCCGGGCTCCATCGGTGGCTGCGCCACCCCGGGCCGCGTGTTCAAGGGCATGCGGATGGCCGGCCGTATGGGCAACGAGCGGGTCACCACCCAGAACCTGACCGTCCATGCCGTTGACGCGGAGAAGGGTCTGCTGCTCATCAAGGGCGCAGTTCCTGGTCCGAACGGCGGCCTCGTCCTGGTCCGTACCGCGGCCAAGGGGGCCTGAGGTAACCGATGAGCACCATTGACATCCTTTCGCCGGCAGGCGACAAGGCCGGGACCGTCGAGCTCCCCACGGAGATCTTCGACGCGAAGGTCAGCATTCCGCTGATCCACCAGGTCGTTGTCGCGCAGCTGGCCGCGGCCCGTCAGGGCACGCACAAGACCAAGACTCGTGGCGAGGTCCGCGGCGGTGGCAAGAAGCCGTACCGCCAGAAGGGCACCGGCCGCGCGCGCCAGGGTTCGACCCGTGCGCCGCAGTTCGCCGGCGGTGGCGTCGTGCACGGCCCCGTGCCGCGTGACTACTCGCAGCGGACCCCGAAGAAGATGAAGGCCGCCGCCCTGCGCGGTGCCCTGACCGACCGGGCCCGCAACAGCCGCGTCCACGTCGTCTCCGGCGTGGTCGAGGGCGAGGTCTCCACGAAGGCCGCCAAGGCTCTCCTCGGCAAGATCAGCGAGCGCAAGCACGTGCTGCTGGTCGCCGAGCGCGCCGACGAGGCCGCGTGGCTCTCCGCCCGCAACCTGCCCCAGGTCCACATCCTGGAGCCGGGCCAGCTGAACACGTACGACGTGCTCGTCTCCGACGACGTGGTCTTCACCAAGGCCGCCTTCGAGTCCTTCGTGGCTGGTCCCAAGGCCGCTGAGCTCGAAGGGAGCGCCGCCTGATGACTGAGGCGACCGTTACCAGCAAGTCCTTCTCGGACCCGCGCGACCTTCTGGTCAAGCCGGTCGTCTCCGAGAAGAGCTACGCGCTGCTGGACGAGAACAAGTACACGTTCATCGTCGACCCGCGTGCGAACAAGACCCAGATCAAGCAGGCCGTCGAGGCGGTCTTCTCGGTCAAGGTCACCGGGGTCAACACGATCAACCGCCAGGGCAAGCGCAAGCGCACCCGCACCGGTTTCGGTAAGCGCGCCAACACCAAGCGCGCCATCGTGACCCTCGCCGAGGGCGACCGTATCGACATCTTCGGCGGCCCGGTCTCCTAACGGAGTCCGAGTCGTCCGGAATCGGACGAGGACTGAGAAATGGGTATCCGCAAGTACAAGCCGACGACCCCGGGCCGTCGTGGCTCCAGCGTCGCCGACTTTGTCGAGATCACGCGGTCCACGCCGGAGAAGTCGCTGGTCCGCCCGCTGCACAGCAAGGGCGGCCGTAACAACGCCGGTCGTGTGACCGTTCGCCACCAGGGCGGTGGCCACAAGCGCGCCTACCGCGTGATCGACTTCCGTCGTCACGACAAGGACGGCGTGCCGGCCAAGGTCGCGCACATCGAGTACGACCCGAACCGCACCGCGCGCATCGCGCTGCTGCACTACGCAGACGGCGAGAAGCGCTACATCATCGCGCCGCGTGGCCTGGTGCAGGGTGCTCGGATTGAGAACGGCCAGGGCGCCGACATCAAGCCGGGCAACAACCTGCCGCTGCGCCACATCCCGGTCGGTACGACGATCCACGCCATCGAGCTGCGGCCCGGCGGCGGCGCGAAGTTCGCCCGCTCCGCGGGTGCCTCCGTGCAGCTGCTGGCGAAGGAGGGCTCCATGGCCCACCTTCGTATGCCGTCCGGTGAGATCCGCCTGGTCGACGTGCGCTGCCGCGCCACCGTCGGCGAGGTCGGCAATGCCGAGCAGTCGAACATCAACTGGGGCAAGGCCGGCCGTATGCGCTGGAAGGGCGTCCGCCCGACCGTGCGTGGTGTCGTGATGAACCCGGTCGACCACCCGCACGGTGGTGGTGAGGGCAAGACCTCCGGTGGTCGCCACCCGGTCTCGCCCTGGGGCCAGAAGGAGGGTCGTACGCGTTCGCCGAAGAAGGCTTCGAACAAGTACATCGTCCGCCGCCGCAAGACGAACAAGAAGCGCTAGGAGCGGGTTTAGATGCCGCGTAGTCTCAAGAAGGGGCCCTTCGTCGACGACCACCTGAGCAAGAAGGTGGACACGCAGAACGAAGCCGGCACCAAGAACGTCATCAAGACCTGGTCCCGCCGCTCCATGATCGTCCCGGCCATGCTCGGCCACACGATCGCGGTGCACGACGGCCGCAAGCACGTCCCGGTGTTCGTCACCGAGTCGATGGTCGGCCACAAGCTCGGCGAGTTTGCGCCGACCCGCACCTTCCGCGGCCACGAGAAGGACGACCGCAAGTCGCGTCGTCGCTGATCGACCGGAGTGCGAAGACTATGACTGACACCGAAGGGACAACCATGGAAGCCAGGGCCCAGGCGCGGTACATCCGCGTCACGCCCATGAAGGCCCGCCGCGTGGTGGACCTTATCCGTGGCATGGATGCCACGGAGGCTCAGGCGGTCCTGCGTTTCGCCCCGCAGGCCGCGAGCGTGCCCGTCGGCAAGGTGCTGGACAGCGCCATTGCCAACGCGGCGCACAACTACGACCACACCGACGCCGGCAGCCTCGTCATTTCCGAGGCGTACGTCGACGAAGGCCCGACCCTGAAGCGGTTCCGTCCGCGCGCCCAGGGCCGTGCCTACCGGATCCGCAAGCGGACCAGCCACATCACCGTGGTCGTCAGCAGCAAGGAAGGAACCCGGTAATGGGCCAGAAGGTTAACCCGCACGGGTTCCGGCTCGGCATCACCACCGACTTCAAGTCGCGTTGGTACGCCGACAAGCTGTACAAGGACTACGTCAAGGAAGACGTCGCCATTCGTCGCATGATGACGAAGGGCATGGAGCGCGCCGGCATCTCGAAGGTGGAGATCGAGCGCACCCGTGAGCGCGTCCGCGTCGACATCCACACCGCTCGTCCGGGCATCGTCATCGGCCGCCGCGGCGCCGAGGCCGACCGCATCCGCGGCGAACTGGAGAAGCTGACCGGCAAGCAGGTCCAGCTGAACATCCTCGAGGTCAAGAACCCCGAGACCGATGCTCAGCTCGTGGCCCAGGCCGTCGCCGAGCAGCTGTCCTCCCGCGTCTCCTTCCGTCGCGCCATGCGCAAGAGCATGCAGTCGACGATGAAGGCCGGCGCCAAGGGCATCAAGATCCAGTGCGGTGGCCGTCTCGGCGGCGCCGAGATGTCGCGCTCGGAGTTCTACCGCGAGGGCCGCGTGCCCCTGCACACGCTCCGCGCCAACGTCGACTACGGCTTCTTCGAGGCCAAGACCACCTTCGGCCGTATCGGTGTGAAGGTCTGGATCTACAAGGGCGACGTCAAGAACATCGCCGAGGTCCGCGCCGAGAACGCTGCCGCCCGTGCGGGCAACCGCCCGGCCCGTGGTGGTGGCGGCAACGACCGTCCGCGCCGCGGTGGCGAGCGTGGCGGCCGTGGCGGCCGCAAGCCGCAGCAGAACGCCGCTGCCGAGGCCCCCAAGGCCGAGGCCGCTGCCGCTGCTCCGGCTGCTGAGAGCACCGGAACGGAGGGCTGACCGACATGCTGATCCCTCGCAGGGTCAAGCACCGCAAGCAGCACCACCCGAAGCGCAACGGTATGGCCAAGGGTGGCACCGAGCTTGCCTTCGGTGAGTACGGCATTCAGGCCGTGACCCCCGCCTACGTGACGAACCGGCAGATCGAGTCCGCTCGTATCGCCATGACCCGTCACATCAAGCGTGGCGGCAAGGTCTGGATCAACATTTACCCGGACCGCCCGCTGACGAAGAAGCCGGCCGAGACCCGCATGGGTTCCGGTAAGGGTTCTCCGGAGTGGTGGGTCGCGAACGTCAAGCCCGGTCGGGTGATGTTCGAGCTGTCCTTCCCGAACGAAAAGGTTGCGAAGGAGGCGCTGACCCGCGCCGCCCACAAGCTTCCGATGAAGTGCCGCATCGTGCGGCGCGAGGCAGGTGAGTCGTGATGGCGGCCGGTACCAAGGCGACCGAGCTGCGCGAGCTGAATGGCGAGGACCTCGTCAAGAAGCTGCGTGAGGCCAAGGAGGAGCTGTTCAACCTCCGCTTCCAGGCGGCGACCGGACAGCTCGAAAACCACGGCCGGCTGAAGGCCGTCCGCAAGGACATCGCCCGGATCTACACCCTGATGCGGGAGCGCGAGCTCGGCATCGAGACGGTGGAGAGCGCCTGATGAGCGAGAAGAATGTGACTGAGACGAACGAGCAGCGCGGCTTCCGCAAGACCCGCGAGGGTCTCGTCGTCAGCGACAAGATGGACAAGACCGTCGTCGTCGCTGTCGAGGACCGTGTCAAGCACGCGCTGTACGGCAAGGTCATCCGCCGTACGAACAAGCTCAAGGCGCACGACGAGCAGAACGCTGCCGGTGTCGGCGACCGCGTCCTCCTGATGGAGACGCGTCCGCTGTCGGCGAGCAAGCGCTGGCGCATCGTCGAGATCCTCGAGAAGGCCAAGTAAGGACATTCCCGTTCGGGAATTCCTATAGATACCGCCTGGGGGGTTTCCCCCAGGTCAGTTCCGCCAGGCTCGGCGGTGGGCCTCAGCCATGAGGCCCCCGCCGGGAACCGGCAGACGATCAGGAGATAGACGTGATCCAGCAGGAGTCGCGGCTTCGGGTCGCCGACAACACGGGTGCGAAGGAAATTCTCACCATCCGTGTTCTCGGTGGTTCGGGCCGCCGCTACGCGGGCATCGGTGACGTCATCGTCGCCACCGTCAAGGATGCGATCCCCGGTGGCAACGTGAAGAAGGGTGACGTCGTCAAGGCGGTCATCGTTCGCACCGTCAAGGAGCGCCGCCGTCCGGACGGCTCGTACATCCGCTTCGACGAGAACGCGGCCGTCATCCTCAAGAACGATGGCGACCCCCGCGGCACCCGTATCTTCGGCCCCGTGGGCCGGGAGCTGCGCGAGAAGAAGTTCATGAAGATCATCTCGCTCGCGCCGGAGGTGCTGTAACCGATGAAGATCAAGAAGGGCGACCTGGTCCAGATCATCACCGGCAAGGACAAGGGCAAGCAGGGCAAGGTCATCGCGGCCTTCCCCCGCGAGGACCGTGTCCTGGTCGAGGGTGTCAACCGGGTCAAGAAGCACACCAAGGCCGGTCAGACCGCTCGCGGCTCCAAGACCGGCGGCATCGTGACGACCGAGGCCCCCATCCACGTCAGCAACGTTCAGCTGGTCGTGGAGAAGGACGGCAACAAGGTCGTCACCCGCGTCGGGTACCGCTTCGACGAAGAGGGCAACAAGATCCGCGTTGCCAAGCGGACCGGTGAGGACATCTGATGACTGCCACCACCAACGCGCCGCGCCTCAAGCAGCGCTACCGCGAAGAGATCGCCGGGAAGCTGAAGGACGAGTTCTCCTACGAGAACGTCATGCAGATCCCCGGTCTGACCAAGATCGTGGTCAACATGGGTGTGGGCGACGCCGCCCGCGACTCCAAGCTGATCGAGGGTGCCATCAAGGACCTCACCACGATCACCGGCCAGAAGCCGGCCGTCACCAAGGCCCGTAAGTCCATCGCGCAGTTCAAGCTGCGCGAGGGCCAGCCGATCGGTGCCCACGTCACCCTCCGCGGTGACCGCATGTGGGAGTTCCTGGACCGCCTGCTGTCGCTCGCGCTGCCGCGCATCCGCGACTTCCGTGGTCTGTCCCCGAAGCAGTTCGACGGTCGGGGCAACTACACCTTCGGTCTCACGGAGCAGGTCATGTTCCACGAGATCGACCAGGACAAGATCGACCGGCAGCGGGGCATGGACATCACCGTGGTCACCACGGCGTCCAACGACGATGAGGGCCGCGCCCTGCTTCGTCACCTCGGCTTCCCGTTCAAGGAGAACTGACCGTGGCGAAGAAGGCTCTGATCGCTAAGGCGGCCCGCAAGCCGAAGTTCGCTGTGCGCGCGTACACGCGTTGCCAGCGCTGCGGCCGTCCGCACTCCGTGTACCGCAAGTTCGGCCTGTGCCGCGTGTGCCTCCGTGAGATGGCTCACCGTGGCGAGCTGCCGGGCGTGACCAAGAGCTCCTGGTAACACCCCCTCCCGCACGTCCGACCAGCGCCCTCACGGGCGGTCCGGCGGACGGCAGGAATCATGTGGGTGGTTCCGGAGTCTCTCGGTAAGCATCTGTTCGGCGGGGCCCCGCCCTTTGATCCCGTAGGGTAGAAGGGTTGGGCGCCCCGCCGCCCAGGAACGACTTACTACGCCGAAGGTCCCCGCGCCGCACCCGTCCCGACCCTGCTCGGGGAGAGGGATGGCGCATACAGGAAACCCCGGCGAGAGAGGCCGAAGGCCAATTCATGACCATGACTGACCCCATCGCAGACATGCTCACGCGTCTGCGTAACGCGAACTCGGCGTACCACGACACCGTCGTGATGCCGCACAGCAAGATCAAGTCGCACATCGCGGAGATCCTCCAGCAGGAGGGTTACATCACCGGCTGGAAGGTCGAGGACGCCGAGGTCGGCAAGAACCTCATCCTCGAGCTGAAGTTCGGTCCGAACCGCGAGCGTTCGATCGCCGGCATCAAGCGCATCTCGAAGCCGGGCCTGCGGGTCTACGCAAAGTCCACCAACCTGCCGAAGGTGCTCGGCGGCCTGGGCGTGGCGATCATCTCCACGTCGCACGGTCTCCTCACCGGTCAGCAGGCCAGCAAGAAGGGCGTAGGCGGAGAAGTTCTCGCCTACGTCTGGTAATTCGGGAACGGAGGAATAGCTAATGTCGCGTATTGGCAAGCTGCCCATCCAGGTTCCCGCTGGTGTGGACGTCACCATCGACGGTCGCACGGTTTCGGTGAAGGGTCCCAAGGGCTCCCTGCAGCACACCGTCGCCGCGCCCATCGAGGTCGCCAAGGGTGAGGACGGCTTCATCGCCGTCACCCGCCCGAACGACGAGCGTCAGAACAAGGCCCTGCACGGCCTGTCCCGCACGCTGGTGGCGAACATGATCACCGGCGTGACCCAGGGATTCACGAAGGCGCTCGAGATCAGCGGTGTCGGTTACCGCGTCCAGGCGAAGGGCTCCAACCTGGAGTTCTCGCTCGGTTACAGCCACCCGATCCTGGTCGAGGCGCCCGAGGGCATCTCGTTCAAGGTCGAGTCCCCGACCAAGCTGAGCGTCGAGGGCATCGACAAGCAGAAGGTCGGCGAGGTCGCCGCGAACATCCGCAAGCTGCGCAAGCCCGACCCGTACAAGGCCAAGGGCGTCAAGTACGCCGGCGAGGTCATCCGCCGCAAGGTCGGAAAGGCTGGTAAGTAAGCCATGGCATACGGTGTGAAGGTCGCGAAGGGTGACGCCTACAAGCGCGCCGCCGCCAAGCGTCGCCACATCCGCATCCGCAAGCGGATTTCGGGTACGCCGGAGCGTCCGCGTCTGGTCGTGACGCGGTCCAACCGCGGTATCACCGCCCAGGTCATCGACGACATCAAGGGTCACACCCTGGCGTCGGCGTCGACCCTGGACGCGTCGATCCGCGGTGGCGAGGGCAACAAGACGGACCTGGCCAAGCAGGTCGGTTCCCTGGTCGCCGAGCGCGCCAAGGCCGCCGGCGTCGAGGCCGTCGTGTTCGACCGTGGTGGCAAGCAGTACGCCGGGCGGATTGCCGCTCTGGCCGACGCCGCCCGCGAAGCCGGGCTGAAGTTCTAAGCCCCGGTTCCGTAGCTAGCGGACGTAACAGAGAGAGGTAAATCCAATGGCTGGACCCCAGCGCCGCGGGAGCGGTGCCGGTGGCGGCGAGCGGCGGGACCGTAAGGACCGGCGGGACGGCGGCGCAGCTGCCGAGAAGACCGCCTACGTCGAGCGTGTTGTCGCAATCAACCGCGTCGCCAAGGTTGTGAAGGGTGGTCGTCGCTTCAGCTTCACCGCGCTGGTCGTGGTGGGCGATGGTGACGGCACCGTGGGTGTCGGTTACGGCAAGGCCAAGGAGGTGCCGGCCGCCATCGCCAAGGGTGTTGAGGAGGCCAAGAAGCACTTCTTCAAGGTCCCCCGTATCGGTGGCACCATCCCGCACCCCATCCAGGGCGAAGAGGCCGCGGGCGTCGTCCTGCTCAAGCCGGCTTCCCCCGGTACCGGTGTGATCGCCGGTGGCCCGGTGCGTGCCGTGCTGGAGTGCGCGGGCATCCACGACGTGCTGAGCAAGTCGCTCGGTTCGTCGAACCCGATCAACATCGTGCACGCCACGCGCGCCGCGCTCCAGGGCCTGCAGCGGCCCGAGGAGATCGCCGCCCGCCGTGGCCTGCCGCTGGAGGACGTTGCTCCCGCCGCTCTGCTGCGGGCGCGTGCCGGGGTGAACGCGTAATGGCTTCGCTCAAGATCACGCAGACCAAGTCCATCATCGGCAGCAAGCAGAACCACCGCGACACCCTGCGTTCGCTCGGTCTCAAGAAGATCAACGACGTGGTTGTCAAGGAAGACCGCCCCGAGTACCGCGGCATGGTGCACACCGTCCGCCACCTCGTGACGGTCGAGGAGGTCGACTGACATGGCGGAGAACAACCCGCTGAAGGTCCACAACCTCCGTCCTGCCCCGGGCGCCAAGACTGCCAAGACCCGTGTGGGTCGTGGTGAGGCGTCCAAGGGTAAGACCGCAGGTCGTGGTACCAAGGGCACGAAGGCCCGTTACCAGGTTCCGGAGCGCTTCGAGGGTGGGCAGATGCCCCTCCACATGCGCCTCCCGAAGCTGAAGGGCTTCAAGAACCCCGCCCACAAGCAGTTCCAGGTCGTGAACCTGGACAAGCTGGCCGCGCTCTACCCGCAGGGTGGCGAGGTCACGGTGACCGACCTGGTCGCCAAGGGCGCGGTGCGCAAGAACGAGCTCGTCAAGGTCCTGGGCCAGGGCGAGATCTCCGTGGCGCTGACGGTGACGGTGGACTCCGTCTCCGGCTCCGCCAAGGAGAAGATCACCGCTGCCGGTGGCAGCGTCACCGAGCTCATCTGAGCTCAGTGAATCAACCGACCGGGGATGCCCACGTATTGGGGCATCCCCGGTTGGTCGTTCCAAGGGGGGCATGGTCGCCGGTAAGGTGGCGTGCACTGTTGCTGTATTTTCCGGGGGTTCTTCCCCTGGACCCCCACCGCGTGGGCTAATGTCCTGCGCGGTTTTGGCCGCTTTGTATTCGTCGATCCTCAAGACCGTCACCTCTCGCTCCAGAGGCGGGAGGCGCAGGAGGCACCGTGCTCACCGCGTTCGCCCGAGCGTTCAAGACGCCCGACCTGCGCAAGAAGCTGCTGTTCACGTTGGGCATTGTGCTCGTCTACCGGCTCGGAGCGCACGTTCCGGTGCCCGGGGTGAACTACTCCAATGTCGACACCTGCATGAAGCAGGCCGGCGCCAACGGCGGCCTCTTCGGCCTGGTGAACATGTTCAGCGGTGGTGCGCTGCTCCAGATCACGATCTTCGCGCTGGGGATCATGCCGTACATCACGGCAAGCATCATCCTCCAGCTGCTGACCGTGGTCATCCCCCGTCTGGAGGCCCTCAAGAAAGAGGGCCAGTCCGGACAGGCAAAGATCACTCAGTACACCCGGTACCTGACCGTCGCGCTGGCGGTCCTCCAGGGCACCGGCCTGGTCGCCACCGCCAAGAGCGGCGCGCTGTTCCAGGGCTGCCCCGTCGCCAGCGAGATCGTCCCGAGCGACACGATCTTCACGACCATCACCATGGTCATCACGATGACCGCCGGTACGGCCATGGTCATGTGGCTCGGTGAGCTGGTGACCGACCGCGGCATCGGCAACGGCATGTCGATCCTGATGTTCGTCGGTATCGCGGCCGGCTTCCCCGGCTCGCTGTGGCAGATCAAGATGTCCGGCAAGCTGGCGGACGGCTGGATCGAGTTCTTCGCCGTCATCGTCGTGGGTCTGGCGATGGTCGCCCTGGTCGTCTTCGTCGAGCAGGCCCAGCGGCGGATCCCCGTGCAGTACGCCAAGCGGATGATCGGACGTCGCTCGTACGGCGGTACGTCCACCTACATCCCGCTCAAGGTGAACCAGGCGGGCGTGATCCCCGTCATCTTCGCTTCGTCGCTGCTCTACATCCCGGCCCTGGTGGCACAGTTCAGCGGGTCGAAGGCCGGCTGGGCGACCTGGATCGAAACCAACTTCACCAAGGGCAACCACCCGGTCTACATCGTCACGTACTTCCTGCTGATCGTCTTCTTCGCGTTCTTCTACGTCGCCATCTCCTTCAACCCCGAAGAAGTTGCCGACAACATGAAGAAGTATGGTGGCTTCATCCCGGGGATCCGGGCCGGTCGCCCCACGGCCGAGTACCTCAGCTACGTGCTCAACCGGATCACGTGGCCGGGCTCGCTGTACCTGGGTCTGATCGCGCTGGTGCCCACCGTGGCGTTGGTGCTGTTCAAGGCCAACCAGAACTTCCCGTTCGGCGGGACGAGCATCCTGATCATCGTGGGTGTGGGTCTGGAGACCGTGAAGCAGATCGAGAGCCAGCTCCAGCAGCGCAACTACGAAGGGTTCCTCCGCTGATGCGAATCGTCCTCGTCGGGCCTCCTGGGGCAGGCAAGGGTACGCAGGCCGCGTACCTCGCCAAGAACCTCTCGATCCCGCACATCTCCACGGGCGACCTGTTCCGCGCCAACATCAGCCAGGGCACCGACCTGGGCAAAGAGGCCAAGTCCTACATGGACGCGGGCAACCTGGTCCCCGACTCGGTGACGATCGCGATGGCCGAGGACCGGCTGAACCAGGAGGACGCCCGGCAGGGCTTCCTGCTGGACGGCTTCCCGCGCAACCTGGGCCAGGCCGAGGCGCTGGACACCTACCTCAAGGGCAAGGCCGTGAAGCTGGACGCCGTCCTGGACCTGGAGGTCCCCGAGGACGAGGTCGTCAAGCGGATCGCCGGCCGCCGGATCTGCCGCAACGACAGCAGCCACGTCTTCCATGTGGACTACCACAAGCCGAAGACCGAGGGCGTCTGCGACCTCTGCGGCGGCGACCTGTACCAGCGCGAGGACGACCGCGAGGACACCGTCCGCAAGCGGCTGGAGGTCTACCACACGGAGACCGAGCCGATCATCGACCACTACAAGGCGCAGGACCTGGTCGTCACGATCCCGGCCCTCGGCAAGGTCGACGAGGTCACCCAGCGCGCGATGGCCGCGCTCGGCAAGGCCTGACAGGCACGAGAACCACGCGTACGGCCGCGGTGCCCGGGCACGGGCGCCGCGGCCGTATCGTGTATGTGGCGGCCCGTGCGGCCGCAGCAGCGTCGTAGTAGTCGGTTTGAGGAAGGCGTCAGCCCCCATGGTGGAGATCAAGAACCCCGAGCAGATCGCGAAGATGCGCGAGGCGGGGCTGGTGGTCGCCGCCATCCACGCGGCGACCCGTGAGGTGGCGGTGCCCGGCGCCACCACCAAGGACCTGGACGACGCCGCGCGCAAGGTGCTGGCCGAGCACGGCGCCAAGTCGAACTTCCTCGGGTACGGCGGCTTCCCCGCGACGATCTGCACGTCGGTCAACGACGTCGTCGTCCACGGCATCCCCGACACCGAGACCGTGCTCGCCGACGGCGACATCATCTCCATCGACTGCGGCGCGATCATCGACGGCTGGCACGGCGACGCGGCCTACACCGCCTTCGTGGGCTCCGGTCACGCTCCGGAGCTGGTCGAGCTGAGCCGGGTGACCGAGGAGTCCATGTGGGCCGGCATCGCCGCCGTCCGCAAGGGCAACCGCCTGGTCGACATCTCCAAGGCGATCGAGGGCTACATCCGCCGCCAGCCGCGCCCGGCCAACGGCAAGTACGGCATCGTCGAGGACTACGGCGGCCACGGCATCGGCTCGCAGATGCACATGGACCCGCACCTGCTGAACTACGTCGACCGCAAGCGCGGCCGCGGCCCGAAGCTGGTCCCGGGCTTCTGCATCGCCATCGAGCCCATGGTCAACCTGGGTACGGCCAAGACCCATGTGCTGGAAGACGACTGGACGGTCAAGTCGAACGACGGCGGCTGGTCCTCGCACTGGGAGCACTCGGTCGCGCTGACCGAACAGGGCCCGCTGGTGCTGACCGCCCCCGACGGCGGCAAGGCGAAGCTGGCCGAGCTGGGCATCGAGGCCGCGCCCGACCCGCTGGCCTGAGACCCGCACCCGGCCGGCGGTACGGTCCGGGCCCGAGGCGTAACGATCACTGTCCGTGGGCAATAATCGTGGATTCGTCTTTTCGGGATCGCTGACGTAGACTGACGCGTCGGCTGTCGTGCATCCGTGTGCCTGTTTTCCGGGTATGCGTCCGTACGTAGTCGATCAAGGTAGCCGATTCGAAGGGCGAAGCGTGGCCAAGAAGCAAGGTGCCATCGAAATCGAGGGCACCGTGATCGAGTCCCTCCCGAACGCGATGTTCAAGGTGGAGCTTCAGAACGGTCACAAGGTCCTCGCGCACATCAGCGGCAAGATGCGGATGCACTACATCCGCATCCTTCCGGATGACCGGGTCGTCGTGGAGCTGTCTCCGTACGACCTGACGCGTGGCCGGATCGTCTACCGCTACAAGTAGATCTTGTCGACGCCCCCTCCCGTGGGGTGGCGGCACTGACCCGGAGAACCTCACACCCATGAAGGTCAAGCCGAGCGTCAAGAAGATCTGCGACAAGTGCAAGGTGATCCGCCGCCACGGCCGGGTCATGGTGATCTGCGACAACCTGCGCCACAAGCAGCGCCAGGGCTGACGCACGCCGACCTCTCTGCATTTCGCAGTATCTTCGCGCGACGCAAACGCACAGTAATACGTACATACGCAGACACCCGACCCCCGTGCTCGCTCAGGTAGCGGACGCAGGGGACGACACCCCCGGCTCGGAGGCCGGGGACCCGGCTCGTAATGCTCAAGAGTCTTACGGGAACGGTGCTGCGGAAGACCTCCGAATACCTCAGGAGCCAATCGATGGCACGCCTCGCAGGCGTTGATCTCCCGCGCGACAAGCGCGTCGAGGTCGCCCTCACCTACGTCTTCGGCATCGGGCGCACCCTGTCGCAGCAGACCCTCGCCGCCACCGGCGTGAACCCGGACACCCGCGTTCGCGACCTGGCCGAGGAAGACCTGGTCAAGATCCGCGAGTACGTGGACAACAACCTCAAGACCGAGGGTGACCTCCGTCGCGAGATCCAGGCCGACATCCGCCGCAAGGTCGAGATCGGCTGCTACCAGGGTCTGCGTCACCGCCGCGGCCTGCCGGTGCACGGTCAGCGCACCAGCACGAACGCCCGTACCCGCAAGGGCCCGCGTCGCGCGATCGCCGGCAAGAAGAAGCCGGGCAAGAAGTAGTCCTCAGCGGACGCTCATCAGCGGTCTTCGCTGTAGGACCGACCACCTCCACCGGGAGTAATACATGCCTCCGAAGGGCCGTACGGCCGGCGCCAAGAAGGTGCGCCGCAAGGAGAAGAAGAACGTCGCCCACGGGCACGCTCACATCAAGAGCACGTTCAACAACACCATCGTCTCGATCACCGACCCCACGGGCAACGTGATTTCCTGGGCCTCGGCGGGCCACGTGGGCTTCAAGGGCTCGCGCAAGTCCACGCCGTTCGCCGCGCAGATGGCTGCCGAGTCGGCCGCCCGCCGCGCGCAGGAGCACGGCATGCGCAAGGTCGACGTCTTCGTCAAGGGTCCCGGCTCCGGCCGTGAGACCGCGATCCGCTCGCTCCAGGCCACCGGCCTGGAGGTCGGCTCGATCCAGGACGTCACCCCCACGCCGCACAACGGCTGCCGTCCCCCCAAGCGTCGTCGCGTCTGACGCCGCGCGGCCGTAACAGGCCGCAGCCTGTCGGTCCGCGCTCCGGCGCGGCCCGGCACCGGGCACTTTTGGGGCGGTACGCCGCGACTCCTGGGAGCCGCGCCGTGCCGCCCGTACCCTTGTAGAGACCGCCGGGCCACCGTCCGGCGCAGCTGGCATCAAATAGCGGGTGCCACGACTGGAAGGCGAAACACCTCATGCTGATCGCTCAGCGTCCCTCGCTGACCGAAGAGGTCGTCGACGAATACCGCTCCCGGTTCGTGATCGAGCCGCTGGAGCCGGGCTTCGGCTACACCCTCGGCAACTCCCTGCGTCGTACGCTCCTCTCCTCGATCCCGGGTGCGGCGGTCACGTCCATCCGCATCGACGGTGTCCTGCACGAGTTCACCACCGTGCCGGGCGTCAAGGAGGACGTCACCGACCTCATCCTGAACATCAAGCAGCTTGTCGTCTCCTCGGAGCACGACGAGCCGGTCGTGATGTACCTGCGCAAGCAGGGCCCCGGCCTGGTCACCGCCGCGGACATCGCCCCGCCGGCCGGTGTCGAGGTGCACAACCCCGACCTGGTCCTCGCCACCCTCAACGGCAAGGGCAAGCTGGAGATGGAGCTGACCGTCGAGCGCGGTCGCGGCTACGTCTCCGCCGTGCAGAACAAGCAGGTGGGCCAGGAGATCGGCCGTATCCCGGTCGACTCCATCTACAGCCCCGTGCTGAAGGTCACCTACAAGGTCGAGGCGACCCGTGTCGAGCAGCGCACCGACTTCGACAAGCTGATCGTCGACGTCGAGACCAAGCAGGCCATGCGTCCCCGTGACGCGATGGCGTCCGCCGGCAAGACCCTGGTGGAGCTGTTCGGTCTGGCGCGCGAGCTGAACATCGACGCCGAGGGCATCGACATGGGCCCGTCCCCCACGGACGCCGCCCTGGCCGCCGACCTGGCGCTGCCGATCGAGGAGCTGGAGCTCACCGTTCGGTCGTACAACTGCCTCAAGCGCGAGGGCATCCACTCCGTGGGTGAGCTCGTGGCCCGCTCCGAGGCCGACCTGCTCGACATCCGCAACTTCGGTGCGAAGTCGATCGACGAGGTCAAGGCGAAGCTGGCCGGCATGGGCCTGGCCCTGAAGGACTCGCCCCCCGGGTTCGACCCGACGGCTGCCGCTGACGCCTTCGGCGCCGACGACGACGCGGACGCCGGGTTCGTGGAGACCGAGCAGTACTGAGCCCGTCTGCGGCGGGGTGGCTGACATGTCGGCCGGCCCGCCGCCGGGGCGCAGGCGTTATCGGCCTGCGGCCTCGTCCTCAAGCGCCGGACGGGCTTGTTTTGGCCTGGTCCGGCACGATGGAACAGGCCGCAGGCGGCGCGAAAAATCTTCCACGTGGCACCCGCCCCGTGGGAACTGACACCGGTACCTGATACGGCCGGTGCAGCAATGAAGGAGAAATACCATGCCGAAGCCCGCCAAGGGTGCCCGTCTGGGCGGCAGCGCGTCGCACGAGCGTGCGATGCTGCGCAACCTGGCCACCAGCCTCTTCGAGCACGGCCGGATCACGACGACCGAGGCCAAGGCCCGTCGTCTGCGTCCGTACGCCGAGCGTCTGGTGACCAAGGCGAAGAAGGGTGACCTTCACAACCGCCGCCAGGTCATGACGCTGATCTCGGACAAGAGCGTCGTGCACACGCTCTTCACGGAGATCGCGCCGCGCTTCTCGGAGCGTCCGGGTGGTTACACCCGTATCACCAAGATCGGCAACCGTCGTGGCGACAACGCCCCGATGGCCGTCATCGAGCTGGTCGAGGGCGAGATCGCCAAGAAGGCCACCGTTGCCGAGGCCGAGGCCGCGACCAAGCGCGCGGTGAAGGAGTCCGACGAGGCCGCCAAGGCCGAGGACACCAAGGGCGAGGCCGCCGAGGCCCCGGCCGAGGAGTCGAAGGACGCCTGAGCCTGCCACAGGCCGTAGGACGGGCCCGCTCCCCTCAGGGGGGCGGGCCCGTTCCGCTTGAGAGGATGCACGCGTGAGCGATGAAGTGGAGCCCGGGTTCGTACGGGTGCGGCTGGACCTTTCCTACGACGGGAAGGACTTCTCGGGCTGGGCCAAGCAGCGGGCGCGGCGCACGGTCCAGGAGGAGCTGGAGACCGCGCTGCGGACGGTGACGCGGTCGGCGGAGACGTACGAGCTGACCGTGGCGGGGCGGACGGACGCCGGGGTGCACGCGCGCGGGCAGGTGGCGCACGTGGATCTGCCGGCCGGGCTGTGGGCCGAGCACGCGGACAAGCTGCTGCGGCGGCTGGCCGGGCGGCTGCCGAAGGACGTACGGGTGTGGCGGGCGGCCGAGGCGCCGTACGGGTTCAACGCGCGGTTCTCGGCGATCTGGCGGCGGTACGCCTACCGGGTGACGGATCACCCGGGCGGCGTGGACCCGCTGCTGCGCGGCCACGTGCTGTGGCACGACTGGGACCTGGACGTCGAGGCGATGAACGCGGCGTCGCAGGCGCTGCTGGGGGAGCACGACTTCGCCGCGTACTGCAAGCGGCGTGAGGGGGCGACCACGATCCGTACGCTCCAGGAGCTGAGCTGGGTGCGGGACGCGGACGGGATCGTCACGGCGACGGTGAAGGCGGACGCCTTCTGCCACAACATGGTGCGCTCGCTGGTGGGCGCGCTGCTGTTCGTGGGGGACGGGCACCGGCCGGTGGAGTGGCCGGGCAAGGTGCTGGCGGCCGGGGTGCGCGATTCGGCGGTGCACGTCGTACGGCCGCACGGGCTGACCCTGGAGGAGGTCGGCTATCCGGCGGACGACCAGCTCATGGCCCGCAACAAGGAGGCGCGCAACAAGCGGACCCTGCCGGGGGGCGGCTGCTGCTGAGCCGCCCCGGGCGGGCGCGCGGGGTCAGGACTGGGCGCGGGCGGCCTTGGCCGCCTGGTCCGTGCCGCGCTGCCAGATGCGGTGGAAGGCGTACTGGCCGCCGTCCCGCCCTATCTGGAGGGCCTTGGTGGAGGCGTTGGTGACGGCCGAGCCGTCCAGGTTGCCGGCGATGGTGAAGTAGGCGTAGCGGCCGGTGGCGTTGGCGTACGTGGTGCAGGGCGAGCCCTGGCAGAAGGAGCCGACGCCGTCGCCCGCCAGCGGGGCGAGGCCGGGCTTGCCGGCGGCCTTGACCTTGAACGCGGCGGCCTTGGAGTCGAAGACCGCGACGCCGACGGTGACCGCCACGCCGTCCTTGGCGTAGGTGGCGCGCAGCAGCTTCTTGCAGCCGTTGTGCTTGAGCACCGAGCCCAGGGCGCCGTAGGTGCCGGCCGTGCAGTCGTCGGTGGCGGCGGTGCTGTGGCGGGGGTAGCTGTTCTTGCCGAGCACCATGGTCTTGTCGGGGAAGAGGCCGGCGGGGGTGAGGGCGGCGGTGTCCTTCTTGGGGTCGGTGATGTAGTCCCGCGGGTTCGGCGGCGGGGGGACCGAGACCTCGGAGAAGGACGGCTCGGGGGCGGCGGACTCGGTCGGCAGGGTCACGGGGTGCGGCAGGTCGCCGCCCTTGTTGCTGGTGATGACGGCGGTGGCGACGATGCCGGCCACGGCCGCGGTCGCCAGCGCTCCGCCGCCGATGAGCAGCCATCGTTTGCGGCGGCTGCGCGCCTCGCTCTCGTCGGCGAGCGCGTCCCAGTCAGGAGTCGAGGAGTCCGGTCCCCCAGGGCCGAACGGCCCGCCATTCCCAAAGCTCATGCCGCGCATCCTAAACCGGTTGGTGGAACGCGCGGCGGGCGGAGACAATCCGGGGCTATGGGACACGTGGAGGCCGGGCATCTGGAGTACTACCTGCCGGACGGGCGGGTGCTGTTGGGCGACGTGTCCTTCAGGGTCGGTGAGGGCGCCTCGGTGGCCCTGGTCGGCGCCAACGGGGCGGGCAAGACGACGCTGCTGCGGCTGATCGCGGGGGAGCTGCAGCCGCACGGCGGCGCGGTGACGGTCAGCGGCGGGCTGGGGGTGATGCCGCAGTTCGTGGGCTCCGTGCGGGACGAGCGGACCGTACGGGACCTGCTGGTGTCGGTGGCGCAGCCCCGCCTCAGGGAGGCTGCCGCGGCCGTGGACGCCGCCGAGCACGCGGTGATGACCGTCGACGACGAGGCCGCGCAGATGCGGTACGCGCAGGCGCTCAGCGACTGGGCCGAGGCGCGCGGGTACGAGGCCGAGACGGTGTGGGACATGTGCACCATGGCCGCGCTGGGCGTCCCGTACGAGAAGGCGCAGTGGCGGCAGGTGCGCACGCTCAGCGGCGGCGAGCAGAAGCGGCTGGTGCTGGAGTCGCTGCTGCGCGGCAGCGACGAGGTGCTGCTGCTGGACGAGCCGGACAACTATCTGGACGTGCCGGGCAAGCGCTGGCTGGAGGAGCGGTTGCGCGAGACGAAGAAGACGGTGCTGTTCGTCAGCCACGACCGGGAGCTGCTGGCCCGCTCCGCCGAGAAGATCGTCAGCGTCGAGCCGGGGCCCGCCGGTTCGGACGTGTGGGTGCACGGCGGTGGTTTCGCCACGTACCACGCGGCACGCAAGGAGCGCTTCGCCCGCTTCGAGGAGCTGCGGCGGCGCTGGGACGAGAAGCACGCGCAGCTCAAGAAGCTGGTGCGCACCCTGCGGCAGGCCGCGGAGAACAGCCATGAGCTGGCCACGTGGTACCACGCCGCACAGACCCGGCTGCGCAAGTTCGAGGAGGCCGGGCCGCCGCCGGAGCCGCCGCGCGAGCAGGAGATCACCATGCGGCTGAAGGGCGGCCGTACCGGTGTGCGGGCGGTGACCTGCGAGAACCTTGAGCTGACCGGGCTGATGAAGCCGTTCGACCTGGAGGTCTTCTACGGGGAGCGGGTCGCGGTGCTGGGGTCGAACGGCTCCGGGAAGTCGCACTTCCTGCGGCTGCTGGCGGGAGACTCCGTGGCGCACACGGGGGCCTGGAGGCTGGGCGCGCGCGTCGTGCCCGGCCACTTCGCGCAGACGCACGCGCACCCGGAGCTGGAAGGCCGCACGCTCCTGGACATCCTGTGGACGGAACACGCCAAGGACCGTGGCAAGGCGATGAGCGCGCTGCGCCGGTACGAGCTGGAGCGCCAGGCCGAGCAGCGCTTCGACCGGCTGTCGGGCGGCCAGCAGGCGCGCTTCCAGATCCTGCTGCTGGAGCTGGCGGGGACGACCGCCCTGCTGCTGGACGAGCCGACCGACAACCTCGACCTGGAGAGCGCGGAGGCGCTTCAGGAGGGGCTGGAGGCGTACGAGGGGACGGTGCTGGCGGTGACGCACGACCGCTGGTTCGCGCGGTCCTTCGACCGGTTCCTGGTCTTCGGCGCGGACGGGCGGGTGCGGGAGACGGCGGAGCCGGTGTGGGACGAACGGAGGGTGGAGCGGAAGCGGTAGCCCCAGGTCACCGCTTGGACGCGTGCGGTGGTGGGGCCGTGGGGGCGGCCCTTGAATGGACGCATGAGCGCGGAGAAGACGGGCACAGCGGGTGCCGGCGAGGACCGGGACGCGGTGCGGCCCGCGGCCGCGCCGCTCGTCGGGTGGCTGCGCGGGCGGGCCCCGTGGCCGCTGTGGGCGGTGGCCGCCGCCCTGATGGGAGCGGTGATCTTCCATGTCCAGCGGCACAGTCCCACCGTCGGCATGGACAACGACTTCGTCGTGAAGGCGGCGCGGGCGCTGCTGGACGGTGACGCCCCGTACGCCGACAAGCGGTTCCTGTATCTGCCGAGCGCGGTGCCGGCCGCGGTGCCCGAGGCGCTGCTGTCCGCCGGGAAGCTGCGGCTGCTGGTGCCGGTGGTGGGGGTGGGGCTGGTGCTGCTGGGGTGGCTCGTCTCGCTGCGGATCTTCCGGGTTCCCGTACGGAGCCGGCTGGCGGTGCTCGGCGTGGTGGCCCTGGCGTTCTTCGAGCCGTTCCGCAACGTCGTGAACATCGGGAACTGGACGCTGGCCTCCGTGGTGGCGCTGCCCCTGACGCTGCTGCTCGCGCTGCGCTCCCGGTGGATCGCCGCGGGCGCGGTCCTGGGGCTCGCGCTGGCGGTCAAGCCGATGTTGGCGCCGCTGCTGCTGCTCCTGGTCCTCGCGCGGCGGTGGCGGGCGCTCGCGGTGGCGGTGGCGGTGCCGGTCTCGGCGTCCGTGCTGGTGGCGCTGGTGATGCCGCGGCCGGGCATGTTCTTCACCCGTACGCTGCCGTTCCTGCTGCACGGCCAGGACAGCTTCGCGCGCCCGTTCGACGCCTCGCCCGGCATGATCCTCACCCGGCTGGGTGTGCCCGAGACCGCGGCGTACGGCGTGGCGGCGGTGGCGGCGGTCGCGGGGACGGGCTGTGCGTGGCTGCGGTGGCGGCGCGGCGACCCGGGGGCGCAGCGGCTCGTGGAGACGGCCGCGATGCTGATGCTGGCGGCCTTCCTGGTGTCCCGGCCGTCCTTCGACCACTACCTGCTGGTGGTGCTGCCGCCGCTGGCCGCCTCCGTGGTCCTGCCGGACTCCGTGCCCCGTACGGTGTGGTTCTGGGTGGCGCTGGTGCCGCAGATCGGCGGGCTGCCCTGGCCGCACCTGGAGGGACTGCACCGGCGGGCCTTCAAGGACACGGTGATGCTGTGCACGGTGGCCGCCGTGCTGGCATGGACCTGCGTACGGCCGCGGGTGCTGCGAGCGGTGGCTATCATGCCCATGGGGCCCGAGGGCACGGATCGTACGCCGGTTCGGGACGTGTTTTGACCCGGCTGGGGGCGGCCCGGTATTCTGCCAGTTCGTTATGCGTATTGGCTTGCTCTATCTCACGTGAGGGGCCCTTACGCCGGTCCACCGGGCCGATGACCAGTGGCAGGAACCCGGGTTGCGTCACCCGTGGTGCCGCCAGTGCTGGAGATCGACCGAGGTGGCCAGTACAGGACCCTATTCACTGAAGAAGCGAAGGCTAACCGTGCGTACGTTCAGCCCCAAGCCCGGCGATGTCCAGCGCCAGTGGCACATCATTGACGCGCAGGACGTTGTCCTGGGCCGTCTGGCCTCGCAGGCCGCGTCCCTCCTGAGGGGCAAGCACAAGCCGGTGTACGCGCCGCACGTCGACACCGGTGACTTCGTCATCATCGTCAACGCCGACAAGGTGCACCTGTCCGGCAACAAGCGCAGCCAGAAGATGGCCTACCGCCACTCCGGCTTCCCGGGCGGTCTGCGCTCGGTGCGCTACGACGAGCTCCTCGACAAGAACCCCGAGAAGGCCGTCGAGAAGGCCGTCAAGGGCATGCTCCCCAAGAACACCCTGGGCCGTCAGATGCTCTCGAAGCTGAAGGTCTACGCGGGTGCCGAGCACCCGCACGCTGCGCAGCAGCCGGTCCCGTTCGAGATCACCCAGGTCGCGCAGTAAGTCCGGCCACCCCCTAAGACGAAGAGAATCTGAGGAGAATCGTGGCTGAGACCACCGCCGAGACCCCGCTCGAAGAGGTAGAGGTCGAGGAGTACACGACCGAGACCGAGGTTCCGCTGGAGGGTGAGTACACCTCCGAGTCCCTCGCCTCGCGCTTCGGCGACCCGCAGCCGGCCGCCGGCCTGGGCCGTCGCAAGAACGCCATCGCCCGCGTGCGGATCATCCCCGGCTCCGGCCAGTGGAAGATCAACGGCCGCACCCTTGAGGGTTACTTCCCGAACAAGGTGCACCAGCAGGAAGTCAACGAGCCCTTCAAGGTGCTCGAACTGGACAACCGCTACGACGTGGTCGCCCGCATCTCCGGTGGCGGCATCTCCGGCCAGGCCGGTGCGCTGCGCCTGGGTGTGGCCCGTGCGCTGAACGAGGCGGACGAGGACAACAACCGCGGCCCGCTGAAGAAGGCCGGCTTCCTCAAGCGCGACGACCGTGCGGTCGAGCGCAAGAAGGCCGGTCTGAAGAAGGCCCGCAAGGCCCCGCAGTACAGCAAGCGCTAATTGCCGCTCGGCTGCTCGCGCGGCTCTTGGCGAACGCCCCGGTGGCACGATCCGTGCTGCCGGGGCGTTCGGCTATCCGGGACCAGCGGCGTATACCTGGACGCAATGCTCTGGTCCACGTACATCAACTCGGAGGACACCAGTGGGACGACTCTTCGGCACGGACGGTGTGCGCGGTGTCGCCAACGCGGATCTCACGGCGGAGCTGGCGCTCGGTCTGTCGGTCGCGGCGGCGCACGTGCTCGCGGAGGCGGGCACTTTTGAGGGCCACCGGCCGGTGGCCGTGGTCGGGCGCGATCCGCGGGCGTCGGGGGAGTTCCTGGAGGCCGCCGTCGTGGCGGGTCTGGCCAGCGCGGGCGTGGACGTGCTGCGGGTGGGCGTGCTGCCGACCCCGGCCGTGGCGTACCTGACCGGGTCGCTCGGCGCGGATCTGGGCGTGATGCTCTCGGCCAGCCACAACCCGATGCCCGACAACGGCATCAAGTTCTTCGCCCGCGGCGGCCACAAGCTCGCCGACGAGCTGGAGGACCGCATCGAGCGCACCTACCGCTCGCACAGCTCCGGCGAGCCGTGGGACCGGCCGACCGGCGCCGGTGTGGGCCGGGTCAAGGACTACGACCAGGGCTTTGACAACTACGTCGCGCACCTGGTGGGTGTGCTGCCGAACCGTCTGGACGGCCTGAAGGTCGTCATCGACGGCGCGCACGGCGCGGCCTCCCGCGTCTCCCCGGAGGCGTTCGCCCGGGCCGGTGCCGAGGTCGTCACCATCGGCGCCGACCCCGACGGCCTGAACATCAACGACGGCTGCGGCTCCACGCACCTCTCCGGCCTGTGCGCCGCGGTCGTCGAGCACGGCGCCGACCTCGGCGTGGCGCACGACGGCGACGCGGACCGCTGCCTGGCGGTGGACCGCGACGGCAACGAGATCGACGGCGATCAGATCCTGGCCGTCCTCGCCCTCGGGATGCGCGAGGCGGGCACGCTGCGCAAGGACACCGTCGTGGCGACCGTGATGTCCAACCTGGGCTTCAAGCTGGCCATGGAGCGCGAGGGCCTGACCTTCGTCCAGACGGCGGTCGGCGACCGGTACGTCCTGGAGGAGATGAAGTCCGGCGGCTTCGCCCTCGGCGGTGAGCAGTCCGGGCACGTCATCGCGCTGGACCACGCGACGACCGGCGACGGCACGCTCACCGGCCTGATGCTGGCCGCCCGCGTCGCGGCGACGGGCCGCCCGCTGGGCGAGCTGGCGGGCGTCATGAAGCGCCTGCCGCAGGTGCTGGTCAACGTGCCGGACGTGGACAAGACCCGGGTCGCTACGTCGCCGGAGGTCACCTCGGCCGTCGCGGAGGCGGAGCGCGAGCTGGGCGCCACCGGGCGGGTCCTGCTGCGCCCCTCGGGGACGGAGCCGCTGGTGCGGGTCATGGTCGAGGCCGCCGACATCGAGCAGGCGGGGGCCGTGGCCGGCCGCCTGGCGGACGTCGTGAAGTCGGCGCTGGGCTAGCAGCCGCCCCTACCGCTGTCGCTGCCCGGCCCAGAAGAATTTCTGGGCCAGCAGCGTCAGCGTGCCCGCCAGGACGATGCCCAGCAGGTTCAGCAGGAGCTGTTCGGTGGAACCCCACGCCTGCCGGTACGAGCCGTAGCCGAAGGCGACGGCCGCGTTGGCGGCGGCCGGGACGGTGGTGACCGAGATCGCCACGCCGACCAGGGCACCGGACTTCGCCGAGGTCAGCGAGAGCACGCCGGCGACTCCGGCGAGGACGGCCACGACGAACGAGAACCAGTCCGGCCGGTAGATGAAGTGGGTGTTCGGCCGCTCCGCGGTCAGCGCACCGGCGTGGAAGAGCCCCACCGCGTCCATGAACAGGCTGAAGCCCACCGTCACCGCCATCGCCGCCGCGAAGCCCACGACCAGGGCCAGCAGGGACCGCCAGGCCAGCCGGGGCGCGCGGCGCACCAGTGCGGTGCAGATCCCGGCCAGCGGCCCGAACTCGGGCCCCACGGCCATCGCGCCGACGATCAGGATCGCGTTGTCCAGCACCACACCGCAGGCCGCGATCATCGTGGCGAGCGTCAGGAACGCCAGGTAGGTGACGGAGAGCGTGGACTCCTCGTGGGTGGCGTCGGTCAGCGATTCCCACAGCACGGCGTCCGCGCCCTCGCCGGGCGCGTCGTCCGCCGCCCGGTCCGCGCGGGCGGACAGGGACAGGTCGATGTGCTCGACGGCGATCGCGCCGTCCCGGTCGATGCCGAGTGCCCGCAGCTCGCGCAGCAGCCCGTCACCGGCCTCGCGGGCCACGTCGCACAGCACCACATCGCCCCGCGGGTCGCGCGCGGCGCCGGTCAGGACGGCGAGGTGGGCGGTGCCGACCGTGCTGTCCACGAGCCGTACGACAGCGTCCGTACGGTCGGCGGGGACGATCAGGCGCAGGTGCAGCACGTGCGTACTCCTCGGGGCGGCGCGACGGTGGTGGGCCGCGTCAGAGTTTGCGCAGCGACAGCCGCTGCACCTTGTGATCGTGCCCCTTGCGCAGCACGAGGTTGGCGCGGCCGCGGGTCGGTGCGACGTTCTGTTCCAGGTTGGGCTTGTTGACGGTGCGCCAGATCATCCGCGCGTAGTCGAGGGCTTCTTCCTCGGAGACCTGGGTGTACTTGCGGAAGTAGGAGAACGGGTTCTGGAAGGCGGTCTCGCGCAGCTTGCGGAACCGGCCCAGGTACCAGCGCTCGATGTCCTCCGTGCGGGCGTCCACGTACACCGAGAAGTCGAAGAAGTCCGCGAGGCCCAGGCGGGTGCGGCCGTCCTTGCCGGGCAGGGCGGGTTGCAGGACGTTCAGGCCCTCGACGATCAGGATGTCGGGCCGGTGCACGGTCAGCCGCTCGCCGGGCACGATGTCGTAGATCAGGTGGGAGTAGACCGGGGCGCTGACCTCGGCCTTCCCGGACTTCACATCGGCGACGAAGCGGGTCAGGGCCCGGCGGTCGTACGACTCGGGGAAGCCCTTGCGCGACATCAGGCCGCGGCGGTGCAGCTCGGCGTTGGGGAACAGGAACCCGTCGGTGGTGACCAGTTCGACGCGCGGGTGCTCCGGCCAGCGGGCCAGCAGCGCCTGGAGGAGCCGGGCGGTGGTGGACTTGCCGACCGCCACGCTGCCCGCGACGCCTATGACGAACGGGGTGCCGGGCTGCGCGCCGTGGCCGCCGCCCGCGTCGCCCAGGAAGGTGTTCAGCGCGCCGCGCAGGTTGCTGGACGCGCCCACGTACAGGTTGAGCAGGCGGGACAGCGGCAGGTAGACGTCGCGTACCTCGTCCAGGTCGATCACGTCGCCCAGGCCGCGCAGCCGCTCGACCTCCTCGGCGGTCAGCGGCAGCGGTGTCTTCTCCCGCAGGGCGCTCCACTCGGCGCGCGTCAGGTCGACGTACGGCGTGCGCTCGGCGCGGCGGCGGTGCTGCGACTCGGTCGGCTCTGTGGTGAGGGGCACGCGCCCATTGTCCGCAGGCGCGGGGGCCGGTTCACCCCGGGGTGGGGTTGTGGCCGCCCGGTCCGCGTGTCGCGCGTACGGGTCACGGCGGCCCCGGACGGCGCGCGGGCCAGGCGGAGGGTGCGGGTCCGGTGCGCGTCGCCGTTGGCCGGATGGAGCGCGGGGAGGGATCGTACGGCCCCGTAGGCTGCCCTCATGTGCGGAATCGTGGGGTATGCGGGCGGCCGGTCCGCCCTGGACGTCGTGCTCACCGGGCTGAAGCGGCTGGAGTACCGCGGCTACGACTCGGCCGGGGTGGCCGTGCTCGCGGACGGCGGACTGGCGGCGGCCAAGAAGGCCGGCAAACTCGCCAACCTGGACAAGGAACTGGCCGACCGTCCGCTGCCGGCCGGTACGACCGGGATCGGGCACACGCGGTGGGCCACGCACGGCGCGCCGACCGACACCAACGCCCACCCGCATCTGGACAACGCCGGACGGGTCGCCGTCGTCCACAACGGCATCATCGAGAACTTCGCGGCCCTCCGCGCCGAACTGGCCGAACGCGGCCACGCGCTGGCCTCCGAGACGGACACCGAGGTCGTCGGGCACCTGCTGGCGGAGAACTTCTCCTCCTGCGGGGACCTGGCCGAGGCGATGCGCCAGGTGTGCCGCCGCCTGGAAGGCGCGTTCACGCTGGTCGCGGTGCACACCGACGCGCCGGACGTGGTGGTGGGCGCGCGCCGCAACTCCCCGCTGGTGGTGGGCATCGGCGAGGACGAGGCGTTCCTGGCGTCGGACGTGGCGGCGTTCATCTCGTACACCCGTGAGGCCGTCGAACTGGGCCAGGACCAGGTCGTGGAGGTACGCCGGGACGGGGTGACGGTCACCGGCTTCGACGGCGCGCCGGGCGAGGTGCGGAACTACCACGTGGACTGGGACGCGTCGGCCGCCGAGAAGGGCGGCTACGACTACTTCATGCTCAAGGAGATCGCCGAGCAGCCGAAGGCCGTCGCCGACACGCTGCTGGGCCGGGTGGACGGGGCCGGGGTGCTCTCGCTGGACGAGGTCCGCATCGAGGACACGGTGCTGCGCGAGGCCACCAAGGTGGTGATAGTGGCCTGCGGCACCGCCTTCCACGCCGGGATGATCGCCAAGTACGCGATCGAGCACTGGACGCGCATCCCCTGCGAGGTGGAGCTGGCCAGCGAGTTCCGCTACCGCGACCCGATCCTGGACCCGCGCACGCTGGTCGTCGCCATCTCGCAGTCCGGCGAGACGATGGACACCCTGATGGCCGTACGGCACGCACGGGAGCAGGGCGCGAAGGTGCTCGCGGTGTGCAACACCAACGGCTCGACCATTCCCCGCGAGTCGGACGCGGTGCTCTACACGCACGCCGGGCCCGAGGTCGCGGTCGCCTCGACCAAGGCGTTCCTGACGCAGTTGGTGGCCTGCTACCTCCTCGCGCTGTACCTGGGCCAGGTGCGCGGCACCCAGTGGGGCGACGAGATCCGCGCGGTGGTGCGCGAACTGGCCGCGATCGGCACCCAGGTCGAGCGGGTCCTGGGGACGATGGAGCCGGTCCGGGAGCTGGCGCGCAGCCTGGCGGAGAAGGACACGGTGCTGTTCCTGGGGCGGCACGTGGGCTACCCCGTCGCCCTGGAGGGCGCGCTGAAGCTGAAGGAACTCGCGTACATGCACGCGGAGGGCTTCGCGGCGGGCGAGCTGAAGCACGGGCCGATCGCGCTGATCGAGGAGGGTGTGCCGGTCGTCGTGGTCGTACCGTCGCCGCGCGGCCGGTCCGTCCTGCACGACAAGATCGTCTCCAACATCCAGGAGATCCGGGCCCGGGGCGCGCTCACCATCGTCGTCGCGGAGGACGGCGACGAGGCGGTCGTCCCGTACGCGGACCACCTGGTGCGCATCCCGCGCACGCCCACCCTGCTCCAGCCGATGGTCTCCACCGTGCCGCTCCAGGTCTTCGCCTGCGAACTGGCCACGGCGCGCGGCAACGAGGTCGACCAGCCGCGCAACCTCGCCAAGTCGGTGACCGTCGAATGATCGTCGGGGTGGGGATCGACGTCGCCGAGATCGACCGGTTCGCGGCAGCGCTGGAGCGCACCCCGGACATGGCGACGCGGCTGTTCGTCGAACGGGAGCTGACACTGCCCAGCGGCGAGCGCCGGGGCATCGCCTCGCTCGCCGCGCGGTTCGCGGCCAAGGAGGCGGTGGCCAAGGCGCTGGGGGCGCCGGCCGGGCTGCGGTGGACGGACGCGGAGGTGGCGGTGCTGGAGACCGGGCAGCCGATACTCAAGATCCGGGGCACCGTCGCCGAGCGGGCCGCGGAACTCGGCGTGCGGTCCTGGCACGTGTCGCTCAGTCATGACGCGGGCGTGGCCTCGGCGGTGGTGATCGCGGAGGGCTGAGCGGCGGACGGCCGGTCCGCGCGGGACACCGGCGCCGTGCGGGCGAGCCGGGAGGAATGCCCGCGCCGTCCGGGGTGAGACTGGGGGCATGAGGACTGCGTTCAGCGTGGATGTCGTACGGGCGGCCGAGCGGGACCTGATGGCGAGGCTGCCCGAAGGGGCCCTGATGCAGCGGGCCGCCGCCGGTCTCGCGGTGGCGTGCGCGGAGCTGCTGGGGCGGGTGTACGGATCGCGGGTCGTGCTGCTCGTCGGCAGCGGCGACAACGGCGGCGACGCCCTGTATGCGGGCGCCCGGCTGGCCCGGCGCGGCGCGGGCGTACGCGCCGTCCTGCTGTCCCCGGACCGGGCCCACGCGGGCGGCCTGGCGGCGCTGCGCGCGGCGGGCGGACGGGTGTCCGGCGACGCCCTGGCCGACCTCGCGCGGGCCGACCTCGTCGTGGACGGCATCGTCGGCATCGGTGGCAAGGGCGGGCTGCGGCCGGAGGCGGCCCGGCTGGCCGACGCGGCGCGGCGGTCCCTGGTCGTCTCCGTCGACCTGCCGAGCGGCGTGGACGCGGACACCGGGGAGGTGGCGGGTGACGCCGTACGGGCCGACGCGACGGTGACGTTCGGCGCGTACAAGCCGGGGCTGCTCATCGACCCGGCGCGCGAGTACGCGGGCGCGCTGCGGCTGGTGGACATCGGCCTGGAGCTGCCCGGGGAGGCGACGGCCGAGGCGCTTCAGTACGCGGACGTGGCGGAGCTGCTGCCGCGCCCCACGGCGGAGAGCGACAAGTACCGGCGCGGCGTGGTGGGTGTCGTGGCGGGCTCGGCGCGCTATCCGGGCGCCGCCGTCCTGGCGGTCTCCGGGGCGCTGCGGGGCGGCGCCGGGGCCGTACGGTACGTGGGTCCGGCGGCCGACGCCGTCCTCGCGCAGTTCCCGGAGACCCTGGTGCACGCCGGACCGCCCTCGAAGGCGGGCCGTGTGCAGTCCTGGGTCATCGGCCCCGGCATCGGCGACGAGGGGGACGCCATGGCGGACGTCCTCGACTCGGACGTCCCCGTCCTGGTGGACGCCGACGGGCTGCGCTTCCTGGACCCCGCGCGGGTACGGGGCCGCGGCGCACCGACCCTGCTCACCCCGCACGCCGGAGAGGCCGCGGCCCTGCTCGGCACCGACCGGGCGGACGTGGAGGCGTCCCGCCTGCGCTCCGTACGGGAACTGGCCGAGCGGTACGGCGCCACGGCCCTCCTGAAGGGCTCCACGACCCTCGTCGCCGACCCGGCGGGCGGCCCGGTGCGCGCCAACCCCACCGGCACGGGCTGGCTCGCCACCGCGGGCAGCGGCGACGTGCTGTCCGGCCTGACCGGCTCGCTGCTGGCCACCGGCCTGCCCGCGCGCGACGCGGCCGCCGTCGGCGCGTACCTGCACGGCCTGGCCGCCCGGCTGGCGGCCACCCCGGACGGCGCGCCGATCCTGGCGACGGACGTGGCCGGGGCGCTGGGCGCGGCGTGGCGGGACGTCAGCCGCCACTGAGGGCGCCGGGCCGCGGGCCCGTACCGCGGGCGCCCGCCCGTACCTCCCGCGCCCCCGTCTCTCCCGGCCCCAACACCCCGTTCTGCGACACTGGGTGGATGAACCATGCAGCCATGCGGGCCCGTGCGGCCGTGGACCTCGACGCGGTGCGCTCCAACGTGCGGGCGCTGCGGGCCCGCGCGCCCCGGGCCGAGCTGATGGCCGTGGTGAAGTCCGACGGGTACGGCCACGGCGCGATCCGGTGCGCCCGCGCGGCCCGGGAGGCCGGGGCGACATGGCTGGGCACCGCGCTCCCCGAGGAGGCGTTCGCACTGCGCGCCGCGGGCGACACCGGCCGGCTGATGTGCTGGCTGTGGACGCCCGGCGGGCCCTGGCGGCAGGCCGTCGAGCAGGACATCGACGTGTCGGTCAGCGGCATGTGGGCGCTGCACGAGGTGACCGCGGCGGCGCGGGCGTGCGGCCGTACCGCCCGCGTCCAGCTCAAGGTCGACACGGGGCTGGGGCGCAGCGGCTGCCAGCCCGCCGACTGGCCCGAGCTGGTCGCCGCCGCCCGCGCCGCCGAGGCCGAGGGCGCGATACGGGTCACCGGCGTCTGGTCGCACTTCGCCTGCGCCGACGAGCCCGGCCACCCTTCCATCGACGCCCAGCTCGCGGTCTTCGCCGACGCCGACGCGGTGACCCGCCGGGCGGGCCTGGACCCGGAGGTGCGCCACCACGCCAACACCCCGGCGCTGCTCAGCCTCCCGCACGCGCACTTCGACCTGGTACGTGCCGGTATCGGCATCTACGGTGTCTCGCCCAGCCCCGAGATGGGCGTGCCGGAGGACTTCGGGCTGCGGCCCGCGATGACGCTGGAGGCGTCCCTGGCGTCGGTGAAGCACGTGCCCGCCGGGCACGGCGTCTCGTACGGGCACCGCTACACGACGTCCGGGGAGACCACCCTCGCCCTGGTCCCGCTCGGCTACGCCGACGGCATCCCCCGCCATGCGTCGAACAGCGGACCGGTGCTGGTCGCGGGCAAATGGCGGACGGCCGCCGGCACCGTCGCGATGGACCAGTTCGTGGTCGATCTCGGCGGGGACCCGGCCCAGGTGGGAGACGTGGCCGTGCTGTTCGGCCCGGGGGACCGGGGCGAGCCGACCGTCGAGGACTGGGCGCGTGCGACGGGCACGATCGGGTACGAGATCGTCACGCGGATCGGTACCCGGGTGCCACGCGTCTATGTCGACGAGCGCGCGGACACGGGGAGCGGGACATGAGCGACAGGACGGGGGCGGCCGCCGACGCCGCGATCGACGCGGCGGCCGAAGCGGCCACGACGGCCGGCAACTGGACCCGGGCGGGACGGCGCGCGAGCCTCGCGGGCGCCGCGCTCGGCGTGGTCGCCGCGGGCGCCGCGGCGGGCGTCGCCATCGAGCGGCTGACGGTCGGCCGGGGCGTACGGCGCAAGGCGCGGCTCGCGCTGGACGCGGCGGGCCCGTACGGCACGCTGCGCGGCACACCGGGCACGGCGGTGGCCGAGGACGGCACGGAGCTGCACTACGAGATCGACGAGCCGGAGGACGGCAAGGGCAGCAGGAGCAGCAAGGGCGGCGCCGGCGGTGCGCGCCGCAAGCGGCTGCTGGGGCTGCTGGGACGCCGCTCCGGAGCGCCCACGGTCGTCTTCAGCCACGGCTACTGCCTGAACCAGGACTCCTGGCACTTCCAGCGCGCGGCCCTGCGCGGCGCGGTGCGCAGCGTCCACTGGGACCAGCGCAGCCACGGCCGCTCGGAGCGCGGCCGGGCCCAGCGCGACGGCACCGAGCCGGTCACCATCGACCTGCTGGGCCGGGACCTGAAGGCGGTGCTGGACGCCGCCGTGCCCGAGGGGCCGATCGTGCTGGTCGGGCACTCCATGGGCGGCATGACGGTGATGGCGCTGGCCGACCAGTATCCGGAGTACGTCGCGGAGCGGGTGGTCGGCGTGGCCCTGATCGGCACCTCGGCGGGCCGGCTCAGCGAGGTCGCCTTCGGGCTGCCGTCGCTGGGCGTCAAGGCGTTCCACCGCTTCGCACCGGGCGTGCTCAAGGCGCTCGGCGCGCAGAGCGAGCTGGTCGAGAAGGGCCGCCGGGCGACCGCCGACCTCTTCGCCGGGCTGGTCAAGCGCTACTCCTTCGGTACGCCGAAAGAGGTGGACCCGGGGGTGGCGCGGTTCGCCGAGCGGATGATCGAGGCGACCCCGATCGACGTCGTCGCCGAGTTCTTCCCGGCCTTCGCCGTGCACGACAAGACCGAGGCGCTGGTCGCGTTCGACCCCGTACCGGCGCTGGTGCTGGCCGGTGACCGGGACCTGATCACCCCGTCCGACCACAGCGACGCCATCGCCGGCCTGCTGCCGGGCGCGGAGTCGGTGTGCGAGCCGGGGGCGGGCCACCTGGTGATGCTGGAGCGCCCGGAAGTGGTCACCGGTCATCTGGAGACCCTGATCGAGCGGGCGGCGGCGACAGCGGCGGCGGCCCGGTCGGCGCGGGCGTAGCCGCGAGGCCGGGAAGATCCCCGGGCCCGGTGGGCTCGGGGAGCCCGGTGAGGCCGACGTGCCCGGCGGGCCCGACGGCCCCGGCGGCGTCCGCCCGCCGCGGACGGGTTCGAAATGCCGGTTGTGCGCGCCGTACCATCGGCGCATGAGCGCCACCGAGACGATCGAGCACGTAACCGTCAAGTCACCTCAGCGGATGCAGGAGTTGGGCCGCGCACTGGCCGGGCTGCTGTGCCCCGGGGACCTGGTGCTGCTGACCGGGGAGCTGGGGGCGGGCAAGACGACGCTGACCCGCGGGCTGGGCGAGGGCCTCGGCGTGCGCGGCGCGGTCACCTCGCCGACCTTCGTGATCGCCCGGGTGCACCCGCCGCTGGCCGACGGCCCGGCCCTGGTGCACGTGGACGCGTACCGGCTCGGCGGCGGCCTGGACGAGATGGAGGACCTGGACCTCGACGTGTCGCTGCCCGAGTCGGTGGTGGTCGTGGAGTGGGGCGACGGCAAGGTCGAGGAGCTGTCCGAGGACCGGCTGCACGTGATCATCGAACGCGCCGTCGGCGCGGACGCGCCCGTCGTTCCCGCCGACGGTGCGGCGCCGGACGAGGACGACGTGCGCGAGGTCACGGTGCGCGGTGTCGGGCCGCGCTGGGCGGACGTGGATCTGACGGTGCTGGCCGGCGCGTAGGAAGCGCCCGTACCGTAGTTTCCGACAAGCCGTCGGGAAGATGTTGCGCGCGCGGCGCCGGACGTGGTCACATGGGTGCAGAGAGAGCCGGTTAGGTCTGCCTAACTACGCCCGCTTGCCCAGGAGCCACGGGAGGCATCCATGTCGGCCCACCAGCCCGTCACCGCAGCGGTCCGCAACGGCGCGGCCGAACCGACGCCGACCATGAACCAGCTACTGGCGGCGTGCGCCGCGGCCAGCGCGGTGTCCACGCCCCCGCAGCCGCCGTCCCAGGCCGAGGCCGCGGAAGACACCGAGAACAACGAGAACACCGAGAGCGCCGAGGACGACGCCCGCGACGCCGCGCGGGAGGGCACCGGTCCGGGCCCGCACGGCGCGAGGACGCACGGCGCGGGGGCGCGCGACGCGGCATAGCGGGGGCGCACGCGCCGCGCAGGCTCACGCCCCGCGTCGGCTCACGCCCCGCCCAAGCTCACTTCACGACGACGATCTTCGTCTTGTGCAGCGCGAAGTCCCACATCGCCGTGCCGTCCGCCCGCGTCTCCCGGATGCCGCCGGTCTTCTTGGTCGCGTTCGGGTCCGGCATCGAGCCGTCCACCGCCGCGCTGAAGCCGACCACCACACCGTCGGCGACCGTGAAACGCACCACGTGCTCGATCGGCACCCCGTCGGAGCCGGTGACCTTCAACGTCCGGCCGTTGACCTTGTACGTGCCCGGGGCCGGGCTGACGGAGCTCGGTGTGACCTCGTACGTCCGCTTGACCTTGCCGTCCGCCGTGACCAGCCACACCCGCCGCGCGCCCAGCGCGTAGACGACCCGCTCGCCCTCGCCGGAGTCCGGCGGCACCGGCACCTCGGTCTTCCGCTGGTCCGCGCCGCCCTTGCCCTTGCCCGGGGCCGGGCTCGCGGTCGACGACGGCTGCTTGCCCGGGGTGGTGTGATCGGGGGCCGAGGCGGACGCCTGATAGGCCAGGAAACCGACGGCGGCGAGCGCAACCGTGGTCAGAGCGGTGACGATCGAGCTGCTCTTTGCGGACACCGCCGTGCCACCTTTCGTACGCGCGTGACTACGGGTGACGGTAGCACCCGGCAAGGCACCCGCGGCCGCGCCGTAGTCTTGGAGGCGTGCTGCTGCTTGCTCTGGACACCGCAACCCCCGCCGTCACCGTCGCCGTCCACGACGGCTCCCGCGTCCTCGCCGAGGAGCGCCAGGTGGACGCCCGCCGGCACGGCGAACTGCTGCTGCCCGCCGTCGACCGGGTGCTCGCCGAAGCGGGGGTGAAACTCGACGCGGTCAGCGACATCGTCGTCGGCGTCGGCCCCGGCCCGTACACGGGCCTGCGGGTCGGGCTCGTCACCGCCGCGACGTTCGGCGCCGCGCTCGACGTGCCGGTGCACGGCCTGTGCACGCTGGACGGCATCGCGTACGCCGCCGGGCTCGACGAGCCGTTCCTGGTGGCGACCGACGCCCGCCGCAAGGAGGTCTACTGGGCGCGCTACGCCGACGCCCGCACGCGGCTCACCGAGCCCGCCGTGGACCGCCCCGCGGACATCGCCGACGAGGCCGGCGCGCTGCCGTCGGTGGGCGCGGGCGCGCTGCTGTACGCGGACACCTTCACCGGCGTACGGGACGGCGGCCCGGAGCACCAGTCCGCGGGCGCGCTCGCCGCGCTGGCCGCCGAGAAGCTCGCGCGCGGTGATGAACTGCTGCCGCCGCAGCCGCTGTACCTGCGCCGCCCCGACGCGCAGGTCCCCGCCAACTACAAGGTGGTCACCCCGAAGTGACCGCGCGGACGGCGGCCGGGGACGGCGCGCGCGACGGCGCCGTACTCCGCGAGATGCGCTGGTGGGACATCGCGCCGGTCCTGGACCTGGAGCGCGAGCTGTTCCCCGAGGACGCCTGGTCGGCGGGCATGTTCTGGTCCGAGCTGGCGCACGCGCGCGGCCCGGCCGCCAACCGCCGCTACCTCGTCGCCGAACAGGACGGCCGCCTGGTCGGCTACGGCGGCCTGGCCGCCGTCGACGGCACCGGCGACATCCAGACCATCGCCACCGCCCGCGACCAGTGGGGCACCGGCCTCGGCTCCCGGCTGCTGACCGAGCTGCTGTCCGCCGCCACCGCCTTCGAATGCGCCGAGGTGCTGCTCGAAGTACGCGTCGACAACATACGGGCACAGCGCCTGTACGAGCGGTTCGGCTTCGAGCCGATCGGCTTCCGGCGCGGCTACTACCAGCCGGGCAACGTGGACGCCCTCGTCATGCGCCGTACCACCGAGTCCCCCTCCGAATCCCCGGCCGATTCCGCCGCCGGACCGTCCGGCGACGCCCCCTCCTCCCCACCCCCCGCGCAAGGAAACCGGACCCATGGCTGACGAACCGCTCGTCCTCGGCATCGAGACCTCCTGCGACGAAACCGGCGTCGGCATCGTGCGCGGTCACACGCTCCTCGCGGACGCCGTCGCCTCCAGCGTCGACGAGCACGCCCGCTTCGGCGGCGTCGTCCCGGAAGTGGCCTCGCGCGCGCACCTGGAGGCGATGGTCCCCACCATCCGGCGCGCCCTGAAGGAGGCCGGCGTCGCCGCGTCCGACCTCGACGGGATCGCCGTCACGGCGGGTCCCGGCCTGGCGGGTGCTCTCCTCGTCGGCGTCTCGGCCGCCAAGGCGTACGCCTACGCCCTCGGCAAGCCGCTCTACGGCGTCAACCACCTCGCCTCGCACATCTGCGTCGACCAGCTCGAACACGGCGCCCTGCCCGAGCCGACGATGGCCCTGCTGGTCTCCGGCGGCCACTCCTCGCTCCTGCTGGCCCCCGACATCACCTCCGACGTACGCCCCCTCGGCTCGACCATCGACGACGCGGCGGGCGAGGCGTTCGACAAGGTCGCCCGCGTGCTGCACCTGGGCTTCCCCGGCGGCCCGGTCATCGACCGCTACGCACGCGAGGGCGACCCGGACGCGATCCGCTTCCCGCGCGGCCTGACGGGCTCCCGCGACCCGGTCTACGACTTCTCCTTCTCCGGCCTCAAGACGGCCGTCGCCCGCTGGATCGAGGCGAAGCGCGCCGCGGGCGAGGAGGTCCCGGTCGCGGACGTCGCGGCGTCCTTCCAGGAAGCGGTCGTCGACGTCCTGACCCGCAAGGCGGTACGCGCCTGCAAGGACAACGGCGTCGACCACCTGATGATCGGCGGCGGCGTCGCCGCCAACTCCCGCCTCCGCGCGCTGGCCCAGGACCGCTGCGAGAAGGCAGGCATCACCCTGCGCGTCCCCCGCCCCAAACTCTGCACCGACAACGGCGCCATGGTCGCCGCCCTCGGCGCCGAAATGGTCGCCCGCAACCGCCCCGCCTCCGCCTGGGACCTCCCGGCCGACTCCTCCCTCCCGGTGACGGAACCCCACGTACCGGCCCCGGACCACGACCACGGCCCCGGGGGCCACAGCCATACGCACGGCCACGGTCACGGCCATGCGCACGATCACGACCACTTCCACGAGCTGAGCAAGGACAACTTGTACTCGTAGGGGGAGGGGGCCGATGGCCTCGATCACGTTGTTGCACGACGCCGTGGCGCAGGCCACGCCCGCTGCCCTGCCCGCCTTCACCCGTGAGCTGTCCCAGGCCGCCGACAGGGTTCTTCAGGGAGGGGACTTCCTTTCGTTGCGGCGTTTCGCGACGCAGTGGGCCGTCTACGTACACATCCAGCGTGATCCCGGGACCGCCGCCAGGTTCCGGGAGTTGGAGGACCTGGCGGTGGCCTCCGGCGACCCGGCGAAGGCCCGGGGCGCGGTGGGGGAGCTCGGTCGCATTCTGGACGCCGCGCATGCCGCCGTGGCGCACGGCGAAGCGCCGTGATCACGGCGTTCCGGCCTCCGAAGGGTGCCGCCGTGCAAACCTGCCCCGCCCACTCGTGACACCACGTCATACCCTGGCCTAGCCGAAATGCAGACATACGGGGAGGCGGCAGGCTGTGAACTGGTTCTGGTGGGTGTTCGTGTTCTTCATGGCGGGGGGTTTCGCCAAGGTCGCCGATGTGGGGCGGAAGGCGATGGGTACGCGGCACGCGCGGAAGATGGAGCGGCTGGAGAGTACGCGGCGCGAGCGGCTGGAGCTGGAGGCGGCGCAGCGGCCGCCGGAGCCGGTGTGCGGGTGTACGCACCACCTCGCCAAGCATGACAAGCAGGGCAAGTGCCATGAGGTGACGCAGGTTCCGACGGCCTGGGACGCGGAGCAGAAGCCGGTCAGGTACGAGCCGGGGCAGTGCACCTGCCAGCAGTACGTCGGCCCGCAGCCCCTGTCGCAGGTGTTCGCGGAGGAGCTGACGGACCGGGCGTAGGCGTCAGCCCTTCGCGGCCGCAGGGGCCTCCCGGCCCAGGAGCATCGTGGGGGCGCCCGCGACCCGGGTCAGGAAGATGACGCAGGAGTGCGGGCCGGCGAGCTTCAGCTTCTTGCGCAGTTCCTCGGGTTCGACGGCCGAGCCGCGCTTCTTGACGACGGCGACGCCCACGCCGCGTTCGCGCAGCAGCGCCCGGAGCTTCTTGACGTTGAACGGCAGCGTGTCGGTGATCTCGTACGCGGTGGCGTACGGGGTCGGACGGTGCTCGTCGGCCGTGACGTAGGCGATGGTCGGGTCGATCAGGCGGCCGTCCACCCGCTGGGCGACCTCCGCGACGAGGTGCGCGCGGATGACGGCGCCGTCCGGTTCGTACAGCCAGCGGCCGACCGGGCCCGGCGCGGGGTCGGGCAGGCCGGTGCCCAGCAGGAAGTCACCGGCGGGCAGGAGCGTGGCGCGGCGCGCGCCGGGCGCGGTGCCGAACCACAGGACGGCTTCCTTCACGTCGCCGCCGTCGGAGATCCACTCCGCCTCCGCCTCGTCGGGGATGATCTCGTGCGGGATGCCCGGCGCGATCTTCAGGGCGGCGTGCGGTGCCGTACGGGCGGCTTGTACGGCCCAGGAAAGCGGCGGCGAGTACGCCTCGGGGTCGAAGATCCGCCCGCCGCGCCCGCCCCGGCCGCCCCGCCGCGCCGGGTCGACGAACACCGCGTCGTACGCCGAGGTGTCCACCTCGGTGACATCCGCGCAGCGCACCTCGATCCGGTCGGCCAGCCCCAGCGCCTCCGCGTTGGCGCGGGCCGCCGCGCAGGTCAGCGGGTCGCGGTCGACGGCCAGGACATGGATGCCGGCGCGCGCCAGGGCGATGGCGTCACCGCCGATGCCGGAGCACAGGTCGGCGAGCGTGCGGACGCCGAGGGCGGCGAGGCGGGTGGCGCGGTGGGCGGCGACCGTGCTGCGGGTGGACTGTTCGACGCCGTTGGGCGTGAAGTACATGCGCGCGGCGTCCGCCCCGAATTTGGCCGCGGCGCGCTGGCGCAGCCGCGCCTGTCCCAGCGCGGCGGAGACCAGCGGCGCCGGGTGGTCGCGTCGCAGCCGGGTCGCGGTCGCCAGTTCGTCGGCCGGGTCGTGGTCGCGCAGTGCGGCCAGCAGGGCCTGACCTTCGGGCGTGTGCAGCGCGGAGAAGGAGTCGAGGTCGTTCGCCTGGTTCACCCGGTCCATTGTGGGCCAGCGCGCGGGGTGGGGAGCGGCGGGGCGCTGCGGAGGCCGGTGGTGACCTCCCGGGGTCAGCCGCGTGAGCGGCGGGCGCGGCGGCCGTGGCCCGGCGGACGGCCGCCGGGCCGGGGCATGGCCGGGGCGGGCAGGGCGGCCGGGTCCACGCGCGGGGTGGCCTGGGTGGCGTCCAGGTCCGCCGCGGCGCGGGCGGCGCGCCGTCCCCGCCGCCCGCGCCGTCCGGTCGGCTCTCCTATCGGCTCGCGGCGGCGCTGCGCACTGTCGCTGATGCGGATGAGCAGCGCGACCATGACCCAGTTCGCGACGAGTGAGGACCCGCCCTTGGCCAGGAAGGGCAGTGCTTTGCCGGTGAGGGGGATCAGCCCGGTGACGCCGCCCGCGACGACGAACACCTGGAGCAGCAGCGAGCTGGCCAGGCCGACCGCCAGCAGCTTGCCGAAGGGGTCGCGGGCGGTGAGGCCGACGCGCAGGCCGCGCTGGGCGAGCAGTACGTACAGGAGCAGGACGACCATCACGCCGGCGAGGCCCAGTTCCTCGCCGACGGTGGTGAGGATGAAGTCGCTGTTGCCCGCGAAGCCGATCAGTTCGGGGTGTCCCTGGCCCAGGCCCGTACCGCTGATGCCGCCGCTGCCGAAGCTGAACAGCGCCTGCGCGGCCTGCTCGGATATCAGGCCCGGCGGTCGCTCCTTCTCGGGCAGGAAGATGTCCATGGGGTGCAGCCAGGCCATGACCCGGCCCTTGACGTGCGGTTCGGTCGAGCCGACGACGGCGGCGCCGATCACCGCCATGGCCAGGCCGCACAGCACCCAGCTGGTGCGCTCGGTGGCCATGTAGAGGGTGATCACGAAGAGGCCGAAGAAGATCAGTGACGTACCGAGGTCGCGTTCGAAGACCAGCACCAGGAGGCTGATGACCCAGATGGTGAAGATCGGCCCGAGCTGGCGTCCCGGCGGCAACTGGACGCCCATGACGCGGCGGCCGGAGAGGGCGAGCGCGTCGCGGTTGAGCGTCAGGTAGCCCGCGAAGAACACCGCGATCATGATTTTCACGAACTCGCCGGGCTGCAACGAGAGCGGTCCCACGAAGATCCACCGCTTGGCGCCGAACGTGTCGCCGGGGAAGAACGCCGGGGCCATCAGCAGCACCAGCGCGACGGCCATCGTCAGGTAGATGTACCGCTGGAGGAAGCGGTGGTCGCGCAGCAGCATCAGCACGGCCGTACAGACCGCCACCCCGATCACCGTCCACACCAGTTGCCCGCCGGCCGCCGGGGCCATGTGCAGGCTGGGCTTGGCCGCGTACGTGATGTCGAGGCGATTGAGCAGCACCAGGCCGAGGCCGGACAGCAGGGTGGCGAGCGGCAGGATCAGCGGGTCGGCGCGCGGCGCGAAGCGGCGCACGACCAGGTGCGGGACGAGCGCCATGAAGAAGACGGCGGCGCTGAAGCCGGGCAGCCCGGCGGGCAGCCGGCCGTTCATCGACAGACCGGTGTACGTGTAGCCGAAGACCGAGATCAGTACGGCGAAGGCGAGCAGCCACATCTCCGTACGCCGCCGGTTCGGGGCCTGGGCGAGCGCGGCGAACGTCATGGTGCGCTCGGCGTCGCTCTCCGGCGCCCCGGGGGGCCGGGGCGAGCTCGTCAGTCCACGCACGGGATGCCTCCGCCGTCCATCATGGGAGCCGTCTGCCCGGAACGTTCCGCTCCGGAGCCGGACTCCACCGTCGATGAGGAAGACGAGGGTGACGGTTGCAGGGTTCCCACAGACGGCCGGGGTGCGACAGACCCGCCGTCGGGCGCGTCACCGCTGGTGGGAGCAGTGGAATCACCGGCCTCCGGCC
This sequence comes from Streptomyces sp. NPDC045470, assembly GCF_040646595.1. NCBI lineage: Bacteria > Bacillati > Actinomycetota > Actinomycetes > Kitasatosporales > Streptomycetaceae > Streptomyces > Streptomyces sp. NPDC045470. The sequence continues at coordinate 229,478 of NZ_JBEZAN010000004.1, forward strand.
TGGTTTCGCGGGCGACGAGCCGCCGTATCTTGTCCGGATCCACCCGGTTCACGTCCTCACCGTGATGCTTGGCGAAGCCCTCCACGGGCAGCGTGGTGAAGCGTACATTCCCGCCCGAAAGGTTCTTCGCCTGCCGGAGGAACGCCAGCAGGTCCCAGCCCTCGTCGATCACCAGGTCCTGCTTCGCGACGTCCGTCAGCTTCAGCAGCCGCAGCGGGTCGGTGAAGGTGCCGGCCGAGTTCAGCTTGTGCGTGGCGGAGGCGAGAAACGCCTGCTGGCGGCGGGTACGGTCCAGGTCGCCGGCGGGCAGGCCGTGCCGCTGCCGTACAAAGGCCAGCGACTGCGGCCCGTCGAGCGTCTGCCGTCCGGCCGGGAAGTCGGCACCCGAGTAACGGTCCCGCACCGCGTGCTTCAGGCACACCGGTACGCCGTCGAGCGCGTCCGCGATGTGCAGGAAGCCCACCAGGTTCACCTCGGCGAAGTGGTCGACCGGCACACCGAGGAAGGCGCGCACCGTCGCGATCTGCGCCCGGCGGCCGGCCTCCCGCCCCTCGTGCTCCAGCCGGTCGTGATCCGTGACGCCCTGCCGCGCCAGCCGCTCCTCCGCCGCGGCCTTGGCCAGCCCGTACGCCTTCTTGATCTTGTCCTTGCCGTGCCCCGGAATGTCCACGAGATCGTCGCGGGGAATCGAGAACGCAGTGGCCCGCCCCCCACCGGCAGGCACATGCAACAGCATCAGCGTGTTGGTGTTGTAACCGCCGATGTCCGACGAGGCGCCCGCGTGCAGCTTCTCCAGCACGTCCTTCGGCAGGTCGTTCCCGTTCTGGTCCTTACGGCTGTCCAGCCCCATCAGCAGGATGTTGACCGCCCCGCCGGACGATCTGGGCGCCCCGTCGCCGAGCGCCCGCGACGAGCCGATCCGCGCGGCGAGATCCCGGTAGAAGTACCACCCGGCGCCCGCCGTGCCCAGCAGGAGCACGGCGACGCACAGGGCCAGCCTGCGCAACACGACACGGCGCCGGGACCGGCGCCGGTGCCCTCGCGGGTGGGCGGTGTCCGGAGCGGTGGGCCTGCGACGGTGCTTCATCCGAACAGGCTGACGGTCCGCCGCTGAAGAAAATCTGAAAGTCCTGAAGACCCGCTCAGGAGTAACCGCCTCAGGCGGGCCGCCCCCTGTCAGAAACCCCCGGGCCCCCGCTGCCCCCGGTCCGTACGGGCAACACGGCCACGAAGCGGGCACCGGCCCGCCCGTCCTCCCGCCCCCGCACGGTCAGCTCCCCGCCGTGCGCGCGGGCGACCCCCCGGGCGATGGCCAGCCCCAGCCCCGTACCGCCGGTCTCCCGGTCACGCGCCGCGTCGAGCCGGGCGAACCGCTCGAAGACCTTCCCCCGGTCCGCCTCCGGAACACCTGGCCCGTCGTCCACGACTTCCAGTACAGCCCGGTCGACGGCACCATCGTGTCCGCCTTCCTCCCCCCGCGCCACGACCCGCACCTCGGACGCCGCATACCGCAGCGCGTTGTCGACCAGGTTGGTCAGCAGACGCTCCAGTTGCGCCGGATCACCCCGCACAGGAACGGGTTCACCGGCCTCCACGACCAGCCGCGCCCCACCGCCGCCGCCCGGACGGCGCGCGGCCTCCTCCGCCGCCAGCAACGCCAGATCCACCGGCTCCGCACCACGCGGGGCATGCGCGTCGAGCCGCGCGAGAAGCAGCAGGTCAGCGGCGATCCGCTGTAGACGCTCGGTGTCCCGCAGCGCCGCGCGTACGGACTCCTGATGCTCGCTGTCGCTGTCGCTGCCACCGGTCCCGCCAGCGAGCGCCACCTCCAGCCGGGACCGCACCGCCGCGATCGGATTGCGCAGTTCGTGCGACGCGTCCGCGACGAACTGGCGCTGCCGGGTGACGGCCTGCTCCAGCCGGTCCAGGGTGGCATTGACCGTACGGGCCATCAGCGCGATCTCGTCACCGCCCGCCGGATCCGGCACCCGCCGGTCCAGCTCGCTCTCACTCACAGCGGCCAGCTCGGTCCTGATGGCGGTCACCGGGCGCAGCGCCAGCCCCGTCACCGCCCACGCGATGGCGGCGGCCAGCGCGATCAGCGGCGGGGCGCTGGCCAGCAGGGCCACGCCGATGGCGTGGGTCGCGTCGTCCACGTCCGAGAGCACGGTCACGGCGTACACGTACCGCTCCTGCCCGCCGCCGCCGGGCGGCGACGCCCGGACCACCACCACGTCCGCGCGCGCACCGCCCGCCGCCGCGGCGGGGGAGCCGGTCAGCACGCGGTCGGCGGAATCCTGGCCCGGCGACGGGCGCAAGCCCCGCAACTCGGCGGTCAGCGGTTCGGCGGTACGGAGACTGGTCGCGACGACCCGCCCCGTCGCGTCCAGGACCAGCACCAGATCGACGCCGTCGGCGGGCGAAGGCAGCACCTCCGGCAGGGCACCGGTGTCCGCCTGCGCGGCGACCTTACGGGCCGCCACCTCGGTACGACTGGTGGTGTTGTCCAGAAGGTTGGCGCGCAACAACGCGTAGAGCCATCCACCCCCGACGGCCAGCAGGAGGCCCATCGCGAGCGCCGCGGCCACGGCGGTGCGGCCGCGCACGGACGCGGGCCCGGGCCGGAACCGGCGTTTCTCAGCCGTCATCGGGCGCCATCCGGTAACCCGTCCCGTGCACGGTACGGATGGAATGGCGGCCGAACGGCACATCCACCTTCTTGCGCAGCGACGAGACGTACACCTCGACGATGTTGGGGTCCACGTCGGCCGGCGAGTCCCACACCTCGTCGAGGATGTCCCGCTTGGCGACCGCCTGCCCCTCGCCCGCCATGAGACAGCGCAGCACGCCCAGTTCGCGGGCGGTCAGCTCGATGTCCGTGTCACCGCGGCGACAGCGCCGGGCATCGGCGTCCAGAGTGAGATCACCGCTCTGCAGCGTCCGGGGCCGCTCGGCGGCCCGCCCACGCCGGGTGAGCGCCCGCAGCCGGGCCAGCAGCACAACGAACGAAAACGGCTTGGTCAGATAATCGTCGGCGCCCGCGTCCAGCCCTTCGGCCACGTCGTACTCGCCGTCCTTGGCGGTCAGCATCAGCACAGGCGTCCAGTCGTCCCGGCGCCGCAGCCGCCCACAGATCTCGTACCCGCTGGGCCCCGGCAGCATCACATCCAGCACGATCGCGTCGTACACCCCCGCCAACGCGAGCTCCAGCCCCCGATGCCCGTCCCGGGCCACATCCACCCAGTGCCCCTCAGCAGCCAGCCCCCGCCGCAAGGAGTCGGCGAGCCCCTCTTCATCCTCCACGACCAGTATGTGCATGAACTCATTGTCCCGGTTCCGCCCTATTCCCGACAGGACGGACCGGAGGACCGCAGCAGTGGCGCCCACACCACGTGAGCCTCTCCGCCAGTCGAGCGCGCACCAGAACAATCGTTCTTTCCCACCCCCACAGACCTGGGCTCGCCAATCCGACCGGAGGGGGCGGGTAGGGGACCGTCCCCGCGGGCAGTCCGGACACTGGCCCACGTATCCGATGCACCTCAGCTAAAGGACGCCGTGGGGAGCTAAAGGATGCCTTGGGGGTACCCCCGGCCGAAGGCTGGGGGAGAGTTGGCCCCCTACGCGCCCCCGCCGCTCCCACAACGAACCCCGTCCGAGCCCAGGTCACCCCACAACCCCCGCGCGAAGCGCAACCCAGGATTGCCAAGCCCCCCACCTGGGCAAGGTGCCCCACGAGCAGCCCCCCCGAAGAGACGCGCCGAAGGCGCATTGGCACTCCGCTTGACCGAGTGCTAACCGCGTCATAGTCTCGGCTCTGGCACTCTCCACCGGGGAGTGCCAAACACAGCGACGGGCAGGTCCGGCACCCGCGACGACGGATCGACCTGGTCGCCACCTCAGACAGTTAACCCCGTGAGATCTCCGAAGGGGGAGGTCGGATCGTGACGACCGCCAGCTCCAAGGTTGCCATCAAGCCGCTCGAGGACCGCATCGTGGTCCAGCCGCTCGACGCCGAGCAGACCACGGCTTCGGGCCTGGTCATTCCCGACACCGCGAAGGAGAAGCCCCAGGAGGGCGCCGTCCTCGCCGTGGGTCCGGGCCGCTTCGAGAACGGCGAGCGCCTGCCGCTCGACGTCCAGGTGGGTGACGTCGTTCTCTACAGCAAGTACGGCGGCACCGAGGTGAAGTACAACGGCGACGAGTACCTCGTCCTCTCGGCGCGCGACGTGCTCGCGATCATCGAGAAGTAATTCACCGAAGATTGCCTAGTTCTGCGCCCCTGGTTCCCGCGTCTAAACAACCGGTATCCCGGGGCGCAGTTCGTTGCAGAGAACGACTAAGGACACGTAACTCATGGCGAAGATCCTGAAGTTCGACGAGGACGCCCGTCGCGCCCTTGAGCGCGGCGTCAACAAGCTTGCCGACACCGTGAAGGTGACGATCGGCCCCAAGGGCCGCAACGTCGTCATCGACAAGAAGTTCGGCGCCCCGACCATCACCAACGACGGTGTGACCATCGCCCGTGAGGTCGAGGTCGACGACCCGTACGAGAACCTCGGCGCGCAGCTGGTGAAGGAGGTGGCGACCAAGACCAACGACATCGCTGGTGACGGCACCACCACCGCCACCGTGCTGGCGCAGGCGCTGGTCCGTGAGGGCCTGCGCAACGTCGCCGCGGGTGCTTCCCCGGCCGCCCTGAAGAAGGGCATCGACGCCGCGGTCAAGGCCGTGTCCGAGGACCTCCTCGCGACCGCCCGCCCGATCGACGAGAAGTCCGACATCGCGGCCGTCGCCGGTCTGTCCGCGCAGGACAAGCAGGTCGGCGAGCTGATCGCCGAGGCGATGGACAAGGTCGGCAAGGACGGTGTGATCACCGTCGAGGAGTCCAACACCTTCGGTCTGGAGCTGGACTTCACCGAGGGCATGGCCTTCGACAAGGGCTACCTCTCGCCGTACATGGTCACCGACCAGGAGCGGATGGAAGCGGTCCTGGAGGACCCGTACATCCTCATCCACCAGGGCAAGATCGGCTCGATCCAGGACCTGCTGCCGCTGCTGGAGAAGGTCATCCAGGCCGGCTCCTCCAAGCCGCTGCTGATCATCGCCGAGGACGTCGAGGGCGAGGCCCTGTCGACCCTGGTCGTCAACAAGATCCGCGGCACGTTCAACGCCGTCGCCGTCAAGGCGCCCGGCTTCGGTGACCGCCGCAAGGCGATGCTCGGCGACATGGCCGCCCTGACCGGCGCGACCGTCATCGCCGAGGAGGTCGGCCTCAAGCTCGACCAGGCCGGTCTGGACGTGCTGGGCACCGCCCGCCGCGTGACCGTCACCAAGGACGACACGACCATCGTGGACGGCGGCGGCAACTCCGCCGACGTCGAGGGCCGCGTCAACCAGATCAAGGGCGAGATCGAGTCCACCGACTCGGACTGGGACCGCGAGAAGCTCCAGGAGCGCCTGGCGAAGCTGGCCGGCGGCGTCTGCGTGATCCGCGTGGGTGCGGCCACCGAGGTCGAGCTCAAGGAGAAGAAGCACCGTCTGGAGGACGCCATCTCCGCGACCCGCGCCGCGGTCGAGGAGGGCATCGTCTCCGGTGGTGGCTCCGCCCTGGTGCACGCCGCCAAGGTGCTGGAGGGCTCCCTCGGCAAGGAGGGCGACGAGGCCACCGGTGTCGCCGTCGTCCGCCGCGCCGCCGTCGAGCCGCTGCGCTGGATCGCGGAGAACGCCGGCCTTGAGGGCTACGTCATCACCTCGAAGGTGGCGGAGCTGGACAAGAACCAGGGCTTCAACGCCGCGACCGGCGAGTACGGCGACCTGGTGAAGGCCGGCGTCATCGACCCGGTCAAGGTCACCCGTTCCGCGCTGGAGAACGCCGCGTCGATCGCCTCGCTGCTGCTCACGACCGAGACCCTGGTCGTCGAGAAGCCGGCCGAGGAGGAGCCCGAGGCCGGTCACGGCCACGGCCACGCCCACTGAGGCAGCTCACCGCCGTTCGAGGCCCGGTCCCCTTTCGAGGGGGCCGGGCCTCGTCCCGTTGACGGGGCTTCCCGCCGTCATCCCGCGGAACCGTTGGCCAGCGCCGCTCGGACGATGCGGACGGCCTCGTCGGTGCCGATGCCGGCGCGGGCGATGACGGCGGCGTACTCGGCGGCGGCGCGGCGTGCCCGTTCGCGCCCCTTCTCGCCGGCCGCGGACACGAACGAGCCGGCCGCTCCGCGGGTCTCGATCAGCCCTGCCTCCTCCAGCCCCCGGTAGGCCCGGCCGACGGTGTTGGCGGCCAGGCCGAGGTCCGAGGCCAGGCGGCGGATGGCCGGCAGCCGGGTGCCCACGGCCAGTGCGCGGTCCTGGATCTGCCGGGCGAGCTGGGCGCGGAGCTGCTCGAACGGCGGGACGGGGGAGGCCGGGTCGATGACGAGCATCGGTCTCACCGGTCGCTCATGACGTGCTGTGCCACCGTGGAGCTCGGTGCGGTCCGCGCGGTGATCAGGGCGAGCGCGACGACGCTCAGGGCGATGAACGCAAGCCAGGCGACGGTCCACCAGCCGAGCCCGGCAGCGAGCACCGACACGGTCGGCAGGCACCACACCACGGAGGGGGTGGCGACGTAGCGGGCGTCCTCGACCCGCATGATGACGTCGGCGGTCAGCGAGACCTCGTCGTCGGCCACGGCCGGGCGCGCCAGAACATGCCGCAGTTGGACGAGCATGCCGGCCGCGATCCCGCCCAGCCCGATGAGCAGGATGGCCGCCGCGTACCGTGCGGTGGATTCCTGCACGGTCAGGGCATGGATCGCCGGGGCCGTCGCGCCCGCGAACGTGGCAACCGCGAACAGGACACGCGGCCCGCCGAGCACGGTGCGCCAGCCGAGCCGGACCGGGTGGGCCGCCCGTCGCGGCAGCGTCGCCGCGGCCCGCCGGTCGACCTGCCGCACCCGCCGGGCCAGCAGTGACTGGGCCAGCACCAGCCCGGCCACCACCGCCGTCAGGACCAGCAGCGACCAGTGCAGGGGAGGCCCGGCCCCGTCAACCGCGTCGCCGTCGGACCGGTTGACGGTGTGGACGAGGGCGACCGCGATGATGAAAACGGCCAGCAGGACATCAGCGGCCAGGTGGCTGGCCCGCCGGGCCGCCAGGCGCGCGGCCAGCAACGGTGTCGGCCGGACGTCGGCGAGGCCGTGCCAGGTCAGCCACGCGCCGGCCCGTTCAAGGTCGACCGGCCGCACCGACCGGTCGTTGTCCGGAGTCGTTCCTTTCGGCATGACGCCTCCTTGTATCAACCCTTGACTCAACACGGTGCGACAAGGGTTGCGACAAGTCAAGGGCGAAGTGGCCGCAGGCAGACGGTACTTGACGGCGATCCGGCCTCGCCCCGGCCCTCACGCCGACCGCCCGAGCCCGTCCGGCCGTACGGGATCCGCGAACGGCAACCCCTGCGCGTAGCGCTCCAGTTCGTCCAGGGCCTGGTCGGCCATGCGGTGGAGCTCGCCGCCGAGGGAGCCGGCGAGGTGCGGGGTGAGCAGGACGTTGGGCAGGTCGTAGAGGGGGGAGTCGGGGGGCGGCAGTTCGGGGTCCGTGACGTCGAGTACGGCGCCGATGCGGCCGGTGACCAGCTCGGAGAGCAGGGCCGTCCCGTCGACGAGGGTGCCGCGGGCGGTGTTGATCACGGTGGCGCCGTCGGGCAGGAGGGCCAGCCGTCGGGCGTCGAGCAGGTGGTGGGTGGCGGGCAGTTGGGGCGCGTGGACGGTGACCACGTCGGAGCCGGCGCAGAGGTCGTCGAGGGAGGCGAGGGTGGCGCCGAGGCGGCCGGCTTCGGCCTCGTCCACGTACGGGTCGTGGAGGAGGACCGTCAGGTCGAAGGGGCGCAGGAGGTCGATGACGCGGCGGCCGATGCGGGAGGCGCCGATCACGCCCACGGTGCGGCGGTGGTTGCCGGCGCCGTCCAGTTCGCGGAGCCAGTCGTGGGGGGCGCGCAGCGCGCGGTAACGGTGTGCGGAGTGCAGGACGCGCTTGTTGGCGAAGAGGATCGCGGCGAGTGTGTACTCGGCGACGGGCTGCGCGTTGGCGGCGGCCGCCGAGGTGACGGCGATGCCCCGGCCCCAACAGGCCTCGGTGACATGGGGTTTGACCGACCCGCCGGCGTGGACGACGGCGCGCAGGCGCGGGGCCCGGTCGAGGACAGCGGCGGTCAGCGGGGTCGCTCCCCACGACGTCAGGAGGACTTCGGCGTCGGCCAGCGCGGTGGCCACGGCCGGGGGCGGGTCGGCCAAGTCGTGGGCCACCAGGCCGGGATCGGTGCGGGCGAGCGCTGTCAGACGGGTGCGGTGGTGGTCGGCGAGCAGACGGCCGGCGAGGCCGGGTTGCATGGCGAGCAGCAGGGTGGGGCGGGAAAGTGCCTGGTCAGAGGAATTGTCAGTGGTGTGGTGCATGGTGGAAGCGTGCTCCTGGTTCGGGGCGTCACTTGACGCTTCCGGCGGCGAGTCCGGCCTTCCAGTGCCGCTGGAGGGTCACGAAGGCGATGATCAGGGGAAGGACGGCGAGGAGGGAGCCGGTGACGACGAGGGGGTAGAAGGACGGCTCGCCGTGCGCGTTGCCGCTCCAGGCGTACAGGCCGAGGCTCACGGGGAAGAGCCGCTGGTCGGAGAGCATCACGAGGGGGAGGAAGAAGTTGTTCCAGATCGCGGTGAACTGGAAGAGGAAGACGGTCACCAGGCCCGGCGCGACCATACGCAGGCCGATGGACCAGAAGACGCGCAGCTCGCCCGCGCCGTCGATACGGGCCGCTTCGAGCGCCTCGTCCGGGATGTAGCCGGCGCTGAAGACCCGCGCCAGGTATACGCCGAACGGGTTGACGAGTACGGGCACCAGCACCGACCAGTAGGTGTTGACCACACCGGTGCGGCTGGCCAGCAGGTAGAGGGGGAGGGCCAGCGCGGTGGTGGGGACCAGCACCCCGAGCAGGACGACGCCGAACAGCTTCTCCTTGCCCGGGAACCGGTACTTGTCGAAGGCGTAACCGGCTGCCACGCAGATCAGGGCGCAGAGCGCGGCGCCGGCGCCCGCGTAGAGCAGGCTGTTGGCGTACCACCGGAAGTAGATGCCGTCGCCCTCCGAGGCGAGGCGGGAGAGGTTGCCGGCCAGGTCGAAGCCCTCGAAGGACAGGGCGTCCCCGGCCAGCAGGCCGCCCGCGTCCTTGGTGGCGGCGGTGACCAGCCAGACGAGGGGGAAGAGCGTGTAGAGGACGGCGAGGGCGAGGGCCGCGTTGACGGCGGCGGGGGAGAGCCAGCGGCCGCGCGGGTGACGGCCGGCGGCGCGTACGGACGGGGTGCGCGAGGGGCGTACGGGCGCGGGGGCCGCCGGGCCGGCGACGGCGGTGCGGGGGGTCAGCGCCATCAGGGCCTGCCCTTCGGGTGGGCGAGCGGGACACGGGAGGCGTCCGGCAGGCGGCGGCCGGGCCGGGAGGAGCGGCCGGAGAGGCGGGTGACGGCGAAGGACAGCAGCGCGGCGGCGAGGGCGAGCAGGACGGACGCGGCGGCCGCGAGGCCGTAGTCGTTGCGGGCGAAGGCGGCGGTGTAGGCGTACATGTTCGGCGTCCAGGAGGAGGTGACGGCGGAGCCGGAGCCCTGGTTGAGGATCAGCGGCTCGGTGAAGAGCTGGAGCGAGCCGATGACGGTGAAGAGGGCCACCATGACGAGGGAGGGGCGGATGAGGGGGATCTTGACGCCGGTCGCGACGCGCCAGGCGCCCGCGCCGTCCACCGTCGCGGCCTCGATCACGGAGCGGTCGACGGCCTGGAGGGCGGCGTAGAAGATGACCATGTTGTAGCCGAGCCACTCCCACAGGGCGATGTTGACGACCGAGGGCAGCGCTCCGGAGGGGGACAGGAAGTCGAAGCCGAGACCGCCGGACTCCATCGCGGCGACGACCGGGCTGAGCTGGGGCGTGTAGAGGTAGACCCAGATCAGGGCGGCGATGATGCCGGGCACGGCGTGCGGCAGGAACAGGGCGAGCTGGAAGAAGCGCCGGGCGCGGGCGAGGGCGGAGTCCAGCAGCAGGGCGAGCGTCAGCGCCCCGGCCAGCAGGAGGGGGAGGTAGAGGGCGCAGTAGCCGAGGAGGACGAGGAAGCCGTCGCGGAAGGCGTGGTCGCCGAGCGCCGCCGCGTAGTTGCCGAGTCCGCTGAAGACCGTGCGCGTACCGCCGAAGCCGAGGCCGGACTGCTTCTCGGTGAAGAGGCTGAGCCAGACCGCGTACCCGATCGGGACCACCATGACCACGGCGAACAGGGCGAAGAAGGGGGTGAGCAGGACGGTGGCGGCGCGCGCCTTGGCGTTCACCGGCCCATGACCTTCAGGCCGCGCTTCCGCAGTTCGCGCACGGTCGCGTCGCTGCCGGCGCGTACCGCGGCGGTGAGCGAGCCGGTGCCGCCGCCCGCGCCCGCGACCTTGCCGAACTCGTCCTTGAGGGTGGTGTTGGTGGTGCCGGTGGCCGGGCCCCAGCCCCACGCGCCGTTGACCGAGGCGGCCGCGGCGTCGAAGAGGGCATAGACGTCCTGGCCGCCGTAGTAGCGGGTGTCGAACGCCCGCCGGGCCACCGGGCGCAGTGCCGTGGCGGCCGGGTAGGCGCTGGACTCGCCGGAGGCGACCCGGGCCTTGACCGCGTCGGCGGAGGTGGACATCCAGGTCGCGAACCGTACCGCGGCCTCGGGGTGGCGGCTGTTCTTGGTCACGGCGGTCGTGGAGCCGCCGAGCATGCCGCTGGCGGGCCTGCCGTCCCAGCTCGGCACGGGCGCCGCGGCCCACTTGCCGCTCTGGTCGGGCAGGGTGCCCTTGAGGACGCCCGCGCCCCAGGAGGCGCCGAGGTAGCCGACGGTGCCGCCGCTCTTGAGCGAGTTGGTCCACCCGGGGCTGAAGGAGGCGTGGGTGTGCACCAGGCCGTCCCGGAGGAGGCCCTGCCAGTAGTCGGTGACCTTCCTGGTCGCCGGGTCCGTGGTGTTCAGCTTCCAGGAGTCGCCCTCGGTGGCGAACCAGTGGGCGCCGGCCTGCCAGGCCATCGCCTCGAAGGTGGTCGGGTCGTCGGGGAAGAAGGTGCCGGCGCGCGCTTTCGGGTCGGCCCTCTTCACGGCGGCGGCAGCGGCGCGGAAGGCTTCCCAGGTCCGCGGCACCTCGATCCTGTGCCGGGTGAAGAAGTCCTTGCGGTAGTAGTAGACCTGCGGCGCGGCGTCGAAGGGGACGGCCCAGTCGCGGCCGCCGAGGGTGGTGAGCCGGACGGCCTGCGGCAGCAGCTTCCGCTTCAGCTCGGGCGTCACGTACGGGGTGATGTCCCGGACGGCGCCCTGGCTGACGAACTCCGGGAGGGTCGGGTACTCGACGCTGACCAGGTCGGGCGCGTTGCCCGCCTTGACCGCGTTGGAAATCTTGGCGTAGCCGCCCGCGGTGCCCGAGGGGATCTCCTCGAACCGTACCTTCGTGTCGCGGTGGGTGGCGTTGAACGCGTCCACGGCCTGTTTCGTGCCCTTGGTCCAGCCCCAGTACGTCAGGGTCACGGGGCCTTCGCTCCCGGCGGCGCCACTGCCGCCGCAGGCCGTCAGCAGGGTCAGGGCGGTGAGGCCGCCGGCTAGCGCGAGCGTCGTTCTGCTCCAACTGGGGCTCATGGCGCGGCTCCTGAGCATGGGGGGCGCGGCGCGAAGGTGATGGCCGCGATCCGCGATCCTTGGGCCGGCCTTGAGCGAAGTCAAGAGCGAAAGATTGATTGATCGAAAAAAGAACAGGATGGGGGAGGCGGGTGCGGCGTCCGGAGGTGGCCGAGCGGCCGGGGAGTGGGGAGGGGCGGAATGCGGGAGCGGGTGGCGGGAGGGGGGCAGACGGGTCAGGTGCCTTCGCCCGCACCCGCGCCCGTACCGCTTCCCGCGCCCGCCTCCGTACCGCTTCCCGCCTCCGTACCGCTTCCCGCCTCCGTACCGCTTCCCGCCCCGGTACCGCTCCCCGCCCCGCACGAAGCGCGGACCCGCAGTGTCGGCAGCAGGGTGAGGTGGCGCCGCGGACCCGGCCCCCCGAGACCTTCCCCGCCCGGCTCCCCGCCGCCTGCCGCCCCACCGCCACCCCCTCCGGCCCGCTCGCGCAGCCGGTGCATCAGCAGGCCCGCCGCCTGCCGCCCCACCTCCCGCTTGGGCGGCGCCACGGCCGTCAGCGGTGTGTCCGCCAGCGCCGCCACCTCGTCGTCGTACGCGACCAGCGCCAGGTCGCGCGGCACCCGTACGCCCAGTTCGGCGAGCCGCTGCACCATCTGGATCGCGTCCACGTCGTTGTGCACCAGCGCCGCCGTCGCCTCCCCCGAGGCCACCGCCGCCCGCAGCTCCCGTACGGCCCGCTCGAAGCCCGCCGGGTCCAGTTCGGCGGGCACCGACCCGATCGCCGGCCGCGGCCGCGGCACGCCGAGGGCCCGCAGCGCCGCGTCGTACCCTTCGCGTACGGCGAGCGCCGTCGGGCTGTCGGCGCGGGCCACCAGCAGTGGCGCCGCGTGTCCCCGCGCGATCAGGTGGCGCAGCGCGAGCAGCACCCCGTGGCTGTGGTCCGAGCACACCCGGTCCAGCCCCGCCAGCGGGCTGCCCGGCGGCACACTGCGCTCCAACAGAACGACGGGCACCGGGAGTTCGGCGACCCAGCCGCCGTACTCGGCCGGGTCGCCCGGGCCGCGCCAGCCCGGCGCGACGAGCAGCCCTTCGGCGCCGGCGGACAGCAGTCCTTCGGCGCGCGCCGGGTCCTCCTCGGGCCGGTAGTCGGATATCCGCAGGACGAGCCGGGCCCCGGCCCGCGCCGCGGCCTCGTGGGCGCCGCGGATCACGTCGGCGAAGTAGTACGTGGCCGAGGGCGCCAGCAGGCCCAGCACCGGCCCCTCGGCGGCGGGCGCGCGGCCGTCGGCGGCCCGGTCGCGCCGCCGGGGCCAGGACACCGCGCCGTGCACCCGGTCGAGCAGGCCCTTGCCGGTCAGCGCCTCGACGTCGCGCCGTACGGTGACGGGTGAGACGCCGAGCTGGTCGGCCAGGTCGGTGACGCGGGCCGAGCCGCGCTGCCGTACCAAGGACAGCAGGCGGTCATGACGTTGCACAGCACGCTCGCGCACGGCGGCAGCCCCCTCGCGGTGTGGTGGACGGGTGCCGGCCGGGACGGCGGCCGGTCCCGGACCCGGCCCGTCTCCAAGAGAAACAAGAGAAAACGGTGCGGACGCACCCTAGTGCAGCGTGATCGAACGGCCCAGCAAACGGTCGTTCGATCAGGTGGTCTTGACGTTCGATCGCGGCGAGTTGAGGATTCCTGGGGTCGTCGACCGTAAGGGAAGCGCTCATGACCGTGCCCCAGCCCGCCCAGCCCCCGCAGTCCGCCCGGCCCGCCGGCCGGAAGACCGGCGCCCTGCCGCCGGAGGACCGCGAGCGCAGTCCGTACACCGGCTGGACCCGTGCGCACTGGGAAGCCACGGCCGACGGCCTCCTGCAGGCGGTCGTCCCGTACGCGTCGCCCCGCAACGGCCTCATCAACCTCCCCGGCGCCCGTCCGAGTTGGGCCGGACCGCGCTCGGACGGCCTCGAAGGCTACGCCCGTACCTTCCTCGCGGCCGCCTTCCGGGTGGCCGGGAGCGGTGGCCGGGACCCGCACGGCTACCTGGCGCGCTACGGCGAAGGGCTCGCCGCGGGCACCGAGCACCCGGTGACCGAACCGGGACTGGACGGCAAGGACCCCGACGCCTGGCCGGTCATCCCGGACACCCGGCAGGCCATCGTCGAGTCCGCCTCCGTCGCCCTCGGCCTGCGGCTGACCCGCCCCTGGCTGTGGGACACCCTGGACGACAAGGTCCGCACCCGGGCCGTCGACTGGCTGCTGCCCGCCCTCGACCCGCCGCCCATCGACAACAACTGGTGGCTGTTCGGCCTGACCGTCGGCGGTTTCCTCCTCGACGCGGGCGTCGAGACGGAACGCGCGCAGGCGTCCGTCGACCGCGCGCTGGAGCGGATCGACGGCTGGTACCGGGGCGAGGGGTGGTACAGCGACGGCGACAACCAGGCGTTCGACCACTACAACGGCTGGGCGCTGCATTTCTATCCCGTCCTGCACGCCCATCTCTCCGGCGACCGCGCGCTGCTCGACACGTACGGCGAGCGGCTGCGCGCCCACCTGGACGGCTACCGCCGCATGTTCGACGCCAACGGCGCCCCGATGCCGTTCGGCCGCTCGCTCACCTACCGCTTCGCCACCCTCGCCGCGCCCTGGCTCGGCGCGCTCACCGGCCACACCCCGCTCAGCCCCGGCGCCACCCGCCGCCTCGCCTCCGGCACCCTGCGGCACTTCGTCGACCACGGCGCCGTGACGGACGAAGGGCTCCTGCCGCTCGGCTGGTACGGCCCGTACGCCCCCATGCTCCAGGGCTACTCCGGGCCCGCCTCCCCGTACTGGGCGTCCAAGGGGCTGCTCGGCCTGCTGCTGCCGGACGGCCACCCCGCCTGGACCGAGCGCGAGGAGCCGCTGCCGGCGGAGACCGAGGACGCCGTCACCACGCTGCGCGCACCCGGCCTGCTCGTGCAGGCCACGGCATCCGACGGGCTGGTCAGACTGCACAACCACGGCAGCTCCTCGGTCTTCGGCCCGGCCGACCCGAACTACGCGCGGTTCGCCTACTCGACGCGTACGGGGCCGTCGGCCGCCGAGGAGACCGTGGCGATCGTGGACACGGCGGCGAACCCCGGTTCCGACACCACCCCCGTCGCGACCCCGGACAACCACTTCGCGCTGCTGGTGGACGGCGCGTCCACCGGCCGCGGCCCGGTCGAACCGCTGGGCAGCGGACCGGGCTGGGCCGCCTCGGCGCACACACCGCGCCGCGCGGACGGCTCCGAACTCGCCGGAGTACGGGTCCGGTCCGCGACGCTGGCGCACGGCCGCGCCGAGGTACGCGTCCACCTCGTCACCGGGGCCGCGCCCGGCACGCCCGTACGCCAGACCGGCTGGGCCGTCCCGGACGACGGGCCGACCGCCCAGCTCCACGCCGTACACGGTTTCACCCAGGACGGCGGGCAGCCGCGGACCGTACCGACCGGCAGCACGCCTTTCGGGGAGCACACCCGCACCGCCTGCCTCGACGGCACGGTGCCGGACGCCCCCGAAGCCGCCCTCTTCGTCTCGATCGCCTCGCTCACCGCCGAGGCCGACCCGGCGCCGGCCCGCACGCTGGCCGAGGTCCGGCTCAGCGGCTCCCACGCCATCCACGTGACCTGGAAGGACGGCACCACCAGCACCCTGACCCTGACCGCGGACACCGCCACCGCCCCGTAACGGAGGCCCACGGACCATGCGACCCGGACCAGGAACCGCACCAGGAACAGGGCCATGAGACCCGGACCGCGCGCCGCCGCGCGCGCTTGGCCCACCGTGCTCGCTCTGTCCGCCGCGCTCACGCTTGTCGCAGCCCCCGGCGCGTGCGCCGCCGACCGCCCCTCCGCTTCGGCAGGCCACGCCTTCCACGTCGACTGCGCCGCGCCCGCCGGGGGCGACGGCTCGCGCGCCCGCCCCTGGTCCACCCTGGCCCAGGCCAACGCTCAGCCGTACGGGCCTGGCGACCGCCTGCTGTTCCGCCGCGGCATCACCTGCACCGGCACCCTCGCCCCCAGGGGCGAGGGCTCCGCCACCGCGCCCTTCACCATCGCCGACTACGGGAGCGCCGCCGCCCGTGCCCGACTGGACGGGGCCGGCGCCCACGACACCGTGCTGCTGGGCAACACGCAGTACGTACGGCTCAGCGCGCTGGAAATCGTCAACGCGGCACGCCCCGGCAGCGAACGCAACGGCGTACGGCTGCGCCTGACCGACTACGGCACCGCCCGCGGTATCGCGGTCACCGGGCTGTACGTGCACGACGTACGCGGCGGCGACGCCAAGACCCTGACCGGGTCCAGCGGCATCCATGTCGCGGTCGAGGGCACGGCGCGGCCCAGCCGCTACGACGGGCTGGAGATCGCCGGGAACCGCATCGAGGACGTCGACCGGGAGGGCGTGTACTTCAAGTCCACCTGGTCCAGGCGCCCCCTCGTCGGCAACCAGCAGGACCCGCACACCTACCCCGGCGCCTGGACCCCGAGCACCCGGGTCCGCGTCCACCACAACACCCTCAGGTCACTGGCGGGCGACGGCATCAAGCTGGACACCACGGCGGGCGCCGTCGTCGAGCACAACCGGGTGGACGGTTTCCAGCTCCGCTCGCCCTCGGCCAACGCGGGGGTCTGGACGTTCAACACCGACGACACCCTCGTCCAGTTCAACGAGGTCTCCGGCGGCGGCAACACACACGACGGCATGTCCTTCGACGCCGACGGCGCCTCCCGGAACACGGTGTTCCAGTACAACAACAGCCACGACAACAAGGGCGGCTTCCTGCTGCTGTGCCCGTACAGCGGCGCCAAGACCGTCGGCACCACCGTCCGCTACAACGTCAGCCGCAACGACGGCGCGCGCCTGATCCAGAACTGCGCGGGCCCCGTCCTCGACACCCGCATCTACAACAACAGCTTCCTCAACACGGACCGCATCCCCGCCTACCTGGTCCAGGACGACACCTCGTCCCCCACCACCACCGACCACCAACTGACCGTCCGCAACAACATCTTCGTCAGCCGCGGACAGGGCGGTTACGCCCTCAAGAACCCCACACCCGGCCTGCGCTTCGACCACAACGTCTTCCACGGCCTGCCGCCGGCGCACCTGCCCGCCAACCCCGGCGGCACCACGGCCGACCCCGGACTGCGCGACGACTTCCGCCTGACCGCCGGGTCACCTGCCCACGCCGCCGGACGGCACGTGGCGGGCAACGGCGGCCGCGACTACTTCGGCACACCGCTGCCCGCCGGAGCCCCCACCATCGGCGCTTACGAGGGCCCCGGCGTCCACTGACGACTCCAGGACGGTACGGGCCGCGCCCTAAGGCCCGTACCACCCACGGCCCGTACCGCGCCGCGTCACTGCGGCCCGTACTTGCGTCCCGTCTTCGACGTGATCCCGCCGAGGAGGTTGCGCGGCGCCAGCTTCGCCACGCCCATCAGCGCCTTGTAGCGCGGGTCCGGGATCGACAGCGACTTGCCGCGCGCCAGGTCCTTCATCGCAGCGTCCACCAGTTTGTCGGGGTCCAGCCACATCCAGTCGGGGATGTTGTCCGTACCCATTCCGGCCCGTTCGTGGAACTCGGTCCGCACGAAGCCCGGACACAGCGCCATCAGCCGTACGTTGCTGCCCGCCAGGTCACGGGCGGCGCCCTGGGTGAACTGCACGACCCACGCCTTGCTCGCCCCGTACGTGCCGCGCGGCACGAACGCGGCCACCGAGGCCACGTTGACGACCCCGCCACGACGCCGCTCGCGCATCCCCTTCAGCGCCTCCGACGTCAGCCGCAGCACCGCCTCGCAGTGCACCTTGAGCATCATCAGCTCGTCGGCCATCGGCACGTCCAGGAACTCGCCCTTGTTGCCGAAGCCCGCGTTGTTGACCAGCAGGTCCACCGGGTGGGTGCGGTCGCCGAGCCGCTTCTCGACCGCGGCGATGCCGTCCTCCGTCGCCAGGTCGGCGACCAGCACGGACACCTCGACGCCGTGCCGGTCGTGCAGCTCGGTGGCCTGCTCGCGCAGCCGCTTCTCGTTGCGCGCCACGAGCACCAGGTTGTGGCCGTCGCCCGCCAGCCGGCGGGCGAAAGCGGCGCCGATGCCCGCCGTCGCTCCCGTAATCAATGCAGTCGTCATACGGGCACGCTATCCGCATCCGCGCACACCGACCGCCCCGGCCGGTGCCCGTCGGCCGGGGCCCGGGCGCCCCGTTCAGGCGGGTTCAAGCCTCTTGTGCACGGATGTACTTGAGCGCCCATTCGCGCAGCTCGGGGTGGAGTGCCGCACCCGTCTCCAGGAGCCGCGGCAGCACCTCGCGCTCGGTGGTCATGCCGCGGAAGGCGAGGGCGATGGTCACGTCGTGGTCCGGGCGGTGCTCGACGGTGATCGTGTCCCCGGCCCGGATCTCGCCCGGCTCCAGGACCCGCAGATACGCGCCGGGCACCCCGGCCCGCGTGAAGCGCTTGATCCAGCCCGGCTCGCCCAGCCGCCCCTGGAAGGTCATGCAGGGGATGCGCGCGGAAGTCACCTCCAGCAGCAGCCGAGGGCCGACGCGCCAGCGTTCGCCGATCAGCGCGTACGTCACGTCCAGGCCGCTGGTGGTGAGGTTCTCCCCGAACATCCCGGCGGGCAGCGTGCGGCCCAGTTCCTTCTCCCAGACGTCCAGATCCTCGCGGGCGTAGGCGTACACCGCCTGGTCGTCGCCGCCGTGATGCTGGAGATTGACCACCGCGTCCCCGGCCAGACCACTGCCGGCGACGCCCTTGGGGCCGGGCGCGGAGACCGCCACCGGCCCGTCGACGGGCTGCTTTCCGATGCCCGTACTGCCCGTCGCACCGGGGTACTCCATGGGCCCCGGCCGCCCCACGTTCACAGACAGAAGCTTCATGGCGGCACGCTACTGGCATCCGGCCAAAGCAGCGAGTCATTATTTCCCGCTCACCCCAAGGTCCGCTTATGCTCGGAGCATGATCGAGGCCCGCCATCTCCGTGTGCTGCGCGCTGTCGCCCGGACCGGTTCCTTCTCCGCCGCCGCCCGCGCGCTCGGCTGCACCCAGCCCGCCGTCAGCCAGCAGATGAAGGCCCTCGAACAGTCCGCAGGCACCCCGCTGCTGATCCGTACGGGCCGCGAGATGCGGCTGACGCAGGCGGGCGAGGCGCTGGTGCGCCACGCCACCGGCATCCTGGCCGGGCTGACCGCCGCCGAGGAGGAGGTCGCCGCCATCGCCGGGCTGCGGGCCGGGCGGGTGCGGCTGGTCTCCTTCCCCTCCGGCAGCTCGACGCTGGTGCCCACCGCCCTGGCCGCCATGCGCGCCGACCACCCCGGCACCCGCGTCTCCCTGGTCGAGGCCGAGCCGCCGCGCTCGGTCGAGATGCTGCGCAACGGCGACTGCGAGATCACGCTGGCCTTCCGGTACCCGGAGGTGCGCGGCGCCGACCCCGCCGCCGAGGCGGAGTGGGACGACCTGGTCGTCCGGCCGATCCTGGTCGACCGGCTGGTGGGTCTGGTCCCGGAGACGCACCGGCTGGCCGACGCCGGGACGGCGGGCTACGCCGACCTGGCCGGCGAGCCGTGGATCGCGGGCTGCCCGCGCTGCCGGCGGCACCTGGTCGAGGTCTGCGAGGGGGCGGGCTTCACCCCGCGCATCGACTTCGCGACGGACGACTACCCGGCGGTGATCGGCCTGGTGGGCGCGGGTCTGGGCGTCGCCGTACTGCCGGAGCTGGCGCTGGAGTCGGTACGGCACAAGGGGGTCCGTACGGTCGCGATGGAGCCGTGCGTGCAGCGCGAGGTCGTGGCGCTCACCCTGCCGGACCTCGCACAGGTCCCGGCGGTCGAGGCGATGCTCGGGCGGCTGGCGGGCGCGGTCGGGCGCTGAGACGTCCGGCCCTGGCCATGACTCCGGCCCTGGACCCGGCGCGGGCTCGAAGGCGGCGATCGGCGCCCGGCGGGGACCCGGCCTGACTGCGCCGATCGGGTGAAGTTTCCGAGGAAACGTTTCTTCAGTCCGGGCTCTCAGCCACCCCCGGCGCCGAGGTGTCCCACCACCGCCGTCGCCGGCACCAGCCGGTGCCGCGCCCGGCCCATCAGCTCTTCGCGCTCGTCCTCCGTCAGCCCGCCCCACACCCCGTACGGCTCGCGGACGGCGAGGGCGTGCGCCGCGCACTGGGCGCGCACCGGGCAGCGCATGCACACCTCTTTCGCCGATGTCTCACGCGCGCTGCGGGCGGCGCCGCGTTCGCCCTCGGGATGGAAGAAGAGGGAACTGTCCACGCCACGGCACGCGGCGAGCAGCTGCCAGTCCCAGAGATCTGCGTTCGGGCCCGGAAGGCGCGAGAAATCTGCCATTGCTAGTCCCCTCGAAGCGATACCGGTTCGGGCTCGGTGCTCACGACCGTACATCTACTGTCTAAGTAGATGTAAATATGACTCATTGCGAATCTAGCCACAGACACCATGAAAACGGAAGAAAAGCCACCGAATAGGGCATAGCGTGATGAAGCGGGGCGATACTCGGCCGTGCATCTTCTGCGTGTCCGAGCCCTCACGTAGAGTGCCGAAGGCGGCTGTCGAACCCGTAACTCTTTCGAGTGACCGTCGTTGAGAGGGCGGAAGCGGTTGGCGGAGGTAGGTCTCGGGCAGGTGTCCGAGGCGGTCGATCGCTCAGGTGACGATACGTACCAGCCTGGAGGCTCAAGGTGACGCGCATCAGCTGCGGAGGGCGGTCATGACATCCGTCCTCGTCTGTGACGACTCCCCGCTTGCCCGAGAGGCGCTCCGCCGCGCGGTCGCGACCGTGCCCGGTGTAGAGCGTGTGACGACGGCGGCCAACGGCGAGGAAGTCCTCCGCCGCTGGGGCGCCGATCGCTCGGACCTGATTCTGATGGACGTGCGGATGCCCGGACTGGGCGGGGTCGAGACGGTTCGCCGGCTGCTCTCCGCCGACCCCGGGGCCCGCATCATCATGCTCACGGTCGCCGAGGATCTGGACGGGGTCGCTCTGGCGGTCGCCGCCGGCGCCCGCGGCTATCTGCACAAGGACGCCTCACGCGCCGAGCTGCGCGCGACGGTCACCCAGGCGCTCGCCGACCCCACCTGGCGGCTCGCCCCGCGCCGGCTGCGGTCCGCCGAGATGGGGGCCGCGCCGACGCTCACCGCGCGTGAGATCCAAGTGCTGGAGGGCATGAGCCACGGCCGCTCCAACGCGGAGATCGGACGTGAGCTGTTCCTCTCCGAGGACACGGTCAAGACCCACGCCAGGCGGCTGTTCAAGAAGCTCGGCGCCTCCGACCGGGCCCACGCGGTCGCGCTCGGATTCCGCTGGGGTCTGGTCCGCTAGGACGGCCGTGACGTGCAGCGATGCGGGGGAATGAGGGGCCCCGCCCACCGCATGGCGGGCGGGGTGGCAGCAGGTCCCGCAGGTGCCGGGCCGGGAGTGCCGTCCCGGTTCGGCGCGCGGTGCCGCATCCTTGAGGTATGGAGTTCCTCGGGGACGGGCCGATCCGGTGCGAGGGGAGGGCGCGGGAGATGACAGCCGGCGCACCTGCCGCGCATAACGCTTCGGTGCACAAGTACGGACCTGATGCCGCGGATCGCGCCGCGCCAAGGCACCATGGACCGATGCGCGATGACGGGATTCAGGAGATCGGCGATCTCGTCGCACGCGCCGTGGAAGGGGATCGCCGGGCCACCCACGACCTGCTGGCCCATGTGCACCCCCTCGCCCTGCGCTACTGCCGCACCCGGCTGTCCCGGCTGCCGGGTGACGCGCGGCACTTCGTGGAGGACCTGGCGCAGGAGGTCTGCGTCGCGGTGCTCTGCGCGCTGCCGCGCTACCGGGACACCGGCAAGCCCTTCGAGGCGTTCGTCTTCGCCATCGCCGCCCACAAGGTCGCCGACCTCCAGCGGGCCGCGATGCGCGGTCCCGGCAGCACGGCCGTGCCGTCCAACGAGATGCCCGAGCAGCCGGACGACTCGCTGGGCCCCGAGGAGCGGGCGCTGCTCAGCAGCGACGCCGAGTGGGCCAAGAAGCTGCTGGCCAACCTGCCGGATAACCAGCGTGAGCTGGTGCTGCTGCGGGTCGCGGTCGGGCTGACGGCCGAGGAGACCGGGCAGATGCTGGGGATGTCGCCGGGTGCGGTGCGGGTAGCGCAGCACCGGGCGCTGAGCCGGCTGCGGGCCCTGGCCGAGCAGTAGCCGGACCGGCGGGGGCGCGCGCCCCGGCGATGGTCCGGTGTCCGGCGGGGGGCTGTCCGGTGCCCGGCTCGGAGCGGCGTTCCGGTCCCCGGCGGAGGTCGGGGCAGCCGGACGCCGCGGGGGAACGTACAGTCGAAGAAACGCGCAGCCGTAGGAATGTACGTCCGTACCGCGGTCATTTCATAGGAACGCACAAGTGATGCGCTCCTCACCGGTTGTGGAATGAGACGCCTGTGGTGGCCGTTAGCATGGGTGTCCGCGCTGAGGCAAGACCATTTGGGAAGGTGTCATGACTGACAACGTCGACGGAATGCCCGCCAAATTCGCGATGCTCGGTCTGACATATGACGACGTGCTGCTGCTGCCCGGCGCCTCCGAGGTGCTGCCGAACGCGGTCGACACGGCGTCCCGGGTCTCGCGCAACGTGAAGGTCAACATCCCGCTGCTGTCCGCCGCGATGGACAAGGTCACCGAGGCGCGGATGGCGATCGCCATGGCGCGGCAGGGCGGCGCGGGCGTACTGCACCGCAACCTCTCCATCGAGGACCAGGCCAACCAGGTCGACCTGGTCAAGCGCTCCGAGTCCGGCATGGTCACCGACCCGATCACGGTCCGCCCGGACGCCACCCTCGTCGAGGCGGACGCGCTCTGTGCGAAGTTCCGCATCAGCGGGGTGCCGGTGACCGACCCGGCGGGCAAGCTGCTGGGCATCGTCACCAACCGCGACATGGCCTTCGAGCTGGACCGCAGCCGTCAGGTGCGCGAGGTCATGACCCCGATGCCGCTGGTCACCGGCAAGGTCGGCATCTCCGGCGAGGACGCCGTCGAGCTGCTGCGCCGCCACAAGATCGAGAAGCTGCCGCTGGTCGACGACGCGGGCGTCCTCAAGGGCCTGATCACGGTCAAGGACTTCGTGAAGGCCGAGAAGTACCCGAACGCGGCCAAGGACGCCGAGGGCCGCCTGGTCGTCGGTGCCGCGGTGGGCGTCGGCGACGAGGCGTTCGACCGTGCCCAGGCGCTGGTCGAGGCCGGCGCGGACTTCCTGGTCGTGGACAGCGCGCACGGCCACAGCCGCGGCATCCTCGACATGATCGCCAAGGTGAAGTCCAACGTCCGCGTCGACGTGGTCGGCGGCAACGTCGCCACCCGTGACGGCGCCCAGGCGCTGATCGACGCCGGCGCGGACGGCATCAAGGTCGGTGTCGGCCCGGGTTCGATCTGCACCACCCGCGTGGTCGCCGGTGTCGGCGTGCCGCAGGTCACCGCGATCTACGAGGCCGCGCAGGCCGCCAACGCGGCGGGCGTGCCGCTGATCGGCGACGGCGGCCTGCAGTTCTCCGGCGACATCGCCAAGGCCATCGCGGCCGGTGCCGACACGGTCATGCTGGGCTCGCTGCTGGCCGGCTGCGAGGAGTCGCCGGGCGAGATGGTCTTCATCAACGGCAAGCAGTTCAAGTCGTACCGCGGCATGGGCTCGCTCGGCGCGATGCAGTCCCGCGGCCAGGCGCGTTCCTTCTCCAAGGACCGCTACTTCCAGGACAACGTCCTCTCCGAGGACAAGCTGGTCCCCGAGGGCATCGAGGGCCAGGTCCCCTACCGCGGCCCGCTCGGCTCGGTGGCCCACCAGCTCGTCGGCGGCCTGCGCGCCTCCATGGGCTACGTCGGCTCCGCGAGCATCGAGGAGCTGAAGGACAAGGGCCGCTTCGTCCGCATCACGGCGGCGGGCCTGAAGGAGAGCCACCCGCACGACGTGCAGATGGTGACCGAGGCGCCGAACTACGCGCGGCGCTGAAGCCGGTAGGCTTGAGGCGCCTGTTTGAGGGGGCCAGATGTTGTACTCGGTGAGTTACAGCGAACGCGCGGCCCAGATCCGCGACAGTTTGCCCGAGGACTGCAGGGCTTTGCTGGAGCGGGGCCTCAGGAAGCTGGCGGACGATCCGCGGCCGAAGATTTCCATACCGATCTCAAGCGACGAGAACACCAGATCGCTGGCGCTCACGCAGAACATCGCGGTCGAGTACGTCATCAGCGACGGCCTGCTGATCGTTGTCGTGGTCCACGTCGTGGACACTTCCCAGGTGCTCCTCGACAACGAAGACTGATCAAGCCCTGATACGTCCCCAGCGTCCCCGGTCGGGGATACTGGGGACGTAATCGTATGGAAGGGCCACACACGTGACTGAGATCGAGATCGGGCGCGGCAAGCGCGGCCGCCGGGCGTACGCCTTCGACGACATCGCCGTCGTACCGAGTCGGCGCACCCGCGACCCGAAGGAGGTCTCGATCGCCTGGCAGATCGATGCCTACCGTTTCGAGCTGCCGTTCCTGGCGGCCCCGATGGACTCGGTCGTCTCGCCGCAGACCGCGATCCGCATCGGTGAGCTGGGCGGTCTGGGCGTACTGAACCTGGAAGGGCTCTGGACGCGCTACGAGGACCCGGAACCGCTGCTCGCGGAGATCGCGGAGCTGGACGGCGAGGCCGCCACCAAGCGCCTCCAGGAGATCTACGCCGCGCCGATCAAGGAAGAGCTGATCGGGCAGCGCATCAAGGAGGTGCGCGACTCCGGTGTGGTCACCGCCGCCGCGCTCTCGCCGCAGCGCACGGCCGAGTTCTCCAAGGCCGTGGTGGACGCGGGCGTGGACATCTTCGTGATCCGCGGCACCACCGTCTCCGCGGAGCACGTCTCCTCGGCCGCCGAGCCGCTGAACCTGAAGCAGTTCATCTACGAGCTGGACGTCCCGGTGATCGTCGGCGGCTGCGCCACGTACACCGCGGCCCTGCACCTGATGCGCACCGGCGCGGCGGGCGTGCTCGTCGGCTTCGGCGGCGGCGCCGCGCACACCACCCGCAACGTGCTCGGCATCCAGGTGCCGATGGCGACCGCGGTGGCCGACGTGGCCGCTGCCCGCCGTGACTACATGGACGAGTCCGGCGGCCGGTACGTGCACGTCATCGCCGACGGCGGCGTGGGCTGGTCGGGTGACCTGCCCAAGGCCATCGCCTGCGGCGCCGACGCGGTCATGATGGGCTCGCCGCTGGCGCGCGCCACCGACGCGCCCGGCCGCGGCCACCACTGGGGCATGGAGGCCGTGCACCCGGACGTGCCGCGCGGCAAGCGGATGGACCTGGGTGCCGTCGGCACCACCGAGGAGATCCTGTGCGGTCCCTCGAACACGCCGGACGGTTCGATGAACTTCTTCGGCGCGCTGCGCCGGGCGATGGCGACCACCGGCTACTCCGAGCTGAAGGAGTTCCAGCGGGTCGAGGTGACGGTCGCGCCGTCGCAGCACGACAAGCCCTGAGGCACGACGCGCAGACGCCGAAGGGCCCGGACCGCACACCTCGTGCGGTCCGGGCCCTTCGGCGTGCGTGCGGGTGTCAGGCCCCGAGCTTCTTGGCGACCTGGAAGCCGCCGGCGGCCGCCAGCAGGTAGAAGACCACGTCGATCGCGCCGAGGTACTCCTTCCACACCGCGTGGACCAGGTCGAAGTGGTCGAAGACGATCTCGGTGAACGTGACGTGCGCGGCGTCGGCCGTGAGCAGGGCCATGCCGAAGACCTGGCCGAGGTAGAGCCCGAGCAGGCCGAGCACCGCGCTGACGACCGGCAGCGCGGCGTTGCGGCCGCCCAGCTTGCCCACCACGGCGCCGATCAGCGCGCCGACGGCGAGTGCCGCGTAGCCGATCGAGGCGCCGTCCACGGCCTTGAGGACCCCGCCGTAGACACCGGCCGCGACCAGCATGGTGACGACACCGAGCACGACGGCCAGGCCGGCGTTGCCCTGGCGGGCGGGCGGCGGAGCCGTCGGAGCCGGGAAGCCGCCCGGTGCGGGAGCGCCGTACGGAGCCTGCGGCGGCTGGTGGGGCTGCTGCGGCTGCTGCGGCGCAGGCGGCATGGACTGGCTCATGAAGATTCCCCCGAGGTGGAAGACCGTCGCGGTGCTGGGCACGGGACCGGTCGGCATGGACGCGCACACGTTCGATGCGCCGGAACAAATTAACAGACCGGTCTGACATGTCCGCTACGGAATACCGCCGTGCTCAGAGCCGGTGCGCGGCCCCCGTCGGCGTCGCCCCCCGGGTGTCCAGGAGGAGCTGCGCCTTCACCGCGAGGCCCTGGAGGTCGTACGTGCGGTGATGCTGGAGCAGCAGCGTGAGGTCGGCCCCGGCGGCCGCGTCGTAGAGGGCGTCGGCGCGCGGGACGGGCCGGTCCCGGACCTGCCACTGGTGGACGTACGGGTCGTGGTACGTGATGTGCGCGCCCAACTCCATGAGCCGGGAGGCGACTTCGCGGGCCGGGGAACCTTCCTCGTCGCCGGTGTCCGGCTTGTACGTGACGCCCAGCAGCAGGACGCGGGCGCCGCGCGCGGACTTGCCGTGCTCGTTGAGCAGGGTCGCGCAGCGCTGTACGACGTAGCGCGGCATCCGGCTGTTGACCTCCTGCGCCAGCTCGACCAGGCGCAGCGGGTAGCCGAGTGAACGGCCTTTGTAGGAGTAGTAGTTGGGGTCGATGGGGGCGGTGTGGCCGCCGACCCCGGGGCCGGGGCGGAACGCCTGGAACCCGAACGGCTTGGTCTCGGCGCAGCGGATGACGTCCCACAGGTCGACGCCGATGTCGTGGCAGAGCACCGCCATCTCGTTCATGAGCGCGATGTTCAGGTGCCGGTAGTTGGTCTCCAGCAGTTTGGCCGTCTCCGCCTCGCGCGGGCCGCGCGCGCGGACGACCTTGTCGGTGAGCCGGGCGTAGAACGCCGCCGCGGCCTCCGTGCAGGCCGGGGTCAGGCCGCCGATGACCTTCGGGACGGTGCCGTAGCGGTGTGCGCGGTTGCCGGGGTCGTGGCGGGCGGGGGAGCAGGCGAGATGGAAGTCGCGTCCCGCGGTCAGACCGGAGCCTTCTTCCAGGAGGGGGCGCAGGAATTCCTCGGTGGTGCCCGGGTAGACGGTGGACTCCAGGACGACCGTGGTGTGCGGGCGCAGCTGCGCCGCCAGTACGCGGGCGGCGTCGGCGACCGCGGTCAGGTCGAGGGCGCCGTCCGCGCCGAGTGGAGTGGGGGCGCAGATGACAGCCGTACGGACCCGGCCGAGCGCGGTGGGGTCGTCGGTGACGCGGAAGCCGGCCGCGAGCAGCCGGCGGGTCTCGGACGCGGTGAGCGGGCTGTGCGCGGTGGCGGCCGGGCGGCTGTCCGGGGGCGCGGCAGCGGGGGTGTCCGGCGCGGCCGTCGCCGGCGGCGGTCCGGGGTCGTAGCCGATGGTGCGGACGCCGGCGAGGGTGGCGGCCTGGGCGAGGGGGAGACCGATATGGCCTAGTCCGACGACGGCGAGGTCTGCGGGCATGGCTGGCTGCCGTCCTTCCCGAGCGGTTCCGGATGAGGCGGTGAAGCATAAGAGCATAAATAGACTAAGCGGACATTTGGCCCAGAATGGGGATTGGCGGATCGGGGGCGGCGGGGTGTTGCCCGGCTCGCCGGAGGGTGGATACGGGCCGGTGGCGCGGCCAAAATCGACGGACGGGGAGTGTGGCCCCGACCACAGCGGGAGGCAGCGGTGAGGACAGCGACACTCGGACCGGCCCAGCGTGCCGAAGCACTCGCACGGATGGCGGAACGGGAGCTGGACATTTTGGTGGTCGGCGGCGGAGTCGTCGGCGCCGGCACGGCACTGGACGCGGCGACCCGCGGCCTGGACACCGGACTGGTCGAGGCCCGCGACTGGGCCTCGGGCACGTCGAGCCGGTCGAGCAAGCTCATCCACGGTGGGCTGCGGTACCTGGAGATGCTGGACTTCGCGCTCGTACGGGAAGCCCTGAAGGAGCGCGGGCTGCTGCTGGAACGGCTCGCGCCGCACCTGGTCAAGCCGGTGCCGTTCCTCTACCCGCTGACCCACAAGGGCTGGGAACGCTGGTACGCGGGCTCCGGCGTCGCCCTGTACGACGGGATGTCGGTCTCCTCCGGGCACGGCCGCGGCCTGCCCGTCCACCGGCACCTCTCGCACAAGCGCGCCCTGCGGGTCGCGCCGTGCCTGAAGAAGGACGCCCTGGTCGGCGCGTTGCAGTACTACGACGCCCAGATGGACGACGCCCGCTTCGTGATGAACCTCGTCCGCACCGCGACCGCCTACGGGGCGGACGCGGCCAACCGGGCCAGGGTGGTCGGCTTCCTGCGCGAGGGCGAACGCGTCGTGGGCGCCCGGGTGCAGGACGTGGAGGCGGGCGGTGAGTACGAGGTACGGGCGCGCCAAGTGGTGAACGCGACCGGCGTGTGGACCGACGACACCCAGGCCCTGATCGGCGAGCGCGGCCAGTTCCACGTACGGGCGTCCAAGGGCATCCACCTGGTCGTGCCCAAGGACCGCATCCACTCGACGACCGGGCTGATCCTGCGCACGGAGAAGAGCGTGCTCTTCGTCATCCCGTGGGGCCGGCACTGGATCGTCGGCACGACCGACACGGACTGGGACCTGGACAAGGCGCACCCGGCAGCGTCCAGCGCCGACATCGACTATCTGCTGGAGCACGTGAACTCGGTGCTCGCCACACCGCTGACCCGCGACGACGTCGAGGGCGTCTACGCGGGACTGCGTCCCCTGCTGGCCGGTGAGTCGGACGCGACCAGCAAGCTGTCGCGCGAGCACACGGTCGCGCACCCGGTGCCGGGCGTCGTCGTGGTCGCGGGCGGCAAGTACACCACGTACCGGGTGATGGCCAAGGACGCGGTGGACGAGGCGGTGCACGGACTCGACCAGCGGGTGGCCGAGTGCGTCACCGAGGACACGCCGCTCGTCGGCGCCGAGGGCTACCGGGCGCGGTGGAACGCGCGGGCCCGCACAGCGGCGCGCACCGGCCTGCACGTGGTGCGCGTCGAGCACCTGCTGAACCGTTACGGCTCCTTGGCCGACGAGGTCTTCGAGCTCGTCCTCACCGACCCGGGGCTCGGCGAGCCGCTCGCCGCCGCCGACGACTACCTGCGCGCCGAGGTCGTCTACGCCTGCACCCACGAGGGCGCCCGGCACCTCGACGACGTCCTCACCCGGCGTACGCGCATCTCCATCGAGACCTTCGACCGGGGCACCCGCAGCGCCCGCGAGTGCGCGGAGCTGATGGCGCCGGTCCTGGGCTGGGACGCGGACCAGGTCGACCGCGAGGTGCAGCACTACGAGAAGCGGGTGGAGGCGGAGCGCGAGTCGCAGCGGCAGCCGGACGACCTGACCGCCGACGCGGCCCGGCTGGGGGCGCCGGACATCGTGCCGCTGTAGGGGGTACGAACCTCAGCCGGCCGGTTCTGCCGGGCGGGCCCGACGCGACCGGGTCCGCCCGGCAGAACTCTTTCCCCGGCACCGGGGGCGACCCGGTCACGGTGCCGGCGCCCGGTCACGGTGAGGGTGAGCAGGCGAAGGAAGGTGCGGCGGGTGGGGTGCGTGCGGCGCGGGGAGAACCGGAGGGGGTGGTGTCGGCGTGGAGGGTAGGGAGGCCGGAGCCGGACAGGGTGACGGAAGGGACGCGGGAGACGCTGGAAGAGATGAGGCCGGTGGTGTCGGAGACCCGGGAGGGGCGGGCGGTGCGTCGTGAATCCGTTCTTGTCCCTGTCGTCACCTGTCGTTTCCTGCTGCCGTCCGCCGTCCCGGCGCCCGCCGGCACCGCGCCGGTGATGCCCTCGTCAGCGGGGACGCCGCCCTCCCGGGCCGTCATGGCGGGTGCGCAACGGGCGCCGAGTCGTGGACCCTGGCCTTCCCCACGGGCGCGGATGAGAGAGAATGAAGGCTCCGCCAGGGTGGGTTGTCCGAGTTGGGCCAGTTTGGTGATCGACAAGTGTTCGAGATGCCAACTCGGCTGGATTGCAGAGGGGATTCAGTGGGCGACGAGGTCGAGATGGACGGCAAGGAGGGCAGGCTGCTCGCCGGCCGGTACCGGCTCGCCGAAGTCCTCGGCCGGGGCGGAATGGGTACGGTCTGGCGCGCACGGGACGAGGTGCTCGGCCGTACGGTCGCGGTCAAGGAACTGCGCTTCCCTGGCGGAGTCGAGGAGGACGAGAAGCGCCGCCTGATCACCCGTACGCTGCGGGAGGCCAAGGCGATCGCCCGGATCCGCAACAACGGCGCGGTCACGGTCTACGACGTGGTCGACGAGGACGACCGCCCGTGGATCGTCATGGAGCTGGTCGAGGGCCGCTCGCTCGCCGAGGTGGTGCGCGACGACGGCCCGCTGACGCCGCGCCGGGCGGCGGAGGTCGGCCTCGCCGTCCTCGACGTGCTGAACGCCGCCCACCGCGAGGGCATCCTGCACCGCGACGTGAAGCCCTCCAACGTCCTGATGTCCGACGACGGCCGGGTCGTGCTCACCGACTTCGGCATCGCCCAGGTCGAGGGCGACCCCTCGGTGACCTCCACCGGCATGCTCGTCGGCGCGCCCTCGTACATATCGCCCGAACGGGCCCGTGGCCAGAAGCCGGGCCCGCCGGCGGACCTGTGGTCGCTGGGCGGCCTGCTGTACGCCTGTGTCGAAGGCGTGCCTCCGTACGACAAGGGGTCGGCGATCGCCACCCTGACCGCCGTGATGACCGAGCCGCTGGAGCGGCCGAAGAGCGCCGGTGTGCTGGAAGAGGTCATCTACGGGCTGCTGGTGAAGGACCCGGCGGCGCGGCTCGACGACCGGGCGGCGCGGGCGCTGCTCCTGGACGCGGCCAGCGCGCCGGAGGACACCGGGCCGGAACCGCCCGCTCCGGACGCGACCCGGGCGATGGCCCTGCCGGTCGTCCCCGAGGAGCCCGCGGCGCAGTCCGAGGTCCGCGGCCGGGACAAGGACCGGGACCGGGAGACGGCGCGGTCGAAGCCGTCGATGCCCCGCCCGCAGTGGAAGCCCAAGACGCGTGGCAAGGACGCCGAGAGACGCGCACCGGAAGCCGGGCACGGTTCCTCGCGGCCGGACGCGCCGGCTGCGCGCGCGGCGTCGGCCGCCGGTCCGCGCACGGCGCCGGGTCCCCGTACCGGATCGGGCGCCCGTACCGGATCGGGCACGGGCACGGGCGCAGGCACCACGGGTACGGGCAGGGGCTCCGGGGCCAAGGCGGCGACCGCCTCGACGACGCGGAGCACCACCGGTCAGTCGTCGGCGCAGACCGGCTCGACGAACGGGCCGAAGAACTGGCCGACGGCGGTCGGCTCGGCCGGCCGGACGGGCTTCGAGTCGGAGGGCGCGAAGGAGAAGGTACGGACCGCGCTCCAGGCGGTGCGCAAGGCGGCGGCCGCCGCGGCCGCCGCCGCCAGGCCGGAGCCGAAGCCGGACGACGGCACGCGCCCGTCCGGCCCGCCCCGGGCGTCCGTCACCGACGTCGTACCCCGCCGTACGCTCGTCATCGCCGCCGTGGTCGTGGTGCTCGCCGTGCTCGGCACGGTGCTGGCCTTCGCGCTCAGCGGGAGCGACGAGAAGGACGGCGGCCGGGCGGCGGGCGCCGGCAAGGCGGCCACCGACGCGGCCGGTTCCGCCCCGGCGAGCGCCGGGGACACCCCCGGCGAGCCGACGACGGACGGCAAGCCGGGCGGCGGTCAGGGCGGCAAGCCGGGCGGTGACGGCAAGGACAAGGCGCTGCCGCAGGGCTACGGGACGGTGGCCCACCCCGGCTTCCACTTCGCCGTGGCGCTGCCGTCCGGCTGGAAGCAGACGGACACGGCCGGTCAGAACTCCGGCGCGATCTACAGCGCGTCGGGCGGGTTCCCGCGCGTCCAGATCGACTACAACGCCAAGCCCGGCAGCGACGCCGCGGCCGCCTGGCGCAGCCTGGAGCCCGCCGTCCGCGGCAGCGTCCAGGACTACCGGCGCATCGACATCAAGCCGATCGAGTGGCGGGGCTACCCGACGGTCGCCGACTGGTCGTTCACGCGCAAGCAGAGCGGCCAGGACGTCCGCGTGCTCAACCGCGGTTTCCGCGCGGACGACCAGCACGGCTACGCCATCATGGTCACCTGCAAGGCGGACGCCTGGGACGCGGCGGAGTGCCGGCGGCTGCGGGACACCGCGTTCGCGACCTTCCAGGTGAAGGACTGACCTGCCGCGGCCCGCGTACCGAGAGGTGCGCAGGCCGACGAGGTGTGCGCGGTGACGGTCGCAGGGCGCGAGCGAAGTCCTGGGGGAACTGTTGGCCGGAGCGCTCCTCAACCCACGCCCCCGGCACGTATCGTGAGACCCCGAAGACCGTACGCAGCCGCAATCGGAGGGAATGCGACCGGTTTTGACCACTGGGGGTAACCAGTGGAACCGGGAGCTCCCGGACAAAGCCGGGCAGGCGGCGTGAATCGCGCGCTGGGGAGGCGTCGTGGACGAGTACGCGGGAAGAGTGCTCGCCGAGCGCTACCGCCTGCCGGTGCCACCGGCGGACGAGTACGAGTTCGCCGAGACCCGCGCCTTCGACACGTACAGCGGGCAGGAGGTCCTCGTACGCCAGGTGCCGCTGCCCGAAGTCGTGGACGCGGAACTCCTGGACCCGGGGCATCCGGGCGGCCGCCCCGCGCCGGGCGGATACGGGTACGGACCGGGCCACGGCCACCGGGTGTCCGGGGCCGACCGTACGCCGCGGGACCCCGCCGTACGGCGTGCCCTGGAGGCCGCGACCGCCGCGGCCCGGCTGCCCGACCACCCGCAACTCGACCAGGTCTTCGACGTCTTCGCCCAGGACGGCAGCCTCTGGATCGTCAGCGAACGCGTCGCCGCCCGCCCGCTCGCCGCGCTCCTCGCCGAACGCACCCTCACCCCGCACCGGGCGGCGGAGGTCGCCGCCGACATCCTCACCGCCCTGCGCGCCCTGCACGCGCACGGCTGGACCCACCGCAACATCACTGTCCGCACGGTCCTGGTCTGCGACGACGGACGGGCGATCCTGACCGGTCTGGCCGCGGGCGCGGCGGAGGAAGCGCTGTGCGGGTACGACCCGGTGCCGGGGGAGGGGGCGGGAGCGGACGCGGGGGAGCGTGCGGCGGCGCCGGGGCAGGCGCCCATACCGGGGGCTTCCGCGGCGGGGCAGGCTTCCGTGCCGGGGCAGGCCTCCATTCCGGGGCAGGCTTCCGCGGCGGGTGAGACGGTGGCGGAGCCGGCCGGTCCCGAAGCGGCGACCGGAGACGGTGGCGGGGAGCCGGACGCGTCACCCGGAGCGGACCCACGCCGGGCCCGGGCCGGGGCGATAGCCGCCTACCAGGCGGGCACCCGGGCAGCCGCCGCCCGTACGGGCACCGGCGAGGACGCGGCGGCCACCGACCCCGCACACCCCGCCGACCCGCACTTCAGCCCGTACCGGGACCACATCACCGCGCCGACGCCACCGGCCGCCCCGTCGCGGCCGGGCAGCGTCACGTACGGCGGCAGCCTGCCGGGGCCGGGGGCCGGGCCGCGGCCCGGAGGCATCCAGGTGCCGCATCCGCTGCCGGTGCAGCGCCCGGCGCCGGAGGCGGGACCCTCCTTGCCCGAGGAGGGTGCGGAATCGAATCATCCGGAGGGGCCGGGGCAGTCGAAGCGTCCGGAGCGCTCGGAGCACGCGGACCACCCGGACCAGGCCGTTCCCTACGGGCGCCCGGGCGCGGCCCTGGCCGCCGAGCGGGCACGGCAGGTGCGGATCAACGTCGTCGGCCCGGTCACCGAGCGCTGGGCGCCGGAGCAGGCCGGCCCGGTGCACGCCAACTGGCAGCTCGCGCCGCCGATCGGCCCCGCCACCGACCTGTGGGCGGTCGGCGCGCTGCTGTTCCGGATCGTGCAGGGGCACTCCGCCTACCCCGAGGACAGCGCCGCCGAGCTGGTGCAGTCGGTGTGCTCGGAACCGCCGTCGTACGCCGAGGAGTGCGGCGCGCTGCGGCCGGTCGTCGAGTCGCTGATGCGGCAGGATCCGGCCGACCGTCCGGACTTCGAGGAACTGCGCGGCTGGCTGCGGTCGCTGATCCGGACCGCGCCGGAGCCCGAGGTGGGCAGCCGGGTCGTGACCGTGCCGTCGCTGGAAGGGCCGTCCGACTCGCGGCGGCTCCCGATCCTCCGGCGCCGGGGCGAACTCGTACGCAAGGGCCGGCACAAGAAGGCGCGCCGGTCCCGGCCGCAGCGCCCGGCCAAGCCGCCGCGGCAGCCGAAGGGCAAGCGCCCGGCCGTGGCGTACCGGGAAACCACCCAGCACGCCCAGCCCGGCCTCTCCGAAGCGCCCGCCGACCAGCAGCCGCAGCCCTTCATACCGCCGACGGACGACCCCCGGGGCAGATCCCACTTCCAGCCCCCGTCCCCACCGCAGTTCCAGTCACCGCCGCAGTACCAGCCTCCTGCCCAGCCGTTCACGCCCACCACCCAGGACGGTCGACACCCCCACGAAAGCGACCGAGCCCACCAGCCTCAGCAGCCCCACCATCCCTCCGCCCCGCCCACGCACGCGGCGGCCACGGTCCCGCCGCCGCACCGGGCCGAGCCGGCCCGCGCCCCCAAGCAGTCCCGCCCCGCCCGGCAGCCGCGCCCGGCCAAGCAGATCCGGCGGATCGAGGGCGCCGTGCCCCCGGGCGGACGCAGCCCGCGCCGCCTCGGACTGCTTCTCGTGGGGTTGGTGATCCTGCTGGTGGTGGGCACGATTCTGGTCGCGGTGCTGTTCATGCCGAAGGCCGGCCCGGGGGCGGGCGCCGCGGACAGCGTCCGCGAACGCAGGGGCGCCGTGGGCACGCAGAGCTCGACACCTGACGGCGGCTCCGGCGGTCGGCCCGGCGACCAGGGCTCGCGCAAGCAGCAGCCGCAGACGACCGAACCCGCCGACCTCGCCGAAGGCTTCGCGGTGCGCAAGGACCCGGAAGGCTTCCAGGTCGCCGTCCCGAAGGGCTGGCAGCGCCGCGGGGAGAACGAGCGCGGCCAGGTCCGTTACCTGGGGAACGACTTCGAGCTGCTGATCGTGCCCGGCCGCGACACCACGTCCCGCCACGGCACCGACCCGATGGCCTACCAGCAGGACAAGGAGGCGGAACTGGCCCCGTACCGGGAGTCGAGCTGGTCCGGCTCCTCCGGCCTGCGCCGTATCGACGTCGGCCGGGCCGCGATGGCCGAGGGCACCTTCACCTGGCAGGACAGCAGCGGCCGCCAGGTGTACGTACGCAACCTCGCGATGATCCACAACGGCCGCTACCACGTCATCCAGGTCATCGGCCCGGACAACGAACGCCGCGAGGTCGACCGCCTCTACGACCAGGCCACGGGCTCCTACCGGCCCAACTAGCCGATCATCCCGCTGTCGATGGCGACACGGGTCCCCGCCCTCGTCGCCCTCCCCGCACCCTTGCCCGCCCTCGTCGCCCTCCCCGCGAGTCCTCGGCACACCCCTGCCCGCCCTCGTCGCGCGCCTGCGTGCCCCGCCGCGCGCCTTGTCGGCTCCGAGGCGCGCGGCTAGCCTCGTAACTGACGGGCCGTCAGAAAGCGCTTGGCGTACGTCCGTCGGGCACCGGTCGGAAGAACCGTGTGAGGGGAACCGGATGGAGCTACCGCGCATCGTCAGCGTCGACGACCACGTCATCGAGCCCGCGCACCTCTTCGAGACCTGGCTGCCGGCGAAGTACCGGGGACGGGGCCCGCAGCCGCTGACCGCGGGCATCGGCGAGCTGGCGTACACCGGCGGCAAGTATGTGATCACGATGGATCCGGACGGGCCGCCCACCGACTGGTGGATCTACGAGGACCTGAAGTTCCCGTACAAGCGCAACATCGCCGCCGTCGGCTTCGACCGCGACGCCATGACGCTGGAGGGCATCACCCGCGCCGAGATGCGCCCCGGCTGCTGGGACCCGGCCGAGCGGCTCAGGGACATGGACCTCAACCACGTCGAGGCGTCGCTGTGCTTTCCGACCTTCCCCCGGTTCTGCGGCCAGACGTTCGCCGAGGCGCGGGACAAGGAGGTCGCCCTGGCGTGCGTGCGCGCGTACAACGACTGGATGGTGGAGGAGTGGTGCGGGGACAGCGGCGGGCGGCTGATCCCGCTGTGCATCGTCCCGCTGTGGGACATCGGCCTGGCCGTGGCCGAGATCCGGCGGAACGCGGCGCGCGGGGTGCGGGCCGTGACGTTCAGCGAGATACCGACCCACCTCGGACTGCCGTCGATCCACTCCGGCTACTGGGACCCGTTCTTCGCGGTCTGCGAGGAGACCGGGACGGTGGTCAACATGCACATCGGGTCCAGTTCGCAGATGCCGGCCGCCTCCCCCGACGCGCCGCCCGCCGTCCAGGCGTCACTGAGCTTCAACAACGCCATGGCGTCGATGATGGACTTCCTCTTCAGCGGGGTGCTGGTGAAGTTCCCGCTCCTCAAACTCGCGTACAGCGAGGGGCAGATGGGCTGTATACCGTACGCCCTGGAGCGCGCGGACGACGTGTGGGAGGAGCACCGCGCCTGGGGCGGGGTGCGCGACCTGATCCCCGAGCCGCCCTCCACGTACTACTACCGGCAGATCTTCTGCTGCTTCTTCCGCGACAAGCACGGTGTCGCCTCACTGGACGTGGTCGGCCGGGACAACGCCACCTTCGAGACCGACTACCCGCACGTGGACTCGACCTTCCCGCACACCAAGGAAGTCGCCCTGGACCACGTGAAGGGGCTGGACGAGGAGACCGTGTACAAGCTGATGCGCGGCAACGCGATCCGCATGCTCGACCTCGACCTCGTCTGATGGACCTGACGTACTCGCCCGAGGAGGAGGAGTTCCGGGTCCGGCTGCGGGAGTGGCTCGCCAAGACGCTCCCCGGCCTTCCCGCCCGGCCCGATCCGCTGGACTGGCCGGGCCGGCGTGCCTACGACCTCGGCTGGCAGCGGCGGCTGTACGACGCCGGGTACGGTGCCGTGCACTGGGACGCCTCGCCCACCCGGCGGCTGATCTTCCTGGAGGAGACGGAGCGCGCCGGTGCGCCCTACGTGGGCGCCAACTTCGTCGGGCTGCTGCACGCCGGGCCGACCATCGCCGCCGAGGGCACGGACGAGCAGCGCGCCCGCTGGCTGCCGCCCGTCGTGCGCGGTGAGGAGGTCTGGTGCCAGGGCTTCAGCGAGCCGGAGGCGGGCTCCGACCTCGCCGCCCTGCGCACCCGTGCCGTACGGGACGGCGACGACTACGTGGTCACCGGGCAGAAGATCTGGACCTCGCACGCGGAGATCGCGGACTGGTGCGAGTTGCTGGTGCGTACGGACGCGGAGGCCCCCAGGCATCGGGGTGTCTCGTGGCTGGCGATGCCGATGGACGCCCCCGGGATCACCGTACGGCCGCTGCGTACGCTCGCCGGCCCGGCCGAGTTCGCGGAGGTCTTCCTCGACGGGGTGCGGGTGCCGGTGGCAAACCGGGTCGGCGCCGAGCACGACGGCTGGCGCGTCACCATGGTCACGCTCTCCTTCGAGCGGGGCACCGCCTTCGT
The DNA here is from genome assembly GCF_040646595.1 of Streptomyces sp. NPDC045470. Classification (NCBI taxonomy): domain Bacteria; kingdom Bacillati; phylum Actinomycetota; class Actinomycetes; order Kitasatosporales; family Streptomycetaceae; genus Streptomyces; species Streptomyces sp. NPDC045470. Next base: position 266,688 of record NZ_JBEZAN010000004.1, read on the forward strand.
CGGCGAGGTCGTGGCCTGCCGCCGTACGCTCGGCGAGCTGGCCCGCGCGGCACGGGCGAACGGGCGCTGGGACGACCCGGTGCTGCGCCGTCGGCTGGGCCGGCTGAACGCCGAGTTCACGGCGTTGTGGCGGCTCATCCAGCGCAACGTCGGCGCGGCCCGGGACACGGGCGGGGTACCGGACGCGGGCGGCTCGGTCTTCAAACTGCGCTACTCGCAGACCCGCCAGGAGCTGTACGACGCGGCCGCCGAGGTGCTGGGGCCGTCCGGCGCGCTCGACGCGGACCAGCGGTGGACGGCGGACCGGCTGTCGTCCCTCTCGTACACGATCGCCGCCGGAACGTCGCAGATCCAGCGCGACATCATCGCCGAGCGCATCCTCGGCCTGCCGAAGGGACGGTGAACGGGCACCGTGGACCTCCGACCCACCGCTGATCAACGCGCCTTGCAGGCGGGAACCCGCGAACTGCTGACGCGGCGCTTCGGCAGGGACCGGCTGCGGGAGGCGGTGGAGGCCCCGGCGCTCGACCGCGCGCTCTGGCGTGAGCTGGGCGCGGCCGGGTTCTTCGCGCTGCGGCTGCCGGCGGCGGACGGCGGGGTGGGGCTCGGCCTGCCGGACGCGGTGCTGGTCTTCGAGGAGGCCGGGCGGGCGTTGCTGCCGGGGCCGCTGGTGGCGGGAGAGCTGCTGGCGGGGGTGGTGCCGGGGGCGGCCACGGGGGAGCGGGTGGTGGGGTTGTGCGATGCGGGGAGGGGCGGGGAGCGGCTGTGGGAACACCCTGGGGACTGCGACGAGTTGATCTTGCTGGAGGGCGGCGATCCGGGAGAGAGCCGTGAGCTGGGGGAGGGCGGCGATCTGGGCGAGAGCGGGGAGTCGGGCGAGGGCGGGGAGCCGGGCAAGACCGGCAGGGCCTTCTGGAACGCCCCCGACTGGCCGGTCCTGGAGCCCGTCCGCTCGGTCGATCCGCTGACGCCGCTCGCGCGCGTGACGTCCTACCCGCGCCGCGCGCCGCGCTCTCTGGACGTGCCCCGGCTGCGCCGCGAGGCCGCCCTGCTGACGGCGGCGCTTCAGCTCGGCAGCGCTGCCCGTACGGTCGAGATGGCCGTGGAACACGCCCGGCGCCGAGAGCAGTTCGGCGTACGCATCGGATCGTTCCAGGCGGTGAAACATCTGTGCGCCGAGATGCTGATACGAGTGGAAATAGCGAGAAGCGCCGTATATGCGGCTTCACTCACCGATCAGTCACTCCCCGTAGTCGGCGCCAAGTTGCTCGCCGACGAGGCCGCCGTGCGCAACGCCCGGGACTGCCTTCAGGTGCACGGCGGAATGGGCTTCACCTGGGAGGCCGACGTCCATCTGCACCTCAAACGGGCGTGGTGGCGAGTCGAACAGTGGCAAAGCGGCGGAAAGGCGGAGGAAGCACTCGCCGAGGCTCTGTTGGCCGACGATTTCGGCGTGTAGGGCATTCTGGTGCGGAATGTCGGTTTCCGTACACACAAGCGGTCACAGAGGGTCGATATCGGGTGGTGTCCCAGGCATAACTCGTCACAGGGGGGAGTCGGCGCCCCGCTCGGGTACGCTCCCTTGGGTGCGAGTGGTTCTGAGGCGCAACTGTTCCCGTGGGGTCGTGGCGACCGACCCGGGATGCCGAACGCGCTCCGCTCGCCCCCGAAGGAGGGGCGTGAAGCCCTCTTGTTCGACTCCCGGCAATGCGCGTCGCACAGTATGCACCACGCATACTCCCTTGCGCTGGAATATGCCCGAAGCGCTTGTTGGGGTGACTGAACGTCAACCATGCTGTGCATCACCGAGGTCACGGAGTGTGACCTCGATGAGGTGCGAGGCGATGTGTCCGCCGGTTCGGATGGTGTGAGCGGTGCAGGTGCTTCAGGTGCAGTTGGAAGTCCGGCCTGACCCCGCGGAGGTGGGGCGGGCCCGGAGGTGGGCCAGGTCGCGGCTGGCCGGCTCGGGCATAAGGGCCGACGAGCCGTTGGCGGAGACGCTGATCCTGCTGATCTCGGAGTTGGTCACCAATGCCGTCGTGCATACGGGCAACCCCGCCGAGCTGCGGATGTGCTTCTCGGGTTCGGGTGCCGTGGTGGGCACCGTACGGGTCGAGGTCGCGGACCGCAGCACCCGCGCGCCACGCCCCCGGCGCGCCGACGGTGACGACACGAACGGCCGCGGCCTGGAACTGGTCGACGGCCTGGCGGACCGCTGGGGCTGGCGGCCCGAAGGGACCGGCAAGAGCATCTGGTGCGAGGTGGACCGCGGGCAGTCGATGCTGATGGCGGCCGGGTCGGACCTGGGGGCGTACGACCCGCACTGCGCCGTACCGCACCGCGCCTGACCGAAGGAAAGTCCAGACCAGGTGTTGACGTGGCGTGGCCACGTGATCACGCTGGGGTGGAGCGATCCGCCGCGAGGGGACGCCGAGGGTACGGGGCCGGGGCCTCGGCGAGTGCGGGTCGTGTCCCGTAGCCGGGTGGTGGTCCGCGGTGCCACGCTCGGGGTGCGCATGGGCGTACCGCCACCCGGCTGGGGCAGTGCCGCTGCCCGTACGGCGGCCGGCCCGCTTCCGTCCGGCCTGTCGCAGGCCGACCCGCTTCCGTCCGGTCCGCCTTCCCGGCGCGGGCGCTCCCGCGCCGGTGCGCAGCCTCAGAGGACCGCGACCGGCGCCACCGGTGTGCCGGTGCCGCCCACGAACGGTTCGGCCATCGCGGCGAGGAAGAACGCGTAACGGTTCTCCTGCGCGCAGGCCCCGGCCAGCTCCTCCAGATTCCAGTTCTGGCCCTGGATCATGCCCATCTCCACCAGGTGGAGCGCGTGCACGGGCATCCAGAGGCCGTCGATCTCCGGCGGGAAGATCTCGAAGGTGAGGGTGTCGTCGGCGACGGCCGCGACGTCGCGGGCGTGGAACCACTCGGGCGTACGGACCGACAGTCCGGGCGACGGGTGGGCGTACGCGTCCCGGTCGCCCGCCAGGTAGTGCTGGATCTGCCCGGTACGGATCAGCACGATGTCGCCGGCCCTTACCCGCGTCCCGGCCAGTTCCTCCGCCGCGTCCAGGTCCTCCGGCGTCACCGCGTGACCGGCGGGCAGCCTCCCGGGCCCGTCGGAGTCCCCGTGGTGGGCGCGGGCCACGTCGAGCAGGACGCCGCGCGAGACGATCGGGGGCGCCTTCTCGATGCCGAGGACGGTGGCGCCGCCGCGCGCGGTGACGGAGTCGGCGGGGCGGTTGTTGTAGAGCCGGCCGGAGTGCGAGACATGGGCCAGGCCGTCCCAGTGGGTGGCCGCCTGGAGGCCCATGGTGACGGCGTCGTCGGAGGTGGCGACCGTCCCCGGGCCGAAGATCTCCTGGTTGATCGCGGTCATGGTGTGCAGGGGGTTGACGCGGCCGGGAATCAGGCCGGTCTGCACGCCGTCCTGCCGCAGTGGCAGCGCGAGGCCGATGCGGCGGCCGGAGCGGACGGCGGAGGCGGCCTCCCGTACGACGCCGGGCGTGAGCAGGTTGAGCGTGCCGATCTCGTCGTCCGCGCCCCAGCGGCCCCAGTTGTTCACGCGTTCGGCGAGGGCGTGGAACTCGGCGGGCAGTGGCATTCCGGTCCTCCTCGGGGCGGTGCGGGGGTGTGCGTCGTGCCGCGTTCCGGGCTGCGCCGGGTCTTGTGCTCGGTGCGGGTCTGCTCAAAAATCTAACGGGCCGTCAGAAACTGCGGGAAGGGGCGCGGCATGGGGAACTTCTTGACGGACAAGGTGGTCGCCGTCACCGGTGCGGGCCGCGGCATCGGGCGCGCGGTGGCCCTGGCCTGCGCCGCCCAGGGCGCCCGGGTGGTCGTCAACGACTACGGGGTGGCGGTGGACGGCGCCGGGCCGAGCAGCGAGGTCGCCGAGGCGGTGGTCAAGGAGATCGAGCAGGCGGGCGGCGAGGCGGTCGCCGTCGCGGACGACGTGTCCACGATGGCGGGCGGGCAGCGGGTCGTCGACACGGCGCTCACCCGCTACGGGCGCGTGGACGGCGTGGTGTGCGTGGCCGGCATCCTGCGCGAACGCATGCTCTTCAACATGACCGAGGAGGAGTGGGACCCGGTCGTCGCCACCCACCTGAAGGGCACCTTCACCGTGTTCCGGGCGGCCTCGGCGGTCATGCGCCGGCAGCGGTCCGGCACCCTCGTCGGCTTCACCAGCGGCAACCACCAGGGCAGCGTCTCGCAGGCCAACTACGCCGCGGCCAAGGGCGGCGTCATCTCGCTGGTGCGCAGCGCCGCACTCGGTCTCAGCCGGTACGGCGTGACCGCCAACGCGGTCGCCCCCGTCGCCCGTACGCGGATGTCCGCCGGCGTGCCGACGGAGCTGACGGAGATCGGCGAGCCCGAGGACGTCGCGGCTCTCGTCGTCTACCTGCTCAGCGACCGCGCCGTGCAGGAACGCGTCACCGGACAGGTCTACACGGTCGCCGGGCCGAAGATCGCGGTGTGGGCCCAGCCGAGGGAACTGCGTGCCGGGTACGCGGAGGGCGGGTGGACGCCGGAGAAGATCGCGGAGTTTCTGCCGGGGACGGTGGGGACCGATCCGATGCCGTTGCTGTCGCGGGTGGAGGCGATGGCCGCTGACGCGGCCGGGGGGCGGCGGCCCAACGTGTAGTTCCAAGTGGCGCTCTTTGGGCGCGGGGTCCGGGGCGCCGGTTCGCTTCTGGCTGCGGGTTCGTCGCGCCTGCGGCGGGCTGTGGCCGCTGCGCGGGGCTGTCAGGTTCGGGGGCGGGCCTGCGCGGCAGGCCGCTCCGGCCCGCCCCCTTCCGTGAGGGGGTGGGAGGAGAGGTGGATCGGGGCTTGTCCCGGTGGGAGGGTGGCGGTGGATTTTTCGGTCGGGGTCGAAGATCAGGTGTTTCGGGGTGAGGTGCGTTGTTGGCTGGCGGAGCATCTGTGTGAGGAGTTGGTGGCCCGGCGCTCGGAGTTCGGCGTACGGCGTGCCTGGGAAAGGGAGTTGGGGCGCGGCGGGTGGGTCGGGATCGGGTGGGACCGTGCGTACGGTGCGTTCGGGAACCGGGGGGCCACGCTGACGCAGCAGGTGGTGTGGGCCGAGGAGTGCGCCGCGGCGCGTGCGCCGGAGCGGGTGGGACACATCGGGGAGCAACTGCTGGCACCGACGCTGCTCGCTTACGGGGACGACGCGCAGCGGAAACGTTTCCTGCCGCCCGTCGCGCGGGGCGAGGAGCTGTGGTGTCAGGGGTACAGCGAGCCCGGCGCGGGCTCGGACCTCGCGGCGGTCCGTACGGCGGCCGTGCGGGACGGGGACACGTACCGGATCAGCGGGCAGAAGATCTGGACCTCGCTCGCGCGGGAGGCCGACTGGTGCTTCGTGCTGGCCAGGACCGATCCGGGGGAGCGGCGGCACCGGGGGCTGTCCTTCCTGCTGGTGCCGATGGACCAGCCGGGGCGCATCGAGGTCCGGCCGATCCGGCAGCTTACGGGGACGTCCGAGTTCAACGAGGTGTTCTTCGACGGGGCGGTGGCGCGCGCCGCGCATGTGGTGGGCGGGCCCGGCGCCGGGTGGCGGGTGGCGATGGGGCTGCTGGCGCTGGAGCGCGGTGTCTCCACCCTCGCCCAACAGGTCGGCTTCGCCGCCGAGTTGCGCGAGGTCGTCCGTGAGGCGGTGCGTACGGGCGCGGTGGACGATCCCGTACTGCGGGACCGGATCGTACGCCAGTGGGCCGAGCTGCGGGTGCTGCGGTGGAACGCGCTGCGCACGCTCGGTCCGGCGGCCGGGGACGCGGGCGCGCCCAGTGTGGCGAAGCTGCTGTGGTCCGGCTGGCACCAGCGGATGGGGGAACTGGCGATGCGGGTACGGGGAGCGGGCGCGGCGTGCGGCCCGGAGCCGTGGACGGCGGACTCCGCGTACGCACTCGACGCGGCGCAGCGGCGGTTCCTCTTCAGCCGGGCCGACACGGTCTACGGCGGTTCGGACGAGATCCAGCGCACGGTCATTGCCGGGCGGGTGCTCGGCCTCGGCGGAGGGCGGGAGCGATGATGCGAGGCGTCATGTTCGAGGGTGGCCGGCCGCGGGTCGTCGACGACCTGGAGGTACGGGCTCCGGGGCCCGGCGAGGTGCTGGTCGGCATCCGGGCGGCGGGGCTGTGCCACAGCGATGTGTCAGTGGTCGATGGGACGATTCCTTATCCGGTGCCGGTGGTGCTGGGGCATGAGGGCGCGGGTGTGGTCGAGGAGGTGGGGGACGGGGTCACGCATGTAGCGGCAGGAGATCATGTCGCGCTGTCCACGCTGGCCAACTGCGGGACGTGCGCGGAGTGCGACCGCGGCCGGCCGACGATGTGCCGCGCCTCGATCGGGATGCCCGGGAAGCCGTTCCGGCACGGCGGCCGGGAGGTGTACAGCTTCGCGTCCAACTCGGCCTTCGCCGAGCGTACGGTCGTCCGGGCCGTGCAGGCGGTACGGATCCCCCGCGGGATACCGCTGACGTCGGCGGCGCTGATCGGGTGCGGCGTGCTGACCGGGGTCGGCGCAGTCCTGAACCGCGCGCGGGTGGGGCAGGGCGACACGGTGGTGGTGATCGGCACGGGCGGCATCGGGCTGAACGTGCTCCAGGGTGCCCGGCTGGCCGGTGCCTCGGTGATCGTCGCCGTGGACGTCGAACCGGCCAAGGAGGCGATGGCGCGGCTGTTCGGCGCGACGCACTTCGTGGACGCCTCGGCGGTGCCGGACACCGTCGAGGCCGTGCGCGGTGTCCTGCCGGACGGCGCCGACCACGCCTTCGAGTGCGTGGGCCGTACGGAGCTGATCCGGCAGGCCGTGGACCTCCTCGGCCGGCACGGTCAGGCGGTGCTGCTGGGCGTGCCCCCGGCCACCGCCGAGGCGTCGTTCCTGGTCTCGTCGATGTATCTGGACAAGTCCATCCTGGGCTGCCGCTACGGCTCGTCCCGCCCGCAGCGCGACATCGCGCGTTACGCGAGGTTCTACGAGGAGGGCCGCCTCCTCCTGGACGAGCTGGTGACCAGGACGTACGCGGTCAAGGACTTCGACGGGGCGGTGGCGGACCTGCGGCGGGGCCGGGTGGCGCGCGGAGTGCTGACGTTCTGACGTACGGGCGTACCGCCCTCCGGCCCCGGTGCCCGGCGGGCGGTTCCGTCCTACGCGCTGAAGCGGCCGAAAGCGCCCCGGTGGAAGAGGAGCGGGCCGGCCCCGGCGGTTCCCGGGTCCGTGCCGAGGGCGGCGACCCGGCCCACGACGATGAGGTGGTCGCCGCCGGTGTGCACGGCCTGGATCACGCAGTCGATCCAGGCCGGGACGCCCGCCAGGCGCGGTGATCCGGTGACCGGGGCGGGTGCGTGGGAGACGCCCGCGAACTTGTCGGCGCCGCTGACCGCGAAGGCGCGGCACAGGCCCTCCTGGTCCGCGCCCAGGATGTTGACGCAGAAGACGCCCGCGCGGGCGATCCGGGGCCAGGTGGTGGACGTACGGGCCACCATGAACGTGACCAGCGGCGGGTCGAGGGAGAGCGACGCGAAGGACTGGCAGGCGAAGCCGGCCGGGCCGTGCGCGGTGGTGTCGCCGGGGCCGGCCGGGCGGGGTGCGGGCGCGGTGACGACCGTGACGCCGCTGGCGAAGTGGCCCAGCACGGCGCGGAAGTCGGCCGGGTCGAGCGGGGCGCGCTCGTCCTCCCGTACGGCTCTGAGGGCGGGGCGCGGCACTGTGCCGGCGCGCCCGGCGGGCTCCGGCGGCGTGGCGGAGGTCGGCGCGCCCACCGACCGCAGATAACGCACCGCGGTGGCCGCCATACCGGCATGTCCCATCATGCTTCCATTGAACCTGATGGCCCGTCAGATTTGAAGGTGCGGGCGGGGCCGCTCTGCCGGAGCTCACCGCCCCCGGTACGTGGGCCGGCGGCGCTCCACGAAGGCCGTGACCCCCTCCCGCGCGTCCGCCGTCGTCATGTTGATCTCCTGGGCCGCCGCCTCGGCCGCGAACGCCGTGCCCCGGTCGGCCTCCAGTGAGGCGTTGACCAGGTGCTTCGTGAGGGCAAGGGCCCGGGTCGGGCCGGCGGCGAGCCGTTCCGCCCAGTCCCGCGCGGCCTTCTCCAGACCCGTGTCCGGCACGACCCGGTTGACCAGCCCCATGCGTGCGGCGTCGGCCGCCGTGACGGCGTCGCCGAAGAACAGCAGTTCCTTCGCGCGCTGCGGCCCGACGAGCCGGGGCAGCAGGTACGCGCCGCCGCCGTCCGGTACGAGGCCGCGCCGCGCGAACACCTCGACGAACGTCGCGGACTCGGCCGCCACCACCAGGTCGCAGGCGAAGGCGAGGTGCGCGCCGAGCCCGGCGGCGGTGCCGTTGACGGCGGCGAGGACGGGTTTCTCGCAGTCCAGTACGGCGGATACGAGGCGCTGGGCGCCGCGCCGGATCAGACGGGCCACGTCGCCCGCGGCCCGCTCGGCCGGCTGCGTGGCGGCACCGCCGCGCAGGTCGGCGCCGGCGCAGAAGCCCTTGCCGGTGGCGGTGATGACGACGGCCCGTACGTCCGGGTCGGCGGACGCGTCGGAAAGTCGCGCGATGATGCGTTCGCGCTGGTCAGGGGTGATGGCGTTGAGAGCGGCCGGGCGATTGAGGGTGATCCGCAGCACGCCGTTGTCAGTGGTGTGGAGTATCAAGGAGTCAGCGGGGACGGATGCGGGGGAATCGGGGGTGGGGGCCATGGTGAGGCGGCTCCGAGTTCTGTGGTCGACGGTGGGAGCGCTCGGGCGGGCGGGCGCCCGGGCGCCCGCGCGGGCCGCCGGGCCGCCCGCCCGGTCAGTGGCAGACGGCGAGCGCGTCGAGCGCGACGGCGCCCTGGCCGCGCGGCAGCACCATCAGCGGGTTGATGTCCAGCTCGGCGAGTTCGCCGCTCAGGTCCAGCGCCATCCGCTGGACGCGCAGGACGACTTCGACGAGCGCGTCCACGTCGGCCGGCTGCCCTCTCCGTACGCCTTCCAGCAGGGCGTGTCCGCGCAGTTCGCGGAGCATCGCGCGGGCCCGGTCCGCGCCGAAGGGCGGCACGCCGACGGCGGTGTCCCGCAGGACCTCGACGAGCACCCCGCCCAGCCCGACCGTCACGGTCGGCCCGAAGAGGCGGTCGGCGGTGACGCCCACGACCATCTCCACGCCCCGCTCGATCATCTGGCAGACGAGCACCCCGTCCAGCTCGATGCCTTCGTGGCGGGCGATGTCGGCCAGCTCCCGGTAGGCGTCCCTGACCTGGCTGGCGGAGGTCAGTCCGGTCTTGACGAGCCCGAGTTCGGTCTTGTGCGCGAGCTGCGGCGCGGACGCCTTCATGACGACGGGGTAGCCGACGAGACTCGCGGCGCGCACGGCCGCCGCCGCGCTGGTGACGAGCTGTTCGCGCGGCACCCTGATCCCGTAGGCGCGCAGGAGCTGTTTCGCCGCGTGTTCGCTGAGCTGCTGTCCCGGGCTCATCAGGTCGTGCGCCTTGCGCGCGGAGGGCGACGGGGTGCGCGGGGCGTCGTCGAAGGGGGAGCGGTAGCCGGCGGTGAAGCGGTGGTGGGCGAGGTGGGCGCGGACGGCCGTGACGCAGTTGGCGAAGGTGCGGAAGGTCGCCACGCGCCGGGAGCCGAGGAGGGTGTGCCGGTAGGCGTCCTCGGTGCCGACCGGCGAGCCCCAGACGACGCACACCAGCTTGTCCGTCTGTTCCGCCGCGTCCACGAGGTCCTGGGCCAGCTTGTCGCTCATCGGGGGGAACGGTCCGGTGATCGGGCAGATCAGTACGCCGATGGACGGGTCGGCGAGGAGCGCGTCGATGATTTTTCGGCCGCGCCGGTCGCCGACCGGGTGGCCGCCGCTGTCCACCGGGTTGGCGACGTTCAGACAGTCCGGGATCCACTGGTGCAGCTCGTCCTGCTTCGCGCGGTCCAGGGTGGGCAGCGTGAGCCCGGCGGCCGTCGCCAGGTCCGCGAAGTGGGCGCCGGTGCCCCCGGATATCGAATAGACGACGACGCCGTCGGCCGTCGGGGTACGGGCCCGGGCGAGCAGGGCCGCGGTGTCCTGCAACTCGTCCAGCCCGTCCACCCGGATCACCCCGAACTGCCGCATGGCCGCGTCCACCACCGCGTCCGCACCGGTCAGTTTGCCGGTGTGCGAGGCGGCGGTACGGGCCCCGGCCTCGGTGCGGCCGACCTTGACGGCGACGACCGGGACCTTGTTGCGGGCCGCCCGGTCGGCGGCGAGCAGGAAGCTGCGGCCGTCCTTGAACCCTTCGATGTACGCGGCGACGGCACCGACCTCGGGACGGGAGGCGAAGTAGGAGAGGAAGTCGGCGGTCTCCAGATCGGCCTCGTTGCCGGTCGGGGCCCAGTGCGAGAGGCGGATGCCCAGTTCCTGGAGGGAGAAGACGGGGCGGCCCTGGTGGCCTGACTGGGTGATCAGGGCGATGGCGGGGCCGTCCAGGTCCTCGCGGAACGACGCGAAGGCGTTGAGGTTGGTGTTCGGGCCGAGCAGCCGGATGCCGGTACGGGCCACGGCCTCGGCGAGCCGGTCCTGGGCGGCGGCACCGGCCGCCCCGGTCTCTGCGAAGCCGGAGGCGAAGGCGACCGCGAACCTGATCTTCGCGTCGGCCAGTTCCTCGATGACCGGTACGGGGTCGGCGACCAGCAGTACGGCGAGGTCGGCCTGCTCGGGCAGGTCGGAGACGGAGGTGAGGCAGGGCAGGCCGAAGACACGGTCGCGGCCCGGGTTGACCGGGTACAGGCGGGCACCGACACGTTCGGCCCACGCGATGAGCTGCCGGGTGATGCCGGTGTTCGGGCGGCCCTCGCTGTCCGAGGCGCCGACCACCGCCACCGCCCCGGGCCGGAAGAACCGGTCCAGGTCGGGGACGGGGGCGTACAGCGGGCGCCCGCTGACGTCCAGGTCGGGCCCCGTGGCGCCGGCGGGTGTGCCGTCGGCGTGCGGGCCGCCCGCGGGGGGCGCGGCCGTGCCGTGCACGGTGTGCGGTGGGGTCGCCCCGCACGCCACTACGCGGGCCGGGCTGGAGTGAGTGCTGAGGCTGCCGTAGGTCGATCCAAGCATCGCTGACGCCCGCTCCCGTGTGACGAGTGCCGATTCGACTGACGCTCCGTCAGGTTAGGGCAACTGACGTTCAGTCAGGAATGGGTCGTGCGGGATCGGGTGCGGGCGGGCACGGGGTCCGGGCCCTGACGGGCGTGGGCCTCGGCGATGGCGTGCGCGATGCGGCGGGCGTCGTGCGCCAGTTCGCGGAACATGCCGCTGATGGGGTTGGTGTAGCCGGTGAAGTGGAGGCCCGGGCAGGAGGGGAGGGTGCGGGGGCCGTGGACGCGCGGGCGGCCGCGGGTGTCGAGGAGGCCGAGGTGGCCGACGAGGCCGTCCAGGCCGCGCCGGTAGCCGGTGGCGGCGATGACGGCGTCCGGTTCGATCGCGTCGCCGTCCGCGAGCCGTACGACGTCACCGTCGAAGGACGCCACGGCCGCCACCGGCCGTACCGCTCCGCGCTGTACGGCGTCGATCAGCCCCACGTCCTGTACGGGGATCGCCCCTTCCAGGACCCGGCTGTACAGCCCGGTGTCCGGCATCGGCAGGCCGTGCGCCGACAGGTCCGGCACGGAGAGGCGGCGCATCACCCGGGCCGCCCGGTCCACCGCGCGCGGCGGCAGACGGCGTACGAGGATGCCCGTCGCCTGGGCGGGCCAGCCCGCCGTCGAGCGGCGCACGATGTGCGGGGCGGTACGGACCGCCAGCCGCACCCGCGCCGCGCCGCCTTCGGCCAGGTCGACGGCGATCTCGGCTCCGGTGTTGCCGGTGCCGACGACCAGGACGTCCTTGCCCGCGTACGGGGCGGCGTTGCGGTAGTCGCCGGCGTGCCGGAGATCGCCGGAGTAGCTGTCGCGGCCGGGCCAGTCGGGGAGGTGCGGGGTGTGGTTGTAACCGGTGGCGATCACGACCGTACGGGCGGCCGGCGCGCGCCCGCCGTTCGCGTGGAGCACCCATCCGCCGTCCGCCGCGCGGTCCACGCGCCGCACTTCGACGCCCGTGGCGACTTCGAGGTGATGGTGCTCGGCGTACTGCTCCAGGTAGCGCACCACGTCGTCGCGCGCGACCCACCGCCCGTAGGCGCGCGGGATGGGCAGGCCCGGCAGGCCGGAGAGGCGGCGTGTGGTGTGCAGTCGCAGACGGTCGTAGTGGCCGCGCCAGGAGGCGCCCACCGCGTCGGCCTTTTCGAGGACGACGGCACGGATGCCGTAGGCACCGAGGGCGGCGGCCGTGGCGAGCCCGCCCGGCCCGCCCCCGATGACATACACGGGTGGGTCGGCGGCGGGCGGTGCGGTGCTGGATGCGGAGGAGCTGGCGTGCGCTGCGGCGTCCGGCATGCCGGTGAGGGTAACCGCGTACGGCGCGCATGTCGCCGTACGGGGCGCTGCCCGTGCCCGCACCCTTGCGCAGCCCGGCCGTCGTCGAGTGAACTGACGTGCCGTCAGGAAAAGCAACGCGCGCTGTGGGCCGTGCGCCGCGCGCCGAGGTGAAGCGGGTGGTCCGGAGTGAGGCCGAAGGCGACATCCACGTCCGAACCCGAGGGGCCTGCGGCGGCGCCGTCCGCCGTGCCCAGGTACGACCTGCCCGGCACCGACGCGTTCAGCCGCGTCTACTGGGACGCGGCTGCTCAGGGCCGCTTGCTGCTGCGCCGCTGCCGCGCCGACGGCTGCGGGGCGGCGCACCACTACCCGCGCGAGTTCTGCCCGCGTTGCTGGAGCGAAGACGTGGAGTGGGAGGAAGCGAGCGGCCGGGCCACGCTCTACACGTGGTCGGTGGTGCACCGTAACGACCTCCCGCCGTTCGGCGGGCGTGTGCCGTACGTGGCCGCGGTGGTGGACCTCGCCGAGGGCCCGCGGATGATGACGGAGGTCGTCGACTGTCCGGAGGCGGCCCTGCGCATCGGTATGCCGCTACGGGGGCGTTTCCGCACCGCGGACGCTTCAGGAATTGTCGTCCCCGTATTTCGCGCCGCCTGAACTCCACGTGACAGGGAACTGCTGCCGTGAGACGCGCGTTTTACGGTCATGGTGACGCGTAAGTCCCGAAGACTCACCCTGGTGTCGGCCGGTGCCGGTGCGATGACCCTTGTCGCGATCTCGGGGTGCGGTGCGACATCGGCCGGGAGCGCCGGGGCGGGGCGCGGTTCGTCGGCGTACGCCTCGTCCGCCCCGGACGCGAGGAAGGGGCCGGACGGTGCGGGCGGGCTGTTGGCCCGTGGGGTCTGGTCCGTGCGCGCCTTCAAGGGAAAGGAGGTGCCGTACGCATTCTTCGGGACGTCCGTCGGACGTCCGTGGATCGAATTGCATGATGACGGGACCGCGTCCGGCGCCTACGGGTGCGAGGCGTTCCGGATGGAAGCGAAGCTGGGGGCGGCCGAGCTGACTCTGGGAGGAAAGGCGGGCGAGCCTCCGAAATGGCCGGGCCCGCAGAAGAAAGCCCGGTGCGGCGACGAAGTGACCTACGCCGAGGGAGCGGTGCAGTACGAGGAAGGCCTCAAAGCCTTCCTCCAGGGCCCGTTGACGATCACCGAAAAGCCCGAAGACGCTGACCCGGAGTCCGCGAAGCCCCGAAGCCCCCGTTCTTCCCTGGAGCTGAAGAACGACCGCGGTGGGACGGTCACTCTGGTGCCCAACCGTCCCGAGGAGTTCTTCGACACCCGGTACCGGCCGGTGCGAGTGCAGGTGTACGACTCCCCGTACGGTTTCGACTCCGGCACCGAGCTGTATTTCGACTTCCACCCGGACGGCACTGTCACCGGACAGCTCGGTTGCAACGACTTCACCGCCAAGGCCGACTTCGCCGGCACGCACGTCTTCTTCCACGACCCGGAGCTCGCCACGGACCACTCCTGCTCCGAAAAGGAACGGGACGACGCACAGATGGTGCTCCCACTCCTGAAGTCGCAGCCCTACCAGTACGTGGCCGACCGCGACGGCATGACGATACGTTGGGGCGACGACCCCTACATCACCACCCTTGACTTCACCGGCAGTCCACGGCCGTAGCCGCTCTCCCACCGGGCCCGGAAAATCGCTGGCTCCCAGCGTCCGCCCCCGGCATGCTGGCGCGCGTGCTGATCCGAGAAGCGAACGCGGCCGACTGGCCCGCGATCTGGCCGTTCTTCCGTGCCATCGTCGCGGCCGGCGAAACGTACACCTACGACCGCGACACGGACGAGGCGACCAGCCGTGCGATGTGGATGCTCGATCCGCCGAGTCGCACGGTCGTCGCCGTGGACGACGGCGGTACGGTCCTCGGCACGGCCAAGATGAACGCCAACCACATGGGCGGCGGCGCCCACATCGCGAGCGCGTCCTTCATGGTCGATCCGGCCCACGGCGGCCGCGGAGTGGGCCGCGCGCTCGGCGAGTACGCCGTCGGCTGGGCCCGTACGAGCGGCTTCCGGGCCATGCAGTTCAACGCGGTGGTCGAGACCAACACCCATGCCGTCGCCCTCTGGAGGTCCCTCGGCTTCGAGATCATGACGACCCTTCCCGAGGGTTTCCTGCACCCCACCGAGGGCTACGTCGGGCTGCACATCATGTATCGGCGCTTCTGACGGCACACGGCACACGGCACACGGCCGTGACCCGCGACCCACGACCGCCGAACCGTGCGGCGCGGGCCGTCAGCCGTCCGCAGTGATGACTTCGTACTGCTTCGCCGTGGGCGGGATGCCCGTGTGGAGCTTGGCGTTGACCAGGGCGAGCGTGCTTCCGAAACGCGCCGCCGTCGACGGGGTCCGGAACAGCCCCGACCTGATCGTCTTTTTCGCCTTCCCGCTGTTCAAAGGCCCGTTGAGCGTGACCCGCCGCACCTGGCCGAGGAAGCCCTGGACGGCCCACACCGTGCGTCCGTGCAGCACGATGCCGTCGACCCCCGGTACGGACACCCCGGAGACGGCCGTACTGCGCCCGCTCGCGGGATCGACGGTGAAGAGGGCGCCCTTGGAGGAGTGCGCGACGATCAGCGTCCGCCCGTCGGGCGTGGCCTGGATGCCGTTGAGGTTGAACCGGCCGGCGAGGACGGCGGCCGGGCCGCTGACGCGGAGGGCGGTGTGGTGGCCGAGCCGCCCGCGCCGGTCGACGGGTACGAAGTAGAGCCGGGGCCGGGAGGAGTCGGTGAACCAGGCGCCGTAGCGGGTCAGGACCACGTCGTTGACGAACGTCGTGCCCGCGGGGCCGAACCGGTAGCTCGCCACCGTGCGCCCCGTCCCGGTGTCGTAGACGTACGCCCGCCCGGTCCGGCCGCCGCCGACGAACAGCAGGTCGTGTCGGGGGTGTGCCTTCATGCCGAGGGCGTGACGGCCGCGCGGCGCGTCGATGAAGCGGGCGGCGGTACCCGCCTCGATGTCGCCGCGGTAGATGTCGCCACCGAAGTAGTCGCCCGCGTAGAAGGTGGAACCGCGCCCGGCGGCGATGCCCTCCGCCGAGGTGGCGCCCGGCAGCACGATCGTCTTCCCGTGCGCCGCCGCCTGCCCCTGTGCCGGTGCCGGTACCGTCGCCCCGGCCAGGGTGGCGAGCACCAACAGGGGCAGCAGCCCGCGCCGCACCGGGCTCCCGGTCGTACGGCGCATCGGCAGTTCTCCCTCACCTCGGACGGGACCGCTGTATCTCCCGGCACCGTAACGGCGGGGCGCGCGCGGCGCCGTCCTGGTTGGCCCGAATGCCGTAGGGAGGGCCGGGTATGGGCGGGACGTAGGGTGAATGGGTGGAAACGATCGAGTACCGACCCGCGTCCCGCTGGTGGCAGTGGATCGCCCTGGCCTTCGCCTTCGTCGGCGGGGTCGTCCCGCTGTGCGTGGTCACCTTCGGCATGGGGTGGCAGGAGTTCGGGCGCCGCTTCTACGCGGAGCCGCGCGGCAGTGACCTGCGCGAGCTGACCGTCGCGCTCGGAGTGTTCGTGCCGCTTTCCCTCGTCCTGTACTACTGCACCGCCAGCCGTACGTACGTCGGCGACGAAGGCATACGGGTCAGGTCTCCGCTGCGGCGGCGACGCATCGCCTGGCGTGACGTCGCGGGCGTCGGCGTCGACCGCCACGAGGGCACGTCCCTCTACGGCCGTAAGGGCACGCCTCACCACCGCATACGGCTGGACCTGGTGAACGGCGAAAGGATTTTCCTGCCCGCCCCGGTCAAGGAGGAGTTCGACTCGGCCATGGAGGCCGCCAAGGGGGAGGTCATCCGCCGCTGGAAGGCCGCGACGGTACCGGCGCGGGAGGGCGTCGGCCCGGTCTACGGCCAGAAAGGTTCCGGCCCGGCCTAGGGCCAGAGGAGTTCGCGGGTCCAGGCCCCGTTCTCGTCCGCACGGCGGTAGTCGACACGTACGTGCCGTCGGCGGGCGTCGCCCTGGAAGAACTCCACCTCGTCGGGGCGCAGGACGTACAGGGTCCAGCTCGGTACAGGGGCGGTCGGCTCCGCCTGGGCGCGGGCCCAGGCGGCCTCCGAGGCACGTTCCAGTTCGGCGTACGAGGCGAGGACTTCACTCTGGTGGCCGACGAGGGCGGCGGCCAGCGCGCCCGTCGAGCGGCGGTGGAGGTCGGCCGCGCTCTCCTCCGGACCCGCCTCGGTGACCCGGCCCCGTACGCGGACCTGGCGGCCGAGGCCCGCCCAGTAGAAGCCGAGGGCGGCGCGCGGGCGGTCGGCGAGTTCGCGGCCCTTGCGGCTGCCGCGGTGGGTGGCGAAGTGCCAGCCGCGCTCGTCGGCGTCGTGCAGCATCAGGGTGCGGACGTTCGGATCGCCGGACGCGTCCGCCGTCGCGAGCGTCATGGTGTGCGGCTCGGGCACGCCCGCCTCCGCGGCCTCCCGCAGCCACTGCCGGAAGAACGGCAGCGGGTCGGCCGGGGCGTGCGCCGGGTCGGGGTCGATGCCGGGCAGCTCGCAGTCCCAGACGCGGAGGGAGCGGAGGAGGGCGTGGAAGCGCTCGTCGGAGTCCGGGCCCGCGCCCGTACCCGTACCCGTGTCCATGTGCGGGGGCGCGTTCTCTGCCGGGTGTTCGACCATGGCTGGCAGCCTAGTCCGCCGGTCTGCGGGCGGCGGACCAGGCAGTGCCTGTCGCGAGTCGCCCTAGCGGCGGATGACCGAGCGGATCCAGGCGAGTTGCTGGGAGACCTCTCCGGCCTGGGCGACCGTCTCCCGGTCCGAGCCGTTGAAGACGCCGAGGAGCGTTTCGCTGCCCTGCGCCCCGATGCTCATGACCGGACCGCCGGAGTCGCCGCCGGCCGGAATCCCGGTCACCTTCTCCATGCAGAAGTCGGGGCCGCCCGGTGCCGTGTAGCCCTTGCAGCGGCGGTCGTCCGGTCGCACGATCCGAAGGTCCGACTGCTTGAGCACGGGGGACTGGCAGGCGTTCTCGTCGTCGGTGCAGGTGGCGCCCCACCCGTACTGCCGCACGGTCTGGCCGACGCGGACGCCGGTCGTGGCCAGGCGCGCCGTGGGGATGTTCATCTTCGGGACCTTGACGAGCATCATGTCGGCGGTGCTGCCCACCCGCTTGCCGGGCAGCGGCCGGACCGTGGTGCCCTTGCGCATGTCGAGGTTGCCGACCCGGAAGGAGATCCGCTTGTCGGCGACCGGCTGCGCCTGCTCGTAGAAGCAGTGCGAGGCGGTGAGTATCCACTGGGGGGCGACCGCCGTCCCCGTACAGGTGGGCTGGCCGTCGATGAGCATGCGTACCGCCCATGGGCCGTAGGTGCTCTTCGCCCCGCCGATGACGGCGGAGGCCGGTGCGGACCAGATCACCGAACCTGTCAGCAGCAGTGCGGCCGTCAACAGCAGCACACGAACTCGACGCACCATCCGAACAACTCCTCCACCTGACCGGGCCCTTACGGGTGAAGAGATGACCCGCCGGGGCAAAAGGTTCCGGCTTGCGCCGATGTGAGAGCCGGGGCCGGTGCTGGGGCCGGGCGGTGGGTGCCGTACGGCTTGAGGGTGATCGCGTGGGCGCAGCGCTGTACGTCCTCGGCGAGCTTCTTCGCCACGTAGTTCTTCCACGGCAGGTGGGACAGCATCCGCAGCATCACGTGCCGGAACCGGATGGCGGCCCGGGAGGTGGGCGTCATCTGCGGTACGAACTTCTCCGCCATCCGCTGGTTCGCCGTGACGTACGGGCGCATCTCCCCCTCGTAGCGCGCGAAGCCCGTACGGGGGTCGCCGCCCGCCGCCGCGAGTTCCCCGGCCAGTACGTACGCGCCGACCAGCGCCATCCCCGTCCCCTGCCCCGACGCGGGTGACGCGCAGTGCGCGGCGTCGCCCAGCAGCACCACGCGCCCGCGCGACCAGCGGTCCATTTCGATCAGGTCGAGCCCGTCGAAATAGAAGTCGGTGGCGGCGCGGGAGGCTTCGAGGAGGCGCGGCACCTGCCAGCCGACGCCTTCGAAGGCGGTTGCCAGCAGCGCGCGTTGGCCGTCCGCGTCGCGGGGGTCGTAGTCCAGCCGGGGCGAACGGAAGCAGAGCCACGCCTTGGCGCCGTTGGCGCCATGTTCACCGGACGCGCTGTACGTGCAGATGAGGCGGCCGGGCGTGAGGTGGTACAACTCCTCGCCGGGTGCCGCCAACCCGTCCGGAATGCTGAAGGCCGCTATGTACGCGCCGATGCGCCTCAGGTAGCGCGACTCGTCGCCGAAGGCCAGGCGGCGGACGGTGGAGTGCAGGCCGTCCGCGCCGACGACCAGGTCGAAACGGCGCGGCGTCCCGCGTTCGAAGGTGACGTTCACACCCGTGCCGTCGTCCGTGAGCGAGCTGATCGAGTCGCCGAAGACATACTCCACGTCGTCGCGCGTGCGGGCGTGGAGGATACGGGTCAGGTCGCCGCGCATGATCTCGTCGTCGCCGTCCACCCGGGCGCCGAAGATGTCGGCGGGCAGCGTGGCCACCCGCCGCCCGTCGTCGTTCACGTACGCGCCGGTGCGCATGTCCGTACTGGCGCGCCGGATCTCCGGCAGTACGCCCATCCGGTCCGCGACCTCGATCGCGACGCCGCGCAGGTCGACCTTGTAGCCGCCGGTCCGGAGTACTGGCGCGCGCTCCACGACGGTTACGGCGTAGCCGTAGCGGTGCAGCCAGTAGGCGAGGGCGGGGCCGCCGATGCCGGCGCCGGAGATGAGGGCGTGGGGACGGGATGTCGAGGTCACGCAGCGACTATACGAGCGTCTTATACGCTTGTCTATGACGCTTGTGTAGGTTCCCGCTGCTCACGGTGCGTGACATGTTCAAGGCAGGCGGCGGCCCCGGCTGTCCGCCACGCGCACGGCGTCGCTGAGCGATTCGGTGAGGCGGTTGGTGATGAACAGCAGTTCCGTGCGCTCGGGCGGCTGCTCCCTGTTCAGGGCCGCGCGCGAATGGTCCAAGAGCTGCACCGCCATGGAGAGTTGCATCTCCTCCAGCCCGTCGGCCAGGTCGGTCACGGGGCCGCGTCCTTCGCTGATCACGTAGCAGGGCTTGCCGTCCTGACCGGCCCAGGGGAGGAGGCGTGGCTCTCGGGGGTGGTTTTCGGTCGTCATGGCTTCAATGGTCGGCATGTGTGCGTAGCGTCACCAGAGAGAAAGCGTCCACAAGGCGGGTTGTAGGGAGGAGTTGGTCATCGTGGCCGTTTGGATGGAGCCGTCACCGGCGCGGGAGCACGTCGGAGGGCTCATCAAGCATTTCCGTCAGCGCACAGGCATGACGCAGAAGCGGCTGGCCTACGAGACGCATGTCTCCGAGTCGCTGGAGGGGGCGTACGAGCGAGGGGAGCGCATCCCGAGCGCCGGGTTCCTGATCGATGCAGACCGACACATGGCGGCCGGCGGAGTGTTGGAGACGTGCGTGAAGCTGATGGAGCAGGAATCCAGCCGTGCACAGTATCTGGAGTGGCGGCTGTTGGAAGCTGAGGCGCTGAGCCTCAGCGGATACGTGGACACGGTGCTGCCTGGGCTGCTTCAGGCTCCTGATTACATGCGTGCGCTGTTCAGGTCGCGGGTTCCGGCCTTCAGCGCTGATGAGGTCGAACGCTTGATGCGCAGGCGGCTGGAAAGGCAGCCCGTGCTTCTCCGAAACCCTGCCCCAACCGTGAGTTTCGTAGTGGAGCAGTCGGCGTTGGAGCGGCCGCTCGGGGGGAAGCAAGTCCTCAAAGGGGCTTTGCTCCACGTCCTGGAGACCGTCCGCGCCCTGAGTCACGTCACGCTACAAGTGATGCCCACGAACGTGGAGACGCACTCTGGACTCGAAGGTTCACTGCAGTTGCTGTCCTCCCCCGACGGGCGGAGGAGCGTCTACTTCGACGTGGAAGGGAAGGGTAAGTTGCTCACCAGGCCGGTCGAGTCCGTTCAGTACGTTGAGCAGTACGGTGCCATTCGTGCTCAGGCACTCTCCCCGGCGAAGTCCCTGGACCTGATCGAGAGACTGGCAGGTGAATGATGAACGTCGCACTGGTCTGGCGGAAGTCCAGCTACAGCAGCGAACAATCCGCCGACACCAACTGTGTCGAGATCGCCACCACCCCCACCACCATCCACATACGCGACTCCAAGAACAAGACCGGCCCCGCCCTCTCCGTACCCCCCACCTCCTGGGCCGACTTCCTCCGCCTCATCTCGTAGCGCGGGACGCGTCGTACTCGATGACGCGTTCGTTCATGGCTTGCAGGTGGTCGTCCCAGGAGTAGACCCGCCGGAGGCTGTAGCCGCCCTTGCCGGCCGGTTCGCGGACGATCACGTCCTGGCCTGAGAGTTCGACGGACAGGGGTGTCACTCCGGCGTCCATGATCTGGGTGACCACCCCGTCCTTCGCGGTGAACCCCCACAGGAACAGAAACGTTTTCCCGGACTCGATGCCGAGCAGCAGCTCGTCCTTGCCGTCCCCGTTCAGGTCCCGGTACTGCGGCGCCAGTACGGGGCACCCCTTCTGCCCGGCGGCCCGGCACTCCCCGATCTTCCTGTGGGTGCCGTCCTCGTCCAGCGCGCCGGTCATGGACGCGACCTTGGCCTGCGCGACGGCCAGCGCCGAGACCCGGTGCATGTCACCGGACGGGACGCGCGGCGCCGACCGCAGCGGCGTCGGGCGCTCGGCGGAGTTCGGCTCGTACGTCTGCTCCGGCGCGGGCGTACGGCCGGGCCACAGCAGGGCAGGCGCCGATGCCCCCGCCGTACGCCCCGCACTCTTCGGCTCGCCCGTCCCGTCGCACCCGCTGACCAGCGCGCACGTGGCGGTCAGGGCGAGCGCCACGGCCGGCAGGGAACGGAGCATCGGTACGTCATTTCCGGTCGGGGCCTGAAGGGAGACGGCGGGCGGGGGCCACACCGCACATGATGTTGTCTGCCCTTTGTTGCGGCAATTCGGCGGCGGCGTAACGGCACGCCGTAGACGGAAGTGCGGTGGTGTTACGGGCCTGGAAATGTCCCCCGGATGTAGGACACTCCCTGTCCGCCATGGCGCCTAGCGTCGTTCTCGTCGGCCAGCGCGGCCACCCGGCCGCCCCGTACCGTGAGGAGCACGTCATGAGCCGTGTCACCGGCAATCAGCCCGACGGAACGCCCACCTGGATGGAGCTGGCCGTTCCCGACCTCGACCGTGCCATGGACTTCTACGGGGCGCTGTTCGGCTGGACGTACGAGACGGAAACCATGGAGGGCGGGCGGTACGCCGTCGCCCTCGTCGGCGGGCAGCGCGCCGCGGGCCTGATGGAACGGCCCGACGCGGCGGGCGGCGGGTGGACGATGTACATGGCGGTGGACGACTGCGACGGCACGGCCAAGCGGATCGCCGACGCGGGCGGCCGGGTGCTGTGGGGCCCGGTGGAGATCCGGGACTACGGACGGGCCGCGATCGCCGAGGACACCGTGGGGGCCCAGTTCGGGCTCTGGCAGGGGCGTACCCACGTCGGCTGCGAGATCGTCAACGAGCCCAACTCCCTCGTACGCAACGACCTGGTGGCGCCGCCCGCCCACGCCGCCCGGGCCCGCGACTTCTACGCGGCGGTCTTCGCCTACACGCTGGACGGCAACCCGGACATGCCGGGCGTCGACTTCACGTTCCTGCGCCGCCCGGACGGGCACGAGATCGGCGGGATCATGGGCGACGCGTCCGCCGGGGCCGCGAGCTGGGGGACGTGCTTCGAGGTGGCGGACACGGACGCGGCGGTGGCGCGGGCGGCCGCGGCCGGCGGGACGGCGACCGAGCCGGAGGACACGGTGTACGTACGGCAGGCGCGGGTGACGGACCCGTTCGGTACGGAATTCGTGATCGGCGCGCGTCCGACGGCGTGAGGCTGCCGCCGCAGTCCACACAGCTTTGAGCAGCCCCGTACAGCCCGCGCAATCGCGCGCCCGGCGGCCGGCCACGGGGGACCGGCCGCCGGGGGCGCCTGCTTCCGTCGAAGGTCAGCCGCGCTCGGCGGCGGTGCGGCGGCGGCCCGCGACCATCAGGCCCGCGCCCGCGGCGACGGCGACGGCGGCGCCGCCCGCGGCCCACGGGGTGACCGGGCTGACGCCGGTCGCGGCCAGGCTGCTGCCACTGGTGCTGCTGTCGCTGCCGGTGGACGTGACGGCGGTGCCGGAGGCCGTGCCGGAGCCGGTGGTGCCGTGGCCGCCCGCGGGCTTGGAGTCGACGGCGGGCGTGACGTTCTTGCCGCCGCCCTTGGCGGCCTCGTCCTCGGCAGCCTTGTCCTTTGCTGCCTTCTCCTTCGCCGCCTTGTCCTTGGCGGCCTTCTCCTCTTCCGCCTTCTTCGCGGCGGCCTCGTCCTTGGCGCGGGCCTCGTACTGGCCTACGTCGAGGAAGTGCTGAAGGGCCTCGGGCCCGGCCCACAGCGCCTCGTCGGCGGCGGCTCTGACGGCGGGGCCGCCGATGCTGGAAATCTGCACCGCGCGCACCCTGTTGTCCGCTTCGGTGGCCAGGGCCAGGCCCTCCTTCAGGAAGCGCACCCGGTCCTGCGGGGTCCCCTCAAGAGCCTTGGCGGCTGCTTTGTAGACGCTGGAGTCGGTGCTCTTGCCCGCGATGCTCCGCAGGATCGCCACCCTGTTGTCCTCGTCGCGGGCCTCGTACTGCCCTGTCTCCAGGAACTGGCGCAGGCCCTCGCGCGGACCCATGAGCGCCTTCCTGGCCTCCCGGGCCAGCGCGCGGCCGGGGTTCCCGTCCAGCATCCGCGCGACCGTGAGCAGGTCCTCCTTCATGCTCGACGTGTCAGCCGGCTTCTTCGCGGACGCGTCCGGCTCCGTCTGCGCGCCCTGGTCCGGCGCCGAGTTGGCGGTGGCCGGTGCCTCGGCGGCGAGCGCCGGGGAGGCGAACAGCACGGCCGGCGCGACGGCGGCAGCCGCCAGGAAGGCCGTGAGACGGGCCTGCTTCTTCATGTCTTGCACCAACATTTCCAGTAATGATCAAAAAATAACCTTTACAGGGTAAGGGGTGCCCGGGATTAGCGTGCCGGGCATGGGGACTTCGCAAGAACACCGCAGTCGGCTGCTCCTGGGCGGCCGTAGCCTCTCGTATCTCGATTTCGGCCCCGCCGACGGAAAACCTCTCCTCGCCTTGCACGGGCATTTCTCCGAAGGCCGCGGTTTCGCCGGGCTCGCCGCCGAACTCGCCCCGGAATGGCGGGTGATCGCCCCCGACCAGGGCGGCCACGGCGAGTCGGACCGTACCCCGGACCTTTCCCGTGAGGCGTACGTCGCCGACGCGATCGCGCTCCTCGATCATCTCGGCCTGTCGTCCGCCGTGGTGCTCGGACACTCCATGGGCGGCAAGAACGCGTACCACCTCGCCGCCCGGCATCCCGAGCGGGTCCGTGCGCTGATCAACGTGGACGACCCGGTCGTGATCACCGACACCGGCCCCAGCGGCATCGCCTTCTGCCTGGACTGGCCGCGCCAGGCACCGACCCGTGAGGCGCTGCTCGACGGCCTCGGCGCGGCGGCGCCGCTGATCGCCCCATGGCTGCGGCAGCAGGACGACGGCAGTTGGCGGCTGCCGTTCGTGCCGGAGGACATCGTCGCGTCCGACTTGGGCGTGCGCGGTGACCACTGGCCGGTCTGGCTGGGCAGCGACTGTCCGGCCCTGCTCGTGCACGGCCGTACGAGCTTCTTGCTGACGCCGGAGCTGGCCCGGGAGATGGCCGGGCGTCGCCCGCGCACCCGCCGGGTCGAGCTGGACGCCGGGCACTTCATCCCGACCGAGGACCCGCAGGGGCTGGCCAGGGCGGTACGGGAGTTCCTGGGCACGCTTCGGTGAGCGGGGAACGGGTGAGGGGGCGGGTGCGAGGGTGTTACGGGCGGGGCCATAGTGGACAGAGGGGAGGAAATCTCCATAAGGTAAAGAAATGGCAAACTTCGTTGAATGCATAACCGATCCGGACGCCGCCGGTGAGCTGTGGTGCGGAGACCGCACGGTCGCCGTACTCGCCGCCCGCCCCCAGGGAGTGGTCGACGGGGCCGGAGGCGTCGAGGGCTCGGTCGCGCTGCTGGACCTGGGCGCCGACGACCCCGCCCTGCGCTTCGTCGCCGTCCTCGACTGCGCCGAGGACGCGATCCTGGTGCCCCTGTTGCAGGGGGCGACCGACGAGGTCCGCAAGGCGGGCGGCACGGCGCTGCGGTGGATCACGGAGGAGGACACGAGCCCCGGCAGGCCCGCGGTGGAGCTGGGTGCCCTCGAAAGCGGCGAGGTCTACCGGTGGTGGCGGCGCGGCCTGCCGGCCGGTGTCCCCGTGCGGGACGCGGCCGTACGGCAGTTCCCCTCCGAGGAGGAGGGGGTCGCGTTCCGTATCGGTACGGACGACGCCTGGTACGACGTCGAGTTGGACGACGCCCGCGCCCGCCTGGTCCACAACCGCGAAGAGGACAGCACCGCCGACGCGCTCACCGCCCTCACCTCCGCGGCCCTCCACGCGCTCGACACCGACCACCCCGGCCTCCGTACCGCCGAGGTCAACGCGGCACCCGACGACGAGGAACTCCACGCGGCCCTGCGCCGTCTGGGATTCGAGGCGACGGACTCGCGCGCCGTGGAGTACACGTTGGCGCTGGTGCAGGGCGGGTAAGGGGTGGGCCGGGCCGCCGCTTCACGGACGCGGCACGGCGTCGAGCGAGAGGGAGTAGTTGAAGGGGTAGTGGCTCACGGCCTCTGCCCCGTCCTCTACCCCCGCCCCAGCACCACCGTCCCCGACGAGCAGAACCAGCCGCCCGTCCCCGAGGCCACGGCCAGTTCCGGGAGGCTGCCGTCCGGCCGTCGTACCTGGCGGCCCTCGCCCGCCTCGCCGCGTAGCTGGCGTACCGCCTCGACCAGCAGGAACAGGCCGCGCATGCCGGGATGGCAGGCGGCCAGGCCGCCGCCGTCGGTGTTGACGGGGAGGGCGCCGTCGCGCAGCAGCCGGCCCTTTTCCACGAACGCGCCGCCCTCGCCCTTGGCGCAGAAGCCGAGGTCTTCCAGCGTCACCAGCGTCATGTAGGTGAAGGCGTCGTAGATCTCGGCCACGTCGATCTCCGACGGGCGCACTCCGGCCCGTTCGAAGGCGAGGCGGCCGGAGACGGCGGCAGGGGAGACGGTGAAGTCCTCCCATTCGGACATCGCGGAGTGCGACACGGCGGTGCCCGCGCCCAGGACGTGGACGGGCGGTTGGGCCAGGTCGCGTACGTACTCCTCGGCGGCCAGGAGGACCGCGCAGCCCCCGTCGGAGCGGATGCAGCAGTGGAGCTTGGTGAAGGGGTCGGCGATCAGCGGGCCGGACAGGACGTCGTCGACGGTGATGGGGTCCCGGTACATGGCGTCCGGGTTCGTGGCCGCGTTGGCCCGCGCCTGGACGGCGACCTCGGCGAGCTGGGCGAGGGTCGTGCCGTACTGGTGCATGTGGCGGCGCGCGGCCATGGCGTACTTGGCGACGAGGGTGTGGCCGTACGGCACCTCGTACTGGAGCGGGCCGCGGGCGCCGAAGGAGAGGCTGGCGGTACGGCGGCCGGCCTTGAGGTCGGCGCGCGCCGTGGACCCGTACACCAGCAGCACCGCGCGCGCCTGCCCGGCCGCGATCGCGTCCACGGCGTGCGCGGCCATCACCTCCCAGGTCGCGCCGCCCACCGACGTGGAGTCGGTCCAGGTGGGACGCAGCCCCAGGTACTCGGCGACCTCCACCGGCGCGAGGGTGCCGACTCCGGCCGAGGCGAAGCCGTCGACGAGCGAGCGGTCCAGGCCGGAGTCGGCCAGCGCGCGGCGGGCGGCCTGGGCGTGCAGGGCGTACGGGGTGGGTCCGTCCACGCGTCCGCAGTCGGAGAGGGCGACACCGGCGATGACTACCTTGCGGGGGAATGCGGCGGTACTCCCTGGCGGTAGCGGCATGGACGTGACGGTACATCAGATAGCGGGCGGGGCGGGAGGGTGCGACAGCGGGGTGAGAAGTGCGCGTGAGGCTGGGAAAAGCGGTTCGGGGTACCTAACATGACGGGCCGTCAGGTCGTCGTACGGCCGTGACCGGGAGGAGTCCGCCGATGGATGCCGCGTTCACCGATGAGCAGGACGAGATCCGCCGTACGCTGCGGGAGCTGCTGCGGAAACGCTGCGGCTCCGACGACCTGCGGGCCGCCGTGCGCACCCCCGAGGGGTACGACCCCGACCTGTGGCGACAGCTCGCGCAGCATCTGGGGCTGCCGGGACTGGCACTGCCCACCGCGTACGGCGGCGTCGGCTGCGGGCCCACCGAGCTGGTGCTGGCCTGCGAGGAGACCGGGCGGGTGCTGCTGCCCTCGCCGCTGCTGCCCACCGCCGCCCTCGTCGCGCCGCTGGTGCTGGCGGTGGGGACGGAGGCGCAGCGTGCGGAGCTGCTGCCCGCCCTCGCGTCGGGAGAGCTGACGGGTGCGCTCGCCGTACCGGGCGGGCAGCTCGGCACGGCCCTCGCGCTCACCGCCCGTAACGGCGGGGACTGGGCGGGGGGCGGCCGGGCCGGCGGCATCCAGGCGCGGGAGTGCGGAGGGGGAGGGGGGCGCGGGACGGCGGGGGAGTGGCGGCTGTACGGGGAGGCCGCGCAGGTGCTGGGCGGGCACAGCGCGGGGCTGCTCCTGGTGGCCGCGCACGCGGGCGGCTATGCGCGCAGCCGGACGCTGCTGTTCGTCGTACGGGGGGACGCGCCCGGTGTGGCGCGGGTGCGGCAGACGGCGATGGACGAGACCCGGGCGCTGGGGGTCGTCCAACTGCGCGATGTACCCGCCTCGTTGCTGGGGGCGGAGGGCGCGGGCGGGGGGAATGGGCGGGTGGGGCGCGCGCTCGCGCAGGCGGGTGCCGGGGTCGCGGCGGCGCTGGCCGCCGAGGCGGTCGGGGCGGCGGGCGCGGCGTTGGAGCGGACCGTCGAGTACGTCAAGGTGCGGGAACAGTTCGGCCGGCCCATCGGGTCCTTCCAGGCCGTCCAGCACCGGCTGGCGGACCTGTACGTACAGGTGCAGGCCGCCCGGTCCGCGGTCTGTTACGCGGCGTGGGCGGTGGGCGGCCCGGCGGAGGGCGCCGAGCCCGGTGCCCCCGGCCTTGCGCTCGCGCACGCTCTGGAGACGCTGCGCGCGGTGGCCGGGGAGGCCATTCAGTTGCACGGCGGGATCGGCTTCACCTGGGAGCACGACGCCCACCTGTTCTTCAAGCGCGCGGCCTGCGACGAGCTGCTGTTCGGGCCCGTGCACCGGCTGCGGGCGCAGGCCGCCGAGACGGCGGGAGTGTTCGGGGACGGTGGGGGCGGCGAGCTGCGGGCGGAGGTATCGGCGTGAGGGCGCCCGGCGGCTCCGGAGCGTCCGCCCGGGTGAAGGCGTCCGGCAGGCGGGTGGTGCAGAAGGTGTCCGCGACGCGTGGCTTCGCGCGGGTGGCGCCGTACGTCGTCCCCGCCCTGGACCGTACGGTGCACCGGCTCACCAAGGGCAAGGTGCTGCTGAGCGCGCGGATGCTGCCCGGTGCGGTGCTGACGGCGACGGGCGCCCGGACCGGCCTGCCGCGGCGGACGCCGCTGGCGTGCCTGCCGGAGAAGGCCGGGACGTGGCTGCTGGTCGGCAGCAACTTCGGCCGCCCCGGGCACCCGGCCTGGACGGCCAACCTGCTGAAGCACCCGGAGGCCGAGATCAGTTGGCGGGGCCGGGACGTCCCCGTACGGGCCCGGCTGCTGACCGGTACGGAGCGGGCGCGGGCATGGGCGGCGGTGGTCGGGTTCTGGCCGCCGTACGCCGCGTACCAGGCGCGGGTCAGCCGGGAGATCCGGCTCTTCCGGCTGGAGTCGCGCTGAGCGCACGGGCTCACGGGTGCACGGGTGCACGGGTGCACGGGCTCACGGGCGTACGGGCTCCGGGCGTCCGCGCGTCACGGCCCTGGGCGTCCGGGGGCTTGATGCTGCCCGCAGACGCGCACAGCGGGTGCCGGCCGGCCCCGAGGGGCGGACAACACCCGCTGTGACGTACAGCTATGGCAGGACGAGCGCGAACGAGAACCGTTCCGTGGGCTGTTTCGTGAGGTATTCCCGAGCTGTGTCGTGGCGCGGAACCGGGGTGCCGCGTGGGGTGAAACAGGAGGGCGAAATGTGGCCTGAGCCGTGTGCCGTGGAATGCGACCCGGGTTATTTGGTGGGCTTTTTCCCGGTGACGCCCAGGTGCACCAGAAGCGCCAGGTTCGGCTTCAATTCCTGCTGTTTGACACCCCAGCTCGTGAAACCCTTCTGATGAGCGGCGACCGCCGCCAGCATGGCGACGAGCGAACCGGCCATCGCGGCCGCACTGACGTCCTTGTCCACCTTGCCCTTGGCCTGGAGCTCCTTGATGGAGTCGGTAAGGGAGTTGGTGACGGCATTGAGGATCTTCATGCGGATCTTGTAGAACCGTTTGTCGCCCTCGGCGGCACCGAGGTCGACGACGCGCAGGATCGCGTCGTTCCGCCGCCAGAAGGAGAGGAATCCCTCGACGAGTTCCTCGGCCGCCTGCCGGCCCGACCGGCCCACCCAGGAGCGCCCGGCCACCAGGTCGGTCAGGCTCGCGCCCTCTTTGGCCATCTCCTCGGCGATTTCCAGTACCGCGCCCTCGACATCGGGGAAGTACTGGTAGAACGTCGCGGGCGAAGTGCCCGCTTTGCGGGCCACATCGATGACCTTGACGTCTCTGTACGGGGACGAACTGAGCATGTCGCTGAGGCAGTCGAGCAGCTTCTGCCGGGTCGCCTGTCCACGGCGCCCGGCGACTCTGCCGTCGACGGTCCGAACTTGTCCTGTCATGCCGTCAGCTTACCGAGGGGTGATCGGAGCGCGATTTGGCTGCCTGCAAATGGGGATGCGGGAGTTCGGTCGTATCGGTCCTGGCCGGCCCCGTGCGCGGGGCGGCCGGGGCGGGCCGGAGCGGGCCCTGAGGGCGGCTTGGCCCGAACAAGTGAATCGTATTGTCAACAGGCTGTGGACAACTTTTCCGGACCGGCGCGGACCGGGTTCCGGCGGGGGTGCGCGACCGTGCCGTACGGCATTGCGGGCGCGGAACAGATCATTGCGGACGGGGAACTGCTCATTGCCGGACGACGGGGAATGTCCGGTAAGGAGCGTGATCGCAGAGAATTGGCAGAATGTTCGATTACTCTCCGGGCGCGCGGCAAGATCCAGGGCTAGTTTGGCCCCATGACTGCATTCGCGGCGGGCGCCCCGTGCTGGGCCGACGTCATGCTGCCCGATCTGGAAGCGGGCAAGAGGTTCTACGGAGAGCTGTTCGGCTGGACCTTCTCCGGCGGCGCCCCCGAGTCCGGCGGCTACACCGAGGCGTACAAGGACGGCAGGGCGGCCGCCGGCCTGATGCCCAAGCGGGACGGCCGGATGCCCACCGCGTGGAACGTCTACTTCGCGACCCCGGACGCCGCCCGGAGCAGCGCGCTGATTCTGCGGGCGGGCGGCCGGATCGTCACGGAGGCCGCGCCCGTCGGTGACTTGGGCACCATGCTGGTCGCCGCCGACCCCACCGGCGCGGTCTTCAGTATCTGGCAGGCCGGCACCCACCAGGGCTTCGGCGTGCAGCGCGAGTCCGGCGCGTACGTCTGGACGAGCCTGAGCACCCGCGACCCGGAGCGGGCCGACGCCTTCTACGAAGAGGTCTTCGGTTTCGAGAGCGTGGCCGACAGCCCGGCGGCGGACGAGCGCTTCCGGCCCTGGCGGCTGCCCGGCCAGGGCCGCGAGGTCGGCGGCCGGATCCTCATGGACGAGCACGCGCCCGCCACGATGCCGCCGCACTTCACCGTCTGCTTCCTCGTCCCCGGAATGGACGACGCCGTACGGACCACCACCCGGCTCGGCGGCCGGGTCACGGTCGAACCGGTCGGCACGCCGGGCGGGCCGTTCGCGGTGCTCACCGACAACCAGGGGGCGGGCTTCGGCGTCATGGCCCCGAAGTAGGCGCTCACCGACCACAATTGAGGACGAGGGCAGCTCCCGCTGTCGGGCCGCGGACGGCGCGGCCCGGCAGCGGGCCTGTGCGAGGGGCCTGTGGGGGCGGCGCGACGACCTTGAGTACGGCACAGTGGGTACGGCCGCGCGCGGGGAGAGAACGGGGACGGGACGACATGACCAGTACGGACAGCAGGCCGGACGGACGGCTTCCGGTGCTCGCGGGGTGGGGTGCAGGACTGGACATATCGGAGTCCGGCGGACGTAACCGATCTACCCGACGTACCCGGTCGTTCCCGGGCGCAGGTCCGGTCCGGCGGCAGTTTCGGGCGGTGTGACGGCGCGGCGACGGCACGCCCCGGCGCGATCCGGTCGTACGGTGTTCGACAGCTCGTCGGCGGCCCGCGGCGGCGCCCGGGCCCGTCCGTACGGACATCCGTCCGCACGGATCCGTCACGGCATGTGACGGTACCGGTGCGCACCGCAGAAGCCCGCCGGGACACGACGGGAGCGGCCCCGGGTTCGCAACCGTGGGCCCGGCCAGGAAGAATCAGCACGCGTACGGCCGAACAGGCCAGGCGGTGAGACGCTGCACGGGGCAGTGGCTCTCGGCGGCCACCGGCTTTTGAGAGTCTCTTTAACGCCCCACGGGGAGGTGGCAGGCAAGTGGTGGAGCAGCTGACACAGCTGACGCAGCACGATCCCCGGCGGATCGGCCCGTTCGAGGTGCTCGGCCGTCTCGGGGCCGGCGGCATGGGGCTGGTCTACCTCGCGCGCTCGGCGTCCGGGCGGCGGGTGGCGATCAAGACGGTGCGTACGGAACTCGCCGAGGACCAGCTGTTCCGGGTCCGCTTCACCCGCGAGGTGGAGGCGGCCCGCGCGGTCAGCGGCTTCTACACCGCCGCGGTGGTGGACGCCGACCCCCGGGCCGCGGTGCCGTGGCTGGCCACCGCCTACGTGCCCGCGCCCTCCCTGGAGGAAATAGTCAATGAGTGCGGGCCGCTCCCGGCCCAGGCGGTGCGCTGGCTCGCGGCCGGCATCGCCGAGGCGCTGCAGTCCATCCACGGCGCGGGCCTGGTCCACCGGGACCTGAAGCCGTCCAACGTGCTGGTCGTCGAGGACGGCCCGCGCGTCATCGACTTCGGTATCGCCAGCGGCGTCTCCAACACCCGCCTGACCATGACGAACGTGGCCGTCGGCACGCCCGCGTACATGTCGCCCGAGCAGGCCCGCGACTCCCGCAGCGTCACCGGCGCCAGCGACGTCTTCTCGCTCGGTTCCACCCTGGTCTTCGCCGCCACCGGACACGCCCCCTTCCACGGCGCCAACCCGGTCGAGACGGTCTTCATGCTGCTGCGCGAGGGCCCGGACCTGGCCGGGCTGCCGGACGAACTGCGGCCGCTGATCGAGTCCTGCATGCAGATGGAGGCGCCGGGCCGCCCCACCCCCGCCGACCTCCAGTCCCAGCTCGCACCGCACCTGTTCGGCTCCGGCAGCGACGACAGCGGCACCGCCTCCGCCTGGCTGCCGGACGGCGCCGTCGCCCTCATCGAGGGGCGGCGCGGCGGACGCCAGACCGCGTCGGCGGCCGCCGGGCGCGGCGGCACCGGGCAGCCCCGCGCCGCGCGGCAGCCCGTACCGCACTCGCCGCCGCCCGCCCAGCCGCCGCCACCGCGCCCGCGCGACGCCCCGGCGGCCGCGGCCGCGCAGGCCGGCGGCGCGATGGGGGCGCCCGGGGCGGAGCCCGGCTGGGCCGGAGCCGCCGGAGTGGGCCCCGGCGCACGCCGGGCCGCCGACCCGCGCGGCGCCGCGCAGCCGCCGCAGTCCGCGCCCGCCGGTCCGGTGGCCGCGGCACCGCCGGTCGCCGCCCCGCCCTTCTCGTCCGCCCCGCCCGCCGCGTCGCGGCTGCCGGACGCCGACGTGCCGAACGGCTCCGTACGCCTCGCGGGCACCTCCGCACCGATAGGCCCCGGCCCCCGCGCCGGGGACGGCGGGCAGCCGCAGCCACGCGCCCAGGCACCCGCCACGGACTGGGTCCGGCCGCCCGCGGGCGCGCCGGGCGGCCCCGGCCACGGCCCCCACGAAGGCGACCCGGCCGCACCCCTGCCGCAGCAGGGCGCCGCGGCGGGGCACGGCTCCGGCGCGCCCGTCACCGGTGCGGGCGGCGCCTCCGGAGGCGCCGCGCCCGCCCGCTGGCGTCCCTGGCGTTTCCGCATGTCCAACGACGTATGGGGCACGCCCACGGTCGCCGGCGACCTGCTGTACGTCACCTCCTTCGAGGTGCACGCCCTCGATGTGGCCAGCGGCCGCCGCCAGTTCAAGACCCGTGACGTGGCCTGGAGCATGTCCGTCGCGGACGGCCGTATCCACGCCTCCGACGGGCCGAGCCTGTACGCGCTCGACGCCGCCGACGGCACCGAGCAGTGGCGCCTGGGCAGCGACGGCTGGATCTACGCGCTCACGGCCGACCGGGGCACCGTCGTCACCGGCACCCGCGGCGGCGGCGTCCAGGCGTGGGAAGCCGCCACCGGCGAACGGCTGTGGGAGACCGGCGGCGTCCAGACCGACTTCGAGACCGCCGACCTGGGGCCGGTCCTGCACGAGGGCACGGTCCTCGTGTGGGCCGACGGGCGGCTGAAGGCCCTGGAAGCCCGTACCGGTGCCGAGCGCTGGTCGTACCCGGTCGGCGACACGGCCTCCTGCGGCGGCGTCCCGGTGCGGCTGCTGCCCGCGCCGGACGGCGCCGTGTACGTCACCGCCGGGACGCGGGTGCTGGCGATCGACCTCGCGCGCGGCGAGGTGCGCTGGCACTTCGAGGCGCCCGCCGCGTTCCTCAGCCGCCCCGCGTTCGCGCCGGGGCCCGCGGTCACCGGCGGCGGTCTGTACCTGGCCGACTACCTCGGCACGGTCTACGCCCTGGACGCGGCCGACGGCCGGGACCGCTGGCGCATCGCGACCGAGGCCCGGCAGTCCACCGAACCGGTTCTGGTCGCGGACGGTGCCGTGCACCTCGGCAGCGGCCAGGCGCTCTACACGCTCGACGCCGTCACGGGCACGCCCCGCTGGCGGTTCCAGGCGGGCGGCGAGGTGATCGGCGCGCCGGTGGTGGCGGACGGCCGGGTGCACTTCGGCTCCGCCGACCACTGCCTGTACACCCTCGACGCGACGGGTGGACAACTGCGCTGGAAGCTGGCCACCGGCGGCGAGATCACCGGCACGCCGGTGGCCGCCGGGGGCGTCGTCTACGCGTGCAGCAAGGACCGGTGCGTGTACGCGCTGGACGCGGCGAAGGGGACGGGGCTGGCGCGGCGGTCGTGACGGGCGGCGGCCGGGCCTCGCGCGGGCGCGGCTACCGGTCCTTGTCGCGGGGCGGCTGCCCGGGCCGTTCCTGCTCCGGCTGTACCGGCCGCTCCGGGGGCTCCGGCTGTACCGGCCGCTCCGGGGGCTCCGGCTGTACCGGCCGCTCCGGGGGCTCCGTCTGTACCGGATGCTCCGGCCGTTCCGGCTGTACCGGCCGTTCCGGGGGCGGTGTCGTCCTGATGGGCCGCGTCTCGTCGTCGGGCCGGGGCGGCGGCTGTCCCGGATCGTCCGAGGCCGGGGGCATCCGGACCGCCCGGGTGGGCTGGTCGTCCGGGTCCGGCGGGCCCGACGCGGGCGGCGGGTGCCCGGCGCCCGGCCACCGTACGGGCGGCTGCTGATGGGGTGCCGGAGGCGGTGTCGCGCCGTACGCGGGGGTGCCCTGCGGCGGGGTGTCGCCGCCCCGGATCGGGCCGGGCTCCCACTCGGGCCCGGGGGCCCCGTAGGGCGTCGGCTCGCCGTACCGGTTGTCCCGCTCCGCGGAACCGGCCTCCCGGCGCCGGGAGCGCACGCCCCGGCGCCCGCTCATCACCAGGGCTCCCAGCCACAGCAGCGCGCCCCCTCCGAGGGCGTACGCCACCCCCAGCCCCACCCCTTGGCCGGCGTTCTCGCCCACGGTGAGGCTGCCCGCCTGCTGCCCCTGGCGGACCATCCACAGGATGGTGAAGCCGAGCACGACGAGTCCCGCCACCGCGACGAGCAGGCGGGAGCGGAACACGATGCCCAGCAGGGTCACCAGCGCGGCGAAGGCCATCGGCAGGAACACCGAGCCGAACAGGTCCGCCTTGTCCCCGGTGATGCCCCGGAACAGGTCCTCGATACGGATCTCGCGTCCGTGACGGCCGTCGTACCAGGCACGGAAGGGGCTCCAGACGGCGGCCGCCGCTCCGGCGAGGGCCAGTACGGATCCGAGTACGTTGCGCACCACAGGCGTCGCCTCTCAGGTCGCTGATTCGTCCCGTTTCCCTCTGTAATCGACGCTACGCCCGACTGCACGCGCGCGCCAGACCTGCGCGTTTTACCTGGTCAGGAAGAGATTTTGGGTAACGCAAAGAGGTTGCTAGTCTGCCGTGCACTCGTCAAGAAAAGATAAGGACGAGCGAGGCCGCACGGGCAGGACGCGGCTCTTTCAACGGGGTCAACGGGGGCACAACAACATGAAATTCCGTCATGTCCGCGCGGTCGCGGCGGCCGCGGTGGTCCTGGTCGCGCTGACCGGCGCCCGTCACTCGCACGGAGGTGGCTGCGGCAGCAGCCACAGCAGCAGCGACGGCGGTTCCAGCAGCACGGGCGGCAGCAGCACCAGCGGCAGCAGCAGCGGCAGCAGCAGCGGCGGCTACGAGGCCAGCACCGGCGGCTACGACGGCGGTACCAGCGGCGGCAGCTCGACGAGCGGCAGCACGACCAGTGGCGGCAGCACCAGCGGCAGTACCTCCGGCTACACCAGCGGCGGCTCCGGCAGCAGCCGCAGCGCCATGGGCGACATCAAGATCAACGGCTGCCGGTACAACGGCGCCGGGAGCGTGAAGACCACGGTCAGCGCCACCAACAGCTCGTCCACCACCAAGTACACGTACCTGCTGACGGTGAAGTTCACCGCGCCCGGCGGCAAGGACCTCGGCACCCGCCACCCGAGCATCCCCTACGTGATGCCGGGGCGCACCGACTCCACCGACGTGATCCAGTACGTGCCGTCCGACGCCGCCACCGCCGGTACGTACCGCTGCTCGGTGACCGACGTCCAGCGCACCCCGCTGTCCTGATGGCCACCTGGGAACGGCGGCCCGTGCGGGCCGCCATCGCGGCCGTGACGGTGACCGCCGGCGCGCTCGGGCTGGTCGGCTGCGGCGCCCTGCTGCCCGGGGGCCACGCCGGCCGGGTGACACCGCCGCCGCCACCTCCCGGCTACCGCTACTCGCCGTCGCCCGGCTACGACTCGCCCTCGTACGAGCCGACGTACTCCTACTCGCCGTCGCCGACGCCGGAGGAGACGTACGACCCGGACGGCCGCTCGGACGCGCGCGGCAACAACTGCCGCTACGACCAGTCGACCCACCGCCTCGAATACTCGGTCTCGGTGACCAATCCGTCGCTGACCAAGACCTTCAAGTACGAGATGGCCGTCAACTGGATGAAGGCGCGGCCGGCCGACGGCACGGCGTTCGGGCTGCACCAGCGCAGCATCATCGTCCGGCCGGGGCAGACCGAGACGTACACGGCCTCGTACAGCTACACCAACACCTCGACGCGGCAACTGTGGTTCCAGTGCGAGATCCGCAGGGCGCGCAAGTCGGAGCTGTGACGGGGCCGTCGGCGGACCGGTGACGCTTGCGGGCGTACGGCCTCCGGGGCCGGTGCGCCCCGGCGTCAGCGGACCCGGAAGTCCCGGGAGCGGGCCGCGAACAGCCCCGCCTGCTCCTCCGGCGGCAGACTGCCCAGCGCGATGAGCTGCGGGGCGTGGGCCACGGCCTGCGCCCGCGCGGCCTCCCGCGACGCCCACAGGGCCCGTACGGTGCCCTGCACCGCGCCGGTCGGCTGCGCGGCGAGCACGGCGGCGGCACGCCGGGCCGCCGCCACCGCGCCGCCCGGTGGCGTCAGCTCCGACACCAGGCCCGTCGCATGGGCGCGGCGGGCACCGAGCCGCTCCGCCGTGCCCATCAGGGACAGCCGAGCGATCTCGCCGTACGGCATCCGCTGCGCCATGAAGACCGACTCGTACGCGCTGACCATCCCGTACGTCGTGTGCGGGTCGAAGAACGTGGCCTCCTCGGAGGCCACCAGGAACTCGCACTCGCCCAGCAGGTAGAACGCCCCGCCGCAGGCCATCCCCTCGACGGCCGCGACGACCGGCTTCCACAGGTCGTTCGCCTTCGGGCCGATGCCGAGCAGCGGGTCGTCGGCCGAGAACGGGGCGGACGGCTGCGGGACGTCCGCCGAGCGGTCGATGCCGGTGCAGAACGCCGCACGCCCGGCGCCGGTCAGGACGACGGCCCGTACGGCGTCGTCGAAGCGGAACCGGCGCCAGACGGCCGCGAGCGCGCCGGCCGTCGCCAGATCGATGGCGTTGTGGCGTCCGGGCCGGTCGAGCGTGACCAGGGCGACGCCGTCGGGCGCCGTCTCCACCCGGACGGGCGGCTGTCCGCCCGGCGTCGTCACGGCCGCTCCAGCAGCCAGCGCGGCACGGTGACGCCCGGCGCCTGCTCGTGGAACGCCACCCTCACCGCGGCGCCGATACGGACCCGGCCCGGGTCGACGGAGTTCAGCGGGGCGTCCGGGGCCGCGACCAGGTTGCCGGCCAGGCGGATGCGCGGGGCGTCGGCCAGCTCCACCACGACGACGGTGTACGGGGCCTGCGCGGTGTAGGCGGGCAGCAGCGGCGGGTGCGGCACGACGTACGACCAGACGCGGCCCCGGCCCGACATCCGCCGCCAGCGGTGGTCGAAGGACTGGCAGTGCGGGCAGCACGGGCGGGGCGGGAAGCGCAGCTCGCCGCAGGCGGCGCAGGACTGGACGCGGAGTTCGCGGCGGGCGGCGTACTCCCAGAAGGGGGCGCCGTCGTCGTCGGGGACGGGGAGGAGGAGAGCGTCGGCGGGGGCGGGGGTCGCGTTCGGGGCTTTGCCCTGGTCGGGGGCCGGTTCGGGGCCGTTGTCAGTGGTCGGCCTCATGCTGGTGGACATGAGCACTCAACTCCTCAGCAGCAGGGCCGATGTGGGGACGCCCTCACCGGCCGTGACCAGGCAGGTGGCGGCGTCCGGGACCTGGGCGGTACTGGTGCCGCGCAGTTGCCGGACGCCTTCGGTGATGAGGTTGAAACCGTGTACGTACGCCTCGCTCAGCCCGCCGCCCGCGGTGTTCAGGGGCAGCCGGCCGCCGATCTCCAGGGCGCCGCCCTCGGTGAAGGCCGCGCCCTCGCCGCGCCCGCAGAAGCCGTACCCCTCCAGGGAGAGCGGGATCAGCGGGGTGAACGCGTCGTAGATCTGCGCCACATCGACGTCCTCGGGGCCGAAGTCGGCCTGCTTCCAAAGCTGCCGGGCCGCGGTCCAGGCCGGCCCGGTGAGCGGGTCGTCGGTCCAGTAGTTGACCATGCCGTGGTGCTGGGCGGGCAGGCCCTGCGCGACGGAGTGCACATACACCGGGCGGTGGCGCAGGTCGCGGGCGCGTTCGGCGGCGACGACCACACACGCCAGCGCGCCGTCGGTCTCCAGGCAGTTGTCGAAGAGGCAGAGCGGCTCGCTGATCCAGCGGGAGGTCATGTACATTTCGCGGGTCAGCGGCCGGTCGTACATGATCGCGGCCGGGTTCTGGTTGGCGCGGTTGCGGCAGGCGAGCGCGACGTTGAAGAAGTGGTCACGGGTCGCGCCGTATTCGTGCATGTAGCGCCGGGCGAGGACACCGATCTCGTCGGCGGGCCGCAGCAGACCGAAAGGTCGGGTCCATTGGGCCGGAGTGGGCAGTTGGACAGCGGTGTTCCGCCACGGGCGGGGCCCCGATCCGCGCTTGCGCGAGCGCCAGGCGACGCCCACGCCCGCCTGGCCGGTGGCGATGGCCGCAGCCAGGTGCGCGACGGTCGCACACGAACCGCCGCCGCCGTAACCGGCCTTGGTGAAGAAGGTGACGTCACCGGCGCCGATCGCCTTGGCGACCTCGACCTCGTCGGTCTCCTCCATGGTGTACGAGGCGAACGCGTCCACCTCGGCCGGGGCGATCCCCGCGTCGTCCAGCGCCGCGACGATGGCCCGGCACGCCAGCGTGCGTTCGGACTCCGGAAGCCGCTTGGCGAACGCCGTCTGGCCCGTCCCGGCTATCACCGCCGCGTCCTTGAGGGTCGCCCCCATCGCCACCTCCGTGGTCGGCCGTCCGTGCTGACAGCCGAGGAGGCTACCGCTAACCTGACGGGTAGTCAGCTACTCGGTACGGGCAGCTCTGTCGCGGGAGGTAGTGCGATGCGCGGTGACCTGGACGAGCCCGGCACCACCGACCCTCGCGCCGACCTGGAGCACGGCACGATCCCCCGGCTGGTGCGGGCCGCCGCCGAGCGGTACGGCCCGGCCGAGGCGGTCGCCGAAGGCCGCCACCGCCTGAGCTACGCACAGTTGGGGGAGCGGGTCGAACGGGCCGCGGCGGCCTGCCTCGCCGCCGGTGTCCGCCCCGGCGACCGGGTGGCCGTGTGGGCCCCCAACACCACCGGATGGATCACCGCGGCGCTCGGCGCGGTGACGGCGGGCGCCGTCCTGGTGCCGGTCAACACCCGCTTCAAGGGCGCCGAGACGGCCCACGTCCTGCGCCGCACCCGCGCCCGCCTGCTGTTCGTCACCGGCACGTTCCTCGGCACGTCCTACGTGGCCTCGCTGCGGCGCGCGGCCCGGGAGGGCTCCGGTCGCGGCCCGCTCCCCGGCCTGCCGGACCTGGAGCGGGCCGTCGTCCTCTCGGGAGACGCCCCGGACTCCTTCCAGGCCTGGCAGGACTTCCTGGCGGCGGGCGAGGCGGTACCGGCCGACGCGGTGCGCGCACGGGCCGACGCCGTCCGCCCCCAGGATCCTTCCGACATCATCTTCACCTCCGGCACCACCGGCCTCCCCAAGGGCGCCGTCATCACCCACCAGCAGACCCTGCGCGCGTACGGCGTCTGGAGCGAACTCGCCGGACTCGTGCCCGGCGACCGCTACCTGATCGTCAACCCGTTCTTCCACACCTTCGGCTACAAGGCCGGCATCATCGCCTGCCTGCTGCGCGGCGCGACGATGATCCCGCAGCCGGTCTTCGGCGTCCCCACCGCGCTGGCCCACATCGCCGCCGAACGCGTCACGGTGCTGCCCGGCCCGCCCTCCCTCCACCAGCAGCTCCTCGACCACCCCGACCGGGCCCGGTACGACCTCGGCTCGCTGCGCCTGGTCGTCACCGGCGCCGCCGTCGTACCGCTGGAGCTGGTCGAACGGCTCCGCGCCGAGCTGGGCGTCGGCACCGTACTGACCGCCTACGGCCTCTCCGAAAGCTCCGGCATCGCCACGATGTGCCGCCGCGACGACCCGCCCGCCACCGTCGCCGGAACGTCCGGGCGCGCCGTACCCGGCACGGAGATACGGATCGCCGGCGCCGACGGCCGGGGGGTGGCGGAGCCGGGGACGGCGGGCGAGGTCCAGGTCCGCGGCTATCACGTGATGACCGGCTACTACGAGGACCCGCCGGCCACCGCCGACGCGCTGACCCCGGACGGGTGGCTGCGCACCGGCGACGTCGGAGTCCTGGACGCCGACGGCAACCTGCGCGTCACCGACCGCCTCAAGGACATGTTCATCGTCGGCGGCTTCAACGCCTACCCCGCCGAGATCGAGCGCCTGCTCGCCCGCCACCCGGACGTCGCCGAGGTCGCCGTCGTCGGCATCCCCGACCCCCGGCTCGGCGAGGTCGGCAAGGCGTACACGGTCCGCCGCCCGCACTCCACGCTCACCGCGGCGGAACTGATCGCCTGGGCGCGCCGGGAGATGGCCAACTACAAGGTGCCCCGGGAGGTCACGTTCGTGACGGCCCTGCCGCGCAACGCGAGCGGGAAGGTCGTCAAGGGCGAGTTGCGCGGCGCTCTCGCCCTTCCGACGCACCCGTAGCGGCAGGCCCCGGGCAGGGGGGCGTAGGACGCCACCCGTCGATTACCGGGGTGTTAGCAGGCTGTTAGCCGCCCCCGGCACCGTTGAGTACGTACCGACGACCCCGCCGCACCTGTTCCTGGGGGAACCGCATGACCAGCCTCACCACCGCCGCCTTCCGCCGCGGCCGCCGGCTCGCCGCCACGGCGATCGTCGCCGTCGCGGCGTTCTCGCTCACCGCGTGCAACAGCTCCTCCGGCGGCCCGGGCCCGGCCGAGAGCGCGGCGGTCGACGCTCCCGAGGGCGGCTCGTCCGGCGGCTCGGGATCGTCCGGCGGCTCGGGCTCCGCGGGCGGCGACGCGGGTCCCGCGGACACCGGCACCTCGGGAGCACAGGCTGCGGGTGGCTCCACCGGCGGCGGCACGTCGGGCGGCACGGGCTCCAGCGGCTCCGGCACGGGCAAGGCAGCAGGTACCGGTACCGGTGCCGGTACGGGCGCCGGTCGCAAGGGCGTCGACGCCACCCTGGTCGGCACCCTCAAGTACCTCGCCCCGGGCAAGCTCACCGTGACCCCGCGGTCCGGTACGGAGCAGGCGTTCTTCGTCGCCGCCGACACCGAGGTCCTCGGAGCCGCGACCATCTGCGGCGGCCCCGACGGCCAGGTCACCATCACGGACGACAGCTACGGCACCACCGCCTGCACCACGGACCAGCTCGACGAGGCCGCCAAGAAGAACACGGTCAAGGTCCGCGCCACGATCCACAAGGGCATCGCCACCAAGGTGGAGGAGCGCTACCACCCGTAAACCACTTTCCCACCCCCGGCGCAGCCCCCGGCCCCCCGACCGGGGGCTGCGCGCATCCGTCGCGGCCTCGGTACGGTGCAGTGCAGTGCAGCGCGGCGCGGTCGGCCGCTGTCCCGATCCGGTGGTTGTGAAGCGGCGCTCGCGTGGAAGGCGTGCAGTATGAGCACTCCGTATCCCGACGGGCCCGAGCCCGGCGGCCCCGTGACCGACCCGCCCGACCCGCCCGGCCCCCAGCCGGGACCCGAACCTCAGCCGGGACGCGACCCGAGTCCGCCCCCGCCCGGGCCGAGCGACCCCATGGGCCCGGACCCGATCCCGCGGCCGTCCGACCCGGACGCGGCCCCGGAGCCCGCGCCGCAGCCCGGCCCCCTCACCTGACCCTCACCTGCCCCCGGCCCTCAGCGCTCCCCGAACCGCTCCCGCAGCGCCCCCTTGAGCACCTTGTCCAAGGGGCCGCCCCGCGGCAGTGCGTCCAGGATCTCCAACTGCTCCGGCAGCTTCTGCGGCATCAGCCCCGCCCGGCGCAGATGTGCGGTGAGCGCGCCGAGCGTCAAGGCCCCCGGGCTCGGAACCGCATCAGGCTCCGAGCCCGGCCCCGGCCCCGGCCGGGCGCCTGCCTCCGCCCCCGCCCCCGCGAGAGTCACCACCGCACACACCCGTTCACCGCGCTCCCGGTCCGGCAGACCGATCACCGCCACCTCGCCCACCGCCGGATGCGCGCGGATCAGCTCCTCGACCTCCTGGGCGGAGATGTTCTCGCCCTTCCTGATGATGATGTCCTTGAGCCGCCCGGTGATCACCAGGTGCCCGTCCGCACGCAGCAGGCCCAGGTCGCCGGTGCGGAACCAGCCCTCCGCGTCGAACGCCCCGGCCGTCAGCGCCGGGTCGGTGTAGCCGCGGCAGACCATCGGCCCGCGTACCGTGATCTCGCCCGGCTCGCCGGGCCGCGCCTCGCCGCCGTCCGGCCGGGCGATCCGGACGCGGGCCCCGGTCACCGGCTTGCCCACGGTGTGTGCCAGTTGTTCGTCGCTGTCGTACGGCGTCCCCATCGCGATCATGGGGCACTCCGTCATCCCGTACCCGTGCACCACCGCGCACTCCAGCTCCCGGCCCGCCGCGTGGTACAGCTCCGGCGGGAGCGGCGCCCCGCCGCCGGACAGCAGCCGCAGCGTGGGGACGAGCTTGACCGCCGGTCCGGGTCCGGCATGCGCCCGGCGACGGCGGGCCTCATCGAGGAACGCCTGGTAGAAGGCCGTGCTGCCACCGGCCATGGTGACTCCGTGCCGCCGGTACGCCGCGACCGCGGCCGCAGGTTCGAACGTGTCCAGGACGACGGCCGGGAAGCCGCTGAGCAGCATCGCGACCACGTAGTCGGGCCCGGCGACGTGTGCGTACGGGAAGGCGATCGAGCCGGTGTCCGCATCGGTCATGCCCAGCGCGGTGGCCAGTCCGATGCCGCCCGCGAGGAGCGAGCCGTCGGTGTGCTCGACGCCCTTGGGGTCGGCGGTCGTGCCGGAGGTGTAGTAGATCCACGTCGGCGTGCCGCCCGGCCGTACGAAGTCCGGCAGCGCGTCCCCGGAGCCGGGCGCGGCCTCCGGCAGCCCGTCGGCGACGGAGAGCACCCGCACACCGGCGGGCGCGACCTGCCGCGCCGTGCCCGCATAGTCGTGACCGCGCCACTCGCCCGGCACGATCGCGTACTCGGCGCCCGATTGCCGCAACGCGAAGCCGACTTCCCGCGCCCGGTGCAGATGCAGCACGGGTATCTGCACGGCTCCGAGCCGGGCCAGCGCGAGGGACACCGCGACGGTCAGGGGCCAGGTGGGCAGTTGCCACAGGACGCGCGTGCCGGCGCCGATCCCCAGCCCGTGGAACCCGGCCGCCAGCCGCAGGGCCCGGTTCCGTACCTCCTCGAAGGTGACGGTCTGCCCGGAGCCGCCGGTGGTCTCGTCGAAGAACATCGGCTGCCGCGGGGACAGCTCCACCCGGTACCCCATCAGTTCCCAGAGCGAACGCACACGATCGGGTTCGAACACGTCGCCTCCTAGGGGAGCGGGGCCGCGACGGTAGCAGACGTACGCAGACATGAGGAGACGTCAACTGGCGGAACATGCGGAACATCCGCACGGGGGACGGCGTTGGGAGCTGGTGACCTGGTCCGCACGAGCACGTGAGGAGACGGCCATGCCGTTGAGTACG
This sequence comes from Streptomyces sp. NPDC045470, assembly GCF_040646595.1. Lineage (NCBI taxonomy): Bacteria > Bacillati > Actinomycetota > Actinomycetes > Kitasatosporales > Streptomycetaceae > Streptomyces > Streptomyces sp. NPDC045470. Next base: position 310,006 of record NZ_JBEZAN010000004.1, read on the forward strand.
GAAGAGCGCGAGGCTTTCCTGGCCGAGCCGCACATCGGAGCCCTGTCGGTGGCGTCGGGCACGGCGGACCGCGCCCCGCTGACCGTGCCCATCTGGTACGGCTACGAGCCGGGCGGCGATCTGTGGATCACCACCGAGCGGGATTCGCGCAAGAGCCGGCTGATCGCGGCGGCGGGCCGGTTCTCCCTGATGGTGGACCGGGTCGAGCCGACGGTCCGCTATGTGTCGGTCGAGGGGGAGGTCGTCTCGACCGAGCCGTCGACGGACGAGGAGCTGCGCGCGATCGCCGAGCGCTACCTCGCTCCGGAGGCCGCGGCGGCGTACCTCAAGAACGTCCTGCCCACGTTCGGCCCGTCGGTGACCATCCGGCTGCGGCCGCGGCGGTGGCTGTCGGCGGACATGGGGTCGGCCGTTTGACCCGAGCAAGCCTTGGATCGGACGCCGTAGGGGCCGGCCTCACCTGGTCCGGCCCCCGTCGGTCGTGGTCCGGGCCCGTGACGGGCCCGGGGGTTACGGGCGGTGGGTGTCCAGCGGGACAAATCCGCCCGCGTCCGGCCGGTGGGTGTCGGGCGCGACGGAACGCTCGACAGGGGTCGGGCGGTGGGTGTCGGGCGCGACGGAACGGTCGGCGGGTATCGGCCGGTGGGTGTCGGCGAACGCGGGAACCGCCGCCGTGCCCGCTACGGCAGTGGCGAAAGCAAGAGTGACAAGGGTGCGCTTGATACAACTCATGACAGCTCCTCCGTGGGGGAATCCCATATGAGTGACGCTAGCTTCTGGTGAGGCATGTGTTCGATCCCCCCGGCCGGAAACGGCCGTAGAGCGGGGGCGAAAGCGTATGACTGCGGGTATGCCGCGGGGACCGGCTTCGATGGCTCCCCCCTGAGTGCCATCGAAACCGGCCCCCGCGATCCCCCGGATCCCCCCGGATCCCCCGAACCCCGGATTCAGCAGTCCCCCCGGATCCCCCGATCCCCCGGACTGCCGAAACCGCAGTGGGTCTGGTGTGGAGTTACTCGCCGTACGGGCGGGCCGATGGTTCCCCCGTGACCCGCCCGTACGGGCGTCGCACTACTTCGGCTCGGCCACGGGCACGTTGCCCTCGTCCATCACGACCACATTGCCGTCCCGGCCCGGTGCGGGCTGGGTGGCGTCCTCCGTGACCAGCGCACCGTCGATGATCGGCCGGTGGCTGTCCTCCGGCTTGATGGGCCGGTGGCTGTCCATGGGCGTGATCGGCCGGTGGCTGTCCATGGGCGTGATCGGGCGGTGGCTGTCCTCCGGCTGGATCGGCCGGTGGCTGTCGACGGTCTCCGGCTGGATCGGCCGGTGACTGTCCTGCGGCACGATGGGCCGGTGACTGTCCTGCGGCTGGATCGGCCGATGGCTGTCGACGGGTTGCGGCGGAATGGGCCGGTGGCTGTCCTGCGGCTGAATGGGCCGGTGACTGTCCAGCGGTTTGACGATGTTCCTGTCGTCGTCCTTTCGAGCCTGATTCTGAGAGCTCACGGTGATCAACTCCGTTGTGTGGGCGCAGTTGGCCCACCCGGCCGGCAACTCCCCCGTGGGTCGCCGGACGGGTGGACCATGGCCTTACACCTTGCGGTGGGGCCTGGTCACCGAGCCGCTTGCCCCCCGAGGCGGCGGATCGGTAATTAGAGACTGACCCCTCGCGATGAACGATCGATAAACGCCTGAAGCCCGCCGTCCGGGCGGCTTTTACACCAGCGCGACAGGGGCGGTGAAATGCTGCGTCTCCCCGTCCGCGGGCAGGCCGAGCTGTTCGTGGATGGACACGACTTCCTGCCAGCAGACCTTCGCCCGTCCGGTGTGCCCGATCTGGTTCAGGGCGTGCCCCAGCGTCGTCAGCGCGTCGGCCCGCCAGCGGCCGCCGCCGAGCCCCCGCAGGGCGGACAGCGCCTGCTCGGCGTAGTTGGCAGCGTTGGCCGGGCGGTGGGCCGCCAGGTCGACCTCGGCGAGCCGGAGGTAGGTCATGCCCTCCCAGAACCGCTGCCGGCTGTCGCGGAAGATGACGAGTGCCTCGGTGAGCTGCTGGGTGGCCTCGTCGAGTCTGCCGGCCAGCGTCAACGCCATGCCCAGCGCGTACATGCCATTGCCGAGGCGGCGGGTGGCGCCGACCTCGCGGAGGGCGGCGACACCCTGCTCGGCGAGCTGGATGGCGCTCTCGGTGCGCCCGGTGTCCAGGTGCAGCCGCGACAGGTTGCACAGCGCGCTGGCCTCGGACTGCTTGTTGTCGTTCTCGCGGAAGGCGAGCAGGGCCTGGTTCAGGTAGCCCTCGGCCGCCTCGAAGCGGTGCTGGATGCTGGCGATGATGCCGCGGTCGTTGGGGCCCTGCGAGGCGGCGAAGGGATCCTCGGCGGCGAGCCCCAGCAGGGTGGCCAGCTTCGCGTGCTCGTCCGCCTCGTTGAGCCGTCCGGAATGGGTGTAGAAGGGCGCCAGTGCCCAGTGGGCCCGGCCCTCCGCGTGCTGGTCGCCCGCGCGGCGCGCGGCGTCCAGCAGGACGAGGTTGGCCTGCTCCCACTGACGGCTGTTGGCGCCGGACTCGGCCATGTCCCGGGTCAGGAGCAACAGGTCGACGGCGCGCCGCAGCACCTTCTTGCCGGTGTTCTGCAGCGCGCAGGCGATCAGGGAGCGGGTCTCGTTGAAGAGCCAGCTCAGGGCCTCGGCGCGGTCGGTGAAGAGCAGGCCCGGGTAGTGCGGGGTCTCCGTGTGGTCGGTGAGGCGGTCCCCGGGGCGCTCCAGCGCGAACATGTGGGTGGCGGTGGCCAGGTAGAAGTCCAGCAGCCGGGCCAGGGCCGCGTCGCGTTCCTCGGCCGGCTGCTCGTCGCGCTCCGCGCAGGAGCGGGCGTAGAGGTGCACCAGGTCGTGGAAGCGGTAGCGGCCGGGGGCGGCGGACTCCAGGAGGGAGGTGTCGACGAGCGATTCGAGGAGGTCCTCGGCGTCGTCGGTGTCCATGTCGAGGAGGGCGGCCGCGGCGGCGAGCGAGATGTCGGGGCCGTCGGCGAGGCCCAGCAGCCGGAAGGCCCGTGCCTGGCGGGGCTCCAGTTGCTTGTAGCCCAGCTCGAAGGTGGAGTTCACGGCGAGGTCGCCGGCGCGCAGCTCGTCCAGCCTGCGGCGCTCGTCGGCCAGCTTGCGGGCGAGTACGGAGACGGTCCAGGTGCGGCGGGCGGCCAGCCGGGACGCGGCGATACGGATGGCCAGCGGCAGGAAACCGCAGGCGCCGACCACGTCCATGGACGCCTCGCGCTCGGCGTTCACGCGCTCCTCGCCCACGATGAGCGCGAAGAGGGTGAACGCTTCCTCAGGGCTCATCACGTCCAGGTCGACCAGATGCGCGCCGGCCAGGTCTATCATCCGGACGCGGCTGGTGATCAGCGCCGCGCAGCCGTCCGTACCGGGCAGCAGCGGGCGGACCTGGGCGGCGTCGCGGGCGTTGTCGAGCAGGACGAGCAGCCTGCGGCCGGCGAGGGCCGAGCGGTAGAGGGCGGCCCGTTCCTCGATGCCGTCGGGGATGGCCGCGCCCGGCGTCCCCAGCGCGCGCAGGAACGCGCCGAGCACCGCTTCCGGGTGGGACGGGGAGTGCCCGACGCCCTGGAGGTCCACGTAGAGCTGACCGTCCGGGAAGTGCGCATGGGCGGCGTGCGCGACATGCACGGCCAAGGTGGTCTTGCCGACGCCGCCGATGCCGGTGAGTGCCGAGACGGCCATCACCCGGCCCTCGGCGGTGGCGAGCTGCTCGCTCAGTTCCGTGACGAAGGCGGCCCGGCCGGTGAAGTCGGCGACGGTGGCCGGAAGTTGCTGCGGGCGTACGAAGGCCGGCTCGCCGGGCAGTTGGCCGTCGTGCGGCACGGCGGGCGCGTCCAGCTCCGTGTCCGCGCGCAGGATGCGCTGCTGGAGTTCGGAGAGCGACGCGCAGGGGTCCACCCCCAGCTCATCGGCGAGCAGACGCCGCGTGTCGGCGTATACGGCAAGTGCCTCGGCCTGCCGGCCGCTGCGGTACAGCGCCAGCATGAGGAGTTCTCGCAGCCGCTCGCGCAGGGGATGCGCGGCGGTCAGCGCGGTCAGCTCCGAGACGGCGTCGCCGTGGCAGCCCAGTTCCAGGTCGAGCTCCAGGCGCGTCTCCATGAGGGACAGGCGCCACTCCTCCAGGCGGGTGCGCTGGTTCTCCGCGTAGGGCCCGGCGAGGTTGGCGAGCGGTTCGCCGTCCCACAGGGCCAGCGCGGAGTCCAGGAGGTCCCGGGCGCGGCAGCGGTCGCCGGTGGCCCGGGCCTTCTCGGCGTCGGCCGCGTACTGCTCGGCGTGGACCATGTCGAGGTCGAGCGGCCGGTGGTCCGCCGACCGCAGTGCATAGCCGCCGGACTCGCTGACCAGCGTGTCCGCGTCCGCCCCGAGTGCTTTGCGGATGCGTGAGGCGTACGTGCGCAGCGCCGCGAGGGCGGCGTGCGGCGGTTCCTCGCCCCAGAGGGCGTCGACGAGTTCGGATGCGGTGGCGGTGCGTCCGCCCCGCAGGAGAAGGGCGGCCAGCAGCGCACGCTGCTGCGGGGAGCCGGCCGCCAGTGGCGTCGCGCCGCGCCAGGCCCGTACGGGACCGAGCACGGTGAAGCGGAGCCGCTCCTGGCCCTGCTCCGGACCGTCGTCCATGGTGTCCCCCTGCCCTGTGCACTTCGTTCGCATCGGCCAGTCTGCCTTGTCGTAGCCCCTTACGTCAGTAGGGGTCCGGTCTCAGCACGGTCTCTCCACGCCCGGCGTTCGGGCTGGTGTTCGGCTGCGTGGCGGGGGTCGGGCCGGGGCGGTCGCCGGTGCCGGTGACCGTGCGGATGCGCGTGCAGCTTCCCGTGCGCGGTCCGGGTGCGGACGGGGGCCCGAGCGTCGCTGCTCAGCCGCCTGCGAGGCCGCGCGGCGCCCGGCCGGCGCCCGGAACGGTGCCGTCTGCATGCATTCCCTCCCGTCACTGGGTTACTGACGACCCGTCAGTTCGACGCTACGGTAAAAACATGGAGAGTTTTCCGAAGATAATCTCGGTGGACGACCACACGGTGGAGCCGCCGCACGTCTGGCGGGACCGCCTCCCCTCGAAATATCACGACATCGGCCCCCGAATCGTCCGGGCACCACTGAAGGAAATGACCTTCGTGGGCGGCAGGTTCGCGCCGAAGATGGGCCGGCCGGGGGAAGAGGGCCCGCTCGCCGACTGGTGGGTCTACGAGGATCTGCACCGCCCGCTGACCCGCCTGGACACCGCCGTCGGCTACGCCCGCGACGACATCAGACTCGAAGGCATCACCTACGAGCAGATGCGCCCCGGCTCCTTCAGCGTCCCGGAGCGGCTGGCCGACATGGACGTCAATCACGTGCAGTCGGCGCTGTGTTTCCCCACGTTCCCGCGGTTTTGCGGCCAGACCTTCACCGAGGCCAAGGACCGCGAACTGGGGCTGCTGGGCGTGCGCGCGTACAACGACTGGATGGTGGAGGAGTGGTGCGGTCCGGCCGCGGGCGGACGCCTCATACCGCTCTGCCTCGTCCCGTTGTGGGACGCGGAACTGGCCGCGCGGGAGGTGCGCCGGAACGCGGAGCGGGGCGTACGGGCGGTCTGCTTCAGCGAAATCCCGCCACATCTGGGCCTGCCCAGTATTCACACCGGTGACTGGGACCCCTTCCTGCGCGCCTGCGAGGAGACCGGGACCGTCATCGCCATGCACATCGGCTCCTCCAGCAGGATGCCGTCCACCTCCGCCGACGCGCCGCCCGCCGTCGGCTCCACGATCACCTTCGCCAACTGCTGCTTCTCGATGGTCGACTGGCTGATGAGCGGAGCGTTCGACCGCTTCCCCGGCCTGAAGATCATGTACGCGGAGGGGCAGATCGGGTGGATCCCGTACATCCTGGAACGCGCCGACGTGGTCTGGGAGGAGAACCGCGGCTGGGGCGGCGTCGCCGACAAGGTCCTGCGGCCGCCCTCCGAACTCTTCGCCGGGCACGTGTACGGCTGCTTCTTCGACGACGCCTTCGGCCTGCGCAACCTGGACGCGATCGGCGTCGGCAACGTCCTCTACGAGACCGACTACCCGCACTCGGACTCCACCTGGCCGCGCTCCAGGGAGGTCGGCGAGGCCCAGATGGGACACCTCGCGCCCGAGACGGTCGAACGGATCGTCCGCGGCAACGCCATCGACCTGCTCGGACTGACGCCGGACGGGCTGTGGGCGGGCTCCGGGACGGGGCCGGGAGCGAGGCCGGGAGCGGGGGCGTAGGGGCGGCGCGCGCCTGTGCGACGCCGGGTCCGGCGCGTGCCCGTGCGACATGCCGCCTTTCGTGCACCCGGAACCTCCCCCTACGGGCCGCCTTGCGGTCACGATGGGACGAGTGGAGGTGACACACATGATGACGTTCGTGCTGGTGTCGGGCGGGTACACCGGAGGATGGATCTGGCGGGAGGTGGCGGACCACCTGCGCGCGGCGGGACACCGGGCGCATCCGGTGACCTTGACCGGGATGGGAGACCGCCGCCACCTGTCAGGCCCCGGCACCGATCTGAACACCCATGTCGAGGACGTGGTGCAGGTACTGGACCACGTGGGCGCGGGGGAGCCGCACGAAGCGGGCGAGACCGTACTGGTCGCGCACTGCTACGGCAGCTACCCGGCGCTGGCCGCCGCCGACCGCGCCCCGGAGCGCATCGCCCGCCTCGTGTTCGTGGACGCCGGCCTGCCCCGCGACGGCGCCGCCGTCCTGGACTCGCTGCCCGACCCGGCCGTACGGGAACGGCTGCGGCGCCGCGCCCAGGAACACGGCGACGGCTGGCGCCTGCCCCCGCCCGCGTTCGACGAGACGGAGATCTGGGGCAGCCTGGACGGCATCTCCAAGGACGGCCTGGACCGGCTGGCCCGCCTCGCCGCGCCACAGCCGCTGGCCACCCTCACCCAGCCGGTCCGGCTGACCGGCGCGACGGCCGGGCTGCCCACGACCGGCATCTTCTGCACGAAGAACGTCACCAGTACCGCGGCCGTCCGCGCCCTGGTGGCCACCGGCGACCCGGCCTTCGCGGCGCTCGCCGACCCCCGGGTCGGCTTCTTCGACCTCGACACCGGGCACTGGCCCATGCTCTCGCGCCCCGGCGAGCTGGCCGACCTGCTGCTGCGGGCGGCGGCGGACGAAGGGGAGCGGATCGGGGCGGCCGCGGGCTGAGGGGAGCGCCGTCCGGGGCGCCGCCGGACCGCCGCCGGCGCCCCGGCATGATGGAGCCATGACCAACCGACCTGTACTCGTCTACGACGGGGACTGCGGCTTCTGCACCACCTGCGTGCGCTTCGCCGAACGCCGCATCCACCCCCGCTGTACCGTCTCGGCCTGGCAGTTCACCGACCTGGAGGCGCTCGGCGTCACCCAGGGGCGGGCCGAGCGCGAGCTGCTCTGGATCACCCCGGCGGGAACCGTGTACGGCGGCGCGCAGGCGGTCGCCAAGCTGCTGATGAGTGCGCGCGGCCGGTGGGCCGTCCCCGGTGCGCTGCTGACCCTGCCGCCGTTCCGCCAGGCCGCCCACGCCGTCTACCGCCTGGTCGCCGACAACCGCCACCGCATGCCCGGCGGCACCGCGGCCTGCTCGCTCCCCGCGCACCTCCGGCCCTGACGCCCGCCACCAGCGCCCACCCCCTTGTCTGACGGGCCGTCAGCCCACACCATGACCCCCAGCCGACGACGACGGGCCGTCGGCCGAGCGCCCGGGGGTGGACGCGGACGTGGACAGCGCTACGGGAAGCGGCACACACAGCGGCACACGCACCGACAGCACCGGCAGTACGGACGACGCGGTGCGGGTGCTGCCCGACGGGAAGCTGGCCTACGGCATCCAGCTCCCCGTCCAGTCGCAGAGCACCCTCTACACGGAACCGTGGGAGGCCGCGGCCGGCCCCGCCGACCTCGTGGAGATCGCCCGCACCGCCGACCACCACGGCTTCGCCTACATCGCCTGCTGCGAGCACATCGGCATACCGCGCCGGCTGGCCGCGGCCATGAGCACGGTCTGGTACGACCCGGTCGCCACCCTCGCCTACCTGGCGGCTGCCACCACCCGCGTCCGGCTGCTCAGCCACATCGCGCTGGCCGCCCTCAAGCACCCGCTGGTCAGCGCCAAGCAGTACGCGACCCTGGACCACCTCTCGGGCGGGCGGCTGATCCTCGGGGTCGGCGCCGGGCACGTACCGGAGGAGTTCGACGCCCTCGGCGTGGACTTCACGCGGCGCGGCGCCCTGCTGGACGAAGCCGTCGACGCGCTGAAGGCGGCGCTGGGACCGGAAGAGTTCCCCGCCTACCAAGGGAAACGATGCGCCTTCGCCGGACTGGGACAGCGCCCCCGCCCCGTACAGACGCCGCGCCCGCCGGTCTGGGTGGGCGGCTCCTCGCCCGCCGCCGTCCGCAGAGCGGCCGTACGCGGCGACGGCTGGCTGCCGCAGGGCGACCGCAGGGACCAGCTCCCGGCGCAGCTCGCCAAGCTGCGGCGGCTGCGGGCGGAAGCCGGGATCAGCACGCCCGCCGAGGCCGGCGCCATCACCGAGCCGCTGTACGTCGGCGAGCCCGCGTGGGACACCGGCCGGCGCACCCTCACCGGGCCGCCCGAGCGGCTGGCGGAGTCCCTGCGCGCGTACCAGGCGATGGGGGTGCGGCAGATCCAGGTCCGGTTCCGCAGCCGGAGCCGCACCGAACTGACCGACCAGATGGCGGCGTTCGCCACCGGGGTGGCCCCGCACTTCGACTGCTGAGACGCACGGCGCTCGCGGAGGGACCGGTGCACATGGGGAAGCTGGACGGCCGGGTCGTCGTCATCACCGGCGCCGCACGCGGCCAGGGTGAGCAGGAGGCGCGGCTCTTCGTCGCGGAGGGCGCCCGCGTGGTGCTGGGCGACGTGCTGGACGGCCCGGGGGAGACGCTGGCGGCGGAGCTGGGGGACGACGCCCGGTACGTACACCTGGACGTGCGCCGGGAGGCGGACTGGGAAGCGGCGGTCCGGGCCGCCGGAGAGGCGTTCGGCACGGTCGACGGGCTGGTCAACAACGCCGGAATTTTGCGCTTCAACGAGCTGGCCGCCACCCCGCTCGCCGAGTTCCAGGAGGTGGTGCAGGTCAACCAGGTCGGCACGTTCCTCGGGATGCGGGCGGTGGTCCCGGAGCTGACGGCGGCCGGCGGCGGCACCGTCGTGAACACCGCCTCGTACGCCGCGCTGTCCGGCATGGCGTACCTGACCGCGTACGCGGCGTCCAAGGCCGCGGTGGTCGGCATGACGCGGGTGGCGGCGATGGAGCTGGCGGGCCGGGGCATCCGGGTCAACGCGATGTGTCCGGGGGCCGTCGACACCCCGATGACCCGGCCGGAGCGGGGACCGGGGGGCGCCTCCGACACCTCCGCGCGGGAACCGGACGCGTTCTATGCGAAGGCCGTCCCCCTCGGGCGGATCGGCCGGCCGGAGGAGGTGGCCCGGCTGGCGCTGTTCCTGTCGTGCGACGACTCCTCGTACATCACGGGGCAGCCGTTCGTCATCGACGGCGGCTGGCTGTCCGGCATCAGCCTGTACTGAGGTGCGTACGGTGCCTCCGAAGTCCGTACCACGGCCCTGTCCGTGCCGTACCTGATGGCCCGTCAGGTATTGACGCTCCGGATGCCCGGTGCGAGAGTCGGACCCGATCTGACGGGGCGTCAGGTGGTGGCGCCAGGGCGGACGAGGGACGGTGAACCCCCTTGGAATTCGGGCTGTTCGTACAGGGATATGTGCCCGCCGCGCGGGCGGAGGTCGACCCCGAGGCAGAGCACCACGCACTGATGGAGGAGACCGAGTACGTCATCCAGGCCGACCGGTCCGGGTTCAAGTACGCGTGGGCCTCCGAACACCACTTCCTGGAGGAGTACTCCCACCTCTCCGCCAACGACGTCTACCTGGGCTACCTCGCCCACGCCACCGAGCGCATCCACCTCGGCTCCGGCATCTTCAACCCGCTCGCCCCGGTCAACCACCCCGTCAAGGTCGCCGAGAAGGCCGCCATGCTCGACCACCTCTCCGGGGGCCGCTTCGAGTTCGGCACCGGGCGCGGCGCGGGCAGCCACGAGATCCTCGGGTTCATGCCGGGCGTGACGGACATGAACCACACCAAGGAGCTGTGGGAAGAGACCATCGCCGAGTTCCCGAAGATGTGGCTCCAGGACGAGTACCAGGGGTTTCAGGGGAAGCACTGGCAACTGCCGCCCCGGAAGGTGCTGCCCAAGCCGTACGGGGCCGCGCACCCGCCGATGTGGTACGCGGCCGGCTCGCCGTCCTCGTACGCGATGGCGGGGAAGAAGGGCCTGGGTGTACTGGGCTTCAGCGTGCAGAAGGTCGCCGACATGGAGTGGGTCGTCGAGTCGTACAAGACGGCCGTCGAGCAGGCCGAACCGGTCGGCGCGTACGTCAACGACAACGTCATGGTGACCTCCACCGCCATCTGCGCCGAGACGCACCGGAAGGCCGTGGAGATCGCGGTGGGCGGCGGGCTGAACTACCTCCAGTCGCTGCTGTTCCGCTACCACGACACGTTCCCGCGCCCCGAGGGAATCCCGGAGTGGCCCGAGCTGCTGCCCGAGTACACCGAGGAGATCATCGAGCTGCTGATCGCCGAGGAGCTGATGATCTGCGGCGACCCCGACGAGGTCTTCCGGCAGTGCAAGCGCTGGGAACAGGCCGGCGCCGACCAGCTCTCCTTCGGCCTGCCCATCGGCGTCTCGCCCGAGGACACCCTCACCACCATCCGCCTCATCGGCGAGCACGTGATCCCGAAGATCGACACCGACCCGGTGCACCGGACCGCCCGCTTCCGGCAGGGCGCCGCCGGACCGGACGCCTGAGGGAGAGGGGCACCCGGGGATGCTCGACCACCTGATCAAGGGCGCCACGATCGTCGACGGCACCGGCGCCCCCGCCTACCGGGCCGACCTCGCCGTGCAGCACGGCCGCATCACCGCCATCGGCAGCATCACCGACCCCGCCGGGACCACCGAGGACGCCCACGGCCTCGTCCTCACCCCCGGCTTCGTCGACCCGCACACCCACTACGACGCCCAGCTCTTCTGGGACCCGTACGCCACCCCCTCCATGCACCACGGCGTCACCACCGTCGCGGGCGGCAACTGCGGCTTCACCCTCGCCCCGCTCAACCCGGACCGCCCCGGCGACGCCGACTACACGCGCCGCATGATGAGCCGCGTCGAGGGCATGTCGCTGGCGGCGCTGGAGCAGGGCGCGCCGTGGAACTGGTCCACCTTCGGCGAGTACCTGGACGCGCTGGACGGCCGGACCGCCGTCAACGCGGGTTTCATGGTCGGCCACTGCGCCCTGCGCCGCCACGTCATGGGTCCCGACGCCGTCGGCGGACAGCCCACCGCGGCCCAGCTCGACGCGATGCTGCGGCTGTTCCACGACGCGATGGACGCGGGCGCCTGGGGCCTGTCCACCACCCAGTCCGCCACCCACACGGACGGCGACGGCCAACCGGTCGCCTCCCGCCACGCCCGCCCCGCCGAACTGCTCGCCCTGTCCCGCGCGGTCGCCGACCACGAGGGCACCCAGCTCGAGGCCATCGTCGCCGGCTGCCTCGACCAGTTCGCGGACGAGGAGATCGACCTGCTCGTCGAGATGTCGGCCGCCGCCGGGCGCCCCCTGAACTGGAACGTGCTGACCATCGACGCGGCCGTACCCGAACGCGTGCCCCGGCAACTGGAGGCGAGCGAGCGCGCCCGTAAGGCGGGCGGCCGGATCGTCGCCCTCACCATGCCGATCCTCACCCCCATGAACATGTCGCTGGGCACCTTCTGCGCCCTCAACCTCATCCCCGGCTGGGGCGACGTCCTCGCCCTGCCCGTACCGGAGCGCATCGCGCGGCTGCGCGACCCGGCCGTACGGGAGGAGATGCTGCGGCGCGCGGCGAGCAAGGAGGCGGGCGTCTTCCGGCGGCTGACCGACTTCGCCCGGTACGTCATCGGTGACACGTACTCCGCCGCGAACCAGGGACTCTCCGGCCGGGTGGTCGGTGACATCGCCGCCGAACGCGGCCAGGACCCCTTCCACACCCTGGTCGACATCTGCGCCGAGGACGGGCTGCGCACCGTCCTGTGGCCGATGCCGACCGACAACGACCCGGAAAGCTGGGCCCTGCGGCAGCGCACCTGGCAGCACGAGGACGTCATGCTGGGCGGCTCCGACGCGGGCGCCCACCTGGACCGCATGTGCGGCGCCCCGTACACGACGCGGTTCCTCGGCGACTGTCTGCGCGGCCGGAAGCTGGCGGGGCTGGAGACGGCCGTACGGATGCTGACCGACGACCCGGCCCGGCTCTTCGGACTGCGCGACCGTGGCCGGATCGCCGTCGGCCACCACGCCGACCTGGTCCTCTTCGACCCGGAACGGATCGACGCGGGCCCGGCCCGGCTGGTGCACGACCTGCCCGGGGACAGCCCGCGACTGGACTCGGAGGCCGCCGGGATCGTGAGCGTACGGGTCAACGGCGTCGAAACGGTACGGGACGGCGCGGTGACCGGGGCGGTACCGGGGAAGGTGCTGCGGTCGGGGCGGGACACCGAGACGGTGCGGACGCGGTGAGCGCTTCCGGCGGGGCGGCCGAATCGCGATATGAGCGGCTGCTGATCGGCGGCGAGTGGACCGCGCCGGAGCGGGGTCACTACGAGGTCATCGACCCGGCGACCGAGGAGACCGTCGGGCTGGCGGCGGAGGCGGGCCGTGACCAGGTGTACGAGGCGGCCCGCGCGGCGCGCGAGGCGTTCGGGCCCTGGTCGCGCACGGCGCCCGGGACCCGGGCACGGGTGCTGGAGCGCGCCGCCGAGATCCTGGCGCGCCACATCGGCCCGTACGCCCGGCTCGCGCAGGCGGAGACCGGGGCGACGGCCGGCACCGCCCGCGCGATGCAGGTGGGCGTCGCCGTCGCCCGCCTCAGGCGGTACGCGCGCGGAGCGCTGGAGCCGGTGGAAACCCCCTTGCCCCCGCAGATCAACGAGGCGGGCCCGTTCGGGAAGGCCGCCGTCCTCGGCGCGCTCGCGGTGCGCCGCCCCGTCGGCGTCGTCACCTGCGTCACCTCGTACAACAACCCCTGGGCCAACCCGGCAGGCAAGATCGCGCCCGCCCTGGCCATGGGCAACACCGTCGTGATCAAGCCCGCCCCGCAGGACCCGCTCTCCGTCCACCGCCTCGCCGAGGCGCTCCAGGAGGCGCTGGACGAGGGCGGCGCGCCACCGGGCGTCGTCAACCTCGTGACCGGCACGGACCCGGCGATCGGCGAGGCCGCGGTGGACGCCCCGGACGTGGACATGGTCAGCTTCACCGGCTCCACGGCCGTCGGGCAGCGCATCGCCGAAGTGTGCGGACGCGGCATGAAACGCCAGCTCATGGAGTTGGGCGGGAAGGGCGCCGCGCTGGTCTTCGACGACGCCGACCTGGACGCGGCCGTCGCCGGCATCGGCACCACGTACTCCTTCTACAGCGGACAGATCTGTACGGCGCCGACGCGCGTGCTGGCCCAGCGGGGCATCCACGACCGGCTGGTGGAGCGGCTGGCCGCGTACGCCGGCCGGCTGAAGGTCGGCGACCCGGCCTCGGCGGACACCGTCGTCGGCCCGGTGATCTCCGCCGCGCACCGCGACCGCGTCGAGTCGTACGTCGAACTGGGCAGGAAGGAAGGCGCCCGCCTGGTCACGGGCGGCGAGCGCCCACCCCTGCCACGCGGCTTCTACGTGGCCCCCACCCTCTTCACCGACTGCGCCCCCACCATGCGCGTCGTACGCGAAGAGATCTTCGGCCCGGTGATCGTCGTCCTCCCCTTCACCGACGAGGAGGAGGCCGTCGCACTCGCCGACGACACCGACTACGGCCTGCTGGACTACGTGTGGTCCGGCGACGTTGCGCGCGCGTTCCGGGTGGCGGGGCGGCTGCGGGCGGGCGGCGTCGGTGTCAACACGGTCGGCCGGAACATGGAGGCGCCGTTCGGCGGCTTCAAGCGGAGCGGGGTGGGGCGCGATGTCGGCTCGTACGCGCTGCACGCGTACAGCGAGACGCAGGCGGTGGTGTGGCCGGGGTGAGGCCGGTGCGGGACGGTGCGGGAAAATTTTGAAACGGGACGAATCGGGCGGGGGTGCGGTTCCCGCAGTCCGGAACTCGACGGTACGACCTTCAAGTTACCGCTCGTAACGCGCAGTCGACCTTGTAAACCGCGACCGATGCCCGATTCGCACCTCGCTAAGCGAGGAAAACGGCGGCACTCAGGGGTCGATCTCCAGCCCCCCGATGCGGAAACAGCAGCCCTTAACGTCCTGTTCATGGTTCAGGTAGACCCCCGGCTCCCGGCCGGAGACACGGTAACGAGGGCCGCCGGCACGGCTGGTGACACGCCCGTCGGCGGCACCGGCGGTACCCGCGGCAAGGGCCTGAGCGGCAACTCCGTCGGCCTCCTCGGCAGCGCCGTCATCGGCGTCTCGACCGTCGCCCCCGTCTACTGCCTGACCTCGACCCTCGGCCCCACCGTCGGCGAGGTCGGCCTCCAGATGCCGGCCGTCTTCCTCGCCGGTTTCCTGCCCATGCTGCTGGTCGCCTTCGCCTACCGCGAGCTGAACAAGGCCGTACCCGACTGCGGTACGTCCTTCACCTGGTCGGTCAAGGCGTTCGGCCCCCGCATCGGCTGGATGTGCGGCTGGGGACTGGTGATCGCCACGATCATCGTCCTCTCCAACCTGGCCGGCGTGGCCACCTCCTTCTTCTGGCTCCTGCTCGGCGAACTCACCGGCAGCGACGCCGTCGCCGCCCTGGACGGCAACAAGGCCGCCCACGTCCTGACGTGCCTGGCCTTCATCGCCCTCGCCACCGCCGTCAGCTACCGCGGCATGACCGCCACGAAAGGCGTCCAGTACGCGCTGGTCGGCCTCCAACTGGCCGTCCTGGCCGTCTTCGTGGTCATGGCCTTTGCCAAGGCCGGCTCCGGCGCCTTCACCGGCTCCCTCCACTTCTCGACGAGCTGGCTGAACCCCTTCGCCGTCCAGTCCTTCTCCGCCTTCACCGCGGGCCTGTCCCTCTCGATCTTCATGTTCTGGGGCTGGGACGCCTGCCTGACCGTCAACGAAGAGACCGCCGGCAGTGCCAAGACCCCCGGCCGCGCCGCCCTCCTCGCCATGCTCGTCCTCATCGGCTCGTACCTGCTGACCGCCGTCGCCGCCCAGATGTACTCCGGCGTCGGCACCGAAGGCCCCGGCCTGGGCAACCCCGACACCGCCGACAACGTCTTCGCCGCCCTCGCCACCCCCGTCATGGGCCCGGTCCTCGGCGTACTCCTCTTCGTCGCGGTCCTCGCCTCCGCCGCCGCCAGCCTCCAGACCACCTTCATCCCGGTGGCCCGCACGGTCCTGGCGATGAGCGCGTACGAGGCACTGCCGCCGTCCTTCGCCCGCATCCACCCGCGCTTCCGCTCCCCGGGCCGCGCCACCGTCGCGGCGGGCATCGCCACCGGCGTCTTCTACGCGGGCATGACCTTCCTCTCCCAGAACGTCCTCGTCGACACCATCTACGCCCTCGGCCTCATGATCTGCTTCTACTACGCGATCACGGCCTTCGCCTGCGCCTGGTACTTCCGCCGCGAACTGCGCCGCTCCGCCCGCGACCTGCTCTTCAAGGGCGTCTTCCCGGCCCTCGGCGGCCTGCTCCTGACCGCCGTCTTCACCAAGACTCTCCTCGACATGTGGAACCCGGCCTACGGCTCCGGCAGCTCCGTCCTCGGCGTCGGCTCGGTCTTCGTCATCGGCGTCGGCCTGCTCCTGCTCGGCTTCGTCCTCATGCTGGTGATGCGGCGGCGCAGCCCGGCGTTCTTCCGGGGTGAGGTGCTGACGCGGGCTACGCCGGTGATGGTGGTGGAGGAGTAGAACGGGCGAAACCGCCCCGCCGGCCTCCGACGAGGCCAGGCCCCCGAACTCGTCGAGGATGTCCGCCCCCCGGTCGGTCACCGCCCGGACCGTCTCGACCTGTGCCGCCCCGACACGGCCGGTCCGGCCCGGACGCGCCGCCGCTTCGGCGCGTCCGGCGAGGTCGGAGAAGAGCGGCACGGCCAGGGCGGCCGAGTAGAGGCCGGCTTGCAGGACGCCCCTGCGGGACGGGTCCATGTCGTCGCGGCTCAGGTCGAGGAGTTCTTCGACGGCTGCGCTCCCGGCCGGGGGCGCACTGCCCGGCCGGGTGGGGAAACCGGCTTCGGCGTGGGTGACGGGACGTCCGAGGCGCCTGGCCAGGGCTTCCAGGACGACGGGCCGGACCTGGGGCCTCGGCATGGTGCCGGAGAGCCAGTGGGCGACGGCCGACTGCTCGTACCGGAGGGTGAGACCCGCTTCCGTCCCCGCACGGTTCACCGCGTTGGCGAACTGCTGCTCGGTCCATGTGGCCTGCCGGAGCAGGAGCGCGAGACCGGTGTTCGGTGGGCGCCGACTGGTCGCCATGCTCAACTGCCGGCAGTATTCATGGCTTTCATGTCCCTGCCCGCCTTCCACGGTACCCGCGCGGGCGCCACACCGAGTTGTCTCCGTGCAGGACAGGGCACCACGGACGAGGTGGGCCGGTACCCGGGTAACGAGGAAGCAGCGGTGAGGGACATGGAGCCACGGGAGCAGGCGGGTGCGGTGCCGGCGGGAGTCGACTTCGAGGCGGCGCGCCGCACCATCGGCGCGATCAGGGCGCAGGTGCGGAGCTGCTCGGCGACGGAGGACGCGGCGCGGCTGATGGGTGAGGTGCGGGCCATTCTGTCCCAGCTGATCCCCCTGGTCGACGAGCGTGTAGGGCGGCTGCCCCGCACCTCGCTGGAGTGGGACCGGGGCTGCGACACGGTCGCGCGTGCCCGTACGGCCCTGACGTGGACCCATACGGGCAGCAGCATCTCGTACCTCGGCTACGTCGCCCACGTCGCCGATCACCTGCTGAGCTACTTCCCGGACCGGAGGCCTGAGGAGGGAGCGTGATGGCCGGCGTCAGTTCTGGCCCAGGAAAATCGGATTCGTCATGGCCGCCATCGGGCCCGGCGCCCCCGGTGTCGTCGTCGGGTGGCGGACCTCCGCGCGTACGTAGGCGGCGTTGGCCGGGGTGGTGTGCCATGTGGCGGTTCCCGTGGCGGGGGTGGTGAAGCGTTGGCCCTGGTCGGTGAGGAAGCGGATGGTGCTGTCGGGTGGGGCGCCGGTGACGGCGAGGCGGATGGTGACCGGGGTCGAGTCGTGTACGGGGAGGCGGTCGCCGATGGTGGCGTGTTCGCCCTTGGGGCCGGTGGCGGTGAAGGTGAGGGAGAGGGAGGACGATTCGGCGAGGTAGGCGTGGCCCTTGCGGATGCCGTCGAGGATGGCGTGTCGCGAGAGGGCGTCGGCGTGGACGACGGTCTGGGGGAGGCCGATGACGTCCGGGTCGCGGTGGGCGTCGCTGTGGCCGACGGCGGGGAGGAAGCGGCCCCGGTCGTGGGCGTGTGCCACCAGGGCGTTGTCCCACTCGGCGATGGCGACCTCGTCGTCGAGGGTGAAGGGGCCGTTCCAGACCTCGACCGCGTCGGCCTCTTCGTAACCGAACTTCCAGTTGCAGCCGATGCAGGTGGCGTGCGGGTGGGCCGGGATGACGAGGCCGCCCGCGCGGTGGATGCGGCGTGCGAAGCGGTCGAAGACGGCGTCGCGGGCGCGGTAGCGCCAGTCGATGAAGACACCGGGGTCGGTGCCCATCGCCACCACGTGGCCGTTGCGCGTGGTGACCTCTTCGCCGGTGAGGATGAGCAGGTCATCGCCCCACAGGCCCTCCCAGGCCCGGTGCGAGGAGGTGGTGTTGTGCTCGGTGGTGGTGATGAAGTCCAGGCCGGCGGCGCGGGCGAGGGCGGCGATCTGGGCGGGGGTGCGCTTGCCGTCGGAGTGGACGGAGTGGAGGTGGTTGTCGCCCCGGTACCAGGAACGGCCGCGGCCTTCGGCGCGTTGGGGAGGGTAAGAGGGCACAGGCGGGGTGCCGGGGGAGCCGTAGTGGAGGGTGATGGTCACTTCGTAGGTGAGGCCCTGCGGGGCCACGGTGTACGGGCCGAGGGCGATGTACCAGGTCCCGGGGTTGAGGGGGCCGGGGAGGTAGCCGGGCGTCGCGTCGTCGGCGCGGAGGAAGAACTCCGTACGGGCGCCGCCCGACCAGCCGCGGAAGCCGCGTCCGCCGAGGTCCGTGCCGCGTTCGTCGAAGATGCCGATGTCGCAGGCGTTGCCCGCGGTGCCGGGTGGGGTGGCGGGGCGGTCGTAGGTGTAGGAGACGGCGATCTCGCGTACACCGTCGGGGATTTCGACGGGGAGGTGGACGTAGTCGGGGCAGCCGGCGGGGAGGCGCCCGGTGACCTTGCGTGTGGTCGCACCGGCCCGGCCGTCGCTGTCGGCTGCCGCGAAGCTCACACCGTTCAACGTAAGCGCCGCGGCGGCTCCCGTCACCAGGAGGGCGCGGCGTCCGAGCGGGCCGCTGGGTCTGTCGTCGTCGCACATGGGGCATCGCTCCCGGGGAGGCGTGGCGGAACCGGCGTACGGAAACCCTCGTATTGAGGCGTGAACGGACGGGCAAGGGAAGGGGGCGGGCCGGAAACGCTCCTGTGTGGCGCGTCGTGTGGCGTGTTCCGCGGCCACCGCACCGGCGCCTCATGGACGTTGCCCCTTCCCGGCGGTAGGAAGGGAACACTGCCGACGCGGAGGTACGCCCAGTATGCGGATCTCGACCACCATCTTCCTGACCGACGAGACCGTCCGGCCCGACCGGCTGGCCCGGGAGCTGGAGCAGCGCGGGTTCGCCGGGCTCTACCTCCCGGAGCACACGCACATTCCGGCCAGCCGCGACACGCCCGCCCCCATGGGTGAGCCGCTGCCCCGCGAGTACGGGCGCACGCTCGACCCGTTCGTGGCGCTGGGGCAGGCCGCCGCCGTCACCGAACGGCTGACGGTCGCCACCGGCGTCACCCTCGTCGCTCAGCACGACCCGATCGCCCTGGCCAAGCAGGTCGCCACGCTGGACTTCCTCTCGGGCGGGCGGTTCACGTTCGGGGTGGGGTACGGCTGGAACGTGGAGGAGGCGGCGGACCACGGGGTCGAGTGGTCCTCGCGGCGCGCGCTGGTGCGGGAACGGATGCTGCTGATGCGCGCCCTGTGGGCGGAGGAGCCGACGGCGTACGAGGGGCGCTTCGCTTCGGTACGGGCCAGCCTGGCGCATCCGAAGCCGGTCAAGGGCGCGCCGCGCACGCTGCTCGGCGGCGCGCCGGGCCCGCGGCTCTTCGCGGGCATCGCGGAGTACGCGGACGGCTGGCTGCCGATCGGCGGCGCGGGGCTGGCGGAGGCGCTGCCGGCCCTGCGGCAGGCGTGGACGGACGCGGGCCGGGACGGCGAGCCGGTGGTGGTGCCGTACGCGGTGCAGCCGTCGGCCGGGAAACTGGCGCGGCTGCGGGACTTGGGGCTGGAGGAGGTCGTCGTGGGGCTGCCGTCGGCGGGGGAGGCGGAGGTGCTGCGGACGCTGGACGAGTACGCGCAGTATCTGTGAGGGGCGGCTGGTCACTCGGCGGGGGCGGCAGGGCTGGGGAAGGGCGCAGGGCGTCCGGCGAGGGCGGCAGGGGCCAACGTGAGGGACGGCAGGCCCCCGGCGAGGGCGGCAGAGGCCACGTGAGGGACGGCAGGCCCCCGGCGAGGGCGGCGGGGCCCGGCCCGGTACACCTCCGCACCCGGTCGCACCACTCCCGCCCAGGCTGCCCGCCCCCGCCCCGGAGGGAACCTCCGTCTGACGTGATCAGTGGCACACCGTCGCAGGCCGGCCGGTCGGCGGCACTGTCGGTGGTCGCTCGTATGCTCGTTGGATGACTAGCAGCGCGCAGGTACCCGGGCAGGGGACGGACCGGGTGGCGGTCCCCACCGGCACACCCTCTTCCGCCACCGCCCCCACCGCCAACGCCATGCGCCGCGCCCTCAAGCGCGCCCGCGACGGCGTCGCGCTCGACGCCGCGGAGGCCGCGGTGCTGCTCCAGGCGCGCGGCGACGACCTGCGCGACCTGTGCGCGTCCGCCGCCCGGGTGCGCGACGCCGGCCTGGCGGCCGCCGGGCGGCCCGGTGTCATCACGTACTCCAAAAGCGTGTTCATCCCCCTCACGCGCCTGTGCCGCGACAAGTGCCACTACTGCACGTTCGTCACCGTCCCCGGCAAGCTGCGCCGCGCCGGCCACGGCATGTTCATGTCCCCGGACGAGGTGCTGGACATCGCCCGCCGCGGCGCCGAACTGGGCTGCAAGGAAGCGCTGATCACGCTCGGCGACAAGCCGGAGGAGCGCTGGCCCGAGGCGCGCGAGTGGCTGGAGGCCGAGGGGTACGACTCCACGATCGCGTACGTGCGCTCCATCGCGATCCGCATCCTGGAGGAGACCGGGCTGCTGCCCCACCTCAACCCGGGCGTGCTGTCCTGGACGGACTTCCAGACGCTGAAGCCGGTCGCGCCGTCGATGGGCATGATGCTGGAGACCACCGCCGAGCGCCTGTGGAGCGAGCCCGGCGCCCCGCACTACGGCTCCCCGGACAAGGAACCGGCCGTCCGGCTGCGCGTCCTGGAGGACGCCGGACGCTCCAACGTGCCCTTCACGAGCGGCCTGCTCATCGGCATCGGCGAGACGTACGAGGAGCGCGCCGAGTCACTGTTCGCGCTCCGCAAGGTGCAGCGCGCGTACCACGGCATCCAGGAAGTCATCGTGCAGAACTTCCGCGCCAAACCGGACACGGCGATGCGCGGCATGCCGGACGCCGAACTGGAGGACCTGGCCGCCACCGTCGCCGTCGCCCGGCACATCCTGGGCCCGGCCGGCTGCCTCCAGGCGCCGCCCAACCTCGTCGACTCCGAGTACGCGCTGCTCATCGACGCGGGCATCGACGACTGGGGCGGCGTCTCCCCGGTGACGATCGATCACGTCAACCCCGAGCTGCCCTGGCCGCAGATCGAGGAGCTGGCCGAGAAGTCCGCCGCCGCGGGCTTCGAGCTGCGCGAGCGGCTCGCCGTCTACCCGGAGTACGTCCAGCGCGGCGAGCCCTGGCTCGACCCGCGCCTGCTGCCGCACGTACGGGCCCTGGCCGACCCGGAGACCGGGCTGGCCCGCCCGGACGCGAAGGTCGAGGGCCGCCCCTGGCAGGAGCCCGACGAAGGCTTCTCGATGAGCTCCTCGGGCCGTACGGACCTGCACCGCACCATCGACACGGACGGCCGCACCGCCGACCGGCGCGACGACTTCGACGAGGTGTACGGCGACTGGGACGCGCTGCGCGAGGCCGCAGCCCCCGGCATGGCTCCCGAACGCATCGACACGGACGTCCGCGCCGCCCTCGCGCAGGCCGCCGACGACCCGACCAAGCTCACCGACGCCGAGGCGCTGGCCCTGCTGCACGCCGACGGCCCGGCGCTGGACGCGCTGTGCGGCATCGCCGACGACCTGCGCCGCGCCACGGTCGGCGACGACGTCACGTACATCGTCACCCGCAACATCAACTTCACCAACGTCTGCTACACCGGCTGCCGCTTCTGCGCCTTCGCCCAGCGCCGTACGGACGCCGACGCGTACACCCTCTCCCTCTCCCAGGTCGCCGACCGCGCCCAGCAGGCGTGGGACGTGGGCGCGGTCGAGGTCTGCATGCAGGGCGGCATCCACCCCGACCTGCCCGGCACCGCGTACTTCGACATCGCGCGCGCCGTCAAGGAACGCGTCCCCGGGATGCACGTCCACGCCTTCTCGCCGATGGAGGTCGTCAACGGCGCGAGCCGCACCGGCCTGTCCATCCGTGAGTGGCTGAGCGAGGCCAAGGCCGCCGGCCTGGACAGCATCCCCGGCACCGCCGCCGAGATCCTCGACGACGAGGTCCGCTGGGTGCTGACCAAGGGCAAGCTCCCCACCGCCACCTGGGTCGAGGTCGTCAAGACCGCCCACGAGCTGGGCATCCGCTCGTCCTCGACGATGATGTACGGCCATGTCGACCAGCCCCGGCACTGGCTCGGCCACCTGCGGCTGCTCGCCGGGATCCAGCAGGAGACCGGCGGGTTCACGGAGTTCGTGACGCTGCCGTTCATCCACACCAACGCGCCCGTCTACCTGGCCGGCATCGCCCGCCCCGGCCCCACCACCCGCGACAACCGCGCCGTGACGGCCATGGCCCGCGTACTGCTCCACCCGCACATCCCCAACATCCAGACGAGCTGGGTCAAACTGGGCACGGAAGGCGCCGCCGAGATGCTCCGCTCCGGCGCCAACGACCTCGGCGGCACCCTGATGGAGGAGACCATCTCCCGGATGGCGGGCTCCAGTTACGGCTCGTACCGTTCCATCCAGGACCTGGTCGCCATCGCGGACGCCGCGGGCCGCCCGTCGCGCGCCCGCACGACGCTGTACGGGCCGGTGGCGGCGGAGCGGGAGGCGGCGGCGCTCGCCTCGGACGGGCATCTGCCGGAGTTGCTGCCGGTGGTGGAGTAGCGGGACCGGGGGCGGCCGGAGCAGGGCAGCGCGGAGCACCCCGCGGCGCTACGGTTACCTCCCAGAGCCCGCCGGGGGGCGCGGGCCGGGAGGTGAGCGGTGGACCGCAGACGGCTCTCGCGCCAGGAACTGCTCCGGGCCCGGAGCGGGGACGGCTTCGTCGGCCGGGAGAGCGAACTGGCCGCGTTCCGCGCGAACCTCGGCCGGGACACCGCCGATCCGGATTTCCGGTTCCTGCACCACCTGCACGGCCAGGGCGGCGTCGGAAAGACCTCCCTGGTCCGGCGCTTCGAGCAGATGGCACGCGAACGGGGAGCGCTGACCGTCTGCACGGACGAGTCGGTGCACAGCGTCCCGGAGGCGATGGCCGAGATCAGTGCCCGGCTGGCCCGCCAGGGCGCCGCGCTGAAGTCCTTCGACAAGCTGCTGGCCACCTACCGTGAGCGGCGGCACGAGGCCGAGGCGGCGCTCGCGGGCCCGGACGAGCCGGGTGACGAGGCGCCGCCCTCGCCCGGCAACATGATCATCGCCAGAGCGGGTATGGCGGGCCTGGGCCTCATCCCGGGCGTCGGGCCCTTCACGAGCGTGGTGGACACCACCCAGGTCGCCCGGGGCACCGAGCGGCTGCGCAGCCGCATCGGCGCGCGGCTGCGCAACCATGACGACGTACGGCTGGTCCTGTCCCCGGTCGAGGTGCTGACCCCGGTCTTCGTACGGGAACTGAGCGACGCCGCCGACGCCGTACCCGTCCTGGCGCTGTTCTTCGACACCTACGAGGCGACCGGCCCGCTCCTGGACACCTGGCTGCGCGACGTCCTCTTCAGCGACCGCTACGGCCCGCTCGCGCAGAACGTCATGGTCACCCTCTCCGGCCGGGACGCACTGGACCGGGGCTGCTGGGCCGACCACCTCGAACACGTCACCGACGTACCGCTGGACGCCTTCACGGAGGCCGAGGCCCGGCAGTACCTGTCCGCCAAGGACATCACCGACCCCGGCACCGTCGACGCCATCCTGCGGCTCTCCGGCGGCCTCCCGGTGCTCGTCTCGACGCTCGCGGGCAACCGGCCACGCGCGGCGGAGGCCGTCGACGACCCCAGCGACACGGCCGTCGAACGCTTCCTGAAGTGGGAGACCGACCCGGTACGGAGGGAAGCCGCGCTGGCCGCCGCCCTGCCGTGCCACCTGGACGAGGACGTGTACCGGGAAGCGGTGGACGCCGAGGCCGCAGGACACTTCGGCCGGCTGTGCACCCTGCCGTTCGTCACCGAGCGCGGCGGGCGGTGGCAGTACCACGAGGTGGTCCGTACGGCGATGCTCCGCCTCCAGCGCCGCCGCTCGCCGCGCCTCTGGGCCGAGCGGCACGGGCGGCTGGCGGAGGCCGCACGGCGGTGGCGGGCGGAGTGCGCGGGGGACGGCCCGGACGGCTCCGGGGGCGGGGGCGGCAGGTACGGGGAGGACAGCGACGCGGGCGCGTGCCACCGCGACGAGCGGTGGCGGGAATTGCGGCTGGGGGAGATCTACCACGGGCTGTGCGCCGACCCGCGGGGGTTCCTGCCCGAGGCCCTGTCCGAGGTGACGGCCACCGCGCGGTACGAGCCGCCCGCCGTACGCCTGGTCGCCGAGACCGTACGGAAGGCCGGGGCGGACGCGGACGCGCCCGAGGTACGCGACTGGGGTGAACGGCTGCTGGCCGCCCTCGACGGGGCGGAGGGGCTGACGCAGGCCCTGACCACGCTGCTCGCCCGGCCCGGTCTCGGCGCGCCGGAGCAGGCGCTGATCCACCGCCTGCGCGGCCGGGAACACCGCAAGGCCGAGTCGTGGCAGCAGGCGTTCGCCGACTTCGACCGGTGCCTGGAGCTGGCACCGGACGACGCGCACGCGCTGGTCGGGCGAGGGCTGACCCACCGGTACCGGCGCGACTTCGAGCCCGCCGTCCAGGACTTCACCCGGGCCCTGGCCCTCGATCCGCGCTCGGTCACCGCAGCCTTCCACCTCGGCGAGGCCAACCGCCTCATGGGCAGGTACGAGCAGGCGCTGACCGCGTTCGACCGGCCGCTGGAGCTGGACCCCCGTTACCCGCCGGCGCACGGCAGCCGCGCCGTCTGCCTGCGCCACCTGGGCCGCCACGAAGAGGCGCTGGCGGTGCTGGAGCACGCCATCGAGCTGTACCCGGACTACGCCTGGGCGATGGCCGAGCGGGGCATGACCTACCGCGCCATGGGCCGGTACACCGAAGCGCTGGCGGAGTTCGACCGGGCGCTGGCCGTCAACCCGGTCTACGCGTGGGCCGCCGGAGCCCGGGGAAGGGTCGCCCTCCTCGCGGGGCGGCCCGCGGAAGCGGTGGCGGACTTCGGCCGGGTCGTCACCCTCGGGGCGGCCGATGCCTGGCTCCTCGCCCGCCGCGCCAAGGCACACGCGCTGCTGGGGGCGGCGGAAGAAGCGCTTGCCGACTACGACAGGGCACTGGCCGAAACCGACCGGTCCGCCGTGCCGGACGAGGCACGGGCCGCCTTCCAGGCCGGGCGCGCCGGATGCCTGCGCCGCGCGGGACGGCTCGACGCGGCACGCGAGGCCGTCGAGACGGCCGCGGCTCTCGCGCCGGACGCACTGCCGGTGCGGTACGAGGCCGCGCTCCTCACCTGCGCCGCAAGCGGACCACGGGCCGCCGCGCCCGCCTGGGAAGCGCTACGGGACGGCGCGGAGGCCCGGCCGCCGGACGGTGACGACTTCACCGGCCCCGCCGTCGCCGCCGCCGTCAGCCGCTGTGCCCTTGCCGACTGGACCGGCGCCCATGCCGTGCTCACCGGCCTGCTCGACGACGGTGCCTCCTGGGAGCGCCTGGCCGAGGTGGAGTCCGGGCTGCGGGACCTGGCCGGGGCGTGGCCGGGCCCGGACGCGGCGGGAGCCGAACAGTTGGCAGCCCTCCGCCGCGTACTCCTGGACCGGATGACCGAAGCAGCCGCCGAGCACGCGCGGTGACCGCCGTCCTCACCCGTCCCCCGTCTCCGCCTCCGCCTCGTGCTGGAGGATGCACTGCTGCCACTGCGCCAGTGCTTCCGCGCGGTCGCCGCCGGTGTCCTCGGCGGCGGAGATGAGGGCGTCGGCGGCCATCGCGGCCAGCCGGACGGTGATCTGACACACGTCGCGCTGCGAGAGCGGGCGGAGGAGTTCCACGGCGCCGTCGCTGTCACCGGCCAGGGCGCAGGCCACGGTGGCCATGGCGGTGCGGTCCCACTCGAAGTCGGGCATGGCAGAAGCCTTCCCACGGCACGCCGGACGTATGGCCTCGGTGCGCAGGGGGCACGACTGTGTGGATCGGGACCGTAGTGATCAAAAGCCTCCTCCGGGGTGACTGTTCGCATAGCGTTCCTTGCCCGGAGTTGACTGTTCTTGGTCGATTACAGTGCTGCGGCAGGGGGCGCGTAAGGACCCCGTAAGGGAAGTGGTGGGCCACGGGGAGGGACGAGCGTGAGCACAGCGGCAGGCGGCGCGGCCATCTGGGGCCGCGCCGAACAGCAGGACTTCCGCAGCCGGGTACGCGGCTGCCTGTTGGGCGGGGCGATCGGTGACGCACTCGGCGCCGGCATCGAGTTCAGCTCGCTGGACGCGATCCGCGAGGCCCACGGCCAGGACGGTGTGACGGACTACGTACCGGCCTTCGGGCGGCGCGGCACGGTCACCGACGACACCCAGATGACGCTGTTCACCGTCGACGGGCTGATCCGGGCCCAGGTGCGGCGCGACACCGGCGCCTGGCACCCGCCCACCGACGTGCACCGCGCGTACCTGCGCTGGGCCGCCACCCAGCGCGACTGGGGCCCCGACGAACGCAAGGAGGACGACGGCTGGCTGGCGCGCGAGGAGTGGCTGTACGCGCAGCGGGCACCCGGCCGGGCCTGCCTGTCCGGGCTCGGCGACGACGTGATGGGAACGCTGGAACAGCCCAAGAACCCCACCTCCAAGGGGTGCGGCGCGGTCATGCGGTCGGCGCCCTTCGGGCTGCTGGTCGGCTGGGAACCACAGCTCGTCTTTCAGCTCGCCGTCGAGTGCGCCGCGCAGACGCACGGCCACCCGACCGGCTACCTCGCGGCCGGCGCCCTGGCGGTGATCAACCACTCGCTGGCCCGGGGCGAGGACCTGGACAGCGCCGTACAGAAGTCCCTGGCCCACCTGGCCACCCGGCCGGACCACGAGGAGACCGCCGAGGCGCTCAAGCAGGCGCTGGGCGCCGTACGGCAGGGGATGCCCACGGCCGCCCGCGTGGAGTCGCTCGGCGAGGGCTGGACGGCCGAGGAGGCCCTGGCGATCGGCGTGTACTGCGCGCTGGTCGCCGAGGACGTCCGGCACGGGCTGCTGCTGGCGGTCAACCACGGCGGCGACAGCGACTCCACCGGAGCCATCTGCGGCAACCTCCTGGGCACCCTGCACGGTGAGACGGCGCTGCCGCCCGTGTGGCTGGCCGAGGTGGAGGGCCGCGCGACGATCCTGCAACTCGCCGACGACTTCGCCATGGAGATGACACAGGGCCCGGCCCTGCACGGACCGGGCAACTCCGCGCCGGGGTGGCTGGAGCGGTATCCGCGGGCGTGACGGTTGCGGCGGTGGGGGTTCGGGGCGACGCCTGGGCCCACCCCATGGGGGGGGGTACCGCAGCCCGCTCCATGGGCCGGCATGCAACTCGCTCCATGGGCGGCACCGCAGCCCACTCCGTGGGCGGTCCGGTGCGCAGCTCACCTCAGGGTCCGGCACGCACCCACTCCACGGGCCGGCATGCAGCCCACTCCGTGGGGCGGTCCGGTGCGCAGCCCACTTCAGGGCCCGGCACGCACCCACTCCCTGGGCTGGTGTGCACCCACTCCATCCGCCGGCACGCAGCCCGCCCCATGCGTCCACCGGGGGCAAATCGAACGGACTCAGCCCCCCAGCGGGGGAATACCCGGGGGCGGCGCACCGGACACGCCGGAGGTCAACTCGGCTGGCGACCGCAGGCGTTCGCATTGTCCCGCTTTGGGGGCGCCTTGGTCGACAAACCCTCCCCGGGCATGCGAGAACAGCCCGAGGGGACCGCAGGCGGTCCACGCCGTAGCCGTACGAGGGGGAGAGAGATCATGGGCCGCTACCTGCTGCGCAGGCTGGCCGGTTACCTCGTCCTGGTGGCCGTGGCGGCGTCCCTGACGTATTTCCTCGCCGGGCTGAGCCTGAACCCGCGGGCCCGGTTCGAGAACCGCAACCCGCCGCTGCCCGAGGCCGCCGTCACCCGCACCCTCGACGACGTCAACATGAATCCGGACACCCCGGTGGCGGCTCGCTTCGCGCGCTGGGCCGGCGACGTCGTCCACGGCGACCTCGGCCGGACCCTCTCCGGCGACTCGCTCAACGACGACTTCGGCCGCCGGGTCGGTGTCAGCACCCGGCTGCTGCTCCTGGCCACCTTCGCCGGCTCGGCCCTCGGCGTCGCCGTCGGCGCGTACGGAGCGATCCGCCAGTACCGGTTCTTCGACCGGTTCTCCACCCTCGCCTCGTTCTTCGTGCTGGCCATGCCGGTGTTCGTGGTCGGCGTCGCCCTGAAGATCGGCGCCACCGCCCTCAACGACGGTACGCAGACGATCAAAGTCCTCGGCGAGTACGACGCGCAGTACGCCGGCCGGTGGGACCCCGCCGCCCTGTTCAACCGCGCCCAGCACATGCTGCTGCCCGCTCTGACCCTGATCATCGTGCAGGTCGCCCTCTACAGCCGTTACCAGCGCAACACCATGCTGGACGTGCTCGGCGCCGACTTCCTGCGTACCGCGCGCGCCAAGGGCCTGCGCCGCCGCACCGCGCTGTTACGACACGGGCTGCGCACGGCCGTCCTGCCGGTCGTCCCCCTGCTGGTCTACAACATCGTGCTGCTCTTCGCCGGTGCCACGTTCGTCGAGAAGACCTTCGGCTGGCACGGCATGGGCGAACTGCTCGTCGACTCGGTCGCCGGGCAGGACGTCAACGCAGTCGCCGCGGTGGGCCTGTTCACCGCCGTACTGGTGCTGGCGGCGGGGCTGCTGTCGGACCTCCTTTACGCGGCGCTGGACCCCCGCGTAAGGGTGCGGTGATGCGTACCGCAACCGGCGGCCGTACGCCCTGGCCCGGCCGTACGCCGTGTTCCGACCGCCCGTCACGTGGCCGCCGTACGTCGCGTGACGGCCGCCCCTCGCGGTCCGGCCGTCCACCGCGTGACCGCCGCCCGTCCCGCGCGCGCCTCACCGCGCGCCGCTTCGCGCGCAACCGGCTCGCGACGGCCGGGCTGGCGCTGCTCCTCCTGCTCTTCCTCGCCGCGTACGCCGGCCCGCTGCTGACCCCCTGGGACCACCGCACCCACGACTTCCTCAACTTCCTCTCCGGACCGTCCGCCGAACACTGGTGGGGCACCACCCAGAGCGGCCTCGACCTGTACGCGCTCACCCTGCGCGGGCTCCAGAAGTCCCTGGTCATCGGCATCCTCGTGGGAGTGGTCTCCACCTTCCTGTCGGCCGTGGTGGGCGCCTTCGCCGCGTACTTCGGCGGCTGGACCGACCGCGTCCTGACGGGCGTCGTCGACCTGCTGCTGGTGATGCCCGCATTCTTGGTCGTCGCCGTCCTGTCGCCGCTGGTCCGCGGCTCCGGCTGGCCGGTCTTCGTCGTCCTGCTGGCCGCCTTCAGTTGGATGATCACCGGGCGGGTGGTCCGCAGTGTGACGCTCACGCTCAAGGAACGCGAGTACGTCAAGGCGGCCCGCTACATGGGGGTACCAGGGCCGGTGATCGTCTTCCGGCACATCCTGCCCAACATGGCCTCCCTGCTGATCATCGACGCGGTCATCCAGGCCGGGGCCGCGGTCATCGGGGAGAGCGGACTGTCGTACTTCGGGTTCGGGGTGCAACCGCCGGACGTGTCGCTCGGCACGGTCATCGC
Organism: Streptomyces sp. NPDC045470; assembly: GCF_040646595.1. Classification (NCBI taxonomy): domain Bacteria; kingdom Bacillati; phylum Actinomycetota; class Actinomycetes; order Kitasatosporales; family Streptomycetaceae; genus Streptomyces; species Streptomyces sp. NPDC045470. The sequence continues at coordinate 339,483 of NZ_JBEZAN010000004.1, forward strand.
CGACCACACCAACATGGCCGCGAGCTACCCGTGGCTGTTCTTCTTCCCCGCCGGGTGCCTGGTGCTCATCGGCGTCTCCCTCGCCTTCATCGGCGACGGGCTGCGGGACGCGCTGGACCCCGACGCGGCGGGGGCGCAGGCGCGCGCCAAGGGGCGCGGGAAGCGCGGGAAACGCGCCCTCACGGAAGGCCGCCGCCGGTGACCGGACAGCGTGCCGCCGGCCCGGACCCGGCGGCCGCCCGCCCCGCCCTCCAGGTGACGGACCTGCACGTCACCTTCCCCGGCGAGCACGGCCCCGTGCACGCCGTACGCGGTCTGAGCTACGCCGTACGGCCCGGCGAGGTGCTCGGCATCGTCGGGGAGTCCGGCTCGGGCAAGTCCGCCGCCGCCCAGGCCGTCCTCGGACTGCTGCCGGACGGCACCGGCGTACGGGGCTCCGTCGTACTGGACGGCCGGGAACTGCTCGGACTCGGCGACGCCGCGCTGTCCAAGATCCGCGGCAACGGCATCAGCATGGTCTTCCAGGACCCGCTGTCCGCCCTCACGCCCGTCCACAGCATCGGCAGCCAGCTCGTCGAAGCACTCCGCGTCCACCAGGACCTGAGCCGCAAGGCCGCACGGGACCGCGCCGTCGAACTCCTCGCCCTCGTCGGCATCCCCGACCCGCGGCGCCGCGCCGACGCCTTCCCGCACGAGTGCTCCGGTGGGATGCGGCAGCGCGTGGTGATCGCCATGGCCATCGCCAACGGCCCGCGGGTGATCGTCGCGGACGAGCCGACCACCGCGCTGGACGTCACCGTCCAGGCGCAGATCCTGGACGTCCTGCGGACCGCCAGGGAGGTGACCGGTGCCGCGATCGTCCTGATCACCCACGACCTGGGGGTGGTCGCGGGGTTCGCGGACCGGGTGCAGGTCATGTACGCGGGCCGGTCCGTGGAGGCCGGTACGGTCGACGAGATCTACTACCGGCCCCGGATGCCGTACACCATCGGCCTGTTGGGCGCCACACCCCGCCTGGACGGACCCACGGGCGTACCGCTGACCCCCGTCCACGGCACCCCGCCGTCCCTGACGGAGCTGCCGCCCGGCTGCCCGTTCGCCCCGCGCTGCCCCGTCGCCGTCCCCCACTGCCGCGAGACGGAACCCGACCCGGCCCCGGGCGTGCCCATGGCCGCCACCGTAACCACGGCTCCACCAGCTCCACCGGTTCCACCAGATCCACCGGTTCCACCAGATCCATCAGCCCCATCGGCCCTCACTCAGGTCCCCCCGGCCACTGCCGTTCCTCAGGCCACCCCCGCCACCCGGGCCACCATGGCCCCCGGCCATGCCGCCGCCTGCCACCGCAGCGGGGAGATCGCCTCGGGCGCGTTGCCGCGGGCGGGGATCTTCGCGGGGGCAGGGGGGACGCCTTCGGGCGGGGGCGGTTCACCTTCGGACCCCGGCGGTACGGGCACGGCCGGTACGGGTACGGGCGGTACGGGCTCTCGCAGTACGGGGACGGGCGCTACGGCCACCGGCGGTACGGGCTCCCGCAGTACGGGGACGGGCGCTACGGCCACCGGCGGTACGGGCTCTCCCAGCACGGCCACCGCCCCCGGTGGCGCTTCCGCCGCCCCACCCCGTACGGACCGCGCGCCTATCGGGGCGAATCGAACGGCCCGGTCCCCCCAGCAGGGGGTTACCCAAGGGCGGCAGCCCGGAACCGTGCCGCCCGCCCCGCCACCTGCCCCGTCGCCCGCCGCGCCACCCACCCCCCGCCCCGCCATCCTGGAAGTCGAAGCTCTCGTCAAGCACTTCCCGCTCACCCGGGGCACCTTCGTCAAGCGCACGATCGGCGCCGTGCGGGCCGTGGACGGCATCAGCCTGGTCGTACGGGAGGGGGAGACGCTCGCTCTGGTCGGCGAGTCGGGTTGCGGCAAGACCACCACCCTGATGGAGATCATGGACCTGGCGGCCGGGCAGGCGGGCACCGTCCGCCTCTTCGGCCGGGACGTACGGGACCTGGACCGCGCCGTGCGCCGCGCCCTGCGCCGTGACCTCCAGATCGTCTTCCAGGACCCGACGGCCGCACTGGACCCCCGGATGCCGGTCGGCGACATCCTCGCCGAGCCGCTGCGCACGCACCGCTGGCACAGGGACCGGATCGCCGCCCGCGTCCCCGAGCTGCTGGAGACGGTCGGCCTGGCGGCCGCGGACGCGGGGCGCTACCCGCGCGAGTTCAGCGGCGGCCAGCGTCAGCGCATCGCCGTCGCGCGTGCCCTGGCGCTGGAACCGCGGCTGCTGGTGCTGGACGAGCCGGTCTCCGCCCTCGACGTGTCCGTGCAGGCCGGTGTGCTGAACCTGCTGAACGAGCTGAAGGCCCGGCTCGGTCTGAGCTACCTGCTCGTCGCCCACGACCTGTCCGTCGTCCGGCACAGCGCCGACCGGGTCGCGGTCATGTACCTGGGCCGCATCGTGGAGTCGGGCGACACCGCGGACGTGTTCGCGGCGCCGGCGCATCCGTACACGCGGGCCCTGCTGTCCGCCGTACCGCTGCCCGATCCGCGCAAGGAGAGGGCCAGGACCCGGATTCTGCTGGGCGGCGACCTGCCGAGCCCGGCGGACGTGCCGTCCGGCTGCCGGTTCCGCGGCCGCTGCCCGCTGTACGCGGCGCTCGGCGCGCCGGAACAGCGGCGCTGCGAGCAGCGGGACCCGTCCCCGGCACCCGTCGGGCCCCGCCACGAGTCGGCCTGCCACTACGCGGGGCACCGGCCGGACACACCGCCCACCGGAGGCTGAAGAACACCTCCCGCACCACGCCCTCCCTGTGTTTTCGTCAGTCCAGTCCAGTCGAGAAGGGGAACGTCTCCGCAATGAAACTCTCCAGAGTTCCACTCGCCCTCGTCGCCACCGTCGTGGCGTCGTCCTTGGCGTTGACCGCGTGTGGCGGGTCGGACGACAAGGGCGGTGACGGCAAGGCGAAGCAGCCGCCGAGGACCACCGCGCTGGACATCAACAAGACCGACCCGGCGCGGCTGGCCCAGGGCGGCACGCTGAACTGGGCGATAGACCAGTTCCCCGTGCAGTTCAACGAGATGGAGACGGACGGCAACCAGGCCGCCACCAATGCCGTCGTCGAGGCCCTGCTGCCGTCGCTGTGGCACTCGGCGCCCAACGGCGAGCAGGTGCCCGACAAGGCGTTCCTGCTGGACGCCGCCAGCCGTACGGAGGGCGGCAAGCAGATCGTCACGTACCACCTGAACCCCAAGGCGAAGTGGTCCGACGGCACGCCGATCACCTACCGGGACCTGGAAGCCAACGTCCGGGCGCTGAGCAGCAAGGACCCGGCGTACAAGGTCGGTTCGCCGGCCGGGTACGAGGACGTGTCGTCCGTGCGCAAGGGCAAGGACGACCATGAGGCCGTACTGACCTTCGGCAAGCCGTACGCGGACTGGCGCGCCCTGTTCGGAGCGCCCAACAACACCCCGCTCTACCCGGCGAAGTACATGGCCGACGCGAAGAGCTTCACCACCGGCTACCTCAACAAGATCCCGGTCACCGCCAACGCGTACAAGCTCGGCGGCATCGACAAGACCGCGCAGACCGTCACCCTGGTGCCCGACCCCGCGTGGTGGGGCGCGAAGCCGAAACTCGACAAGATCGTCTTCCATGCGATGACGACCGAGTCGATGCCCGCCGCCTACGCCAACGGTGAGATCGACTACTTCGACCTGAACGCGAGCGTGGCCGCCTTCAAACAGGTCTCGGGCGTGAAGACGGGCGAGATCCGCGAGGCCGGCGGCCCCAACTACCGGCACCTGACCTTCAACGGCAAGAGCCCGAAGCTCAGCGACCCGAAGGTACGCAAGGCGCTGTTCAAGGCCACCGACCGCGAGACGCTCGTGAAGTCCGGCCTCAAGGGCCTCAACTGGGAGGGCACGCCGCTGGGCAACCACTTCCTCATGCCCAACCAGCAGGGTTACCGGAACAACGCCGGCGACCTCGGCACGTACGACCCGAAGGCCGCCGCCCGGCTGCTGGACGAGGCCGGCTGGAAGCTGGACGGCGGCAAGGTACGCAAGAAGGGCGGCGAGGAGCTGAAGCTGCGCTTCGTGATCCCCACCGGCCAGCCCGCCGCGAAGAACGAGGCCACCATCCTCACCCAGATGTGGGCCGAGGCCGGGGTCCGGCTGGACATCCGGACGGTGCCCGTCAACGAGTTCTTCGACAAGTACGTGACCCCGGGCGACTACGACGTGGCGCCCTACAGCTTCTCCCGTACGCCGTTCGCCGCGACCGGCTCCAGCGGCACCTACGCCCGCGACGGCGGCGGCAACGACTCCAAGACCGGCAGCGCCAAGCTGGACGACCTGCTGGACAAGGCGGGCCGCAGCGCCGACCAGGCCGCCGCCCTGGAGGCCGTCAACGCGGCCGACGCGGAGGCGTGGCAGGTGGCCGGCGTCCTGCCGACCTACCAGCTCCCCGAGATCACCGCGGCCAAGAAGAATCTGGCCAATCTCGGCGCCCAGGGCATGGCCGACATCGCGTACGAGCGGATCGGCTACACGAAGTAGTTCGCGAAATCCGCCGTGGGCGAGGGGCGGCGGGCCGCACGGCCGCCTCACCGTGGTGGCGCACGGTGTCCGGGCCCGCCGGCCCGCCCGGACACCGTGCGGGCAGCGGTGCCCGTACCGCCGGTGCCGACGCCGTCCCCGCCACTTCCGTCCGCACCCGCACCCGCGTCCCTGCCCTCGTCCTCATCCTCATCGTCGCCGGAGTTGATACGGGCGAGCACCGCGTCCCGCTCCGGCGTGTCCTCCGGCTTGAGGAAGCCGATCACGACGTACAGGACCAGCGAGGTGGCCACCGGCGCGACGATCTGGACCTGGAGCTGGACGCCGGTCAGTCCGTAGTTGGTGAGCCAGAAGGCGAACAGGCCCGCCGCCCAGGACACCAGCGCCGCGGTCGGCCCGGACCTGCGGAACCGCGGCACCATGCCGAGCAGGAACGGGATGGAGATCGGCCCCACCAGGCCGGCCACCCACTTGATGACGACGGTGATGATGTCCTTGAACGTCGGCGAGTTCACCTGGGTGGCGATGGCCATCGACAGGGCCAGGAAGGCGACGGTGGACAGCCGCGCGGCCAGCAGACCCGCCCGGTGCGACCAGGCACGGGCCCGCGCGCCCAGTTTCGGCAGCGCGGGCGCGATGTCACGGGTGAAGACGGCGGAGATGGCGTTGGCGTCGGACGAGCACATGGCCATCGTGTGCGAGAAGAAGCCGACGATGACCAGGCCCAGCAGGCCGTGCGGCAGCAGGTGTTCGGTGAGCAGCGCGTACGAGTCGGACGCGTCCGGCTTCTCCGCCTTCACCAGCAGCGGCGCGACCCACATGGGGAAGAAGAGCACCGCCGGCCACACGAACCACAGGGCGGCGGACAGCCGCGCCGAACGCCGTGCCTCGCGCGCGCTGCGGGTGGCCATGTAGCGCTGCGCCTGGTTCCACATGCCGCCGCTGTACTCGAACGTCTTGATGAAGAGGTACGCGAGCAGGAACGTCAGCGTGTACGGGCCGACCGTAGGCTGTGTGTGGCTGTCGGGCAGCCGGTCCCACACCGTCCACAGCGCGCTGACACCGCCCAGCTCCGCCAGTACGGTCACCAGCATCGCCACGCCTGCCAGCAACTGGATGACGAACTGGCCGAGCTCGGTGAGCGCGTCCGCCCACAGGCCGCCGACGGTGCAGTAGACGCCGGTGACCACGCCGGTGATCAGGATGCCCTGGTTGAGGGAGAGCCCGGTGAAGACGGACAGCAGGGTGGCGATCGCCGCCCACTTGGCCCCCACGTCGACGACCTTCAGCAGCACGCCGGACCAGGCGAGCGCCTGCTGGGTGGGCAGGTTGTAACGGCTCTTGAGGTACTCCAGCGGCGAGGCGACACGCAGCCGCGAACGCAGCCGGTTCAGCCGCCCGGCGAACAGGCGCGCCCCGATGGCGATCCCCACCGCGATGGGGAAGGACCAGGTGACGTAGGACGTGACGCCGTACTGGTAGGCGATCCCCGCGTACCCGGTGAACATCACGGCGCTGTAGCCCGACATGTGGTGCGAGATGCCGGACAGCCACCAGGGCATCCGGCCGCCCGCGGTGAAGAAGTCGCTGACGTCGTCCACGCGCTGGTGGGACCACACGCCGATCGCGACCATCACACCGAAGTAACCGATGAGCACGGCCCAGTCGAGACTGTTCATGCCCCCTCCAGGGGTCCGCCTTGTGAACGGGAAACACATCGCCGTACGTTCCGCGGGGCGGCGCCCCCGTGCGGGAGCGGGGACTTCGGGGATTGAACCGTTCATGGCGAGGGATGGTCAAGGGTGCTGGTGGTCAAGGATGTGAACCTATGCCAGCCAGGCGAACGATTTGGTGTCCTCCTGGCTGGTGGAGGAGTTGTCGGGTGCGGCTCCCGGAGCCGACGCTGAGCGCATGCTTCGCCGGGAGCCGGGAGCCGGGAGCCGGGAGCCGGGAGCCGGGAGCCGGGAGCCGGGAGCCGGGAAGAGGTAGGGGGCGAGGCCCAGGGGGAGGCCGGGGAGGGAAGCGGCGTGCCAGTGAGGTGGTACGGCGGAAGCGGCGCCTAGCGCATGATCTCGCCGGCGTTCACCAGCAGCGACTGGCCGGTGATCGCCCGCGCCCGGTCGGACGCCAGGAACACCGCCGTCTGTGCGACATCGGCGTCCGTCGCCATCTCCGGCAGTGCCATCCGCGCGGTGAGCCGGTCCAGCACCTCGCGCTCCGGCACGTCCTCGGTGTGCGCCGCGTACCGGACGTACGCCTCGACCTGCGGCCCCCACATCCAGCCCGGCTGCACGGTGTTGACGCGTATCCGGCGCGGCCCCAGCTCACGCGCGAGCGAGTACATCGCCGAGACCAGCGCGCCCTTGGACGCCGCGTACGCCGCCTGCCGCACCTCGGACGGCGCGGCGACCGACGACTGCGTGCCGATCAGCACGACCGACCCGCCGCCGCGCTCCGTCATGGACGGCAGGCAGGCGCGCGCCATGCGCAGCGTGCCGAAGAGGTTGACGTCCACGACCCGCTGCCAGGCGTCGAAGTCGGCGTCCGCCAGCCCGCCGAAGTACGAGTCCAGCGCGGCCACCTGAACGATCGCGTCGACACCGCCGAAACGTTCGGCCGCGAGCGCGGCCAGTGCCGCGCACTGCTCCTCGTCCGCGATGTCCGTCACCCGCCAGGCGACGCGCTCGCCCGACGGGTCGGCCTGCGCCGCCGTCTCGGCGAGGCGGGACTCCGTACGGGCGCCGAGCACCACCGAAGCGCCGTCCCGTACGCATGCCGTCGCCACCTGGTGGCCGAGCCCGGCGCCGACGCCCGAGACGACGACGGTCTTGTCCCGCAGCAGCATGCGCGCCCCCAGCCCGACGGGATGTGACGAGCCGTCAGGATAGGTGCGCGGGATCTCGATGGCTACGGGCGCGGCGCCCGCAGTGTCTTCGCCGGCCGCAGCAGCCCCTCCTGAATCTCCTCCGGCGGACGCGTCACGAAGGACAGCCGCACGGTCCCCGCGTCGGCCGGCCCGGCGTAGGAGCAGAGGTGCCCGCATGGTGAACCGGGGGTGGCGGGTACGGGTGCCGTGGGCTCCGCGCCTCTCCTCAACTGACGCGGCGTCAGCTACACCTCTGGGTATGACCCGGAACCCCGGCACGGACGAGCACGCGACAACGGACCTGGACACGGAGACGGGCGCAGCCACGGATGCGGAGACGGACGCAGGCGCGGCAACGGGCGCGGACGCCGAGGCTGACGCGGACACCCGCAGCGGGACCTACGCCGAACTGGCCGCCGTCGGCCCCTACGGCGTGCGCCCCGGGCACGCGCTGATCACCATGGTCGAGCCGCATCCCGGCCACGAGTCCACGTACAACCGCTGGTACGAGGACGACCACTACCTGGCCGGCGCGATGGCGATGCCCTGGATCTTCGCGGGGCGCCGCTGGGTCGCCACCCGGGACCTCCGGCTGCTGCGCTACCCCGCCCGGTCGGCCGTCGCCCGGCCCGTCACCGCCGGGTGCTACCTCTCCACGTACTGGATCACCGAGGGGCGCTATGACGACCACCTGCGGTGGACCGTCGCCATCAACCGGCGGCTGAACGCCGACGGCCGGATCCACCACGACCGTACGCACGTCTTCACGGCCTTCCACGACCACCAGGCCACCGTCTACCGGGACGGCACCCACGGCCCCCGTGACTTCCACGCCCTGGACCACCCGTACGCCGGCCTCGTCGTCGAGATCGTGGACGCGGAGGGTGCTCCGGGCCGTACCGCGCTGCTGCGGTGGCTGACCGAGGAGCGGCTGCCGCGCCGGCTGGCGGGCTCGCCCGCGGCCATGGTGACGGTCTTCCGGCCCAGGCCGCTGCCTGCGGACCGGATGGCGTACGTGCGGCAGGTGGAGGGTGCGGACACCCGGCTGACGCTGCTGTGGTTCCTCCAGGCGGACCCGCGAGCGTGCTGGGACCGGTGGTTCACGGGGCTGGACGGGGAGGTGGCGGCCTCGGGGCTGGGGCAGGTGGAACTGGTCGCGCCGTTCGTCCCCACCGTGCCCGGGACCGACCGGTACGTGGACGAGCTGCGCTGAGGCGGTGGGGAGGGCCGCCCCGCGCGCTCGCGGGCAGGGCCGAGCCCCCTCGGCCGGGACGGCGATCCAGTCGAGAGGGCTCTGGGGTGGTGCTCGTCATGCGGTGTACGGCATCAGGCCGGGACCGGCCGGACCGGACCGGGAGGTCCGGATCAGGTCAGGTCGTACGCGCCTTTGCTCACGTCCCCCACGAAGGAGTTCCACGCGGAGGTGTCGAAGGTCAGGCGCGGGCCGTCGGGGTTCTTGGAGTCGCGGACCGCGATGGCGGCGGGCGCCGGTACGGCGACCTCGACGCAAGCGCCATTGCCACCGGAGTACGAGGACTTCGTCCAGGAGAATGCGGAATTGGGCTGAATGGCCATGTTCACTCCGACTCGATCTGAGTTGCACCGCGTTGCCGCGGATTCGGTAGTCCCGACGCTACGCGCCAACATCACCGGAGGCAGGAGTAGTTCACCCATCCGTATGGCATATTCCTTGATCTCTTTCCAAGTGGCAGCGTCTCGGTGTACGGTGCCGGACTTCCTTCCGGAATCCTGGATTCGGCCATCCTGGCGCGGTGATCAGGTCATGCTGTCCGCGTGCTTCTTCGCCGCCGCGGCGATGAACTCCCTGCTCTGGTCCGCACTCAGCGCCTGGGCCCGCAGATGTTCGTACATGATCGTGTACTTGTGCACATCGTTGGTCTTCTCCAGGTACAGGTCGCTGGTGACGCCCTCGATGTAGACCACGCTCGAATCGGCCGCGTCGTCGAACTCCAGGATCGAGAACGTGCCCGACATACCCGCGTGCGCGCCCGCGTCGTACGGCAGCACCTGCACCGTCACATGCGGCAGGTTGCTGACCTCCACGAGGTGGTCGAGCTGCTCGCGCATGATCAGGTGGCTGCCCACGACCCGCCGCAGCGCGCTCTCGTCCAGGACGACCCACAACCGCAGCGGGCTGTCGGGGTGATTGACCCGGTCCTGGCGGCGCATCCGCACCTGAATGCGTTTCTCCAGCTGCTCCTGCGTCAGCTCGGGGACCGTGCCGGGAATGACGGCCTCGGCGTAACCGGACGTCTGCAACAGGCCCGGTACGAGCAGCGACTCGTACACCCGCAGCGAGGCCGCCTCGGTCTCCAGGCCGATGTAGACGCTGTACGGGATGTCACCGAACGCGTGCCACCAGCCCTGCTGGCGGGAGTCCTTGGCCATCTGCATCAGCGAATCCACGACCCGGTGGTCGTCGACCTCGTACACCCCGCACAGGTCCCGGACATCACGCTGGCTGATGCTGCGGCGGCCGTTCTCCAGCCGGCTGATCTTCGACTGGGACACGAGCAGGCGCTCGGCGACCTCCTCGGCCGTCATGCCCTTCAGCTCGCGGAGCCTGCGCAGCTCCTGGCCCAGCCGGCGCCGCCGGACGGTGGGATTGATGTTGGACGCCACGGGACGTGCACCTCCGGCTCCGTACTGCTGATTTCTCCTGCTCAGCAGATTGCCATCCCAGGTCCGCGCAGCGCAGTGGAATGGACACACAAGGCGAGCGGACGTGCGCGCGGGGTGGCGGCCCGGCCGTCGTCCGGAACGGCCGGGCCGCCACCCCGCGTTTGCTGCGGCTCCCGAACGGGACCGTGGGGACGGTGGTGCTGGTGCTGGTGCTGGTGCTCGGTGCGCCTGACACGCACCGAGCGGGTGCCGCGTGGTGTGTGTCCGTGCTCTGCGCGACGTGCCGTTACCGCCGCGGTGCCGGGCTCGTCGTCGGCGTGCGCCGACGCGAGACGTCAGCGTGCGCCGACGCGGGCCATGGACCCGTGCCGGGGCTGTACCGGTACGCCCGCCGGCTCGGCTGCCACGCGGGTCGCGGGCTGCCTGCCCGCACCCGGCCCGGCCGCCGCTCCGGACACCGTCACCGGTGCGCGCCTCGGCTGTGCCGCGACGCCGTTCTGCACATCCATGACGGCATGTGCGACCAGCCCGCCCATCGGGTCGTGCCGGATCAGGTCCCGGAGGCGGGAGCGCGAGGAACGCCCCTCGTTCCCGGGATACAGGTGCTTGCCGAGACCGACCGCGTGGGCCAGAGCGGCGAGCGCCGCGGTCCGCGGGTCCGGCGGTACGCCGGTGCGGATCGCGTTGTCCAGCCGGTTCTTGATCTCCCGGCTGATGGCCGTGTCCGTCGCCTGGTAGCGAGTCGTCGGCAGCACCCCGCACATCTGGCCCGCCACGGCATGGACCATGCCGCACCGCTCCAGATGCGTGAGATACGTCTGGCGCAGCCCCAGCCGGGGCCCGCCGATCCAGTGGACGGCGCGCACCGGGCTGCCGCGTCGGCGCAGCAGTTCGAGCGCGGAGTCCAGAGTCGGATCTCCGGTCGGCCGTGGCAGCACCACGGCGATACGATCCCCGTCAGGGGCTATCCGTCCGGCCAGAGCCAGCTCTACTAGCTGGGCCCCGGCCAGACCGAGGTCGAGCGACTGCGGCTGCGCTGTGGTTCCCGTTGCCGGGTCCAAAGCGAGCAGCAGAAGCTCCTCCGGAATTGTTCTGCGGCTCCTGCCCATCCATGCCTCCCCGCGTGGATGAATGACAGGGTGACCCCTCTCACATTCATCTGTCGAGAGTGCCTGGGGGGTTAGGCAGGGAACCTGTAGGTATGTCGTTGTCGTCTAGCTCCTTGGCGACGCCTTCTGTGGGGCGGGGCGCCCAGCGTTTCGCGTGGCGGTGCGGACGTGCCTCGCGGACACAGGACACTTGGGAACACTGGGCCAGACAGAGCGCGACGTATCGCGGACGTGTGAAGGAGACATAGGTGGCGGGCGAGTCCCCCGGCAAGCCGGAGCAGAAGCAGTCGTCGGGGGAGACGGCGGGGAGCGAACGCGATCCGCGGCTCGCGGTCTTCCGCGAACCGAAGGCCGACCCGGCCGACCCGGAATCGAAGAACGGCACGGCGGACGACGCCGGGTCCAAGGCTGCGGACGAGGGCACGGGCGAGGCCGCGAAGGCGGGCAAGGCAGGCGAGGCGGAGAAGACCGCTGCGGAGCCGGCTGCGGAGCCCGGCGGCGAGGGCCGTGACGAGCGGCTGCGGGAGGCGGTCGCCGCCTGGGTGGCGAACTCGGACGGCGAGGACGCGTCCGACGGGGACGCTTCCGGAGCCGATGCCTCTGGTGGCGTCGCCTCCGATGGCGACGCAGGGGCCGGAGCGGAAACGCGTGCGAAGGCTGAGGCGGACGAGGCCCCGGTGACGAAGGTGACGAAGTCGTCGAAGGCATCGAAGGGGAACGACGAGGAGAAGGCCGGCGGCGCCCCCGAAAAGGCTCCCGAGGCCACTTCCAAGACCGCCCCTGAGTCTGCCCCCGAGCCCGCTCCCAAGGGTGCCTCGAAGGCTGCTGAGGGCGCGGCTAAGGGCAAGACCGAGGCTGAGCCCAAGGACAAGTCCAAGAGCGGGTCCAGGGATGTCTCCAAGGGTGCCTCCAAGGCGGGTGAGGCCGCTGCGAAGAGCTCCTCCGGTGCGGCGGCCGACGGCCGGCCGAAGGCGGACGAGGGCAAGCCGAAGGCGGCCGAGGAGCAGTCGAAGGCGGTGGACCAGCCGACGGCGATCTTCAAGATGCCGAGCGCGGAGGAGCCTGCCGACGACGCGACCCGAGCGTTTTCGATCGCAAACCGAAAGGGGTCGGACGCCGAGGTTCCGGCGACGTCCGCCAAGGACGCCGGCAAGGCCGGGAAGCCCGGATCAGAGGACGCCGGGACCGACGCGAAGACCGACTCCAAGGCCGGCACCGAGGCTGAAAAGCCCGGTGGCAAGCCCGGTGGCAAGACCAGCGGCAAGCCGGAGGACGAGCCGGCCGCCGACCAGCCGACCACCGCGATAAAGGTCGTACGGCCTGCCGGTGCCGCGGAGTCGGACGGCGAGCGGACCAGCCAGTTCGTGGCCCTGAAGTCCACCGACCCGCAGCCGATCAAGCCGCCGCGGCCGGTCACGGGCGACAAGCCGGGCAAGGGTGGCAAGCCCGCGGCCGAGGACGCCGCGAAGACCGAGGGCAAGCCCGGTACCGGTGCCAAGTCCGACGCCAAGGCGGGTAAGAAGGCGGGCGCGAAGCCCGCCGCCGAGCCGGACGTCGCGCCGGGCACGAAGTGGGGTGCGAAGGCCGCCGGGACCGAGGCGAAGCCCGCCGCGCCCGAGGCGCCCGCCGCCGCGGCGTCCACCGGCGCCACCGCGCTGCCCGACTCCGAGCGCACCAAGCAGCAGCCGCTGCCGCCGCTGGACCTGCTGGCGCAGCTCACCAACACCCCGCCGCCGCCCGAGACCCCGCTGCGCACGGTCGCCCGCCGGTTCAAGATCTGGACCCCGCTGGTGATCCTGCTGGCGATCATCTTCGTCGTCGTCCAGCAGGTGCGCCCGCTGCCCGACCCGACGCTGGCGCTGGGCGGGAAGTCCGCGTACACGTTCGCGGGCGACGCGTTCCAGATGCCGTGGCCCGGTGAGGGCCAGGCGGCGGCGCGGGTCGTCGGCGTGGGTGACGTCGGCACGTACGGGCCCCAGAAGCCGGTGCCGACGGCCAGTGTCGCGAAGGTGATGACCGCGCACCTGATCCTCAAGAACCACCCGCTCAAGCCGGGCGAACAGGGCCCCAAGATCAAGGTGGACGCCACGGCCGTCAAGGAGTCGGGCGCCGAGGACGAGTCGCGGGTCAAGGTCAAGGAAGGGCAGTCGTTCACGGAGTTCCAGATGCTCCAGATGCTGCTCATCCCCTCCGGCAACAACATCGCCCGGCTGCTGGCGCGCTGGGACTCGCCCCAGGACGAGCAGGCGTTCATCGGCAAGATGAACGCCGAGGCCAAGGCCCTGGGCATGACGAACACCACCTACACCGACTCCAGCGGGTTCAAGGACTCCACGAAGAGCACGGCGGTCGACCAGCTCAAGCTGGCCGAGGCCGTGATGAACAACGAGGTCTTCCGCAAGATCGTCGCCATGCCGAACGCCCAGGTGCCCGGTCTCGACCAGCGGCTGGAGAACAACAACAGCGAGCTGCTGATCAAGGGCACGGGTGTCCTGGGCATCAAGACGGGATCCAGCACCCCGGCCGGCGGCGCGCTGATGTGGGCCGCCCGGCGGACCATCGACGGCAAGCCGCACACCATCGTCGGGGTGACCATGGACCAGCACTTCAAGGGCCTGGACCCCAACGCCGAGAACAGCCTGCGGCTCGTCCGCGACCGGAGCTACAAGATGATCAGGGCGTTGCAGGACGCCATGACCTCTGCCGACGTGGTCAAGAAGGGTGACGTGGTCGGTTACGTGGACGACGGTCTCGGCGGACGGACGCCGGTGGTCGCGACCAAGGACTCCAAGGCGGTCGGGTGGCCCGGCCTCAAGGCGAAGTTCTCGATCGACAGCGGCCGCACTCCCGTACCGCACGAGGCGAAGGCCGGGACGGTCGTGGGACAGCTGAACATCGGCAGCGGCCCCGGCCGGGCGACGGTGCCCGTAGCGCTCCAGAAGGATCTGGCCGAGCCGTCCTTCGGCGCGAAGCTGAAGCGCATCGCCTGATCGTCGGACTCACCGGCGGCCTGGCTCCCGGGCGGGCCGTCGGCGGGTCTCCCGTCTTACGGCGTGAACCGTCGAGGCCCCGGCAAGCAGCGGTTTGCCGGGGCCTCGGCCATGCCCGGCGTGCGGCCGCCGCGCACCGGCAGGCCCCCGCCTGCTGCTGGGCGGCGGCTGTCGTACGGTCTAAGCGTGTCCGCACAGGCATCGTCCCGACCCTCCCGCTGAAGCGGAGTCCGCCATCGACGTAGCGCAAACCGCATACGCGTCCCCCGCGCGCGCCCGGAGCATCTGGGTGTCGCGGGGGGCCGTCGCGTTGTACCCCGCCACCTTGATGCTGCTGCTGGGTCTGTGGGGCATCCGCCGCCAGGGCAGCATGTGGCGGGACGAGGCGGTCACGTACGACATGGCGCACCGCACCCTGGCGGAGCTGTGGCCCACCCTCCAGACCGTGGACGCGGTGCACGGTCTCTACTACGTGCTCATGCGCGGGTGGTTCCTCGTCTTCGACGGGGGTGTGGTGGCCCTGCGACTGCCGTCGGTGGTGGCGATGGCGGCGGCCGCCGCCGGGGTCACCCTGCTCGGCAGGCAACTGGCGGGCCGGCGGGCGGGGCTCTTCGCGGGTCTTGTCTTCGTGCTGCTGCCGACGGTGCAGCAGTACGCGCAGGAGGGCCGCTCCTACGCGATGGTCTGCGCGCTGGTGGTGTGGTCCACCTACCTGCTGGCGCGGGTCACCGCCCGGCCCGGCAGGCGCCTGTGGGTGGGGTACGCGGCACTGTCGCTGGCCGCCTGCCTGATGCACGAGTTCGCTGTACTGGTCCTGCCCGCGCACGGCGCCGCCGTCGCCCTGTCCGGGTTGCCGCGCGCGGTGCGCAGGGCCTGGTGCGTGGCGGCGGCCGCGGTGGTCGTCGGCCTGGTGCCGCTGGCCCTGTTCAGCATGGGGCAGTCGGAACAGCTCAGCTGGCTGCAATGGCCCAACCCCGTCCAGTTGGGCACTTTCATCGCCCTGGTGCTGGGCGGCCTGCTCTGCTCCCGTGCCCCGGTCGCCCGCGCGGGCCGGCGGCGGCTGCGGCTGCGGCCGGTCGCGTTCCCCCTGCTGGTCCTGCCCACGGCGCTGCTGGTGCTGCTCTCCCAGCTCAAGCCGATGTACGTGGACCGCTACGTCCTGTACTACGTGGCCGGGTTCGCCCTCCTGGCGGGCGCGGCGCTCGACTGGGTGCTGCGCCCGCCCGGCCGCCGCGGCCAGACCCGGCGCAGGGTGCTGTACCGGTCGGCGGCGCTCGTCGTGGTCCTGGCGCTGCTCGTCCCCGTCAACGTCTTCCTGCGCAGCCCGCAGAGCCGTACCGACGACGCGATCGCGGTGACCCAGGCCGTACGGGAGCTGTCGTCGCCCGGCGACGGCCTGCTGTTCCTGCCCGCGCGGCGCCGGGTGTGGGCGGCGGCCGCGCCCCACGAGTTCCACCGCCTGCGGGACCTCGCGCTCGACGAGAGCCCGGTCGCCTCGCACACGCTGTACGGCACCGAACTGTCCGGCGACCGCGTCCACGGGCACATGATGCGGGCCCGCCGTATCGTCGCGGTCGGCGACGCGAAGGGGCAGCCGCTCGACCGGACCGATCAGGAGATCGCCAAGCGGACCACCTTGGAGTCGGCGTTCCAGGTCTGCGCGACGAGGGACGTGAAGGGTGCGAGCATCACGCTGTACGCCCGTCCTGGGCACTGCTGAGGGGTAACGGTCCCGGGTACTTACGCGCCGGAGTACCGGCCCGGGGTACTTACGCGCTCCGGCCGTCCTCCCGCCCCGCTTCCGCCGCTTGCCCGTCAAGCAGCGCCGCCTGAGCAGCGCCGCCTGTCCGCTGGAGCAGCCCCGCCGCCTCCGCATCCAGACCCAGCAGGTCACGCAGGGCCTCCACCCCCGTGGGCGTCAGCCGTACGGCCCGGCCGCTGCCGACGCGCCGTACCCACGCCCGTTCCAGCAGCCCCGCGCAGAGCCGGGCGCCCGCCACGCCTGCCAGGTGCTGCCGCCGCTCGGTCCAGTCCAGGCAGCCGCGCGCCGTCGGGCGGCGGCCCGCGCGGAGCATGGCGGTGTCGGTGGCGAGGGCCTCGGCGAACCAGGCGCGGCCGGCGCCGGTGAGCGCGAACCCGCCGTCCTGGTCGATCAGGCCGCGCCCGGTCATCGCGTCCGTGACGGCCACGCCCAGCCGCCCTGCCAGGTGGTCGTAGCAGGTACGCCCGCGGGCCAGCGCCGCCGACGCGTTCGCTGCGCGCAGCCCGCGCGGCCGCTCGGCGGGTGGGTCGAGGTGCGCGGTCAGCCCCTCGATCAGTTCGGCGACGCGAGGGCTTGCGAGCTGCACGTACCGGTGCCGGCCCTGTCGGTGCTCCACGAGCAGCCCACCCTCGGTCAGCCGCGTCAGGTGCTCGCTCGCACTGGAGGGCGCGACCCGCGCGTACGCGGCCAGCTCACCCGCCGTCCAGGCCCGCCCGTCCAGCAGGGCCAGGCAGAACGCGGCCCGGGTCCGGTCGGCGAGCAGGCCCGCGAGACGCGCGAGCCCGACGCTGTGCGCCGGTGCCGCGTCCGGCGGCGGTGCCTGCGTGGTCATGGGTCCATTGTGCGGGGGCACGTTTCGGCCGGGCCCGAAACAAGGCGGTTCTACGGTCCTGGCATGCAGACCTTGGACGTGGACGACATGGACGACGTGGACGTCACGGGCGACCTGGACAGCACACGCGGGGGTACCGGCCCTGACCTGCTCACGGACCCGGGCTGGGGAGTGTCGCCGGTACCGGAGGACGCACCCGAGGGCACGATGGCCTGGCTGCGGGCGCGGGTGGCCCGCTTCAGCAGCGGGGAAGCGCATGCGCGGCGGCGGGCACTGGCGACCGAAGCGCTTGATGCGATCGGTGCACTTGATTTTCCCGGTTCGGCGGGTTCGGTGATGGCGTCGGGTTCGGTGGGTGCGTCGGGTGCGTCGGGTGCGTCGGGTGCGTCGGTTTCGACGGGTTCGACGGGTTCGACGGGATCGCCCGGTGGGCCGGACGCGGCCGTGGCGCTGCGCGCCGCGGTCCTGCGCGACGCGACGCGCGTCCGGACGCAGGAGCTGCTGTGCGCCCCCGGCCCGATCGAGGTGATGGCCCGAGTGGCCCGCGTCGTGCCCGCCGAAGTACTCGCCGCGTCGCTCGGCCTGCCGGTCACGGCGGACACGGCCGGGCTGGTGGGGGACGTGGCCCGCGCGTACCACGCGCACGGCGGGACGGTCCCGGCCGCGGACCGCGCCCTCACCCGGCTCGTGGCGGACTGCGGCGGTACGTGGGACGAGGCCACCGCGGCCCGCATCGGCCTGCTGGTACAGGCGTACGACGCCACGGCGGGGCTGATCGGGAACGCGGCGTACCTGTCGCTGTCGGGAACGGGGCACGCGCCGGAGCTCCTGCCCGTACCACCGTGCGCCGACCCCACCACGGACCGGCTGGAGCAGGCCCTGCGCACCGACCCACCCGTACGGGGCACCCTCCGCGCCCCCGTGGACGGCGGCGACCCGATACGGGTCGGCCTGGTCGCCCCCGACGGATCGCTGGCCTTCGGCGCCGGGGCGCACGCCTGTCCCGGGAACGCTCACGCCCGGGCCCTCGCGGCCGGAGTGCTGGACGCGTTGCTCGCGCGCGGCTGCCGCCTGGTCCGCCCGGACATCGCGTACGAGCCGTCCGTGAACCTGCGGGTGCCGGCGGCGCTGGAGGTGGTGTGCGCGTGAGTAAGGACCGGAACCGCACCTTCCACGCCCTGCACCACGCCGACGCGCCGCTGCTGCTCCCCAACGCCTGGGACGCCGCCTCCGCAGCCGCCCTCGCCGCCGCGGGCTTCGCCGCGATCGGCACCACGAGCCTGGGCGTCGCGGCCGCCCTGGGCGAACCCGACGGGCAGGGTTCGGCCCGCGTACGGGACGCCATGGTCGCCCTCGCGCGACGGCTCGGCAGCCGCCTGACCTGCCCGTACACGGTGGACATCGAAGGCGGCTTCGGCGGTGGGCCGGAGGAAGTGGGCGCGCTGGCGGCGGAGTTGGCGGAGGCGGGTGCGTCCGGCGTCAACCTGGAGGACGGGCTGCCGGGCCGGACGGGGGACGGCCCGCTGGTCGCGGCCGCGCGGCAGGCGGAGCTGATCCGCGCGGTCAAGGAGCATGCGCCGGGCCTCTACGTCAACGCCCGTATCGACACGCACTGGCTCGTGGACGACGTGGCGACGCGGCCGCTGGACGAGACGCTGGCCCGCGCCGAAACGTATCTGGCGGCCGGGGCGGACGGCGTCTTCGTGCCGGGCGTCGCCGACGAACGGGCGGTCGGCACGCTGGTCGCGGGCATCCCGGCACCGCTGAACGTCCTGTACACGCCGGGCCCGGACGGAGGCCGGGGCCGCCTCGCCCGCCTGACCGAGCTGGGCGTACGGCGCGTCAGCACCGGCTCGCTGCTGTTCCGTTCGGCGCTGCACGCGGCCGTGACACTCGCGGAGTCCGTACGTGCCAACGGGGCCGACGGGGCCGACGGGGACGGCAGGGACGATGGGGCGGACGAGGCGGGCGGTGGCGGTGGGGCAGGTGTTCTCGCCGGTGTGCCCGGTTACGAGGCGGTGCAGCGGCTGGCGGAGTGACGGGCCCGACGGGACGAAGGAGGGGCGAGGAGGGGCGGGGCGAGGGCCTGGACGTACGGGACGCGGGCGCTGCCTTCGGCCGCTTCGGCTCAGACCTGCTGCGCCTGGCGGCGCCGGTGCACCGCGATGCCCGCACCCGCCGCGCCGAGTACACCGGCCGCGGCCGCGAGCCCGCTCGCGGGGAGCCCGCCGATCCGCTCGGCGATCCCGGCGAGGCCGTCCTCGGGCAGCACGGCGGACAGGCGGCCCGACGCGTGCTGGGTGGCGGCTTCGGCAGGGGCGGTGGGGGTTTCGGCGGTGGCGGCGGCGAACGCGCCGCCCGCCGGGAGGAGCAGGGCGGCCGCGACACCGGTCGCGACGGCGGCGGTACGGATCACGGAGCGGCGCTTTGCCCGCATGGAACGACTCCTCGTCGTGGCGGCCCGGACCGGACTGCCGTAGGTCTGCTGGTTCGAAGACGAATGTACGAGGCGTCTTTCACGGCGATCCGTAGGTTGTGTAACAGCCTGGGCCATCTCTGCGGTCAGTGATGTCACGGCATGGGCGCAGGTAACCGTACGCGCGCCGCCACTATGGGTAACTTTGTCTCGTTACGTACATCTGTGTCCGTGCCCGGAAGGCCACGGGGACGCGTCGGACGGGAAGGCGGTGGGCCGTGCGGCGCCGGACGCTCGCGGCGGTGGCACTGGTCATGGTGCCGCTGCCGCTCGCCCTGGCGGCGGGCTGCGCACCCGTCGCAGGACTGCACGACGACGGCCGGGCGCGGAACGTGAAAGCACCGCTCGCCCTGTGGGCGGACCGTACGCCCGCGCCGCGCGTCCGCGACGAGGACCCCGGCGACCAGCGCGCCGTACCGGGCATCGCCCGAGTCCCCTCCGGCGACATGAAGGACACCGACCCGGCGGCCGTCGTCCGCGCGGACTTCGCGGCCGACGGGGACCGGCCGTCCGCCCCCGACGCCGTACGCAGCCCGGTCCTCCACGACCTCACCGACGACGGAAAACCCGACCTGATCAGCGCCGTCGACCTGGACGCGCGCACCAGCCTGCTGCGCGTCTACAGCGTCCGCGACCAGGTCGTGACGCGCGTCCTGGCGATGCGCGCCGTACTCGCGGGCGTCGAACTGGCCGCGGGCCACCTCGCCGTACGCGAGCCCACCAAGGACCCGCGCTACGTCAGCGTCACCGACTACGTGTGGGACGGCCGCCGGATGGGCCTGTGGGACCTCACCCTGGACGACTACCGGACCTCGAAGAACCCGCTGCCCACGGCCCCGACGAACACGCCGTCCCCAAGGGCTCCCGCATGACCCGCCCGGCGCGTCCCGCACGCCCGGCGCGTCCGTCACGCCCGGCGCATCCGGCACTTCTGGCGCTCTCCCTCCGCTGGAAGATCGCGCTCACCGTCACGGCGGTGTGCTGCGCGGTCGCCGCCGTACTGGGTGTCCTGGTCCACAACGCCGTCGCCCGCCAAACCGTCGGCCAGGTACGGAAGGAGACCCTCGCCGACCTCGACGACGCGCTGGACCTGTACGAGTACGGCACCTCCCGCGAGGGCCTCAACTCCGTACTCGACCCCGCCGAACTGCCCGCCCAGCTCAGCGCGTTGGTCCACCACGGCCGGCGCGGCAGCATGGTCGGCACCTACCACGGGCAGCGTGTGATGTGGACGGCGGCGCCGGCCGGGGACCAGGTGATGGCGGTCTGGTCCCCGTACGAGAACACCCGCCGCTCCCTGGAGAACCTCGACACGGCCATCTTCGGCTCGGCCGTCCTCGCCGCCACCGCCGTCGCCCTCGCCGGACTGTTCCTCGCGCACCGCATCAGCCGCCGGCTGAGCACCACGGCGGCCGTCGCGCGCCGCATCACCGCAGGGGATCTGGACGCCCGGGTCGGCACCGAGGGGGTGGGGCGGCGGGGCCGGCCGGGGGCGCGGGACGAGGTGGCGGCGGTGGCCGCGGCGCTGGACTCGGTGGCCGGCTCCCTCCAGGGCCGCCTCCAGGCCGAACAGCGCTTCACCGCCGACGTGGCCCACGAACTGCGCACCCCGCTGACCGGCATCCTCGCCTCGGCCGAGCTGCTGCCCGAGGGCCGCCCCAAGGAGATGATCAACGACCGGCTGCGGGCGCTGCACCGGCTCACCGAGGACCTGTTGGAGATCTCCCGTCTCGACTCCGGCGCCGAACACCCCGACCTGGCCGCGTACGAGCTGGGCGCGCTGGTCCGCGGCTCCGTGCGCGGCACGGGGCTCGACACCGAGGTACGTGTCGTGCGGGACGCGGTCGTACGGACGGACAGGCGCCGCCTGGACCGCATCCTGTGCAACCTGGTCCTGAACGCGCATCGGCACGGGGAGTCTCCGGTCGTGGTGACCGTGGATGTGCCGGGCGAGGGCGGGGGCCAGGGCGGAGGGTACGCGGGGAAGCCGTACACAGGAGAGCCGTACGAGGGAAAGCCGCACGTCAGGACACCGCACGACCGGCCGCCGCACGACGGAGCACACCGAGGAGGACCGTCCCCGATCCCTGTCGTGGAAGTGCGCGACCACGGGCCCGGCTTCCCGGACGAATTGCTGCACCGCGGCCCGCAGCGTTTCCGTACCGACGCGCCGGGCCGCGGCAAGGGACACGGTCTCGGCCTGACCATCGCGGTCGGCCAGGCGGCCGTCCTGGGCGTCGAACTGCACTTCACCAACGCGCCGGACGGCGGCGCGCGAGCCGTCCTCCGCCTCATCCCGCCCCCGCCGTAGCCCCCGTCCTCGCCTCCGTCCCCGTCCTCGCCTCCGTCCCCAGCCCCGTCCCGCTCCCCGTCCCCGTCCGACCGGTCCGGATCGCCAGGGCGTACACCCGGGTGATCTGGTGCGGGCTGTTGTTGTTGTCCGACACGATGAAGAGCGGCAGCCGCCCCTTGTACGGGCCGGAGGCCAGCGGCGCGGTGCCGAGCGCCATCCCCTCGGCGTTCTCCAGCAACGGGTTCGACTGCGGCTGTGCGGTCGCCGCGGCCCCCCGCGGACAGGTGACGAGGTCGACCGGCTCCCACTTCTTCGCGAACGCGTCGACCGGCTCGGACTGCAACGACGCGACCTGGGAGACGTCCTTAGCCCGGCTCAGGTCGGCCCCGAAGACGCGCACCGCGTTGCCCTGGCCCTCGGCATGGTTGGTCTCCAGCACGAGCAGCCGGTCGCCGCCCATCGCCACCAGCTCCGAGACCCGCAGCCCGGCCGCCGACTGGTAGGCGAACTGCTTGTCCGGTACGTACGCGCCGCCCGGCGTCCCCTTGAAGCGCTGGATACGCAGCAGGCTGCGGCCCCGCGCCTTGCCGTCGCGGAAGAGCGGCGCCTCCATGCCCGCGTACAGGTACCGGCCGTCCGGGGACGCTCCCAACGCCTCCAGGTTCTCCGGCCCGGCCCATTCGACCAGGTTGCGCGGCAGTTCGATGCGGCCCGTCTCCGCGCCGTCCGACACCCGGAACCTGCGGATCGACGGGCCCGCCTCCGAGGCGACCAGGACGGTACGCCCGCCCTTCTCCAGGACGAGCCCCTCGCCGTCGAAGCGGCCGCCGCCGGTGGGACGGAGGGTACGCAGGTGGACGGCGCGGGCGGCCGGCGGTGCGGCGCCCGACGTACCGAGGTCGAGGTCGAAGATCCGGCCCGGCGTATTGTCGGCCAGCGCCCACGCCCGGGAGGGGCCGGACATCGCCAGGCCGGACAGGCCGTCCACCGGTACGGCGCCCTCGTACTCGACACCGTTGAGCGCGTCACTGTGACCGATCAGCGCCACGTCGTCCGAGCAGGCGCCGGAGGACGGCTCGTCGTCCCGCGACTGCCACCACACGGCGGCCGGGACCGCCGTCGCCACCACCGCGACGCACAGTACGGAGATCAGCGCCCGCCGCCGGACCTTCCGCGCCTTGACGGCTTCCGGGGCGGGGGGTGCGGGTGAGACGGGTGAGCGTGCGGTGCCCGGGGGGCCAGAAGGGCTGGCGGTCCCTGCGCTTCCGGACGATCCGACGTCCGAAGCCTGGCCGGGCTCGCCGGGTGTACCGGGCCGGCCGTTCTGCCCAGGTGGGCCGCTCTCACCGCTCTCACCGGTCCTATCGGTCTGGCTGGTTTGGCCCGGTGGGGGAGCGGGGCGCGCAGCCCGGTTCCGTACGAACGGCAGCTTCTCGATGCCGTTCTGCGCCTGCTGCTGCGGCAGCGGACGGTTCTTCTCGCGCAGCGCGCGACGGACTTCCCGGTAGATGGCTTCGAGGCTGAGGTGATCGTGGGGCGGGGGAGCCGCGGCCGGGTTGGCTGCCGCGCTCTCCGGACCCGGGCCCGGGATCCCCTCCCGCAGCACCCGCAGGAACTCACCGGTGAAGGCGGTGTGCTCCTCGCCCTCCGGTGCCAGCGCCTCCACGTTCCACGGCGTCGAGGTGAGCAGGTACGAGACGCCCTCCAGGCTGTCCATGCCCTCGAACAGGGCCTCCCCCAGTTGACTGGACGCCTGCTGCGTGGCCGCCGCGGTGGACATGGTGCCGGACATGGTCCCGACGGACATGCGTCTGATCACGCTGCCGCTGTAGCAGCAGTCGAGGATGATGATGCGGCGCTTGGGCGGCGTACGGGTGCCCAGGGCACTGCTCAGCCAGGTGTACGGGATGCCGCTGTGCACCTTCCCCGGTTCCGTACCGGGCAGCGTGAGGTACAGGCCCTCCGGCCGCGAATCGAGGAACCCGTGGCCCGCGTAGTACACGATCAGGGTGTCCCGCGCGGCCCGTACCGCCTCCTCGATGGGCTTCAACGCCGCGGTGACCGTGCGGGGATTGGACACGATCCGGCAGTTCTTCTTGGGCATCCCGCCGATGGTCCGGTCGGTCAGCGCGGCCTTGAGGGCCTTGAGGTTGTTGCGGACCCCGGGCAGCGGCGGCAGATTGGCGTACCGGTCGACCCCGATGATCACACAAGCCGACTCCGTCGGATCGAACGCCGCCCCCACTTCTCCCCCGACTCCACCCATCCCGTCAACCCCCACCCGTCCCGCCTTCACGCGCTTCTCCTGCACGCGCTTCTGCCGTACGCGGTTCTACCGCGCGCGGTGCTCCTGGTCGTGCCTCTCCCGCCCCCGCTTCACCTGAACGTGCTTCTCCCCCTGCCTCCGACCTCTCCACCTCGTCCGCTCCCTCCTCCCCTCCCGCCTCCTCCAACTGCTCCATCTCCTCCAACGCGCGAAGAATGCTCCGGGCACCGTCCGTGTCCGCCGTGGCGAAACTGACCCGTACGCCATTGCGTTCGACCGTCATCTTGGGGCGCGCCGCGTACGCCCTGCGCCAGCCGTCGATGGCGATGGCGAGGCTGCTCAGTTGGAACGCGCTGTCCACGATCAGTTGGACGGCGTCGAACCCCAGCCCCATCTCCCCGGGCCTGCCCTCCCTCGCCCGCAGCGAGACGTCCGCGCTCCGGCCCACGGCGGGATCGTCCGTCAGCCACTCGCACAACGACCGCAACTCCAGGTCGCTCTCCGCCTCGTCCAGCCTGACCCGAATCCTCATCAGCCCCCCATGCTCCGGTCCGGCCTCACATCAACTCTCGCCCCATACCCATCCCCTTCGCGGCGATTCCCGGAACCGCGCGCAATCACCCTGCGCGCGTGCGCTTCGTCCGGTCGGCTGTCAAGGAACCGGATGCACGGAGGCCGGCCCTCTGCCAAGCCCCCCGTACATCGAACATTTCATCGATGACGTACGCCCGTATCGGCGTGTCTCTGCACGAGATCGGCCTGGTGTCCGAGGCGCAGATGCACAGCACCCTCGCGGAGGCGGCGAACTAGGCGGACGAGCCACTGGCAGAGCATGAACAGGCAGCGTGCGCACTCCAAGAGTTCGACGTCACGGTCTCGGCCCGCGCCGACGACATCGACGACACCAGCTCCATCGACTCCACCTCCTACGACCGCGCCACCCTGTTGGAGGACCCCGTAACGGACGCCGGCGGCAAGGCCGCCATCACCAACGCCCGGATCGTCGAGAACGAAGACGACTTCGAGGGCGGCCGCCTGGACCAACCGGAGTTCGAAACGGAACGGCAAGCCCATGCCCACCCTGACCGACCACCTCGCGGAGGACTACCACGACCGGGACGCCGTCCGTGAGGCCCGAGCCGAGACCACCCACGACGACGGCCCGCAGACCTGGCGCTTCCACGCCGGCCGCACCGCGCCTACGACAGCATCATGGTCCTAGCCACCCCCGAACAGGCCCAGGCCCTCCACACCCACCTAGCCTTCACCTTTCCCAACTAACCCCCTCTCCTTCCCCCCCCCCGGGGCTCCCGGAAGCGGAGCCCTCTCACTCCTCCTCAGCCGGCGGCTCCCCCCAGTCCCACTCCTCCTCCTCCGGCACCGGCTCCCGCCCCGCAGTCGGTCCCGTCGCCGGCGCCGCCTGTTCCGAAAGCACCGCCTGCTCCGCCGGTACCGCCTGCTCCGACAACACAGCCAGAATCTGTTCGCCGTACTTCGCCAGTTTGTTCTCGCCCACTCCGTTCACGGAGCCGAGTGCGCCCATGCTCGACGGCCGGGCCGTGGCGATCTCCCGCAGCGTCGCGTCGTGGAAGATCACGTACGCCGGTACGCCCTGCTCCTTGGCCGTACGCCCCCGCCAGGCGCGCAGCTCCTCGAACACCGGCACCGCCTCCTCCGGGAGGTCCACCGGCACCGCGCGCCGCCCCTTGGCCGCCTTCGCGGCCTTGGCCTTCACGGCCTTCTCCGGCTCGCGGCGCATCAGCACCTCACGCTGCCCCCGCAGCACCTCACCACTCGCCTCGGTGAGCACCAGCGTGCCGTAGTCACCCTCCACCGCGAGGAGCCGCTGGGCGAGCAACTGCCGGATGACGCCGCGCCATTCGGCCTCCCGCAGGTCCTCCCCGATCCCGAAGACGCTGAGCTGGTCGTGATCGAACTGGATGACCTTCGCGGTCTTCCGCCCCATCAGGATGTCGACGATCTGCCCGGCACCGAACTTCTGCTTCCGCTCGCGCTGCAGCCGTACCACCGTGGAGAGCAGCTTCTGCGAGGGAACGGTGCCGTCCCAGGTCTGCGGCGGTGTCAGACACGTGTCGCAGTTCCCGCAGGCGCTGCTCTCCTGCCCGAAGTAGGCGAGCAGCCGCACCCGCCGGCACTCCACCGTCTCGCAGAGCGCGAGCATCGCGTCGAGGTGCGCCGACAGCCGCCTGCGGTGGGCGTCGTCCCCGTCCGAGCCGTCGATCATCTTCCGCTGCTGAACCACGTCCTGCAGCCCGTACGCCAGCCACGCCGTGGACGGCTGGCCGTCCCGTCCCGCGCGACCCGTCTCCTGGTAGTACCCCTCCACCGATTTCGGCAGGTCCAGGTGGGCCACGAACCGTACGTCGGGCTTGTCGATGCCCATCCCGAACGCGATGGTGGCGACGACCACCACCCCGTCCTCCCGCAGAAAGCGGGCCTGGTGTTCGGCGCGCATCCGCGCGTCCAGCCCCGCATGATACGGAAGCGCGGTGATGCCGTTCTGCACCAGGAATTCCGCGGTCTTCTCGACCGACGCCCGCGAAAGGCAGTACACAATGCCCGCGTCACCGGCGTGCTCGGTGCGCAGCAATTCCAGCAGCTGCTTCTTCGGGTCACTCTTTCCGGCGATCCGGTACTGAATGTTCGGCCGGTCGAAGCTGGCCACGAAATGCCGGGCGTTCTCCATCCCGAGCCGCGAGGTGATCTCGCGGTGGGTGGCTTCCGTGGCCGTCGCGGTCAGGGCCATCCTCGGGACCTCGGGCCACCGTTCCCGGAGCATCGACAGAGCGAGGTAGTCCGGCCGGAAGTCGTGGCCCCACTGCGCGACACAGTGCGCCTCGTCGATCGCGAAGAGCGAGATCTTGCCCCGGTCGAGCAGGTTCAGCGTCTGCTCCACCCGCAGTCGCTCCGGTGCCAGATACAGCAGGTCCAGCTCTCCGGAGAGGAACTCGGCCTCCACCAGCCGCCGCTCCTCCAGATCCTGCGTGGAGTTGAGGAAACCGGCCCGCACGCCCAGCGCCCGCAGCGCGTCGACCTGGTCCTGCATCAACGCGATCAGTGGTGAGACGACCACCCCGACGCCCGGCCGCACCAGGGCCGGAATCTGGTAGCACAGGGATTTTCCGCCGCCGGTCGGCATCAGTACGACCGCGTCGCCACCCGTTATGACGTGCTCGATGATCGACTGCTGTTCCCCGCGGAACGCGTCGTACCCGAATACCCGCCGCAGTACGCTCACCGCGCCACTGACGTCGTCCTCGGTTTCCCGGGTTTCCTCGGCACCGGAAGCCATCTCCACCTCGCTCATGCCAGCAGCGTACGAGCAATCCCGCCACCCGCGCTCAGCCCTGTGGATAACTCCGCGCCAGGCCTGCCCCCTCTGCTACCCCCGGACCGAGCCTGCCCGGGCCCCGTACGACCTCGGCCCCAGGCTCTGCACGGGTGCCACGCAGCCCCTGACCGCCTCGCGCCACGCCGCCATACAACGAAAACCGCCGTCCGTCCGTCTCACAGAACGCCGAGGAACATCACATATCGCGCCCCGCGAACACCGCGCCCCATCCCGATCCCTCCGCCCCATCCCACCCACTACCCCGGGCCTACCTTCTCCCCCCTTCCGCCTCCCACCTCCCTCCGCCACCAAGACCACCTACAGGACGGAGAACCACATGCGCACACACAGCACCCGACCCCACCCCACTCGCTCACTCAACCGCACCCACTCCACCCACCCCACCCCCGCCAAACGCCACCACTCAACCAGGAACGCCACAGCCCTCCTCGCCACCATCACAGCCGCAATCGCAATCCTCACCACACTCACCACCACAGCCTCGGCCAACCCCATCGCCACACCCACCTCCTCAACCGCCCCCACCCCCCGCTGCCCTGAATCCGCACTAACGATCAAGGCATCCATCCCCACCCCCCAACACCCCGACATCCTGCGTATCAGCGCCACCAACCGCACCACCAAGCCCTGCGTCATCGACCGCATCCCGACCGTCACCTTCGGCGATCTCGACGGCGCCGCCGAGCCCGACCCGCCCACCGAGAGCGCCCCGTACCGCCTCGCGCCCGGCTCCACCGCATACGCCACGGTCCGCACCGTCACCGGCCGGCCCACCCCGTCCGCCCGTACCGTCGACTTCGTCACCGTCGCTGCCGACCCGTCGCACCACGGCCGCCGCTTCGACGCCACCGCCATCGGCGCCCCGCCCACCGGCATCCGCGTATGGTCGCCGACCACGACCTGGTGGCGTCCGACGCCCACCTGACGCCAACTGGTCAACGCATGACCACGCGTCCAAGTGCCCACCACCGAGGGCGGGTTGAAGCGCGCCCCCCGCCTTCGACCGCGCCGCCCACCAAAGTGAGCGCATGAGTCTCACGACCGTCGGCGAACCGCCAGGCCCGGTACGTTTCTTCCTCATGTGCGCCCGCCTGGGCTGCGGCGCCCGCACCGTCCACGACCTGGTCGTCCCCGATCAGCCCCCGGACATCGGGACAGACCTCTTCGGCCACCTCCTGCACAGCGCCAAGGCGGCCACCCCACACATCACCGACATGGGGTGGACCTACTACCAGGGCGACGGCTACTGGTGCCCGCGCTGCTCGACCCCGAGGTCCCAACGCCCCCAAAGAGGCCACACCCGCTCCTCCTGAACCAGAGCACCCCACGACCTCGACCGCCGACTCACCGCACTCAAGGCAACTCGCGACGGACCAAAGCCCGCCCGAACGGCTCCCCGGTGGACGGTCGTGGTCGTGGTGGCCGGCATAGGGCTGCTTGTACGAGGCCCGGCAAGGGAGGCAAACATACGAGGTCTTTCCGTGAGCCATGCAGCAAGGCAGAACCGCCGAAGAACCGGGCTGGGCCGACTTCCGGCAGGCTGCACAAGCCCTTCGGCATGGGCGCGCGTGAGCACGAGAGCCCCTCCACCCGGTAGGCGGAAGGGCTCTGACCTGCTACTTCGCTGTGCCCCCGGCAGGATTCGAACCTGCGACACCCGCTTTAGGAGAGCGGTGCTCTATCCCCTGAGCTACGGAGGCGGGGAGTGGTCGGCGCCTGGTGGGCGCGCGGCCGGGCTGCTGGTGGGCAGCTTTGGACAGGGTAGCGGATGGGGGGTGGGTGGTGGGGAGGGGCGGGGGGAGGGGAGGCAGGTGGGGTGTTTTCGGGTTGGGGCGGGGCGATCGGGAGTGTTCCCGGAGAGGGGATACGCCCATGGGCCCGGGTGGGACGCGCCCACGACCTCAGGTGAGGACGCGGCGCCCCCGGGTGGCAGCCCCACGCGCCGAGCTGGACGCGCCCACGCGCCGAGCTGGACGCGCCCACGCGCCGACCTGGGCGCGCCCACGCCCCGACTGGGAGACGCCCACGCCCCAGGTGGGGGCGTGGGCGTCCATGGATACGTCAGTGCCGCCTACAGGGCCGGCGTGGGCGTGTGATTAGGGCGCGTGGGCCGGGTTGTCGGGGGTGGGGGAGTTGGTCTGGTTGGAGCGGTGGGTGGTCCAGGTGGTGAGGGCGGTGGCGCAGGCGTGGTCGAGGTGGCGCAGGCCGGTGAGGTCGAGGGTGACCTTGCGGTCGTGGGGGAGGGCCTCCAGTTGGTCGAGGATCTTGGGGAGGCGCAGGAAGGTGGCGTTGCCGAGGGCGCGTACCTGGACGGGTTCGGTGGACGGGGCGTCCAGGCCGGAGATCTCCAGGTGGACGTGCGAGGTCTCCCAGGCGGTCTTGGCGATCGCGAGGAGCAGGCCGATCAGTACGCCCTCGAACATGTTGGTGACGACGATGGCGATGGCCGTCGCGGCGAGGACCACCGCTTCGCCGCGGTGCTCGCGCCACAGAGGGCCGAAGTCGCGTACGGGGATGAGCTTGAAGCCCGCGTGGACGAGTACGCCTGCCAGCGCCGCGACCGGGATGATGCCCAGGGCCGCCGGGACGGCCGCCGCGAAGATCAGCAGCCAGGCGCCGTGCATCACGCGGGACGCCTTGGTGCGGGCTCCGGCGCTGACGTTCGCGGAGCTGCGCACGATCACCGCGGTCATGGGCAGCGCGCCCAGGATGCCGCACACGGTGTTGCCCGCGCCCTGGGCCATCAGCTCCTTGTCGTACTGCGTGCGCGGCCCGTCGTGCAGCCGGTCCACGGCCGCCGCGCTGAACAGGGACTCGGCGGACGCGATGAGTGCGAAGGCGAGAATCGTGCCGATCGCGCCGACGCCCGCGAGCTGGGCGAAGTCCGAGCCGCCGGGCGGCTGGACGGAGGAGAGCAGGCCGTGGACCTCGACGCGGGCTATGGGCAGGTCGAGGGCGAAGACCGCGAGCGTGGCCAGGGCCACGGCCGCGAGCGGGGCCGGCAGGATGCGGGCCGCGCGCTTCCACCGGGGCCACAGCACCAGTACGGCGATGGTGCCCGCGCCCACCGCGAGGGCGGACAGGGCGGCTCCGGAGCCCGCGGTGCCGGTGACCAGGCCGGGCAGGCCGCCGAGGTTGGCGAGTCCGCTGCCGGGGGCCTTGGCGTCGGTGAGGGTGTAGAGCTGTGCGGCGATCAGGACGAGTCCGATGCCCGCCAGCATGCCTTGGACGACGGCCACGGAGATGGCCCGGAACCAGCGGCCGAGGCGCAGCGCGCCCATGGCGAGCTGGAGGAGGCCCGCCACGAGGACGAGCGCGCCCAGCGTGCCGAGTCCGAATTCCTTGACCGCCTCGAAGACGAGGACGGTCAGCCCGGCGGCCGGGCCGCTGACCTGGAGGCTGCTACCGGGCAGGAAGCCGGTGAGCAGGCCGCCGACGATGCCGGTGATCAGACCGAGTTCCGCCGGGACGCCGGAGGCGACGGCCACGCCGACGCACAGGGGCAGGGCCACCAGGAAGACGACGATGGAAGCGGTGAAGTCCGCCCGGAGGTGGGGCCAGCGGGGGGAGGGGGAGGAGGGGGAGGGAGTAGAGGGAGTAGAGGGGGAGGGATTCTTGGGGCGGATAGGGGTGGGGTGGGGCGCGCCGTCGGTGCCGGGCGCCGGGGAGGGAGCTGTTGCGCCCGTGGTCACGTCCGTGGTCGTGCCCGGGTTCGATTTCGGTGTCATGGAAGGCGCCTTCGCCGTCAGAGGGGGAGGAACGTGTCGGTGTCGGGCCGGTGCGCCGTGACCAGGCCGGTGTGGACCTCGTAGTACCAGCCGTGCAGGTTCACCTCGCCCGCGTCGACGCGCTCGCGTACGCACGGGTACTGGCGCAGCCGCGCCACTTGCTCGGTGACGTGCCGCTGGACCGCGGTCGCGACCGTCGGCGCCTCGTCCACGGGCAGCTCGTCGGAGAGTTCCTGGGTCAGCCAGGCGCGTACGTCGGGAGCGCCGGCGAGATCCTCGCGGCGCGCCATGGCGCCGACCGCCCCGCAGTGCGAGTGACCGCAGACCACGATGTCGGCGACGCGGAGCACCCGCATCGCGTACTCGATGGTGGCGGCCTCCGCGCTGGCCGGCATGTCCGGCCGGTGCGCGGGTACGGCGTTGCCCGCCGTACGCAGTTCGAAGAGTTCGCCCGGCAGCGCTCCGGTGATCAGGGACGGAATGATCCGTGAGTCGGAGCAGGTGATGAACAGGGCGAGCGGTGACTGGCCGTCGGCGAGCCGCTGGTAGGTCTCACGCTCCTCGTGCGCGGCCGCGATGCGGGCGTTGAAGGAGCGGGCATGTTCGATGAAGGTTTCCACGAGGGAATGTCTCCTGCTGGTCGGTAAGTGGTGCCATTGAGGGGCATGGCAGAACCCGTTCGACTGGTGCGGAGCAGGAAGCCCCAGCAGCGCTTCTCAGCAGCGGAACACGCAGTGGAGACAGTGCAAGGCGGGGCGGGTGGCCACGCCTGGTCTTGATGTGGTGAGTGCGGCGGCGGTGCCGGTGTGTGCGGAGAACAGGGCGGCGGTCGGGTAGGACCGGGCCGCGCACGGGTGCGACGGAAGCCGACGGTGGTACGGGGACGGCGCGCCCGGCGCGGTCCGCGTGCAACGACGCGCCTGGTTACGGTCCTTGTCCTTCTCCCGCCCGGGATCGCGTTCGTTGTCGCGCCGGTACTGGATGCCCGTGGTGGAGCCGGCCCGGGCGGGGGACACCTGGGTGGGGGTGCCGTGCGCGCCCGGGGGAGCCGCCGGGGTGGGGGTGGGATCGGGGGCCTGTACGGGCGCGGCGCCGGCGGCCGTGAGGGTCGGGGTCTTGCCGCCCTTGGCCGCTGCCGTTCCGGAGAAGAGCAGGGTCAGCGCCACGATGAAGATGCCGAGGACGCTGAGGATGTTGAGGGGGTGGGGGGAGTGGTTGCTCCAGGTGGAACGGGTGGAGCGGGTGGAGCGGTCGTTTCGAGTGGTGCGGGTGTTGCGAGGTTTCTGGGTGTGCTGGAGGTGGCGACGGACGGGAGGCCGTACGCGGGCAGCGGCCCGCATACGGGGCGGCGTTGCCGAACGCTTGCCGGCCGGGGCGACGACGGCAGCCTCGGCGGCGGGCTTGGTGGCGTGCCCGGTGGCGTACCCGGTGGCGGAGGCCGCACGAGTGGCCGTACGCGTCGCCGCGCGCGCCGCTGTACGGACCGCCGCGCTGACCGGCCCCGTGCCCGGCGGGCTGTGCGGACGGTTGGAGGCCGTGTAGTGGGCGGGGTG
This sequence comes from Streptomyces sp. NPDC045470, assembly GCF_040646595.1. Lineage (NCBI taxonomy): Bacteria > Bacillati > Actinomycetota > Actinomycetes > Kitasatosporales > Streptomycetaceae > Streptomyces > Streptomyces sp. NPDC045470. The sequence goes on from NZ_JBEZAN010000004.1 coordinate 371,930, forward strand.
CCCGGCGGTGTCCGGACGGGTTTGCAACTGAGGGAAGCCTTTGCGGCCCGTGAGGCTCTTGAAGTACTTCATGTCTGCTCCCCCGGCGCAGACGTACCCGCGCCCGCGCGCGTACCTGCACCCGCGCCCGTACCCGAGCGATCACCACGCTCCTCACGCCCCCCACGCCCGCTCAGCACCAGCAGCGGTACGAGGCCCAGCGCCACGATCCCCCCGCCCAGCGCCAGCGTGGAGTAGCCGCCCGTGGCCACGACCAGCCCCGACGCCATGCCGCCGGTGGCACCGGCAACGGCGATGCCGACGTCGACCAGGCCCTGCGTCGAGGCGCGGGTGGCCAGCGGTACGGCGTCGGTGACGATGGCGGTGCCGCTGACGAGGCCGAAGTTCCAGCCGATGCCCAGGAGCACGAGTGCAGTGGCGAGCGCCGGTACGGAGTGGGCCGGTGCGAGTGCGGCGAGGACGCCCGCGGCGAGCAGAACCACGCCGGAAGCCGCGGCGACGCGCAGCCGGCCGATCCGGTCCACCAGCATCCCGGTGAGCGGCGACGGCAGGTACATCGCCGCCACGTGCAGGGCGATGACGAGCCCGGCGGTCTCGGTCGCGTGGCCGTGCGCCCGCATGTGGACGGGCGTCATCGTCATGATGGCGATCATGACCAACTGGGTGAAGGTCATGACGGCGGCACCGGTGACGAGCTTGCGGGTGTCGGCACGGGCCGCGGGGGCGGCGGCCGCGACGCCATCGGCCTCCGCGGTCTCCGACGCCTCTTTCGCCGCCTCCGCCTCAGCCGACGCCTCCTTCGCCTGCTCCTCCGCCTCCGCGAGGCGCCGCGCCAGATGCAGCGGGTCCGGGCGCAGGAACAACCCCAGCACCACGGCCGCCGCCGCGTACGCGACCACCGCCAGCAGGAACGGTCCCGCCAGGCGCGGCACGCCCAGACCGTGCGCGACCTCGCCCGTCACCCCGACCAGGTTCGGCCCGATCACCGCGCCGAGCGTGGTGGCGAACAGGACCAGGCTCACCGCACGCCCCCGGCGCGTCGGCGCGGCCAGGTCGGCGCCCGCGTACCGGGCCATCAGGGTCGTCGCCGTACCCGCTCCGTAGACGAGGAGCGACAGGAACAGCAGCCATACGGAACCGAGGCCCGCGGCGGCGACGACGCCGAGGCTGCCCAGGCCGGCGGTCGCGTACCCCGCGGTGAGACCCGGCCGCCGGCCCCAGCGCTGGCAGACCCGGCCGATGCCGACGGCACCGAGCGCCGCCCCGCCCGTGAACAGGGCGGCGGGCAGGCCGGCCAGCCCCGTCGAGCCGAGCATCTCCTCCGCGAGCAGGGCCCCCACGGTGATGCCCGCGGCCAGCCCGGCGCCGCTGAGCGTCTGCGACAGCGCGAGCACGATGAGCACACGCTTCTGCTCCGGGGGCTCCAGAACTTCCGCGGCTGGATCGCCGTGCTGGCCGTGCGGGCCGTGCTGGCCGTGCGGTGAGGCGTGGTGTGCGGCATGTGGTGCCGGTGTGCCGGGCCGAGCGCTCATAGGTCCGTTTCCTCGTTCTCGGGCTGCCCCGATAGCGCGCTCAGGGCGCGCCGGCAGGCTGGAGCGCCGCGATGTCCCGCAGCGACATGCTCAACTGGTCGTGCAGGAAGCGCACGATCGTCCAGTGCGGCAGGGCGCCCTCGTCGAAGGGGCCGAACTCGCGGACGTACAGCGGTATCCAGCGCAGGGCCTCCTCGATCACCTGCTCCCGCCCCGGCTCCTGCTGGTACGCGTCGTAGCCGATGCTGCGGTGCTCGATGAAGAACCGTCCCGGCAGCCGTTGCTCGCACCACTCCCGGTACTCGCGCGTCTGGAGGATGAGGTAGTGCCAGATCTCGTCGATGTCCTGCTCGACGGGCAGGAAGAGACCACTGAGCTGCTCGCGGTGGCGGGAGACGAGGTAGAGGTAGCGCAGGCACTCGGTGACCTGCCGCTCCACGTACTCCGTCCCGGCGTCGCTCAGCGCCTCGAAGTGCCGGACCACTTCGGCGTGCAGGCGCTCGCCGAGCAGGGCTACGAGGTCGTCGGTCGTGACGTGCGGTTCCTGCGTCTGCGAGGTCATGGTGCTCCCGGTTTCTTCGGGTGGGGTCGGTACCGTCGGTGCGGTGGATGCGGATGTCTTCGGGGCCGCTCCGACGGGTCGAGCTGTACGGAATCGGAGCCGCTCCGTACGGAATCGGACCCGCTTCGTTCGGATCCGGAACCAGGCCGTACGGAAACGGAACCGAGGCGCACGGGATCGGAACCGAGCCGTACGGCCCCGAACGCGCGGACTTCAGCCGACGGCCTGTCCCCGCTCCAGCCACGCGTACTTCCCCGACTTCCCGATCGGAAGGTGCGCGCGGTGCTCGACACGGCACGGAAGCCCCGTCAGCCGCTCCACCCCCGCGCTCAGCGCCGCCGCTTCCGCCGCGTCCACGGGAGCGCCGTCGAAGGTCGTGTACCGCAGCTCGGCGCCGCTCCGGTCGTCGGGCACGTGCAACTGGTGGACGAACACGCGGGACGAGGCCGTGCCGACGCAGTCGTCGAGATCACCCTGCGCGACCGGGCCCTGGCCGTGTGCCGATGCGAGCAGCTCCTTCTCACGGCCGCAGAACCGGGAGATCTTCTCCGGGTCCGGAGTGCCGTCGACCGTGCGCGCGCAGTCCCCGGAGCGGTAACGGATCAGCGGCATGTACGGGTTCCGGACGCTCGACACGATCATGCTGAAGAGGTGGCTGCCCGGCTCCACCGGGACCAGCTCGACGCTCATCTTGTCGAGGTACGGGTGGTACCGGCCGTGCCGGTCGCTGTAGTAGAGGTAGCCCAGCTCGGTGCTGCCGAACAGGTCGATGACCGGGCAGTCGAAGTGCTCGTGCAGGTAGCGCCGCACGTTCACCGGCGTGTACTCGTACGCGTGCACGATGCTCGCCGGCCGCGGGAAGCGGTCCCACAGGTCCCAGTCGGTCACCTTCCGCACGAGGTGCGCCAAGTGGTAGCTGCTGCAGTCGAGGTGGTAGCGGCCGTGCGGGTGGGCCTGCTGGGCCGTACGGATCTCGTCGAGCATCCGCTCGACGTCCGCGCGGTCCCAGAGGGCCGGGTCGAGCTTGAGGTTGACGTAGAAGGTGCGCTCGTCGAGGCGCCGGTCCGCCAGGTCGGGTACGGGCGCGGGCGCGGTACGGCCGTGCTTCTTGGCGTTGACGCGTGCCACGTGCTCGGTGGCCAGCACCGTGGTGAGGGAGACGCGCCGGCACCCCTCGTGCCAGGTGTCGGCGATGTCCGGGTGCTCGCTCCAGAGCTGGTAGTACGAGTTCAGCAGGAAGTACGGCGGCCGGATGATCTGCATCCGCGCGTGGTTGGTCCCGGTGGAGAGCACGTACTCCGCGGTGCCGGCGGCGAGTGCGTCGGCCAGTACCGGCGTCATCCAGTTGTCCGGAAATCCCCGGGCGATCTCGGGCTTGTCCAGTATGGGGAAGTGCCCCCGCTCTATCGACGAGCGGTAGATCGGTATGTCCCTTATCCGGTTCACGATGTCGGCGGTCGGCTGTCCCGACCGGCTCGGCTGGCCATCCATGGTCACCCTCAGGTCTGTCTTGTCTGGCGGACGGGGAGTGATCGGTGTCGCGGCGTACGAGAACCTGTGTCAAAGCGTAGGAAACGAGAGGAACACGCGGAATCCGCGGAATCCGCATACCCGGTCTGCTGCGAACGGGCTGCGGCCGGAACGCGATCGGAAGGCGGTCGGAAGGCGGTCGGACCGCGCTCGGACCGCGATCGGCTGCATGAAGTGGCGGGGAGACGGCCGGAGGTGTGCGGGCCGCCGGCCGGCTCCCCGCCCGGAAGGCTCAGCGCCCGGTCAGGAAATACATCCCGTTTTGGGCGCGGCCGAGGTCGCGCTGATGCAGCCGGACTTCGTCGCGCTGATGCAGCCGTCCTTGCCCGCTGCGCGCGGGGAGTTCACGGCGACCCACTCGCGCCAGACGCCGTCCTGGGCCATCTTCTTGATCAGCTGTTCCATGTCCGTCGAGCCTCCGAAGGCAGGGGATGGTGGAAAACGGCGATGATCAGCCACGCGAGTCGCGCGGGTGCCGCTCCCTAGAACGTAAAAGAAAGACCAAGTGATCGTCAAAGGCCCGCAATCGAGGGATGGCTCAAACGCCGACACGAACGGACACTTTGGCTTGATCCTTCCCGTCATGGCCACAGCTCGCACGGGCTTCGTGGCCGGTAGTAGCCGGTTGCGGCCGATAGGTGTGCGGTGTGCTGCTGGTCTGGACCATGAAACTGGTACGCCGTGGACATGACAGTAGGACCAGTGGCCGGAACGGTGTGGAGCGACTTGATTACGACAGGGTGGCCACGAGGTGAACGTAGGGTGAATCGCCGCACGTCTGATGGATCTCCCGAAGTCGTAGCGGGATGGCGTGCGATGTGTGCGGCCCCGCGGAGGGCGGTTCGGGCGCGCCGGGGCGGGCCTTTCGGTCACCTTGCCCGTGCGTGTACTTCCGCCCGGAATTCGGTAGTCGCAGCCGCTCCGGCAGGTGTGGGAGTTCTTGTGTGGGGTGTTGTGCGAGTTCCCGTGCGAGTTCTTGTGTGGATTCGCGCGATTGCGCCCGGCGTCCCCGGCGGAGTTCCGCCTGACTAGCCGTCATATTCGTTACTCGGCGCCATACGTGGCGACGGGACCAGAGGGCGGGCCTTGACCATTGCGGTGAACAGCTCCCGGCCGTTCTGGCGCGCGGTGACGCGTACGTGGACGAGGCCGGACGAATCGGTGCGCACCGTACCCGATTCCGTCCTCCATTCCGCCCCCGATTGCGCTGTCGGCCCCGCCCCCGATTGCGCTCCCGATTCCGTTTCGAGTTCGGCCCTGGAATCCACTCCTGATTCCGCCCCTGACGGCGACCCTGCCTCCGCTCCCGGATCCCCCTCCGTACCCGCTCGGCCGATTACCGTGGCCTCTATCCAGCACGGCGCGTCCAGTTCGGCGTATCGGGCGAACACGGTGCTCAAGCCGACGGGTATCACCGGCTGCGGGTGGAGGACGGCATGGACGGCCTGGTGCGTGGCTTCCAGCAGCAGCATCCCGGGTGCGTGGTCGACCGGGTGGTCGAAGATGACCGGGTGGGTGGTGTCCGTACGGAGCTGCCAGCGGTTGCGGGTGTCCGTGGGGGAGAGCATCACACTCTCGTACTGGGCGCGGGCCACCCGGTGCGGCGCGACCGGCGGCGGCAGCGGCACCGCGCGGGCCATCGCCTCGCGGGCGTCGCCGTACGCGCCGCGCAGCCGGCGGTAGACGGCCGGAGCGTGGCTGGTGAAACGCGCGACCGCGGTGCCGAGGTGGACGCCGTTCCGCGTCGCCTCGACGTCCATGGTCAGGGAGCTGAGGATGCCCCTGCGGCGCCTGATGCCGGAACAGACGATGCGTAGTTCGATCTCGGCGGGGGCAGTCTCGGTACGCAGCACGCCGGGTTCGAGCGCATAGGTGAAGTGGTCCCAGATCAACTGGTGTCCGAACGGCACGTGGTAAGCGAGGTGCGAGAGCAGCGGAATGGTCTGGCGGATCGTCTCGACGAGCAGAAGGGGGTCGTGCAGCCGGTTCCTGGAGGAGTAGAACGCGTGGGCCCGCGGCCATTCCGCGGTCACGACGTGCACGTCCGGGGCCGTCTCCTGCCAACTGGTGAGCAGGACTTCGGACAGCGCCGTCTTGTGTACATACTCCTTGGGCACGGTGGTGGTCAGCGTGCGCGGACACGGGCCGGGGGCGGCAGCGGGTGCGGAGGTCTCCGGAAGCCGGCCGGTGATGCTCATACGGGTGTCCCCCTGAGGAGTGTCTGCAGGCCCGGCCCTTTGCGGTCCTTTGTGGTGCGGCCGGGGCCCCCGGGGTGGGCCGTTGCCGTCCCGCAGGGCGCCTGGTGACCAACAGGAGCCGTGGCGTGCTCGGTTCAGCAGTCACCGCGTGAGGGCCTCGGCGCTCATAAAATAAATACTATTCTTTTTGTTTGTCGAGGGAGCTGGTGCTGTCCATGCAGGAGCGCGCGGTCAGGACACGTGAGGTCATCCTCCGGGCGGCTGCCGAGGTCTTCGACGAGTTCGGGTTCAGCGGCGCCAGCATCAGCAAGATCATGAAGCGCGCCGGTGTGACCCAGGGCGGGATGTACTTCCACTTCCCGTCCAAGGAAGCCCTGGCCAGGGCGGTGATGGTCGAGCAGGGCGACGGCCTGCGGATGCCGCCCGGAGAGGACGGCCTGCAGCGCCTGGTCGACATCACCCTGTACCTGGCGGAGGAACTGCAGTCCAACCCCACTCTGCGGGCCGGCGTCAGGCTCGCGGCCGAGCAGGGCGAGTTCGGCGTGCAGGACGATTCCGCGTACCGCATCTGGGCCGAGCAGTTCGGCGGTCAGCTTCGCGCCGCGCGGGAGAAGGGCGAACTGCTTCCCGAGGTGAACGTGGACGAACTGGCCTGGGTCCTGGTCAGCGCCTACACCGGTACGCAGCTCTTCTCGCAGATCTCCACCGGCCGCTCTGACCTGCACCAACGCGTCGTTTCCCTCTGGCGCTACCTCCTCCCGGGCGTCGCCGCGCCGGACATCAGGCGGCAGGTCGACCTCGCGGTGCGGCGGAAGCGGGCGGCGGCCTGAGGGCGGGGCGCGGACGCGTACGGTGACGGCGGAAAGTGTGGCGAAAGGCGTGGCGAAAGGCGTGGTGGACGACGTGGCGGACGGTCTGGCGGTGACGGCTCCCCGGCGGGTGGTGGTGACCGGGGCGACCGGGTTCATCGGCTCCGCGGTGGTACGGGAACTGCTGTCTGTTCCGAATCAGGATTCGGTTTCGGCCCGCTCGATCCACCTCCGCGCCGTGGCTCGCAAGCCGCCGGAGCCCGCCGAGCCCCCGGAGCCCGCCGAGCCCCCGGAGCCCGCCGAGCCCCCGGAGCCCGCCGGGTCCCCGGATTCCCTCCGGTCCCTGCGCCCCCTCCGGTCCCCGGGTTCCCTCCGGCCCCCGCGGCCGGACACGACCGTCCCCGTCGAATGGCGCGCCGCCGACCTCGCCGACCCCGCCTCCTTGCGCGGAGTCTGCGAAGGCGCCGACGTCCTGCTGCACCTCGCCTCGGACATCGGCCGGGACGAGGAGCGCTGCGAGCTGGTCAACGTCCGTGGCACCGCGGCCCTCGTGGGCGAAGCGGTACGGGCGGGTGTCGGCCGGATCGTCCAGCTCTCCACCGCCGCCGTGTACGGGGCCGGGCCGCACGCCGGCCCGGGCGTGGGCGAGGTCGAACCCGCGCCGGTCTCCCCGGCCAGCCGTACCCGCCTGGCCGCCGAACGCCCGGTGCTCGAAGCGGGCGGCACGGTGCTGCGGCCGGGTCTGGTGCTCGGCGCGGGCGACCGGTGGGTGGTGCCGGCGCTGGCCGAACTGCTCCACCGGGTGCCGGGGCGCTGGGACGGCGGGCGCGGCCTGCTCTCCGTCGTGGCGGTCGAGGACCTGGCCCGCCTGTTCGTGCGGCTGGCCCTCGCGCCGGAGGGGGGACCCGGTGGCGTGTACCACGCGAGTCATCCCACCCCCGTACGTAACGGGGACCTCATGGACACCCTGATCGGCCACGGCGTCCTCCCGCGGCCGGACGCCACCTCACCTCAGGGTGCCTCAGGCCCCGACGCCGACACCCGCCCCGGTCCCGGCCTCGGCCCCGACCTCTCCTGGGACGCGTGCCTGGCGCGCCTCGGCTCCGTCCCCGGCCGGGTGAGCGAGCGGCAGTTCGCCCTTCTGGCCACCGACCACTGGTACCGCAGCGACGAGGTGTGGACGGCGGCCGGCTGCGGCCCGGGCCCCGGCCCTCTCGTACGGCTCGCGGAAGCCGCCGACTGGTACCGCTCCCACCTTCAGACCCGCGCTTGACCCCGGACCGCGGCTGATCCCGACCCGCGCATGAACCGGACTGCGCTGTAACCGGCCCGCGCCTCAACCGGCCCGCCCCGCGGCCCGCTCCGCGACCCGCCCTCAGGACACGAACCGCACCGCCGTCAGCGTCTGCTCGTCCGGCACCGCGGTCAGCGCGCGATACGCGTGTGCCGCGGAGGTCAGCGTCATGTGGTGGTGCCAGCCCGGGAAGGAGCGGCCCTCGAAGTCGTGCAGTCCGAAGTCCGTCGCGAGGGTGCGCAGCGTGGCGGTGGGCAACTGGTGCAGCCGGGCGAGGCCGAGCAGTTGGCCCATGCGGCGGTGCGCCATGTTGGTGAGCCAGATCCGGGACGGCCGGGCGCCGGCCGGTCCGGGCTCGGTGAAGGCGCGGTAGGTGTGGTGCGAGCCGGGCAGGCGTACGGGCGTGGGCGCGGACTGGAGCAGGCGCGGGCGGGCGCCCGGGTCGCCTGGCATGCCGGGCGTGGCCGGGGTGGCCAGCGCGGTGGCGGACGGCACGGCGATGACGAAGTCGCGTCCCTGCCGGGCCAGTGCCTCGATGAGCCGTACGGAGTCGGAGTACTCGCTCAGGTCCGCCACGACCGGCGCCGGAGCGCAGGTCGAGCGGGCGGCCTGTGCCTCCACGAGGTCGAGGGCGTGCACCCACATCGGGCGGGGGTGGTTCGTCTCCGAGGCGGGTATGCGGTTGCGGCGCAGCAGCTCGGGGTCGTCGGCCCACTGGGGAGGCAGGAACAGCCGCCAGTCGACGGACACGGTCGCGCTGCCACCGCAGTCACCGGCGGCGGCCGATGCCGCCGACGCGCCTGAGGCCCCCGATGCACCCGAGCCACCCGAGGCGGCCCCCGGGGCCCCCGAAGCCCCCAAGGCCCCCGAAGCGGCGGACGCCGACACCGCGACGGCCGTGGCCGCCTCCCCTACCGGCAGGAACATCCCCATGGCCAGTTGACAGCTCACGGTCCGTCCGGCGGCGGAGTCGAAGCGGCGGTGGACGCCCACGGAGTGCCCGCCGCGCTTGGGCAGTATCGCCGGGGCGAGGATCCACGCCCGGGGCGGTGCGGGCTCCTCCGCCCGGCGTACGAGTTCGCGGCGTACCGGGTTCCAGTCCCAGGGGCTGGCGTTGAGGAACTGGTGGAGCGACTGCGAGGCGGTGGGCGAGTCGGAGACGGCGGCGGCCAGCCGGCGTACGGACTTCTTGCCTTCGGTGGTCAGCAGCGCCAGCAGGTACGCGTGGGCCCAGCGGCGCTGGTCGGTACGCGGCAGATGTCCGAAAAGGTCGTCAGCGAAGGTGTCGAACGTCCCGAAGGTCTCGGACATCTCCGCCGCCTCGGACATCTCGGATGTCACGCACGGACCGGACGTGCTGGACGGACCGGACGGGACGGAGGCGCCGGACGAGCCGGACGTCCCGGCCGGGGCGGTGGAGGCGGAGTCGCCGGGTGCGGCGGCGCGGCGCGCGGGTGCGGCGGAGGCTTCGCCCCGGCCGGGCCCGCGGGTGGTTCCGGTTCGCCCGGCGGGGCCGGTCGAACCGGCGGCCGGGGCCCTGCCGGTGCCGCCGTTGCGGGCGGTGGAGCGGCCGTTGCGGGCGGTCCTTCCGGTAGCGGCGGGGAGCGGGTCGGTGGTGACGGACGAGACCTCGCGCACACCCGATTTGTCGGACAGACTACGTACTGCGACAGGGCGACTGGAAGAGAGGGAAGCGGCCAGGGTGTGTGCGGGGGTGCGGGTCGCCGGATGCGCAGTTTCTGTCGTCATGGTGTTCGTTCCCTCCCGTGGTCATCCCGTGAATCGGGCGCCGACCAGCAAAGAATAAAGAACGATCGTTTTTTTTGCGAGCCCACGAGGTCCCGGGCTTTTTTCGTCGTGCCGGGAGCCCTCCGGGCGGGGCCGGACGGAAGCCGAACTGCGGGCGCGCGACCGGGAAACGATCAGTGCGGGCGGGCCCCGGAAGAGGGTGCGGAGACCGGTCCGCAGTGGTTCCGTACCCCCTCCCGGGCCGGTGCGGACGTGTCCCCGGCCGACCGCGAGACCCCGGCCCGGCCCAGGCTCCGGGTTCCGCTTCCACGGCACCCGAAGCCCCTTCGGGAACGGCCCGCCACCGCCCAGCAACCCCGGCCCCGACCCGGCACCGCCCGGAATCGGCCCGGCCCGCCCGGCACCGCCCCAGAGCAGTGAACGAGTGCCCGCGTCGGCCCCCGGTTCCCATACTGATCAAGTCTTGGCCGGCTGCGGCCGCGACCGTGCGGCCCGTCAAACCCGCGCCTACCATGGGTGGTTGGGTGTCACCGGTACGGCGCTGGCAACCGAGGGCGATCACCGAGGCGGGACAATGGCGCGACAGGACCGAGCTGAGCGGACGCGCCGGACCCTGCTGCGGGCCGCCGCCGACGAGATGGCCGAGAAGGGGTACGCGGGTGCCTCGATGGCCCGCATCAGTACCGCGGCGGACGTCACGATCGGCGGCCTGACGTTCCACTTCCCGTCGAAGGCGGCGCTCGCCGAGGCGGTCAGGGAGGCCGGCTGCGCGTTGACCCGCGGCGCGCTGTCCTCCCTCATGACGGCGAGCAGGAGCCCCAAGGCCGCCGCGCGCGGCGAATTACGCCGGGTCGTCACCTTCACCCGTACCCTCGCGCGGCTGCTCGAAGAGGAACCGACCGTACGGGCCGCCGCCCGCCTGGCCTGGGACTTCCCGGAGGACGGCGACACCTGGTACGCGATGTGGCTGCCCTCGCTCGGCGAACTGGTCGAACGGGCCCGCCCGGACTTCACCGGCTGGACGACCGCGGAGGCGGTCACCGCCACGGCGGTCTCCGTGGTGACCGGCGCGGAGTTCGCGGCCCGCACCGGCGTACCGCGCGGCGCCGCGGCCGGGCTGCCCCCGACGGAGCAGGTGGACCGCGTCTGGGGTCTGGTGCTCGGTGCGCGGCCGCCGCTCCTGGTGGGCGGCGACGAGTACCCGGAGAACCGCCTGAGCGGTGAGGACACGACGGGCGGGGACCGCGGCGGCGACCACCGGGCGGGCGACATCCGGGCGGGCGACCTCCGGGTGTCGGATCACCGGATGCCGGAGCATCGGGGGCCGGAACACCGGGTGTCCGAGCACCGGGTGGGGGAACGCCGGGTGGGGGAGCGCCGGACCGGTGAAGGCCGGATGCGCGCCGCGTCCCGGTGACACCGGCACCTTCGCCCGACGCCGTACGGCACCCGCCCGCGGGGCCCCGCCAAGTGATCGGCAATTCCGTCGCGCCCCACCACGGGCCGTGGCACCATCGCTGCCATGCCAGGACTTCCGGAGTTCATGACGCCCGACCAGCTCGCCGCCCGCACGTCACGCGCGCTGGACGCGGCCGTCACCGCCGGGCGTGAACTGGGCCTGACGGTGACCGACCCGACGGTGCTGCACGACATGTTCTCGGTCGTCGTGCACCTCGCCCCCTCACCCGTGGTGGTCCGGGTGCCGACCGTCCTGCCGCCGTACGCCGACACCGGCGTCCAGGCGGCGCGTCAGCGGCTGGAGCTGGACGTGGTGGCCTGGCTGGCGATGCGGGGCGTCCCGGTGATTCCGCCGAGCCCGCTCGTGCCGCGGGAGCCCGTGCGGCACGACGGCTTCTCGATGACGTTCTGGCAGTTCGTCGAGCATGAGCAGGGCGAGGGCCGGGAGCCCGACTACGTACGCAACTCCGGCCTGACGGCCGACCTGCACGCCGCACTGCGCGCGTACCCGGGCGAGCTGCCGTTCCTGTCGGCCGCCGAGCCGAGGTTCGCCACGGAGGCGCTGGCCGCCCTCGAAGGGCACACCGACCTCATCGATCCGGCCGATCTCGACCGTGCGCGGCGGGAGTGGGCGATCCTGGAGCCGCTGGCCGCTTCGCGCGCGGCATTCGAGGCGGAGTTTCCCGGCGTCGGCGTCCAGCCGATCCACGGGGACGCGCCCGCCGTCAACATCGTCGCCGCCGAGGCCGGTGCGCTGTACGCCGATTTCGAGCTGACCACGCTCGGGCCGGCCGAATGGGACATGGCGGCGCTCGGCCCCGAGTGCGAGGCCGCCTACGACGAGGCCGCGCGCCGCCACGGCCTGCGGCAACTCGACGAACGCGTCCTGCGCTTCGTCAACGCGGTGGGCATGGTCCGGGTGGTGGCGTGCCTCGTGCTCGTACCGCAGTTGCCCACGCTCGCGGAGGCGCTGAAGCCCGCCATCGAGCACTGGCGGACGATGCCGTTCGCCGGTGGTCTGCGGGGCTGAACACCGAGAGCCAGGCCCGGGGCACGGGAGGGCGGCCGATGGGGGACCAGGTGACAGCACGGGACGGCGCCGCGCCCTCGGCTGCGCGGCCGAGCTGGTTCTTCGGGAGCGGCGCCACCGGGGGAGAACGGGTGCTGGCCTGTATGGCGGGCGCGTTCGGCGTCTGCTTCCTGGTCTGGGACGCGGGGGACCTGGGCTGGCCATGGTGGAAGTACGCGGTCGCCGTGGCGCTGGTCTTCGACCTCGCGGGCGGAGTGGTGGCCAACGGCCTCGACGCGGCCAAGCGCTTCCATCACGGCCCGCTGCCGCTCCCGCCCACCCGCCTCAACCGCTTCCTGCACCACGAGGTCGGCTTCGCGGCGGCCCACCTCCAGCCCGTCGTCATCGGCCTGCTGTTCGGCGGGCCGTGGTGGTGGGGGCCGCTCTGGTACGCCTGGGCGCTGGCCGGTGTGGTGCTGGTCAACCGGGCGCGGCGGCACCTCGCCCGGCCGGTCGCGCTGTTCGCCGTGCTGGCCGGTGTCATGGTGGCGCCGGCGCTGCCCGCCCCGGCCGGCTTCGGCTGGCTCCCGGCCGTCCTGCTGCTCAAGCTCGTCCTCGCCCACGCGGTACCGGAAATTCCGTACGGGCACCCGGACGGGGCCCAGCACGGGACCTCATGCGGATCCCCGCACGGGACCTCATGCGGACCCTCACACGGGACCTCGTACGGGCCTGCGCACGGGACCTCGTACGGACCCCCGCACGACATGGGGCGTACGGACCCGCCCCCGCCCTGACCCGCAGGCCGCCCGTAGCCCCGTCACGCCCGCCAACGGCCGCTCCGAGCCCACGCCGAACTTGCTCCGCCGCACCGCCTCGACCCCCCTGCGCGACTTCGTGAAGTCGTTCGCGATCCGCCCAGCGGGGCGAGAAACATAGCGAACATTCTTTATTGTCCTGCTGTCACCCGCACGCCCGTCCCGTCTCCCCGGGGGCCAGTACCTTGTCCGTGCCCGCATCCCCCACCGCCGTTCCGCCGCTCCTCCCCGGGCGGCCGACCAGCACCCAGGAGGCGTGGGTCGAGGACCTGTGCCGACACCTCTTCACCTCCTTCACCAGGGCGGATCACCACCTCAAGGGCGAGCAGTACCTGCGCGGGCTGCTCACCGCCCCCGGCCGCAAGTCCATCCGCAACATCGCCCGGACGCTGGACGACACCGGCGCGGCCCAGCGCCTGCACCACTTCATCTGCAACGCCCCGTGGAACTGGCGCACCGTCCGCGAAGCCCTCGCCGACTACCTCCTCGCCCTCACCCGCCCGCGCTCGTGGGTCGTCCGCCCGATGCTGATCCCCAAGTCCGGCACGAACTCGGTCGGCGTCCACCGGCGCTTCGTCCCCGCCACCGGCCAGCTCGTCAACGGCCAGCTCGCGTACGGGCTCTGGTACGCGGGCCAGGCCCTCAATGTCCCCGTCGACTGGAGCCTGCACCTCCCGCCACCGGCCACCGGCCTCCCCGTCCCCGACGACGACGGCGTGACCCAGATCCTCGAACTGGTGCGGCGGGCCGCGAAGACGGCGCCCGGAGCCGCCGCCCCGGTCGTCTGGGACAGCCAGATGCGCCACGCGGGTGAGGTGATGAGCGCCCTGGCCCCGCTCGGCCTGCCTGTCATGGCCCGCACGCCCGGCTCCCTCCCGCTCCAACTGCTGGACCGCTGCGGGCGGCCGGCGCGCCGCGGCGCCCTTCCGGCGCAGCGCGTCCTGGCCGCGCCGGAACGCCTGGGCCTCCAGGTCCACGACGTGGCCCCCGGGGTGCGGGCCGTACTGGCCCGGGTCGTACCGGTGCGGCCGGGCACGGGCGGCGAGAACGGCGGGAGCGCAGGGAGCGGTGAGGCGGGTGAGCTGATGCTCTACGCGCAGCGGTACGAGGACCCCGAAGGCCGCGACAGCCGCGAGGGACGCGAAAGCCGGCACGGGGCGGGCGCCCGCGCCGACTTCTGGCTGACGACGCCGACCCGCAGGTCACCGGTCGATCTGCACCAGTTCACGAGAACCGCCGCGTACGTGGCGCGGGACAGCGTCCGCATCGGCGGCCGTACAGGGCTGCGGGACTTCGAGGGCCGGTCGTACGACGGCTGGCACCGGCACATGACGCTGGCCTCGGTCGCGTACGCCGTCCAGTCACTCACCGCGCTCGACGCCGTACGGGCGGAACGCGGCCCGCACCAGCGGCTGCACGCGCTCGCACGCCCGTACGCCTACGCTCCCGGGCAGCGGTACTCCGCCTCCCGGGAGCGCGCGGCCGGATCGCCCCTCTCCCTCGCGGGGTGAAGGGCGGGGTCAGCCGCCGATCGTCCAGCTCAGGGTGCCGTCGGCGGTGGCCAGCGTCGCCAGGATGATCAGGTCGACGGCGCCGAGGGTCATGCCCAGTACGGCGCGGAAGCGCCGCGTGGTGTTGCGGGCCAGGGCCAGCGCTCCGAGTACGAGGGCGCAGGGGCCGAGGACGACGTTGGCGACCAGCGTGCCGACGAGGCCGAGGACGAACGCGGCCACGGCCATGCCGTCGGCCTGCCCGCGCGGCGAACGGCGCTTCTCCGGCCCGGCCGGGGACTTGGTGTCCGGCTCGGTGGCGGCACCTGCGCGCCGGGTGTCGCTGTCGTGGTCGGTGATGAGGGTGGTCATCGGGACACTCCCTCGCTCTTGTCGGTGCGGTGGCGGCGCTCGCGGATGAAGAAGACGAGCAGCCAGCAACTGATGGCCACTGCCGCGATGATCGTGACGGGGACCGGGAGGTGTGCCGCGGTACCCACCAGAACTCCCAGCAGGAGGAGGGCTGCGACAAGGAAGAGCATGATCTGCCTTTCCATTCTGGAGGACAGTTGTTCACTCAGGTTCCCACTGTAGGGATGGAGAAACTCGGAGCACAGTTGTTTACTGGATGGCATGAGTCACAGTGAGACCGGCGGTGTCCGGCAGGCCCAGAAGCAGCGCACGCGGCAAGCCCTGCTCGACGCGGCGCTCGGGCTGCTGGCGGAACAGAGCCTGAGCAGCCTGGGGTTGCGCGAGGTGACGCGGGTGGTCGGCGTCGCTCCCACCGCCTTCTACCGGCACTTCCGTGACCTGGGCGAACTGGGAGTCGCCCTGGTTCAGGAGTCGTTGAGCAGCCTGCACGCGACCGTCCGCGCGGTCCTCGCCGAACAGGCGGGCGCGGAGGAGCGGATCGACCACACGGTGGCGGTCGTCGAACGGTACGTACGCGAACAGCCCGCGCACGTCCGCTTCATCGCCCGCGAACGGCACGGCGGTGTACGGGCCGTACGGCAGGCCATAGCCGGTGAACTGGACCGGTTCGCGACGGAGGTCGCGGCGGCACTCAAGTCGCAGCCGGTGTCGGACGGCTGGAGCGACGAGGACGTACGGATGCTGGCGGAGCTGTACGTCGACCGGCTGGTGATGACGGCCTCCGCGTTCCTGGACGTACGGGACGGGGGTGACCAGGACACGGAGCGGTGGCGGGTGGTGGCGCGTACTGCGCGGAGGCAGCTGCGTCTCATCGATGTCGGGCGTCAGTATTGGCGCGATGCCGGTTCCTGATCGCTGTTTGTTCGTCGGTGACCAATTGATGGCGCAGTTAAGTCATTTGGCGTGATTGTCAGTGGGTGGGTCTAGCGTTTGCCGTGGGTCAACTACGCGAGTAGCGGGAGGCGGACGCGATGTCGGGTGAGAATGACAAGCCACCGATGGCGTGGCGGTACTGCGGGAATCAGATCAGGCTGTGGCGCGGACAGGCGGAGTTGAGTCGGGAGGAGTTGGCAAGCGAGGTCGGTTACTCGGTCGAGTACGTGAAGTCGATGGAGCAGGGGCGGCGGAAGCCGACGGTTCATCTGCTCCGCGTAGCTGATCAGTTGTGCGGGTCCCGCGGACTGCTGACGGCGGCTGAGGACTACCTGGCTCCCGAGAAGCCTGCGTCGTACGCGGCGGATTACATGCTGTACGAGCTCGATTCGGTCGCCCTCCACTTTTACCAGGCTTCCCTGGTGCCGGGCCTGCTCCAGACCGAGGCGTACGCGCAGCACTTGCTCAAGGAGTCCTGGCCGCCCGTGAGCGAGGAGACAATCGAGCGGCGGCTCACGTCCCGCTTGAGGCGTCAAGCCCTGCTTGGCGAGGTCATCAGGTCTTTCACCTTCGTCATCAGTGAGCGAGTGCTGCATCTTGCCTATGGCGGGGACGAGGTGCACAAGGCGCAGTTGGTCCGCATGGTGGAGGTTGGCGAGCAGCGCAACGTGGCCATTCAGATCTTGCTCGACCGCGACATGGTCAACGCTGGGTTGAACGGTCCGTTCATCTTGCTGGACACGGAACAGCACGAGCACCTTGTTTATGTGGAGGTGCCCTTGAGCGGCTTGATCTACGCGGAGCCGGAGAAGGTTCGCGTCATGCGCCAGCGGTACGACAAGCTCCTGCAACAAGCGCTCAGCCCGGTGGAATCGTCCAAATTCATCGAGAAGGTGGTGGGAAATTTGTGAGTCACGCCGCGTGGCCCAGATCCAGCTACAGCAGCAACGAGGGCGGTGAATGCGTTGAAATATCCACCACCCTGGACAGGGTCCACGTCCGGGATTCCAAGGACCCGCAGGGTCCTCAGCTCGCCTTCACCGTGGCCGCCTGGGCGGACTTCCTCCTCGGCGTGAGGGGGTAACACGCCAGCCCCAGTAGCGCAGCGGTGAAGTGACCGATGTCGGTGAAGGTGAGGTGGTCGAAGAGGGGGGCGGTGTAGAAGAGGAGGACGCCGGCCGCGTACACGTAGCGCAGGGGGCGCCAGGGGATGCGGTACGTGAGGACGGCCGCGACGCCGGCCAGCGCGTAGCTGACGCCGACGTCCAGGGTGTTCACGGCGGAGCGCGGTGCCGCGTCCGTGTGGATGGCGAGGGCGAGGACTCCCTCGCTCAGATACGTGGCGCCGATGTGGGCGACGCCCATGACCGCGAGCCAGCGGCTGGTGCCGAGCCAGCGTTCGGCGGGGACGTGGAAGATGTTGAAGACGAGGACGTAGAGGGGCCAGCCGCCGCCGTCGAGCCACAGTGCGCTGGTGAGCAGGACCCGGCCGGGTGAGAGCAGCAGGTTGTGGATGTTGGTGGAGCGGCGTTGCAGGACCCGCTCCAGGATGTCGGGGGTCAGCTCGTGCATGATCACCGACGTCCCGAAGAGGATGCCGAGCCAGATGAACGTGCCGGGGGCGCGGCACACGTACGACCGGATCGCGCGGGGTAGAGCGGCCGGGCGGAGCGAAACGGTCATGGCGCATGTATACGGCACGCGGTCTGCCGCGCTCGGTACGCGGCCCGCCGTGCCGCGCTGGATCCGCCCGTGCCGCGCGAGCTCCGCCGTCCCGCGCCGGATCCACCGCGCCGGGTCAGCTCCGCCCCGCGCTGGATCCGCCGCGCCGGGGCAGATCTGCCGGGCCGGGTCAGCTCCGCCGCGCCGCGCCGGGTCAGCTTCGCCGCGCGGCGCCGCGCGGAGCCCGTACGACTGGCGTGGCGCAGGTCACAGCCTTGGCCGAAATAACCGGGGAGCGCATCCCCGTTTAACCCGGTGTCCGACTGAAGCGGGGATCCACTCCCCGCTTCGTACAGCCGCTCACTTCGTACAGCCCAGAGAGGAACGTGCCGACATGACCGCCACCCGGTCCCGCACCCGCGCCACCGGCGCCTGCGCGGTGACCCCGCCGCACCGGCTGCGCGCGGACGCCGTGCGCAACAGGGAGCGGATCATCGGCGCGGCCCGTGAGGCGATGGTCGAGTTCGGGGCGGAGATCCCGCTCGACGAAATCGCTCGACGGGCCGGTGTCGGCAATGCGACGCTCTACCGTCACTTCCCGGATCGGCTGGAGCTGATCCACCACGTCACGCTCTCCGTCATGGACCGCACCGCGGACAAGGCGGAGTGCGCGCTCGCCGAGGAGCCCGATGCTTTCCAAGCGCTGAGGCGCTTCGTCTTCGCCGCGGTCGAGGAGCGGATCGGTGCCCTGTGCCCGCTGCTCTCGGACGGCGTCGACAAGGACCACCCCGACCTGCTCGCAGCGCGTGAGCGCCTGGAGGGGGCCGTCGAGGCCCTGATGGGCGCCGCACGCGACAGCGGCCAACTGCGTACCGACATCGCCGTCGGCGACCTGATGGTCGCGCTCACCCAACTGACTCGGCCGCTGCCCGGAAGCGGCTGTACGGAGTTCGATCGGTTCGTGTACCGGCACCTGGTGCTGTTCCTGGACGGTCTGCGGGCGCCCGCGCGTTCGGAACTGCCCGGTGCGGCGGCCACGCTGGAGGACCTCCGGCACGGCTGACGGCCGACGGCTCAAAACGCGGCACCCTCCCCGGCAGGGGAACTTCCGGCGACCCACGACCGACCTACAGGCCGGTGGGTTCGTCGTCCCTGCCGACCCACCGTACGGAACGCAGGAGCGCCGCGTCGCGACCGTAGTCGCGCCGCCGGCGCACCCGTCGCCGTACACCCAAGCGATCAACATGTGATCAACACGTACTGAACACCCGATCAACACCACACCGACACCGTTCGTCCACGGAACGGCACCGCGGTCACGGGCTTCCACGCCCTGCCCACGTCCCTATGTCTTCGCTCACGCACCACGCACCACTAGGCGGACCCACCCATGTCTGATACGACCACCCACGTCGATCCCCGGCGCTGGAAAGCGCTCATATTCATCGCCCTGGCGCAGCTCATGGTCGTGCTCGACGCGACGATCGTGAACATCGCACTGCCCTCCGCGCAGGCCGACCTCGGCATCTCCGACGCGAACCGGCAGTGGGTCATCACGGCGTACGCGCTCGCGTTCGGCGGTCTGCTGCTGTTCGGCGGGCGGGTCGCCGACCTGTGGGGCCGCAAGCGGACCTTCATCATCGGCCTGGTCGGCTTCGCGCTGGCCTCGGCCCTCGGCGGCGCCGCCTCCAACGAGGGCGTCCTGCTCGGCGCGCGCGCCCTCCAGGGTGTCTTCGGCGCGCTGCTGGCGCCGTCGGCGCTGTCGCTGCTCGCGGTGACGTTCACCGAGGCGCGGGAGCGGGCCAAGGCGTTCGGCATCTTCGGCGCCATCGCCGGTGGTGGCGGTGCCGTGGGTCTGATCCTCGGCGGTGTGCTCACCGAGTACATGAACTGGCGCTGGACCTTCTTCGTCAACATCCCGTTCGCCGTGATCGCGGCCGTCGGCGCACTGCTGGTGATCCGCGAGCCCGCGGGCAGCCGCAACCCGTCCAAGCTGGATGTGCCCGGCGTCATCCTGGCCACGCTCGGCCTGGTCTCCCTGGTGTACGGCTTCACGCGCGCCGAGTCCGACGGGTGGGGCGCCGGAATGACCGTCGGCCTGTTCGTGGCCGCCGCCGTACTGCTCGGCGCGTTCGTGCTCGTCGAGTCGAAGGTCAAGTCCCCGCTGCTGCCGCTGCGCGTGCTCACCGACCGCAACCGGGCCGGCGTCTACGCGTCGCTGGGTCTGGCCGTCATCGGCATGTTCGGTCTGTTCCTGTTCCTGACGTACTACATGCAGATCGTGAAGGGATTCACGCCGGTCACGACCGGTCTGGCCTTCCTGCCGATGATCGTCGGCATGATCACCGGTTCGACGCAGATCGGCGCCCGGCTGATGACCCGCGTCCCGCCGCGGCTGCTGATGGCCCCGGGCTTCCTGCTCGCCGCCGTCGGCATGTTCCTGCTGACCGGGATCGACCTGGACACGTCCTACCCGGCGCTGATCCTGCCCGCCTTCCTGCTGCTCGGCCTGGGCATGGGTACGGCCTTCATGCCCGCCATGTCACTGGCCACGCACGGCGTCCAGCCGCGCGACGCGGGTGTCGCCTCGGCGATGGTCAACACCTCGCAGCAGGTGGGCGGCGCGATCGGCACGGCCCTGCTGAACACCATCGCGGCCAGCGCCACCACCGCGTACGCCACCTCCCACGCGAAGAGCGCGCCCTCGGTGGACCTGCTCAAGCTGGAGTCGATGGTGCACGGCTACACCGCCGCCATCTGGTGGGCGGTCGGCATCCTGGCCGTCGCGGCGGTCATCGCCTTCACCATGGTCACCACCGGCCACCAGGGCGGCAGCGGACCGGTCGCCCGCTCCGGTGACGGCGCGGACACGGCCGAGGGCGCCGACGCTGAGGCGGACGTGCCGATTCCGGTCATGGCGCACTGAGCGTACGTCTGCGCGGGCCGGTGTCCGGCCACGGGGCAACGGCCGGTGACCGGTAGCCGGTGGCCGGTAACCCGTCACCGGCCACCGGCACAGGTCACCGGCCACAGGCTCGTACGGGTGGTTCCGAACCCTCAGAGTGGTCCCGAATCCCCAGGGCGGTTCCGGACCCCCGGAGCGGCCCGAACCCTCCGGCGCCGGCCTGCCCCTCGGCTCCCCGCTTTCTCAGCGGAGCCAGGGCAGGTCGGCGCCTTGCGGTTGCAGGCCGTCCGCCACCGTGCGGCAGATGGCGGCCAACTGGCCGACCTGCTCGGGGCTGAGCCGGTCGAATATCGCCGCCCGCACGGCGGCGACATGGCCGGGGGCGGCCTTCTCCAGGACGCGCAGGCCCTCATCGGTGAGGACGGCGTTCTGGCCGCGCTTGTCGGAGGGGCAGTCCTCGCGCCGGACCCAGCCGCTCTTCTCCAGGCGGGCCACGGCGTGCGAGAGCCGGGAACGGGTGATCTTGGCGTTCTGGGCCAGTTCGGTCATCCGCAACCGGCGCCGGGGGGCCTGGGAGAGCTGGACGAGCAGCCCGTAATAGACGTGCGGCATGCCTGCGTCACGCTGGAGCTGGCGGTCGAGGTGGTCCTCCAGGAGCGTGGTGGCGTGCAGGTACGACTGCCAGGCGTACTGCTCTTCGTCGCTGAGCCAGCGGGGCTCACCTGCGGGTTCGGTGCTCATACCATCCACTGTCTCACCGCTCCGCCATTTCTTGAAGTTTTAACTAAGGGTGACGGGCGAGAAATGCGCAGGTGAGCCGTTGTGCACGGGGCGCCGGTTTCTTCAGGAACGCTCCGGAACGGCCGCAACCCGAGACAATCCGTTCAGGAAACGGCGGAAATCAACCGCTGGGCGCGCACGGCAGCGGCCAGTGCCCGGTCGTCACCGTCCGCGGCCGAGGCCGCCACGTCCAATGCCGTGTCGGTCATCTTGATGACGTGCTCGTCGCCGTGCCGGGCGGAACGCTCGAACACTTCCTCCGGTACGAGCGGCCCGGCACCTTCCAGCGGCGGCAGCGCCTCGCCGGCCCCGTACACCGAAGTGATCGCGGCACTCGCCGCCCAGACCGCGCCGAGCGACACCGCCCACAGCTCACGGGGGAGCGCGGGCAGGGTGCGCAGCACGGCGTTCGGGGCCGTGGCGGTGTGCACCATCAGGACACCGTGCCCGTGCCCGTGGCCGAGATAGCGGTGCACGGTGGCCCGGACGAGCGCGGCCAACTGCTCGCGGGCGGCGTCCGGGTCCTCGTACGGCACCCGCAGCGCGTCCGCCGCGGCCGTCCAGCCCGGCGTACCGGGGAGCTGCGCCAGGCCGTCGAGCGGCAGAACCTGCTGGTCGGCGATGCGCGGGAGGGCGGCCAGCGCCTCGTCGGGGGAGGCGGTGCCGGCCGGGTGCACCGCGACGGGCAGCGTGGTGTGGCGCGCCGCCCAGTAACCGAGCGCGTGCGCCAGCTCCGCGATCCGCGGCGCCTCCTCGCCGTCCTCAAGGAGCGTCCGTACGACATGGCCCACCCGGATGACGGGATGCGTCGCGGCACCGGCGATGCCGGGCAGCAGCCGCGGCCACCACTCGGCGAGCACGTCCCGCCACGGGCGCTCGGCGACCAGCCGGGTGAAGTACGCGGTCCAGTCGGTGACCCGGCGCGGATCGCCCAGCGCCGCCCGCCAGTCGGCGTCCGGGATCGCCTCCCGGGGACTCGGCACCTCCTCCAGCTTCGTCGCGTAATGATCGAGCCAGCGGTGGACGGAACCCGCCTGCCCGTGCCGGACCAGAGCCTCCACCGCCATCGGCCCGTGATTGGCCAGAAACCCCTGGAACTCGGGGCCCGAGGTGTGCAGACGCTCCAGGGCCTCGTCGAGAATGCCGCTGCTCAAGTCCATGCCGCCGAGGCTAGGCCGGGCGCCGGGCCTCCGTAACGGACGCCGGTCCTACGCCCCTGTACGGCGATGGTCGTAAGGCCGGGCGTGCCCGCGCCCGCAGTCGGGCCTGGCCGCGCCCACCTTCCCTTCCCTGTCCGACAGAAGGTGTCGGACAGGGAAGGGAAGGTGGGCGCATGACGAGCGACACGGCAGGTATGGGCAGCGGCGGCCGCATCCGAGGTACGGGCTGGGCGGGATTCCTGGCCGCGCAACCGGAGTTGGCGTGCAGGTGGTAGCGCGCTTCGCGGCGTACCGGCATCACGTCCTCGGGACGCTGCGCGCCGACGGCGCACCGCGTCTCAGCGGCATCGAGGCGGACTTCCGGTTCGGTGAACTGTGGCTGGGCATGATGGCCGACTCCCGCAAGGCGCTGGACCTGCGGCGCGACCCCCGGTTCGCGCTGCACGCCAACCCGGGGCCGGAGACAGACCTGGCGGGCGGCGACGTACGGGTCGCCGGCCGGGCCGTGGAGGTGACCGACCCGGCGGTGCTCGCGCGCTACACGGACGCGACGGAACCGCCGGAGCCGTTCCACCTGTTCCGGTCGGAGCTGACCGAGGTGGTCCGTACGTACGTCGAGGACCCGCACATCGTGCTGGAGGCCTGGCGGCCCGGCGGCCCCCTGCGCGTCATCCGGCGGGGGAACGGCGCCGAGCCGCCCGAGGTGACCGTCGTGCCCGAGCAGGGCATCGGCGCGGTGCCGGCGTGTCCGAGGGAGGTCAGGCCGCCGTGTGGTGTGTCCGGTGCGCTCCCTGGGACCGGTGCGTCCGCTGTGAGCCGCGGGGGCGGTGTTCGCCGTGGGGCTCACGGGTGCGGTGGGTGCGGAAGATGTACAGGGAGACGACGAACATCACCGCGCCCATGATCAGCCCCATCCGCACCGACTCCAGGATGGACGGCCCGGTCGAGTGGGAGATGCTGTACAGGTAGCCCATCGCGGTGCCGAAGAGCGCTCCGTACGACAGTGCCCGCACCTCGGTGATCAGCGTCGCCTGGACGCGTACCAGCGCCAGCCCGAGCGCTCCGCTGACGGCGGCCGCGATCAGGCCCAGCAGCCAGGCGTGGCCCAGCGAGGAGCCGCTGGTGCGGTCGACGAAGGCGGTCCACAGGCCGTAGAGGGCCGCGGCGGCGACGGGCAGGGCCAGGGCGGTGGTGGACATGCCGCGCCGCTTCGAGCCGGGCGCGTTCCCGTGCGGTGCCGGACGGGACTGGGCCTGGACCTGGGACTGGGGCTGTGACTGTGACCGGGACGTGGGCCCGGACCGCGGGTCCGCGGTGGCGCCGTGCCGGTGGACGGGTGTCTCCATGACGGGCTCCTCTCACTCGCCCCCGTCTTCCAGGCCACACCCGGGCCTCGCCACCGTCAACTGGAGGGGCTGGTTCCGGCCCGTCGGCAGGGCCGTCCCGGCCGGCCGACGCCCCGGCCGACGGCCTCGCGGGCGCAGTGGACGCCGACTTCCACCGAGGTGGCATAGGCCGGCTTGATCCGGAAAGGCGTACTGGTCACATGACCCAAGAGACTCCGGTTTGTCCGGCCCCGGGCAACCAGAAGACGGTGCGGGCCGTCTTCAGGGTGGGAGAGCAACCACGAGCGGCGCCGCTCGGGGGTGCGGGGCTCCGTGTCGAAGGTGATGGGCGTCTCACGGACATAGTGGTCGTAGAGGTCCGTGAGGCTGCCGAGGTCGGCCTCGGTTGCCGCCCTGACCTGCGCTTCCCGGTACTCCGGAGACATCCGACCTCCTCGGTGGGGATGCAGGGTACTGCATGATCACGAAAATAGGTGCTCGGCAGGGGAATTCTGTCCGGATTCCAGCCGTTGTTTCCTTCGGAAGGGGTACTCGGGTCACGCACCCGGTGTCCCACCGCCACCATCCCGCGACCGACTCATCGCAAAGGGAGCACACGCATGGCAACCCGTGCCGTCGCCCGACGTCAGGCCACCAGCAGCGGTGCTGACGGGGCCAACAGTGTTCGCGCCGTAGGCGGGGAGATCGCCGACCGCGACCTGGTCGGCATGTACCTCGACGAGATCGCGCGAACGCCCCTGCTCGACGCCGCCAGGGAGGTCGAGCTGTCCCAGACCATCGAGGCGGGCGTCTACGCCCGGCAGATCCTCGACGGGATCGTCGATGACGGCAACGCCGCCGGCGGCACCCGCGAGGAGCTCGAAGCGCTGGCCGAGGAGGCGGAGAAGGCCAAGGACGTCTTCATCCGCTCCAACCTGCGCCTGGTCGTAGCGGTCGCCCGCCGCTACCCGCGCGCCGGTCTGCCCCTGCTCGACCTGATCCAGGAGGGCAACGCGGGCCTGGTCCGCGCGGTCGAGAAGTTCGACTACGCGAAGGGCTTCAAGTTCTCCACGTACGCGACGTGGTGGATCCGCCAGGCCATCACCCGCTCCATCGCGGACCAGTCGCGCACCATCCGGCTCCCCGTCCACCTCGTGGAGGAGCTGGGCCGCATCCGCCGCGTGCAGCGCGAGTTCAACCGTGAGAACGGCCGCGACCCGGAGCCCGCCGAGGTCGCCCAGGAGCTGGGCTCCACGCCCGAGCGCGTCACCGACGTCCTGGACTGGGCCCGCGACCCGGTCAGCCTGAACATGTCCGTCGACGACGAGGGCGACACCCAGTTCGGTGACCTGCTGGAGGACACCTCCGCGGCCTCGCCCGAGCAGTCCGTCCTGACGCTGCTGCGCAGCGAGGAGCTGGAGGACCTGATCGACCGGCTCGACCACCGTACGGCCTCGATCATCAAGGCGCGGTACGGCATCGAGGACGGCCGCGAGCGGACCCTCACCGAGGTCGGCAAGCAGCACGGCCTGACGCGTGAGCGCATCCGGCAGATAGAGAAGCACGCGCTGCTGGAGCTGAAGCGGATGGCGCGCGACACGGGGTTCGACGCGGCGGCGTAGCGGCTGCGGGGCCGCTGCCCGCGGCCCGGTGGCGGACGTGGTGGCCGCGTTCCCTCCCTGGTCAGTGGTGGCCTGACCCGGCGAGAGGCGGCAGCCTGCCTCCGACCCGACCCCTTCCCCATGGACGAGCCCCGGTGCCGAACCCCCCCTCGGCGCCGGGGCTCTTTGCTGCTTGACGCGCGCTTCGCTGCGCGCCGAGTGCTCTGCGTGCGCGTCCCTGCACGTCCCCGCACGACGCTGCGCGTTCGTGACCGGCTGCTGCCGCCGCCCATTCATGTCCGTTTGGGTCTGTCGCGTGCCCGTATGTGTTTACTTCTCGCTCTTTCGGTCGTACCTTTGGCCTGAAACCACACGGTCGGGCACGAGGCAGGCACGAAGTCACATGTACGCAGCGGAGCGGCAGCAGGAGATCCTGCGACTGGCGCGGGAGAGCGGACGGGTCGACGTCCTCTCGCTCGCAGAGGAGTTCCAGGTCACCGCCGAGACCGTACGCCGGGATCTGAAGGCCCTGGACCGGGCCGGCCTGGTCCGCCGGGTGCACGGCGGCGCCATCCCCGCCGGGCGCCTGGACTTCGAGCCCGACCTCGCCGAACGGGACACCGTCGCCGCCGACGAGAAGCAGCGCATCGCGCGGGCGGCCCTCGCGGAGCTGCCCGGCGGGTCCGCGCCCGGCAGCGTGATCCTCGACGCGGGCACGACCGCCGCCCGGATCGCCGCCGAGCTGCCGCTGGAGGCCGAGCTGACCGTCGTCACGCACGCGCTCCCGGTCGCCGCGCGGCTGGCCGACCACCCCGGCCTGACCCTCCACCTCGTCGGCGGCCGCATCCGGCACCGTACGCGGGCCGCGGTCGACGACTGGGCCCTGCGCGCCTACCGCGAGATCAACGCGGACGTGGTCTTCCTGGCGACCAACGGCTTCTCCCTGGAGGGCGGCCTGACCACCCCCGACCTCGCCGAGGCGGCCGTGAAGCGGGCGGCGGTCGCCGCCGCGCGGCGGGTCGTGCTCGTCGCGGACAGCAGCAAGTTCGGGCAGGTGCACTTCGCCCGCTTCGGCGGCCTCGACGACGTGGACCTGCTCGTCACCGACACCGGGCTCAGCCCCGACGACGCCCTCGCCATCGAGCGCGCGGGCACGGAAGTGGTGCGCGCATGATCCTCACCGTCACTCCCAACCCCAGCCTGGACCGGACGTACGAGATCCCGGCGCTGGAGCGCGGCGCCGTGCTGCGCGCCACCGCGGACCGGATCGACCCGGGCGGCAAGGGCGTCAACGTCTCCCGGGCCGTCGCGGCGGCCGGGCACCGCACGCTGGCCGTACTGCCGCTCGGCGGCCCGGCGGGCGCGGCGCTGGGCGGCCTGCTGGCGGCGGAGGGCATCGAGGTCGCGGGCGTACCGGTGGCCGGGCAGACCCGGTCGAACATCTCCGCCGTGGAGCCGGACGGCACCCTGACGAAGATCAACGCGGCGGGCCCCGAGCTGTCGGCGGACGAGTCGCGGGCGTTGCTGGACACCGTACGGACCCACTCGGCCGGAGCGGACTGGATCGCCTGCTGCGGCAGCCTGCCGCGCGGCCTGGCCCCCTCCTGGTACGCGGAACTGGTCGCCCAGGTGCACCGGGCCGGGGCCCGGATCGCCCTGGACACCTCGGGGCCGTCGCTGACCGCGGCGCTGAGCGCGCGGCCGGACGTGGTCAAGCCGAACGCCGAGGAACTGGCCCGGGCGGTGGGCCGGCCGCTGCGCACCGTCGGCGACGCCGTCGAGGCCGCGCGGGATCTGCGCGCCCTGGGCGCGGGCGCGGTGCTCGCCTCCCTCGGCGCCGACGGGCAACTGCTCGTCGACGGGGACGGGGAGCACTTCGCCTCCGCGCCGGTCGCGACCGTACGCAGCAACGTCGGCGCGGGCGACGCGTCGCTGGCCGGGTTCCTGGCGGCGGGCGGCGTCGGCGTACCGGCTCTGGCCTCGGCGGTGGCGTACGGGGCGGCGGCGGTGCAGCTACCGGGCAGCGCCATGCCGGCGCCGGCGGACCTCGATCCTTCGGCGGTTCTGGTGGCCGACACCGTGCCGGTGGGGCTGGAGCTGCGGGAACCGGTGGGGTGAGCGCCCCGGGCCGGCTCACGTGTTGTCGCTTCGCTCGTCCTCAAGGGCCGGACGGGCTGAGTTTGCTGGGACCTGATGCGAGCGAAGGAGCCCGCGATGAGTGAGCTGATCACCGCGGAACTGGTCGATCTCGACCTGTCCGCCGAGAGCAAGGAAGCGGCCGCGCGGTCGCTGGCCGAGCGGATGGCCGGGCGGGGCCGGGTCACCGATCTGGAGGGCTTCCTCGCGGACGTGGCCGCGCGCGAGGCCCAGATGCCGACCGGCCTGGACGGCGGCATCGGCATACCGCACTGCCGCAGCGCGCACGTCACCGAGCCGACGCTCGCCTTCGGGCGCAGCGCCGCCGGAATCGACTTCGGCGCGACGGACGGGCCTGCCGACCTGGTCTTCCTGATCGCGGCCCCGGCGGGCGGCGACGCCGACCACCTGTCGATCCTGTCGACGCTGGCCCGGCACCTGATGGACGAGGAGTTCACGGGGGCGCTGCGGGCGGCGGACGACCCGGCGGCGGCAGCGGCGCTCATCCGCGGGGACGCGCCGGAGGCCGTGCCCGAAGCCGTGCCCGAAGCCGTGCCCGAAGCCGCCCCCGAGGCGGAGCCCGAGCCGGACGCCGTACCCGCGGCAACCGCAGGACCCGGCGCCGGGCCGGCGGACACGGCCGCTCCCGCCGCCTCCTTCAAGATCGTCGCCGTCACCTCCTGCCCCACCGGCATCGCCCACACCTACATGGCCGCCGAAGCGCTGGCCAAGGCGGGCAAGGAGGCCGGGGTCGACCTGGTCGTGGAGACGCAGGGGTCGGCCGGTTTCGAGCGGCTGGACCCGGAGGTCGTCGCCGCGGCGGACGGTGTGATCTTCGCGCACGACGTCGAGGTACGGGACCGGGCGCGGTTCGCCGGGAAGCCGACGGTCGACGTCGGGGTGAAGGCGGGCGTCAACCGGCCCGCCGAACTGATCGCCGAGGTACGGGAGAAGGCCGCGCGCGGCGACGTCTCCACACCGGCGACGCCCGGTTCCGCGCCCATGGACCGCGACGGCGAGGCGGGCGACGGCTTCGCCACCCGGCTGCGCAAGTGGCTGATGACCGGCGTCAGCTACATGGTCCCGTTCGTCGCCGCGGGCGGCCTGCTGATCGCCCTGGGCTTCGCGATCGGCGGGTACGGCATCGACAAGGCGCCGTCCGTCGCCGAGCACTTCGTGTGGAGCGAGTCCGCGAGCTGGGCGGCGCTGCTCTTCCAGATCGGCGGCGTCGCGTTCGGCTTCCTCGTCCCCGTACTGGCGGGCTTCATCGCGTACGGCATGGCCGACCGGCCCGGTCTGGTGCCGGGCTTCGTCGGCGGCGCGATCGCCCTGACCGTCGACGCGGGGTTCCTCGGCGGTCTGATCGCCGGTCTGATCGCGGGCGCGGTGGTGATGGCGGTCCAGCGGGTCGCGGTGCCGCCCGCGCTGCGCGGGATCATGCCGGTCGTCGTCATCCCGCTGATCTCGTCGGCGGTCGTCGGATTCCTGATGTTCCTGGTGGTCGGCAAGCCCGTCGCCGCGCTCCAGAAGGCGCTGACCGATTGGCTGAGCGGGCTGTCCGGTGCCAACGCCGTCATCCTGGGCGTCATCCTCGGACTGATGATGACGTTCGACCTCGGCGGGCCGCTCAACAAGGTGGCGTACGCGTTCGCCGTGGGCGGCCTCGCCCATCCCAACGACGGCAGCCTGAAGGTGATGGCCGCGGCGATGGCGGCCGGCATGGTGCCGCCGCTGGCGATGGCGCTGGCCACGACCGTACGCGGCCGCCTGTTCACCCGTGCCGAGCGGGAGAACGGGAAGGCCGCGTGGGTGCTGGGTGCTTCGTTCATCACCGAGGGCGCGATCCCGTTCGCCGCGGCCGACCCGCTGCGCGTCATCCCGTCCGCGATGGCGGGCGGCGCGGTGACCGGTGCCCTGTCGATGGCGTTCGGCTGCACGCTCCGGGCCCCGCACGGCGGTGTCTTCGTGGTGCCGCTGATCGGGCAGCCGCTGCTCTACCTGGTGGCCGTGCTGGCCGGTACGGCGGTCACCACCGCCCTGGTCGTCCTCCTGAAGGGCCTGCGCAAGCCGGACGCGCCGCAGGCCGCCACGGAGCGGGCCCAGGCTCCGGCCGAAAGCACACCGGTGGCGGCCTGACGAACCGATCGCGGTACGACGGTGGCCGGTCCCCGGGGGGACCGGCCACCGTCATGTCGTCAGGGCCGCGCAGGCCGTGCCGTACGTACGGGAATCAGCCCGCGTCGGCCGTGCCGTACGTCCGCGGCATCAGGCCGCGCTGCCCGCCTGCCACTCGCTCCACGCCATGTTCCAGCCGTTGAGGCCGTTGTCGGGCTTCACGGTCTTGTCGGGGGAGTTCTTGACGACCACGACGTCACCGATCAGCGAGTTCTCGAAGAACCACTTGCCCGGGGTGTCACCACCGCCGCCCCGGTTGTCCTGGAGGCCGACGCAGCCGTGGCTGGTGCCGGCCTTGCCGAAGATCGACGGGCTGCCCCAGTAGTTGCCGTGGATGAACGTGCCGGAGCTGGACAGCCGCATCGCGTGCGGGACGTCCTTGATGTCGTACTCACCGCCGAAGCCGACCGTCGAGCCGTCCATGCGGGTCTGCGTGAACTTCTCCGAGATGACCATCTGGCCGTTGTACGTCGGGTTCTTCGCGCTGCCGCCGGAGATCGGGATCGACTTGACGGTCTTGCCGTCCCGGACCACCGTCATGGTCTGGGTGTTCATGTCGACGGTCGAGACCTGGGAGCGGCCGATGGTGAAGGACACCGTCTTGGACTGCACCCCGGTGATGCCCTGGCCGCCCTTGACCCCGTCCAGCTCGATCTTCAGCGTGACCTTGGACCCGGCCTTCCAGTACTGCTCCGGGCGGAAGTCCAGGCGCTGGGCGCCGAACCAGTGACCGACCACCTTCTGGCCGCTGCTGGAGGTCACCGTGATGTGCGACTGGACGTCCTTCTTGTTGCTGATCGCCTTGTCGAAGGTGAAGGACACCGGCATGCCCACGCCGACGGTCTTGCCGCCGTCGGGCGTGTAGGAGCCGATGAAGCTGTTCTTCGACGAGACGGTGGTGAAGGTGGCGTTCTCGGTGGCCGCCCGGCCCTTGCCGTCCTTGGCGTTGGCCACCAGCTTGTACTTCGTCCCGCGCTCCAACTGCGCCGACGGCTTCCAGGACGAACCGTCGGCGGATATCGCGCCCTTGACCTCCGCGCCGTTGTCCGCCTGCACCAGCTTCACGTCGGTCAGCTTGCCGCCGCTGACCTTCACACCGGTGTCGTTGATGCTGGCGTTGGTGGCGCCGTCCTTCGAGGTGACCGAGATCTTCGCCTCGGAGGCGTCCTTGGCGGCCGCGGCGTCCGCGCCCGCCTGCCCCTTGCCGTCGTTGCCGCCCGCCGAGGCGTCACCGCCGCACGCGGACAGGGCCAGGGCACCTGCGGTCAGGAGGGAGGCCGCCGCGAGACCGCGACGCAGCCGGCGCTTGGTGCGGGACGGTGCGGGCGGCGCGGTGTTGTCCGGCATTGTCACGGGCTGCTCCATGCAAGGGTGTTGTCAGTCAGTGCTGGTAAACAGCAACTACGGGAGGGTTTGGTTGCACTCCCCGAACTCTTGTGATGAACGTCACAGGAGGGGTGGCAGGGGCGTGTCGTCCGGGCCGGACAGCCAGGCGCGGAGGGGGTCGCCGTGCTCGTCCAGGGCGGGTGGGGCGTGCGGGGCGACGACCGGCGTGGCGGACAGCCGCAGCGGACTGCGCACCTGCGGGGCCCGGCCGGCACCGACCGGCACGACCGGGTCCAGGCCGAGCCGTTCGGCCAGGGCCAGTGCCGCGCCGACGGAGTTGACCGGCCCGCACGACACGGACGCGGCGGTCAGCCGCTCGGTCCAGGCCGCGGGCGTCTCCGCCGCCAGCCGCTTCTCCAGCTCCCCGACCAGTTCGGCGCGGTGCCGCACCCGGTCCTGGTTGTGCGCGAACCGCTCGTCGTCGGCGAGGCCGGGCGCGCCGAGCGCCTGCGCCAGCGCCCGGAACTGCCGGTCGTTGCCGACCGCGACGGCCAGCGGCTCGCCGTCCCGGCAGGCCAGCGTCTCGTACGGGGCGATGCTCGGGTGCCGGTTGCCCATCGGGCCCGGGTCCCGGCCGGTGGCCAACTGCCCGGACGCCTGGTTGACCAGCGAACCGAGCAGCGACGACAGCAGGTTGACCTCGACGTGCTGGCCCTGACCCGTACGGTCGCGGTGGCGCAGTGCGGCCAGGACGGCGGTGGCGGCGTCCTTCGCGGTCAGGACGTCGACGAGCGCGACGCCCGCCTTCAGGGGCGGGCCGCCCGGTTCGCCGGTGATGCTCATCAGGCCGCCGACGGCCTGCACGACGAAGTCGTAGCCCGGCAGACGGGCGCCCGCGCCGGAACCGAACCCGGTGATCGAGCAGTGCACCAGGCCAGGATGGGCGGCGAGGGTGGCCGACGGGTCCAGCCCGTAGCGGGCGAGGGCGCCGGGCCGGAAGTTCTCGATCAGTACGTCGGCCCGGCGGGCCAGTTCCCGGGCGGCCGCCGCGTCGCCGGGGTCGGCGAGGTCCAGGGCGAGGCCGCGTTTGGAGCGGTTGGCGGCGTCGAAGTACGCGGCCGTGCCGTCGGAGGAGAAGGGCGGTCCCCAGGAGCGGGTGTCGTCGCCGGAGCCGGGCCGCTCCACCTTGACCACGTCGGCTCCCAGATCGGCCAGGGTGGCGGCGGCCAGCGGACCGGCCAGGACGCGGCTGAAGTCGGCCACGAGGACGCCTTCCAGGGCCTTGGGGGTGGTGCGGGGTGCGGTCGGCTGCGGCACGTGCGTACTCCTCGCGTCGGGAGGGCGGCGGAGGCCACATGCTCGTGGACGATCTTGGGTGAGGGGAAGGGGGCGTGGGCGTGCGGCGCGGGTGCGGGGCGGGCGTACGGGGGGCGGGCGTCGGCGGTGAGCGGCGGTGTGGGGGAGACGTGGGGAGGCCGGGCGGGAGGCGCGGAGGTGTACGAGCGGTGTGGGAGTTACGTCACGTGTGGGGTGTAAGTCCGTTGAATCCCCTGACGGAAGTACCTGACATGGTGTCTACTACTGAAGTCCGCCCGCCGGGGCCAGCACGGGCCCGGAACCGCACCGTCGCGCATCCGACCTGGAGGACCGCATGCTCCCCTCCGTACCGCTCCTCCAGCAGATCGGCCTGGCCATTCTGCTCACCGTCACCGTGGGGTGGGCCGTGAGCCAGGCCCGGCTCGTGCGCCGGCACCGTTACGGGGCCCCGGCCGGGAACGGCACCAGACCGCTGCTGCGCGCGGTCCCGCGGCAGACCGGCCCGGCCGGACCGCCGTCCGAGCGCGTGGAGCTGAGCGCCGCCGAGCGCGAGGCGTTCGCCGGACTCGTACGGCAACTGGACGAGAACGAGAGGCACTGAGCGGCACCGGGCCGCGCCGCACCGGGCCGGACCGGACCTCGGCGCCGCGATGCCCCGGCTTCAGCGCACCGGACCCAGCTTCAGCAGCGCCAGCGAGGTCAGCATCTGCACCGCCACCGCCACCGCCGCCTTGACGGTGGACAGATGGTGCTGGCCCCGGATGAGCAGGATGGCCAGCAGATAGCCGAAGCCCCAGGTCGTCCAGGCCACGGCCTGCACGAGCGTCGAGCCGTGCGGCAGCCAGGTGGCCAGCACCAGCCGCGGCAGGTCGGTGACCCAGAACAGCACGACGAACAGGCTGACCGTCGGCTCGAACCTGCCGTTCCCGCCGATCGTGCGCGCTATGGCATGGGTGACCATGCCCAGCGCGAGACTGGCGAGCAGGACGCCCGCCTCCGCGACGGCCGCCAGCTCCAGGGCCTGGCGCTGGTCCATCGCCCACTGCTTGCGGAAGGCGTCCACCGACACGATGCCGAGGGCGCCGCTGATCAGGCACAGCAGGACGGCCGCACTCCAGGCGCTGCGGTCGCGCGCCTCGTCCATCACCTCGACGGGCCGGTACCAGAGCCCGAGGAACAAGCGGTGCCACCACAGCCGCCGGCGCCGCTTCGGCGGCTGCGGCGGGCCCGGTTTCTTCTTGGGCGATGGCTGGACGAGCGTGGGGGGAGGCGGCGGCACGGACATAAGGCCCGTTCTACCACCGGTGTCAGGAAGGCGACTGCGACGGGTAGAGGTCACGGTACGACGGGAAGCAGCCGCCCGGAGTGTCCACCGTCTCCGCCGCCAGTACGCCCTTGACCACGGCGCGGGCCAGCACGTCGGCCCCCGCGGCCAGGATCTCGTTGAGGGCGGCGGTCTCGGCGTGCGCCGCGAACACCGGGTCGGCGGCGGCCGCTTCCGACATCGGCGGCCGGTCACCGGTGGCGAGCGCGAAGACCGTGTCGCCGTCGGTGAGCAGGTGCGCCGGGCGTACGGCGCGGGCCAGCCCGTCGTGTGCGGTGCCCGCCAGTTTCTGGGCCTGGGCGCGGGTCAGGACCGCGTCGGTCGCGACGACGGCGAGGGTGGTGTTCAGGGGCGGGCGCGCGGAGACGGCCGAACGTCGCTCGGAAGCGGTACGGGCCTCGGCGAGACGGCGCCGCGCGCCGGCGTGCGCGCCGGGGGAGGGCAGGCCGGGGGCGGGCGAGCCCGGAGCCGTCCGGCCGGCGCCTTCGTCGGGCACCGCTCGCGCCAACTCCTCGCACACGTCCCCGTACTGCCCGTACAGCACACCGGTACGCGGGTCGACCACCGACCCCGCCGCGTTGACGGCCGCCAGCGCGGCGACCGTGACGCCCGACGGCAGGACCACGCTCGCGGTGCCGATGCCGCCCTTGACGCCGCCGGTCACCGCGCCCGTACCGGCACCGGTGTTGCCCTCTCGGACGGGCGCGTTCAGTGCCGTGGTGGCGGCGTCCTCGATGGCGGCGCGGCCCAGCGCGGCGTCCGGGCGGGCGTACCAGTCGCCACCGCGCCCCAGGTCGAACAGGGCCGCGGCCGGTACGACGGGGACGACCTGCGCCGGGTCCGGGCCGACGCGGTAGCCGCGGCCCTGCTCCGCCAGCCAGGCCACCGCCCCGGAGGCGGAGTCCAGGCCGAAGGCGCTGCCGCCGGTCAGGACGACCGCCTCGATGCGCTGGACGAGGTTGCGCGGGTCCAGGGCGTCCGTCTCGCGGGTGCCGGGGCCGCCGCCGCGCACGTCCACGGCGGCGATGACGCCGCCTTCGGGCGCCAGGACGACGGTGGTGCCCGTCAGGCGCCCGTCGCCGAGGAGCTGCGCGTGGCCGACCCGC
Source organism: Streptomyces sp. NPDC045470 (assembly GCF_040646595.1). NCBI lineage: Bacteria > Bacillati > Actinomycetota > Actinomycetes > Kitasatosporales > Streptomycetaceae > Streptomyces > Streptomyces sp. NPDC045470. The sequence continues at coordinate 406,501 of NZ_JBEZAN010000004.1, forward strand.
AGGCCGGTGACGTCGGTCAACGCGTCACGGGGGCCGGGACGTTGCGGGGCCTCCTCAGGAGCGGAGAGGGAGGCGCGGGGTGCGGCTTCGTCGTGCGACTGCTGAGGGTCGTCGGCCATGGCACATGCGTACCACGAGTGAAGGCGGGGCGATACGGGGAGCGGCGGGGCTCTTGTCGGGGCCCCGCCGGGTGATGCCGGGTACCTGGACCGGGGCCGTGCCGGAGGCTCTGCCCGCCCGCCGAGGGGGAGATCAGTGGCCCGCCGGGCCCATCACGACGACCGGGTGCTGTGCCGGGTCCAGCGTGCGCAGCAACTCCTGCATCACCTCGGGTTTGAGGCTGATGCAGCCCTGCGTCGGCCCGTTGTGGTCGACGTGCAGCCAGACGCCGCCGCCCTTCGCGGCACCCTGCGGGCGCCGCTGGTCCAGGGGCGAGGAGCCCTTGACCCGGTTGTAGTCGATGGCGATGACGTAGTCGAAGGCGCCGCCCAGCGGCTCCCCTTCGACGCCGGTGCCGTGCGCGACGAAGCTGCTGTTGTGGTCGTACGGCAGCTTGGTGCCCTCCGGCGGCGCCAGCTTGCCGCCCGCGTCGCTGAGCGTGAACACGCCCTCGGGCGAGCGCAGGTCGCCGTAGTGGTGGTCCTCGGTCCAGCCGCGGGAGGCGTTGTGCGCCACCCAGCGGGTGCCGGGCCGCCAGTCGTCCGAGTGCTCGGCGCGGGTGTAGAGCACGACGGAGGAGTCGTGCGCGTCCGGGCCCTGGCCCGTGACGACCAGGACCTGCCGGGACTCGGCCGGGATCTGCTTGCGGGTGGCGTCGCTCAGGACCGGGATCGTGCGCGGGGCCGGTGCGGTGGTGCCGCCGGTGACGTGGTGCGCGGGGGTGTCCGGCGCGGAGGGGGCCGGGCGGGCCTGGTCGGCGCGGTGGCCGTCGTGGTCGTCGCCGGAGGCGGGCCAGGCCCACAGTGCGGTGCCCACGAGGGTGGTCAGGGCGAGACCGCTCACGGCCTTGCCGCGACGGGTCATCCTTATTCGCGTACCGCCCGGCTGGGCGTGGCGGGCAGCCATGTCGTGGCGTCTCCTCGCCCGTCGGCTCTGGCCGGTGGGCTGTCGCAGGTATAAATCGGGCAATCTGCACCCTACACCGTTCGGGGAAATGCTCCGTACCGGTCCTGGTGCTGTTCATGCGTCAGGAGAGGTCAATGGCCGAAATGGGCGGGTCCTTTGGCCGGAACCGGTCAGTTGCCCAGCGCCTGCCCCTGCCGCGCGGTCAGCGTCACCCCCACCGCGACCGTCGACGCCGCCACCAGCCCGGTCAGCAGCACCGCCCCATGACCCGCGAACGTGCAGGCCAGGACCAGTACGGAGGACACCGGCAGGACCAGTTGCTGGGCCGGACCGCGCTTCTGGTGGCGGGAATGGATCAGCCACACGGTGAACATGAACAGCGCACCGGGAAGGGTCACGCACGCCGACGCCGCGAACTGCGAGAGGTGCGCCTTGCCGACCGACTCCTCCACCGCCACCTCGATCCCCGCGCCGATCGCCGCCGCCGAACCGAAGACCAGGTAGTGCCCGTAACCCCAGAGGAACGCCTGGCGGTTGGAGGAGAGGTGCAGGTGGATCGGGACCGCGAAGTAGATCCAGTACGCCGCGAAGATCAGCAGCAGGCCGCCCGCCGCGATGGGCAGCAGATTCCCCAGTTCCTCCTGCTCGTCCACCGCGGACTGCACCGCCACCGTCGCGGCGGAGACCGTCTCACCGAGCATGATGATGACGAACAGGCCGTACCGCTCCGCGATGTGGTGCGGGTGCCACGCCGTCTGGTGGTCGCGCTCGGCCACCGTGGGCACGGCCAGCTCCGCGACCGCCAGCGCGAGGAACACCCACGGCCGTACGTCCTCCGGCGACAGCAGGACGGCCAGCCAGCCGGCCTGGCACAGCGTCACCCCGGCGGCATAGCGCAGCGCGGTGGTCCGCTCGGGCCCGGTGCTGCCGTGCGCGGCCCGCAGCCACTGCGCCACCAGCGCGAGCCGCATCACCAGATAGCCGAACCAGACCACCGCGAAGTCACCGTCGAACGCGCGCGGCACCCCCGCCGCCAGGATCAGCACGCCCGCGATCTGTACGAGCGTCACCACCCGGTACAGCGTGTCGTCGGTGTCGTACGCGGACGAGAACCACGAGAAGTTGACCCAGGCCCACCAGATGGCGAAGAAGAGCATCAGGTAGCCGGGGACGCCGTGCCCCGGATGCCCCTCGGCGAGAGCGTGTACGAGCTGCCGCCCGGCCTGGGCGACGGCCACGACGAAGCACAGGTCGAAGAAGAGCTCCAGCGGGGTGGCCGCGCGGTGCGCCTCGGAGCGGCCGCGGGCTGTCATTCGGGCCATCATGGTGATCAGTACAGTCCGTGCGGCCGGGAGGCGCCATGAGACGCGCGGGAACCCCTGCCGGTCGGAGGACGGGCAGGGCCCCCGGCGCGGTACGCGCGCGGGGTCAGCGCACGGTGATCCGCACCGTTCTGGTCTCGGAGTACGCGCGGCTCTCCGCCGAATCCGGGGTGCCGGTGCTGCCGTTCGCACAGCGGTAGCAGCCGAACAGCTCGACCACGGCGGTGCCCGCCCGGTCGGCCGAGAAGGTGTACCAGTCCGTGCGGTCGCCCGCCGCGTCGCCTTCGACGTGCGGCACGTCGCTCAGCAGTGGGGCGGGCCCCGAGGCGCTGCGGCTGACGACCCGCCAGGTGATGCCCGGTACGTTCGAGTAGGCGTTCGGCAGTGAGAAGCGTTCCCCGCGCCGGACGGTCACCTCGCCGCCGGAACCGCTCGTGAAACCGGTGCCCAGCGAGCGCCCCCGATCGAGGCCGCCGCCCGTCGCGCTCGGGGCCGCGCTCGGTGCGGTGGCCGGTCCGGTGCCCACGGTGACCTGGTACGTCATGGTGCGCTCGCGGTCCGCCGAGGTCAGCACGATCCGTGCGGTGCCGGGCTTGACGGCGTGGAAGGCGGCCCGTACGCCGTCTTTCGCACCGGAGCGCGAGGCGGCGCCCGGAGCCGTGCCCGATGTGGCGCCCGGAGCCGTGCCCGGGGCGGCGCCCGGAGCCGTGCCTGAGGCGGCGGTCCCGGTTCGGTGCCGTACCGCCGCGCCTTCGATCTTCGGCTCGTCCACCCGCCAGCCGCTGCCACCCGCCCGCAGCACGATGTCGAAGTCCGTACCGGCCCGCACCCGCAGGCTCGTCGCCTGGGACGGGAACGCCCAGGCCGCACCCGGCACCCCGCCCGGCGTGGTGGGCGACGGCGAGGCGGTCGGCGCCTTGACGCAGCAGTCCGACTTGCCGCCGCACGCGCCCGTCGTCAGGGCGACGAGCGCGACGCCGGCCGTGGCCAGGGCGACGGCGCGCGGCCGGGGAGCGGGTTTCCGGGGCCCCGGCCTCAGGGACACGGGCTTCCGGAACGCAGGCGTCCAGGGTCGGGGAAAGCGCGTCATCAGGCGGCTCACTTCGGTACGTGCACGGCGTACGCGTCCGGCAGGTCGTTGTCGGACGCCTTCTGCATCCGGCCGTTGACGAAGTCGTCCTCGCTGACCCAGGTCGTGGTCCCCCACGGGTTGTAGACCTGGAGCATGTCACCCTCCTGGCCGACGATCATCATGGCGTGGCCGCTGCGGTCGCCGTCCTGGTAGCCCTCGACGCCGATGGGTACGGGCTTGCCCTCGGCCACCGCCTTCTCGATGTCCGGCAGTGCGTCCCGGCGGGCGTCCGCGCTGCCGGTCTCGCGCAGTTCGTACGCGCCGCCCGTGTGCGGGCTGATCTCCTTGTTGACGACCTCGGTCTTGCCGTCGTTGTCCATACCGCTGGGCGCCCCGGTGCCGAACCAGCCCTCGTGGCCGCCGTCGCCCTCCTCGTGCACCCGGTGCTGCTCGTCCACCAGGCGCTCGCGGAACGCCTTGGGGTCGTTCTCCTGGCCCGACTCGCCGCCGGTGAGGCCCAGGGCGTAGACCGGGTCGACCATGGCCCGCGCGGTGACGGTCGAGGAGGCCACACAGGTGCCCTCCTGGCCGTCGCCGCCCTGGGCCCACGCCTGGCCGTTGAAGGCCGCGGTGTCCTTGTTGACGTTCGACCCGTCGTCGTTGAGCCCCTCGTCGTTCTTGCTGTCGCCCTGGGTGACGACCGGCGTGAGGTGGGTGGCCAGCCACGCCTCGTCGTCGCCGTGCGGGTGGATCTTGTCGCGGAAGCCGCGTACGGAGTCGAGGCCGTTGCCGGCGGCGAGCGCCTTCATCAGGTAGGCGCGCTCCTCGGGCGACTTGGACTCGGCGAGCATCCGCTCGAACTCGGCCCGGTCCGCGGCGTTCATCTTGTTCAGGTACTGGCTGGACCGCTGGAGATCGTTGCTGGTGAGGATCTCGTTCTGCTCGCGGGCCGGGTCGTTCTCGTCGACGGTGGAGGTGTCGGCGAGCATCAGCTTGTCCGCGGCGGTCAGCCCCTGGGCGGTCACCTTGCCCGAACGTGCCTCCGCGGCGTACTTGTTCAGCTCGCGCGCCGCCGCCCGCCCCGCGTCGTCGGCGGTCACGGCCGCCCGGTGCAGGTCGGCGACGCCGGTCTGCGCCAGGCTCTTCGCCCGGTTCTTGGCGTCCTCCTCGCCGTCGTCCTCCCACATGTCGTCGAAGAGCCCGTCCTCGCCGCCGAGCAGGCTCAGCGCCTCCTCCAGGCTGGGGCGGCCCCGGCGGTCGGTGTCCTGGGCGGACCGTACGGCGTCCGCGAGCCGGATCAGCTCGCCGCCGGCCCTGCTGAACGCCTCCGCCATCTGCTGCGCCGCCCGGTCCGCCGCGGCCACCACGTCCGCCGCCTTGACCGCGGTCGTGCCGGTCCAGGCGTCCGGCAGGGTCTCCTGGGCGACCTTCTGGATACGGGGCTGCACCTCGTGGCTACAGGTGTCGGCCGCGGAACGGTAGCTCTTGCCGGCGCTCTCGATCGAGCCGGGGTCGCCGAACGGCGCCTGCACGGCGAGCGCCTTCTTGATCTCGGATATCAGGTCGTTCTTGCTGTCGGCACCGTCGATGCCCTTGACCCGCTCGGCGAGTTCGGCCCGCCGTGCCGTCGTGGATTCGCCCGCCATGTGGGCCGCCTTTCCCCCGTGGTGCTGCTGTGGTGGCTGTGTTGGTGATGGTGCTGTGGTGCGCTGGTGCCGGTGTGCCGGTGTGCCGGTGGTGCTGAATGGGTGCTTACGGTGCCGGTGAGGTGCCCGCGGTCAGCCGCAGTTCCATCAGCGCGGCCACCGCCTCGAACCAGCGGGCGAGCGTCTCGTCGTCGTCCACGCCCCCGGCGACTCCCGCCGCGGCGGCGAGCCAGGCGCCCGCCGTACGGGCCGGTGCCTCGCCCGGCAGCGGCAGGTCGAGTGCGGCGGCGTACGCGGCGCCGCCCGCGCGGACGACCCGGGCGAGGTAGGCCACGGAGCGGGGCAGCACACCGAGCCGGCCGAGCGTCACGGCGGCGGCGATCGCCCCGTCGCCGAAGAGGGCGCGGCGGGCGTGGCCTTCGGCGGGCAGGCCGAAGCGGAGCATGGACGGGACGTCGAGCCGCAGCAGTTGGTCGTCGGTCTTCGGAGGGAATGCGGTCATGGCTGGCTTGGCCTGTTCTGGTGGCGTGGTGTTACGTGCCTGGCCTGGCCGGGTACGGCCTGGCGGGGCTGGGTACGGCCTTCGGTCCGGTCCGGTCCGGATCGGTCCGGACCGGTGTGGCAGTGGCAGTGGCGGGTGCGGCCGCCGGTCAGCCGAAGGGGGTGCTGCCCGCGCCGGAGGGCGTCGGTGCGGCCGCGGCCGCGTGGCGGAGGCCGGAGACGGCGGAGTGGTCCGCGGCGCCGTAGTTGTTCGTCGTGGTGCGGAGTTTCTTCGCGATCTCACCGAGCGCGTCGTGCAGAACGCCGGCTTCGCGCTGCCAGGCGCCGGCGAAGTTGTCGAAGGCGGGAGCCGCGTCCTCGCCGCCGAACGATTCCGGCCTGCTGCACGACTGCTGCGGGACGGATTTCTGTACGGAGGCGAGTTGTCCGGCGGCGGAATCCAGTTCCGACGCGCTGCTCTCCGTACCGGATTTCTTGATCGCGTAACCCGACCCGCTGGCCATGCCTGAGTACCGTCCCCCGTGCGTCTGAGCATCTGTGCGCCCGTGCGTGCTCTTCCCGCACCGAGCGACCTGACGCGCCGTGCGGAATTCCCGGATGCGGACGAAATGCGTACCGCACGCCGATTCCGTGCGCCGCGGATTTCGTCGTTCGTACGGATTCCGCTGTTCACCAGGTCACTTCGGTGCCGGAGGAGCATAACCGATTCCTTCCGGGCGCCGGCCGGACAAAGAGCGATACGGCGGCCGTTCGGCCCGATAGGCCGTGCAATAAGCCGTTCCAGGTGCTTCGGTCCCGGGAATTCCCGCAATGGGGTTTCCGTGCGGGGTGGGGGCAGGCGGGAGAAGGTGGCGCTGCCGGGAACTTTGTGCCGCACAACGCACGTTGTTCGTACAGGCTTTGCACAGGAAAGGAGGGGGCGCGCAGCGGTCTGCCGTACGCCGGTTGCCGCCGGTCGCTGTCGGCTGCCACCGGTTTTCGCCGGTGAGTCGGCAGGGGTGGGGCCGGGCGGTGCTTTCCGGCCCGCCGCGGCCGGTCCGGGCCTCGTCCGCGCGTCCGTTACATGATCAAATGCTACGTATGAGCGATAGCGCGCGTGACACCGTACTGGCCCCGCTCGACGCCCGCATGGCGGACCTCGAATCCCTCTACGAAGACCTCCACCGACACCCCGAACTCGGCTTCCAGGAGACCCGTACGGCAGCCGAGGCGGCCCGCCGCCTGGCCTCGAACGGCTACGAGGTCGTCACCGGCATCGGCCGGACGGGCGTGGCGGGCGTGCTGCGCAACGGCCCCGGCCCGGTCGTCCTGCTGCGGGCGGACATGGACGCCCTGCCCGTCACCGAGCGCAGCGGTCTGCCGTACGCCTCCGCCGTCCCCGGCGTCATGCACGCCTGCGGCCACGACGTGCACGTCACATGCCTGGCGGGCGCCGCCGACCTGCTCGCGGCGGGCCGGGAGCACTGGTCCGGCACCCTGGTCGTGCTCTTCCAGCCCGCCGAGGAGGTCGGTGACGGAGCACGGGCGATGATCGAGGACGGGCTGTTCGGAGCCGCGGCGGACGGTTCCGAGGCGGGGAACGGGGCGGCCGGCTCCGGGGTCGGTGCTGGTGCTGGTGCTGGTGCCGGTGCTGGAGCCGGGGCCGACGGGCAGGGGCGGGTGCCCACGCCCGACGTGGTGCTCGCCCAGCACGTCGCCCCGCTCGGCGCGGGCCTGATCTCGTACGCCCCCGGCGCCTGTATGGCCGCCTCGGACAGCCTGAAGATCACCTTTCACGGGACCGGCGGCCACGGCTCCCGGCCCGAGACCGCCGTCGACCCGATCGTGATGGCCGCCGCCTTCGTCCAGCGGCTGCAGTCCGTCGTCGCCCGCGAGGTCGCGCCCAAGGACCGCGCCGTCGTGACCGTGGGCTCCTTCCAGGCCGGGGACGCGCCCAACGTCATCCCCGACCAGGCGGTGGTGCAGCTCAGCGTCCGTACCTTCGACGAGGACGTGCGCAGCCGGGTGCTGGCGGCCATCGACCGCATCGCCAAGGCCGAGGCCGTCGCGTCCGGCGCGCCGCGCGAGCCGGAGACCGAGGTGCTGAACACCTTCCCGGTCACCCGCAACGACGACCGGACGCTGGAACAGGTCAACGCCGCCTTCACCGACCACTTCGGCGCCCAGCGGCTGTTCGGCTACGAACCGGCCGCCGGCAGCGAGGACGCCGGGCTGCTCGCCACGGCCGCCGGCGCGCCGCTCTACTACTGGTGGCTCGGCGGCTGGGACCCGGACGAGTTCCGCGCCGCGATGTCCTCCGGACGCCTCGCCCAGGACATCCCGTCCAACCACTCACCGCACTTCACCCCGGTCAAGCAGCCCACCCTGACCATGGGCGTCCAGGCGCTCACCGTCGCGGCCCTGAGCCACCTGGAGCCGGGCCGGTGATCTCCCGTACGCCCAGGCGTGGACAGGCCGACCCTGGACGGCCGACGCCACCGGTGCGACATCACGCGTCGTCGGGTTCGTGTGCCTGGGTCAGGGAGCCACGATGCGGTCGACCGCGGCGTACACCAGCTCTTCGCGCTCGGCCTCCGAGAACACGTCGGGCAGGGTGAGCTGTTCGACGATGAGCCAGTTGAAGGCCAGGTACAGCAGCCGGACGGCGGTCGCGTCGCCGGGCAGGCCGGAGGCCTGGTGGTAGGCCACGTTGGCGTCGACGTCGGCACGGACGCGTTCGGTCAGCACCGCGCGCAGTGCGGGGCGGCGGGTGGCTTCGAGGCGCAGTTCGAGCAGGGCCAGGTAGCCGGTGCGGAACGAGCTGACCCGGCCGACCAACTCGCGCATCAGCATCGCGTACGTCTCCCGGTCGGGCGTGGCCAGCCGCTGCCGCGCGATCGTCGCCTCGTCCGGCTGGAGGCGTTCGTAGACCCGGGCGCCCGCCTGGGTGAGCAGGTCGTCGCGGTTGGCGAAGTAGTTGGAGGCGGTGCCAGGGGGGACGGCGGCCGCGTTGTCCACCGCGCGGAAGGTCAGGCCGCGGGCGCCTTCCCCGGCCAGCACCTCGATCGCGGCGTCGACGAGAGCGGCCCTCCGCTCGTCGTTCCTGCGCACCATTGACACCACTCCGTTCGCAGTACTACGTTCTTACCACTTCACTTAGAGCACTATGGATGGAGTCGTCGGTATGCGCAAGCTGGTCTACTACGTGGCCGTCAGCCTGGACGGCCGTATCGCGGGCCCCGGCGGGGAGTTCGACTTCTATCCTGCGGGCGACGAGCAGCAGGCCGCCGCCTACAGCGCGTGGTGCAACGCCCGCTACCCGGAGTTCGTCCCCACCGCGATGCGCGCCGCCCTCGGGCTCGCCGACACGCCCAACCGGCGCTTCGACACCGTACTGATGGGGCTGGGCAGTTACCGTCCCGCGCTGGACGCGGGCATCACCAGCCCGTACGCACACCTGCGCCAGTACGTGGTGTCGAGCACGCTCGCGCCGGACATCGACCCCGCCGTGACCGTGGTCCGCGCGGACCCGCTCGCGCTCGTCCGGGACCTGAAAGGCGAGGCCGGGGAGCGGGCGGGGCAGGAGCGGGACATCTGGCTGTGCGGCGGCGGCCGGCTCGCGGGCGCGCTGCTGCCCGAGATCGACGAGCTGATCATCAAGAGCTACCCGGTGGTCGCCGGGGCCGGCATTCCGGTGTTCGACGGGGAGTTCGACCCCACCGTCTTCGACGTGACCGACCGGGACTCGTTCGACAACGGCGTCACGGTCACCCACTTCGCCAGGCGGTGACCGGGCCCGCCCCGCCCCGCCCTTGACCTTGCCCCTGGGGGAGGACCCAGCCTCAGGACCGCGGGGGTCGTCCCCGTACGAGGAGGGTGGACGGGGGCGTGAACAGGTGCGCGGAGACACGGGAGCGGAGCCGGGACCGGAAGCAGCGACCGGCCCGGACGAGGCGGGCGGCCGGGGAACCGGGCGGCTGCTGGGCATCGGGGCGTTCGCCAGGGCGGCGCGGCTCTCGCCGAAGGCGCTGCGGCTCTACGACGAACTGGGGCTGCTGCCGCCCGCCCACGTCGATCCCGCCAACGGCTACCGGCGCTACGTGCCCGCCCAGTTGGAGCGGGCACGGCTGGTCGCCTGGCTGCGCCGGCTCGGTATGCCGCTGGCCCGTATCCGGGACGTGTGCGAGCTGGCCGCGGGACCGGCCGCCGAGGCGGTGTCGGCGTACTGGGCGCAGACCGAGGCGGACATCGCCGCCCGCCGCGAACTGGCGGCCTTCCTCGTCGACCACCTCAAGAGGAGGGACGAGGCCATGAAGAACACGTCCACGGGTGCCGCGAGGCCCGGACGGACGCTACCGCTCGGCATCCGTTACGCGGCCCTCTCGGACACCGGGCTGGTCCGGGAGAGCAACCAGGACACCGTCTACGCGGGTGACCGGCTGCTGGCCGTGGCCGACGGCTTCGGCGGGGCCGGGGCGTCCGCCGGGGCCGCGGCCGTCGAGGCACTGCGCGGCCTGGAGCGCTTCGACGGCGGGGCGCTGCGCCCCGGCGACCTGCTCAACGTACTGGCGGACGCGGCCGGGCAGGCGAACCGTTCCGTGCGGGGCGTCGTGACGGCCGGGGCGCCGGACCACGCCGGCACCACGCTGACCGCCCTGCTCTGGACCGGCTCCCACCTGGCCCTCGTGCACGTGGGCGACTCGCGGGCATACCTGCTGCGCGGCGGCGAGCTGTTCCAGATCACGCACGACCACACCCATGTCCAGTCACTCGTCGAGGAGGGACGGCTGACGCCCGAGGAAGCCGAGTCGCATCCGCAGCGCGCCCTGCTGTTCCGGGCGCTGGACGGCAGTGACGGTGTCGAACCGGAGGTGGGGCTGCGGGAGGCGCGCCCCGGGGACCGCTATCTGCTCTGCTCGGACGGCCTGTCGGCGGTGGTTCCCTCCGACGCCGTACGGGAGGTGCTCGGCGCGGCCCCCGGCCCCGCCCGGGCGGTACGGGACCTGGTGGCCCTGGCGCACGACGCCGGGGCGCCGGACAACGTGAGTTGCGTGGTGGCCGATGTGGTCAGGGATGGGCCAGCGGGCGGGGGCGGGGTCGGGGGTCTGGACGAGGTCGCGGACGTGTCGGCGGACGTGTCGGCCTCCCCGTAGCGGCGAGGTGCGCGAGTATCGTCCGAGGACGTCTCCGATCCCGTATCTGCCGCTGGAGCCCCCGTGAACCAGCCCATCGCGCACGGTCCGGATGCGCACGGTCCGGTCGCACACGATCCGGAAGCGCACGGTCCGGATGTGCGTGATCCGGGCGCGCACGGAACCACCGCGCACGGTCCGGACGCGCACGAGCCGGCCGCCGGCGGGTCCGGGCCCGACGGGCAGTACCAGCGGCAGGCGCTGATCGAAGCCGCCCTGCGGATCATCGAGCGGGACGGTGCGGCCGGGATCACCCACCGCACCGTCGCCCACGAGGCGCAGCTTCCCACCACGGCCGCCACGTCCGCCTTCGAGAGCCCCGACGCGCTGCTCACCGCCGCGCTGACCAGCGCCATGGAGCTGGAGACCGAACGGTTGCGGCAGCTCACCGCCGCGCCCGCCGCCGGGCCGGGCGCGGCGGGCGGTCGCGGCGACAAGCGACGGATGCTGGCCCGCCTGACGGCCGGGGCGCCGGCGGACCGGGGGCTGCTGCTCGCCGAGTTCGAACTGAGCCTGCTGGCCGCCCGCCGCCCCGAACTGCGCGGCCACACCCGCCGCTGGTCCGAAGCGCTCGCCGACTTCGCCCGCCTCCACACGCAGGACCCGATGCGCGTGCGGCTCTTCACCCGCGCCTACGAGGGGCTGCGCCTCCAGGCCCTGCTGGCCGATGTGCCGCCTACCGCCGAGGAGTTCGAGGCGATGCTGTGGGAGCTGCTGCCGGACGAGGGGTAGGAGGGGTAGGAGGGGTAGGAGGCCGCTCAGGCCAGGCCCTTGAGCATCCCCTTGAAGTACAACTGCGGCAGCCCGTACCGCTTCAGGAACCACATGTCGGTGCGCTCCTTGGTCGTGTCGATGAACGGGATGGAGGGCGCCGGTTCCAGGTCGTAGTCGAACTCGGCGAGCAGCATCTTGTGGCGCGCGGTGACCAGGGGGCAGGACGTGTAACCGTCGTAGCGGGCGGTGGCGGGGCGCCCGCGCAGCCCGGCCCGCAGGTTGGCGACGACGACCGGGGCCTGCTTGCGGATCGCCGCGCCCGTCTTGGACGTCGGCAGGTTCGCCACGTCACCGACCGCGAACACCTCGGGAAAGTCGGGGTGCTGGAGCGTCTCCCGGTCGGCCTTGGCATAGCCGAAGGGCGAGGCCGGGTCGGCAAGCGGGCTGTCGGCCACCCACTGCGGCGCGCGCTGCGGCGGTACGGCGTGCAGCAGGTCGTAGTGGATCGTCTCCTTCGCGCCGGTCGCGTTGTCGACGATCTCCGCCTCCCGCGCGCCGCCGTCCACCTGCGTCAGCTCCGACTGGAGCCGCACCTCGATGCCGTACCGCTGTGCCGTCTCCCGCAGCGCCCGGTCGAAGACCGGCACCTTGAACATGGCGGGCTCGGGCAGCACCAGGATCGTACGGATACGGCCCAGCAGTCCCCGCTTGCGCCAGTAATCGGCGGCCAGGTACGCGATCTTCTGCGGGGCGCCGCCGCACTTCACCGGCCCGGACGGCATCGTGAACAGCGCCGTACCGCGCCGGGTGCGCCGGATGTAGTCCCAGGTCAGCGGGGCGAGGTCGGGGCGGTAGTTGCTGGAGACACCACCGTGGCCGAGGGCCTGCGCCAGACCCGGTATGCCGTCCCAGTCCAGGCTCAGCCCGGGAGCGAGCACCAGCCGGTCGTACGAGACCGTCCGCCCGGAGGCGGTACCCACCGTACGGGCGGACGGGTCGACCGAGACGGCGGACTCGCGCAGCCACCGCACACCGGGCGGCATGACCTCCGCCTCCGTACGCAGCGCGGCCCGCAGCGGCGCCTGGCCGCCGCCGACCAGCGTCCAGAGCGGCTGGTACCAGTGCGTCTCGGAAGGCTCCAGCACCGCGATGTCGCGCAGTCCGGCGCGGCGCAGCCGGGCGGCCACGGTGATGCCCGCGGTGCCGCCGCCGATGATGACGACCTGGTGGTGCGTCGGGGCGGAAGTCATGGTTCTCTCCTCCTGAGATCGAGCTGGGATGGAGCTGAGGTCGGGCTGGGATGGAGCTGAGGTCGGGCTGGGGTCGAGCTGAGGTCGAGGACCGGATTGATTCGGGGCCCGGGTCACAATCGGGGGATGCTGGTCACCGCCATCGATACGGCGAGCACCGTGACCAGTGACGCGAACGCCGTGGACAGGGCCTGCGGCCGCAACCGGGCGGCGAGCCGGTTGCCGAGCCCGCTGCCGAGCGCGGCGCAGGCGGCGAAGGAGGCCAGCAGCGGCCAGTCCAGGCCGCCCGCCCCGGCCCGGGTGGCGAACGCCGTACCGGAGTTGACGAGGATGACCAGGAGCGACGTACCGATGGCGACCGGCATCTCCAGGCCGAGGACGAGGGTCAGCGCCGGCACGACGACGAAGCCGCCGCCGACACCGAAGAAGCCGGTCAGCAGGCCGACGGCGGTGGCGGTGACACCGATGCGCAGGGCGGAGGCGAGGCGGGCGGCGGGGGGCTTCGGGGCGGCGGGCGCCGGGATGGCGGGCGCCGGGTCGGTCGGCGTCGTCCCGGGAGCGGCGCCGACCGCGCCGTGACCGGTGCTCACCGGGCCGTGGCCGGTACTCACCGCGTCGTGATCGGCGCGTGCCGCGTCGTGATCGGCGCGCGCCTTCTCCCGTTCCCGTTCGCGCCACGTCCGTACGAGCATCACCGCCGCCACCGCCAGCATCAGCCCGGCGAACGCCGTCATCAGGACGGTCGGATTCAGTGACGCGCTCCAGCGGGAGCCCAGAAACGTTCCCGCGGTGCCCAGCCCGCCGAACGCCGCCCCCGCCGCCCAGCGGACCCGGCCCGCACGGGCATGGCAGGCCATGCCGGACGCCGCGCCGATCCCGACGACGACCAGCGCACCCGCCGTGGCCTCGTGCGGGGTCTGGTGCAGCAGGTAGACCAGCGCCGGTACGGCGAGGATCGAGCCGCCACCGCCGAGCGCGCCCAGCAGCAGCCCGATGACCAGCCCGCAGGGCAGTGCCGCCCAGGCTAGGAGCGGCATCGCCGGTGGCAGGTCGTCGGCGGAACCGGCCGCGTCGCGGTGTGCGGAACCGGCCGCGTCGCGGTGTGCGGTGCGCGCCCGGCCGTCATGACGGACACGAGGCGCGGGGCGCCAGTTCGACCGCGTGGCTGTCGCTCGACCACTCGGCGACGAAGGCGAAGCGGTCGCCGCGTACGACGGTCTCGCGCCACTCCACCGGCCGCTCCCCGGAACGCCCCAGCCGCTCGATGGCGAACGCGGGCTCACGGTCGGCCAGCCCCAGCAGCCACGCCTGCCGGATGTCGGGCAGGAAAGGGTGGATGCGTTCCCGGCCGCCGGTGACCTTGATCCCGCAGCGCTGCTGCAACTCGCCGTAGAGCGAGGTGTGCCGGAAGTCGGCGTCGAGCAGCGGCTCGGCCACCTCGGCGGGCAGATACGTGGTGTCGTGGGCGAGCGGCTCGCCGTCCGCCAGCCGCAGCCGCTCCAGCACGACCAGCGGCGCGTCCGGGACGAGTCCGAGCTGGTCGGCGATCGGCCCGTCCGCCGTCCGCTCCAGCCGCAGCACTTCGCTGCGCTGCTCCACGCCCTGGCCCTCCAGCTCGCGGAAGAGGCTGTAGAGCGAGCCGAGCGGCTGCTGTATGCGCCGGGTGTTCAGGCGGCTGGCCCGGCCGCGTTCGGCGATCACCAGGCCGTCCGCGCGCAGTTTGCGCAGCGCCTCACGCACGGTGTGCCGGCTGACCTCGTACTCCCCGGTGAGCCGGTGCTCGGCCGGGAACTCCTCGGCGAACTCGTCCGCCTCCATACGGCGCCGCAGGTCTTCGGAGAGCTGGGCCCACAGGGGCAGCGGGGAGCGCCGGTCCAGGGGACGCGGGCCCGGCGGGTGTTCGGTCATGAGGGCGCCTCCGTGTGGTGCGAGCGGTACGGGTGGTTCGGTGGAGCGGGTGGAACGGGTGGAACGGGTGGAACGGGTGGGGCGGATGGTTCGGGTGGTGCGGCTTCCCGAATGCGGGTGGTTCGGATGGTGCGGTTCTCCGAATACGGTGGTGCGGGTGACCCGGTCACCGGGTACAGATGTACGGGCGGGCCGTGGTCAGGCTCAAGCGTGGTCCGGCTGGGGCGTTGTCTCCGGCGTCCTGGGGCGTCGTCTCCGGCGCCTCCGGCTGTCCTCCTCGGTACCCGCGCCGCACCGGCCGTCGCGCCGCCCGAACTTGTCGCCGCCGACGCCGCATGCCTAATGTACGTACATCCGTGCATCCGCACAACACACTCCCCGCGGGGCCCGCGACGGCGGACCCGCAGGACCACGGAGGTCGACCGTGCACTTCGCGCAGTACTACCTCGACTGCCTCTCCCAGGCGTCGTACCTGATCGGCGACGAGACCACCGGACGTGCCGTCCTCGTCGACCCACGCCGCGACATCGACGACTACCTGCGCGACGCGGAAGCGGCCGGACTGCGCATCGAACTGATCATCGAGACGCACTTCCACGCCGACTTCCTCTCCGGACACCTCGAACTGGCCCGCGCCACCGGCGCCACCATCGCCTTCGGTGAGGCCGCCGAGACCGGCTACCCGATACGGCGGCTGCGCGACGGTGAACGGATTCACCTGGGCGGCGGCGGAACGGGTGGCGAAGCGGACGGTGAACCGGGCGACGGATCGGGCGGCGGAACGAAGCCCTCCGGCGTGACCCTCACCGTCCTCGCCACCCCCGGCCACACCCCGGAGTCCATCTGCCTCGTCGTCCACGAACACCCGGAGGCGGCGGAGCCGTACGGCGTCCTGACCGGCGACACGCTCTTCGTCGGCGACGTCGGGCGCCCCGACCTGCTCGCCACGGCCGGGCTGACGCCGCAGGACATGGCGGGCCGCCTCTACCGTTCCCTGCACGGCAAACTGCTCACCCTCCCGGACGCCACCCGCGTCTTCCCCGCCCACGGCGCCGGCTCGGCGTGCGGCCGCAACCTCTCCACCGAGACCACCTCCACCATCGGCGACCAGCGCCGCCACAACTACGCCCTGCAACCCATGCCGGAGGCCGAGTTCATACGTCTGGTCACGGCCGGGCAGCCCGCCACCCCCGGCTACTTCGCGCACGACGCCGCCCTCAACCGCGACGGCCACCCGCTCCTGGACGCCGCGCCGCCCGTCGCGCTCACCCTCGACGAGGCGCTCGCCGCCTGCCGGGACGCCGGCGCGGTCCTCCTGGACAGCCGCCCGCTCACCGCCTACACCGCGGCGCATTTCACCGGCTCGCTGCACATCAGCCTGGACACCCGGTTCGCCGAGTACGCGGGCAGTGTGGTGGCGCCCGGCACGCCGATCGTCCTCGTCAGCGACCCCGGCACGGAAGCCGAGGCCCGCCTCCGCCTGGCCCGCATCGGTTACGACCACGTCCTCGGGCACGTCCCCGACCCGGCCGCCGAGCTCGCCCGCCACCCCGAGCTGGTGTCCCGCAGCCGCCGTCTGTCGCCCGGTGACGTCCCGTCCGAAGGCGTCCAGCTCATCGACGTCCGCAACCCCGCCGAGTACGAGACGGGCGCCCTGCCGGAAGCCCGCAATCTGCCCCTCGCGAGCCTCCCCACCGGCTGCGCGACGCTGGACCCCGAGCGTCCGGTCGTCCTCTACTGCCGCAGCGGCGGCCGCTCCGTGATCGCCGCCGCGCTGCTGGAGGCCCGCGGCTTCCGGGACGTACGGGACGTCATCGGGGGCTACGAGGCGGTCGCGACCACCTGCGGCTGACGCGCCGCAGGGCGCTCCGGTTCCGCAGCAGGAGGGCCAGGCAGGGGGCCGCGCATCCGGCCGAGGCGAGGCGCAGCGCGCCGCCCGGGTCGTTACCGGCGGGCGCGAGGCCCAGCCCGGCCGTTACCGTGATCGTGCACTCGGTCAGCCCGGACGCCTCGCCCGCCTGGGCCGGCCGGACCCTGGCCTGGGTGGCCGTCAGCGTCAGGGCCCCGGCCGCACCCAACGAAGCCACGGCCACGGTGGCCGCCACCAGGAGGACGGCCGCCGCCGATTCCGCACCGGCCTGCGCCGGCGCTGCCATCGCCGCTGCTGATGGTGCCGTCACTGAGACATCGCTGACGTCGCTGCCAAGGCGGCAGCGGCGAGACCGAGGCAGGTGGCCGTCACAGGTTCGGTGACGGACGTGGGCACCGGCCCGGCCACCCGCCCGGCCGCCGCCATCGCGGCCGCCGGTACGAGGAAGGCCGTCCCCGCACCCGGTACGGACAGCCCCTGCACCTCCTGGAGCACGAACGGGACCACGAAGAGCAGCACCACGGTCGCCGCGTTCGCCACCGCACCGGCCGAAGTGAGCGCGGCGCAGGGCGCGTTACGGAAGAGGGCGCGGTCGATCAGCGGCGCGCGCGACCGGCGCTCGGCCCGTACGAACAACGCACCGAGCCCCAACGCGCCCGCCACCCACCCGCACGCCTGCCACCACACCCCCGCGCTCTCAACAGCCATCACCAGACACACCGGCGCCCCGGCCCCCACAACCACCGAGCCCCACTGGCCCTACCGGCCCTACCGGCCCCACCGGCGGCCCCGGACGCCCGCGCCTCCGGCCAGGCAGACCGCCCCTCCCCGTGCTTGCTCGCCTCCGGCCCGATGGACCACCACCCCGCCCCGGATCCCCACTGCCTGCCGGGGCCCCGCCGCCCTCCGAAACTCCACCGCCCGCCGAGCGCACAGCATCGCCGCCGCACACAACGGCACATTCACCCAGAACACGGCCCGCCAGGACAGCTCCTGGGCCAGCACTCCACCCACGAATGGCCCGCACGCGGTGGCCAGGCCGGCCAGCCCCAGGGCCTGTCCCGTCGCGACGCGCGCCCGCCCCGGTGGGAAGGAACGTGTCAGCAGGGCCAGCCCCACCGGCATGACCAGCGCACCTCCCACCCCTTGCAGCGCCCGGAACACCACCGGCGACGGCAACGAGGGCACCACCGCGCACCCTGCCGACGTTCCCCCGAACAACGTGAGCCCGAACAGTGCGGGTCGGCGCGGCGCGGTACGTACGGACGAGGAAGGTGAAAGGCGGGGGATTGGGTGTGCCGGAGACGGGGCAGAGACGTGGAGGTGCCGCACGGGCACCTACGGTTTCGCACGAGTACGCCGCCCGAGGGGCACGAGAAGCGACGCCTTCCGGGGCGTCGCGAAAACGGCTGCTGCGGGGCACGGGACGTGCCGTACAGCGGACGTTCAGCAATTGTTGATCGCTGATCTTCAAGCTGGTCCACATGTTGCGCCGTGTGATCTCCGAGCATGAGGAAACGACCCGGGAAACGCAAGAGCCCCCGGCGTCCCCGTCCCCGATGGCCCTCACCTGGCACGGTGAGCCGGGACGTCACGAGGAGCTGACCCACACCATGCTCATGGGCCAGGCCAAGCGGGCGGCCGCTGCGCTGGCCCGGCTCGGCGTGCGGGCCGGCGACCCGGTGGCGGTCCACCTGCCGCTGGTACCGGAGTCGGTCGTCGCCACACTCGCCTGCGGTCGGCTCGACGCCGTCCGTACGACGCTGCCGGTCTTCCTGACCGTCCCGGAACTCGCCGAGGCGGCACGCGAATCCGGCGCCAAGGTGATCATCACCGCGGACGCCGCCTTCTGGGACGGCGCGGTACGCCCGGTCAAGCCCGTACTGGACCGCGCCCTGCGCCGCGACGGCGCATGGGTACGGTCCGTCCTGGTCGTGAACCGCACCAGCCGCCCGGTCTCCTGGACAGCGGGCCGCGACCACTGGTGGCACGAGGCCCTCGCCACCCGCTGACGCCCGTCCCGGCCGGGCCCGCTACACCGAGGGCTGCCGCCCCGCCGGCACCCGCGTGTACCCGGCCCGCTCGTCGCTCCGGTCGTCCTCGTCGCTCTCGCCGAACGTCGTGGCCGAGTGCCCACCCGCCTCCGCCACGCGCCGCTGGAGCGCGAGCCGCCCTTCGGCATCGTGCGCGAACCGGTTCCAGTGGTGCACGAGACTGAACGCGCGCCGGACCACCACCTGGCGCCCCAACGCACCGACCAGCGCCCCCAACTCGGGCCGCTCACCCCCCAACGCCGCATCCCCGAAATCCACCCACCACCCGGCAACCTCCCACCCCTGCCGCTCGGCATAGGCGCGACACCCGGCCAAGCGCATCTCCAACATCGCATGCGAACGCGTGGCACAACGGTCGTAGACAAAGGCGAGCGGGGGTGTGGTGGCACCGGTCATACCTGGCTCCTGTCGGTTCACGGTGCGGCACCGTCTCCGTCCCGGTCCGGGAACGTGCGGGTGCCGCGTCATGCGGAGCACGCTAGGTATCGATGTCGCTCCGGCCCAGGGACGCCCTGGCCCGCTTCGCTGCACTGCTAGGGCGGCCCGGCCGAGGTGCTGGAACGGTGGGACAGGGCGTCCTACCCGCCGACCCCCAGCCTGTCGGCGAGCCGCAGCACTGGCGCATCCCGACGCCCGGCGCTCTCGCGCAACTCGGTGACGAGGCGGCGGGACGTCGAGTGGTAACGCATCCACTCGGGCGCGTCCCGCTCGGCCATGAGCAGGGCGCGTGTCGCCGCCGCGTCGTCTTCGAGGTCGTGATGCGCCAAGGCCCGGTCGACGTGGAAGCGGGCCCGCCACGTGGGCGGGAGAGAGGCCAGGGCGGGCACGCCCCGGGCCTCGCGGACGGCGCGCTCGCTCTGCTCCATCTCGACCAGGAAGTTGACCTTGGCGACACCGGCGTTGGTCGGGCCGAAGGGGATGGCGTAGACGATCTGGTCCTCCCCGATCCGCTCGGCGGCCGCCGAGGCCATCCGCAGGAGGTCGGTGACCGCGGCATGCCGCTTCTGCCGTACGGTGGCGGTGGCGGCGCGCAGCAGCAGGATGCCCCAGAGCGCGATGTCCCGGGGCGGCGAACGGAAACCCGGTTCGATCGCGTCCGCGCGGACCGTCGCCACGCGCTCGGCGTCGGCGAGACGGCCCTGCTTGGTGAGCACCCAGCTCAGGGTGGATGCCGAGAGAGTCTCCAGGTGCGGGTCGTCGGAGAGGCGGACCGCCGCCAGGGAACGCTCCATGGCGGTGAACGCCGCGTCCTCCTTGCCCAAGGCGGCCAGCGTCGTGGCGGCGACCTGGTAGGCGACGGCCAGGACGGAGTTGGCGGCGGCCGCCTCCGCACCGGTGAAGGCGTGGGCAGCCGTTCGCGCGTCGCGGATCAGGCTGGGCAGCAGGACACCGATATCGCCCATCCGGCCCTCGCGCCTGATGCCCTCCGTGGAACGGAGCGCCGCGCGCAACTGGCCGATGGTCGGGGGCTCTTCGTGATCCTCCTCCCCGAGGAGGTCCGAGACCGGCGACACGGCGCGGCGCAGAGCCAGGACCGACGGGGCCTCTTCCTGAGCGGGCCGCTGGATCTCGAAGGTCCCGGGCTGGCCGACGAGGTGGGACGGCTCGGTGTCCAAAGCGGCTGCGAGCGCGTTGATGCTGGACAGCCGTGCCGTTCTGCGGCGGCCCTGCTCCAGTTTGCGGACGACGTCCACCGAGAGGCGGGCCGCCTCGGCCAGCTGCTCCTGCGTCAGGCCACGGCGCAGCCGGAGCCGGGCCAGCCGGTCGCCCATCCCTGCTTCGTACGCGGCACTCATGAAGCCCCCCGCCGGAAGGTGTTCCAGCAACGGTACGCCCGGTGGCCCGGCGGGCCGCAAACGTACGGAGGCCGAGGCGGCGCAGGCCCGGGCCGCCACGGATAATTCTCCGGCGGCCGTACCCTGGAGGAGTGAGTACGACCCCCGAATCCCGGCCCGACGCCGACGCGGAGCCGCAGGAGAGTCCGGTGCGGCCGGAGACCGTGGAGACCGCGGCGAACTCCGAGCGGCCCCCTCGGCCCCCGCAGCCCGCGGCGCACGCGGCGCTGATCTTCGACGACCCGCTGAGCCGACGGTCGTCGGACGACACCGACCGTGGCTGGGGCGAGCGTCCGGGCCGTACGGACAGTGCGGCCGACCTCGCGCGCTTCCTCGACGAAAAGCCGCCCCACCACCTCTGACCGAGGCGCCGGGACGGCTTCGTGGGACCGGGGTCCGTCGCGGCGTCCGTTACTGCGACTTCTGCGTGACGACCGAGCCGCTGCCGCCATGGCCGGGCGAGCCCATGGACGAACCGGACAGCGAGCCGTTGCGCTGCGCCACGAGCGCGTCGCGGATCTCCGTCAGCAGTTCGACCTCGGTCGGGTCCACCGGGCCGTCGTCCACCGGCTTCTTGGCGTCCTGGCGCGCCTTCCACTTGTTCATCGGCAGGATCATGAGGAAGTACACGACCGCGGCGGTGATCAGGAACGTCAGGACGGCGCTGAGCACCGAGCCCCACAGGATGTAGATCCCGTCCGTGAAGTCGCCGGTCTTGGCGTCCGTGGAGCAGGTGGTGAGGCAGGCCTTGTAGTGGTCGAGGTTCTGCGAGCCCAGAGCGCCGACGATCGGGTTGATCACGCCCTTGACCACGGCGTTCACGATGTTCGTGAACGCGGCTCCGACGACCACGGCCACCGCGAGCTCGATCACGTTGCCGCGCATCAGGAATTCCTTGAACCCCGAAAGTACGCCCGTCTTCCCGCTCACCCGAAAGCCTCTTTCCACACTCACTACGAACCGTGCAACGAACAGCACCGCAACCTACGGCAGGGCAGGGCGAGGCTGTCCAATCCCATGACCTGAACCGGTGAGCGGACAGAGCGTCCGTACGGATCGGCGCCGCGTCCCGGTCGGCCGGAGAAGAGCCTTCCCCACGGCACGACGGACGCACCCCGCCACTTTCGCCAGTGTCGCGCGCATATCGGGCAAAGGCCACTCGATCTTCGCCGGGCGCGGTCCGGGACGTCATGACTGCCCCCAGCCCGGGTGGCCCCCGGGTGCCGGGGCGGCACAGGCACCCGAAGGGCCCGAGGCGCGGCCTTCGCCGCTCTGGTGGGCCGTGGCGGTCAGGGCCGCGGCGGTCATCGCCAGCCCCGCCGTCATGGTGCGCCGACGGCGCCGTACCGCCCTGCGCAAGCGGTGACGCCCGCCCTGCGCCCGTACGGGAGTGAAGTGCGCAACCTCACACGGTGGAGGGAGGGGGAGGGGAGGAGCGATGTCGTGATCGAGGTCGAGGTCGTGGGGCACGGTAACCACCGCCTGCGGTGCCGGAATCGGTGCGGACGAGCTCCACCGTGCCGGACTTCGCCGGAGCCCGCTCGGCCCTGTGGACAACGGACACCGACGCGCGCGGGCCGACGTTCGCTACCCGCCGGTTGTGGAGAAAACGGTCACCCTCACGGGCCTCTCCTCCCCTCGCAGCCCTCCTCCGCCCCTCACGGCAACGGAATTCCCAGATCCCAGCTTGCGGGCCGACGCCGCTGCCGGGTGGCCGGTCGTGCCGTAGGGGGGTAGGGCGTGATCTCCGTCACGGCGCCCGGGAACGAGGAGAAGCCGGGTCCGCCGATGACGCCGGAAGCCCCGCCGTCGGTGACGGCGGGGCTTCCGCGAAGAGCTGTCCGGTACGGGTACGTACGTGACCGACCGGGGTACCGCAGGAGTGTCGCCGGGCGGGGCCGGAGCCTCGCTCAGGCGACCGAGGTCTTGGGCGTCGAGCTGGAGCCCGTACCCGAAGAGCTCGACGAGCCGGCGGACGACTTCGACTCGCTGCCCGAGGACGACGAGGAAGACGACGAGGAGCCGGAGTCCGAGGACGCGGAGCCGGACGACGAGGACGAGCTCGACGCGGGGGTGCTGCTGGACGACGAGCCGCGGCTGTCGTTCCGGTAGAACCCGGAGCCCTTGAACACGATGCCGACCGCGGAGAACACCTTCTTGAGGCGTCCGTTGCAGGCGGGGCACTCGGTGAGCGCGTCGTCGGTGAACTTCTGCACCGCCTCAAGGCCCTCGCCGCACGCGGTGCACTGATACTGGTAGGTCGGCACTGTGACTTCCTCCTGGCACTCTCACTCAATGAGTGCTAACGACGCTCCATAGTGCAGTATTCCGGCCCGTCAGTCCACTGTTGCCGGTGAGCGGTGACCCACCCCACGTCCGACGACCAGGGTTTCGGTGCGCGGCACCAGGTGCCCCCGGAACACCGCGAGCACCACCAGCGCCAAGCCCGTACCGCACAGCGGAACCAGGAATCCGGCATGCGGACCGAAGTGGTCCGCCAGCAGACCGGCGACCGTCGACGCCGCGGCCTGGCCGAGACCGACCGCGCCGGTCAGCCAGGTGAACGCCTCCGTACGGGCGGATGCCGGGACCAGCGAGTCCACCAGCGTGTAGCCGGTGATCAGCGCCGGGGCGATGCACAGGCCCACCAGCAGGCCCACCGCGCCCATCAGGGGCGCCACACTCACCGCCCACAGCGGGGTGGTCAGCAGCGTCAGCAGCGCGTACCCGACCAGCAGGCGGCGCCGGGGTCCGACCTTCCAGGAGATCGCGCCGCACACGATGCCGGCCAGCATGTTGCCCGCCGCGAAGACCCCGTACAGCAGGCCGTTGATGCCGGGCTGCCCGATGTCCTCGGCGAAGGCCGTGAGGGAGACCTGCATCCCGCCGAAGACCGTGCCGATGCCGAAGAGGCCCGCGATCAGGACCCGCAGACCCGGCACCGACAGCGCCGAGACGCGCTTGGCCGAGCTGTCGCCGGACCGGTGCACCGGCGGCTGGCTGCGCCGCTGCGCCGCGAAGAGCAGGCCGCCGCCCAGCGTCAGGACGCCCTCGGCGACCAGGCCGGCCGCCGGGTGGATGCCGGTGCACAGCGCGGTCGCCAGCACCGAGCCGACGACGAAGGTGAACTCGTCGGTCACCGACTCGAAGGCGGTGGACGTCGGCATCAGGGGCGTACCGGTCAGCTTGGCGGCCCACCGGGAGCGCACCATGGGGCCGATCTGCGGTGTCGAGGCGCCGGTCGGTACGGCGATGACCAGCAGCGCCCACAGCGGGGCCTGCGACAGCGCCAGCGTGATCATCGCGGCGACCGCCGCCGCGTGCACCAGTACGCCGGGTACGAGCACCGCGCGCTGCCCGAACCGGTCGGCCAGCTTGCCGCTCTGCGGCGCGAACAGCGCCATCGAGACGCCGGTGACCGCCGAGACGACACCGGCGGTGCCGTACGAGCCGGTGGTGTGCTGGACGAGCAGCAGGATGCTGAACGTCAGCATCGCGAAGGGCTGGCGGGCCAGAAAGCCCGGCAGCAGGAACGCCCACGCCCCGGGGGTACGCAACAACTGCCCGTAACCGGGACGGGCGTCCTTGGCCGGTGTCTGCTGTGCGGGGGTGGTCGTGTCCTGGACGGCCTCGTCCTGGACGTCCTTGCCCGCGTTGTCCTTGACCGCGGATGCCACGGCCGAGCCTTTCTACCGCCTGGTAGCGCGCTGTCCGCGAGGTTGTCACGGGGTGTGCGCGCCGAGAGCTGTCCTCTCGCGCAGGACCGAGTGATACCGCGTGGTCCGCACCGGGGAGGTGGCTGCGTGTGGCAGGGGACCGCGGCCGCCGAGCGGTCGCGCCAGCTCTGCTTCAGGCAGAGTTGGTTCCTTTGATTGCCATGTCATAGTACAGGCCGATACGTGGGAAGCCCTGGCGTCGGCCAGGGCTTCCCACGGCGATTTTCGGCATGTTTGTTGGTTGATCCCGGTCGGTCCCGGTTGTTTGCCGCCCGGGCTCCGGTTGCTCGCCGCGGTCGCCGGTCGTTCGCCGTCCGGGCGCGCCGGTGGCCCGGCATCAGGTTGCCGGCTGCCCAGCGTCCGCCCGGTCGCTCAACGCGCCGGCGTGTGCGGCGGCCGCCCACCGGTCGCTCCGTCGGGCCGGCCCCCGGCAGCTCCGTCGGGCTTCCCTTCGACCTTCCCGTCCGGCCGCGCGGCGGACCGGCCACCGGCCCGCTCCCCGGCCCGTGCACCGGCCCGCTCCCCGGCCCGGCCACCGGGATGCTCCCCGGGCCGCTCCCCGGCCCGCACCCCGGACCGGTCGCCCGGCCGCAGCCCCGCCTTCTGGAGGGCCCGCCGCCCGCCCGGCCCGCCCGGCGCCAGCCAGCCGGCCAGTTTGCCGTGCTGGGAGACCGCCTGGAGCCGGTTCTCGACCGCGTCCCGTACCGGGTCCGTGGCCACGACCAGCAGGTCGTCCCCGCGTCGCAGCACGGTCGTGGGCGACGGTACGAAGCTGGTCCCGTCCCGTACGACGAGGGTGACCGCGGCTCCCGGAGGCAGCCGCAGTTCGTTGATCTCCACGCCGTGCATCCGCGACTTCGGACTGATCGTCGTGGACAGCAGATGGCCGCGCAGCCGCTCCAGCGGCGCCGACTCGATCCCCAGGTCGGCGGCCTCCTCGTCGTCCCCCAGGCGCAGCTTCCTGGCCAGCCAGGGCAGCGTCGGACCCTGGATCAGCGTGTAGACGACGACCAGGATGAAGACGATGTTGAAGACCCGGTCGCTGCCGGGCACACCGCCCACCATGGGGATGGTGGCCAGCACGATCGGTACGGCGCCGCGCAGCCCCGCCCAGGACAGCAGCGCCTTCTCGCGCCAGGGCACCTTGAAGGGCAGCAGCCCGAGGAACACGGAAGTCGGCCGGGCCACGATCGTCAGGATCAGGCCGATGACCAGCGCCGGCACCGCGTCGTCGAACAGCGTGTGCGGGGTGACCAGCAGACCGAGCAGCACGAACATGCCGATCTGGCCGATCCAGCCGAGACCTTCGGCGAAGCCGCGGGTGGCGGCCGAGTGCGGCAGTTTCGCGTTGCCGAGGATCAGCGCCGCGATGTAGACCGCGAGGAAGCCGGAGCCGTGCGCCAGCGCGCCGGCCGCGTAGGCGGAGACCGCGATGGCCATCACCGCGATCGGGTACAGGCCGGACGCGGGCAGCGCGACATGCCGCATCCCGTACGCGCCCAGCCAGCCGACGGCCAGGCCGATGGCCGCGCCGATCGTCAGTTCCAGGGCGATCTCGCCGATCAGCGTGTACCAGTGCTCCACCGGCCCGGCGGTGGAGAACGCGACGACGAGGATGACCACGGGGGCGTCGTTGAAGCCGGACTCGGCCTCCAGGACGCCGGTCAGCCGGGCGGGCAGCGGCACGTTGCGCAGGACGGAGAAGACCGCCGCCGCGTCCGTCGAGGAGACCACCGCGCCGATGAGCAGCGCCTGGCGCCAGTCCAGACCGACGAGGTAGTGGGCGCCGGCCGCGGTGACCCCCACGCTCACCGCGACACCGAACGTCGACAGCACCGCGGCTCTGGGCAGCGCGGGTCTGATCTCTTTCCACTTCGTGCCGAGGCCGCCCTCGGCCAGGATCACGACCAGGGCGGTGTAGCCCAGTATCTGGGTCAGCTCGGCGTTGTCGAAGACGACACCGCCGAATCCGTCCTGCCCTATGGCGATTCCTATCCCCAGATAGATGAGCAGGCTGGGCAACCCGCTGCGGGAGGAGACGCGTACCGCTGCCACCGCGACGAGCAGGACGAGGGCGCAGATCAGCAGGAGTTCGTTGAGGCGGTCGACAGTCAGGACTGGTCCTTCCTCGTGGCGGGCCGGTCAGGCACGGGAGCGGGCACAGGGCTGTGGAACGAGCGGGCTTTCCTTACCGTATCTAGTTACTGAGGCTAACAATTTACCATTGCTTGAATCTTGGAGGTGCCGCCGGCTACACCGCGTAGGGCTCGGCGGACCCGTGCGCCTATGGTTGCTCCAGCACTCCCACCCTGCCCCTCGAAGGACAGAGATGCCCGCCAACAAGTCCGCCCCCGCCCCTGACAAGGCTGCGAAGAAGCCGAAGAAGAAGGGGCGGCGCGGCCGCCTCGTCGCGACCACGGTCGTGCTTCTGCTCGTGGCGGGCATCGGCTACGGCGCGTACTGGGGCGTCAGTACCGTCCGCGCCTCGTACCCGCAGACCACCGGTTCCCTGAAACTGGCCGGCCTGACCGCACCCGTCGACGTCTCACGCGACGGCAACGGCATTCCGCAGATCTACGCCGACACCGACGAGGACCTCTTCCGCGCCCAGGGCTTCGTACAGGCCCAGGACCGCTTCTGGGAGATGGACGTACGCCGTCACATGACGGCCGGCCGCCTCTCGGAGATGTTCGGTCAGAGCCAGGTCGACACCGACGCCTTCCTGCGCACGCTCGGCTGGCACGACGTCGCACAGCGGGAGTACGACACCAAGCTCTCCCCGGAGACGAAGAAGTACCTCCAGGCGTACTCCGACGGCGTCAACGCCTACCTCAAGGACCACGAGGGCTCGGCGCTCTCCCTGGAGTACGCGGCGCTCGGTTTCCAGAACGACTACAAGCCGCAGAAGTGGACCCCGGTCGACTCGGTGGCCTGGCTCAAGGCGATGGCCTGGGACCTGCGCGGCAACATGCAGGACGAGATCGACCGCGCCCTGCTGACCAGCCGCTTCAGCCCGACGCAGATCGACCAGCTCTACCCGAAGTACCCGGCCAAGCGGAACCGGCCGATCGTCGACGGCGGCGCGGTCGACCCGCTCACCAAGGACTTCGACGCCAAGGCGACGCCGAGCGGCGGCCTGCAGAACAACTCGGGGTCGGGCACGGGTACGGGCACCGGGACGGGCTCCGGCACCGGTACGGGCACCGGCACCGGCCCGGGGAACGGCGCCGGCACGCGTACGGGGCAGGGAGCCGGCAACGGCACGGGCACCGGGACGGGTACGGGCACCGGAACCGGAACGGGCACCGGAACCAACTCCGCCTCCGCCGCCACCCAGGGCGTGCAGACCCAGCTCTCCTCGGTCTCCAAGTCCCTGGAGAAGATCCCGGCCCTGCTCGGCCCCAACGGCAACGGCATCGGCTCGAACTCCTGGGTCGTCTCCGGCGCCCACACCACCACCGGCAAGCCGCTGCTCGCCAACGACCCGCACCTGGCCCCCCAGATGCCGTCCCTCTGGTACCAGATGGGCCTGCACTGCCGCACCACCAGCGCCAAGTGCAACTACGACGTCTCGGGCTACACCTTCTCCGGGATGCCCGGCGTGGTCATCGGCCACAACCAGGACATCTCCTGGGGCATGACCAACCTGGGCGCCGACGTCACCGACCTGTACCTGGAGAAGATCAGCGCCAACGGGTACCTGTCGAACAACACGGTCAAGCCGTACAAGACCCGCAAGGAGACCATCAAGGTCGCCGGCGGCGCGGACCGCGAGATCACGGTCCGCTCGACCGACAACGGCCCGCTGATCTCCGACCGCGACGACGAGATGACCAAGGTCGGCAAGCACGCCCCGGTCGGCAACGCGGCGCCCGACCGTGGCGACGGCTACGGCATCTCGCTGCGCTGGACCGCCCTGGACCCCGGCAGGTCGATGGACGCGGTCTTCGAGCTGAACCGCGCCAAGAACTGGACGGACTTCCGCAAGGCCGCCGCCCACTTCGAGGTGCCCTCGCAGAACCTGATCTACGCCGACACCAAGGGCAACATCGGCTACCAGGCGCCCGGCCGGATTCCGGTCCGCGGCAAGGGCTACGACGGCACGCTGCCCGCCCCCGGCTGGGACCCCAAGGCCCGCTGGGCCGGCTACGTGCCCCAGAAGGCGCTGCCCAACGAGTACAACCCGGCGCGCGGCTACATCGTCACCGCCAACCAGGCCGTCGTCGACCCGGACAAGTACCCGTACCTGCTGACCAAGGACTGGGGCTACGGCGCCCGCAGCCAGCGGATCAACGACCTCATCCAGTCGAAGATCAAGGACGGCGGCAAGGTCTCCACGGACGACATGCAGACCATGCAGATGGACAACAGCAGCGAGATCGCCAAGCTGCTGACGCCCTACCTGCTGAAGATCGACGTGGACGACGCGTACGTCCGTGAGGCGCAGAAGCTGCTGGAGGGCTGGGACTACACCCAGGAGCCCGACTCGGCCGCCGCCGCCTACTTCAACGCGGTCTGGCGCAACACCCTCAAGCTGGCCTTCGGCAACAAGATGCCCAAGGAACTGCGCGTCGAGGGCCAGTGCCTCAACGTCCGCCCGGCCGACGACACCGGCCCGGCCGACGACCAGGACAAGCTGGTGCGCGAGTGCGGCCAGCGCGCCCCCGACCAGGCGCAGCCCGACGGCGGCGACCGCTGGTACGAGGTCGTCCGGAACATCATCGACGACCCGAAGAACGACTGGTGGAAGACGGAGTCCCGGCCCGGCCGGGTCCTGGACGCCAACCGCGACCAGCTCCTCAAGCACGCCATGCGGGACGCCCGCTACGAGCTGACCAGCAAGCTGGGCAAGAACGTCGACAACTGGAGCTGGGGCCGCCTGCACCAGATGTTCCTGAAGAACCAGACCCTGGGCACCAGCGGCCCGGGCCTCCTCCAGGGCCTGTTCAACCGTGGCCCCTGGAACGTGGGCGGCGGCGAGGCGGCCGTCAACGCCACCGGCTGGAACGCGGCCGGCGGCTACGAGGTCACCTGGGTCCCGTCGATGCGGATGGTCGTCAACCTGGCCGACTTGGACAAGTCGCGGTGGATCAACCTGACGGGCGCCTCCGGGCACGCGTACAGCGCGCACTACTACGACCAGACGGACAAGTGGGCCAAGGGCGAACTGCTCCCGTGGGCCTACTCCCAGAAGGCCGTCAAGGCCGCGGCCAAGGACACGCTGACGCTGTCGCCGTGACGAACGCTGCGGCGGACGCCGTGACGGGGCGCTGACCTCGCAGGCCGGGCGGGCTCGAATCCCTTCGAGTCCGCCCGGTTCTGTTCACGGTGGTCCATGAAGGGTTACGGCGGTCCCCGGCTGCCTCCCCCCGGGGGCGACTAGGGCGGAGGCGACGGCACAGCGAACCGGTGCACACCCCCGGGCGTCACCGCCACGTCCACCGGCCGGTCGTGCTCCTCGGCCGGCACCTCCGCCAGCACCTCCGCGTCGTACAGCAGCACCACCTTCGCCGGCCGGACGCCCGCCTTCTCCAGCCGCTCCAGCACCCGGTCGTACGACCCGCCGCCGCGCCCGAGCCGCATGCCGCGCCGGTCCACCGCCAGCCCCGGCAGCAGCATCGCGTCCGCCTCGGTGACGGACCGCGGGCCCAGCCGGGGCCCGGCGGGCTCCCGCAGGCCCCGCGCGGCCCGTACGAGGCTCTCGGCGCCGTCGTACGGGGCCCAGTCCAGGTCGTTGTCCGGCAGCAGTACGGGCAGCAGCACCCGTACCCCGGCGGCGTGCAACTGGTCCAACAGCGCGTGTGTGGACGGCTCGCGCCCCACCGACACGTACGCGGCGACCGTGCCCGCCCCGGCCAGCTCCGGCAGGGCCAGCGCACGGCGCGCCAGCACCGCCCCCGCCGCCCGGATTTCACCGGCCGGCAACTGGGCCCTCATGTCCAGGAGATCACGCCGCAACCCGCGTTTCCCACCGTCGTAACCGCTCATGATGCGCCGTCGCTCCCGCTCCTGTGACCCGTTCACCGGACCCCGCCTTCCGGTGCAAAGTGCCGGTTATCGTGATCCGCATGACTCCATCGCGTACTCGGATCACCAAGGCTGTCATTCCGGCAGCCGGTCTCGGGACCCGCTTCCTCCCGGCGACCAAGGCCACGCCCAAGGAGATGCTGCCGGTCGTCGACAAACCCGCCATCCAGTACGTCGTGGAGGAGGCCGCCACCGCCGGACTCAGCGACGTCCTGATGGTCACCGGCCGCAACAAGCGCCCCCTCGAAGACCATTTCGACCGCAATTACGAGCTGGAAGAGGCTCTGGACCGCAAAGGGGACGAATCGCGCCTCGCCCGTGTCCAGGAGTCCAGCGACCTGGCCACCATGCACTACGTCCGCCAGGGGGACCCCAAGGGCCTCGGCCACGCCGTCCTGTGCGCCGCCCCGCACGTCGGCGACCAGCCCTTCGCGGTCATGCTCGGTGACGACCTGATCGACCCGCGCGACCCGCTGCTCCAGCGCATGATCGAGGTGCGGGAGCAGCACGGCGGCTCCGTCATCGCCCTCATGGAGGTCGATCCGGCGCAGATCGGCCTCTACGGGTGCGCGGCCGCCGCCCCGGACGGCGACGACGACGTGGTGCTCGTCTCCGACCTGGTCGAGAAGCCGGACCCGGCCGACGCCCCCAGCAATCTCGCCATCATCGGCCGGTACGTCCTCGACCCGGCCGTCTTCGAGGTGCTGCGCAGGACCGCGCCGGGCCGTGGCGGCGAGATCCAGCTGACCGACGCCCTCCAGGCGCTCGCCGCCGACCCGGACCTCGGCGGGCCCGTCCACGGTGTGGTCTTCAAAGGGCGCCGCTATGACACCGGCGACCGTGGCGACTACCTCCGCGCCATTGTCAGACTGGCATGCGAACGTGAGGACCTGGGCCCGGAGTTCCGGACCTGGCTGCGCAGCTTCGTCAGCGAGGAGATGTGACACCGTGAGCGCCACCACCGGCCGGATCAGCCACCAGGAACGCGTCTGGTCGGTGGCCGACCACCTCGAAGACGTCCTTTCCAAGATCCACCCGCTGGAGCCCATCGACCTCCACCTCCTGGACGCGCAGGGCTGCGTGCTGGTGGAGGACGTCACCGTCCCCGCCGCCCTGCCGCCCTTCGACAACAGCTCCATGGACGGGTACGCGGTCCGCGTCGCCGACGTGGCGGGCGCCACCGACGACTTCCCCGCCGCCCTGACGGTGGTCGGCGACGTCGCGGCGGGCAGTGCCGAGCTGCCCGCCGTCGGCCCCGGCGAAGCCGCCCGCATCATGACCGGCGCGCCCCTTCCCCCCGGCGCGGAAGCCGTCGTGCCCGTGGAGTGGACCGACGGC
This sequence comes from Streptomyces sp. NPDC045470, assembly GCF_040646595.1. Lineage (NCBI taxonomy): Bacteria > Bacillati > Actinomycetota > Actinomycetes > Kitasatosporales > Streptomycetaceae > Streptomyces > Streptomyces sp. NPDC045470. Next base: position 437,990 of record NZ_JBEZAN010000004.1, read on the forward strand.
GGAACGGGCGGCGGGCCCGCCGAGGCGATGCGCGCGCACAGCGCCGTGCCCGAGGCCGCCGGCGGCGAGGTCCGGATCTACCGCCCGGTCGACGAGCGGCAGCACGTACGCGCCCGCGGCAGCGACGTCCCGGCCGGCGAACTGGCCCTGCCGGCCGGCACCGTCATCGGCCCCGCCCAGACCGGCCTGCTCGCCGCCATCGGGCGCGCCTCGGTCCGGGTCCGGCCGCGCCCCCGGGTCGTGGTCCTGTCCACCGGAAGCGAACTGGTCCAGCCCGGCGAAGAGTTGGCCCCCGGCCAGATCCACGACTCCAACAGCTTCCAGCTCACCGCCGCCGCCCGCGCGGCCGGCGCCATCGCCTACCGCGTCGGCGCCGTCGCCGACGACGCCGAGACGCTGCGCGCCACCCTGGAGGACCAGCTCATCCGGGCCGACATCCTGGTCACCAGCGGCGGCGTCAGCGTCGGCGCGTACGACGTGGTCAAGGAGACCCTCGCCGACCTCTCCGCCGAGGAAGGCACCGTCGAGTTCCGCAAGCTGGCCATGCAGCCCGGCAAGCCGCAGGGCTTCGGCCTCATCGGCCCGGACCGCATCCCGCTGCTGGCCCTGCCCGGCAACCCGGTCAGCTCGTACGTCTCGTTCGAACTGTTCGTCCGCCCCGCCATCCGTACGCTCATGGGCCTGCCCGACGTGCACCGCCACACCTCCCGGGCCACCTGCGGCGCGGCCGTCGACTCCTCCCCGCAGGGCCGGCGCCAGTTCCTGCGCGGCCGGTACGACGCCGACACCGCCACCGTCACGCCCGTGGGCGGCGCCGGGTCCCACCTGATCAAGGCGCTGGCCCAGGCCAACGCGCTGATCGTGGTCCCGGAGGAGACGACCGAGGTCGCGGAGGGGGCGGAGGTGGAGGTCGTGCTGCTGGGGTGAGGGGCCAGGGGTGGGGGACGAGGCGGGGGGGGGTGGGGCGGGCGGTGTCCGTGCGGTGCCGTGGGGCCGTCCGCACGGTGCTGCGGGGGGCATACGGTGCTGCGGGGCGTTCATACGGTGTAACGGGGCCCGTCCGCACGGTGGCTGTGGGGCCGTTCGTACGGTGCCGTGGGGGCCGTCGGTACGGTGTCGTGGGGCCGTCCGCGTCGAACGTGCGTGCCGTCAGCACCGGGGAGCCGGGTGAGGGCCGACGCCTGCGGGTACGGTGTCGTCGCACAGGCGGCACGGTCCGGACCGGGAGAACGATGAGCAGCGGCCAGCAAGACCTCACCCACCTCGACGCGTCGGGCGCGGCCCGCATGGTCGACGTGTCCCAGAAGGACGTCACCGCGCGCACCGCCCGCGCCAGCGGCCGCGTCCTGGTCGCGCCGCGCGTCGTCGAGCTGCTGCGCGGCGAGGGCGTCCCGAAGGGCGACGCACTCGCCACCGCCCGCATCGCGGGCATCATGGGCGCCAAGCGCACCCCCGACCTGATCCCGCTCTGCCATCCGCTCGCGATCTCCGGAGTGGAAATCGACCTCCGGGTGGCCGACGACGCCGTGGAGATCCTGGCCACGGTCCGCACCACGGACCGCACGGGCGTGGAGATGGAGGCCCTGACGGCCGTCTCGGTCGCCGCCCTGACCGTCGTCGACATGGTCAAGGCCGTCGACAAGGGAGCGGTCGTCACCGACGTACGGGTCGAGGAGAAGACCGGCGGCAAGTCGGGCCACTGGAGCCGGTCATGACCGCGGACCGGCACCGCCCCGGCCAGGGCGGACACGGCGCGACGGCAGACCCGGGACCGGAAACCGCGCCCGGCGCGGTGCGCGGCCCGACCGCGAACCCGGGACCGGAGTCGGCCACCGGCCGCCCCGCCGCCACGCCGCCCAACCCCGGACCGGGCACTGCGGCCCGGGCTCCCGGGGCTCCCGCTCCTGCCGGTCCGGGTCCGAGCCCGAGCCCGAACCCGGGGGCGTCCCACCGCCCACACCGGGACGCCCCGTCCCAGAACCCCTCGCCCCGGCGACCCGCCCCCGCACCATCGCCCGAGTCCCCGGCCGAGGTACCGCCCCGAGCCCTCGTCGTCACCGCGTCCAACCGCGCGGCGGCCGGTGTGTACCCGGACAAAGGCGGGCCGCTGCTCGCCGAGGGCCTGGCCGCGCTGGGCTTCGCGGTCGACGGGCCGCGGGTGGTCCCGGACGGCGAGCCCGTCGAGACCGCCCTGCGCGCCGCCGTCACCGCCGGCTACGACGTCGTCCTGACCACCGGCGGTACGGGCATCTCGCCCACCGACCGCACCCCCGACGTCACCCGCCGCGTCATCGACTACGAGGTCCCCGGCATCCCGGAGGCGATCCGCGCCGCGGGCCGCGCGAAGGTGCCCACCGCCGCGCTCTCCCGGGGCCTGGCCGGGGTGGCGGGCCGTACGCTGATCATCAACCTGCCCGGCTCCACCGGCGGTGTCCGCGACGGCCTGGCGGTCCTCGCCGACCTCCTCCCGCACGCGGCGGACCAGCTACGGGGCGGCGACCACGGGCCGACGCCGACGCCGACGCCGGCACCCCCGGATCCCACCTCCACCGGGAGCGCACACTGAACGCCCCCTGGCCCGTCGTACTGGCGGACGGCGAGACCGCCCTCCGCCCGATAAAGCTGCGCGACCAACGCGCCTGGCGCGACGTCAACCGCCGTAACCGCGACTGGCTGCGCCCGTGGGAGGCGACCATCCCGCCGCCCCCGCCGGGCGTCCCCGCGCCGCACCGGCCCACGTACCGTCAGATGGTCCGGCATCTGCGCGCCGAGGCGCACGCGGGCCGGATGCTGCCGTTCGTCGTCGAGCACCGGGGCCGGTTGGCCGGGCAGCTGACGGTGGCCGGGATCACCTGGGGCTCGATGTGTTCGGGCCACGTCGGCTACTGGGTCGACGAGGCGGTGGCGGGCCGCGGCGTCATACCGACGGCGGTGGCGCTCGCCGTCGACCACTGCTTCCGCTCGGTGGGCCTGCACCGCGTCGAGGTCTGTATTCGGCCGGAGAACCTGCCCAGCCGCCGGGTCGTGGAGAAACTCGGCTTTCGCGAGGAGGGGCTGCGGCCGCGCTATCTGCACATCGACGGGGCCTGGCGCGACCACCTCGTATTCGCGCTGACCGCGGAGGAGGTGCCCGAGGGGCTGTTGAGCCGCTGGCACCGGGAGAAGCCCAGCACACCCCACAAATAAAATACGTGTTCGAATATTTTCACCAATTGACCACAAGCGCGTACGGCTGATCTCAACAATCACAAAAAAAGTTCGAGATATCAGCCAGATCGTGCGACACACCGGCTCAATTGGCGGATGGCCCCCTGCAAACCCCTCTACCGTGTGAGACGTGAGCAGCAGCGGCCTCATCTACGCAGTCATCGTCGGGGCCTGGGCCGCCTACTTGGTGCCGATGTGGCTTCGCAGGCAGGACGAGCTCAATGAAGCCCGGCCGACGGAACGCTTCAGTACCGCCATCCGGCTCCTGTCCGGACGGGCGGCGATGGAGCGCCGTTACGCCAAGGGGCTGGAGGGGCAGGGCAGCCGGCCCACCGACGATGCGGGCGAAGCGCGAGAGCCGGACGCCGCGGCCGAGGAGGCCGACGTCCGGGACTTCGACGCGCCCGCGGACGAGGCCCCGCCCGCCGCTCACCGCCACGCGGCGCCCGCGCCCGGCAGCGCGTCCTCCGGCGGCGCGTCCCCCGGCGGCCGGCCCGCCTCCACGAGCGCCGCTGCCTCCGGGCCCGCACCCGCTCCCCGCCCCGGCAAGAAACCCGCCTTCAACCGGGCCTCCACCGCCGAGCGCATGAAGCGCGCCAAGGTGCTGGCCCGCCGTCGGCGCACCACCACCGTCCTCTTCCTCGCCTTCACCGTCGGCACGATCATCGCGGCCGTCGGCGGCCTCGCCTTCCTCTGGGCGCCGGCCATCCCCGCCATACTCCTCAGCGCGTACATCGTCTACCTCCGCGCCCAGGAGCGGCGCCGCTTCACCTTCACCATGGACCAGCGCCAGGCGGAGGCGGCCGCCCAGCGGCTGCGGGAGGGCAGGCCACGCCCTCCCCAGGCGTCCCAGCAGCCCCCCGCCGACGAAGCCCCCGCTGAGGACGCCGCCGCCACGCCCCCCGCCCCGGCACGCACCGCCGCGCCCGCCTCCCGCCCCGAGCCGGCGTCGACAGCCGGCCGCCGCGCCCTGGTGGAGGAGACCGACCACGCGGAGTGGGTGGACCAGCAGCGCGAACGCGAGCGCACCGAGCCCGGCGGCTGGGACCCCGTCCCGGTCCCGCTCCCGACGTACGTCACGGCCCCGGTCGCCCCGCGCGCCACCAGCCATGTCGACCTGGACGCCGACGACGCCTGGAGCTCCGCCCGCTCCGGCCCGGCCACCGAAACCCCCCAGCCGACCCCGTCCACCACCCCGCAGCGCCGCGCCGCCCCCGGCCGCCGCACCCGGGGCCGCACCCCCTTGTTCGACCAGTACGCCGACGACGACCGCCCCCGCGCGGCGAACGAGTGAGCCCCCACGGCTGACCAGCACGGGAAGCGATTTTTGAGCACCCCGGCAAGGATGCTAGAGTTTCACTCGTCGCAAGGGCCTGTGGCGCAGCTGGTAGCGCACCTCGTTCGCAACGAGGGGGTCAGGGGTTCGAATCCCCTCAGGTCCACCGACGGACTGTTTCCGAGTTGGCTCGGGAGTGGTTCACGAGATCCCGTCCGATCTGTTGATCGGGCGGGATCTTTGCGTTGCCCCGGGACCGGAGGGTGTGCTTCGGCGGAAGTGTGCGGACCGCTGTGCCGGACGCAGGGGAATCTCTCGCCGCTCCGGCTCAGGAGTTACTGCGAAGGGGCGCGGTCGGTTACTCGACGGCCGATGCCGGCCGGCGTGTCGTGCCTACCCCAACTGCGGTGCTGGCGAGAGCTGTTGCCATGATGGGTCAGGTTCCTTATGGGCAGCGAGGGGGAGGCGTTGTACATGGTTCGCACGGTGGTTCCGGTGGGGTTGGCTGTTGTTCTGGCGGCAGTCGGTGTGCTGCATTTCGTCTGGGCTTTCTCGACCTGGCCGATGAAGGACACGGTGACATTCACCAAGACGATCGGTGGCAGCGACGACGGTGTGATGCCGTCGGCGCCGAGCACAGTTCTGGTGGGGGTGGCGCTGATCGGTGGCGCCGTGCTCACTCTCATGGTCAACGAGTCCATTCCGGCGATCGGCCCGGACTGGCTGCGGCTGGTGGGTATGTACGGACTGGCCGCGGTCCTGCTCGCCCGTGGCTTGGGCGGGTACTTCATGAACTCCGGAGCCGCCGTCGAGTTCCAGCGGCTGAACAGCTTCCTGTACTCGCCGTTGTGCGTGGTGCTCGGCGTCCTGGGCGGGATCGTCGCGGTGGCCGCGAGCAGGCGCTGACACGGCGTGGGGGCGGTCGAACGAGGGTTGTCCACAGGCCCAGTTGATTGTCGGTCCTGGGCTCTAAAGTTGTTTTTTGCGGGGCCGGTGGGCTTCGTCATGGGTACGTGATCGGGTATCCGATGGCGGTGGCGACGGGAGGACACATGGCCAAGGAACGGGCGTTCGGGCCGCATCAGCTGGCCGAGTGGCTGGGGATCGAGCCGCGGCATGTACGGCGTGCCGAGACCCGGGGGCTGATTCCGCCCCCGGACGTGGGGGACGAGCGGTGGTCGGTGGGGTTGGCCAAGACACTGCCGGACCGGGTCGAGGAGATCCTGTCCGTGGTGGGCGACGAGAACTACGGGGATGCGCAGGGCTCCGGGAAGGCCGGGCGGCGTCAGCCGGTCAAGGGGGACACGCTGGGGCCGCACCAACTGGCGAGCGAGCTGGAGCTCCAGCGGTGGCAGGTCGGCCGGGCCGAGCAGCGGGGGTTGCTCCCGCCGCCGGACGTGGACGGCAAGCGATGGTCGCGGGAGGTCGTGGAGGGCTTGCGGGAGCGGGCGGCAGAGATCAGGGAAGAGCTCGGCGACCACCCCGGGCTGGGGTCGATCGACGCGGCGAAGCACCTGGCCGAGCGTATGGAGCTGGGGGTCGAGCGGGAGGACGTGCGGATGCTGGCGGGGCAGGGGCACCTTCGGCCGGTGGGGGAGTTCCGGGGGTATCCCATGTTCAGCCTGGAAAGCCTCGACGGGCTGGACGAGGAACTGGTCGCGGGGGTGGTGGGTGAGCGGCAGCGGTGGATGGAGCGGAGCGTGACGGCCAAGGAGGCAGCGGCGCTGTTGGGGTGGTCGGCCGGCCGGTTCGAGGTGACGGCGGAGCGGAACGGTCTGGGCCCGGGGCGGCTCGGCCGGTACGACCGGGCGGAGGTCGAGGCGTTGCCGGAGAGGGACGGGGCGGAGGGGAGGGGCTGAGGGGGAGGGGGTGAGGTGATTGAGGGGGGTGGGGGTGAGGGGCCGGAGGACTGTGGGTTAGGTGGGGAGGAGGGATCGGGCCTGGGCGCGGGCTTGGAGGATGGGGGTGGGGAAGACAGCCAAGCCGTGTGTGACCAGGGCGCCTTCGTGGAGGAGCAGGAGGGTCCGGGCCAGGCGGTCCGGGTCCGGAGCGGCCAGGGTGCGGGCGAGGTCGGTGAAGAGGGCGAGCATCCAGGCCTTCTGACCGGTGATGATCGCGTACGCCGGGTGGGCCGGATCACTGATCTCCGCGTGCGCATTGACCATGCCGCAGCCCTTGGTGCTGTGCTCCACGGACCAGGCGTGTGAGGCGTCGAAGACGGCCAGGATGCGGGAGGCCGGGTCGGGGCCCGCGGCGTCGAGGTGTTCGCCGAGGAACGCGCGCCAGCGTTCGTCGCGTTCGGCCAGGTACTCCACGACGATCTGCTCCTTGGAGCCGAACCTGTCGTAGAGCGTCTTCTTCGTGACCCCGGCCTCCGCCGCGATCAGGTCGACGCCGACGGCGTGGATGCCGCGCTCGTAGAACAGCTTGGCGGCAGCCGCGCGCACGCGCAGGGCGCCGGGGGTCATGGGGACGCGGTGCGGGGGGTTCGGGGCGGAGTGCGCCGGGGTGGGTGCTTCGGGGGTGGGCGTTTCTGGGGCGGGTGCTTCCGGGGTGGGCGAACTGGGGGCGGGTGTTCCGGGAGCAAGGCCGTCCGCGGTGGACGAATCCGAGGCGGGCGTATTCGGGCTGGGCGTGCCTGGGGGCGGTGTGCCCGGAGTGGGTGCCTTCGGGGCGGGTGCTTCCGGGGCGAGCGTTTCCGAGGTGGTGGCCTTCGAGGTGGTGGCCTTCGGAGGGGTCGGCTTCGGGGTGGGGGCTGGTGGCATCTCGGGTCCTCGGGGAGGGAGGGGTGTGTCGGGGGCGTCGAGGTGAGTATACCGATCTGTATAGTTCGAGGGGTGATGGTAGACCGATCGGTTTAGACGGAGAGTGGGTGAGTGGTGTGGGGCTGCTGGTCTCGGCCGGGTTCGTGGTGTGCTGGAGTTCCGGGTTCATCGGGGCGAAGCTGGGGGCGGGGAGCGCGGCGGCGGTCACCGTACTGATGTGGCGCTTCCTGCCGCTGGCCCTCGTGCTGCTCGCGGTGGCGGCCGTCGCCGCCCGGAAACCGTGGCGTGGGCTCACGGCTCGGGACGTGGCACGGCAGGCGGTGATCGGAGCGCTGTCGCAGAGCGGGTACCTGCTCACCGTCTACTACGCGATCCAGCTAGGCGTCAGCAGCGGTACCACCGCTCTGATCGACGGCACCCAGCCGCTGGTGGCAGGCGCGCTCGCCGGGCCGTTGCTGCGTCAGTACGTGACGGGCCGGCAGTGGGTCGGCCTGTGCCTGGGCCTGGGCGGGGTCCTCATCGTCACCACGGCCGACGCGGGAGCCGGGGGCAAGGCGGCGGGCTGGGCCTACGCGGTGCCGTTCCTCGGGATGTTCGCGCTGGTGGCAGCCACCTTCCTGGAGAGCCGTGCCCGTACACGGGTCGCTCCGGTGGTGTCGCTGACCGTCCACTGCGCCACCAGCGCCGTGATCTTCTCCGGGCTCGCGCTGGCCACGGGGGCCGCGACGCCGCCCGCCGACGCCGCCTTCTGGCTGGCGATCGGCTGGCTCGTCGTGCTGTCCACACTCGGCGGGTACGGGCTGTACTGGCTGATCCTCCGGCGTTCCGGCGTCACCAAGGTCAACACACTCATGTTCCTCATGGCGCCGGTGACCGCTCTGTGGGGTGCCGTGATGCTCGGGGAGCCGTTCAGCCCGCAGACCGCCGTCGGGCTGGGTGTGGGGCTGGCGGCGGTCGTGGTGGTGCAGTGGGGGAGTGGGAGGCGGCATCGGAGGGGTTCGGGAGGCGGCGGCGGGCATCAGGGGAGCGGCGGGCGTGGGGTGGGGGTCAGTAGGGGAGGGCTCGTCGGGTGATGCGGATGCCGCGGCGGGCCAGGTAGGTGAGGGGGTTGATGTCGGAACCGTAGTGGCGGGTCTTGCGGACTTCGAAGTGGAGGTGGGGGCCGGTGGTGCGGCCGGTGGCGCCGCTGTAGCCGATGCGGGTGCCTGCCCGTACACGTTGGCCGACGCGGGCGGTGATGCGGGAGAGGTGGCCGAACAGGGTGTAGTAGCCGTCGGTCATGTGGATGGTGACGGCCAGGCCGTAGTCGCCCGAGCGTTTGGCCAGGACGACGGTGCCGGATCCGACGGAGGAGACCGGGGTGCCGGTGCGGACGGCGAAGTCCACGCCGGTGTGGTGGCCGGCGGCCCAGTTTCCCTTGACGCCGTAGGGCGAGCTGACGCGGGCGTTGACGGCGATCGGGCGGGTCCACGAGCCTGCGGGCACGGCCGGGACCGCCTCGGTCACGGCCAGGCTGAGGACGGTGCCGAGGGCCGCGGGGACCACGCCGTGCAGCAGGAGTCGTCTGCGGAGCCAGTTCATAGTTGCGAGGACACGCCCTGGGAGGGGTCGACGCATCCGGAAACACGCGGAGGGCGCCCGAACGGCGCAGAGGTTCCCCGTACCGGGTGGTAACAGGAGTGCGTGCGGGTGGACGGGGAATCAGGGCGCGCGGGTGGTGCTTTCGCGGAGTTCGAGGTGCGGCAGCTCGGCCTGGAGGCGGCGGGTGGGTGCGCCGTCGAGGAGGGACAGCAGCTCCTGGGCGGCCAGGCGGCCGAACCCCGCGGTGTCGCGTACGAGTGAGGTCAGACGCGGGTGGGTCACCCGGCACAGGGGCGAGTCGTCCCAGGCGACGATGGACAGGGCGCCGGGTACGGGGACACCGTGTCCGGCGGCCACGGCGGCTCCGGCCACGGCCATCACGTCGTTGTCGTAGACGATCGCGGTGGGCGGATGCGGGGCGGCCAGCAGGCGGCGGGTGGCTTCGGCGCCCTGTTCGTCGGAGTAGTCCGTGCAGACGGAGCGGACGTCGGCGGCGTCCAGGCCGAGGCGGGCCGCCTCGGCGCGCAGGGCGGCGACCCTGCGTTCGGTGTGGGCGAGGCCGGGCAGGCCGGCGATGTGCACGATGCGGCGGTGGCCGAGCGCGTGGAGGTGGTCGATGATCGAGCGCATCGCGGCGGCGTCGTCGGCCCAGATGGTGGAGAGGGGAGCCGTGGCGGGTGGCGGCCCGGCCTCCGCCCCCGCCTGTGTGTCGCCGATGACGACGGTCGGCAGGGTCAGGGAGGCGAGGAGGGCCGGGCGGGGGTCCTCGGTGCGGGGGTCGACGACCAGGACGCCGTCCACGCGGCGTTCGGCCCACCAGCGGCGGTAGGTCGCGCACTCGGCGTCCAGGTCCTCGACGACCTGGAAGAGGAGGGCGACGCGCCGGGCGGCGAGGGCCTCCTGGATGCCGGAGACCAACTGGAGGAAGAAGGACTCGACGCCGAGGGTACGGGCGGGGCGGGCGAGGACCAGGCCGACGCAGCCGGAGCGTTCGCCGGACAGGGCGCGGGCGGCGCTGTTGGGCTGCCAGCCGAGTTCCTCGGCGACCTCGCGGATGCGGGCGCGGGTGCCGGGGGAGACGCCGTCGCGGTCGTTGAGGGCGAAGGAGACGGCCGAGGGGGAGACGCCGGCGCGTTCGGCGATGTCCTTCATGGTCGGGCGGCGGCGCGGGGGAGCTGTGGGGATGCGGGGGGCGTCGCCCGCGGCCCGGGGGCCGGTGGTCATCTCGTCGGTCAGCTCCTCCGGTCGGCCCGGTCTCCGTGGTGCGGTGATCTGAGTGACCCGTTGCTGCTAAACCGCATTAGGTCGTCGGGCTAAAGCGCATTAGGTGATTCAGGATCACGGTGCGGGCGCGGGAAGTCAACCGTTGTACGGGAAGGCGGCAGGAGGCTGGACGGGAGCGAACTCATCGGTGTCGTTACGGAATTGAGATGGCGGGTTCGGCAAGCGGTGGCTTTAGCGCATCAGTGCAGGTGGAGCTTGGGGATGTGGCGGAAAGGGGCGGGGGTGGGCGTGGAAGGGCGCGGGGTGAAAGGGAGCGGTGGCGGCGGAAGTTGGGGGCTGTGCATTGACGGGAGGGAAAGCGGACGACAACGTTGGCACCGCCATCCGGCGGCGCGGCCGGTCGTGTGCCGGTCCGTGCGTGGCTCTTCGCTGTTTCCTCGCGGTTCCCCGAAGCGGGAGCGCTCCCTCACGGGGACGTGCCTCCCGGGCAGAAGCGTTTCCCCGACGCAGGAGTGACCATGACGCGCAGGCACTTGGATCCCGTACGTAACGCAAGCAGCGCCCACAGCGCGAGCAGCGCACACAGCGCAAGCAACAAGCGCCCCGGCCGCCCCCGGCTGGTCGTTGCCACCACCCTCACAGCCGCTCTGATGTCGGCCACGGCCGCCTGTGGTGTCGGCGGGGCCGAGGGCTCGTCGGCCGCCGAGGGGCAGCCGAAGCGGACCGGCAAGGTCGCCGGGGAGATCACCTTCCGTACGCTCCAGTTGAAGCCGACCTTCACCACGTACGTGCAGGGCGTCATCGACGCGTTCGAGAAGAAGTACCCGGACGTGAAGGTGACCTGGGAAGACGTGCCGGGTGACGGCTACAACGAGAAACTTGTCGCCGATGCGCAGGCCGGCGGGCTGCCGGACGTGGTCAACCTGAACACCGACTCGTTCCAGTTGCTCGGCGACCGGGGGATGCTCGCGGACGTCGCCCGGCTGGATCCGAAGATCGCACGGGAATACGTACCGGGCGCCTGGGAGCAGTACAAGCTGCCGGGCAAGGGGGACGGCGTGTACGCGTATCCCTGGTACGTGACGCCCGAGATCCTCACGTACAACAAGGAACTCTTCGCCGAGGCCGGGCTCGACGTGAACAAGCCGCCCACCACGGTCGAACAGTTCTTCGGCCAGGCGGAGCGGATCGCGCAGGCGGCGAACGGCCGGTACAGCGCGTTCATGGCGGACCCGAAGGGGCGGCTGCCCGGTGACTGGCAGAAGATGGGCGTGCCGATCCTGAACAAGGAGAAGGACGCGTTCGTCTTCGACACGCCCAAGGCCGTCGAGTGGGTGCAGCGGATGAAGAAGCTGTACGCGATGGGGGCGATGCCGAAGGAGTCGCTGACCAAGGCCGACGACCTCGCCCAGCTCTACGGGGCGGGGAAGCTGGTGTTCGGGCCCGGGTCACCGGGGATCCTCAAGGACGTCAAGCGCAACTCCCCGTCGGCGTACGCGGACACGCAGGTGGCGCCGGCCGTCACCGGGACGCTCCAGCACATCGGCATCTACACGCAGTCGCTGGGCGTACGGAAGGACACCGAGCACCCGGACGCGGCGGCGGAGTTCGCGAAGTGGGTGACCAACGGGCCGAACCAGGTGGCGTTCTCGAAGCAGGTGACCATCTACCCGTCGAACGCCAAGGGCCTCGCCGACCCGTACTTCGCCGACCGCGGCGACGGCAAGGATCCCGAGACGCTGGCGCGCGCCATCGGTGCCGAGGAGCTGAAGGCGGCCCGGCTGGACGCGAACACCCCCGTGGAGTGGACCACCCAGGTCGGTGACGCGGTGGTGCGGGAGATGCAGAAGGGGATCAAGGGGGAAGAGGAGCCCGCCGCGGCGGTCAAGAACGCGCAGGAAGCGGCCAACAAGATCCTCGAACAGCAGCAGAAGCAGCACAAGCAGAAGCGGCAGTGACCGGAGATGGCATCCGGCACGACACGCACGCCTCACATGACGATCACCCCGGGCCCGACCTCGGTCCCGGCCGCGCCCACCCCCGGTTCCGCCCGGCGCAGCCGCAGAGCTCTCGGCACGGACACCGGCCTGGTGCACCGTCGCTGGTGGACGCCGTACCTCTTCCTGCTGCCGGGCCTGGTCATGGTGGTGCTGTTCAGCCTCTGGCCGTTCGTCAACACCGTCATCCTGTCGCTCACCGACGCGCAGATCCTGCGCGGCGGCCGGTTCGTGGGCCTGGAGAACTACGGGCGGGCGCTCGACGACCCCGACTTCTGGACGGCGACCCTCAACAGCGTCGTCTACCTGGCCGTCGTCGTGCCGTGCCTGGTGCTGCTGCCGCTGGCGCTGGCCGTCCTCGTGCAGCGGAAGGTGCCCGGCATCGGCTTCTTCCGTTCCGCCTTCTACACGCCGGTCATCGCGTCGGCCGTCGTCGTCGGGCTGATCTGGCAGTGGGTGCTGCGCAGTGACGGACTGGTCAACACCGTGTTCGAAAAGCTGCACCTGATCTCCGGGCCGATCCCGTTTCTGACCGACTCCACGATGCTGCTGGTCTCCGCCATGATCGTCACGATCTGGAAGGGCCTGGGCTACTACATGGTCTTCTACCTCGCGGCGCTGGGGAACGTGCCGGCGTCGCTGTACGAGGCCGCCGCCCTCGACGGCGCCGGCGCCGTCCGCCGCTTCCTCAGCATCACCATCCCCAGCGTGAAACCGATGATGCTGCTGGTCGGGACGTTGTCGGCGATCTCCGCACTGCGGGTGTTCACCGAGATCTACATCCTCGGCGGAGAGAGCGGCGGCCCCGGCGGCGGGGCCCGGACCCTGCCGTTCCTCATCCGGCAGGTCGGGCTGGGCTTCGCGGGCGAGACCGGTTACGCGGCGGCCGTGTCGATCCTGCTGTTCCTGCTGACGCTGGCGTTCAGCCTGCTGGGGCACCGGCTGTCGAAGGGAGACGAGAGGTGACCGCTCTGTCCTCGTCAGGTGCGCGTCGGGTCCGGCGCGCCCAGGTCGCGGGCCGCGGCCGCAAGGCACCCCGCAGACGCAGAGCGCCCCTCGGCCGCAAGGCGATTCTCGGTCTCTCCGGCCGCTATCTGACGTTGTGCCTGATGCTGGTGGTGATGCTGGGGCCCATCGTCTGGCAGTTCCTGACGTCGCTGAAAGGGCGCGGGGAGGACGTGTACGGGGGCGTGCTGCCCAGCCGGCCGACCCTGGACAACTACGTACGGGTCGCCGAGTCCTTCCCGCTGCTGCACTACGTGGGCAATACGCTGATCGTCGCGGCGCTGGCCGTCACCTCCAACTGCGTGTTCGCCGCGATGGGCGGCTACGCGCTGTCGCGCGCCGGGTGGCGCGGGCGGCGGGTCGTCTTCACGGTGCTGGTCGCGACGCTGATGTTCCCCTTCGAGTCCGTGATGATCTCGATGTTCCTCACGGTGCGTTCGATGGGGCTGGTGGACACGCTCGTCGGCGTCTGGCTCCCCGGCGCGGTCTCCGTGCTGAACCTGATGATCATGCGGGCCGCCTTCCTCGCCGTACCGAAGGAGGTGGAGGAGGCCGCGGTCCTGGACGGGGCCGACGAGTGGCAGCGCTTCACGAAGGTGTTCGTACCGGCCGCGAAGGGCGCGCTGGCGGTGGTCTGCCTGACCAGCTTCATGGGCGCCTGGGACGACTTCCTGTGGCCGCTGATCGTGCTGACCAACAGCGATCACTACACCCTGCAACTCGGACTGAAGTCGCTGGCCGGAGCCACCACGGTCAACGACCAACGGCTGATCGCGGCAGGCGCCATGGCCGCGCTGATCCCGATGATGGCGCTCTTCTTCGCCCTCCAGCGGTTCTTCTTCAAGGGCGTGGGCGAGGGGGCGCTGAAGACGTGAAGGGAAGCGATGTGACGTCGTCCGCCGGCCGCGCGCCCCGTATGGGCGCCAACTACACGCCCAGCCAGGGCTGGTTCCACCACTGGCTGGATTTCGACCTCGACGCCGTACGCCGCGACCTGGCCGCCCTCGCGGCGCTCGGCCTGGACCACGTCCGGGTCTTCGCCCTCTGGCCGGTCTTCCAGCCGAACCGTTCCCTCATCCGCCCGCGCGCCGTCGGACAACTGGGTCAACTGGTGGACGCCGCCGCGGAGAGCGGCCTGGACGTCGCCGTGGACGCCCTCCAGGGCCACCTGTCCAGCTTCGACTTCGTACCGTCCTGGCTGCGCACCTGGCACCGGCGCAACATGTTCACCGACCCGGAGGCGATCGACGGCGCGGCCCGTTACCTGGAAACCCTCGCGACATCCCTGGCCGGCCGTCCCAACTTCCTGGGTATGACGCTGGGAAACGAGATCAACCAGTTCTCGGGGCCGCCGCACCCGGACCCCGACCCGTGCACGTACGAGGAGGCCGGGCAGTGGCTGACCCGGCTGCTGGACGTGTGCGAGCGGGCCGCGCCGGGACGGCTGCACACCCACGCCGAGTACGACGCGGTGTGGTTCCAGGACGGCCACCCCTTCACCCCCGCCCAGGCCGCACGCCTCGGCCGGGCCACCACCCTCCACTCCTGGGTCTTCAACGGCACGGCCCAGCGGCACGGTCACGACGGGACCGCGACGGTACGGCTGGCCGAGTACTTGATCCAGGTGGCCACGGCCTGGGCCGACGGCCCGGCGCGCCCGGTCTGGCTCCAGGAGGTCGGCGCCCCCGCCCCGCTCGTACCGCCCGAACACGCCGCCGCGTTCGCCACCGCCACCCTCGACAACGCCCTGACCTGCGAGGAGCTGTCCGGCATCACGTGGTGGTGCTCGCACGACGTGTCCCGCGAGCTGGCGGACTTCCCTGAGCTGGAGTACGGGCTCGGGCTGCTCACCTCGGACGGCGCGGTCAAACCGGCCGGGCGCGCGGTCGCCGAAGCGGCGGCCCGGCTGCGCGCGGAGCCGCCGCGGCCGGTACGCCGCACCACCGCGCTCGTCCTGGACGCGGGAGACACCGGCACGGCGCCGCACCGGTCGGTGTGCGCGCCGGGCGGGCCCTTCTTCGAGGCGTGGGTACGGCTGGCCGGCCAGGGCGTACGGGCGGGAGCCGTCCTGGCGGACCGGGCGCGGGACGCCGCGTACCTGGCGGGACGGGGGATCACGGAGGTGGTGTGGCCCTCGGACGTGAAGTGACGGAGCGGAGCAGTACGGGCGCGGACATGACCGGAGAGCGGGACGAGCGGTGGAGGACGCAATGGACGCACGACGGGATGCGGGGCGGGGCAAGGGCTCTGAGCAGGGGCCGTCCCGGCGCAAGCTGGTCGCCGGGGCCGCGGCGGCGGGTCTGGCGCTGCCGCTGACCTCCGGGAGCGCGGGAGCGGCCGTACGGGCGGACGCCTCCAGAGGGGCTGTACGGGCGGACGCCTCCGCAGCGGCGGGACGGGAACAGACCCCGAAGGCGGCAGGTTTCCTCCAGCCGTACGCCTCCTACTGGTTCCCCGACAGCTTCCCCGAGGGCCGCGAGCCCGACCCGGGCGCGGTCTGGCGCAGCCTGAAGAGCTGGCGTCCGCAGGACGACGCGGACCTGCCGTACAACGTCGCGACCGTGCCCTTGGCCAAACGTTTCGCGCCGGTGCCCGCCAACCTCACCGCCCGCACCGACCAGGCCCGTGTCTCGGCGCTCGTCTCCTTCGCGGGGACGGCCCGGAACCCTTCCCAGGGCAGCCCGAAAGCGGACTACTACGCCCTCAGCCACTGGGCCTACCTGGACGAACTGGTCTTCTGGGGCGGCTCGTCGGGCGAGGGCGTCATCCTCGCCCCCAACGCCCCGGTCACCGACGCCGCGCACCGCAACGGCGTGCCCGTGCTGGGCAACGTCTTCCTCCCGCCCACCGCGTACGGCGGCGAGCTGACCTGGACGCGCGAGCTGGTCCAGCAGGACGCGCTCGGCCGTTTCCCGCTGGCGGACAAGCTGATCCAGGTGGCCCGTACGTACGGCTTCGACGGCTGGTTCCTCAACGGTGAGACCGACGGCGGCGACCCCGCGCTGGCCCGGCAGTTCGCCGACTTCGTGCGGGCGCTGCGCAAGGGCGCGCCCGAACTGCGCATCACCTGGTACGACGCGTTCAACGCGGACGGCCGGGTCGGCTGGCAGGGCGCGCTGAACGACAAGAACGCGATGTTCTTCCAGCGCGGGGCCGAGAAGCTGTCCGACACGCTGTTCGTGGACTTCCGGTGGAGCGCGTCCCGGCTGGCGTCGTCGGCCGCGTACGCCCGGCGGCTGGGACGTTCGCCGTACGAGCTGTGGGCCGGTGTCGACGTCGAGGCCAGCGGCTGGGACTCGCGCGTGAACTGGGACGCCTTCGTGCCGGAGGGCCGTGACCACGTGGTGTCGTACGGGCTCTACCGGCCGGAGTGGACGCGGCGCTCCGGCGAGGCGCCCGGAGCGTTCCACGCGCGCGACGACCAGTTCTGGGGCGGGCGGAACACCGACCCGTCGGCGCCCGCCGGGCCGGGCTCCTGGCGCCCGGCCGCCCGTACGGTCGCGGACCGCTCGACCGTCACGTCCGTACCGTTCGCCTCCGCCTTCAACACCGGTCACGGGACGGCCTGGTACGAGGACGGGGTGCGGACCGGTGAGGCCGAGTGGAACCACCTCGGCCTTCAGGACCGGCTGCCCGGGCGGCGGTGGGCGCTGTGGGCGGACGGCGGTGGAACGTTCCGGCGGCCCGCGGTCGGCTTCGACTTCGGGGCGGCGTGGCGCGGCGGCAGCAGCCTGCTCGTGGACGGCACGCTCGACCGTCCCGTGACGCTGGAGCTGTACCGCACGCGGCTGCCCCTGCGCGCCGGCACCGTCCTGGAGATCACCCACCGGGCCGACGAGGGCTCGGCGGCGGTCACCGTGGAGGCGGCCGTGGCGTACGCGGAGCCCGCGAAGGCCGGCGGGCGGCCGCAGTTCCGCCGGATGCCGGCCCGGACCGTCCGGGCCGCGGACGGCTGGGTCACCTCCACCGTACGGATCGGGGACGGGCCCGGCCGTACCGCGTACGCGCTCGGTGTGCGGCTGGGGGCGCCCGGCGGCGCGCCCGTGCGCTGGCGGCTGGGCGCCCTCGCGGTACGGGACGGTGAACCGGCCGCGCACACGCCCGCGCCACCGGGCGCCGTGAAGATCGCCGCAGCACGCGTCACGGGTGACGGCACGGCCGAACTGCGGCTCACCTGGCAGCCGTCGGCCAAGGGCGTGCCCGTACGGCACTCGGCCAAGGGCGTGCCCGTAAGGCACTACGAAGTGCACCAAACCCTCCCGGACGGAAAGCGCCGCTTCCTTGGCGGGACCTGCGGCACGGCCTTCTATCTGCCCGCACTGCGGCGGACGGACGGCGAGCCGGGAACCCGGCTGGAGGTGCGGGCGGTCGGCGAGCTGTACGGCTCGTCGGCGGCCGCCACGGCCGTATTCACCTGGTAAGCCACTCGCCCGAGGGGCAGAAACTCCGCAGGACGCGTACCACCGCACACCCACCCCCACCCGCCACACACCCACCGGAGCACCCTCATGCACGACGACCGCAGCATCGTGGAACACCGTCTACGCCGTGTCCTGAACGACCGCATCGTGCCCGCCGTCCGCAGCCGGTCCGTGCCGCTGACGGTCGAGCGCTGGGAGGCGCCGGGCGAGCCGGTGCCGCCGGCCGAGGGACTGGCCGCCACCTACGAACCGACGAAGACCGGGGAGGGGTGGGGGCCCGCCTGGGGCACCACCTGGTTCCGGGTCACCGGGCAGGTCCCGGCGGAGTGGGCCGGACGCACCGTCGAAGCCGTACTGGACCTCGGCTTCGACGCGAACATGCCCGGCTTCCAGTGCGAGGGCCTGGTCTACCGGGCGGACGGCGAGGCGGTGAAGGGCCTGAACCCGCGCAACGACTGGGTGCGCATCGCCGAGGCCGCCACCGGCGACGAGGCGGTCGAGCTGTACGTGGAGGCGGCCTCCAACCCCGTCCTGGCGGACCACCGGCCCACCTACGAGGGCGACCGGCTCACCGCGAGCCACGCGCCGCTGTACCGGCTGCGGCGGATGGACCTCGTCGTCTTCGAGACCGAGGTCTGGGAACTCGTCCAGGATCTGGAGGTGCTGGGCAGCCTGATGCGGGAGCTGGACGTGGCCGACGCGCGCCGCCACGGCATCCTGCGCGCCGTCGAGCGGGCCCTGGACGCCGTCGACCTGAAGGACATCCCCGGCACCGCCGCGCGGGCGCGCGAGCAGCTCACGGACGTCCTCGCGTCCCCGGCCCACGCCTCGGCGCACCGCGTCAGCGCGGTCGGCCACGCGCACATCGACTCCGCCTGGCTGTGGCCGCTGCGCGAGACGGTACGCAAGGTGGCCCGTACGTCCTCGAACATGGTCAACCTGATGGACGAGCACCCCGAGTTCGTCTTCGCCATGTCGCAGGCACAGCAGCTCGCCTGGATCAAGGAGCACCGGCCCGAGGTGTTCGCCAGGGTCAAGGCGAAGATCGAGGCGGGGCAGTTCGTGCCGGTCGGCGGCATGTGGGTGGAGTCGGACACCAACATGGTCGGCGGCGAGGCGATGGCCCGGCAGTTCCTGTACGGGAAGAAGTTCTTCCTCGACGAGTTCGGGATCGAGACGAAGGAGGTGTGGCTGCCGGACTCCTTCGGCTACACGGCGGCCATGCCGCAGCTCGTGAAGCTGTCCGGCTCGACGTGGTTCCTGACGCAGAAGATCTCCTGGAGCCAGGTCAACAAGTTCCCGCACCACACCTTCTGGTGGGAGGGCATCGACGGCACCCGCGTCTTCACCCACTTCCCGCCCGTCGACACCTACAACTCCGACCTCGGCGGCAAGGAGATGGCACACGCGGCCCGCAACTACCGTGAGAAGGGCCGGGGTAAGCGGTCGCTGGCGCCCTTCGGGTGGGGTGACGGCGGTGGCGGCGCCACCCGCGAGATGCTGGCCCGCGCGGCCCGGCTGCGGGATCTGGAGGGCTCGCCGCGGGTCGAGATCGAGCGGCCCGACGCGTTCTTCGAGAAGGCGCACGCGGAGTACCCGGACGCGCCGGTGTGGGCGGGCGAGCTGTACCTGGAGCTGCACCGCGGCACGTACACCTCGCAGGCCAAGACCAAGCAGGGCAACCGGCACAGTGAGTCCCTGCTGCGCGAGGCCGAGCTGTGGGCCGCCACCGCCGCCGTGCGGGTGCCGGGCCACGCGTACACCTACCCGTACGAGGACCTGGAGCGGATCTGGAAGACGGTGCTGCTGCACCAGTTCCACGACATCCTGCCCGGCTCGTCGATCGCCTGGGTGCACCGGGAGGCCCGCGACACGTACGCGCGGGTGCGCGAGGAGCTGACCGGGATCGTCCGCGCCGCGCAGACCGCGCTGGCCGGGCCCGGCACCCGGGAGATCGTCTTCAACGCGGCACCGCACGCGCGCGGCGGCGTTCCGGCGGGCGGCGCGCAGCCCGCACCCGGACAGGCGCCCGGCCGGAGCGGTGCGCCCGCCTCCGTACGCCCGGTGACCGTCGAGCCGCTGACCGTGGACGGCCGGGCCACCGGCGGCCACCGCCTCGCCAACGGCCGGCTGCGGATCGAGATCGACGCGCGCGGGCTGGTCGTGTCGGCATATGACATCGAGGCCGGACGGGAGGCCGTGGCACCGGGCGCGGCGGCCAACCTCCTCCAGATCCACCCGGACTTCCCCAACATGTGGGACGCCTGGGACGTGGACGAGTTCTACCGGCACAACGTCACCGACCTGGTGTCCGTGGACGAGCTGACGGTCGACGCGGCCGGCCCGCACGAGGTACGGGTCAAGGTCGCCCGGTCCTTCGGGCACGGCTCCACCGTCGTGCAGACCCTGACCCTGCGCTCCGGCGCCAAGGTCCTGGAGATCGACACCGAGGTGGACTGGCGGGAGACCGAGACGTTCCTCAAGGCCGCCTTCCCGCTGGACGTGAAGGCCGACCGGTCCGCCTCCGAGACCCAGTTCGGGCACGTCTTCCGCGCCACCCACACCAACACGTCCTGGGAGGCCGCCAAGTTCGAGATCTGCGCGCACCGCTGGATCCAGGTCGAGGAACCGGGCTGGGGCGCGGCCCTGGTCAACGACTCCACGTACGGGCACGACGTCACCCGCGACATCCGTCCGGACGGCGGCCAGACCACGACCGTACGGCTGTCCGTGCTGCGGGCGCCCCGCTACCCGGACCCGGAGACCGACCAGGGCCGGCACCGCCTGCGGTACGCGCTCGCGCCCGGCGCGACGGTCGGCGACGCGGTACGGGAGGGGCACCGGATCAACCTGCCCGAACGCACGGTGCGGGGTGGCGGGCCGGTCGAGCCGCTGGTCGCGGTCGACAACGACGCGGTGGTGGCGGAGGCCGTGAAGCTGGCCGAGGACCGCAGCGGCGACGTCGTGGTCCGGCTGTACGAGTCGCACGGCGGCCGGGCCTCGGCGACGCTCACGGCCGGGTTCCCGGTGGCGGGTGCCGTGGAGACGGATCTGCTGGAGCGGGAGACGGCCGGTTCGGCCGTCGGTGAGGTACGGGACGGACAGGTGGCGCTCACGCTGCGGCCGTTCCAGATCGTGACCGTACGGCTGTCGCGCGCGGCGGGCTGACAAGAAGGCGGGGCGGCCGGAGTCCTGCGGGCCCGGCTGCCCCGTCCCCCTCACCCCCCGTTCTCCACCGCCTTCAGCACCTCACCCGCGCCGTCCTCCGCCGCCATGCGCCGTGCGATCCCGGTGGCGGCAGCGCGGTGGGCGGGCTCCCGTACGGCGCGCGCGACGGCCTCCGCCAAGAGGTCCGGTGCGCCTTCCTCCTCCGCCAGCGCGCGGAACGGCACCGGACCGGTACCGGCGCCCACCGCCGCCAGCCGGGCGGCCCAGAACGGCTGGTCGGCGGTGACCGGTACCGGCACGGCCGGGACCCCGGCCCGCAGTGCGGCGGCCGTCGTGCCCGCGCCCGCGTGGTGCACGACGGCCGCCGTACGCGGGAAGAGGAGGGCGTGCGGCACCTCGCCGACGGTCAGGACGTCGTCGCCGGTCTCCGGGCCGGCCAGGCCCGCCCAGCCGGACTGGAGCACGCCGCGCACCCTGGCGCGGCGGAGGGCGGCGACGACGTTCGCCGTCAGCCGCGCGGCCGTGCCGTCGTCCCCCGCCCCCGCCGCCATGCTGCCGAAGCCGACGAAGACGGGCGGCGGGCCCGCCGCGAGGAAGTCCTCCAGCGCGGGTGGGAGGGCGGCGTCGGGTGCGGTGTACGGCCACCAGTTGCCGACCAGTTCCAGGCCGGGGCGCCAGTCCGTGGGCCGGGGGACGAGTACGGGGCTGACGCCGTGCAGCACCGTACGGCGGTCCGCGTCCCGGCGGCGGCGCAGCGCGCCCGTCGAAACGGGCGGCAGGCCCAGCCGGGCCCGTAGCTCCCGTACCCCGTCCGCGTACAGGCGGTCCACCACCCGCAGGGAGAGACGGCCGGCGGCGCGGTTGCCCCGGCGGCCCAGCGAGCGGGTACCCGCGACCACGGGCGGGAAGTCGCCGGTGGGCGCGTTCGGCTGGAGGGGCAGGTCGAGGAACGGGATGTCCATCGCCTCGGCGGCGTGCCGGCCGAGCGGGGCGGTGGTCGCGGACAGGAGCAGCAGGTCGGCGCCCTGGGCGGCGGCATCGGCGAGGCCGGGGCCGAGCTCCCGGGTGAAGGCGGCGGCCCGGCGCATCAGCTCCCGCTTCCCGCCGGAAGCCCCGTTCCGTTCCCTTCGGGGGTCGGCGGGCAGCGCCCGGAACTCCAGCCCGGCGGCGCGTACGAGCGGCGCGTACGAGGCGTCGGCGGCCAGCGCGACGGTGTGCCCGGCCTCCTGGAGGCGGGCGCCGAGGCCGGTGTACGGGGCGACGTCGCCGTACGAACCGGCCGCCGTGACGAGGATCTGCATGACGGCTCCGGGGAGAAGGGCGGGAGGGTTTCGGGCGGGACGGCTGCGGGCGGGAGCGTTCCGGGCGGGGCGGGAGCGGGGCCTTGGCGTACCGCGTTGGCGTGCACCGCCGCCCGCAGGTACGCGGCGAGGCCGGGACGCTGCTGGGACGGCGGTACGACGAGCGCGTAGGCCCGTGGGTCGGCCGTGAAGTCGTCGGCGATCCGGCAGTGCATGTCGGTGGGGCACGGGGTGAACCAGCGGGTGAGGTGGGCGCGGTGCTCCTCGGCCAGGTCCATGGCCCGCTCGCCGTCGGCGGGCTCCCCGGCATCGAAGGCGGCGAGCAGCCGGTGCCGCCACGCGCCGGCCTCGGCCATGATCCGCGCCCAGTCCTCCTTGGTGTGCGCGGCGGCCCGCGCCATGGACTGCTGGTGGCCCGCGCTGTGCTGCCACTTCAGGTGTGCCTCGGTGGCGTAACTGAGGTCGAAGGTGACCTCGCCGAAGACCTCGAAACGCTCCTCGGGCGTCAGCTCCACCCCCGTACGCTGCACCTCCATCGCCCGTTCGGCGACCTCGACCAGCCGTTGCAGCTCGGTGATCTGCTCCTTGAGCAGGCGGTGCCGGGCGCGCAGGTGGTCCAAGGCGTCGGCCTGCGGGTCCCGGAGGACGGCGGCGATCTCGTCGAGGCCGAAGCCGAGCTGCCGGTAGAAGAGGATCTGCTGGAGGCGGGCCAGGTCGGCGTCGTCGTAGCGGCGGTATCCGGCGGGACTGCGGGCGCTGGGGGAGAGCAGACCGGTCTTGTCGTAGTGGTGCAGGGTGCGGACCGTGATGCCCGCGAAGCCGGAGACCTGCCCGACCGAGTACGCCATGGAACCGCCTCTCGTGCCACGGCCCGCCGGGGGCCGCCGTACGGCCCGTGCCGTACGGGCACAGACTGCGGCCTGACGTGGGGGGAGGGTCAAGCGGGGGCCGGTCGTCCGGACGGAGCCGGTCCCGGCGGCTCCCGCGAGCCACCGCTGGACCGCACACCATCGTCCGACCGCACACCACCGACCGAGCTCACTCCACCGATGGACCCCTGTTACACGGCCGTGGGACTGCCGTGAAACGGGCTGCTTAGCGTGAGGGCAATCTGGGCGGACACGGTTACCTTTGTCGTAAAAGCCCACAAGTCCAGTCCATGGCTCCTCACGGCGCCCCGACGGCACTCCGGTGCCACCCCGAAGCCCCCCCAGCCGACCGAGGGACACGTGCGCTCACTCACCGCGACCGCCTGCGTCGCCGCGATGTCCGCGGCCGCGCTGCTGCTGTCCGGCTGCTCCGACCCGCGCGGCCTGCGGGTGGCGGGCCCCGCAGTGTCGCCCTCACCGCCGGCCGGTCCGGCCGAGGTCACCGAACCCGTTTACGTCTCCGACGCGGCACGCCGCCCGTTGCAGCGCCCCGCCTCCTTCGTGCTCACCGACTCGGTGAGCCTGACCGGCCTGCACTGGACGTCCTGGGGCGACGCGACCGCCAAGGCCACCGGAGGACTCAGCGGCGCCTGGTGCCGTCCCGCGTGCGGGGAACAGCCGTACCCGGTCGAGGTGACGCTCAGCGGCCTGCTCAAGCAGGACGGGCCGGACCGGCAGCACCGGCCGGCCTTCTATTCGAGCGCCACCCTCGTCTCCGACCGCCTGCCGCCGGAGAAGGCCGCCGAGCTGGGCAGGGTCAGCCTGCACACCCCGGAGTTCTAGGCCGCCATGGGGTTGCGCGCGAAGATCGGCATAGCGATCGCCGCCACGGCCGCCGTGGTCGCGGTCCTCATCGGCGTGCTCGTGCACAACCGGACCGTGGACGCGCAGTTCGACCTGGCGGCCGAATCGATCGACGGGCGGCTGCAGAGCCTGGTGCAGGACCGGGCGGCCGGTGTCGACACCGGCCGGGCGATCATCGACCCGCCCGACCTCCCCGGCCCGCTGAAGGACGCCGTCGCGCACGGCAAACGCGGCGTCTACCTGGAACCCGACGGCCCCAAGCCGCATCTCTGGGCCGCGACCGAGCTGGCCGGCGAGGTCATCGCGATCAAGCGCCCCTACGTACGGGAGCGGGAGACCCTGCGCAGCCTGGACCGCGTCCTGTGGCTGTCCGGCATCGCGGGCACCGCGCTGGGCTGCGTCGTCGGCCTGCTGGTCGCCCGCCGGCTGGGACGGCGGCTGACCTCCTCGGCGGTCACCGCGCAGCGGATCGCCGAGGGCGACCTGACCGCACGGCTGCCGCGCGGCGGCAAGGACGAGATAGCCCAGCTCACCACCGCGGTCAACACCATGGCCGACGCGCTGGCCGCCCGCCTCCAGGCCGAACGCGACGTCACCGCGAACATCGCCCACGAACTGCGCACCCCCGTCGCCGGCCTGGTGGCGGCCGCCGGCCTGCTGCCGCCCTCGCGCCCCACCGAGCTGGTCCAGGACCGGGCCCAGCGGGTACGGGGGCTGATGGAGGACGTCCTGGAGGTCGCGCGGCTGGACGCGCGTACCGAGGAGGCCGACACGGAGCTGCGGCCGCTGGGCGAGCTGGCGCGGCGGACGGTGGCGGCGCTGGGCGAGGCCGCCGGGGCGGGTGTGGAGATACGGGTGCTCTCGGACGGGCTGGTGGAGACCGACCCGCGGCGGGTCGAGCGGATCCTCGTCAACCTGGTCGGCAACGCGCTGCGGCACGGCGCGGCCCCGGTGACCGTCGAGGTCGAGCGCGGCGTCCTGCGCGTCCGCGACAGCGGTCCGGGCTTCCCGGAGGCCCTGCTGGCCCACGGGCCGCAGCGCTTCCGTACGGGCGGCGGCTCGGACGGTCACGGGCTCGGCCTCGGGCTGACCATCGCGTCCGGACAGGCGCGGGTGCTGGGCGGGCGGCTGACGTTCGCCAACCCGGCGGGGGGGAGGGGCCGAGGCGACGCTGGACCTCGGCCGGTCGCTCGCCGACGACTGCGAAGGCTCCGGGGGCTCGTCCTCCGACGGCTCCTGACATGCGCAGCGGCCCGTCCGCACCAAGAGTGGTGTGAGACGCCCGCGTCCGGAGCAGGCGTACCGGTACCCCACCGTCGACCGCAGACCACTGGAGCCACCGCGATGGACGAGAACGTGCTCTTCATGGACCTCACCGACGCCGGGGAGGGCGCGGCGCGACGCGCCCTGGACGCGCTGCGCCACGAGGACGCCGAACACCGGATCACGCTGCGCGAGGCCACCGTGATCGCCCGGGACACCGACGGCACCGTCACCTTCCCCGAGAACGAGGACCACACCGGCACCGCGCGCGGCTTCGCCGTCGGCGGGCTGCTCGGCGGGCTCGTCGGACTGCTGGGCGGGCCGCTGGGCGCCGTGGTCGGCTTCGGTGCCGGCGGCCTGCTCGGCGGCGCGCGCGACGCACGACGGGCCAGCGCGGACAACGCGGCCGTGGACATGCTGGCGGCGGAGGTGCCGCCGGGCAGCACCGTCCTGGTCGCCGAGGTCTCGGAACCGGCCAGGGGCCCGGTCGACGCGGCGCTGGCCGGCATCGGCGAGGGCGTCGTCCGCTATCCGGCGGCCGAGGTGCGCACGTACGTGGAAGAGCTGATCGCGGGGAGCCGCTGAGGGGCGTACGAGCTGGGTGCCCGGACGCCACGCCCTACGAGCTGTGCGCCCGGACGCCCGCGCCGGTCGGCGCTCCGGCGTCGTCCCCCGGTGACACCAGGGACTTCGCCAGGCACCGGCTGTCCTCGTACATCCGGTACAGCCCGAACTTCGTCACCGGCCGGTAGCCGCACGACGCGTACAGCGCCAGCGCCTCGGGCTGCTTGATGCCCGTCTCCAGCACCATCCGGGTCCGGCCCGCGGCCCGCGCGTCCGCCTCCAGGGCCGCGAGGATGCGCCGGGCCAGACCGCGCCCGCGGGCCTCCGTGACCACGAACATCCGCTTGATCTCGGCGTCCCCGTCCGCGTAGCCCTCGGGGTTGGCGTCCTGGGCCCGCCAGCCGCCGGTGGCCAGCGGGCGCCCGTCCTCGTACGCGAGCAGGTACAGGCCGTTCGGCGGCCGGAACATCCCCGGGTCGAGCGGCGTGATGTCGCCCTCGTCGTCGTACCGCTGCGCGTACTCGCGCTGCACCAGCCGGTCGAGGTCGACGGCGTCGGGGTGGTCATAGGGGACGGGACGGATCTCCATCCGATGAATCGTACGGATGTCCGGCCGTTGGGGCGAGAGTGCCGGACGGGATACCGGCGCCCGCCCGGCGCGCCACCGACGCGTGCCTCTTCCGAAGTCCGCATCCCGTCCCCTCTACCGGACCCCGCCCCCGCCCTCCCGCCGCATACGGCGGTTCGGCGGAGCCAAAGCACCCGATGGGGGTGTGTCGGTACGGGATCGGACAATACGGGCCGGTGGCGGGGAACGGCTGCTGCGCCACTGACGCTGAACCGAAGGAGAAACCCATGCGTCTGCGTCCCGTTCTGGCCACCGCCGCCGCCGTACTCTCCCTGTCCGCAACCGGTCTGACCGGGGCTGCCGTGGCGGCGGCCCCGGCGGACCCCGCGCCGCCGGTCAGCTTCGGCAGCCAGCCGAACGACGACAGCGCCAACGGCGACAGCCGCGGCGAGCGGGATTACCCGGGCACCATCGGGTGGGGGCACAAGCCGTACCAGCTGCTCGGCGACCGCGACGGCAAGTACATCATCACGGCGGTGAACAAGACCGACACCGACCGGCTGCCGACCTGCTACCGCGACCTGTACGCGACCCCGGCCTCCTCGATCTGTCACTGACCGGAACGGCTCACCGTCGTGCCCGGCGCTCACCGCGCCGGGCACGCGCGCGCGTAGCGCCGAGTCGTTTCCGCCCCCTCGCGTCGCGTAGGCTGCGCTGCCGCCAGCGCGATGAGGGAGCAAGTAGTGCTAACTGTGACAACCGTCAACGTCAACGGCCTGCGCGCCGCGGCCAAGAAGGGCTTCCTTCCCTGGCTGGCGGAGACGGACGCCGACGTGATCTGCCTCCAGGAGGTGCGCGCCGAGCCGGACCAGTTGCCCGCCGAGGCCCGCGACCCCGAAGGCTGGCACACGGTGCACGCCCCCGCGGCCGCGAAGGGCCGGGCCGGTGTCTCCCTCTACTCGCGCCGCGCGCCCGAGCGCGTACAGATCGGATTCGGGTCGGCCGAGTTCGACACCAGCGGCCGGTACGTCGAGATCGACCTGCCCGGTGTGACGGTGGCCAGCCTCTACCTCCCCTCCGGCGAGGTGGGCACCGACCGGCAGGACGAGAAGGAACGGTTCATGGCCGAGTTCCTCCCGTACCTCGCCGCGCTGCGCGAGCGGGCCGCCGCGTCCGGCCGTGAGGTCCTGGTGTGCGGCGACTGGAACATCGCCCACCAGGAGGCCGACCTGAAGAACTGGAAGGCCAACCGCAAGAAGGCCGGCTTCCTCCCCGAGGAGCGCGCCTGGCTCACCCGCGTCCTCGCCGAGCACGAGGGCGGTTACGTGGACGTCGTCCGCGCCCTGCACCCGGACACCGAGGGCCCGTACTCCTGGTGGTCGTACCGGGGCCGCGCGTTCGACAATGACGCGGGGTGGCGCATCGACTACCTCATGAGCACGCCCGGCCTGGCGGCGCGCGCCGTGAAGGCGTTCGTGGAGCGGGCCGCCACCCACGACCAGCGCTGGAGCGACCACGCACCGGTCACGGCGGTCTTCGAGCGGTAAGAGCTTGTGGCGCGGCCCCCGCCGGGCGCCCGGCGGGGGCCGCCCCCCCCCCCCCCCGCGGGGCCGCCCCACCCCCCTTAGAGGGCATTCGCGGAGCCCAGCCGCCCCCCCGGGCGCCGCGCCGGCCAATAAAAACC